>CAWFIX010000003.1:0-1323527 GCA_963816085.1 Candidatus Uhrbacteria bacterium | reverse complement strand
AGTGAAATTTTTCTTTGGACTTGCACTGAACACGACTTTAAAAACAAAACCATCTTTTTAGAATATGATTATACCAGTTTATCAAGTTAAAGTTCCTGAATATAAAGTTGATGTCCAACCAGACTTCAAGATTGTTGGCGCGAAAATAGATAGGTGTATCATCAAGCATTTTTTAGGCCAAAAATTATCTATCCGTGGTATTGGCTCGCAAGATCATCCTGGAAAAACGACTGATGATTTAATCAAGATTGTCAAAAAATTAGGTACGGATAGATATGACCCGAGCCGTAAAGGTGATAGATATGAGAATATTGATAATAAACCGATTGATATTTTTGCTCTCGATTTCAAAATTACCGAGAAAGGAAAATATCTCGAGCAATTTATTGAACCGTTTTATTTTTGGCCTAAAAAATTTGGGAAAGAACCGATTAAGCTTGATGTCATCATTCTCTATGAACGCGCCAAAATGAAAAAGGTTGTCCATAAATATGAAGGCAGGAACGACATAAAAAAAGATGGTTTTGTTTTTAAAAAACCTGAAAACAAGGTCGGTGCCATTAAGGGAATTATCAAAATAACATAGTGTCCAAAGAAAAACATCACTTAACAACGCATATCTGGCTCCAAAATTTTTCTTTATTAGAATTAACAAGGAGTGAAAAATTTTCTCGGCCCAAATTTTCATCCCTTAGTTTTCATGAAGGTTTAGGCGGAGATAATTAAACAAAGCATTGTCTGAATCAAAAGTTTATCCTGCTAAATCGGGATGAAAACTTCAGATGATGCGTAAACGTTATATACCATTTCTAAAAAATTACTTCAGTTTGTAGATTTCAATAAAAATAAAGTATGAACAATCTGGAAAAATTCGTAATTAATCCAACAAATGAATTTCATGTTTTGAGACATTTTAAATTTGTAGATCATGCCTATAAAGAAACTTTAATTGGCGTACCGTACTGGTATTATGATTATTCTCAAAAGAAATTCGTTTATTCAACAATAACGAAAGCTAATATTGAAAATGCTTTAAATACAATCAGCACTAAATTTGATAAAAATATTGTTGGCATTGAAAATCCAAAAAAATTATTAGAGCTAGTTAAAAATAAATACCAGGAACTACTATCCGCCGACGAAATTCTTTGGATTGATCATTCAGAATTCAAAACCGCGATATTTGGATTTAATTACCAATATCTCGTTGGTAAAAAAAATTGTTTAAATATGGATGATCTTTCAGAAAAAGAAAGAGTACAAATTAAGCATATTCCCCGAAGTAAATGTGTCGGAGAGGATGAAATTATTGTAAATACTATTTCGGGAATAGAATTGTCTTCAACAAAAACAATTCATATACAAATAGTAGAGACAAAGCAGCTACCATTTTATTCAATAACTGCATATCCAGATTGTTCTCTTTCAGATGAAGTTCCAGATGACAAACTTGTTTTTGTGGTGTAATTTTTTAGAAACGGCACATAACAGCGCATATCCAACATTAAAACGATTGTATATGCGCCAACGTTAACTAAAATACTAATTTATATCCCAAGCATATGGTCAGTAAAAAGCACTCAAAATTAGGCATAATTTCTTTTATACTCTCTCTTATGCCAATCCTGTTCATTGGCATTCCACTCCTGATTGATACTCTTCTCCCTCTAAATAGGCATTCAGAGTTTTACGGGTATGTAGGTACGCTATTACCCAATATAATCAATTTGGCTCTCCCCACCCTATTACTGTCCGTGGCAACTGGGCTGGCAGGTTTACAGCAGAAGAACTGTAAGAAGACCTTTGTAAAAGCTGGGTTAATTATTGCATTGGCCCAATTGCTTGGAATCGCATTACTCTACATATGGGCTATAAATCAGCACTTCAGTTAACAGCGGCATATTCAACTCCCACGTTTGCTTATTTTGGACGATCATAGCAAACGCAGATCGTCCAAATGCTTCGGCAGCATGATAAAATTGTACTGCCTCGCACTTCGTATATACCGCAAACGTTAGCGAAAATAATTAAAAACTTTTATACATTACTCGGACAATCATTTTGAACTATTTGTTATTTTTAATACGACGAAACCCTTGACAAAATAAGAACTAATGATAAGGTATTATTAGTTCTTTAGCAGTGCAATCCGCAAGTCCTATCACTTTCCAAGAAAAAGAAAAAAATGAACAGATATGTAGCAAAGGGAATAAATATCTCGTGCCGAACGATAAACGGCGAAGCATTCATTTTTGACCAGAATACGAAATCACTTCTTAAATTAGATGAAGTTGGCAGTTTCATTTGGGATCAAATTGATGCTCTTAAAACCGTCGAACAAATTTCGGAAATTTGTTGTCAAACTTATTCAGGCGACAAAAAAGACATCCAAACGGCGGTCCAAGAATTCATTGACGACCTGCATAACAAAAACGTAGTTCTTCTATCAACAGAACCCTTTCAAGAGGAGATGGCCAGTGCCTGTTAAATTCATCCAGCTGAGTGAAATTACTGCGTTAGGCAAAAAAAACGTCATCCCAAGCTCTGTGTTAGTTGAAGTGTGTTATAACTGTAATGAAAATTGCATACACTGTTGTTTGGACAACCATACCAAACCAGGGCTCACACTTGAGCAGTATAACCATCTTTTTGACCAAATGGTGGAAGTGGGAACATTCTACGTAATTTTGACCGGCGGTGAACCATTCATCAGGCCCGACTTCATAGAAATCGTTAAAGCTGCACGCAAACGTCGACTATCTGTAACGATATTCACGAACGCCACCCTAGTCACCGAACAACAAATTGCAACACTTCGTTCTCTCTACATCGATGAAATCCACGTTAGTATATACAGCGCTGAAGCAGCGATACACGACAGCATCACGAGAGTTCATGGATCGTTCGCAAAAAGTACGACGGCTATAAAACAAATGGTAGCCGCCGGTATAACAGTCCGCATTAAATGTCCGCTGATGAATATAACCGCCGACGGAATTCATAGCCTTAAAAAATTGGCCAGAGATCTGGGTGTAAACATACAATACTCAACTGTCATTACGGCAAAAAACGATGGCAATTCAGACACGCATCGATGTCAGCTAACACCAAGCCAATTGCAAACGGTAGTATCTGATCCCGACGTGACTAGCCAAGGCACCGAACCAATCTACTTTCGTGAGAATCTGGATTGTATACCATGTGATACGGTATTTAATGGTGGTGCAATCGATCCAGATGGCAATGTCTACGTCTGTAATCAACTGCGAATCATCGGCGGCAACATTCTCACTCAGTCACTCGGACAAATCTGGAAAGAATCATCCGCATTCCGGAAACTCCGTGAAATAAAACTACGCAACCTCAAGGAATGTGCTAATTGCGAACTTTTCCAACATTGCTCTCGTTGCCCAGGATTGGCCTACCTGGAAGATGGAGACGTGTTGGGATGTTCTTCGGTCGCAAAAAGGGTGGCCGAAGCAAGAAAAAGAGCCGGAGTGTACCCCACCGAAGCTCACATATTCAGTCGACCAATTGGCTGGAAAGGAGAAAGCTAATGAAAAAGTTCACGAAGCCCCAAATCGTGGCAAGTGGAACCAGCACGTCATCAATGAATTCGTGCGGTAAAGCCGGCTGTCAAGGCAAGTAGCCCTAGTACGAAACATCGAACTCACCCAGTGTTTCTTTATGAAGTACTGGGTTCTTTTTATAAATATACATACAAAAATCTTTAGTGTATATTATATATATGAACAAAAACTTAATTAAAAAAATCCAAAAATATATTATCCGGCTATTACCAATAAACCTACAAAACCAACCCGGTACTTTACTGGCCGATAGTTGCAGTGAAATATCCCGCTTAGTCGCTGGATGGATAAAAGTATTAGATAAATCTAATCAAATATTCATACTAAAAGGTATTCATGTTTGTGGTACCAAAAAAACGCATGATATTTTGGCAATAATAACAACTAAAAATCAAGTTTATATTATAGACCCAACAATTTGGCAATTTTTCCCAAAAGCAAAATCAATTTTAATATTTACCTTAGATGATATTAATCTTGCCTTTGATAAAATACAAACAATGTATGGTGGGCAATGGTCAAAAAGTGAAGAATTTATTCAATTTAATAAAGAAGAAGAAGAAAAATATTTAGATATCATTTCTCAGAATATTCATGAAAATTTAAAACCGTTAAATCTTAATTCTAAATAAATAATTACCCCAATTAACGTTTTGACTTTTGGTAAAAACAAAAACCGTTAATTGCATCCCTATTTTACGCAACTTAAAAAATATTTTTTGACGACAAAAAATGATTATAGTCTTATATTAGAAATAATTTATATACAAAATATAATTTATCGCTATGCAAAAACAAAACATCCCTAAAATATTGATATTCATTATTATAATTTTCGCAATTATAATTTTATCAGGAATTGGTTTAGGCTTTTTATATTCATCTTTGCCTGCACATCACCCAGAGAAAAATCAGCAATATTGTGAAAACGCCGGTGGGCAATGGACGGATGATCAAATATGCCTCCTCTCCTACAAAAAAGCCGGTGAAACATGTACGGATGGGGGTCAATGCATAAGCGGAGTTTGTTTCCCGCCAATATTAACTGATGAGCAAAAAAATAATCTTACCAAAGGCTCTTTGAAAGACATCGTAGGAACTTGTTATCCCGAAAAACTGGCAACCGGTTGCGTCGAACAAGTCCTCAAGGGAACAGTTTCAAAAGAATCCATGTGTCTGAATGATTAAAAAACTTTGTTTTACGAGCTCCGTCCAAATCCGATTTCGACGGCGATATTACCCGTCATTGTGCTAATGTTTACAATGATATACACTAAAATTAAGTACATCTAAAAAACAAACAGCTACCAGTCCAAAAGTATTTTTTTATTCCTAAGCGCAAATTATATGTTGTGGACTATCGCAATCATTCTCATTGTTTTGTGGTTACTGGGAGTTATCACTTCATACACCCTCGGAGGATTTATCCATATCCTTCTTGTGGTAGCTGTTATCGTAGTTCTTGTAAAACTTATTAAAGGTGAAAAAATATTGTAAAATTTAAATCAGATTCAGAACAATAACAGCAAACAACGTATATATACTTTGCTATTGATAAAATCACAACCGACCAAATCAGCCATTGCTATGATCATGCCTTCATTTTATTCCGGCGGGCAGGTATAATTTTAGCACTGGTTGTTTTTGTATATACACGGACGTTGGTCGAAATATGTATTTTTCTTTTATCCCGCAAAAGGCAGATCAACAATTACAAACAATTATATTTTTATTGATTTTTATAAAAACTAACCAAGTAATATTTTTAACAAAAAAATTACTAGATGATTTTCATGTCTTTCATTGCTAAACATTTTAAATTAATTATATTCCTAACCACATCACTAATAATCACAACGGCAATCTTAATTTTTATTTTTCTTAAACCTTTTTCACCTTTTCCTATTATTTCAGATGCCAGGTATGTTGATGTTTGTGATAAAAATACTCCCAACTGTCACGTTACAAATCTTCCTTATCAAGACACGGCGCTATCTACCGATGACAGGGTGACCGATTTACTAAATAGAATGACAATCGCAGAGAAAATTGGACAAATGGCTTTGATTGAAAAGAACAGTCTCCACGATTTGAATGATATCGCGAAATACGGATTAGGCGCATTAATGAGCGGTGGCGGCGGAAAGCCCGATGATAATACAGGCGAAGGTTGGTACAAAATGGTAAATAATTTCAATACTTACAGTCAAAAAACACGCCTTAGTATACCTTTGCTCTATGGAATTGATGCTAATCATGGCCACAGCAACTTACCCGAAGCAACTATTTTTCCGCATTCCATCGGGTTGGGAGCAAGTAGAGATCCAAAATTAGTCGAGGAGGTGGCAAAAGCAACCGCAGAAGAGGTCGCAGCGACCGGAATATATTGGATTTTTTCACCTAACTTGGATGTAGCGGAAGATACCAGATGGGGCAGGACATATGAAACATTTGGCTCAGACCCGGCATTGGTTGGTATACTCGGCCAAGCATATATAAAAGGGTTGCAATCTTACAACCAAGACGGCATTACAATGACAGCGGCAGCTAAACATTATTTTGGCAACGGCTCTTCAGCTTGGGGTACATCCATCAATAAAAACTTTTTCATCGATCAGGGAGATTCAAATATCAGCGAGGATGAGTTGCGAAACATTCATCTCGCACCTTTTAAAAAAGCCGTGGACGCCAAAGTTAAATCCATAATGGTGGGACTAAACAAATGGAACGGAGAAAAGATTTCCGCGAATAAATATCTTATTACCGGAATTTTAAAAGAAGAACTTAACTTTCAAGGATTTGTTTTTTCTGATTGGTATGGAGTTTATGAGAAAGAAGGAAATAAATATAAAGCGTTAGTGAAATCTATAAATTCTGGAATCGATATGATCATGCTGCCTTATGATTATGAATCTTTTTCGACTTATATGCTCCAAGCTCTAACGAATGGTGATATTAGCCAAACTCGCGTTGATGATGCGGTGCGAAGAATATTAAAAGTTAAATTTGAAACCGGGCTTTTCGATAAAGTAGAAGCCGGTTCGCCTGATTTTCAGATCATTGGCTCCAAACCACACCGAGAATTGGCTAGGAAGGCCGTTATAAAATCTCTTGTTTTGTTAAAAAATAACAATTCCGTTCCAATTTCCAAAAACACTCCAAAAATTTTAGTAGCCGGTTCGGCAGCCGATAATATCGGCATACAATCAGGTGGTTGGACTGTAGAGTGGCAAGGTATTGATGGCAATTGGATACCCGGCACAACTATACTGCAAGGCATCAAAGACGCGGTATCCCCTTCTACAAAAGTGGAATATGATATAAATGGTAATTTTATCAATCAACAAGGCATGGCAGACATAGGAATTGCCATTGTAGGTGAAAAACCTTATGCCGAAGGCTGGGGTGATAAAGAAAACCCAAAACTTTCCGAAGAAGATGTGAAGGCGATTGATAATTTAAGATCTTTAAGCAAAAAATTAATAGTCATAATAGTTTCAGGACGCGATTTGAACATTAAAGAGTATACAAACAATTGGGACGCAATTATAGCGGCTTGGCTACCAGGGAACGAGGGGCAAGGAGTGGCGGATGTATTATTTGGAGATTTCCCTTTTACAGGGGCTTTACCCATAAATTGGGAACTCGAGTAGCCCGACTTATGCAAAAACAAAACATTCCTAAAATATTGCAGGAACTTGTTATCCCGAAAAACTGGCAACCGGTTGCGTCGAACAAGTCCTCAAGGGAACAGTTCCAAAAGAATCCATGTGTCTGAACGATTATTAAAAAATTTCAAATACTAAAAAACATTAGAAATTAATTTGAATATATTTGATATTTACTTAAATTAGCTTATTCTATGAAAAATAAAATCATTATAATTGGGATATCATTAACCGTCATTTTACTGATTATTGGCATTATCGTTCTATACAATCAACGCTTAACTGTATTCAAAACCGATGGAGGTGCTATAGAATTAATCAAGAAACAGTATCCTGAATTAAAAGACTATCCTTCAACTAATTTAGCTCCTAAATCAATAAAGTCAGAAAAATCAAGTGATGGATTGTACGTCGCATTTATTCAGGAAGGTTCAGGAAGGCCAATTATCTCTGCAAGATGTTTTTTTGTTGATAAACAAAATAATATAATAAGCGAAAGGTTATACAATCCATCTTTCAGTGAAGACTCGACAGCCGAGTTCTCACCAAAAACTTGTTCTCCCGGATCTTGTGCGCTAGAAACTTGTCACGGCTTGGATATTAAATGTGGTCCCAATCCTGCCAATGTTTGCACGGCAATGTATGGACTTGGAGATAAATGCCTTAAATATGCAAAATGTGGAATTCAAGATGGTAAATGTCAGCAAATAGAAAATTCAGAATTTTCACAATGCAAAACATGTATCCAAAAATGCATAAATGACAATCAAAATGATGGTATGAAGCAGTTTGAATGTGAAAGTAACTGCAAATAAATTAGCTTACAAAATTGACATCATTTCATTATTATTATAGTTTACGTTCATGACAAAAATCATCATTGCCGCAGGCCCGGTCATCGTCGAAGATGGCAAAGTGCTCGTGAACAAACACGGCGACACACCCTTTTGGAAATTCTGTGGCGGTAAAGTCGAATCAATGGACATTTCTTTAAAAGACGCTGCCCGGCGCGAAGCCAAAGAAGAAGTTGGCATCGATCTTGATTTTCAAGATGCCGAACCTTTTGTAATGCACACAACAAAGCATACCGACGAAGGAATCATTGACGTTCTCCTAGTTCATTTCCTCGCAAATCGAGTTGGAGAAGTAACACCCGGCACCGACATCCGCGAAGTCGAATGGTTAGACATAAACAACCTCCCCGATGATCTCGCTCCCAACATCATTCCGACTCTGAAACATTTTGGGTATTTAAGTTGATTCCCCCTTCGATTCCCCCTTTCAAAAAGGGGGTTTTTGTATTAAAAAAATCCCGAAGAATCGGGAATATTTCAGTTTACTCCGGTGATTCCGGAACGCCCATTAGAGATAGTATTTTTGACACGAAGGCTAGAGGCACAGTTACATACTCATACTCCGCGCCACGATTAGCGTACTTCTCATCCTTTTCCTCGCAGTAATCATGGAAGAGATAAACGCCAGCGCGAATTTCAACTGTGACATTGAACAATGTACGGCCACCGTTATCAAACGAACTCGCCTTCAGGATCCTTGCCAAGGCAACATCATCACCTTCTACGTAATGATCATGGGCCGAACCAACGATATTTGGAAGATTTCCCTCCCGAGTGCGCTCGACTATCCAAGCAATTTGCTCTTCTATTGTTTCGTAAGCCACTTTAAGACCGAAAGACTCTTTATTGTGATCATCAATGAATCTCGTCAACTCAAGCAATTGCTCAGGTTCCAAAACTTTCTTAATCAGCATCGCGTTCTCCTTTTGCGGCACCGCCGCCATTATGAGACACACCCTTTCCTCGAACCTCGAGAGTAAAGAGCAAATCCAAATTACCAAAATCACAGCTTTTGTCAATCATTCATCCCCTGACCCTCGTAGCTCGTAGAGCGTAGTGGATTAAATCCTTTATTATTTATCAAATCAATTCGTAATTCGATATACAACGTAGGACGTAGGACGAGCGACGTAGGACGTGTTAGATTGACACTTCTCGGTATCCATGGTACTATATGTTCATAGTTGAATAACTCGCTTTGCTGATTTCCGCTAAACATAGCCAAATTTCAAAGATAGTGATTCCAAAAACAGATCATATAAATACATCCAGAACGTTTTTTTGGGTGTTATAGACTCATTTTGAATACAACTTTCGAATACTTTATCCCTCTACTTTTTTAACCATTATAAAGTTCGGGATTCTCGATTATTAATAATTTAACCGTATGTTTTGCGCCGATCGAAAAGGCGACACCCGTACAAATTAATCAATAAATCCATGCAAACCAAAGTGTTTGCCAAATTTAGATATACAACTAAAACAACTAACCTCAACTCCCCTACGCGTTATGACGTTATGACGTTATGACGTTAAGACTTGAGCAATAGTTAATGTAATATGCAACCGTTTCACAAATTTGTTCCGAGTTCAAAAAGACCAGCCCGCACAGGCAGACCTGTTCAATCAGGGTTGGCAAAAAACTCACCTCGCCCTTCATCTTCAGGCAAAGGCCCAGCCAATGTCCAAGATAAAAGAGCCGACAATAAAGATTTAATTGCCAAGGCAATTAAACACGCTTCCGAAAAAAGCAATCAGCTACGATCTAAAGCCACAGAACGTGATTTTAAATCCGGCAAACTTTCGGGGCAAAAAACCAACTATCCTCAAAGAGGATCCGGAGCTGTATCACAAAAAACCGCGTCTCCACAAAGAAACCCTCAAAGAGGTCCGCAAAAAAGCGCTCCTCCGCAAAAAGGTAAAAACGCTTTTAACGATTCCCAAAAACCCAGAGGCAAAAACCGCGGCGGAGGCAAACCGGAGTTTAAATCCGATGAACCTCGCTTACATACCTACAAAAATAATCCTCGCTTAAAAACAGGATCAGATAAAGACAAACTCATAGGTACCGAACGCGTAAAAGTTATCGTATTGGGTGGCAACGAAGAAGTTGGCCGCAATATGACCTTAATCGAGTATAAGGACGATATTCTAATTATCGACATGGGGTTGCAATTCCCCGAAGAAGACATGCCTGGCGTGGATTATATTATTCCCAATACAAGCTATCTGAACTCAAAACTAAAAAACATTCGCGGTGCAATTATCACCCATGGCCATTACGACCATATCGGTGCTATCCCCCATTTACAAAAGAAGCTTGGCAACCCGCCACTTTTCATGAATCCTCTTACTGCGGGCATTGTAAAAAAACGCCAAGATGATTTTAAAGGTTTTCCCAAACTCAACATTACAATTATTCGTTCCGACGATGTTTTGCAACTTGGTGTTTTCAAAGTTGAATTTTTCCGCGTATCTCATAACATCCCGGATTCATTTGGCGTAATCATTCACACTCCGGCCGGCATTATTGTTCACACCGGCGACTTTAAAATCGATCCTAATCCATCAGGCGATCTGCCAACGGAAATCGACAAAATTAAAGCGCTTGGTAAAAAGGATGTTTTAGCTCTAATGGCCGATTCCACCAATGCACCCAAAGAAGGCCACCAGCTGACTGAAGGTGATATTCAACATAATATTGATGACATTATTGGTAACGCTAAAGGCCGCGTTATAGTTGGTACATTCGCTTCCATGCTAGGGCGTATTAACCAAATTGTACAAGCCTGCGAACGAATGGGCCGCAAAGTTGCGGTTGAGGGTTTCAGCATGAAATCCAACGTTAAAATCGCCCAAGCACTTGGTTACATGAAAGTAGGCAAAAACACTATCATAGATATTAAAGATGCCTTAAAACTTCCCGATAATCAAGTTGTAATCATCTGCACCGGCGCCCAAGGCGAAGACCGCGCCGTGCTTATGCGCATCGCCAATGGCGAACATCAAAAAGTTCATATTCAAGAAGGAGATACTGTTGTATTTTCTTCATCTGTCATTCCGGGTAACGAACGCTCCGTTCAACGCTTAAAAGATACTTTGTATCGCGAAGGCGCAGAAGTTGTTCACTACCAAATGATGGATGTGCACGCCGGCGGACACGCTTGTCAAGAAGATCTCAAAAACGTGCATGATTGGATTAAACCAAAATATCTGATTCCTATCGAAGGCAATCACTCCTTTTTAAGAATGCATGCAAAAGCTGCAATCGAAAACGGTTTCCCGGCCGAAAATATATTTATAGCGGATAACGGACAAATCATAGAATTCGATAAAAAAAGGAATGGCCAACTCACCAACAAAAAAGTCCCAACTGAATACGTATTTGTAGATGGCTTAGGCGTTGGTGATACTAACCACATTGTACTTCGCGATCGCGTAGAGCTTTCACAAGACGGCGTTGCCATTGTAATGGCTGTTGTCTCCGCCCAAACAGGCAAGCTCTTGCGCTTACCCGATATTATTACCCGCGGCTTTGTTTACATACGCCAGCACGAGGAATTAATTCCTTATGCGCGTCGCAAAGTTGCAGAAGTATTAAAAGATGAAGATTCACGCTCAAGTGCCAACGGTCAATATCTAAAAGATAAAGTCCGCGAACAACTGGGCCAACTCCTCTTCGATAAAACCGGCCGACGTCCGATGATTCTGACGCTGGTGATAGAGGTGTAAAAAGTTTTACCCTCTAAATCTCCCTGTTAGGGAAACTTGTTGACCGGTTTAAAGCCCCTAATAGGGGTTGGGGTAAACCAAACAAAAAAGCGCTCCCATGCGCCTTTTTTGTTTACAAATATCTTGACGTGCGACGTTGGACGTGCGACGTGCGACGAGGTATTATTGACTTATATGAAAGAAATCGTATTTTCCGGCGTAAAGCCCACATCCATCCCCCACCTTGGCAACTATATTGGTGCTCTTCGCCAATGGGTCGAATTACAAAAAAGCTATAACTGTTATTATTGCATCGTCGACGACCACGCTGTCACAGTCCCACAAGACCCAAAAATGCTTCGTGAGCAAATCTATGCCATTGCCGCAACCTACTTAGCAGTTGGCATCGATCCTAAAAAATCCACTCTCTTCTTGCAAAGCGACGTCGCCCAACACACGGAACTCGGTTGGTTGCTTATGACCCAAACCAAAATGGGCGAGCTCTCGCGCATGACGCAATATAAAGATAAATCCAAAAAGATGGGTTCCGATTCTGCCGGTGTCGGCCTTTTTGCATATCCCGTCCTCATGGCTGCAGACATTTTGCTATACGATACGAACAAAGTCCCTGTTGGCCACGATCAAATGCAACACATCGAATTCACTAGGTTGCTCGCTCGCCGTTTCAACGAAAAATTTGGCCAAACTTTTGTCTTGCCTCAACCCCTCATCCAAAAAGTCGGCGCCCGCATCATGAGCTTAAAAGATCCCTCAAAAAAAATGTCCAAAAGCGATGAATCCGTAGCCGACACAATCTTTTTAACCGACGAAGATGATGTAATCCAAAAAAAGATAATGCGCGCAGTCACCGATTCCATATCCGGCATCTCTTTCGATCCCGAGAAAAAACCCGCTGTTTCAAACTTAATGAGCATCTACCACCACGTAACCGGCGACAGCATGAAAAAGATTGAGGCCGACTTCGAAGGCAAAGGCTATGGTGACTTCAAGAAAGCACTTGCTGAAATTCTAATCACCCACCTCTCCCCCATCCGCACCAAAATCAACGAATATCTCAAAAACACTAAAGAGCTCAATAAAATCCTAGACGAAGGCTTTGAAAAAGCTCACCCAATTGCTGAGAAGAAGGTAAGAGCAGTTAAGGATAAGATGGGTTTAGCACGGTAGATTCCCCCTGATTTAATTCTTTGAATTAAATCTGTCCCCCTTTCATAAAGGGGGTTTTTGTTTTTATAAAGCTTTGGACGACAGATATTATGTAAATAATCCTGATAATTATGTTCGAAAAATCATGGTACATCCTGGTTCAAGGTCCTATTTCGTCTTCATAACCCACGCACCATCCCAATTATCCGCCGGTGGCTCTTTAGCAAAATATTCCACTCGCTCTTTTAAAGTTTTCGATGGTCCATCTGCAGGAAATTGCGAAGTCAGTTGATCTGTAAGCTGGGCAGCTGTAAAGAAATCTTTATTAAAATATGCTTGCAATGCTTCTGCATATGTTTTTACCAAATATTTCTCATCATCCGTAGCGTCAATCATTTTCTTTGTAACTTCGAACATTTTTATTGGTTTATTTTTGCCTTTTACCGCAACCAAATCAATGGGTCGAATCAAATATTCATCCTCAGATAATTCATTTTTCGTTGATTCACTAATTAAAAGCGCAATTCCATACTGTTTGGTCAACGCTTCCATACGTGAACCCAAATTAACATTGTCGCCAATAACCGTGTAATCAAATCTGTCTGTAGATCCCATATTACCAACCACCATTTCACCGGAATTAATTCCAATTCCAATTTTAATTTCCAATTCTCCAAATAAATTTTCCGCATTCATCTTACGTAGCTCACTTAACATCTCGAGTGCTGTATCAACTGCACGTTTTGCATGATCTTTTTGATCGAGTGGTGCATTCCAGAATGCCATTACAGCATCCCCAATGTATTTATCTAAAACTCCTTCATGCTTAAAAACAATATCCGTCATCCGCGTTAAATATGTATTCATTAGTTTAACCAGTGCGTCCGGGCTTAAGCCTTCGGAAATAGTTGTAAACCCGCGCACATCCGAAAACATCACAGTCATATCCTTTCTAACACCACCAAGTTGCAATTGAGCCGGATTCTCTAAAATCGAATCAACCACAGATGAAGATACATAATGGGAAAATGCATGCCTTATCTCGCGTTTTTGTTTTTCCGAGGCAACCCTGCGCTCTAACATAACAGCCGAAAAAGAGATTATTATACTTATTGTGATCCATAGAACATCAACTATCCAACCTTTATCAAAACAAATAAAAGCCACAATAACAGATCCTATCCATAACAAAACCGCCATGGGCACACTCCATCTGGCTCGAACCAAAGGGATTATCATTCCGAGCAACAAGGCGATGCCTAAAATCCATAAAGCTAAAATCCATCTTGACAATTCATATAAAAACTTTTTCTGTAAAAGCGTATTTAACAAAGATGCATGAATCTCTACTCCGCTCATTGGTTGAGTAATTGATGTTGGCACGCGTTGATCATCGTGCAAATCCGGCGCTGTCGCGCCAACCAAAACTATTCTATTTGTTAACTGCTGCCTTACTTCCAAATTATCCATCACTTCCGCAGCCGAATAAATTGGAAAAGCCATTCCCGGCTTATCGGCATAATGTACAATCAATCTGTTAGCAGAATCAGTGCCGTCGATTAAGGAAACTTCCATACCTGCTACTTCCAAAATCCTATACGCAAACGCGGGAACAACTCCCGAATCCGGCAAACTGGCATACAGAGGTATTCTTCTTACCACGCCATCCGCATCCTGTGGGCTATTAGTATGGCCGATTCTAGCTGCAGCGACCGCAATCTGAGAAATTGGCGGTAAAAAACTTTTGGCAATATAACCATCGCCATAACTGGAAAGAGATAAATCCAACTCAACCGGCAAAACAACATTCCCCGCTTGTTTAATTGCCAATGCTAAAGCACTATCATTTTCCGCATCCGATACTTCCGGAAAATTTACATCATAACCAATTGCCAAAGGGCCCGCGGAAGCGATTCTTTTTATCAATTCACCATGAACAGCCCTATCCCACGGCCATCTGCCAAGCCTAGCCATAGAAGCATCATCAATCGCTACAAGAACAATTCTTGAGTCTGCCGCATATGGCAAATACAACCTATCGGATATGCGCCTGCTCCAAGTTTCAAGTATCCCAAATAAAAATGCCGATGCGCAAAGCAAACCTATTGTGAGCCCAACCAATACAGGCCGCATCCATTCATTAAAACCCTTAGGTCGATTTATTCTTTTGTTCATAGTGCATTTTTTAACAATGTCACGTTATTATATTTTTCTAACTTTTTATTATGGAGTTATCCTATTGGCCGTGTCGTAAACAACTTCAAAATTTATTTCTCCCTGCTTCATAACTCCATCTTCCGTATATTGCACCGTTACCGTTACAGGCCCCACACTATTTGCGCCAGCGCGGAACAAAGACCCGCTCATTGTACCGATCTGGCTGTTTGAAGTGAAATAAGTGGAGTATGAAGTCACAGTCTTAACTTCGCCATTTGCATAATGCGCAATAACACTAAGTTGCCTTGTATCACCTTGGTAAACTTGATTACTGCCATTTCTATTTATCTCCAAATACGACAACACGAGCGGCTCGGTAATACGTAAAGATACCTGCGCCGTAAATACCTGCCCATTATCATTTACTTTGGCGGTAAGAGTCACCGAACCCGATTTATTAGCCAAATATCTGGCGCCCGTTATAACACCCAAATCCCCAACCTGCTCAAAAGATGCACGACTTGTAACATCAACCTCACTCCCATCCTTTTTAATACCCTTAACATAAAGATTTGTAGTACCACCAACATTAACCGGATTCGTTTGTGCAAAAAGCTGAATTCGCTGTAAATCAAGCGCACCCGGTTGAATTTGATTAGTATCCGGTTTTACATCGGGAACTACCGGTGGTTCTGTTTGATTATTATCAGGAGAATTGTTTTGCGCATCTCCATCATTAACATCAACATCAGTTGTTGAGGTAGGCGTTTCCATTTCAGTTGATGTTGTTGAAGTTGCAGTTATATCATCAGCCGGCGGATACATATCCTCAAATCTGCACTGATCCAACTTTTCTATAAAAGTTTCCAATCTTACATGTTGTACATGAGTTTTATTTGATAATAAAAACATTACATCGTCACCCGCGCCAACAAGCGATTCAAAATCTTTATCTTGCCTGGCTAAACCTTGCTCAACGGCATCCATCGCGCTTTCCATGGGCAGAGGAAAATCCGGCCTGCATCCAAAACGTTCCAACTCATCTAAGCGTGCATCTAAAGCCAAGCCCCTGGCATAGTATGCTTCAGGTGAATGCTCGGGATATAAACCTATATACATTTCCTCACACTTTAATTTAAGTTTATACAAATCATCCTCCGGAGAAACATCTGATAAAGCCAATAACATTCTGCCCACAGGATCCGCGTAATCAACTTTTTGAGTACATGTATCTTCCAAATTTATATCAGTTTCCAAATCAGCTAAAAACTGAAACGCTAATCCCGATTTACCACGCGTTGTTAAATCGTAAACATTAAATAACTGCTTTCCCATATATCTCACCTTCAAGTCTTTGCATTTATCACCGCTAAATCGTAAATGCCAATTTTCGCTAGCGCGAGATAAACCGTAAGCCCAATTATCCATAGCAATATTCTTTTTACCGCTTAAAGATTCTAACATTGTGTTTCTAGCCGCGGTTGTAAACCTTTCATCTGCAATATGCTCATCCGCTATCCAAGCTCTTTCCGGCCAAGAACTTGATGACATATCTCCTCTTAGCATTACACGACCCTCAAAATCAAACGATCCCCATTCATCTTTTGTAAAAACATCCTCCCCCATCGTACTTCCAAGAATTGGAGTTACCACAGCCGAATGATCCACAAATAATTGAGTCTCTTCACCGGTTTTCTGTAAAGCAAAAGCTGTTCCTCTTACAGTAGCCACAACATTATCTGTTTGGCCTTCATATGTACTTCCCAAATCCAACAACCTTAAAACCCGCGACCATGCTCGCCCTGTTTTAAGATTAAATCTAAAAACAAAATCCTGTGCCCAATTCAAATTAACATCACTTACTTCCACCTCCGTATTTTCAGAAAGTCTTAAATCAGATCTTCCCGAGGCCGTAATACTCGCGCGACCTCCGGGAGCGGTTCTAACTATATCACCCTTCGAAAGAACCATTCCACTTTTCGCTTGTTCTTCGAGCCCGTTTCCTGATTTAACAAAAACCCCTCCTTGCTCTACCGCTAAACGCAAAATTGGCTGTTCTGCCGTTGAAACGCTCCCGAGCGACCAAAACCACCAGCCTAACAAACCTAAAATAAGCGCCAATATAAACACTCCCAAACCAATAATACGAGCCTTTTTCATATTCTCGTATCATAGCAAGCAAAGTGATGTTAGCCAAGTAAATATAAGGATAAAAAATAAAAATTCCCAAATGAAGGATTGACAAATTTCACTTTTCCTGCTATATTCCACCCCATCGGGCATTACAGATGACTGCTCCCCGTCGCGTAAAGCTATGGGGAGAGGAAAGTCCGGACACCCGGTTTGCAGCAATGCAAATCGACAAAGAGAGTCGCTAACGACGACCGGGATATAACCCTGAGCGAAGTCGAGCCTAGCTCGATGGAGTCGAGGGGCAAACCCAGGGAAAGTGTTCCTAACGGAATCACCCATAGCTAAACCCTTCGAAGCTTTATGCGAAGTTGGGTCGGCGAAGGGTGGCCACAGAGACAATACTATCCCCCTTTGCCTAAAGCTACGGGGGAGAAAAGTGAAAAGTGAAATGATGTGGTCGCCTCCTTCGCAAGTTGGAGCAACGCACTGCTACATTTCTCCTGCCATGGTGACATGGTACGGTGGCAAACCCTCTTCTGGTGCAAGAGCAAGAGCGCTATACTCTCATTTGAGTCGCGCACTGGTCGCTCGCAAGATCTTGCAAGCAATTGCAAGGCTAGATAGATAGTCATCGCCCCACAGAACAACTAAGGAATGTGACCTGGGGTACAAAATTCGGCTTACCGTTTCGCCCGAATCCTTAAACATACAATTGCTTCGCTAACCCCGAAGCTTTTGTTTTATGATATAATGGTAACTAAATAAGTATCTTGCAACTAGTATCTAATATCTAGCAGTTAAATAAGTATCCCGTTTTACTTAACCCTCTTCTGACCACTGCAAGATACGAGATACAAGATACCAGATACTAAATGAGTATGAACAAATTCCAGCTAACCTTTACCGCCCTCCGCTTGCCGGTTGATACATTGGCTCTTGCTTGCGCCTCTGCTTTTGCGTATCTTTTGCGTTACTCCCGGTTTGCCACGGAAATCCGCCCCATACTTCAAGACATTGCCATAAGCACTTATATCCAAACATCACTCACATTCATTGCTATATATATTATTGTGTTTGTAATCGCCGGCCTCTATTCCTCTCGCCAGCGTAAAGCTTGGGACGAGTTCGGCCGCATTATCTTAGCTTGCACTGCCGGCGTCATGATCCTCATCGCTTCCATATTCTTCCGCCGCGAACTTACACAATCTCGCTTCATCATTCTAGCCATCTGGGGTTTATCTGTCTTTTTCGTTTTCTTCGGCCGCCTGGCACTCCGCACAATTCAACACCAACTCTTAAGGATGAAAATCGGCCACGACAATATCGTTGTAATCGGCAAAGGCGAAATGGCGGAAAAACTCGCCGAAACTTTCACCAATCTCCCCATACTCGGCTTTTCCGTACTCAAACAAATCAGCAAATGGGGCAACGATTCCAAGCAAATTCTAAAAAAGATGATCGACAAAGGCCAAATATCAGGCATAGTCTTAGCCGATCCCGACATGCCAAAATCAGATTCTTTACACATCATCGGCTTTGCAAATAAACATCACCTCCATTTCTGGTACGCTGCCGATGTTTTCGCTGCAAGATTTACCAACATTGCGGTCAGCACTCCGGGCGGCATTCCACTAATCGAAGTCAAACCAACACCACTCGACGGTTGGGGCCGCATCGCCAAACGTGTCGAGGATTTTTTCTTTTCCATCATCATCCTAATCATCAGCTCCCCTCTCTGGATCATCGGCTCAATCCTGGTACTTTTAGAAGATGGCTTTCCCATCATTTATAAAAGCGAGCGCATCGGTGAAAAAGGTCGCCCTTTTGTTACCTATAAGCTCCGCACCATGTTTAAAAAATATTCCATCGGCCCGCAATTTAAAGATGCTAAAAAGAATCTGGAGCTCGAGCAAAAACTCATCAAAGATCAAAGCATTAAAAAAGGTGCGATCTACAAAATCGCAAACGACCCTCGCATAATGCGAACCGGCCACTTCCTCCGCCGTTGGTCTATCGACGAATTCCCCAACTTTATCAGCGTCCTAAACGGCGACATGTCACTTGTTGGCCCGCGCCCGCATCAACCAAGAGAAGTTGAAAAATATTCTGATGAGGAGCGTCGTGTTCTTACAATCAAACCCGGCGTAACCGGCCTGGCTCAAATCAGCGGCCGCTCTGATCTTACTTGGGAAGAAGAAGCCCGCTTAGACATCTGGTATATAGAAAACTGGTCACTTCTGCTCGACCTCTATATCTTGTTAAAGACGCCATTTGCTGTTATACAAAAGACTGGAGCATATTAACCACGATGTACCAGGATAACCAACCAATAAATTTACCAAGATAACAGGATATGGAATTGCAAGAATTGACCCATGACATTATCGGCTGTGCCATGAAAGTCCACAACGAACTAGGTCGAGGATTTCAAGAATTAATTTACTCTAGAGCATTGTCACTAGAATTTGACACTGCCGGAATAAAGTACATAAGAGAAATGCCAATGAGCATTAATTATAAAAATCAACAAATCGGCATTAGACGTGTCGATTTTTTTATTGAAAATATTTTAATGCTAGAGATTAAAGCTGTCTCGGAAATGGATGATGCTCATTTGGCACAAGCAAAAAACTACCTAGAAGCATATCGAATAAAAAACGGACTCCTTGTCAATTTTGGAGCTAACGACCTACAATTCAAAAGACTTTTCAATAACAGGTGACACTAGTCATAAAATTAAATCCTGGTACATCCTGGTTCTCATCCTGGTACAGCCTGGTCCTTGACCGAATGTCCACTTTTTGTTGCGCATCATTTAAGCTAAGCAAATGGTAAATGTGACACAAAATATCAAAGAAAAATTAAGCGACCTCAGAATCGCCTTGGTTCATGACTATTTGGTACAAGATGGTGGCGCTGAACGCGTATTCTCAGCTTTCAATAAAATTTTCCCAAATGCCGATGCTCACGTTTTAATCTACAATCCCAAAAAATCTCATAAAGATTTTTCAGAGAAAAAAATCTATACCTCCTTTCTGCAAAAATGGCCCCTCGCTAAAAGATACTATCAGTGGTATCTGCCTTTTATGCCACTCGCGACAGAGCATCTTGATTTTTCCAATTACGACCTAGTCCTCTCCTCCTCCAGCTCATTCGCAAAAGGAATTATTGTTCCAGCTCACGCCAAGCATATTTGCTATCTACACACTCCCACGCGCTTCCTCTGGGAAAACCGCATCAACTACTTAGCCGATCTTCCTCATCCTGCTTTTATCCGAGCTGGATTACCTTGGCTCTTACATCGCATGCGCAGTTGGGATAAACAAGCATCCGAACGAGCCGACATGATGATCACAAACTCCCAAACCAGCCGCCGCCGAATCATGCGTTATTACAATCGCGACGCTCAAGTAATTCACCCGCCTGTCGATACAGAACACATCCCCTTCTCTCGCCACGAAGGTGATTACTGGCTAGCTGGCGGCAGGCTTGTTACTTACAAACGTTTCGATTTGGTTGTAAAAGCTTTTTCCAAACTAAACATTCCACTTATTATTTTTGGTACAGGCCCTGAGCTATCTAAATTAAAAAAAATCGCCGGTAAAAAAACCAAATTCGTAGGCGCGGTAAATGACGAAGAAAAATCCCGGCTCTATCGCCGAGCTATCGGTTTTATCAATCCGCAAATCGAAGACTTTGGCATCACAGCTGTTGAAGCTATGGCCGCCGGACGCCCGGTTATCGCCTACGGAGTCGGCGGCGCCGCAGAAACCGTACTTCCAAATAAAACCGGCAAATTTATTGACAAACAAACTTGGGAAGATATTGGCGACGCTGTAATTCGCCACAAAACAACAGATTACGACCCCAAAGAAATTCGCAATTTCGCCGAAAGCTTCAGCCATGAAAACTTTGAGAAAAAACTCCTCCAAGCCATAGCCGCCGGCCTAAAATTGGAAGATCCAATCGAGGAAGAACTCGCCATGATAGAAGATGCTTATGCCCCGTATCTTAATTGATGCCAGGGCTATCGCCGATAGTAAATGTGGAGGCATAAACCGCGTAGCCAAGCTTTGGATTTTAGATCAAACAAAAAACTTTAGCCCATCCGATTGCACCTGCGTCACAACCGGCTTAAAACCATCAACCGAAGTTAAACGTTTTTGCGATGAAAATAACTTCAACTATCTACACCTAAAAGTCCCCAACAAACTCTGGACTCTTTTTTGCCACCTCAACATTTTCTCTTTGATACTAAGCGCCGAAAAAAAGCTAAAAACCCCGATCGACCTTTTCCTCCTCCCCAACATCGCCTACACCGGCGCTCTCTACCGTCCTTATCATGTATTGGTCCACGATCTCTCCTTCATCATCGAACCAAAATGGTTCAACCTCCGCCGTCGGCTCTGGCACAAATACGTAAACGCAAACCGTCGCATCAAAAATGCCGACCAAATCCACTGCGTCAGCCACCAAACCAAATCCGATGTAGTAAAACTTCTAGAGGTTGACGAGAATAAATGTAAAATTTTTGAGTTTGAACCTAAGCTCGAAGCGACGTGGGACGAGCGACGTGGGACGAGCGACGTTAAGCCGGACTGGCTCCCCGCCACCGCCTCACGCATTGCATTGATGCTTGGCGGCTCCGACCCACGCAAAAACATAAAAATTGCACTAAAAGCAATCGCCGAGTTCAACATCAAAAAGCCACAAAACTATCTAACCCCTGTTATCCTCGGAAGCAAAGTAAAATTTTACTTTGGCGAACACAACATTTCCTACATCCAAGCTCCAGGCTTTGTAAGCGACGAAGAACTGATTTGGCTTTATCAAAACTCTTCCGTCCTACTCTACCCATCATGGTACGAAGGCTTTGGATTGCCCTTGCACGAAGCTCATCAATTTAATATTCCAATAATCGCTTCTACTGGTGGTGCACTATCGGAAACTGCTCCGACAAATACGATCCTTTGTAATCCGGGGAAGGTTAGTGAGTGGGTTGGTGGGCTACAAATCTCCCAATCCGACGTGTAACGTCGGATGTCCCTCTTTATTAAAGAGGGTTTTTTAGAAACTTAGTTATTTTGTCACAAACTAATTCAAACTCGAAATCAACTTGGTAATTCGTGAAACGAATTACCTGTAGACCATAATTATTTAGCGCCAGGGTTCTCTCTTGATCATAATCCATTTGTTCCTCAGCAAAATGTTGAACCCCATCAATTTCAATAACCAACTTCAGTTTTGGACAATAAAAATCAACGATATATCCATCCAAAGGTTTTTGACGATAAAAATGTAATTTTTGAAATTTTAAAAACTGATACCACAATTTATTTTCTTGAGGCGTAGCATTATTCCGCAACTGCTGAGACAACTTCTTAAGATCTTGATCATAAGGAATATGTCTACCATTACATGTCATTTTCCCCATACTAAATATCTTACCACACCTCAATTTACCCTCTTTAGCAAAGAGGGACAATTGCGCAAAGCGCAATTTGGGAGATTTGTAGCCAACCCTCTTTAGCAAAGAGGGACATCAACGTAAAACGTTGATTGGGAGATTCCCATTGACAGAATCCCCAAAATTTGCTATATTGACGCATTAATCGCAACATGCCTTAATATAAAGAGATACCTTGTTATTCAATAACTTTTTAGCTAATTTTAGCCAATATATGACACCTATTTATAAACGAATCATAACCACAGTCACTCTCGTAGCCATGCTTGCTATGGGTTTAGGTGCGGTTATAAGCGCTGCCTCCGCCGATACTGGCCCTTGGCAGTGGTCTGATATTTCAGACAAATTAAGCACTACAGCCAACCGCCCTGTATGGGCAAGCGCCTTTGCGCAACCTTATTGGTACCTTACCGATGGCCAAGAGCTCCTCACCGGCGGACACGTCTGGAAAACAGATGGTTCAGTGATGATAGACATCACAGCCGAAGTTAGAAACGCGGGTTTAAACCGTGTTGATGATATCGTCTCCGATGGTCAAACAATCATGTTTTTAAAGAACGTAGTTTCCAACACAAATAACTATGAAGTCTTAACTTATAAAGATGGTACCTGGGGTTACCCGGCTAACACTTGGAAAGGACGTTTGGATTCCAACGAAGCCTTAGCATCCATCAACGGAAAAAATGGCGTTTGGATGGTTACTACTGCCAAAGGCCGTGTCTTCAAATGGACAAAATCTACAAACGCTTTTGAATGGACAAACATCCCGAATTCAAAAACATATTCATATAGTAATACCGTATATTCAGTTCACCACACATCACCAATTGATGGCTATAACAGTTTCACAACACCTGTAGCTGTTCCTGTTTGGGATGGTTGGTTAATTGCGGCACCCGATACAAATGGAAATTTCCGTTATTGGAAACTCCCTACCAATGGCTCACTTTACGAAGTGACTAATCGTTTCACCAACGTCTCATATCTGCAAGCTATTGCTTCAGATGGTTCCCGTGCATTAATTGCCGGCGGAACATCCGCATACCGCACAGATATTGTTCACGTTTACGAATCAAATACTTCAAACAATCAAATTAGCACAAACAATCTTCCATTTTCACAATGGAACGATGCAATAATCGCAAGCAACGGAAAATCTTGGATGATACTAAACAATAAAAACCTTATTCGTCTCAGTGATAACTACTTCACAAATTACGGCGAAACACGCGACTATTTTGTAACCATGTCCGGCAACGGCAATGGAACATTTTTAGTAGGTGGCGTTGTTTCCGCGCTTGGTAACAGCAATCCAACTTCCCCTCTCACCGCCAAACTTGTTCGCGTTGACGAAGGCACCGGTTATGTAAACAACAATCCTGTTGTAAATACAAATGGCGATGTTTGGGCTAGCATGAGTGTTAGCAATAACGATCACAATCTTTACCAAGGCCAGTCATCCAACATTACAATCAATTCCGGATCCAAAAATGGAATCAACCGTGTTGAAATCTGGTTAAACGGAACTATCGTAAAAACCTGCAACACATCCAATTGTGATTACTCAATTAACGGCAGTTCTTACACCAAAGGCAGTTCCATATCCTTCAACGCCCGTGCAGTAGACACCAAGGGCCAAGAAGCATGGACATGGCTTGGTGAATATTACATTCCTGTCGACAACTACAACAATAATAACAATAACTATTACAACAGCGACGGTCGCCTTTCTGTTTGGTTTGATTTCAGCCCAACCGGCAATCAAATGTACAGCGAGGATTACAAAGTAATTCAGGCACACGCTAACGCTCAGGATGGCTTAAAGAAACTGGAAATCTACGTAAATGATAGCTTAAAACGCAGCTGTTCATTCAGCACCGTTTACGGCGATCAAAACTGTAATTACTCGGTTTATAGCAACCAGTACACAAGTTACGATCAAATCAAAGTCTACGTAAAAGCGTACGATAACTATGGCCGCCAAATCCAAACCAGCACACAATACATCTATCGAAATGGTTATACAGGAAACAATACAGACAACGGTAACTACGATAGTTCAGTCGCTGCTTGGTTTGATGGCAATGTTAGCAAAACAACTCTTGGTCGCAATGAATCACGCAACATCACCTTCTATGGTAATGCCAACCGTGGTTTAGACAAATTAGAGCTTTATGCTAATAACAGCATCGTTGGCACTTGTTACTTCAACAATGCAACCGGCGATAAAACATGTTCCAAAACAATCTATGGCAACAACTTTAATGCCGGTCAAACCGTAACATTAAAAGTTAAAGCCACAGACCGCGATGGTTATCAAAATTGGTCCGGTACAATCAGCTTTACTATCCAAAACGATGGGTCAAACAATAATAACGGCAACCTTGTTAACGCATGGATGTGGTTAGAACCATCAGACACAAATTTTGCAGATGGTGAAAGCTCAACAATAAAAGTTGAAGCCGCTGCAGATAATGGTTTAAACAAAATCGAAGTTTACGCCAATAACAGCCTAATCAAAACTTGTAACTTTAGCCGTGCATACGGAACTCAAAACTGCCAAGTTACAATCTACGCAAACAATTACAATTCAAACTCCACAATCAACATTTACTCGAAAGCCACAGACTATTCCGGCCGCACAGATACAACCGACACAATGTCGCTCTATCGCAATGGTTCGAACAATAATAACAACAATGGTACCGAGGTCTACGCTTGGATGTGGCTAGATCCATCAGATAGTAACTTAGATCAAAATGAAACTAAGAATATAAATGTAGGCGCATCGGCAGATTCCGGTTTACAAAAAATCGAAATCTACGCAGATGGTGGCTTAAAGAAAACTTGTACTTATAATCGCGCTTACGGCAATCAAGAATGTTCTGTAGCGATCAATGGAAATAGCTTTACAGCAAATCGCAACATCAGCATCTTCGCCCGCGCTTACGATTATAACGGCCGCATGTCACAAACAAGTTCTGAGAATGTTTACGTCACCGGCTCGACCAATAACAACAATAACAATCAAACAAATGTAGATGGCAACCTAACCATCACCAGCAATCGCGATAGTGGTTACACAAACTACGAACAAATTACTTTCACAGCCAATGGCTCTGATAATAACGGCATTAACAAGATCGAAATCCTAGTTAACGCTCAGG
Source organism: Candidatus Uhrbacteria bacterium (assembly GCA_963816085.1). Lineage (GTDB taxonomy): Bacteria > Patescibacteriota > Patescibacteriia > 2-12-FULL-60-25 > 2-12-FULL-60-25 > MWCR01. The sequence continues at coordinate 1,297,613 of CAWFIX010000003.1, read as the reverse complement.
TTGTAAAAACTTGTGATAGTGCTTCAACCTGTTCTTATGTAGGCGGTCCATACAACACCCAAACTGTTAGCTATGGCGCAAACCTATACGACAATTTAGGCAACCGGACATGGACAGGCTACAAAACAATCTATAAAAAATAAGTATCTAGCAACTAGTATCTAGTATCTAGCAAAAAATAACTGCTAGATACAAAATACAAGATACTATTCAGACAATGTCCAAAAAACCGCTTTATATAGCGGTTTTTTGTTATAAACCATCACATTAAACCCTTGACATTTCCCACTTTTTCTGCTAATCTAATCCCATAACTTCGCGCCACAAAAACCAACTTTTTTGCTCCTCAAATCAGTTCGTAGTAATATATGTACAGTAAATCGTGAAGCGATAACAAAAACTATTATTTGTAATTTATAATTTGTCCCGCATCAATAATTATAAAATATTAATGTATGCGGGATCCCGCCATCGGCGGTGATTATTTAAAAAAGTATGTTTTCCCAAATATTTCGTTGGGGCTTGATGTACGGTGCACTCTTCGAGTGTTACTCGGATATCCGCTTACACGAATTGGGTAACCATGCATCAAACCTCCTCGCCTCAAAATAATTCTGGCCCAGCAAAGCCTCAACTTTGCAAAGTCAGGAGAGAAACATAAGACCTCGCGCAAGCGGGGTTTTATGTTTATCGGCTTGTTTTCTGAAGTTTGACAGGCATGCCTTTCAAACTTCAGAAAACAAAGACTTGACGGACTTGCAGCTTTATAGAAAGGTATTGCTATATGAAAAAGCTGTTCATCTTAACCTGCTTGTTTAGCCTTAGCCTACCCTCCGGCATATTCGCTTCCTCTTCTTGGCAAGATAAATCCTCCGAGATACCTACTACTACTTTGGATAAGCATATAAACATTCCTTATATTTCTTTTGTTAAAAGTCGCGGAAATGATTACTTGGTAGGTAATCCCAATCAACTTTTTCAAGTATTGCCCGACGGTATCATTGATCTTACTCCCGACCTTGTTAAATTTGGCATGAACAATATTCGCCAAATCGCAACCGATGGTAGTGGCTGGCTAGTAATCGGTGACATGAATACATGGCAAACCAAGCCCGATATTGCCATGCACTACGATGGCAAATATTGGAAAAACGTTAGCTATTTTATCCGTGCGCTGCCTCATGATGAATGGATCGGAGAAATTGTTGGCAAGCAGGGTATTTGGTATGTCGTTACAGATAAGCATCTCTACGCTTGGCACGATGCACTGACAGAGCCGGCCGTTATCCCGCTTCCAAATAGCTTCAAAGAACAACGCACTTCCGCAATTAATATTCACCCGGTTCAAAATGGCTGGATTCTAAACTTCGAACAAAAAAACGGGCCCAAAAGCATTACTGCTGGCCATGATATTATCGACCGTCGTTTCTTCTTTTTTGATGGTCAAAACTTTCAAGAACTAACCTCCCTATTTGGCAACATTAGCAACTATTCAACCATTGGATCCAACGGAGGTAATATTCTGATAATCGGTGCTACAATAGATGCAAACTCAACAAGCTATAAAGCCTTTCTCTCCGACGGAAAAAAAGTTACCAATGTCAGCAGCCATCTCAAAGATCTACTACCTGAAAACATCCCTGCCACCTCACAGTATTTCTTAAATCAAAGCCAAATAACTTGGTCCGGTGAAGCATGGATATTTATCAATGCAACAAAGCATTTAGCCATATGGAATCAGAATCAAAAACCAAAACTTCTTCCTGATATGTCTGATATAATTTTAAATGTAGGTTACGGCAAAAACGGAACAGTCCTTTTGTCCGGCTACAAAAACGAAAACTCAACATCACCTCTCTTAAAATTTTTCATGCCTTAAATTTTGGATAAGACTTGATAAACAGCATCTCTATTAAAGTTAAAAAGTTAAGACGCTCCTAAGGGGCGTCTTTAAACTTAAAATAATTTACTCAATCATTTTTAATTCATAATTATTGTGTGATTGGTAACTCTTGTTGATCTTTATAATAAGCCAACTCTTCATTCAACACATCTTCATCCAAAACCTCGCCTTGATAAAGAACTCTATCCTCATAACGAGTTATTTTTGAATATAACTCTTCTTGTAATAATGACGGTAAAGATCCGGCACAATCCCTCAATTTTATAACTACATCTTCAAATTGCTTCAAACTCGCCTCGCCCTCATCAACAAGCGACTGAAGCGAATTTTTATTAGCGCGCCAATAATCCTCTCTAACATGATGTCTGACTTGTTCTATCTCCATCTTTTCTTCATCCCCAAAAGTCATGTCAAAATCTTCGTGCGCAAAAAGTTCATCGATAGAATCCACGCCCGATGCGGATTTATATCTATTCATCAGATGTGCGGTGGATCTGCGCACAGCCTTTTCTGTGCCAAGCCACTCTTTTGATGCTCCAGATTCGCAAAAAAATTTATCCAAAGCATAACGCGTTGGATAAACATCTCGAGCAAACTCACTGACAAAATTTGCCAGGCCAATGTTATCAACCGCTTTACCGTCATCAAAATCCGTTATAAATGAATCCGCATGGCTTTTAATTTTTCCCGATGAAAAACCAATCCATTTGGATAAAAAGTTTATCGACTCTGTAGAATCCGATAAATCTAGGTATAAATCCTCCATAATAAACAGATTATAACATGTAACTTCTTACCTGTAACTTATCATCATTACCAACCGATAACCTTATACAAATTGACCAAACCGGGTACTAAAATTTATCTAATTCTAGGCATTTTTCAGTCTAACTTAAACCAATAAATATCTTAACGTACGATCTGGATGACCAATCCTTGCCAAATCTCCAATTTTACTGTATTCTCTGCATACTTAAATTAATGCGACATTTGGCGTTCGACGTTCAACATTTGGCGTTCGACGCGATAAGTCACTCGCTTGCCCCGCCACTGGTCTGGTCCGGCAACATGGGTTAATCAATAACTGTTCTATGACGACCGAAACTAAACAAGAAGAATTAAAAAAACTACTCGAAGAGGGTAACTACGGTAACTACCCCCACAAGGGTGATGTAGTGCACGGAGTTGTTATCAGTGTGGGACGCAACGAAGTGCGCGCGGATATCGGTGGCTTGGCCATGGGTATTGTCCGCGGCCCAGAGCTCGACCCAAACATGCTATTAACTGTTGGTGACGAAATCGACGCAACCGTAATAGATTTGGATAACGAATTTGGTGAACTAGAATTATCACTTAAAGGTGCCGGGCGCAAAAAGACTTGGGATAAAATTAAAGAACTTTTCACAAGCGGTGTTGTTACTCCGGTTCGTGTACTCGAAGCCAACAAAGGTGGTTTAATCATCCGCCTCGAAGGCCTCTCCGGATTTTTACCTGTTTCACAACTTTCTCCCGAGCATTACCCTCGCGTACAGGGTGGCGAAAAGAATAAAATCCTTGAAAAACTTAAAGAACTTGTTGGCGGCGATCTTGATGTAAAAGTCATCGATGCCAATGAAGAAGAGGGTAAATACATTGTTTCCGAAAAAGCTGTTTGGGAAACCCGCCAAGAATCTGTTATTTCCAAATATAAAGTTGGCGATCACGTAGAAGGCAATATCACAGCCGTTACCGATTTCGGAGCTTTCGTGAAATTCGATACCAATTTGGAAGGCTTGGTTCACATCAGTGAAATCGCTTGGCAGCGCATCGACGATCCTCGCGACGTTTTGAAAGTCGGCGATCGCGTTCGTGCCGAAATCCTCAACATCGAAGGCTCTAAAATTTTCCTCTCCATGAAGAAATTGATGACCGATCCATGGCAAGATGTTGCAATCAAATACAAAGTAAACCAATGGGTTAAAGGCCGCGTTCTAAAGATCAATCCATTTGGATTATTCGTAGAGCTTGATCCTGATATCCACGGCTTAGCCCACATCAGTGAACTGGCTGATAAACCGGTTAAAGATGTGAACGAGATTGCTCGCACCGGCGACGAAATCGAATTTCGCATCGTATCTATCGACCCTGATAACCACCGCCTCGGGCTCTCTCTAAAGCAAGAAAAAGCTAAAGAAGAGGAAAAAGTCGAAGCTTAAAGTAAAATCATAAAACAAAATCGCCGAATACAAATCGGCGATTTTGTTTACTCGACAAAATGCAATAAACCCGCTATATTACGCGTATTACTCAGCTACTAGCCACTAGCCTCTAGCCACTAAATTTTAGGCTATCAGCTAGAAGCTAGAAGCTAGAAGCTTTTTATATGACCCAAACAACTCGAAACATAATCATCTTCATCGCAGCCTTTATAATCATGGGTGGTCTTTTGGCAACCATGAACCTGGAAACAACCGATCATACGGATCTCGCGACTTTGGCAACAAGAGTCCAAAATGGCGATGTCGCATCACTTGTTATTCGTGGTGATGAAGTTGAAGCTACTTTTAAAGATGGCAGTACGAATAAAGTCACAAAAGAATCCGGCGACTCCCTCTCTACCGTCTTTAGCAATTATGGTGTTGATCCTCAAAAATTGCGCGAGATCCCAACCGAGGTAAAAGAACCGAGTGGCTTATCATATTGGGCTTCACTAATTATTCCAAATTTACTTCCAATCTTACTTTTAGGTGTATTATTCTGGTTCATTTTCCGCCAAGTTCAAGGACAAAACAACAAAGCTATGCAATTTGGCCAATCAGCCGGCCACGAAATTCAAAAAGATGCCAAAGACAAGGTTACCTTTAAAGATGTCGCCGGCGTCAGAGAAGCAAAAGAAGAACTTTTGGAAGTTGTCGACTTTTTAAAACACCCCGAAAAATTTACCAAGTTTGGCGCCAAGATTCCTAAGGGCGCTCTGCTTATGGGCTCTCCCGGTACAGGCAAAACATTGCTCGCCCGCGCTGTTGCCGGTGAAGCCGATGTTCCGTTCTTCCATATAAGTGGTTCCGAATTTGTAGAAATGTTTGTAGGTGTTGGCGCCTCACGTGTCCGCGATTTGTTCATTCGTGCTAAAAAAAGCTCGCCATGCATAGTCTTCATCGATGAAATCGATGCTGTCGGCCGCCAACGTGGATCTGGCATGGGCGGGTCGCACGACGAGCGCGAACAAACCCTAAATCAAATCTTGGTAGAGATGGACGGTTTCGAACCAAATGCCGGTGTCATCGTCATTGCCGCCACAAACCGCCCGGATGTCTTGGATCCGGCGCTACTTCGCCCCGGCCGCTTCGATCGTCGCATAGTTTTAGATCCACCAGACATCAACGACCGCGAAGCTATTTTAAAAATTCATTCTAAAAAGAAACCCATTGCTAAAAACGCATCAATCCGTAAACTTGCCGAGCGTACACCGGGATTCTCTGGAGCTGATCTTGCTAATCTAATGAACGAGGCTGCAATTCTCGCAGTTCGTCGCAACAAAACATCAATCACAGAAGACGAACTTTTAGAATCAATCGAAAAAGTTATGTTGGGTCCTGAACGTAAGAGTCACATACTAAATGATGATGAAAAGAAAATAACCGCTTACCACGAAGTTGGCCACGCTCTGGTTGCACATCTTCTCCCTAACTCTGATCCAATTCAAAAAGTCAGCATAATTTCTCGCGGTCGTGCAGCCGGTTACACAATCAAAACTCCAACAGAAGATAGAAAGATGCGACGTCGTGCCGAATACGTGGAAGAACTTTCAATGATGCTTGGCGGTTACGCGGCTGAACAAATAATTTTTGGCGATGTAACTACCGGTGCCTCATCCGATATGAAAGAAACAACTAGCCTAGCTCGCAATATGGTTACTCAATGGGGAATGAGCACCGAAATGGGTCCGCGTGTTTACGGCGAACGCGAAGACATGATTTTCCTAGGTCGCGATATTCACGAAAATCGCGATTACTCTGAAAAGGTTGCTGAAAGAATTGATGTGGAAATCGACAAACTCATCAGCAACGCTTTGCAAAGAGCTAAAGATATCATCACCGAAAATCGCGAAGCCATGGATCGAGTTTCCATTAAATTACTAGAAGTGGAAACGTTGGAACGAGAAGCCTTCATGGAAATCATCGCCATCCCTCCGGCTAATGCTAAAAACATCCTCAAGAAAGAAAAGACACAAGATGCGGACAATGAGGAAAAATCTGACGATAAAAGAGAAATTGCGGAATGATTCCCCCAGATTATAAAAAAAAGACCCAAGGGTCTTTTTTTTATAATCATCCCCCTTTAATAAAAGGGGCTTTTTTAAATTTAGCTAAAGCTGGCAAATCACAACAACCATCATTTTATATATAGATAATTAATAAATACTACATTCTTTAACTGTTTCATTGTTTCCTTTTTTTCATCGAGCTGAGCTCGATTTCATTTTTTTAGCGCTGCACACAGTTCCAAGTTCCTAGTTCCCATTTCCAAGTTCCATTATCATGTTACATGTTATTTTAGTATGCTATAATATTGTAGATATGTTAAAAAAGAAAACTTTTATCCCAAACGATAAACCCGTATTTCGTGAGGTCATCCCCCATGCCCTCCGCTTCGCCTGGACTCACCCAACCCATTGGGTTCTTGGCATCTTTGCCGCAATCTTATTCTCAGGCGGCGCATTAGATATTTTTTGGAAATTCTGGAGCTCTATTCAAAGCCAAGGAAATGTAATATTTCTCGGCCGATCCATGGATCGCCTTTGGTATGCAGCTCAAGTATCTTCCACAACCATACCTTGGTTCGGTTATGTAAAAGGTATACTTGCAATCGTATTTTTTCTTATAATCGCTTTCGCTATACTTACCTTCTCATGCACATCTCAAGGTGCCTTGGTGCACGCAATCGGTACCTACAAAGAAAAGAAAAAGAAATCTCTAAAAACCGCACTCACAATTGGCAGCCAAGCCATCTTCCCAATTGCTGTATTAAACCTGATGCTCATAATATTTATCTGGATTGCCCGTTTTGGTGTATCATTTCCACTGGCAATCGCACTTGGCAAAAACAGCCCCCTGTTCTCGGCTGTATACATTGTCTCTTTTATAGTCTTCGCCACTCTAACTCTTGGACTTGGTGTATTGCAAATATACGCTTTAAACTCACTTATTTTGCACAAATCAACGCTAGCTCAAGCGCTGGAGCGCGGTTGGAAACTAATACGTAAACATTGGCTAGTAACCATCGAAACAATCGTAATACAATCTTTTGTTATTTTAATTCTAACGCTCGTAGTTGCTTTTGCCGGCATAATCCTAACTTTCCCGGCAACCATCCTCTTTGTCTTCGCCTTCCTAAATGGCAACATGCTAATGTTCCAATTAAGCTTGGGTGTATTCTTCGCTGTAACCTTATTACTTGGATTATTCGCAGCTGGATTCACTGTAGCCTTCCAATATGCAACATGGACAATGATGTTCCACAAATTTGGAGAAGGCGTAGCCATGCCAAAACTGCATAGATTATTTAAAAATCTTTTCAGCAAATCCTAAAGGAATAATCATATTGTTTTATGGCGACACTTAAACAACCCAAAACACCGTCTATTGAAGACCTGTTTAAGAAAAAAGCAGCGGCAACAACCGTAGTAAAAGCAGGAAAACCGGGCTACATAAAAGGAGCGCCTGTAGAAAAGAAAAAAGAAGCAAAGGTAAAAAGCCCATCCGAAATGAGTCAGGTGGAGCTTTTGGAATTCAAACAAAAAGAAATCCAAACCTCGGACATTGAAAAACGCGCCGAGATGAAAGCCGCACAACTTGGCTTGCCATTTATAAACCTAAGAGGCTTTCCCGTTTCCCCTGAAGCTTTGATACTTATCGACGAAGAAGAATCCAGAGAAAAAAACGTAATCGCGTTTGCCAAACTTTCAGAAGATATTAGGCTTGCCACAAATAAACCCGGTGACGAAGTAAATAAACTCGCCGAACGCATTGCCAAAGCCCAACTTTCAGATGTACAAGTATATTATTGTTCCGATCAAAGCATGGCTTATGCCATGGCTTTATATGAAACACTGCCAAAAATAATTGCATCGACCGGAGGAGTCACGATAGAATCAGATAAACTAAAAGAATTCGAAAGTGCAATCGCAAATTTCCAAGAGCTTCAACAAAGACTCGAGGAATCATCCACAACCGATCTTGTCAGCCTCATCTTGGCAGCTGCATTAAAGGGTGGCGCTTCAGATATTCATATCGAGGCCGAAGAAGAATCCATCAAAATCCGCCTTCGCGTAGATGGTATTTTACACGAAGCCGCCAGCATAAATAAAGATAAATGGAAGTTGATTATCTCACGTATCAAACTCTTGGCTGGCATGAAAATCAACATAACCGCAATCCCTCAAGATGGTCGCATAACAATCTATCTAGCTAGCGAAAAGATCGAAATCCGCGTCTCCACCCTTCCAACCGCATATGGTGAATCTGTGGTTATGCGTTTACTTAGGCCTAAATCCATCTCCCTGGATTTTGAGGAGCTTGGTGTTCGTGGATTGGCCTGGGAGCGCTTAAAAGCCGAAATAGAGCGTCCAAATGGCATGATTGTAACCACTGGCCCTACCGGTTCCGGTAAAACAACCACTCTTTACGCCGTTCTAAAACGCCTAAACACCCCCGAAGTCAAAATCATCACGCTCGAAGACCCTGTTGAGTATAAACTGGCTGGCATTAATCAAAGCCAAATCGATCACGCTAAAAACTACACCTTCGGCAAAGGTCTACGCTCCATCCTCCGCCAAGACCCTGATATTGTGATGGTCGGAGAAATCCGCGATACAGAGACTGCCGAAATCGCGACTCAAGCTGCTTTAACCGGCCACTTGGTTATCTCTACAATTCACACAAACAACGCCGCCGGTGCTATCCCGCGCTTTCTTTCCATGGGAGTTAAACCATTCTTTTTAGCGCCAGCCTTAAACTGCGTCATAGGTCAACGCCTAGTTCGCCGTCTCTGCGCCGATTGCAAAGCACCAATAAAACTGGATGATGCACTTTTAGCCGAAGTTCAAAGCACTCTAAAAACAATTCCCGAAAGTGCAAACATTAAACTAGATTTAAACAATCTACAATTCTACGGACCAAGCGAAAAAACCAAAACCTGCAAAACCTGCAACGGTCTAGGTTATAGCGGCCGTATGGGTATCTACGAAATCTTTACCATGAACAAAGAGATTGAGCGCATGATTCTGGATTCCAATGTTTCCGAATACGACATGCTCGATGTAGCCCAAAAACACGGCATGATAACCATGGGTCAAGATGGAATCTTAAAAGCCTTAGACGGAATCACATCAGTAGAAGAGGTTCTCCGCGTTGCTGGCATCGAAGCTACAATCGAAGATGCGGATGATGAAGAAATTGAGGAACAACGCAAAGAAGAGGCACCTCCAGAACAAACAGAAGAATAACATTCACCCAGATTATTAAAAAAAAGACTCTTGGGTCTTTTTTTTAATAATCGTCCCCCTTTCATAAAGGGGGCTTTGTTCTTTTAAGTAATCTTAATTTGTACTTTTGTGACATCATCTTGCTTCGTAACCCAACCCGCGATCTTCTCCGGCCATTCAACTATCATCACAGTCCCGGGTTCCATCAACTCCTCATCCAAATCCAAAGCTAGCAATTCCCTCTCATCCTCAATCCGATACGCATCAACATGCACAATCCGTTTGACATTTGACATTTGACGTTCGACGCGATAATTTCGGATTAATGCAAAAGTCGGACTAAGTGCTCGCTTCGATATTCCTATTTGCTTCGCGATATATTGAGTCAAAGTCGTCTTCCCCGCACCAAGATCACCCTGCAAAGTTACTAACATTCCAGGTTGCATTTTAGATATCAAAAACTCCGCAACATTCTCCCAGTCACTCAACTCCTTAATATTAAAGACTTTCTTTGTTTTTTTATAACTTATTGTAACTTTACGAGACATAACTTTTTAGTATCTGGAGTTTTGCTGCTAGATACTAGATACAAATTTAGAGATCAAGTTCCGGATTCGCATCCACACTCTCCCATTTTGGAAGCTTCTTGTTAGCGATAATATTCCAAAGTCCAGCCGCCGCAATCATAGCGCCATTATCCGTATGTAATCCTTTAGCTGGTTTTAAAAATGTAACTTCCGGACATTTCTTCTTCAAAGCTTTTTTGAGTTCAACTTGCAACATCTTATTAGCCGAAACGCCTCCCACAACTGCAAAAGCTTTTGGCTTTGATTTTAATGCCGCTTTTACCGTCTTCGCAACCAACACCTCCACAATCGCCGCCTGTATTGATGCACAAAGATCATTTAGTTGAGTTGGTTTTATCCTTAATCCTTTATCCTTAATCATGAAGTGTTTATGCAATAAAACCCGCACCGCAGTCTTCAAACCGGAAAAACTAAAATCAAGCGATGGATCATGGATCATCGGCCTTGGTAAATCATATGCTGTCGGATTTCCTTCTTCGGCAAATTTTGATAACTTCGGACCCCCCGGATATTCCAGACCCAACATCTTTGCCGTTTTATCAAACGCCTCCCCTGCTGCATCATCCCTGGTTCTACTCAATATTTTATATTTCCCAAAATCCGTCATCAAAACCAGTTCAGTATGACCTCCGGATACAAGTAAAAACAAAATCGGAAACTCCCAATTCTTACGATTAGCAAATTCCAGCCAAGCGGATGCCAAATGCCCTTCAAGATGATTAACCGCAATTAAAGGTTTATCCAAACTCCAAGCCAAAGTCTTCCCAGCTTCAATCCCAACCCTAAGCGCTGTCGCAAGCCCCGGCCCCTGTGTCACAGCAATTACATCAAAATCAACTTTCCGGTTATTAATTGTACTTTGGACTTTGGACGTTAAGTATAGAGTATTATCGAGTAGTGATACAAGCTCCGCAACATGCGTCCTCGCCGCCACTTCCGGCACCACTCCACCATAACGCGCATGAATCGGAATCTGCGTCGCTATATAGTGCTTCACAATTTTAACTTTCGACGTTCCACGTTCGACACTAAATTTCAAAAATGCCACGGAAGTTTCATCGCAGCTTGTCTCTATTCCAAGTATTCTTATCTCTTTTTGCCCAAGTGTCGTTTTTGCCATATAATGATTGTAATTATAGCTAATTTAAGCATCTGGTCAAGTGCGACAAGCTACTAATTAATTTAAATATATAATTGATGATCTAACCTATGATTAAAAGCTATAAACCAATTCGGTTTCCTAAGGATGAATCCGCACATAATAGCATTATTGAATGGTGGTATTTTAACGGCCACCTTAAGGATAAACGAAAAAATGAGTATTCCTTCATGGATTGCTTTTTTAAAGCAGATGTAAAAAAAGCAAAAATACCATTTTTAAATAAAATTCCACTCAAAACTTCATATTTTTCGCATTCTCTTATCTCTGATCATAAAGAGAAAAAATGCCAACGCAGAATAAGCCTCTTTTCCATTATTTCCAAAGACAGTTTCTCTAAACCGCTCTTCTACATAAATTACATAAACCCAGAAATAAATAACAGTTATGTTAATTGTAGTATGGAAAAAATCGATGAATCGACTTTCCAAATAAAAAATGAAGACATCGATCTCAAATTAACATCAACTAAAAAACCTTTATTGGAAGGCGGTAACGGCTTTCTTGATCTGCACTCTAAAACGACTTACTATTATTCTTTCACCAATCTCAATACAGAAGGTCGAATCAAAATAAAAGATAAATGGATAAACGTCGCCGGTAAATCTTGGATGGATCATCAATGGGCGGACGAATATTATACAAAAGATAAATGGGATTGGTTTTCTATTCAATTGGACAACAATACTGAACTTGTATGTTGTATGTATTCTGATGATAAAAATATAACTTATTTTGCCGATTTATCCTATCCAAACGGCAGACAAGAACATTTTCAGAACGTTGAAATGAAACCCATAGGCAAATACTGGATCAGCCCAAAAAGCAAATCATCATATCCTCTTTCTTGGGAAATAAAAATCCCTGAAAAAAAACTTTTTCTGCACCTCACCGCAAATATAAAAAACCAAGAAATGCTTTTCGGATCAATAAATTATTGGGAAGGTCCGCTTAATGTAAAAGGATCTTTTGGAACCGAGCCTGTCCAGGGCGTGGGTTTTATGGAATTAGTTGGATATCCATCAAAATATACCGGCTCCAAATACTTAAAAGATGAGATAAAGAAAGCAACCAATCTAACCAATCATATTATCAAAAAAAATATAAGTCGAATTATTGATGCAAAAAAAATTAGATATGGTCAATAAAAAATACATTTATCCAGATTGACCTTGTACGATGTACGAAATTATATGCATGGCACACTCGAAGTAATCTGCGGCTGTATGAGCTCCGGTAAAAGCGAAGAGCTAATTCGTCGTTTACGCCGCGCCACAATCGCAAAGCAAAAAGTAATAGTATTCAAACCCGGTATCGATGATCGCACCGCGGATACAAAAATTGCATCACGCAACGGTGTACTCTACGAAGCTATTCCTATTAACGAAATAACCGAAATTAACCATCACCTCACAGATAACATCAAGGTAATTGCTTTTGATGAAGTGCAATTTTTCCCCGAAGAACTTATCCAATTCATTCGTGACATAACTACTTCCGGTCGTCGAGTCATAGCGGCAGGTTTAGATACTGATTTCCGCGGCCAATCATTCAACATTATAGCTCCCCTTCTAGCCGAAGCGGATCGTGTAAGTAAATTAGACGCCGTCTGTATGCAATGCGGCGGAAAAGCGACGAGAAGTCAAAGATTCATTAACGGCAACCCGGCACCATTCGACGCCCCGCAGATAGTCGTCGGAGGCGATGAGATGTATGAAGCAAGATGCAGAAATTGCCACACAGTACCAAGATAAAAAACTAAAGTGACAAGTTCATCAAGAGCACTTAAGACACTCTTGATGAACTTTAATTTTATTAAATGACTACTTCTTTAGCAATATAAAAATAATCCTGTAAAATCTTTTTAATCCTGATAATCCTGGTCAAAAAAACCGATCTAATCGATCGGCGAGAGTGCCTTAGCGGCGATGATAGCGTCTATCTTGACGCTTTTTGTTTTGATCGCGTTTATCCGCTTTTTGCCGCCTATGATTCTGCGGAGCCACATTTGGCCTAGCAGGATAGCGTTGAGTTGAACGCGCCTCGTGATAGTTGCGCGATGGTGCCGGGCGCTGTACGTGCCGTGGCGGAGAGTATCTCGGTGGTTGATTTGCGCGCTGAGGTGCGGAATATCTTTCTTGATGTCTCGCATATCCTTGCCCGCTATAATGTGATCCATAATGACCACGTGGCGACGGCGCACGATGAACGTAGACTGCATGATACTCGGGTGGCGGCGCATAAACCGCATACCCTGCATTATACGAGTATGGCTGAGTATGAACCGTGCATGCTGATGCAGCAACAACCAGAAAAAAGAACAAAGAAATGAGTGCTAGTTTTTGGTACATCCTGTCTCCTCCTTACTTAAAACATAGCGCAAATAACCCAATTTGTCAATCACGGGAAACTAAAAAGTAATTAAAGTTAAAAAATCTCAACGAGTCACCTCTGCACAATTTCATTATTTAATTTTTTACTTATTTCATTATAAAATTTTACGCAATATAAAGTTGTCCATCTTCCTGATCTTCCATATACTCCACCTCCGCCGGTTGCCCCAAAATATTATCAAAAAAATTCGCGACATCATCATTTGGTTTTAATTGTGATAGCGTCACAGGTTTAATCAAACTCAATCCTTCAAAATCTCGGCAACGCGAAAGTGCGACATAAATCTGCCCCGCCGCAAAAGCTCCCCTGCCAAGATCCAGCGTTACTTTGTTAAATGTCTTGCCCTGACTTTTATGGATAGTCACTGCCCAAGCTAAACGCAATGGAATCTGCTTAAAACTCCCAATCTCCTCCTGCGTCAGTTCTTGCGTACGTTTATTATATTTACTGCGATGTATATTCCATTTATAAATTTCGATTTTTACCGGCTCCACAACATCATCCAGTTGAACCGTGACACTCTGGCTATCTCCGTCAATAATATCAACCACCCAACCCAAACTCCCGTTCACATATTGCCCTTTTAAATCATTAGCCACGCACATCACGCGCGCCCCAACTTTTAAAACCAAATGCACATCCGTTGGTGTATCTTTCTCCTTAAACTTCCCATCAACCACTCCCTCAAAAATAAAAAAATCCGATTGGATCTCTCCCAACTTTCGTTGATTGATAAAATCTGCAGCTTCATTTGTGGGCGTTAACAAAATCGAATCCTCCGGTGGCTCACCATTTATAATCCGACTATTTATTTTAGATAACTGAGCCGGCGAAACATCCCTATTTCTTATCGCATTCAGAAGCTCAATAAAATCCTCATCATTTTGCCGATAAATTTTCGACAACTCCGCATGATCCACTTCGTTCATCGCATGCAGATTTTTATAAGCTAAAGATGAGAAAAAATACGGAGTTTGATACTTCTGATCAAACTCACCTCTATCATAAGATGTCACCACCGGTGGCAATTGATACAAATCCCCTATTCCAACAATCCTAACCCCACCAAATGGACGCTTGTCCTGGCGGATAATCTGCAAAAACAAATCCATAGCATCAAACAAATCCGCTCTCACCATCGAAATCTCATCGATGATAATCGTATCTATCCTCCGATAAATCTCCGGTTTTTTTCGCGATTCAGCCTCCATCCTGGCCGTCGCCAAATCCACAGATGGTGGTATCTTAAAAAATCTATGTATCGTCTCCCCTCCCACATTTAGCGCAGCGACACCGGTCGGCGCCAAAACCGGCGACCTCTTTTTACTCTGCTCCACAAAATATTTTAAAAGTGTACTCTTCCCCGTCCCCGCTCTCCCGGTAATAAAAACAAAAGCCTTGCCACCCCTGATTTTTTGCAAAGCATCGTCAAATTCCTGCGTTCGATCTAAATTCATTTCGGTATATTGTGTGGTTTGGGAAGCCCTATGTCAATTACAAATAAACCCTTGACAAAAACCCTTAGCTTTCCTATAATATCCCCACAAATCAAAAACCAATGTTCGTAATACGTAGTTCAAAATTCGAATTATAAGGCCCGTTCGTCTAGTGGTTAGGACATCAGGTTTTCATCCTGAAAGCAGGGGTTCGATTCCCCTACGGGCTACCAACAAAAAACTCTCTATCTGGAGAGTTTTTTGCAATAATCAAATTCCAATTTCTAACAACCAAAAAAAATCTAATCAATACATAAATTATTGAAATCAAAAAAAATATCCCGTCTGCAACCTGGTGAATCCAGCTGCAAACGGGATAATAAGAGAAAGCACTAAGCAATTACTCGCGAACAGCCAAATATTTTGTCACTCCCCAGGTTCCATTACAGCCCATCACAGGAAGAGTTAGCGACCAGCCAAAACAATCCCAGTACACAGTGGCTAAACCCTCCCAATGGTTCACGCGCTTTCTCGAACCCAAAGCTATAACGCCGTCAGAAAACTCGGCCGAATGTGCTTTGAAGCAAGAAATAAATTCCTCATACAATGCCGGCCGCAAACCTTCATTTGCCATCTCTCGAAGAATCGTATCTTCACACCGGCTATCAGATACGTGAAACACGAAATCCAATTCACGACTTTCACGAGACACGTTACGGCAGTCTTCAATCGCCTCAAACATATTCTCACGAAGCTGAATGTCATAATCCGAATCAACATCTCTACCAAAGATGTCTTGCAACTCGTTAAAACTCGGCTGAACATATTCGACCAGAACCCTGAATACCTGATGTAGTTTTTTAACTGTCATGACTGTCTCCTTTTTGTTTTATGTTTATTGTTTTGATGTTTAAATTAGGCATCCGACAACTTGGTTCCACAAGTGAAACCAAGGGGAGAGAGTCGAATAACCAATTCAACCCAGAAGCAGCAACAAGATTCGTCGCTGCTTCCGGAAAGTTAAAGTACTACTTAGGTGAATCTTGATTTATTTCCATCAAGTCCACCAAACGATGTCGTTTTTTAAGAAGCTTTCTCTGTATTTCAGAAAGCTTCTCCAGTGTCACACCCGGCACAACTTCTCCGGCTTCCAGCTTCAACCTCAAAAGGTTGATATTGGATAATTCAATCAGGATATTCATGTGCTGAGCGTTTAGATTATGCAACAATCCTCCTTATTCCGGTTAGATAGTTTCTTTAAGTCAAAGCTAAGACACAAGATCAATACTATGTATCAGCAACTAACGTCGCTTTTTCACCTCCTCCACAACTCGTGGACGATGATGGGCTTCAGCTGCCTCGCGTGTGGGTGCATTCACTACTTCCGCATGCTCGATGTGAAGCGGACAATAGCACAACTCCCCCACAACACTCACGACCCAGCCTTTTGGCAAGTTATTGCGCGGCGCGATCTCATCACAGATGTAACACCCATAATGAATAGCCTGGCAACGAACATGCCCATCGGGAGCATTGGCATTTACCTGCTCCTCCAGTCGCTCGTGCTCACAGATGAGATCTGCGTGCTTCTTTAGCACTTCACGAGCGGCAGCAACCTCATCCAGCTCAGATCGATGAATGTGGCGAAAAGATGCAAGCAATCCTCGAAAGGAATGCCTTTGTGCGCTCCACTCACGCTTATTCACATTCAACCTCCGCAAGCATCAGCCTCAATTTCTCCTCCGTTCCCTCAATCCGAGCCATTTGCTCGAGATGATGCTCCTGAGATTGATGGCGGTACAGGATATTTTCCGTTGCCGCGGCAAATTCATTGAGTAGTGAAATCGCAGACTCCAAAATCTTGCGATTCCGCTCGAGTGTTAGCATTTTTTCGGACTCCTCGTCACTCATTTCTACCTCATTTCTTCCGCAATTTCATCCAAATTGACTTTGCACCCACCACAAGCCGCCGGCTTGATACCGGGCGCTCTGTTACACTTGGCCAATTCCGTTGCCGGGCCGTACTCCTTCCAGTGCAAGCAATAAACCTCACCATCCAAAGCTCGCGCCGCCGTGAACAAAGCCGGAGCAATCAAATTGCCCACGGTTTTATTTTTACCGCGAACAACTTCAACCGCCCTGTAAGATCCTTTAATAATCATCTTGCTCAACTTCAAACTCGCTTTCATTTCGTTTCCTTTCTGTTTTTGTTTTCTGAATCCACCTCATCATCCCCTGCAAGCTCCCTTGATGAAAGGGAGACAGATTAAATGCTTCAGCATTTAATCAGAGGGAATGTTGCAGTAAATTCAGAAGAGGAGTTACACATGTAACTCCTCAAGAACCTCCTTTGTAAAGAACTATTTTAGCCAACCCTCTTTAACAAAGAGGGACAATCACGCTTCAGCGTGATTTGGGAGATTTCTTTCCTCCGCGCTTCTTAGCCTCCTTCGCCACTCCACCAAACAATTGCCCCATATCAAACCTCTTGGGGTCTACCGGTGTTTGCGGCTTATTGGAGGTAACAGTTTTTTGCACAACAACGACGCGCTTCTCGTTCACGAGCCTGATAGCGGCTTCGAGAACTGCGTCAACATCGCTTGCACGCGAAAGATTGTAGAAATTGGAAGTTGCACCTCCATTCCCCAATCTTCCACGAATCGCAGTCTGCCGGCGCTCACGGCCGTAAGGTGCGGTAAGCTCTTCCATGAAAATCTCTTCCGCATCCCGACTATGATTTTCAAGTGCACGCTCCGCCAAAGCTTTGGCCGCATCCAGCAAAGAGCCGGTTACGCCGTAGATTTCAACTTCGCGATCCTTTGCGGATTCCAAAGCCAATCGCTCAGCCTCACGGTCGGCTTCGATCTTCTTAGCCGCGAGGTCAACCTGCGCAACAAGTGATTGAGCTTTCTTTTCCCAACGATCCAAGTCCCATTCAAACCCGGAATCATAGGAAATGGAATGCAACCTATCGCGCAAATTCTGCGGCATGGAAGGGTCAGCGCCGTACATGCGATGCAGATCTTGCAACCGAGCGCGCAATTCAGTTGCGCCCTTAAGCTTGACCTTTTTCTCAGCTTCAACAACCACTTGGGCCTGGAGAAATCTGAGATGTCGCTCTGAAGCTGCGCACAAACTTTGTGCTTCAGCTTCATCACGAACCCACTTGGCAAAGAACTCCGGCGCACCTTCATAGCGCGTGCCGTAGTTCTGTTCCGTGGCACCATATGCCCACAAGGGCTCACCTGTTGCCACGCAAGTTCCGTATTGCACCTTTTCGACAGGCGCGACACGTGCCTCCGGGTCAGCAGAATTCGGCAACGCAATCGCGGGTTTGTTCGTAAACTTTGCCCACTGATCTTCGTTTACCTTTTCCTTGAGCTCATCTTTGAGTTGCGCAGTATCGAACCCCGAAAACGAAGTCCAATAATCCCAGGTGAATATCAGCTCAACTTGGCGGCCATCGGGCAAACAGATGCACCCTTCGGGAAGATCCTTCCAAGTACACTCCCTCACCTCCGCGCTTTCGATGGTAATTCGCGGAGACATCCTCGCGCGATACTCAACCGCCCGCTCCTTCCCCAGCACCATGATGGTATCCGGAGAATCGAGCAAGACTTGCGCCTCTAGAGTTTCATCCAACTGCGGGAGCCGAAGGCATTCCACATTCTGGATTTCACTCGCGCAACGTGCGCCATTTAGACACCTAAGCACGAGCGCATTCAGTTCATAGGTAGCCAAAAGAGGAAACACTTCCCTCCCCGCCCGTGCGTTGAGTTCCCGTGCTCGACTCAAAACCTTACGGTTTGCTACGAACACAGACTCCAAAGTTTCAGCACTTGTCATCTCAAATCCTCCTCCGAGCTCTCGCTCTTTTTTGTTTTATTTTGTGCGGGCGATCACAAGGATGCGCCCCTACGATTTATATTATCTTCGGAAACCTCACAACAATCGAAGTTCGTAGTTCGAAATTCGATATTCGTTATGAAGTTATTTGAAGTGGAGAGTGCTAAGTAACACTCCCCAAAAACCTCCTTTTTAAAGTTCTATCAGTTACCCTCTTTAGCAAAGAGGGATATCCAGCGCAAAGCGTTGGATTGGGTGATTAGTACATCATCTGCCCAACCACCCACTCAGCGAACATCGTCGGAAGTCTCGGTTGCCACTCGGCCGGAACATCATCCGGCTTGCGAGTTTCATTCCAAGATCCAATTTGTTCTCCAGCGAAAGTGCCATAGCAATACACCCGATAGCTCTCACTATCGTAGATGCTCACATCCGACACTTCTTTTGTTGCATACTTTTGCACGAGCTCATCCGGAACACTCGTTCCTTCGATAGTCGCGCGCAGAATGCCTTTCTTATCAGTCCATCGACGCACGATACCCAAAGTTTTGGCACCATTTGCCACCGATGAACCGGCTCGCCAAACCGGACCATTGAATCCGGAATACTGCTCGAGCTGCACGAAATCCAAGGACTGCGTTTCTGCCAGCAGTTCCAAGAACCTCTTGTGCAAATCAGAGCCAGCAGTGATGATCGGAAACTCGACCGGATCCAAGAGTTTATGCCCCATAACCCGGTAGACGGACTTCATAGCCAAGAGAACTTCTTTGATGGCCTTGGGCGTAAATTCACGCTCCTTGCACCACGCCCGAAACTCTCCCAGCTCATCCTCTCCATGGCGTTTGTTGAACCAATCGCCACGAAGTTTGTACTCGTATCCCAAATCCGAAGGCTTCATGTAGCCAAACTCACGAAGAGCCATAGCCACAATGTTGTACGAGGTGAGATGATCACTCCCCTCAACAACCAAACCTTCGCGCTTCCAATACTCGGAGCGAACAAGAGAACGAAGCTGGTCGATAGAGGAGATGGTAATCAGAACGTCCATCAACTCGATGTCCGTTCTTTCCTCCGCACGAACCAGCATCTCGCCCCAGTGCGGCTCCACCGGCAAACGCTCGACCTTGGCACCGTAATCGGTAAGCTTCAAATCGCCGTTTTCCTTGATGAGCCCGCGCTCACGGAATCGTTCCACGATACGCGAGTAAACAACAAGGTCAATTTTTCCAATAAGTTCCAACTCACGAGCATCGACCTTGAGCTTAGCGCACGCAAGTGCGACTCGTTCCAAGTCTCCGCCCAAAACGAACTCGGGTGCAACGGGCTCAAGTCCGTGAAAATCGATTTCGCCACGATCGGTCAAGATATAAACCTTGCCGTTCTTGGCTCGACCATTCACGCGCCCGCTCATCTGCAAGAGCTCATTGTTCCCCAAGTGCAACTTCTCGAGCGACTTCACGCCGCCCTTCCGCAACACCTGAGTGTAGTACTCGTCGACGATGACCACGGTATCCAAGCCCGCAATGTTAAGCGAGCTAGCACCGGCGATGGTCATAAAAACTACAAACGGCTTTGGGACTTCTCCCAAGAGATACGGACGGAGCTTATCCGCCGTCTCTCCACCGTGGTAGAACTCACTATGGAGCCCATCCACATCAGAGAACTCTTCTGCCATTTGCTCTGCCATAGCACGGGTCGGCACAAAGACCGCAACTCCGCGCTTCTCGGCAATGATTGCATCCATTTTTTCATGGAGGATGCGATCCGGCACGATCGGAATTGGCCGTCGCGACTCATCAGTTCCACCCGAACGAACGCACTCTACGTACGCCCGCCGAGTAGGATCCATTGCCTCGCATCTGATCACCGACCGCGCACCAAGATAGGCTTGGTACTTGGTTGGATCGATCGTGGCACTCATCCAAATGAACGTGCACCCAACTCGCTTGGCCAAAGCCATCGCAAGTTCCAGATGTTCACTCGTCTGGTGGATCTCATCGATGACGATCAAATCGTCCGACGTGATCTTGCGGCTCTTGAGCCAGTTCACCGCAACGCCCGGCGTCACAACGAGTACATTACAGGTCCACGTGTAATCCGTGGCTTCATGCTCACGGGTTACAACGTCGACCAAAACCGGCTGCTCGAGCAAAGCGGCGCAAATGTCGCGGATCGCAACCGTCTTACCGGTTCCGGTTCCTGCAACAACACCGAATCCACCTTCTTCAAGATGAATCACAGCGTCCGCCAGTTCCTCACTCTTTTCCTGCAAAAGCAAGGTTGGAGGGATAGCGTCGTTAGAGAGAACGACGCTAATATTTACACAAGTGCTCCGCGTAGGAGCGATAACAACTACTCGACTGAACTGTTTCAAAAATTTCTCCCGAAGCAAGGAACCCTCCCCTGCTTCGGCCAACTTACGTTGACTTCCTGTGTGCCCGGGCTTTCACACCCAACATCACAAGCAGAGGGGCTATACGTGTTTTCACACGAGGGCGCCCGTTTGTTCGAAAATAATCATTTTTTTGTTTTTATTCCTCCTTACAATTTTTGTTTTCTAAATCCATCGCATGATTTTCCAAGCTCCCTTTACGAAAGGGAGACCAATTGAATGCTTTAGCATTCAATTAGAGGGAATCACGCAGTAAATTCAGAAGAGGAATCATGGTTCCTCTCCCACTAAACTCTCACTTTGTATTATTTAAAAGTGAGAGCACTTCCTCCTTAAGCTACTAACAAATTAGGCGAAGTTATAAAACTTGGCATTAATGTATTGGTCGGTACATGAAATAACATAGGAACAAATCCAAATGAAGGATTGGTTAAATTAATAGACATAATATTTGTTAATTCTAAAAAGATCCTTCCGGCGAAAGATCTCGATCAAACTAACCAAGGACCCAAATTAACTAAAATTACAAACTCACATTAACCAAAATTCCTATCTGATGAAATTTCATCATGTAGAGATTATAGTTAATTATTTTAAATTATGGTTAATCTGGGTCTGAGTTGTTTTGATCGTTAAATTGTCAAAGTAACTACATGATGTACAAACCGTTAAGATGCTCCCGCTTGCCGCTTGTACGCATGACTTCACTATCAATTACCAATTACGAATTAACAATTACCAATTGATAATGAGTGAATTCAAGCTTACAAAAAAACCTGCTACAAGAGCAGATCCTATCTTAAAACTTACAGCTATCGGCTATACGCTAATGGCTATTCGCTTTGATGTGGATCTCGCTCTCCTACGAGATTTTAAGCAAAATTTTAAGGTTAAATTCCTATCAGGCACGACTTGGGCATTTTCAGCCTGACGAATAAATATATCACAATTAAGCCATTTTGTCAAGAGTAATAAGACGCTTTCTTAACTTTTTTGCATATTTTAGCCAAATATTCTGTCTACAAAATATATCAAATTCCCTATAATTAGCCATTTCAGTATAAAAAAATAGCCCAAACTTTAAGCTATAAAAACGCTATCCGCTAATGGTAAATAATTAAATACTAGAGGCTTGAGGCTATTTTTTCGAATTCCAAATAAATAACCCACCAATCAAAATCAACAGTAATGGCCAAAAAGATAACAATTTATAAATCGGTACGAATCTCTCAAAGAGAAATAAAAACCCAATCACCGCAAGCGTGATCCCAACCCATTTCATCCCCTTTTCTTCACACTGATCTTTCCCGTTGGGTTTATCTAAAGATGTTGAGTATTGTTTGTCGTATTCCATACATTCTTAAAATTACCAATGACCAAATTCTCCACGCCATCCGGCGGGATCCCGCATACTAAAATATTTTAAAACAATGTTGCGGGACAATAACCAATTATGGAATCGTTTTGCGATATTAATTATATTTAAACGTTACTAAGAAGTTAAAGAAAATGCAAGTCATAATCAGACGTCAATCTATCCGCTGGTCACCAATCACTGCACCTGTCCACTCACTAAATAACTTAAAATCCATAATATGCTACAAGTAGCCATGAATCGCTGGATACGGACGATAATCCAAGGAGATATGTTTTATCTCGTAGCGTTTGGCTTGCTTACGCCTATTTTTGCGTTATTTTTAATTGACCGGATACCAAACGCCAGCCTATTAACAGTTGGAATCGCTGAAGCGATTTTTCTGATGACACTTGCCATACTCCGTCCATTTACCCAACTTTCCTCTCAATCAGATACAAAAGGCTACCGCACACAATACCTTCTTTGGTTCGGCAGTGTTTTCATCGTACTTTCACCTTTCCTTTATTTGCTCTCACGCGACATGCTAGATATTTTTGTCATACAAATGATATACGGAATCGGTGTAGCTTTTTCAGAACCGGCATGGTCCAGATTAGTTAGCCAAACCACCGCACTTCCTAACAACAAATACAGCGAGCCCTACTATGCAACAGGTACTCTTATCGCTGCCGGTCTTGCTGCTATTGGTGGTTTCATTGCTGAAAAGGAAGGCATACCTTCACTTCTATTATTTGTTGGAGCTACACTCTTCTGTGCTGCGCTCGTAATGATTTTTATTTATAGTCGCATTGGCATGCGTACACACAAACAAAAACTATGGTAACTAATCGCGCCAAACTCCTTGCCGCAACCGACCTAATCTTGGCCAGTACTTTTGGTTTAATTCTGCCAATATTACCAATCTTTTTAATCGATCGCATTTCCGATGCTACACTTTTAACAATAGCCCTCGCCTACTCAATTTTCCTTACATCAAAAGCATTATTCGGTTGGATCTTTAGTCTCTTCCTAACCCACGGCGATTACATGCTCCGCATAAAAAGCGGTTTATTCTTTGGCTCGCTAATAATTGCCGCTACTCCGATTGCATATTTATATGCCACAAGCATGGCACATATCTTTCTTGCACAAATCGCACTTGGCCTGGGTTTTGCCTTCATGAAAACGTCTTGGATGCACCTTACCCACCAAACCATCGAGGAATTCTTTCACGAAACACTCTTGCACATCCACGGTTTCATCCTTACTTTCTGCCTAGCGATTGCTGCAGCACTTGGCGGATTCATATCCTATAACTACGGCTATGTTCCTCTGCTTCTAACAATGACCGGCTTTGGTTTAATCGCAACTTTTCTCAGTATCATCTTTTCTTTTTCCAAAGATAAAAAACCGGCAAAACAAAAAACAACCAAAAGAAAAAGCCGAACCTAATAGTCCAACTTTATTATTTGTTAATTAGAATTATTAGTCCGCCATTCGGCGATTTTTTTATGATTTCCTGAAAGTAAAACCGATGGCACTTTAATGCCCAAAAAATCCTCGGGCCTGCTATATTGCGGGTATTCTCTATTTTCGCCATTACTCCAAGATTCCTCCTCAAGCGAAGCCTCCTGACCCAAAACCCCTGGCCTTAACCTTGCAACAGCATCCGTCATTACAAGCGATGCCAACTCTCCACCGGTCAAAACATAAGGGCCTATAGAAAGTTCCTCGTGTACTAAATGCTTCGCGACTCTCTCATCCACTCCTTCATATCTTCCACAGATAAAAACAAGTCGATCATATTTCGATAACCTCTTAGCATCTTTCTGAGTAAAAAGTTTACCCTTAGCACTCGTCAAAATCACCCTGGTTTTTAACTTAACTTTCAATTTTCCAATAACTGACTCTGATCCAATCAACTTCTTACCACTGATCCCTGATCTCTGATCACTTACCAATTTCAACGCTTTCATTGCACTATAAATCGGTTCAACCTGTAGTATCATCCCCGGTCCCCCGCCAAAAGGCTTATCATCAACTCTATTATGTTTATCCGCTGTAAATTTTCTTATGTCGTGTGCTTCAACATTTAATAATCCAGCTTTTTGAGCTCGGCCTAAAATCGATTGCGATGCATAACCGTCTATCATCTCCGGAAAAATAGTCAAAACATCAACTTGTAATTTATCATTCTTTTTCATGATGGAATCATCTCACGAAACTAATAGTTCATCAAGTCAAAAGATACAAGTTCATCAGGAGTTGCAAAGTAATTAAAACAACTCTTAATAAACTTTTAACTAATTTTTCAAAAGAAAAAAGACACCTAAGCGTCTTTTTCCTGATTCAATTACGAACCCATACGTAATTCGCGCGGATTCGTAATTCGTAATGTATTGTTAGATTCCGAGATCTGCAAGATCCTGGTCCATAGGAGATGCTGCTTCTTCACCTGCTGTATGAGCTGGTGCTGATGCTTTGTTATCCTGATGAGCCTGACGTGCACCTTCCGGTTCAAAAATCTTCAAGTTAACACGTGCATTTTCCTTAGCTCCGACCGTCTTTAGAAGGATACGGAGTGCGCGGGCTGTTTGACCTTGGCGGCCAATCACATAACCCATATCATCTTGATTGATGTAAAGGGTGATGAGCACACCGCGCTCGTCAACTGTTCGTTCTGTACGAACATCATCTGGGTGATTCACAATGGATTTCACCAAGAATTCAATAAACTGCTGGTCCTTAAACTCTTCTGCCATATCGGCGATACTACCGCTCGGAGTGTCGCATTCGCTTAAAGCAAATAGCGATAAACACGAAACGTAGTTCTGTAAAAAACTTGTCCAATCTATAGGTGCGGGCAAGTTAAGTTAATTGTAATTTACCGGTTTTAAGCAGCACCTTCACTTAAAACATGAATAAAGCATAACATAAAAACCCCTAAATGTCAATCTACCGCTAAGCTAAGCAAAAAAGAGCTTGCACTCTTTTTTTAATTTTTACTCTGCTTTTGGTTCTTCTGCAGGAGCTTCCTCTACCGGTTTCTCTTCTGCCTTAGGAGCTTCCTTGCTCTCAGTAGCCTCTAGCGAAGGAGAGTCTGTCTTAGGCTCGTCAGCTGGTGCTTGAGCTTCTACAGGAGCTTCCTCTTTAGGAGCTGGTGCGGCTTCTATTTTTGCAGCCTCTTTAACTTCTTCTTTAGCTTTGTCGGAAGCCTTTTGTTTCTTATCAATCGCTTCGTGACGCTTCTTAGAAAGTTTAATTGACTTACGTTTTTCACCTTTCACAACACCTTGGTCTACAAGTAAATTCCAAACCGTATCCGAGCACTGTGCTCCGTTAGAGATCCAATGTGTAATACGATCTGATTTCAAAGTTACTGTAACCGGGTTTGTACGTGGGTTGTAATGGCCAAGAATTTCCAAAGCTCTACCCCAAGGATCACGAGCTTTCTCGCAAACAATAAGGCGATACTCCGGCTGCTTTTTCTTACCAATACGAGTTAATCTGATATGTAACATCTTTTTTATAATTACGAATTAACAATGATGGTTAATTGATATTTGTGTTACCAGGCACAAAAATCAAATTACGAGCAAGTGATGAGGTGTTCACACCTCAATCGATGATGGGCACATAATAGTGAAAAACCCATTTTTTGTCAATACTGACAACAAAAAAAGAGCTTTTATACTCTTTTTTATAGCTAGAGGCTAGTAGCTAAAAGCTAAATTTTTAAAGGAATTTCTCTAACTTCGACACAAGAGCATCCTTTGGCATACCGCCAACTATTTGCTCTACAACCACACCATCCTTAAACAAAAGCATAGTTGGAATCGACATAATTCCATACTTACCGGCAGTTGCTTGATTCTCATCAACGTTTAACTTACCCACTTTAATTTTTCCTTCAAGTTCAGTAGCCAACTCATCAACAATAGGTGCCATCATTTGGCATGGGCCACACCATGGTGCCCAAAAATCAACAAGCACGAGGCCATTGGCCTTCATTGCCTCTTCTTCAAAATTGTCATCAGTAAATGCAAAACTCATAACTTTTTTAAATAATAAATAATAAATAATAAAGTTTACCGTAGTGATTAGGATAGTTTCTCTGCAAATTTTCCGCAACCCACTTAATAACAACTTATTAACACACAACTCATATCACATATCTCATAACACATAACGAACTGCATTTTGATATGTGATCCATGCTATGTGATATGTAACATTTATCGTGGCATCTCAACCTTCCGAGTCTTTGATTCTTCGGTATAGATATCCAAGCGATCGCCTACTTCAAGCTTTTCTTTTCCATGATAAGAAATTCCACATTCCTGGCCGGATGAAACCTCTTTAATTTTCTCCTTTCCAACCTGAAGTGATTCAATGTCACCCTGTCCAACCGGCTGCTCCTCTTCGCCCTCTTTACGCCAAATAATCATTTTAGCACCTGATTTGGCCATACCTGTTTTAATTTTACATCCAACAACCATTCTATCTTTCTCAGTTCTGAAAATAGCGACCACTTCACCTTTACCAAGTTCTGTTCGTACAACTTCATCAGGTAACATCTTATTCAATCTGGCTATGACATCATCAATAAGTTCGTAAATAATTTTAAATTCTTTATATTCAATTCCTTTATCACGCGCCATAATAGATGCCGCTGTTGTAGCTACTGTATTAAAACCATAAACCACCGAATTACCCGCAGCGCCTGCAGCCTCAATATCATTCTCAGTAATATTACCCAAACCTTTTTTAATCACCTCAACGCTTACGTGTTCATGTTGAATTTTTTCAAACATGCCCAAAAGAGCTTCGAGAGATCCTAAAACATCAGCTTTCAATATTACATTTAAAGTTGTGTGGCTCTGTCTGTTTTTCTCTTCTTCTTTAATACTCTTAACGGCTGTAAATTGATTCGTAGCTAAATTACCGATTTTTGCTTTATGTTTTGTAAGAGCTCTCCAATCTTCCGGAACCTCAAAAATATCTCCAACTGATGGTGCCGTCTTAAAACCTAAAACCTTAACAGGTGTGCCGGGTGGAGCTTCATCTACTGTATCACCTTTATAATCACGCATAGCGCGAACCCTTCCAAGGAGTTCATTGTTTACACCCAAGTAATCATTTCTTTTGAGAGTTCCTATCTGAACAAGTGCCGTCGCAACCGGGCCTTCACCTTTATCAACGTGAGCTTCAATGATAGTGCCACTGGCTCGTCTGCTCGGATTTGATCTAAGAGATTCGGCATTCATATCCGAGATTAACAAAATCACCTCAAGTAAATCATCGATTCCAATTCCTTCTTTTGCGGAAATTTTAACCATCGGCACATCTCCACCCCAAGCTTCCGTTGTAACACCGGCCTCTGCTAATTCTGCGAGCACTCGATCGATATCAGCTTCGGGTTTATCAATTTTATTAATAGCAACTACAAAAGGTATTTTTGCAGCTTTTATAATATCAATAACTTCTCTAGTCTGTGGTTGAACGCCATCATCGGCTGCAACAACAAGAACCGCAATATCCGCAACTTTAGCACCGCGCGAACGCATAACGGTAAATGCCTCATGCCCCGGAGTATCAATAAAAGTTATTAAACGATTTTTACGAATCGCCTGATATGCACCGATGTGCTGAGTAATACCACCAGCCTCGCCATCCATAACATGAGTTCTACGAATTGCATCCAAGGTTTTTGTTTTGCCATGATCAACATGCCCCATAACAACAACCACCGGTGGCCTTGATGCCATGCTCTCTTCTGTATCACCTTCAATGGTTCTTTGTAATTTATTCTGTGCGGCCTCTTCCGTCTTTACCTGCTTAGCATCCGCATCCTCCTGGGTTGCCTCAAAACCCAATTCATCGGCAATAATTGCCGCAGTTTCAAAATCCAGACGTTCATTCTGCGAAGCTAGGATGCCCGCTTTCATTAATTCTTGAATCACACGCGTAACAGGCAAATTCATTCTACCTGCCAACTCTCTAACAATAATTACAGATGGCAGAGTAATTTTTTTCTTATCGCCCGCCTCGCCGGCTTCAATACCAGATTCAGTTGAAAGCTCTAAAAGCTGCCCGCGTAATCTCTGGCGCCTCTGCTCTTGAGTCCACTTTTTAAAAATTTGCTCAGCAGTACGATTATCGAGTTTCACTGCCCTTTGCCCAATATCAAAACCCAAGCTTGGCAGCTTTTCTAATAATTCCTGTGGCGTGACCTTAAGGCGACGCGCTAAATCACTTACATTCATGACTCTGAGCTTAGTAAATTTTGGCTAAAAAGTCAAGAAAAATACCACCCTTTCAGGTGGTTTAAGCTATAAAACAGATTTTTTGAGACTATTGTAAAGGTTCAACAGTTGTTCAAACTCCTAGAATCACCATTCCAAACAAATTTTTTTTCATAAACATCAGTCGGTTTTGCGTTAGTGCAACAGCAAACCGCCCATGAAAACCCATCGTACTTTGCTTTGATTACTTTAATCAAATGCCTTTGAGTGAGGCTCGACTCGCTATATCGTACCAACCAAACATTCTGACCATGCCGCAACCTTCTTTTGCAGTATGGGCAAGTTGGATCCAACTCATCAAGAAGTTTTTCAAAAAAACATTGAGGGCACTTATTGATTTCACGATGTCCGCGTACACCAAGCTTATTGCGTTCAATATCAAACAAAATTACATCATGGTGAGTTGGCAAACTGGCGAGCAATTCCCTTTTTTGCAAAGCGCCAAACAGCACTTTCGGCACTCTATACATCGCAGTTCTCGCGGCTTTGTGCCCACAAGGATACTTTGGCATGCCTCCACCATATTGCGTATCCAAATACGACAACAAAACAATAGGTCCCGAATATTGTTTAGGGCTATTAATCCCCTCTAAAGCCGGATAACCCAGTTCCATTTAGCAACTCCTCTCTTTTCTTAAAAGATCTACTCGCATTTAGGCATATAACTACAAAACAGTCAACCATTTCAATAGCAAATAACAAATAGCAAGAGTAGCTTAAGTCACTCTTGCTATTTGTTATTTGCTATTTGCTATTGTACGATATAATCATGATCCCCGAAGAAGGCATTTTGTTACTCATCGATAAACCCGTCGATTTTACCTCACACGATGTAGTAAACGTAATACGCAAAAAATTCAACACCCGCCGCGTTGGCCACGGTGGCACTTTAGATCCGTTCGCCACCGGCTTACTTTTGGTTGGCGTTGGTCGTGCCACCAAAAAACTCACAGCCATTGTTGGCCTCGACAAAACCTACGAAGCCACCGCCATTTTCGGAGCAACCTCCGACACTTACGACCTAACCGGATCAATAATTCCCAGTTCCCAGGTCCCAGTTCCCAGTTCCGACGAAATCAATAAAGTTATGGAAAAATTTCGTGGCTCAATCGAACAAAAAGCTCCGGCTTATTCTGCAAAAAAAGTTAAAGGCAAAAAACTCTACGAGCTCGCGCGCGCCGGTGAAGATGTAGAGCATCTCCGCCCAACCAAAAAAGTAGAAATCACCGAACTCGTTATTACGAGTTACAGCTATCCCATTTTAAAATTCCGCGTCACTTGCTCCTCGGGCACCTACATCCGCTCTCTCGCAAACGACATCGGCGAAGAACTTGGTTGTGGCGCGTATTTGACGGAACTAAGGCGCACAAGAATTGGAGAATATAAACTCGAAGATAGTTTGAACCTTGATTCGCTTGATTCTCGTTCATATTAACTTGATTATTACTCTACTTTTCAGAAATAAAATAATAATCAAGCTAATCCCATAATCGTACGAATCACGGTTCAAACAGTTGACGATTCTCAAATTTCCAAGCATTATTAAATCAGAACCTTCAGATGGAGATAGCTCATGTACTACCATTCAATTGATGAGCTGAAACAACGACAAGAAACCCTAAAAACTCTCGCGGCCATGGATGGCTGGGGTAAAGCAAAATATTTCGGCACTCACCTTGGAGCGCTAATCTGTTTAATCGCCTTTAACCTACTAAAACCTCTTGATATCGATACTACACTGATGGGGCTAGGGCTTCTCGCCTCCGGCATGGTCGGCGCCCTTCTCTCGTACTGCCTCATCTATGCCATCCAAGAAATCTGGGAAGCTATTTCCAAATGATCATCCTACCCACCTCCCATCCTGGAGGTCTTTTCTTATCTGAACCTCGATTCGTCGCGTTAAACGCGATTCTCTTGATTTTAGGATTCCAAACCGATTTTCAATAGGTGGTAAAATTCCTACTGTAATTAAGATAATTTGAGCGTAAATCACGCCTAATCAAGGCTCAGACAACAGCCTTGCTAATCCCTTCTATTCCTGCTACATTATATGTGCAGAAATTAATGTTATTAACCGTCTCGGATGCACTTGTTCGTCATGTAATTAACCAATTATTTTTTACGGTTTCTTCCAGTCAGTATCTTTTCTCGAAACAATGAAAAATCCGCTTAATAAAAATCAGATTTAGCCGGATTAGGCCCCATTCAGGAGCCGTAGAATTTTTGTACAATACGAACAAACACACCGAGCGTATCAATTATGTTTTACGCATTTATTGCATTAGTGCTAGGCCTATTGGTAGGAGGTGGCGCAGCAGCAGCCTTTTATGACAAAAAAGCCAAATCAGCCAAACTCTCTATTGAGGAGGCTAAAGCAAAGGCAGAAAAAATAGTTAAAGATGCTGAGTCCAAAGAAGCGGATGTTATGGTCCGTGCTAAAGACAAAGCTATTAAAATTTTGGAAGATGCCCGTGAAGAGGAAAAGAAAGCTTTAGTGGATATCAAACAACAGCAGAAAGAGTTAAACGAACGCGAAAACTCTTTTTCCAAAAAGATGTTGGAGGTAGATGACATCAAAAAAGATTTAGATACTAAAGTCGAAAATTTAGAGAAAAAAACGGCTGAGATAGAGGTCATGAAACTCGAGGAAAGCAAAAAGCTCGAGGAAGTAGCCGGGCTCACCCAAGATCAAGCTGTAGAACGCATGCTCTCTTTGGTTGAAGAACAACATCAAGACACACTGATGAGCCGTGTTCGTAAGTTGGAACAAATGGAAACTGATGAAATCGAGCGCAAAGCTCGCAACATAATCGGCGTAACCATCCAGCGCATCGCCGCTTCTCATGTTACAGAAACAACAACTACAAATGTTGAGCTTCCAAACGATGAAATGAAAGGCCGCGTTATTGGCCGCGAAGGTAGAAACATTAAAGCCATCGAACAGCTAACCGGTTGTGAACTCATCATTGATGATACACCAAACATGATCACAATCTCCGGCTTCTCCCCTATCCGCCGCCAAGTCGCCAGCCGATCTCTTACAAAGCTTATCGCTGATGGCCGCATCCACCCGGGTCGTATTGAAGAAGCTGTCGACGAAGCTAAGAAAGAACTTCAACTCGATATCAAAAAAGCCGGTGAAGATGCCTTATTCGAACTCGGCATTTCCATGGCAGGTATTGATCCTAAATTAGTGCAGATCCTGGGCCGCTTGAAATATCGTACTTCATACGGTCAAAACATTCTCCAACACTCTATCGAGGTTTCCCTCATCGCCACAGCCTTGGGAGAAGAACTCGGCGCCGATGTTGCAGTTTGTAAAAAAGGCGGCTTATTCCATGATATTGGCAAAGCCGTAGATCACGATTTACAAGGCGGTCACCCGGAGCTTGGCGTACAGATCTTAAAGAAATTCGGTTTCCCCGAAGAAATCTGGTACCAATCCATCGGCCATCATGAAGATAAACCTAAAACTCTCGAAGCAGTTATCATCAAAGCCGCAGACGCTATTAGCGGAGCTCGCCCTGGCGCTCGTAAAGATTCTTTAGAGCAATACGTTAAACGCCTGGAAGAATTGGAAAACGTGGTCAAAGGATTCGACGGCATCGATAAAGTTTACGCCATCCAAGCCGGCCGCGAAGTACGCGTTTTCGTAAATCCAATGTCCATCGACGATTTCAACGCCACTAACCTAGCCCGCGAAATCGCCAAAAAGATAGAATCCGAACTCAAATACCCGGGTGAAGTCAAAGTCACCCTAATCCGCGAGACAAGGATTACTGAGTACGCTCGGTAATCCCCCAATCGAGCTGAGCTCGATAGCCCCCTTTGCTAAAGGGGGTTTTTGTTTATTGAGTTTTTGAGCTATCAGCTATCTGCCATCAGCTATCCGTTTTAAGCTTTATGGACTTGATGGACTTGATAGACTATAATTGGTAAGTATGAGAAACATCATCCCCATATTAAAATCCTTAGGACTTCTGGAAAGCGAAGTCAAAACTTATTTAGCCGCACTCGAACTCGGCCCCAGTACTGTTTTAGAACTCAATAAAAAAATCGGCCTCTCCCGCCAAGCTATTTACACCGCAATCGAATCTTTAATTGAATTGGGCTTAATGAGCTCGGTTGAAAAGGGCAAAAAAACCCTCTTCGCCGCAGAGTCCCCCGAGAGATTAAGATCATTTGCAGAGGCGAAGCTTAAAAAAATGGAAGCAACGGTAAGAGAGATTAAAGATATTTCCAAAGATCTATCCCTCATTCAAAAAGGAGACAAACCGGTCGTTAAAATGTTCGAAGGTAAAGAGGGTCAAAAAAGCATTCTCGAAGATATCATCAAAACCAGACCTGAGCGTATCGATGACTTTGTTAATGATGATGTTTATGACACATTATTTACCCCGGAAGAATTACAACCTTATAAAGATCAACTCGATAAACTTAATATTCAAACCAGAGTAATGGCAATTAGGAGCAAGCCTCTCCAATTTTACCGAAAAAATGTTAAAGGTAAACAAATAACACGAAAGGATATCAAATTTAATGGCAATGTAACAGTTTATGGAAATAAAGTTGCGCTTTCCGCTCTAGGTCATAAAATGGTAGGAGCTATAATTGAAAGCAAGGATATAGCCGATACAGTTCGTTGTTTAATGCAACTGGCTTGGGATTCTAAATTAGAATAATCCGTAAAAAACAGAAAAGGCCCGGCAGAGATTGCGCGAGCCCCGAGAACTCGTTTTAATAACGAGTTTTATTGTTGGTTACGGCCGTAGCCTCCGGTTCTTCCGTAGCCTCCGGTGCAATTGTAACCACCAGAATGTCCATACCCGCCGGTTCTTCCGTAGCCTCCGGTGCGACCATACACCCCATTGCACGCAGTCGCGAGCACGGGTAGAGAATTTATTGCTTCAATTTCGCCGAACATCGCTTGTGCGAATCTGTCGACGACATCGTTTGCCGAGGTCGCGAGCTCGTTGCCGAGGTCGCGAGCTTCACGCTTCACGAGCGCGACGAAGGCTTCGCATTTCGTGCTGACAGATGATCCGTCGCACAGAGGCGAAGCTTCGTTTTCCTTGACTTCGGTGCAGTCTTCGTTGATCTTACCACCACCTGAACCGATGGAGTCATCGTATAAAGAACTCTTCATTTGTTCGATACGTTGATGATCCGCTTCTTGCAAACAGTCAATCATCATGTACCACACTTTTTCGCAGATAATCATGGCGGCAGTCGCAAGAATCAACTCGACGGGAACAAGCAAGCAAGTATAGTAAGGATTGATCGGATACAGCACATTGAAGGCTGCCCGAATACCCACAAAGAAGAAGATCGAGCAGATACCAATTGTCAGTAAAGCTACGATAAAATCATAGCGATACAAACGAACCAAAAGCCAGTTCGCTCTACTTTTTGCTTTTGTACTTTCTTTCTTTTCTTGTTTTCCACTTATTCTACAAACTTCCAAGTTATATTCTTCCATGTTCTCTTCTCCTTGTGATATTGGTCCCACAGCGAAGAGTTACTGCAGGAACGTACGATTTTGCCGAGTTGTCTGCTCGACTCAGGTTCTCTTACACTTTTCAGAGAACCAAGAAAGATACCATATTTTTGGCATTTTGTCAAGAGTGGTAAGACACAAAGCAAAAAATGCTTTATTCCAAACGCTATTCTGTCTACTGTTTGTTAATTGGTTAACAAAACCATTTTTGGTTATTTCTTGGCTAAATAGAGGGTTAAGTTAGACCTTGAAACGAGTACAGTGATACGGTCAAAAGGATTTTGTCCAGGGGGGCTTGACAAAACCTTCTGGCCATGTTAGGGTCAATCATTCGATAGACAAAAGGCAACTCAGTCTACCGAAACGCAAGTCGAATGATTGCTCAATTTTCGAAAAACTCCACGCCACACGGCGGGATCCCGCATATCATAAAATAAATTATTGATGCGGGAAAAAACAAAAACCATGCACAAACCTTACAACCAAACATCAAAACTGCATCAATTTTGTACGAAGTACGATGTACGACGTACGAAAGTCTCCCGACATGCTTGTCCGGAAGAAACTCTCATCATGTTTAATGTTTAACGTTAGACATTTGACGTGAGGATATCTAGCCTTCTCGTAATTAGCTTCTCGTAAATTCAAGCGTCCGCCTTTGGCGGGCCAAAGAGAAGTGAACACGCAAGGCCGGAACTTGGATGAAAATCCATTTTATTTAAGATGCAACAAAGCAACGGATCTTTTAGATCCGTTCTCTTGTAAAGTTCGTCATCCGAGGAGAAATGATGAGCTTTATCGGAGAAATCAATAACAAACTAAAATAATACAAATATTAATAAATAAGTATGTTAGAAAAATTATTCGCTCCCAAAGCTGCACAAATTGATCAGAATCCGGAATGGTTGCCAGCCGAAGAACCAAAAACAACTTTAGATAATTTACCGGAGGAAATCTTGGAACAAGCAACCGGCGTTGAATATCACCAAGCAACAGGAGCCAGAGTAGAACAAAATAATCTAATCAAAATTCAACTTCCCGAAGTCGAAATCCCCGAGCATCTCCCGAATTGGTTCGATATAACCACCGAATCTCTAGATGATATCGCCGAAGAAACAGCACTCGGAAATCTGGTTGCTATTGGTAAAATGGGAGCGCACGATCCAAAAATCATCAAGGATTATATGGATCAAATCCCCCAAGAAACGTTGGAGATAATTGAAAACGCAACAATCGATATGGCTTGCGAACAATCTAAAACTTTAGCGGCACATATCACCGGTAGAGAATTACTGGATGAAACGGAATTACAAGAACAACAAATTCAACTTAAAAAGTTATACAACATCTCAAGCTGTCTGCGAGCCGCAGGGCACGAACAATTACTAAGTACTCTCATTAACCTCGAACGTACTTACAACTACGCCCTTAGCGAGCAAGCGTTGGCAGCATAAGTGAAGAGAGAATTAATTCTCTCCTCCACCATACCTCATGTTACAAATTACATGATGTGCGGTGGGGACTGCGAGTAAGTTTGATCTACAGAGGCAGACACCTCCCTTCGTCGATCTGTAGCCTTGTTCGCAAATTTCCCAAACTGCGCTTATAGCTCAATCGGTAGAGCTGCGGGCTTTTAACCCGAGGGTTGCAGGTTCGAATCCTGCTGGGCGCACTTATTTAGCTGCCAGCCGATAGCAGATAGCTGATGGCAAAAATCTAAAAGGAATACCAAAATGAAAACAGAAAATTTTTTCTCCTATCCCTGCAACGACAACGGCTATAATCATGTGGTTGAGTCCTGCTCGATCGCAAATGATTTGGCGCCGTCCCGCCCTCATCTTTCCTTGGTAGGCAAGGTAATCGAGCTTCGCTTTGCAGGCCAAGCCTACCCCCTCCCCGATCCCGAACCGCCACTCGCGGCCTAAGCGGATCCCTTGCGACACTCTCCTGTCGCAATTTCCCCATGCCTAATAATCCAGTTCAACGTTATACATTTAACGCTTAAAACAATTGTTTGGCGCGGGAAGCTTGATTCTTTTAACAAAACAATATAAGCTCTCAAATAAGAGTGCCAAGGAAATAATCGCTTTTACTCATCACTCGATGAGTATCCCCCATAGCTTCGGCGAAGGGGGACCCCCATTGGTCCTCATGCGAAAAAAAGTCGCCCTAATAAGCGATTTTTTTGTTTTAATAATTATTTCTGCTACTTGACATAACTGCAGCTATCCAGTTGAGTATAAGTTGTACTTTGACAATACGGAAACAAAAATGTACGAACAACAAATTGAACGGATACGAGAATTAATACGTCGATACGATACAAACAAAGTAGACGTTCTGGATTTAGATGGAACTGTTGTCGATATTAACCTCTTAACAAGTACTGTAAGTGGTATTTTGGGGTATGGTATAAAACAAAATTTGAATTATTCGATAAGAAAATGGCTTTCAGAAAATTTTAGTTCTTACTTTGATAACCCACGCATGACAACCAAAGAAGCAATTGATTATATAGAAGACGGTTTATTTGTAGATATAACCGAAGATCAAATCCAAGAAATCATACATACCGGTATAGAGGATATTGTTAAATCATGCTTTAGTCTTCCTCGCACTTTGCTACTAGCAATGCGTCGTAGAAATCCACGACGTCTGATTCTTTGCATTACTGGCACACCGCAAGAAATTGCGGATATCGTTTGTCCGTTACTTGGTTTTGATGCAGCAATTGGTTCCTTTTATCCAAAAAAAAACGGAAGATACGTTGAAGGTGAAAGAAACTTCGAATCCGGATGCAACAAAGGCAATATACTCAATATGCTAACGGAAGAATGTGGAATAGATATTCAAGATGCTATCATGGTAGGTGATACAAAATACGATCTCGACTTATTCTACCGTGCCACTTATCCAATCGCCATGAATCCCAAAAAAGATCTTCAATACGATCTCCGAAGATTATCATTCCCATGGTGGAAGGCGCAAAAGATTGCCTGGATTGACCAGCGTCTTGGCCACCCCATGGAAGATCATCTAATATGGCTTCCCGAAAATACTAGTAGGCTTGTCGAAGCAGATATATCACAAATACTGCCTCAAGACATACTCGAGCTCATGTACAGTATTGAAGAAAAGAGAATGCAAAAATGGTTTTCCCATTAAGCTCATACAAAGATAAAAAAGAAACAACAAGAGAACTTGAAAAAGCAAAATTTCGCTCCCTATATATTATTGATTTAAGAATATTTACCGGTGCCCTGGAAGACATATACTTGGAATATACCGCATGTGTAAGAGAGTTGCTTGTAACGGAACAAGATAATCTGAATCTTTTTAGAAGATTGATCGGCGGTCCCGATACTTTCTTGAAAGCTAGATTAGCTATAGAAAGTTTAAAAACCATACAAATGGAAAGACAAGAAGAGCTTGTCAAAGCAACATCATTAACAACTTCATACGCACAACTGATTTCTCGTTTAAAAAATTATGATTTCTATGGCAATAAAGAAATTTCAACCACAATAAATTCGGACGATAAATTTGATTCTTACATTAGTGAAAAAGATCTTAATGATCCACATGGGGAAAAACACGGTCTCAGTCCTGCTAAAATCTTGTTATTGACCGCAATTAAAACGGCAGCCAAGTATTTTGGGCAAAAAGTTTTGGATCGAATAAAACAAGATTGTCCTTTCATTTATCAAACTCTTTCGCATGGTTATGAATCTGATGAAATTGTTTTGATCATCGCTAATCTTCCTTTTTTTCTTTATCATGGATTTCTGGAGGCCTTGGGTAATAAAAAAAGTACCATGCTGCCATTAAGCCAACCGAATGTTGAAGTTGGCACAGCACTCTTTGGTTACTCATTGCTGTTTCCAGAATGGTTTCGTGGATCTCGCCTGTATTTAAAATGTGTAGATGATCCAACGATCGTTCGTCTAGAAAAATTATATCCCAACGAATCAAAAGTATACTTGGTAAATCCAACTAAACAAAGCGCGATAGCATTAAAATCACAAAATTCACCTATGCGTTTTTTAGTCATTAGCGATCAAGAGGGTACGCGTTATTTTCAATGTGTAAATAACCTTTACCACGAAGTATCACATAACACAGCTCTCAACTTCAAACCCTCATAAACGAGGGTTTTTATATTAATAATAAGCACCCCAAAAAAAAATATACCGATAAGCCCACTTTAGACTAAATCTTTATATCTAATATTGACTTTTTCCAAAATTACTGTATATTAAGGCGCATCGCAATCATGCGATTTCTAGGAGGAAACGAAATGGAACATTCGACAAAGCTGCCTCACGTGCCGGTTGCATGGGATTTCATGAAGAGTGAACTCTGGTATGTCGACCAATGGATTCTTGACGCGTTCAACACAAGACGAGAATCACCCTATCTTTTCGAGAGAGCACTCGGCGTAGCCATGCTCACACAACTCGCCCTGCCAAAACCAAACGTCACCAACAATGCGCTTGTAATATGCAAGTTTCACAAACAATCGCCACCTGCTCTTGGAGCTACTTGGTTCGAGAGGTTGTGCAACTCCGATTCGGAACTGCAATCCAACCTCGAACAAGAATGGGAAACTCGAGCCAAAACACTCGTCGAATCATTCGATGCGTTCGAAAAGTTCGTCGCAGAAAACCAAGATCCGGATATTCTCTGGCAAGAGGGCCTGAAGATACTTCATGCTCGCGACGACTTACAGAGAGTAGCCGGAATCTTAGCGGAAGCCATGGACTGTCGCGACAAAATGCATAATTCGTGCGACAACTTGGATATGCATTGCGCGATGTACCACAGTGTTTGGTCATTGGTTCCCACGCAAAATGACAAACGCTTGTCCGCATCAATCCTTCCCAACATGTCCGATTTTTACGGCGTAGATTGGTGGACCATCCCGGTTCAACAATATCACGCCGATAAACATCAAAAGCTGGCAAATAGCGGACTCCTGAAAAAAGCTCTGCATCTGAATTTCGAGGCAACCGGCCACTGCTGGCTCGGTCTCTTTAAACCAGATAAAACTTTACGCGATAACTTCTTGATGTACTTGGGTGAATCAGATAGCATCGACAGATCGCCTTACAGCGCTCTGCTGGCTTTGGGCGAAATCAAGCCCGAGCATTTGTTCCATGGTGGTTGCCAAATCCTTGCAGATACCGAATACGGACTCGCAAATTTTGCTTCCGTTACACCTTTCAAAATTGGAGATGTGTTCGCATTGGTCGACCCGGACGAACACAGGCAATTAGTCGGTGAATTTGAACATCTGACAGTGATGGACGTGATCGTGACATACAAAGAAGCTGCCGAGGCACGACAAGTAGAAACGGATTCTCAAGATAATATCGTAGATCTTGCGGATTGGATTCCACCTCAACCGCTCAAAATCACACCTCCCGCCATGGATATGCTTCTCGATTTTGAGAATGCACCAGCATGGTTAAAACAGCACGTAAGTGACTGCATCAAGAGCAAATCAGCTTACGCGATCGCCCAAATCGTTGGCTTCCTGGCACGCATTGGAAATGAAGAAATTCAAAAACGCGGCAAAGTCTGGGCATATTCGCTGACTACTGATGAATGCGAGGATCTTGGCAGACACGTTGGCCGCAAGCTCGTTCAGATGCTCGTTGAAGCGGAAACAATTCGTGCAATGTCGGCTGAATTTCCCAACGATACAGCTAGCGCGGTTGCTGTATTGCTTGCCGACCGTGATGAATGTGAAAGTATCCTTTGGGTCATCGAAGCTGCCGGCTCCGATCCAAAAATGGATCTATCCCGAATCGAACAAAAACTGCAAGACTCCTCAATTCTATTCAAAACCCCTCTCTCTGGGGTAAAAGCCTGGACCACCGATCTTCTCAAACTTGTTCATGAGCGCCTCCCCGCCTGTTGGTGGGCCGCTCGTGCCAACCTTGGCTAAACAACCACACAACCGTCAATAACTCTGACGGTTTTTAATTATAACGATTGACATAATATCTGTTTTGCTATAACACATATACGGAATCTTCGACAAAGGAAAAAATCATGAAAGCGATTACCGAGGGTGACTTGGCCAATCTTGCAAAAAATCAAAAAGTCCCTTATATTATTGTATTCGATGGTGATACGTCATCAGGAGCTGTAATATACAAATTTCCAAAATACCAAGGCGAATTAGGAAATGGTTTTTTGATTGTTTATGCCAAAAAAAGAGCAATGGTATTCACGAAAGACTGCGATACTCGAATCGGAACTTTTGAAAAACGATTCGTGTATTGGCCCGAAAAATATCCAAGGGTGATGCAAGAGCCTCCTCCCGCAAACCCTACTGACGAAAAAGCTAAAGGTTTCATACATGGAAAATTATTAACCTACGTATCTTGTTCTCTTCGTATAGTGACCCCCGAAGTATGCAACCCAAAACCTTCATTCTCTACAGATCAGATGGAAGAAAGTCCAAAATATTTCAAACTGCGAATCAACAAAGATTTTACAAATTGCGACATTGAACTTTACTTCGAAATTTCAGCGGCTCTGGATACACATAACGGCAATGCCCGCCTAGCATTTCACAAAAAACCACCGGGCAATCCAATGTTCTGCGTTGAAACAAAAAACGATGAATGGTACTCCGTGCCGCAGCGCCTCCATAAATTAACTTGTTTCGACAACCCTTTTGGCCCCTACACCAACTTTACGATTCAGCTGCACTCAAGCTAACACCTTCCTTTCGGAGGGTTTTTAAATTCTATAGAAATTATTATTATTACTAACAATACACTATCAACTATTATATTAACCGGATTGATTCTTTTACCAAAACATGTTAGGTTGCATTAAGAAAGGGGGTACATTGGAAAACAAAACAACAAAACGAGCTAAGCACCTTCCGCTCATATTACCGGGTTCATGTGATCGCATTCGTTTTTGTATTGAATTTGGTGAACTGGAACCTCAAGTTCTCAAGAATCTCCATCGCCAAATCTGGCAAAGAATCACCAAAGGTCGCGCATCAGCCGACGAGTACGACCTGTTTCAACGCATCGACGGTGAACTTTCTCGATTCTACAAGGTCAAAAAAATAAACGGGGTATATCATGAACGATTTTAATAAGGATCTTTTCTT
This sequence comes from Candidatus Uhrbacteria bacterium, assembly GCA_963816085.1. GTDB lineage: Bacteria > Patescibacteriota > Patescibacteriia > 2-12-FULL-60-25 > 2-12-FULL-60-25 > MWCR01. The sequence goes on along the minus strand of CAWFIX010000003.1, from coordinate 1,256,134 downwards.
GATATTCCTTAAATCCGCACGACAAGAATTGTACGTAAACGGGAATTGCAAACTCAAACAACCAAAAATGCAATTTTTCTCTGGTCAAACTCACGATGATGGCAGAAGCCGGCTAACGCTGCTTCAATCTGGATTGGATCGTACCGAATATATAGAAATAGGCTATCGTAATAAAATCCTTGTATGGTGCTTAAATCACCATGGCCACTTTCTTGCAAGTTCTACTAGCAATTTTTATCGCTTAATCGACATGCAAAGATTTCTGTTGGGCATGCTGCTATTCCTAAAAAAAGCTATCGGACAACCGTCCGCAAAACACCAAGTAAGAGGACCAAAAAATTTCGTAGATCAAACAATGGCATATGAATGCGAACAAAAATCCGAAACTTTCCCCATAACCGGCTCCGAACGAATTTTCTACCAAGGTAATTTGGTATACCAAGCACATTTCTGCGCGCAATGGTTCATAAATACCTGAGCACCGTCCAAAAACCTCCGGACGGTTTTTTTAATTGACTCATAGCCGTAATGACTTTATTATAAAATCAAGAGATATACCGCACTTTTCAAAAAATGGCTATCTACATATAAGGAGTATAATAATGGTTGAAAAAAATTCGTATATAAACGTAGAAGAAACGGAAATTTCCAAAGAAATTCCCAAACCAAAAATCTGTAACCCCTTACCGGTAAAACGCAAGTCTTACCATGTAAGTTCTGATGGAACTGTTATATTTGATCATTCTGAAGCTGTATCAGACATCGATTCAAAAAGACACAATCCATAATCTGACTATCTGGGTTATCTAAACTCTCTCTATTGCACAAGTTTCTTTATATATCTCTTACTTGTGCCATGTCTTGAACAGAAATTAAGTATATCTTTTCAAGACATGTATGAAATCAATCAACTTCCTCATCTTTGGCGATGTCATCGGTAAAATCGGTCGCAAAGCTCTCGCTAAAAAACTTCCTGATCTTAAACTCAAATACAAACCCGACCTCACAATCGCCAATGTCGAAAACTTGGCACATGGCCGCGGCATCACAACTAAAACCATGCAAGACATCGTAGATGCCGGAGTTGATGTATTTACATCGGGTCATCATGTTTTTGAAAACCAGCAAGGCATAAAACTTTTAGATGATCCTAAATGGTCGGGTCGCCTAATCCGCCCTGCCAACGTAGGCCCAAACCTCCCCGGTATCGGCTGGATTCATCTCAACATCAAAAATATACGGGTCAGCATACTAAATCTGCAAGGCCAGCTTTTCATGCCCCAGGATCCATCTTCAATGTTCCTAACTTTCGATCGTTTTTGGAAAGAACAAATCCCTGAATCATCAAATCCTATCATCATAATAGATGTCCACGCCGAAACAACCAGCGAAAAAAACGCCTTTGCCAATTATGTTGATGGTAGAGCCAATATAGTGTTTGGCACCCACACCCACGTGCCCACAGCCGACCTCAGAGTTATGCCAAATGGCACTGTTCAGCTTACAGACGTGGGTATGGTTGGAGCCTACGATTCTGTTATCGGTTTCGAAAAAAATAGCTCCATTAAGCGATTTTTAGCAGATTCCACAGCCCCCTACAAAATCCCCGAATCCGGCGAAGCCGAGATTAATGGCTTGTTTGTCAGCTTGGATATTAACACTCACAAAGTACTGAAGCTTGACCAAATACGTGAAACGGTTGCAATTTAAGCCAAATTGTGCTATACTTAGTACATAAATACTTCTGCATCCAATAACATGAATGCAGATTAACCCACTAACCTTTTACTATGAACAAAGCAGAACTCATCAATGTGATCGCCGATCGCGTTGGCGTCACAAAAAAACAAGCCGAGGATATGGTCGAATCATTCGTTGATATCGTCACATCCCAGCTCGTAGGCGATGGAGATGTTACAATCGCAGGTTTTGGCCAGTTTACAGCTCGCACACGTGCAGGCCGCACCGGTGTTAACCCACAAAACCCAACCGAGCACATCCAAATCCCTCCGGTACGTGTTGCAAAGTTTAAACCGGGCAAAGGCTTAAAGGATGCTCTCAAAGCTCCTAAGCACGCAGCTCCGGCAATGGAAGCTCCAGCTCCTTCACCGGAACCGGAAACTCCAAGCGAACCGGCAACACCCAGCTACCCATCAATGTAACAACAAAAAAAACAGCTTTAGGGCTGTTTTTTAATTATTTTAATTGTCTTAACCTCGATTCACTTGATTATTCGATTATCATGATTATTTTTTATAACTAAATTACGATTATTGTTTTCTCACTATTGCAACTAAATTTCTTCCTAAAAACATGCTTGTCCAACCCTGACTATCATAAGCTCCCACTCTTTCAATTTTCCAATCTATCTCATTAAAAAGCGATTTAAACTCTTTTAAAGTAAACGCATGAACATAGCGATTCTTTGGAGTTTTCCCCGCTTTCCAGATGTAATAAAGATCTCCCCTATCCCCTCCTTCAAATCCCGGTATGCGTAACCAAGCACGTTTTATCATCTCCCAAGATAAAAATCTTTTTGATCGCAAATTCCAAACCGATAAAATAAGTTGACCTCCCGGTTTTAAAATCTTATGCAATTCTTTTATTGATTCTTGTCGTTCCAAATCAGATGGAACGTGATGCAAAACAGCCACACAAGTAACAGCGTCCGCGATGTTATCCTGCAAATCCAACTTAGGAAACTCCCCTGCCAACATTTTTGATCTTTTATGATTTTCAAGTCGTCGAATCGCAAACTCTCTTAAAGATCCACTCGGCTCTATTCCAATATATTCAACTCCCTCTGGCACAACATCAAGCAACCGCGCATTCCCAGCCCCCACATCAACCAAAGTTTGCCCGGGCTTTAAGCGATCCATAAAATCCAACATCAACTCCCAAACATGATGCCTGGTATGCCCAAAAGCATTCCCCTCGGACTCGTAAAAATCCGCAACTTCAATCTTTAATTGTTTAATTTTTTCATTTTCCATAATCGCATCCTACTTTATCTCTAACTTTTGAGCAATACTCAGACCTTGATCAAAACCCATTTTTCTGTCATTATAACCCAACTACCCAGCTATTAGCCGATAGCAAATAGCTATTAACAAGCCATCAGCTATCTGCCATCAGCCAATTTATGTTAATCAAACCCCCTCTCGAAACCGCCAAAGCTGTGATTAAATCATTGGCCGTTTTTGCTGCGCCGACTCGCAAAGATTTGATGAAAGTAATTCGCAAAACAATCACCGGCACCAACTACGCTTTTCCCACCTCTATCCAACTCTGGGAAGCATATCGCGAACTTATAAATGAAGGTTTAGAAAAAAACGAAACAATAGAACGCGCGCTCCGAGTCAAAGATGTTCGCACAGATAGCGGAGTCGCACCAATCACAGTTCTAACAAAACCATATCCCTGCCCCGGCAAATGCGTATACTGCCCCACAGAGTATCGTATGCCAAAAAGCTACATATCTAGCGAACCCGCAGCGGCTCGCGCTCTAAGCCTGGATTTTGACCCCTACGAACAAGTTAAACAACGCGTCGAAGCATTGGAACGTAATGGTCATACGGCCAACAAAATCGAACTCATCGTCAAAGGCGGCACCTGGTCCGCTTACCCTGAGGACTACCGTGAGTGGTTCATAACCCGCTGTTTCGAAGCTGCTAACGAACTCGGTATTGCCCCCTCGTCAAAGGGGGACAATCACACAAAGTGTGATTTGGGGGATTCTCAGTTAACCAACGAAACCTCCCGCTACCGCATCATCGGCCTCACCATCGAAACTCGCCCCGATCACATCACCCCCCAAGAAGTAATCCACCTCCGCAAACTCGGAGTTACTCGCGTTGAACTCGGTCTACAAATCATCAACGACAGAGTACTTGAGCTAACAGGCCGCGGCACAACCGTCGCCGACGCAGAGCAAGCTATCGCCCTACTTAAAGTCGCAGCTTTTAAAGTCGACGTACACATTCTCCCAGGCCAACCCGGCGCATCACGCGAAGACGATTTGGAATCTTTTAAAACTTTATTTGCTGATCCCCGATTCCGCCCCGACATGATCAAACTCTATCCTTGTGTCGTACTCCCCAACTCCGAGCTATACGAAAAAACCATGCGCGGCGAATTCAAACCACTCGAAGGCGAAGATTTGCGAGAACTTTTGATGGAGATGCAAACCATGATTCCCTACTACTGTCGCGTCTCTCGACTCATCCGTGATTTCCCAACCGGCGACATTTCTCACGGCAACAAACAAACCAACCTCCGCGAATCAATCGAAACCGAAATGAAAAAACGTGGTATCCAATGCAAATGCCTACGTTGTCGCGAAGTTGGCCATGTACCCGGGAGATCACACTCACGATAAAACTCAACTCTTCGAGGAAAGATATGAGAATGCGGGTGGCACAGAAGTTTTCCTCTCTATCGAAAATGGGGATAGAAGCGCAGTCTTCGGTTTTTGCAGACTTCGTCTCCCACAACCGCAAATCCCCCAATCTGACGATGCTCGTCAAATGTCCCCCTTTGACGAGGGGGTCGCTTTCGACTCAGATGACTTAAAGATACACGGTGAACTATTACCGTATAAGGCTCAGCTAAAAGAAGATGCTCAAAAACTTCGTAACAATCAAACCCTAGCTGAAAAAAAACTCTGGTACGATATTTTATCCAAAGATCAAACTGGTTTTCGCTTTCTAAGACAAAAACCAATTGATTCATTCATCGCAGATTTTTATTGTTCCAAACTTTTACTTATCATTGAAGTTGATGGCAAAATTCACGAAACAAAAAAAGAATACGATGAATCCCGAACATACTGTCTAGAAGATTTAGGTTTAAAAGTCATCCGCTACACAAACGAAGAAGTTCTTCATAACTTAATCGCAGTAAAAAAAGATCTGGATTCCCAAATCCAAATCAGATTAAACGAAAAAAAACATATAGTCGCGGAAAGCGCGGCTTTAGAAATGCCCCCTCGTCAAAGGGGGACAATCGCACAAAGTGCGATTTGGGGGATTTACGAAGCCTTCCCAATATTAAAAACCTCCGCCCAAATCCGCGAGCTACATACCTACGGCACAGCACTAAACATCAACCAGCAAGATAAAGACGCTTCCCAGCATAAAGGTTACGGCAGAAAACTGATGGCCCGAGCTGAAGAAATTGCAATCGAAGAGGGATACGAAAATATGGCCGTCATCTCCGGTATCGGCGTCCGCGAATATTACAGATTGCTTGGATATCACGAAGAAAATACTTACATGGTGAAAGATTTAATGACATCCTCCCCGGGTTCCGCTTCGCTGCACCCGGGGTTTCCATTGGTTATACTTCATGACAATCCAAAGCCCCGTGATTCTCCGGTTCGTTTATAACAACCTGAGCATCTGGGGTTTTTCTTTTTCATCTTGCTGTTCTATATAGGCTTTTATCCTTGCCTCATCCAAGCCTATACTCGAAACGAAATATCCAACACTCCAGATGCCGTCCTTATCGAGGTACATTCTATCTATAAAACCAAACTTTTTCCTTATACGCTGGCTTGATTGTGATTTTAAGGCTTGGACGGCATCGGATATTGCGATGTTGGGAGGTATCTCTATTTGTAGATGTACATGATCATTATCGGTATTAACTGCTTTAATGTGTAGTGTTGGATATTGTTTTACAGTTTTAAAGAGGCTTGATAGCAATTCTTGCTTCACATATTGCTTTAGCCATTTTCTCCTACACTTAGTACCCCAGACAATATGATATTGAAGTTCATAGGTTGAATGGTTTAGGCTTTGTATTCTCATGCAAGCTAGCTTGCCAGATTATTATTTATATTTCTAGAGTAATGAAAATCATGGCAATCTACCCGCCCGTTCATCCCCGGGTTACGGTTTCTTGCTGAGAAGTTTCACCTTTCTGCGACCGCCTCCACCCGGGGTTTCCTGGGATATAAAAAACAGCGAGTAATCGCTGTTTTTGTTTTAGACTAATTCTTTTCTAAATTGTATAACCTTATCACTATCAACTTCCGCCTCTATAAGACGCTCCTTTAACTTCGCTATTCTTTCATGATCGATTTCTGTTTCCTTATTGGCTTTCTCCAAACTTTCTCGCAACTTAGAAATCTCCGCATGTTGCATCTCAATAATAAGTTCATTTCTTAAAAGTACATGCTCCAAATCTTCTCGTTCAAAATTTTTCTTGCCTTTGTTCTCCAAACCCTTTGCGATATAAGTTATTAATTCAGTTGTTAATCGCTTTAATGATTTACTGCCAGATCGATATTCCAATGCCCATTCCTTAATCTTCTCTTTACCTTCAGCACCAAAAATCGATTTCGCCGAATAAGCATACAAAACATCGAGTTCCGCCGTAGCAGCACTTCGTTCTGCTACTGGCATTCTCTGGATTTGATCCTCTCTTTGTAATAACAAAACAAAACGGTTAACCGCTTTATCAACCTCAACCCTGGCATCAGCCTCGTGAACCAAAGTATCCGGATTAGCCATATTGGGATTATTTTCTTCTGAATAACCCTTTGCCCCAAAATTAAATTGCAACATCTCCGGTCTATACCTACCGGTACCTCCTTTATATTCCGGAATAGGCCCCACTTCCAAAGCTGTATCACGTATAGACTGAATGACTTCTTGTACCAGTTCTGCATCGTCTACATCTATCGTAAAAACAAATTCATCTCCGCCAACTCTATAAGCTTCTGCACCCTTATCTGCATACTTTCTTTTTACAGCATCTAAAATCTTCCCAGCAGCCAAAATCGCATTATCACCCGTCTTGCCCCCTCCTTCTTTATCAAAAAACTTTAAAAACGCCATGTCTATTGAGATAACTGATACTGGTTTTTTATTCTCGATTCTTTCAGTTATCTCTCCAAATAACATGCCCCTTTCTTTTAATCCGGTTAAACTATCTCTTTTTAACTTTTCAATTTCTAAAGTGAATTCCGCCAAACGAAGCTCTCTTCCGCCTTTTAATTTTGATTCATCTTGCTTTGTTACCAACCCTTTTAATATCAAACGACCTTCAGTTTCGCCCAAATCAGTCATAACTGATTCAAACTCCTGTACCGCCAATTCTTGTTCCGGTCCATACTCTGCTCTTCCTGATTCCCTAACCGACTCCGGTACATTCTCCGAAATGTCGATCAACTGTTCATCTGCTCTTTTTTGCAAATCATTAATAATCTGCCGTTGCAATTCCACCTCAACCCTTCTTTTCATTTCGTATCGATCTTGAAATGAACCAATCGATTGATCGCGCGATGTTAAAAACAACGTCCTCTCCCACTCCGGATCATTCTCTTCACCAGCTTCTAACCCTGCGCCCCTATCGCGTAAAGCTTGGACGAACTCACCAAAATCCAACGCCGCATCACTCCCCGGTTTTGCAAATACCGTACCCAGCATCTTCTTTAAAAAATCATTATATAATTTTTCCGCAGGCACTCCATCCGGATTCTTTAGTTTATCTACCATTCTTTCCAACCTGGATCTTACTTTCACAAAATCATTCATCGTAAAAAGCCTCTCACGAAGAAGTGTGATAAGCAAAGTTCTATCATCTTGTTCCGCATCAGCTTTATCATTCTCGCCTACCAATTCCGATCCAAAAACAGATCTTATTGATTTTAAAACCTCAAAACTACCTCTTAAAGAAATATTATTTGCTGAAAGTGGAACAGCTTCCACTCCATCCTCCTCTGGCAATTCCACGCTCCCCTGGAGGCCATCTGTAATCCTTTTTACAATTTCCTCATTTACATCTTTTAAAACAATCGCAAAATCATTACCACTAACTCTATAAACTTCAAACATGGTTGGCACCTTTTGAACAATATCCTCTCCATCCAAAAACTTCTCTAAATTTTGAGATACAATTTGTTGAATTCTATTATAAGTAGCTTCCAAACCAACATCACCAAGTTTATGGTCGCCTGAAGAATTCAATCTATCCAATTCACCCATATTAACCATTACCAAATGATTTCTATCTAACGCCTCCGGTTGCTCTATCAAAAGTTCACCAGACTCATTGCGACCAACACCAATATTTTCTAGTGTATCTTTTAAATCCACACCAAAACGGCTACCTTTCTTTGCGCCTGTTATATCACGCTCCCATTTATAAAATTCAAATTCTTTCTGCGCAATGCTTAGCTCCAATTGCAATCGTTCTTTTTCTTCTTGAGTTGCCGCTTTCTCCATTTCAGTTGACAACAAAACCACTTTATCAGCCCGTATTTTAAGCTCACTTCTAACCTGTTCCGTCTTTGGCAATCTAACAGTTTCTCGCGACATATTAATTAAAGTATAACACGTTTCGCGCAATCATCTCCAATAAAAAAATCCCGTAAACTATACGGGGAGATAAAACACTACGAAAGGCCAAGCTGATCTTGAACTCTTTTGGTAATGGAAGAACCATCCAAAGAATCAACTACCAAAATAACCATATCCGCTTCCGTGTCACTCAATTTCTTAATGCTCCACGGATCGCGCAAAAAAACATCTTCCTGATATTGCGTTCGAATTGCATCCTGCAATCGCATAATACCAATCACGTGGCTAATTCTAGCCTTGCGCAAATAAGCCGTAAAGGCCTTGAAAGCTTGTTCTTGCTTGGTCATATCGGTTACTCCAAAGTGCTATAGGTTTATCATTGCTTAAAACAATTTTTTTGTCAATATGCCACCCTATCATTTTGTCACTATATTCTGACACATTTTAAGTCTAGCTGTAATCACCCTATACTTATTATAAACTAAAAGAGGCTCTTTTAGAACCTCTTTGAGAGAGCTACAATTTTTAGTAAGCTTTGGCAAAAATCACTCTACCCTCCGACTCATTACCACACTTAATACACTTCCCTTTTTCCTTTTCCTGATCAAACGGTATACATCTTATCGTGGCCTTTGTATCAGCTTTAATTTCTTCTTCGCATTTAGCCTCACCGCACCAATGCGCTTTTACAAAATGACCTTCGATAACATTTTTAAATTCCTCATAATCATCGATGCTAACAGTATTATCCAATCGGAACTTCAGCGCTTTATCAAACATCTCTTTTTGAATTTGCTCGAGTGTATCCGTAATCGAATCAACCAAACCTTCTTCGGTCAATTTATTCTTCTCTCCCGTATCGCGCCTAACCGCGACGACTGAACCCGATGCAACATCCTTTGGTCCAATCTCAACTCGAATCGGCACACCCTTTTCCTCCCATTCAAAAAACCTTGGCCCCGGGCGCATATCGCGATTATCAATTTTTACTCTTACTCCTTTTTCTTTAAGCTGATCGGCAATCTCCTGAGCTTTCGCATTCACCGATTCCAATTCTTCCTCTGTTACTCCTATGGTGACGATTACAACTTGATAAGGCGCCAAACGTGGAGGTAAAACCAAACCTTTATCATCACTATGCGCCATTATCAAACCACCAATTAAACGGGTCGAAACTCCCCAACTGGTTTGCCAGCCATACTTTTCTTCGCCATCAGCATCCAAAAACTTCACATCAAAAGCTTTAGCAAAGTTCTGCCCCAGCATATGTGATGTCCCTGATTGCAAAGATTTACCATCTTGCATCATTGCTTCGATACAATAAGTTCTTACCGCACCTGCAAACTTTTCCGATTCCGATTTTTGCCCAGTTATAACCGGTATAGCCATCATATCTTCGGCAAAAACCTTATATACTTCTAACATCTGTTTAGTAAAATCTTCCGCTTCTTCCTCTGTTGCATGCACGGTGTGCCCTTCTTGCCATAAAAATTCCGTTGTCCTTAAAAACAATCGCGTCCTCAACTCCCAGCGCACTACATTTGCCCACTGATTAATGAGCAATGGAAGATCCCGATACGATTGAATCCACTTGCTGTATGTTGCATAAATAATCGTCTCAGACGTAGGGCGCACAACCAAAGGCTCATCCAACTTCTTTCCACCCGCATGTGTAACAACGGCAAGCTCAGGAGAAAATCCCTCAACATGTTCTGCTTCTTTCTTTAAAAAACTCTCAGGAATAAATAATGGAAAATATGCATTCTGGACTCCCTTGGCTTTAAATCTTGCATCCAAATCTTTCTGGATAAGCTCCCAAATTGCATAACCATAAGGCTTAATAACCATGCATCCCCGTACAGGAGAATGCTCAGCTAAATCCGCTCGCTCAACAACATCTTGATACCATTCCGAATAGTCTTTATCGCGAGGTGTAATGGCTTTTTGATCAACTTTTTCATTATTTTTACTCATATTATTGATTATTGTAATATTGATGATTGGTTATTACAAGTTGGTACATGTTACATGTTGCATGTTATTTGGGCAAGAAAAAACCCCGAACTGGTCGGGGGTAAGAGTTGGAGGGGTAAAATCCTGGGCCGCAATGGGGGGGATCGCGGGACACAAGTTTTTACCACTCCAAGTTGGGCGGAGATAACAGGCAACACTATTCGCCAAGGGGGGGGCGGTGGCGAAAATGTATTGTCAAACTGCATCTCCAAGATTGCGGAAAGAGCAACCGGGCAAACCAACGAGGAAGATGGAACGGATGGGGAACCGTATACAGATACTACCCAATAGCCCTTTCCTTAAACCTATTTACCACACATCTATTATAAGGTCAATATATAGTTTAATTATTTGTTATTACAAAAAATCCCCCAAAAAGGATTTTTCATTGGCTGTGCCACGTGAAGCCGGTTCTTTAAATTTTTAGCCCCGTAAAATTAATTTCGCTATTATTTCTATTGCTTCATTAATCACGGGGCACGTAAAAAGCCGCCTATTATTCTAAGCGGCTTTTTACGTGGTGGGCAAGGAGGGACTTGAACCCTCATGAGATTGCTCTCGCAGGATTTTGAGTCCTGTGCGTCTACCAATTCCGCCACTCGCCCCAATCTTCAAATGTGGCAATATAATAAGATATTATTGTTAATTTGGCAAGAGTGACAAAGCCAAGAAATGCGGATATAATTTTGACATATGAAATTCGAAAATCCCTCAACAAATTCCCCAAACCCTGAAAAATCCCCAAAACCAACCCGCCATGGCATAAGAGAATCCCTAATCCGGCTCGGTAGCCGTTTTGAAGTTGTTGACAAGGCACTTAGGCAACGAACCGAATGGATGATAGAGGAAGCTCGCATTCAAAAATATCTTGCACCAAAAATAGTTTTTAAAGAACCCGGCGTGTTAAAACCAAATAACATTGAAAAGGGTGTAAGCGTTCTTTGTATTGGCGCCGGCAAAGGTCACGAAATGGACGAAATCGATCAACTACTACCCGGTTCTGAAGTATTGGGTATAGATCCTCACGATTATATGACAAGCCCGGTTGCAGATCGTTTGGAAAATCTAGCTCATTCAGCAAGTTATTTAGGAGAACATTTTCGCGCAGAACACCTTGATGGCATCGAAGACAATTCTATGGATGGCATTACTTTTAATTTTGTTTTGCATCACATCGATAAAGACACCCACGAAAAAATAATGTCCGAAATCAAACGCGTTTTAAAACAAGATGGTTACATATTCCTGGCCGAAGATTTAGCTAACAGTGCCGAAGAAGCTCAAATGGTTGAAAAGATAGATCGAAAAGTAAACATGGAAATATGCGATGAAGCTCCTCATAATTATAAAAGCCTTGACGAGTGGAAAGATTACTTCGATGAAAATGGACTCGAGGTTGTAGAATCTCACGAAGCAAAGCCCGGTGATGTTCGTCATGGATTCTTTGTTCTTCGTAAAAAGTCACAGTAATAATTTTAAGAATTTTAAAGAATGGCCCTTGACCATTCTTTATTTTTGTGTTTTAATACGCGCGCACCTTTACCACCGGAGGCAATATGGGCCACCTGAGCGACGAAGATCGCCAAGCTTACTCAAAGCTCCGCGAGCGACAAATCTTGATAAATGTTGATGCACATCGGCTCGATCTTTCTGCGGGCGTCATCCTTGTTGCCTGTTCCGACGGTGATCAACTGCCGGATATTTTCAACAATCTTTCTCACTCATTTGAAGGACAAAGGCCAACGGCACGCATTCATACCATCGCACTAAATGGAGGCGCCCTCCTTCTTCCAGCCAATTCCCCGCTCGTCACACCTCATCGTGAAGACGAAGTCTTACTCGAGCACATACGAGTCGCCAGGGAGTTGAAAGGCATCGACACCGTCGCCCTCTATACCCACGCGCCATGTGGAGCTGGCGGTATGGCAGGTCTTACACTGGAGCAAGAAATCGACTTACTTCTCTCGGCCAAATCAAGAATCAAAGAAGAGCTTATCGATGTAAAGGTTGCTTGCTTCTGTCACATCGACCGCGGAGATGACAAACGCACTTATTTCGTCTCTCGTAATCGTTGGATTCTCATGAATATGTATCCGGACAATCCGGGTATGTGGAACATCCAAAGTTAACGATAATTTATCACCCACACTCGTGGGTTTTTTCTTTTAGTATTGTACGAAGTACGAAGTACGTTGTACGATATATACATGAAACCAAGCAACCAACTCAGTAAAATCCTTTTAGAATTCTCCATCTATCACACAATCAAAGGTGATTCTTTCAAACCTCGTGCGTACGAGTTAGCTTCAGAATCAGTAGCAACACTTGGCGATGAAATTAAACAAACTTGGGAATCCGGTGGCATCAAAGCTTTAAAAGACCTCACCGGCATCGGCGAAAGTATCGCTAAAAAAATAGATGAGTTCTATCGCAAAGGAACAATCAAATCTTACGTTAAAATCAAGAAAGAAATCCCGGTCGACATGTTCGAGCTCTCTCAAATAGAAGGCTTAGGCCCAAAACATATCGCTGAACTTTGGAAATATCTCAAAGTAAAAAGTATAAACGATCTTAAAATAGCTCTCACTAAAAATCAGCTCAAAAATCTCCCACGCTGGGGCACAAAAAGCCAAGATAAAATTGCCCGCCAACTTAAAATTTACGAGCAATCATCGAACCGCATGCTCTTAGGTTACATTTTACCAATTGCTGATGATATCGTTGACAGCCTTTCACAAATTAACGACATTAAACATTGCACCTACGCGGGCTCAATCCGCCGTCGCCAAGAAACCTGCGGTGATATCGATCTTATCGCCACCACTAACCATGCTCAAAAAGTAATTGATGCTTTTTGCAGCTTTCCTCAAGTAAAATCAGTTCACGAAAAAGGCAAAACAAAAGCATCGGTTCGCCTACACATTGGCATTGACGCGGATATCAGAGTTGTGCGCGACGAAGTCTACGGTGCCACCCTGCAATACTTCACCGGCGACAAACGCCACAACGTCCTCCTTCGCCAATACGCCCTCGAAAAAGGATTTACGCTTAGCGAATACGGTTTATTCAAACTCCATAACGATGCCCCCTTGTCAAAGGGGGTGATTAAGCGCAAAGCGCTTAATCGGGGGATTGTCGCCTGCCACACCGAAGAACAAATCTACAAAAAACTCGGCATGGATACTCCCCCGCCCGAGCTCCGCATCGGCGAAGATGAATTGGAAGCCGCTAAAAAACATAAACTCCCCAAACTAATTCCCTATGGTTCTATCCGCGGAGATCTCCAAGTTCAATCCAACTGGTCCGACGGTTCCGCATCCATCGAAGAACTTGCGAAAGCAGCAAAAAAACAAGGACTGGATTATATTGCCATCACCGACCATACAAAATCACTCACAATCGCCAATGGCTTAGACGAAAAACACCTAGTCAAACAAGGCAAAGAGATCGACAAACTCAACAAAAAACTACGAGGATTTAAAATATTAAAAGGTACAGAATGCGACATTTTAAAAGATGGAAAACTTGATTTGTCCGATGCAGCTTTGGCAAAATTAGATTTCGTCGGCATATCAGTTCATTCTCATTTTGGTTTATCCGAGAAAGATCAAACTGCGCGCATAATTAAAGCCATGAGCAACCCTCACGTCCACTGCCTCTTTCACCCAACCTGCAGGCTAATTGGCAAACGCGAAGCAATCAAACTTAACATAGAAGAAATCATCGCAGCTGCAAAAAAATACAACGTTCTCCTTGAAATTAACTCCATGCCCGAGCGTATGGACTTAAACGATAGATGGACACGCACAGCTATCCGCGCTGGAGTTAAACTAGTCATCAATACAGACGCTCACTCACCCGATCATTTCAGCCTTCTCCATCTCGGTGAATCAATTGCGCGTCGCGGTTGGGCGACTAAAAATGATATTTTAAATACAAAATCAGCAAAACAGTTGCTGAGTTGGTTAAATAAAAAATGAAGGAAAATCCTTCATCGAGTTGTCACTTCTCTTCTTCTTTCTGCAATTTTTGCGAAACATCATTCCAACGATTATTTATGTACTCGGCCGCAGCATCATTCCCAGCCCAACCGATGCTCGAGATAAATCGCACATCACTATCGGCTCCGCTATCTTCCCAGGCGGAGGGAACATATCTGACACCGAATGTCGCGGTCATTCCCTCAAACAACGCCAATGAACCGCCAAAGCCGCCTGAAAAACGTAGATGATCCCGTTTATCATTAAACTCCGGCCTATCGCCAAAAGCAACCGTACTCGAGCCGTCAGCAAACACAGAGTAAATGCTGGCTCCGTAGGAAAACTGCGAGCCAATCTCTAGGGGAGTGTAATAGTTTCCATCCAAGTACTCCCAATTCATTAAGTACAAGTTAGTATAAGCTGTTAGCGACACTCCTTTACCGAGTAAAAACTCAAAGACGTAAGACGGACGCAGTAGCACGCCATTCGCAGTAGCAAAGTTAAGTGATGTCGCATACCCAGCCTGATCCAAACATGCATCACGTAAGACGATGAACCGATCTTCGGCCTTGTCAGCATTATCTGGTGATTCTTTTTGTGCGGAAGCAAGTGCTTCTTTAATACACTTACTCATGCCAGCGTCTAAGGTTGGATCCAATTCATTTGCAAGATCCCAACCGATGGCTATCGCCTTATTCGTATCTGATCCTTCCTGATTCCACTTTGGACCCTGAGCCGCACCAAAAGAAAACCATAGCGCCCGCCAAAAATTCAATCCGCCCTTAATTGCCTCAATTGGTTTCTTTTTCCCTTGTGCTTTTTTCCAATCATCCTGCAAAGAAAGAAGATATGGCTTAATTCTACCACCAACGGAAGCATAAGCCGTACCACCATCCATCACAATCGGCATTTGCAAACTCGTCATGCGAGTATCACTTGGCCTGATGGCGTTGGTAAGCCCAGCAGACAACATCGGTTCGGTTGGCACTTGCGGAGGCACCGGCGGATCAACCTTTGTGGGTGGCGGTCTATCATCGTTTGTGGGAGGTGGAGGCGGAGGCGTTGTACAAGGCGAAGGTGTAGTTACAACTGGAGGTGGCGGAACGCCGCCACACTGCCCGGTTTGACAACAATTGCATTGCAATTGCCCTTGCATATTCAAAGTAATGCCGGCTGGCAAAGGTACGTCAAATCGCAAAGCCCTACACTGAATCAATCCAGCACTCAATTGTTCCGCATAAATTGGAATTAAATCCTTAGGCGAAAAACATAATTGCGGATCAATTTGTATTCTATTTTCCGCACCACCTAATCCCGTTTCAACAATCATAGACCTATCACCAAAACACGACTTCATTCCAGTTAACCCAATTGAAGATGATCTGTAAACTTTATCTCGATAATTTTGAACCTTTTCATGTATCATCCTCGTTAATTGCTCGGGAGACATTGGATCTGCCGCCGTGCTGCATTTTTGTCTAAGTTGATCAACCATTACAGTTGCATATACATAAGCATTACTACAACAAGCGTTCGCTGATTGCTGTGCATATACTTTATCCTCCGCGATCATCATTGAAGCAACCGCTAACAAACAAACTGCTAGATTTTTCCAAGTACTCATCTTAACTCCCCTTTCCCTTATGAATGTACTGCGTATTTCTTATTCCTATTTACCTTATTTGTCAACACTATAGCCAAAACAAATTTAAATACATATTCGTTAAATATAAATAACCTCTCGATATCAAAAAAGTCCTATCATTATTGATTATTGGCCTCAAAATAATACTAACATTTGTTTGACACATATCACGCCCCATGATAATCCTTATATATCGTACATTGCACGGGGAGCCGCAATATGCCTGCTAGCACATTTGACCTGCTACAGCACATACAAACTGTTGGAATTTTACATGCAAATTGTCCAAAAGATTCTACAAAGGCTACAAGAAACTGGGATGGAAAAACACCATTTGTTTACCATCCAATCTGGTGTGCTGCCACGATCGTTACCGAGCAAAAACTTAGCGAGGATATGCGCCAAATCGGTGCCTTAGCACTTCTGTATCACGATGTTTTGGAAGATACCAACGGCAACTTACCGCCAAACTTGTCCAAAGAAGTAATTAACGCAATACGCAGCCTAACCTTTGAAAGCAAATCATCGCGCTGGGAAGATATTCGCGTTCTGCCACCGGAGTTTCGTCTCTTGAAACTCTACGATAAAACCTCAAATCTTCTGGATCCCATTACCCAGGATTCAGCAGATCTGTTGGAACGTCAAAAAATTGTTCGGCTGCTCATTGAAGATGTTTTAAGACATTTTGGCGAGCTAAATATCACTAAAATTGCACGTAGTCTGATTCCAAAAGAGCCCTTCTAATACTCACGCTTTCAGCGTGTTTTTTCTTGACTAAATTATTATAATTAAGTAATATAAGCCTCGAAACATGCATTAGTAGCTCAATTGGTTAGAGCAGGGGCCTCTTAAGCCCAAGGTTCCGGGTTCGATTCCCGGCTGATGCACCACGTAAAAAGCCGCTTAGATAAATAGGCGGCTTTTTACGTGCCCCGTGATTAAAGAAGCGATAGAATATAATAGCGAATTTAATTTTACGGGGCTAAGTATTTAAGTAACGGCTTCACGTGGCGCCGCCCCTACAAAAGCCGCTTAGATAAATAGGCGGTTTTTTACGTGCCCCGTGATTAAAGAAGCGATAGAATATAATAGCGAATTTAATTTTACGGGGCTAAGTATTTAAGTAACGGCTTCACGTGCACGTGACGAAGTTTTACGTGACGTGGCGCCGCCTCTACAAAAATCGCTACTATAAGTAAAATTTGGCGATTTTTTATGTGCCCCGCGTAAAGCGATTTTATTGCCACGTGTCGCTGCCATGATTAAAGAAGCAATAAAATATAAAAGCGAATTTAATTTTACGGGGCTAAGTATTTAAATTCCGACTTCACGTGGCGCAGCTTCTCCAATAGCCGCTTAGATATATAGGCGGTTTTTTGTATCTCAAAAAAATAAAAAAATGAGCCTAAGAACTAGACTCATAAAACGAGTGTTATCCCAATCAACCCCGAATCAACTAAGGTATTTCGTTCGGCATCGATAGGGAATGCCGTGTAATAAACCGCACGACCTGGCACGTATGCCACAGCTATCTGATAATCAGCACCGACACGTGTACAAGTTCTTGCAAACAAAAGTTTGTCTGCGGTGGATGCGAAAGGAACAGCCTGATTCCGAAAAATAGCACGGGCAATCATGTATGACACAATTACCACATCGGGATGACTTGCTTTTAGCTGAAACCCGCTTTGCTTATTTTCCTGCTCTTTCGAGGGAACAGCCTTTAACGGCCAAGTCGCAACCCACGATTGAGAGGTTTTGTCGGATTTCAGCGAGGAATCAACTTGATCCGCCAACTGATGGTCATGATCGTGTAAAAGAGTTTCCACACCTTTTGGTAATTTCCATCGTATAAAAAACGGATCCAAATGCTCCATTATGTTTATTCCCGATGGAACCCAAGTGAGTTCGCGTATGCCCAGTCTTAAATCCGAATAAACTGACGTTCCTGCGGCGATATGCGCCGATGGAAGCACTTTCGAGATCGGGGCCCTAAGTTCATCCATAAAACCGGCATGCTCGGAATTTAAATCACGAGCAAACTTTTGCATGAACGCTTTCAAAGAGCATGGGCGGGTATCATCTTCATCGACAAGGCTTTCAAAGTCTTGTAGTGGCTCAACCATATATTCCTCCTTTACCCAAAAAAACTATAACATACGCGTCATATAAGCGACAAACGTAAACTTGACGTCACATGATGCCTCGCTATAAAAGATGATGGTACAACCAAAAATATCAAAACTCGCAACGTGAATGATACGAATTTGAACGTTGCTCCCGATGTTTCAAATCTTTGTAATTATATCTTTGATAAAAAACAAAAAAAGTTCATAAAGTCAAAAGTCTATCAAGCTGGCTTTACGGACTTGACGGACTTGACGGACTTGATAGACTTTAAGCTAACCTATGAAATCCATCATCTCTTGCGCCATAACCGGCGCCATTCACACTCCCAGCTTATCGACCTACTTGCCAGTGACGCCAAGTGAGATAGCTGAGCAAAGCATTGGTGCTGCAAACGCAGGCGCTTCTATCATCCACCTCCACGCTCGCGATGCAAGTGATGGCAAACCAACAGCAGATCCAAAAGTTTTCGAGCTATTCCTCCCGCAAATAAACAATAATTGTGATGCAATTTTAAACATCACTACCGGCGTTGCTCTCGACATGAATCTCGACGAACGCATTGCCGCAGTAACAAAGTTCCAACCCGAACTTTGCTCGCTAAACATGGGCTCCATCAACTTCAACGTCTCCCGCGCAGCTAAAGTAGACATCAATTGGAAGCATCTTTGGGAAAAAGAATTCCTAACCAAATCCGAAGATATGGTTTTTCGCAATACTTTTACTGACATCGAAAATATTATCAAAACAGTCAGCGAATTTGGCACAAAATTTGAATACGAATGCTACGACGCTGGTCATCTCTATAACCTCGCACACTTCGCCGAACGTGGACTCATTAAACCCCCATTCTTCATCCAATTCATCTTCGGAGTCATGGGCGGCATCGGCGCAGATGAAGAGTCTTTTAATTTCATGAAGGCCACAGCCGACCGCCTCTTTGGCAATAACTACATCTTCTCCGTCCTCGGCGCCGGAAAACATCAATTTCCCATGTGTGAGCTCTCCCTCAAAACCGGCGGCAACGTCCGCGTCGGCCTAGAAGACAATCTTTATCTAGAAAAAGGAGTGCTCGCTAAAAGTAATGCTGAGCAAGTAAAGAAAGTTAAACAAATGGCAATCGATCTTGGGCGAGAAATAGCCACTCCGGATGAAGCGAGGGAAATGCTTGGACTTAAAGGAAAAGAAAATACAAAAATCGCCCAGAGTTAATCGAGGGGCGATTTTTTATTCCAAATTTTATTATTTGTTATTTATAATTTATTATTTCAATCTAAGATACGGCCTTATTGGATACAATAACAAAGATCCAAGAAGTGAAATAACAACCACTGCAATAATAAGATTTCCAAAACCTTCAGCTACTGCAATATAACCACCAATGGCCGCAAAAGCCGCGCTGGTTAAATCTACCAAAGTAAAATACACTCCCCACTCTGTTCCTTCTTTCTTTTTATCAATATGGCGGGTAAACAAAGCCATGTAAGTTGGGAATGTAAACGCCGTAAACAATCCTAAAAAAAATTGAATAATGTATAATTGAAATGGCGTACTAATATATAAATACAGTAAAGGAATTACAGCGATTAACAGAGAAAAAATAAACATTAACCAAAAGTCATCTTTTTCACCTTTGATTCTATCTATTAGATGCGCCACCGGTATCTGCATTACACTTTTTGTAAAAAGATAAATCGCAGCCGCGATACCGGCCACAGCCTCATTACCTCCAATAATAAAATCCGTTACAAAAATGGCGAATATCGGACCAAGTAAACCGGCACCCCCCATAATTACCGTATCCGATATTATAAGAAAACGAACCACCGGATTAACATCCTTTAAAAAATAATCACTAAATTTCAATCCCCTCTTTTTCATATCTTATAAAATACACCAGCTGAAACAAGATTACAATTTTTAATAACCTTGATTCCAAACAATCTTCCAAATCATCTGCAACGTATTCGTAATCGGAGCACTTTTTATTTTAAGGGCAAACTCTTCACCTGCGGTATAAGATATGAAAGCCGTTATATCATCATATGTATGAATCTCACATTCAAAATTATATTGCGATGCCGGCAATAAACGCGATTCACGCAAATGTGTTTTATCCATCTTTTTAAAATATTTTCCCATCTCATCATCAGGAATAATCAATTTAACATTAAAATCAATTTTCTTACGTTTTGGTATATATTCTTTTTCCCAAAAATTCAAAAGCGTTTTGCTTTTACTCGTCAACGCTCCTATTCCCGAAAAACCAAGCATCATTTTATCTTTAGTTGATAGCGAATCGCGAAAAACCTTCTTTATACCTTCCACTCCCTCATAATACTCCATCTTGGGTTTCACTGATCCTTTATTCATTTCCATCAATAATTGTGGCAATAAAGAATCAAACGACGTAACCTTATCCTTTAATAATTGCTTAATCACCTCCGGCGCTTCTGGAACAAAAAACTTTCTTTTGCCTATTATACTTACTCTAATTAACTTCTTACTTAAAAGACTATCCAATACATCCGGCAATGTAATACGATTAATTCCTGTCTTTTGAGCAACATTATACAAATTTGCCGACCCCAAATTTAACAATGCCAGATACACTTCAGACTCCTTTTCCGTTAAACCAAATGGTATCAATTGACTTTTCTGCATAAAATTGTTGTATATTTTTACAATTCTATTCTAGCACTTTTTAGCTATATTGTCAAATATTTAAGCAATCTATCATAAATATCTACAAAAATAACTAGGAATTGATAGTAATATTTACAAATTTATGATATTGTGCTTGTAGAAATAAACGATCTTTATAACCTAATAAAACATTTTTTGGAGGATATTCATGAATAAGCTCATTACCCTCGCCATCATTTCTATTGCGATCTTCACCGCCTCCTCGGCAAGCGCTCAAACGCATGCCTGGGTCGAGGCACAAGGTCTCACTACGAAGGTCGAGGGTGAGCTCAAGCTTGCGCCGACAATGGCCACCATGGCAACAAAGCCTTTAGGAAGTGGAGTTGGAGGTTTTGCCTTCAGTTCTGCAACCAAGGATTTTGGTCAGATCTACGCAGGCCCCACGTTCGCTCCAATCAAAGAGCTCGAGCTGGGTCTTGGCGCCGGATTGGAGTCTAGCGGCTCTTTCCGCAGTGGTGGATACGTTTGGGCCGGCGGTTCCATGGGGTACATGCTCGCTCTTGCCGAGCACAGCCACGAAAGTGGTTCATGGTACCGTGGAATCGCTGCCCTCCGCCCTACAAAGAGCCTCGCTCTTGGTGGGCACATTCAGCGTTACGTTGGAGTTGGTCCGTACATCGAGCTTAAACTCGAAAACGAGACTCTTCCTGTAACACTCTGGGCCTCACCAATCGCTTACGATTATGAGGCTCAACCGGGCTCACGAGTCAAAGCTCTCATGGGCCTCCGCGCTCACTTCTGAGTGCGGCCAACGTACTAATTCAGCCGCTTGGCAAAGCCTCCAAAAGACCGATAGACCATAACGAGTCGAAGCACGCAACTTTGTCTCTGCGATCTATCGCTCTGCACGGAACTACGATAGTCCCACAAGATCTCCTACAAAGAAGTTCAAAATGGGACTGGACGTGGATTCGGAAGCCAGCGGCACTTCTCTTAAAGCGTTATCGTGGAGGCAAGCTTAAATTCGGGTTAAAAACTCGAACAAGCCTCCCCGTAACGCGCTGAGTCTCACTAATCATGGGGGCTCAGATAGGTGATGCAAGTTAAATCGCCTTGCCAAGCCTCCTCACTCTCCAGAGTGAGGTTAATCATAAGCGTAGGCGAAGTTCTGGTGGATCTAAAATGTTAGCGGTGCAATCTGTCTATTGTGTCGCAACATCGTAAGCCCTAATAGGGTTCACGGCTCCACAGTCGTACGCCTCCGTACTCACTCCGGAGTATGGTTAAAAATTTTGGCAAACTCAACCCGCCTCGTGCTTATCCGAGGCGGTTTTTAAATTTACAAAATCGCCAAAATTAAATTAAAGCGATTTTTAATGTGGCTGCGCCACGTCACGTAAAACTTCGTCACGTGACACCGTGAAGCCGGTACTTAAAGATTCTTTGTCATGTAAATCTGACATCCATCAGATTAACGTTTATTCAGAATCACGGCAGCGCCGCGTGGCGACAAAGTCGCTTTACGCGGGGCACAAAAAAATCGCCAAAATTAACTTATAGCGATTTTTTACAGGCTATGCCACGTGAAGCCGGTACTCAAAGATGCTTTGCCCCGTAAAATTAATTCGCTAATTATTATATTGCTTCATGGCAGCGCCACGTGGACCGCGTTCTAAAGTTACCTTGCCCCGTAAAGGGTGCTTTGCACCCCACGGGGCACGTAAAAACCGCTTGATTACTCTCGCGGTTTTTACGTGGTGCACCTCAGACGATTTGAACGTCTGACCTCTTCCTTCGGAGGGAAGCGCTCTATCCAGCTGAGCTAGAGGTGCGTGTGGCTAAAACTATGCGTCACTAAACCAATTTTGACAAGCCCATCTCTGACACTTGTACGAAGTACGAAGTACGATGTACGATTAAAGATATGACTGAATTCGCCGGTGATAAAAAAGTAGATTCTTCTATTTTAACCAAACCCGAACGTAAATTTATCGATTGGATGGTTCCCAAAATCCCAATTTGGATTCGCACTTACCACCTAACCCTGATGACGATCCCCATATGCATCTTCATTATCCTTTTTAGTTTTCTCGCAAAAGACAATATTGCATGGCTCTGGTTCGTCTCTTTTATGATATTCATGCAATGGCTCACCGACTCTTTAGATGGTTCATTAGGCAAATATCAAAACGAAGGCTTAATCCGCTGGGGCTACTACATGGATCATTTTCTAGATTATGTTTTCCTCTGTTCAATCCTTATCGGCTACTCCCTCATCCTCCCCGACAATTTAAAATATCTACAATTTTTCGTCCTGGTTATCTTTGGCGCCTTCATGGTCAACTCTTACCTCGCCTTCGCGGCCAGCGACAAATTCCGCATAACATTTATGGGCATTGGCCCCACCGAAATCCGCATTGTTTTTATACTTATAAACTCGATGATTATTCTTTTTGGCAAAACATATATCGGCGCCGCCTTGCCTTATGTTTTAATCCTTTCAACAATCAGCTTAATCATAATCACTTACAAAGCCCAAAAAGAAATCTGGGGGATGGATAAAAATCAATAATCATTACACCTCTCACTGAACACTATACACTGTTCACTGAACACTGATTATTTGCTAAACTGAGTTTATCCTATGAAACCAAAATACTTAGTTCTAGCTCTCAGCCTTGCTCTTGCACCATTAACCGCTTTAGCCGCAGATAACGACCTAAGTATTCCCGGTGGAGGCTTTTATGCCAACAACACTTCGGTTCTCGTAGGCCAAACCGTAAAACTCTACGGCACGGTCAACAACTTGGGCACGGTAGACACCGAGGCCACAGCAGTCTGCAAAGCCGGTGCAAGCTTGGTAAATATGAAATCTCTATCGGCACGTTCCGGTGGAGCATCCGAAGAAGTTTGGTTCACCTGGACCCCGGTTTCCCCCGGCACTTACACCTTAAGCCTAAATGTTGCGTTAGATGGAAGCATTACAGATCCCAACCCGGGCGATAACTACGCCGAGGTACAAATCTTTGTAGATGGTGATAACGATAACGATGGTATCGGTGATACTGTTGATCCTGATGATGATAACGATGGAGTTCCCGATACAGAAGATGGTTATCCTTTAGATCCAACTCGTACACACGATTCCGATGGCGACGGTCAAGACGATACTGTTGATTCTGATGACGACAATGATGGTCTTTTCGATTGGGAAGATACTGCTCAAGGCACAAGCCCAACAAACTACGACACAGATGGAGACGGCGTAAACGATAAAGATGACGCTTTCCCCACAGATCCAAATCGCACCGAAGGTGAAATCGCAATCCCAATCAAACCAGCGACACCAGCCGGTCAAGTTCTCGGTATCGAAGACATCACCGAAAACGAAACAACGAACAACATGGGACGTGCGACGAGCGACGAATTAGATGAGAATGGTCGCGTCCTAGGCATGGAAACAAGCACAGATGAAATCTACGACGAACATAGTACCAATACAATCGCCCTCGAAAGCAAATCCATGTACAACATAGGCGACGAAGCGCAAAAAGTAGATGGCGAAGTCTTGGGTTTGCTCAGCTGGCCCAACTGGCTCTGGCTCTTAGCCCTCATCTCAAGTCTTGGTGCATTTATCTTTTTCCTTATCTGGCGCAAACGCAAAAAAGACGAAGAAGATGAAAGCGGCGAAGATAAGAAAGCTGGTAAAAAATCCAAAGAGTAAAAATTAAAAAATCGGAGTTAGTAGCTCCGATTTTTAGTATCAAAATTAATCTGCATCCCAGTAACATTCCCCCTTAATCCCCCTTTCAAAAAGGGGGCTGTTGTTTGTGTGATTTAAAATCTTTGAGCACACTTCTTTAAAATCAGTTTCAATATCGTCATTCGTAAATCTCATAACTTCTATTCCGTAGCTATTTAAAGATTCTGTTCGTTCTTCATCAGCTTTTTTGCCAATTTTTGTATAATGCTGATCCCCATCAACTTCTATTACTAATTTATAAGCAGGACAATAAAAATCTGCAATAAAATCTAATATTGGTTTTTGCCTATGAAATTGATATTCACGATGTCTTAAAAAGTCATACCAAAGTTTACGCTCTTGTTTGGTCATATTCTTCCGCAATTCTCGAGCAAGCAAAACCAACTCCGGATCATACGGTATATGCCTACCATTCGTAATTAATCTCTTCATACAAAGCCCCCTTTATGAAAGGGGGAAAGCCTCGATATTTATATCGAGGCAGGGGGAATGTTAAAATGGCCTCATCAATCTCCTAAAAAACACTGCATGATAAAGCATGATATTAAATGGCAAATCCCAAGTTCCAACCAAACATCTGCGCTCCGCTCCCCAACCCATCTTAAACCTGGTTATTCCTTCCCAACTTGATTTATACAAAGGCGTCGCTTTACTCTCCGGGTTACATCCCCAAAAATCATACCACCTTGCACCCTCAGCCTTTGCCTGGCGGATAGCATCCCATTGCAAAGCATAAGGCGCCATAGCCTGGCGAATCTTAGAGCTGGATGCTCCATATAAGTATGTATAAGTATTTCCGTAGTTAACCTCTAAATTCGCCGCAAGCATCGCGCCGTTCAGCTCCGCGACTCGTAAGCGTGCCATGTGAGCAGCTGCCAAAGTATATAAAGTCTTCGCCAGATATGGCGAGTCGTGCTGTGTAAACCCATCTCTCCCGGCCGTCTCATCCATCAATCGTAAAAAATTATCTACATCTTTTGGATGATTCGTTACACGAGTTACAACTCCATGCTTTTCCGCAACTTTAATATTATAACGAGTCTTCTGGTGCATCCCGGCCATAAGTACATCCTCCGGTTTTGTAATATCTAACATCGCCGTACACACAGGATTCACTGCAGATGTACGATTAAATCGCGGCGGCAAATGTCTTTTCAAACTTTGTTGATTAATCAAAGGCTCCATCCGCCAAAAAAGCGATTTCGGTATAGCACTCCTGCCGTTCAACTCTTGTATAAACTCTTCAAAATACCCGCGATAATCCTCTTCCGGAATTCGCGGATGGAATTGTGGCCCACGTGGTGTTAGCCAATATCCCAAACCTAATTTTTTCCTGCGATACTCACCCTGTGCTGCCATAATCCATTTCCCCTCTTTATCAACAAAGGCAAACCTAGCAACAGGAAAACCAAGCGACTTCCTAAATTCCCCCCAAACCCAAGACTGCGGAAATTGCATCCACGGCTGGCTCGATTGAAACGCCTCCCAATCCATCCTATCTGTAACTTCTTTGATGTACATACTGGTCATTTTATCATATCTCGCTCATCGTTCATAACTTCTTAACGAAGCTCCGTTATGACGTTATGACGTTATAACTTTTACCTAAGTTATTTAGCAATTTGCCACATAAACTCAAAAAGCTGCTTCAAAGAAAACGACATATCATTTGAATATATTATAAACGCGACTCCTTCTTTCTGTGTAGATATCACACCGATATTATTCCCATAAATATATATCGACGATTTCAAATCAACATAAGTAGGCAAAGATCTGATCTTCCGCAAATACTTCTCTTCTTCATCAAAGATACTAACTCCGGTCTTTCTTTTGGATTGGACTCTGAGCGACCTGCTTTTTATCTTTTTTTCAACTCTCCTTGCTATCCACTTCTCTATATACTTCCTATCCACCATCTGAAAAGCAAATTGCGGATCAGTGAAATACAAATACTCATCAATACCGGATTTTAAAATATCTTCATAGATCTCCCTCGCCGCATTAGGCCCTGTAAAAAGTTGAACAAAAGGCGCTTTCCCCTTTTCCGCGTAAATAGATAAAAAATCCGGCAACAAATCTTTTAGCTGCTCTTTCTGTTGATCAAACTTTTTATACAATTCCTTCGGATGCAAAGGAATAAAAACTTTTCGCTTTCCTTGATACAAAGTACGCACATAACCCCGCTCTTCGAGAACACGAAGATTATCATATACAGCTGTGCGCCCTAACTTCGTTACCTCCGCGAAATCTTTTGCTGATGCTTCACCCAACGACAAAGCAGCGAGATATAATTCAGCACGCTGATCGTCGAGCCCTGTTGAGATTAACCATGCGAGTAAATTATTGTTCATAATATTTAGTTCATAAAGATAAAAGTAACAAGTTCATCAAGAGCTAACCAAGATAACTCTTGATGAACTTTCTACTTTATAAACTTGTAACTAATAATTCATTCAATTATTTTTGACAAATATATAGTAAATTATTGGCTAAATAAAGCACCAAATTAACATAGACTATAACATATTTCAAAAAAACTTTCAAGTATTTGCTACTTGGGATAGTCTTTTAATGTAATAAATAAAGTACTTTAGACAACCAAACAAGGAGCGAATCATGAGAATTAGCTACTACGAAAAAGATGGTCGTATTGGTATTAAATATTACTCTCCTCTATTTGCTGCTAATGATGATGCAGAAGATTTCTATCCCTTTAACGCCGAACTCATGCGTGAATTCAATGCTGGTCTAATTCCAATAAAAATTCAGCAAGCAGGCAAACAAGCTGTAGCCCTATATGCAAAAAAATTATGTACTAAAGACTGGAAGATAAGAACAAGAGCTATTCGCGCTAAACTGTGCGCTAGAAAAAAATGCATCGATAGTATGAATATTCCCATAAGAATAACGCATTCTTCGGGCGTGTTACTTGAAGGTAGGATCATCAAAAATCCAGACGGTTACGGAATTCTGGTTACATTAGAAGTACCTTTCAAATCAAAAGAGGGTTTTATCTATAATTATCCCAATTGCTTCGCCTCCTCAATAGGTGGCATGCACATCTATAAAAAAGACGGAACTCTCACCGACGTAGCTCTCAAAGATTCGCGTAATGCCATTGTAAAACTTTATAAAGAGGGTCTAGCTCGCCAAAAACACGGCGATGTCCTCGATATTGTTGAATCACTTAACTCTGCCGTCGAAAGTGGAGACTAATATCAACTTTTGGAGGAGCCTCGCTCCTCCCTTTTATCCAGCTCATCATTTTGGTGAGTTGGTAGAAGTAAACGCACCTTAACAAGGATAACAAAATGCAAAATAGAAAATTCGAACAAATCATTTTTGTCGCAGCTATGGAAGAAGAAATCGACGCTATTGAGCGCACTATTCCAAAAAAACTTTTGGATCAGGTTACCTTTATCAAATCCGGTGTAGGCAAGGTTAATGCAGCCATTGCCCTCGCTTGCCTTGGAGATATCGTTAACCCTGATAGTCTAATCATCAATGTTGGCTCGGCCGGCTCGCTCGATCCGAGCGTTAATGTTGGTGACATTGTAATAAGCAATACCACAATCCAACACGATGTAGATGTTTGCGCCTTAGGCTACTCCCCAAGCGAAATCCCATTTAATGACAAAAGTATATGGGTCGCTGATAAGACAATGGTTAAGCAAGCAGAAAAAATTTGTATTAAACACTCTAATACTCACATTGGCACTATCCTCACCGGCGATCAATTTATTGCCGACGCAAAACAGCGCAGAAAATTACACGAATACCATCAAGGACTTTGCGTTGAAATGGAAGGCGCCGCAATTGCCGCAACCTGTCATAAACTTGGTGTAAACTGGCTAATCATCCGTGCTATCTCAGACAATGCCGATGGCAGCTCGCCGACCAACTTTGCTCCTAACGCGCAAAAACTTGAAACACTTTTTGGCGACATAGCTACCGATCTTGCTCGCACTTTTCTAAACACAAAGGAGTCTGAGCCACAACAGGAATCACGACGACTTTACATTGTATCTTAGAGGAGATTCACACCCTCCTCGCTTTTATCCAGCTCATCAATAATGGTGAATTGGTAGAATGGAGCACAGCATGACAGAGCAAATCAAACTATATGACATGAGGATGCGCAATTATCCTAGCGAGCGAGGTGATACTTTTCGAAGTTTGCAAGTCTTTAAATGCCCTATTTGCGACTCCATATCAAATAAAGTAATTATGGGCGGATCCCCCGGATACGGGATAAGAATATGCTGCCCTAACGGCGCCGAATGTTGGCATCATGTTCTTGAGAACAAATTAAGATGGAACGAAAAATCACATCCAAAAGAGTACAAACTGGCTCTCGCGAAGGAAATTAAGATTTTTAGAAAAAAATATGCCGATCCTGCTCCCAACGACGTTCTGGGAGAACCGGATTTAACTCAAGTGTCTTCGATGACAAATTATCACTCCTATCAACCAGGATCATTCTGTCCTCATGGATTGCTGGGTAACGGACCGCACAATGAAGAAAGCATCGAGTTGGCTAAACAAAAACAACAACAAGCTCTAAAAATCGGTCCTGATGAAAAATTTGAAAAATTAATAAGTGGAGAACACCCGCACGTCCAAGCACAAGTCAGATTCTTCTTCTATGGAAGTGATACAAGTGCCCTGCTCTTCCCAAAAGATAATTGTGGACCAAATTTTCAACAACAGGAAAGTTATTTGAGCAAGCGTTAACCAACCAAAAAAGAGTAAACGAAATCAACCGACAATGGATGGCGGACGAGTCAATATTTGATCGTTTAAAGAAGTACCCAAGTTAGAAATCTCAAAAACCGCGACTCCGCGGTTTTTTTCAATATAAAGTTACTTTAGTTCCGCCTTCAGCGACAGCACGGGCAAACACAAGGTATTGCCCTACAAATCATTCTAATTAACTATCATCTATCTGCTAAGCAATTTCAGCGCATACCTAACCCTCTCCGAAGAATCCGTAATATCAGCAGGCACATTTTTCGCAGCATCTTTAGCTTGCGCAGCCTTATATCCCAAACCTTTTAGTGCATCTATCAGTTCTGCATCAATTTCAGATTCTGCATCGATTTCTACAAGCTGACCTTTGAGTTCAAGAATAATCTTCTGTGCAGTTTTATTTCCAATCCCCGGCAATGTCGCAAACCAAGCCGCATCACTTCGCATCACACGTTCGCGCAGCTCCGATGGCGTTGCCGATCCGCTTATTGCAAGCCCGGCCTTTGGCCCAACTCCGTTGATACTAATCAAAATCTCAAAAACCTCCAGTTCATCGCGAGTCGCAAATCCATACAAATCATGTGCATCCTCACGAATATGTTCATGAATATAAATTGATGGCTCATCGCCAACGGTTAAATCAGTTAACATCCGCAAATGCGCTCTAACTTGATATCCAACTCCCCGCACATCCAAAATAAAAAAACTCGTCGTCTTCTCAATTACCTCTCCACGTAACATTCCTATCATATTTATATACTTTAAACTTACAACTATCAACTGACAAGTGTATCGCGCCAGTATCTGGCAACTTGTATCTTGTATCTAGCAGTTACCAAACTACTGCTAGATACAAGATACCAGATACAAAATACTTAAGTAACAATCCTGCTAATCCTATTAATCCTGTACATCAAGGTATAAAAAGACCTCCCACTTTCGTAGGAGGTATTACTTAGAAGCCCTCGTTCCCGGGAACGTAGTCAATTCCCGGTTGAGGTAAAGGAGCGGCTCCGCCGTATGTCCGCTTTGTTTTTGCGGTTTTCGGCGGAGTGGCAAAAGATTTGGTTGATGATGGTGCGGATGCTGTATTTTCAGCCGTTACGGTAGCCACAGAAACCGCTATCGTTGCCGATGGAGCAGATGTCGCATGAATTGCAACCGCCACAGAGCTTGATGCGGGCGCTTGCGGATTCACGCGAGGTGCATCCAATCTCTCGATTTGTACCGGAGATGACACGGTAGCGTTGCGTTGAATCTCGTTTACATTCCTGTGGTTGTCCGTCCAGATCGTGTAGCCAAAGTAGATAACAGTACCAACTAAAGCCATCACAGCCAGACCAATAAAACTGCGATTCGTTTTACTCCGATTGGCACTTACAGGTCGAATCACGGTTTTTGCCTGTTGGATCTTCGGAGCAACCATGTGACGATCCATTGGAGTTTCCCTAATCACCACCGATGGCGATGACATGGAGACGCGGTTGAGATCCTTTACAGAAAGCGCTTTCTGTGGAGTTTGAGGCGCAGCCATGGTCTCTGCACCCGGATCGATTTGGTGTTCAGAGCTCCGCGGTGCCATGCTGTTTGCAACATGCCCCAACTTGAGTTGCAGCTTGTTCAGCTCATCCAGAACATCCAGCATACTTTGCGGCCTGAGTGCCGGATCGTTTTCGAGACACTTCATAATCAATGTCACCAAATCCGGATCCACACTCTCGCTATACTCGGTTATTGGCGTGGGCATCAATTCGCCACCAGCTACCTTGCGCATGATGCTAAGCATATTCCCGCTCTCAAAATTAAAAACGGTTCTGCCGGTTACCAGTTCATAAACAACCGCGCCAAATGCCCAAATATCCGCCAACATGCTGGGTTTTCCGGCAACGGATTCGGGAGCCATATAAGATGGCGTGCCTTTAATGTCACCGAGTTGAGTCACTTTGTATTGTGGAATACCGGCCTCTTGCTTAAAAAGCTTTGAAAGGCCCAAATCCATCAAGCGAACAATCGCCGCGGTGCCTTCGCCTGCGATAAGAATGTTCGAGGGTTTTACATCGCGATGCATTACATCATGACTATGCAATGAAAGCAGACCATTTCCCACCTGCAAAGCATAATGCAGCAAATCGGGATACGGAATTAATGTGCCAACGTGTTTATCTTCGAGCGACAAACCCTTGCACGCATTGTTCAAAATATCCTGAAGCGTTGTTCCGCTGGAAAAGAAAGGGGTGACGAAGTAGGGATATTTATCCTCTCCGTCCATAAATATCCCCGCTTGCAGCAGCGGTAAAACGTTAACCCCGCGTACCCGAGTATGAATCTCTTTAACCCTCAAAAACCTTGATAGTTCAGTGGGGTCGGTAAGAACATAAAGCAACTTCAAGGCCACAACGCGGCCATCGCTCTTGGCGATTGCTTTGTAAACAATCGCTTCACCACCCGAGCTCGTAGCCTCCTGAATCACGTATGAATCTTTGCCATCCTCACCAATAATGGTTCCGAATGGAAATACCTTTTTATCTTTTTGTGTTTCGCGATTCAAAGACATGACATCTCCTTTTTTTTTGTTTTCAAATGTGCCAACCGCATGTATTTTGCCATGCGGTTAAAAGATCGAATACTTAAACTTAGCGCATTTTTTGATTTATGTCAATATCTTGGCTCAACAAAAGCAAAAAAAGTGACTAAAGACACCCATTTTGTAATTTAAGCAAAGACGCCCCAACAGGGCGTCTCTATGGTTGATTCATTTTTAGTGGCTCGTGCTGTGACTATGACCAAGTACTAAGACTTGGTTTGTCTATGCTTTGACTATCCCAATCGCAACCTTATTCTCATCAAATTTCATTTCCGCTTCGGTTGCAATATCCGAGTCTGCACCAATATAAACTTCGTCACCTTTTATCTCGGATGCGATTTCATCTTTCATTGTATTCAGCGTCTCCACCATGCCCATATCCTCTGTCACCAAATAAACTTTGATGCGATCATCGGGTGTAAGCTCACTTTTCTTACGAAGCTGCATAATATGACGCACCACCTCGCGAAGCAAACCTTTGCGTTTTAACTCGGGTGTTAACTCCGTATCCAAAGTCGCTTGCCATATATCACCTACCGATGCATCAGCTTTCACAATTTCAACTTTTTCTACATTCAGTTCATCCGCAATCAATCTTTGTAGATCCGTTTTCTCAGCAACCCTACCAAAAAGTTGTTCGTCTCTAATTGCAACTTTTACAGATGCTAAAGCCTGTCGCACAGGAAGCTTTGTAGACACACGTTGTTCGAGCCCAGCATTTACAACATCTCTTACCCATTGCATATCTCCAAGTAATCCGATATCAATTGCATTTTCATCCGCTTTAGGCCATTTATCCAAATGCACCGACATCTTTTCACCTTCCAAATCTTGATATAATTTTTCCGCAAAAAACGGAGCAAATGGCGCTAGTAATCTCGACAAAGTCAACAAAACTTCTTTTAAAGTTCTAAGAGAATCAATCACATCATCCGGATCTTGCGTTTGCTTCATGCGCTCACGCGATCTGCGCAACCACCATGTCGACAAATCATCAACAAACAGTCTAACTGGTCGGAGTGCTTCTGCGAGTTTGTAACCATCCATCTCGCGAGTCATGTGGCAAGCTAAATCATCAACTCTCGAGAATATCCATCTATCCAAAACATGCAAACTCCTCGGT
The DNA here is from genome assembly GCA_963816085.1 of Candidatus Uhrbacteria bacterium. Taxonomy (GTDB): domain Bacteria; phylum Patescibacteriota; class Patescibacteriia; order 2-12-FULL-60-25; family 2-12-FULL-60-25; genus MWCR01. The sequence continues at coordinate 1,223,195 of CAWFIX010000003.1, read as the reverse complement.
GTCGTTATCTCAACCGTTTTATCTTTTGCGTACGTTAGATAAAACTGGCGCACATTCCACAAAATACCAAAAATAGATCTCTGAATCTGCCTGCACTCATCATCTTTAAAATTCAAACCCTCAGCCTGCATAATCGGAGACATAAGCATATACATTCTGAGTGAATCCGCACCTATAGTTTCCATAAGTTCGTACGGATCTGTAAAATTCTTTTTGGATTTACTCATCTTCTTCCCATCCTCCGCCAACATCATTCCTGTTACCACAATATTTTTAGCCGCCGGTTTATTCATGAGCGCCACAGCTAGTACGTGCATCGTATAAAACCATCCGCGAGTTTGATCCTGGGCTTCGCCAATAAAATCCGCCGGAAAATGCGATTCAAATGTCTCCGCATCGTGAAACGGATAGTGTACTGACGCATATGGCATACTCCCCGATTCAAACCAGCAATCAAACACAAACTCTGTACGTTTCATTTTCCCACCGCATTTACAATCTACTACAACATTATCAATTCCCGGACGATGCATATCAAAATCATCAGCAAACTGCCCACCCGCAGCTTCTTTCAGCTCCGCGATAGAACCAAATACACGACGCTCTTCGCAAGCATCACAAATCCAAACAGGTAATGGCGCACCCCAATAACGCGTTCGGGAAATATTCCAATCCGGCGCCATCTCGAGACCTTTGCCAAATCTACCTTCTTTTATATGCTCCGGAACCCAATGTATTTTTTTATTCGCCTCAATCATCTTGGATTTAATTTTCTGCACATCCACAAACCAAGCATCCTGCGCGCGATACATGAGAGCAGTTGAACATCTCCAACATTCCGGAATTGCGTGCTCAATAGTTCCGCTCGAAACCAACAAACCTCGAGATTCCAAATTCTTAATAACAAGCGGGTCAGCTTTTTTGATATACAAACCGGCAAACTCACCCAAATCCGGATTCATCTTACCCGATTCATCTACAGTTAAAAGCACAGGCAAATTATGAACTTTCGCGGCCTCAAAATCTTCCTCACCAAAAGCCGGTGCAGTATGCACCAAACCCGTTCCATCTTCCGCGCTAACGTAAGGCATGTCTACAACTCTATAACCTTTCTTGTCCTCCGGAATTTCCATGAAGCTAAAAAGTGGTTCATACTCCATTCCCACCAAATCCGATCCTTTTAACTTCTGTTCTAACTCTAAAACTTTCCGTAAACTCCCTAAGCAGCTTCATCCTTCCTTTCATCCGCAACAATCCAAATCTCTTTCTTCTCCGGGATCAATACTTTCAAATAATACAAATCCGGGCTAACAGCAATTGCCGTATTAGCCGGCAATGTCCACGGAGTTGTTGTCCACGCTAAAAGATAAACATTATCTTCGCCTTTTACTTTAAACTTAATTGTTATGGATGGATCTTTTTCATCACGATAAGAATGCCCCATCGTAATTTCATGATTCGAAAGTGGAGTTGCGCAACGAGGGCAATACATCGAAACTCTAAAATCTTTATAAACTAGATCCTTTTTATAAAGCTCGGAAAAAGCCCACCAAACAGATTCGATATACGAGTCATCCATGGTTTTATAAGAATGTTCCATATCCACCCAGCGTCCAATCCTACGGATATATTTTCTCCACTCTTGATCGTAAGTCAAAACCGATGCACGGCAAGCATCATTAAATTTACCAATTCCATATTCCAAAATATCCTTGCGGGATTTTAAATTCAAATCTTTTTCAATCAGATTCTCAACCGGCAACCCATGGCAATCCCAACCCCAAACACGATTAACTCTATAACCTTTCATTGTCCAATATCGTGGAATTGCATCTTTAATCGTACTCTGCAAAAGATGGCCGGGGTGAGGTAAACCGGTTGCAAACGGAGGCCCATCATAAAAAGTATAAGCTTTGTTCTCGGGTCGCTCTTCAATTGAACGCTCAAAAACATTTTTCTTATCCCAGAATTCTTGTATCTCTTCTTCCATTTTCGGGAAATCCGGGCGAGCTGATGGTATTGGTTGAGGGTTAGACATATAGCACCTATATTGGCGCAAAAAATAGGTTTGGTCAACTACACTCTTCAGCCTCTAGCCTCTAGCTACTAACTTCTAGCAGCTCGTGACTAGAGGCTAGAAGCTAGAGGCTGTAAGTATTGACATTTCCCCAAATAATTGCTAACTTAGCACATAGTTCAAACAACCTTTACAGCAAAAAAGGATCTTCTCAATGAGTGAACTCCCAAGCCTGCCCACACCAGAGCAAATGAAACGGATTGTCTGCGTTCGATACGAAGATCGTTGCGATCACTATGCTCTCCAATTCATAGCATTGGATGATAAAACTCATGAGCGGGTTAAAATAGATTTTCCCAATACCGGCGATATCATTCTCGACCCACAAAGGATCTTCAACTCTCATTGCGGTGAAATCAAAATGCCCCTCTTTCTACTGGACATCATCATACCTCTATTGGAAAAGATGACCGGTAAAAAATTCCTACAAGGTGATGAAAGTTGGTACCGCGAAGATGTCGATATCAACCTTCACCCAAAATCACCAAAACAAAAGATCGTGTCGACCATTAAATAAATGCAAACTATTAATAACTTCTCATAAAATCTCTTTCTCACTTAACGGTGTTTTTTTATTTCAATATCTTTTATCCTCTACCACATCTCCACTACGACTACGACTTAGTACTACGACTTAGGATATAGTTGACATTTCCCCTATTTCATGTAATCTTAGCCCATCGTACAAAAGTTCGTTCACAATCTAAAAAAGGTTACACCTAGGAGCAAGCGGTATGAACTCCCTACCAATCCCCTCTCTACCAGAACTTCAACAAGTCGTCTTGATCAAAGTCTTCAAACGAGAGAAATCAAAAGTCGATACTTTCATTTTGTATCGCTCAAACGATCAAGGTGAATTGATCGAACTTTGTTGGGAAGGTGATAAAGAATTGATATGTGACGATTATCTTCTCATCTATCATATCCTCCTACCCATATTGCATTCAGTCACAGGCCAACGCTTTGCCGTCTGCAGAGACAAAGATAACATCTGTATTTTCTGTCGCTTCGATTACATCAAGACTTACCAAGCACAACAAACCAAGAAGCAAGCCGCCTAACAAGCCAAGGAGCAATCATGATCAACTTCGAAGAACTCCCCACTCCCGAGCAGATGCGCAATGTTGAAGTCATTACCTATTTTGTTGATGATCATACACTGTGTTTCAGTTGCGAAAGCAAAAAAAATCTAAGTAAAGGTCGTATTCTTTTTAATGGCGACGATAAACTTAGTGTTCCTTGGATTCATTCCATTTCCATCCTCATTATTCCTATCATGGAACAGGTAACCGGCGAACAATTCGTACCGGTAATAACACAAGGCCCCATGCTTGTTTGGCGGCGCAAAGACTGCCTCATTCAAGCCAAGGAGCCATCATGACCGATATTGGGAAGCCCTCAACACTGACAGATTTGCGACATGTCGTTGTAATTATTCACCAAAAACAAAACGACATCGACACGGTCAAGATGTTTCTGAGAGACTCAAAAGATAAACTGGTACCAATGCGTTGGACAAAAAGCGGCGACCAAGAAATTTACAGTTGTTCACGAAACACGGTCACGGATGCAATCATACCCATGATGAGTATCATAACCGGTTTCAAATTCCAGAGAGCAATAACGGATGGCGACAAAACCACTTTTGAACGCGAAGACTTTTCACGAAGGAAAGAAAACAAATGAAAAGTGTTTCCAAACCACCCACTAGTCAACTTTCTTGTTTGGATGATCTCAAAAAAGTTACCCGAATCGCACATAATCACAATCCCGGCGGAAATTACTTGCTCATGTCATTCGTGACAGAAGAACAAGGTACGCAAACTATCCGCTGGCGAGAAAATGGCGACAACAAAATACTTTGCTTAACGCCAGATGAAAAAGATATCGAATTCCTAATCATGCCCTTGATGCGTATCATTACAGGTCATGAGTTCATCGTAAAGTCAGCTGACAGCCATCTCACCATATGGATCCGTGATGACTCTATCCCAACATAGAGCGCCAAGCTAAACCTACTCACCAATGTCTTGGTGAGTCTTTTTTTACTCTTTATAGTTTGTAGATTGTAGTTTATACTCTATCTATTATGAAACTCTTCCTCGCCGCCGACCACGCCGGCTTTAAACTCAAAGAACAAATCAAAAAAGAACTGGCCAAAAAACACGACATCGTCGACGTCTCACCAAAGCTAATCGCCAGCGATGATTATCCTAAAGTTGCTAAGGAACTGGTTAAACAGTTGCATGGTTTCGGACTAGATCCTGAAACGAGTTCAGGATTAACGATTCGGGTGGTGTTTATATGTGGATCAGGTGTTGGAGCTTCGATTGCTTCGAATCGTTACAAAGGCATCCGTGCTGCTCAAGGTTATGATAAAAAAGAGGTAAAACTCGCGCGCGAGCACAACGATATCAATGTTTTGACATTATCCGGCTGGAACACCAAACTAAAAGATGCACTGGAACTAATCGACGTTTTTCTAAAAACTCCAACATCAAAAGCTACTAGGCATAAAAGACGGATAAAACAATTGTCTTGAACCTTGATTTCCGCCAGAGGCGGATCAGCCTATGGATGAAAACATGATTCACGCTCAAATTTTCTTGATTACTATAGGATCATATTAACCTATTGTAGGGATAGGCCTTGTGCCTATCCGTGCTAAAAATTCGAAGCACGGATAACCACAAGGGTTATCCCTACGAATAAAACGGATAATCAAGTTAATCACTTAATCGGGTAAATCAAGTCTCCGCCCGGAGGGCTATGCCCTGAGGGTTCAAACAAACAGATAATCAAAACGCAAATATTATGCTTGAAATCATCCCTGCAATCCTCACCAAAAAGAAAAGCGAATTTACCTCGCGGCTTAAACTTGCGTCAAAACTTTCCAAAACTGTCCAAATCGATATCATGGATGGTCTTTTTGTAGATAACGAAACTCCGGCAAAGTTAAACGAGGGTTCCTGGTATCGCGAATATTTACAAAATAATAAAGGTCCTAAAAACATCGAACTTCACCTCATGGTTATTAATCCTTGGGAGATTGTTGAAGCTTGGAAAGAACTTCCCGGTGTTTCGCGTATTATCTGGCACGAGGAAGTCCCAATTAATCACGATGAGATGATTCGCGCAGTTCATGATATCGACTTCGAGTCATGCCTTGCGATAAATCCAGGTACTTTACTTAAACAAATTTATCCTTTTATTGAACGCGAACCTAAAAAGAAAGGCGCAAATAAATATTATGTAGATTCCATCTTAATTTTAGGAGTTGTACCAGGATTCGCCGGCCAAGCATTCCACCCAAGCGTATTAAAAACAATAAACACTTTGCATAAAAAATATCCCCACCTACCAATTGCTGTTGATGGTCATGTAAATCAAACTACAATAAAAGATATTAAAAAAGCTGGCGCAACACGTTTCTGCGTAGGCAGTACAATCTTCCTTGCCGACAACCCGAAATCAGCATACAATAAACTCTCAAAATAACTTCGTTATTTTCGTCCATAGTCCTAGGTACATAGTCCTGGCGCTGCAATAGTTCGAAGCCAGGACCCTGTACTTAGGACTATGTACAATTTAAATTTATTCCTAATTTATAAAAGTATGCGTATATTCGCTTTCCTCATGATGCTTGGCTTATTCGCCACATCACTCCCAGCTAATGCTAGCATTGCCTCAGCAAAACCTGGCCAACTAATTAAAGCCTCCGGTGACACCGTTTATTACTACGGTTCCGATGAAAAACGCTACGTGTTCCCAACCGAGCGCACATACAAATCATGGTATGGTGAAGATTGGTCGGGTGTAGTAACAATTCCCGATTTAGAACTTCAGAGCATCCCTCTTGGTGGCAACGTAACATATCGCCCAGGTGTAAAACTCATTAAAATCACAACTGATCCAAAAGTTTACGCGATCGCTGCAGGTGGAACATTGCGCTGGATAGCCACCGAACAAATTGCAATCGAACTCTATGGTGCTGATTGGGCAAAAAATGTAGACGATTTACCGGATCCGTTCTACATCAACTACCGCCAAGGTTCACACATCACAGACAAATCCGATTTCAACCCAAGTGGCGAAAAATCAGTAGCAACTTTTATCTGGAAAGATAAAGGCATGGCAGAACCGGCACAATAGTACATTCCCCCAGATTATTAAAAAAAGACCCATGGGTCTTTTTTTAATAATCATCCCCCTTTACTTAAAGGGGGCTTTGTTCCATATTCCATGTTCGTAGTTCGACAAATGGCGTTTTGTGATATAATGAGTACATATGAAAATCATTACATCTTTTATTGTTTTAGCCGTTGCTTTGTTTATTACAACACAAGCTGCTAATGCCGCTGAAACAATCTCTTCCGGCGACCTCATCAAGGCCTCGACACCGGCCGTTTATTACTATGGCGCAGATGGCAAGCGCTACGTTTTCCCAACCGAAAAAACATTTTACAGTTGGTACAACAATTTCGATTCCGTTAAAACCATTTCTGACACAGACCTCGCATCACTTCCAATCGGCGGAAATGTAACTTATCGACCTGGTGTACGAATGGTAAAAATTACCACCGATCCAAAAACTTACGCTGTAGATGCCAATGGTGTTTTGCGCCACATCGAGACTGAAGAAATTGCAATCGCACTTTATGGTGTTGATTGGAACACAAAAATTGACGATATTGCTGATACCTTTTTTGTAAATTACACGCTTGGTAATCCTATCACCGTAGCATCACAATTTACTCCCGCAAATGTAACTGCCGCAGCAACCAGTATTAATACCGATAAAAATCTTACAACCACTCCACCTCCTGATCCTTGCCCAAGTTGCAATGAACCTCCACCTGTAAACACAATAAGCTTTAGTGTGAACGACGCTTCACCGCGTCCCGGCGATACAATCTATTTCACAGTAGATGCGAACCAAGCACCAAACGTATCACAAATTAGAATCCTGATGGATACTGACCTCGTAACAACATGCAATAATTCAACTCTCTGCAATACCAACTATTTAATTCCCGCGATAACAGATAAACAAACTTACACGGCTCTGGCAGAAGTGATATTCACAGACCAAACAAAAAATACTCAATCTATACAAATCAACGTTGAAGAATCTACGATAGCTAGCGGAGTTAAAATCTATGCTGATAGAACCAACGTAAAAGTTGGCCAATCAACCGGTGTAACAGTAGACGCACAAGACATTGTCGTTAGGAGAATAGAAATATTTGTAAATAATGCAGGAAAAGCAGTTTGTGAATCCGGTATTCGCACCTGTAAATATTCTTTAACTCCGGATGGTGGCGTTGGTACCTCGGTTACCGTTCATGGAGTAGTCACCGATGACATCGGACGCACCTATCGCAGCCAAGACTTGGTGATTACCGTATCCGAAAACGATTCTCCATTAACCACAATTCAGGCGGATAAAAACACAATATATACAACAGAAACGGTTAACGTAACAGTCGCAGCTTCGGATCAAGATGGAATCAAATATTTGGAAATACTTGACCCAAACCGCCAAATACTTAAACATTGTGATGGAGCCGCCCCTTGTACCTTCAATGTCGGCCCATGGAGCCAAACCGGTTCTTACACATTCTATGGCCGTGCTGCAGATTCAATGGATGCAACCGATGAGCAATCTACAACCATCATGGTCACCAATCCTTAAAAAGTTATTTTTAACTTAATAATTCATAATTCATATTTCATTATATGATAAAGAGATTTATCGCCGCATTCTCATCCTTTGCAATGTTTGCAAGTTTGTTTATGCCAATGAGCGCCAAAGCGCTTTCGTTCAACCCTGGCACTTTAATTAAAGGCCAAAACTATGCAGCCGTTTACTATTTCGCTGAAGACGGCAAACGCTATGTTTTCCCAAACGAAAAAACATATTTCACATGGTACGAAAACTTCGATAACATCGTTGTAATCGACGACCGCACTCTCGGCACTATCCCGATTGGAGGCAATGTAACATATCGCCCGGGCAATAAAATGATTAAAATCACAACTGACCCAACTGTATATGTTGTTGATGTAGGTGGAGTACTTCGAGCTGTAGGCAGTGAGGAACTCGCACAAACCCTCTATAACATCAATTGGAATAAACAAATAGACGATCTCCCGGATGCTTTCTTTATCAACTATAAGATGGGATCCCCAATCGCAACAGCAGCCGATTTCAAACCAGCCGATGTAATGAATTCAATTGATACAATTTCACAAAACGAAGGCTTCACCAGCAGCCAAGCCGCAATATCAATTGGCGACACAATGACCGGTTTCGTTCCATCAAGCATTACAGTTAAAGTAGGCGCAACCGTAACTTGGACAAACCAAGACAGTAAGCCTCATACTGTAAAAGGCGACGGTTTCCAATCCGGCACATTAGAGTATAAAGATAGTTATGAAAGAACCTTTAACCAGGTTGGCTCATACCAATTCTACGACACATTCAACGAAGCAATGGTTGGTAACGTTAGCGTAATCAACTAATTAAACCCGAAATAAAAAAGGCGTCCAAATGGGCGTCTTTTTTAGTATTGACATTTTTCACGATTTCTGCTAGTTTCAAGTATCACCGTTTACTCCGGAGGAAAATAATTTTTGATAATAAACGGCAGCAATATGCAACTTGATGAACGCGATCTATATAGTCGCACAGATGAATGGCTAAGTTGGATACTTCCTGTAGCAAACTTAGCACTCGGTGTTATTTGTATCGTATACGCTTTACATACCCAAAACATCTGGTAAAAAAAGACGTCCGAATGGGCGTCTTTTTAGTTATCCATCATCCATGTTAAAATACTCCCAGTTATGAAAACCGTTAAACAACTCGAAAAAATCTCCAATCAAATCCGCCAAGATATCATCAACATGCTACTTGCCGCGGGTAGCGGCCACTCCGCCGGCCCACTTGGCATGGCCGATGTTTTTACAGCACTCTACATGGGTGGCGTTGCAAAATTAGATCCTAAAAAGAAAAACGACCCTGCTCGCGATCGTGTAGTACTCAGCAACGCTCACATCTGCCCCGTGCTTTATGCAACTTTGGCGCACGCCGGTTTCATCCCCCACAAACAATTAAAAACTCTCCGCAAACTCGGTTCCCCTCTTCAAGGTCATTCCAACAATCACTATAACAACGGAATTGAAACCTGCGGCGGTCCCCTGGCCCAAGGCATCTCCCAAGCCGTTGGCATGGCTTTAGCCTCCCGCATGAATCGACGTGGGACGAGCGACGTGGGACGAGCGACGAAAAACAGCTATCACACTTGGTGCCTTATGGGCGATGGCGAGCTCGACGAAGGCCAATGCTGGGAAGCTTTCATGCTCGCCGGCAAAATGAACTTACGCGAACTTACAGTCTTCATCGATCGCAACAACATCCAAATAGATGGCCCCACGGAAGATATCATGCCACTCGAAAACCTAGCCGATAAATTCAAAGCCTTTAACTGGTTTGTTATCGAAGTGGACGGCCACAACATCCGCGAAATTTTAGATGCCATGAAAAAAGCCAAATCCATGGCCGCCAACCCAACAGTTATTATCTGCCACACAATCCCCGGCAAAGGCGTAGACTTTATGGAAAACAAATTCGAATGGCATGGCAAACCACCCAACAAAGAAGAAGCCAAAATCGCACTTCACGAACTACGTACACTTGGCGGCAAGATTACTAGTGAACATCAATAACCAACCTAAAGTCCTAGTACCTAGTCCTAGTCCTAGTCCTAGTACCTAGTCCTAGTCCTAGTGAATGAATATGAGCATATCTAGATTTGAAGACATTATTGCTTGGCAAAAAGCTCGAGAGTTAAACAAGCTTCTATACATTAATTTAAAACAAAATCGCGATTATTATTATAAAGATCAAATACTTCGTGCCTCCTTATCAATCATGAATAATATCGCCGAAGGATTTGGCAGAAAAGGTGAAAAAGAATTTATACACTTTCTCTCAATTTCTAATGGATCATGCAATGAAGTTAGAAGCATGCTTTATCTCGGATTAGATTTTAACTACTTTAATGACAATAAATTTTCAGATTTTTATAAATTAACCACCGAAATTGGCTGTATCATTAACGGCCTATCAAGATCCATAAAACTTAACACCACCCCTAGGACTAGGACTAAGTACTAGGACTATTATCCCTATGAAACCTATTTACTTAAATCCCTACTTGTTATATAAAACAGTTGAGATGATCCCCACCCGTAACGGCTACGGCGATGCTCTTTTGGAGCTTGGCGAAACAAATCCGGACGTCGTTGTGCTTACAGCAGATCTCGCGGAATCAACTCGCGCTTTAAAATTCGGCGAGGCTCATCCTGATCGTTACATCGAATGCGGAGTCGCAGAGCAAAACATGATGGGTGTTGCCGCCGGGCTTGCAATTGCAGGTAAAATTCCTTTTGTATCATCTTACGCCGTCTTCTCCCCTGGTAGATCTTGGGATCAACTTCGAGTTTCCGTCTGCTACAGCAAAGCCAACGTAAAAATTGCTGGCGCTCACACCGGAGTTTCCGTTGGTCCCGATGGCGCTACTCATCAAGCTCTGGAAGACATGGCAATTACTCGCGTAATCCCGGATATCATCGTTTGCGCACCTTGTGACGCAGAGGAAACTCGCAAGTGCACTCTTGCCGCCGCAAAGTTCAAAGGCCCAGTCTACTTTAGATTTGCCCGTGAAAAAACTCCGATTATCACAACTAAAAAAACTCCTTTCGAATTTGGCAAAGCCTATGTTTGCCGCGAAGGCTACGACGTCACTCTCATCGCTTGCGGACCGTTACTTCATGAAGCTTTATTAGCTGCCGAGGAGTTAGCTAAGCAACACATCGAAGCCGAAGTAATCAATTCTCATACAATCAAACCTCTGGACGGAGCTACTATCAAAACATCACTAAAAAAGACAGCCTGCGCCGTCACAATCGAAGAACATCAAATCACCGGCGGTCTCCACGGTGCTGTCGCCGAGTTTTGCGCGCAAAATTACCCGGTACCAATCGAACCAATCGGCATGCCAAATCACTTCGGCGAATCCGGTGAACCCGACGAATTAATAACCAAATACGGCATGCGCGCAAAAAATATAGTTAAAGCCGCAAAAAAAGCAATTAACAGAAAATAAAAAAAAGCCCGAACAATTGTTCGAGCGAGTACACTACATACCCATCAAGGCGCGCATCGCCAACTCTCTGAGCTTGCGCGGGTCCGGCTTCTCTTTGCTTTGAAACGCGAGCGACGCGGTGCGTTCCAATACAGCCTGACGCTTTTCCGGATCAATCTCACTCAACACCCGAGCAACAGACATCATGTTTTCCTGATCGAGCATTAAGCTAGACCAAACACGTGCAAAGATGACATCCTCATCCTCATCAACAGTTAAGTCGAAGAGATTTGTAAGCAATTGTGTGATCTGCTCATGGACATCCACTTTGCGTTTGTATGCACGAATATTTATTCCTGCCAGTCCTGCCAATAGGCCGCCATAGGCCGCCTGCAAAATATAGCGATGACTTGCGCACTCCTTCATGTGCTCCAAATCACATCGACCAACGGTAGACGCCACGCTAACGAGAAAATCAACCGTCGTCTGATCCAACTTTTCGAGATTCAAAGACTTCGTGAGGTCTGAATCCAGTTTGGTGGTCTCGAGCAAAGCTATGCAAGTATCACGGATCTTATCCGCATCATAGTCTGCTGTGATGCCATCCTCCATACTAACCATGAATTCGCTGAATTCCTTCGTTCCGGTCGCCGCATCCAACAAATGCCCTAACCGCAAAGCAAAATTTTTCATCGTAGGTCCTTTCTGGTATTTTCCTACGCCACAAATATAAACATAAAACCCAAAAAACGTCAACTCTCACTGGTCAATTCTAAGACTACGACTATTTATCCCCCATAGCTTTATGCGTAGGAGGAAGTACTAAGACTAGTTATTAAAACAAAGTTATTTAATTAATTTTTTCCAATATCTGCTTTGCAAACTTTTGTTCGGCTGCTTGATTCGCCGCATGATCCAATTTACCAAGTGACACATCTACAGTTATTAAAGCGGTTTTATTTTTAGCTAAAAAATACAACGATCCCCCACCAACAAAATCCATGCTTGATTGATAAGCGTCATCACCTATATTCGAAACATCAACAATCCCATCTAAAAAATCTTTTTGACTGTTAAACAAATCTTCCGCTGTTAAACCCGCTCCCATATCTTTTGTTTCTTGTACTCCAATTTGCACCATGGTAACCGCATCATCGCTTGGTACATCATAAACACAAAGCTTCTGCCCCGTAGCATTTATTGGCTCTGTGTCATGTTCAATAATCGTAGAGGCGACCCCAAACAAAGCATCAACCTCCCCCTGTTGAACAAGCTCACAAGGATCAATGACGTAGGACGTGGGACGAGCGACGTTAGAAGTATTAGCGCATCCCGCTCCAAAAATCGCTAAAATTAGGAAAATTGGTAAAATTTGTGTCAGTTTCATAACAAAATACATTATACCAGATAACCCGCAGGGATTGACAGTTTTGTCATTTTGTGATAATAAACACTGTCCTGGGGCCGTGGTTCGGCCCCGGGGATCTCAAAAATAAAAAGCCTCTTCACAAAACTTCGAGGCTATAAACTTGAGAGAACATGCTGTGTCTGCAAAGCCAAACACTATCGAAGGCAGGCGCGCTTTCGTAAAACCCCTGACCATTGTTCGCAAGTCGGACAGGCCAATCGCATGAGGCGAGGAGAGATATTATTGCTGACATCGGTTAACGAGTCAGCAAAAAGATGATTGTCATTGTAGCGATACAAGACAATCAAGGAGGAACGTCGCTGTAGCAATACACGACAATGATTTGAGGAGATCAACCCAAGCACACAGCAACCACCGATGGCGTTCGGGACTTATGTCCCACGTCGTTGGGAGAGTCATACGCTAACCACCCGAGCTTTTGCAAAGGTGGTTTTTTCTTTACCTTGATTTTCCGGATTAACAGGATTTACAAGATTGTTATTTTGTTCAAATAAAACCACAACTTCTCTTCCCGCCATTTGCTATTTGCCATTTGCTATTTTTAGTCTATAGTATAGTCATGAAAACCTTCGACATCATCTGCATTGGCGAAAGCTTGCGTGATATTTTTTACATGATCGATGAAGCTACAGTCAGTTGCAGCATCGAAAAAGATCGTTGCCTGCTTTGTTTGGAATATGCGGAAAAAATCCCGGTTCGCGATGTAATTAAAGTGCCAGCTGCCGGCAACTCTGCAAATGCTGCTGTAAGCGCGTCACGCCTTGGTTTAAAAAGTGCACTAGTTAGCTGGGTTGGAAAGGATTTCGCCGGCGACCAGCTCAAAGAACATTTACGCAATGAAAAAGTGGATGTTTCACTGATGTGCAAATGCCAAAATCAGCAAACCAGCGAAGCAACTCTTTTAAGTTATAAAGGTGAACGCACACAACTTCTTTTCTTTAAACCTCGTAAATACAAACTACCTAAATTACAAAAAACCAATTGGATCTATTACAGCGCCATGGGTGATAAATTTGAAAAGTTAGACAAAGAGCTAATCGCCTATCTTAAATCAAACCCAAAAATCAAATTCGCCTTTCAACCGGGAACAACCCATATTAGAAAAGGCTTAAAATACCTAAAACCCCTCATCAAAGAAAGTGATATCTTCATTCTTAACAAAGAAGAGGCTAAATTTTTATTGGATGGCAAAGAAAGACCCATCAAAAATCTCCTCGAGGATTTTCATAAACTCGATGCTAAAACAATTGTTATCACCGATGGCAAAGAAGGCGCATACGCTCACGAAGGCAAAGAATTTTGGCACATGCCAATCTTTAAAGGTGAAGCTAAAGAGCGCACCGGTGCCGGCGATTCCTACGCCGCAGCTTTCACAGTAGCCATCTTACAAGGCAAAGAAATCCCCGAAGCCTTGCGCTGGGGCACCGCAAATTCTTGGTCTGTCATCCACGAAGTTGGTCCACAAAAAAGCCTACTAACCAAATCCCAAATGCAAACAATCCTAAAACGCTTTAAAACAAAAGCGACAAAAATATAACAAACTAAAAAAACTTAGTACTTAGTCCTAGTACTTAGTCCTAGTCCTAGCGACAGCAGACACAGTATTTTTAATAGAAAATGAATAGTGACCAGTGGATAGTGAGCGGTGATTCTAAAAATTTTTAGTAATATTTGGTAAATATATAAAATAATCCTGTAAATCCTTGAAATGTAATCCTGGTAAATCCTGGTTCTCATATTAAAAGACTCCGCTAACTGCGGAGTTTTAGATTGCGTCAAAGATTGAAACGCCTTTAGGTGCGCTAGGCAAACCCCTTATCACACCCATATGTGTTTCTGAGAGGTAAACCCTTATCAAGTAACAAAGTCCATCAAGCGACGTTTTGGTGAAACTATTTTGAAAGTCAGTTGCCTTACCCGCTAACCATTCATCACGAATCACCTCCAGTGGATTGGCAACATTTTGCATCACCTCAGCAGCTACATTGCGTACATATTTCAATTGCTTGTCCGGAGTTAATTCAGCAAAATGAGACTGTGCGAGCTTCACCAACTCCAAAGTACGATCATAGTTTGCTGTTGTTGTCGAAAGCTTTATGAAGGCGAATGGCTGAGGCCAAAACGCCGTATGCAATTCAGGCCGGAGGACAAGTCGTTGTTTTTTCAAAAACTCACCCAAGAATCCGTTTACTCCAAACAGTGCAAAGAAAGACAAAACAACTTTTATGTAAGTTCGTCTGTCATCCGTAAGCGGATAAAAAATCAACAAATCCTGTTTCTTGCCGGTTGATCCATCGAATGGATAGTCCTCGTACATTGCCGTAACACTTGGCGCTTTACAAACAAAACGTTGAGCGTTCAAATCACAAGCGTTCAACTCGGACAGTCTCTCCACCAAGTCCTCGTGCAAGCAAGGCTCGCTCGAGCACACCAACGTATTGGCAGGATGTATATATTTATCACGATATCGCAAACCTTGATTGCGATCTGCACGCTCTGCAAACTGAGATTCTCCCCAAGGTGGAATACACATCCTAAGCCAATCCGGTGAAACCTTCGAGTAAAACCAACTCCAAAAATCACCCAATGCATCAATCTTTGTTACAGATTTGTTTGTACGACTTGCGGCAAATGATTTGGCTGACGGCGGATTGTTCATCATGGTTCGGAGCAACAACTCCAAACATTTAGCGTCGTTCCTATCTTTTCCATGATGAGTATAATCAAGTTCAACGTATCCATGCTGAAAAGAACAAGCTACGGCACACTTGGAGAGTTTTCCTCCAAACTCCAAATTCAGGTGATTAGGCAACGTTTGCACAAAAACCAAACCGGCTCCGGGCGGATCCACATCTGCCATTCTTCCTCCGGCAACAAAGACTTGATAATTGCGCTTGCTCCCATTGCTATTTCTGAAAGCCTTACTCGAAACAAGCATCATATCATTCGACATCTTCGTTATTTCGTATTGATTTTGATGGTGCGAAAATTTCTGTGTCTCCATCCAGTACTCCTTGTTGAAACAGATTGATGTTTACCTCAATTTAGTCAAAATGTCAAACCTCGTATATTGACGCAACCTTTCCAGAATGATTAAATTCAATCCGCAACGTACCTTCTTTAAAGGAGTGTGATATATGCCCTCATCCAGTGCTCACAAGCTAGATAAACACAAAACCGACGAGCCCGAGCCAAAAACCGATCGTAAAGCCAGCGAAATATGTATTCCTGATCTTTCTCATGATGATCTATGTGCGCTTACTGATACCGAACTGCGCAGATGTATGAATGGCGCCGAAGCCCGTTCTCGTATGCCGGGCTTACGTGGTGACAGCGGTGCCAAAGATTACCGCAAGCTGAATTCCGAATTCAATCGCCGTCACCCGGGTAAAAAACCACCACGTTGGCGATCCATCCCTCCTCCGCCTAAAAACCTCTCTGAATAACTCCTAAACTCAAGGAGTTTTTTAATTGTCTTGAACCTTGATTTACATTATTTGAAGATTAACTCGATTATTAGCTATTTCCAAATTTATGCTAAACAGAGCCAAATACTATACTCCCTCTCCTCCACCGATCCCTATCCACTGAGCACTCTTAGCATCAGTTACCAGGACTAAGTACTAAGACTTTTTCTGTAATTTCAAACATTACAAATAAACCTTATTTAGCTTATCTTAACAAAATTACCTGCATAATACCCTTGACAAAATGCCTATTTTATGCTATATTATCTTGTTCTGAAAACCATAGAAAGGTAGCTATAACATGAAACTGTTGCTCATCGTTTCCGCCACCATCGCTTTGACCTCCGTCCTCGGTTGCTCCGCGACCACCACCTCATCCGTCGCCTCCTCAAGAGACGCTTACCTCGGTGAGCGTGAACAAATCTTGGAGCAGACAACCATCGAATGCGGTTCGGGTAACGGCCAGTGCACAGCACTCTTCCACTCCGCCCCCAAACGCCAGGTCGCGCTCAAGGTCGAACCTAATTTCTATCCAATCCAAGGATACAAAAAGGGCCTCACCAGCAGCCTCAACCGTTAACCTTCCGCACCTTCCCACCTTGCTAGCCGACTCACATTCTGTGACCCTCGGCTTCCCTTCCTACAAATCGATCGAAGTTCGTAGTTCGAAATTCGATATTCGATTTATAAGAAGGGAATTATCCCTCGAATCTTTGACAAGGAGAGATATGAAAAAAGAAGACTTGAGAAATCTCGCGATTTTTCTCGTCGCACTGATCATCGTGAGCCCTGTGATTTATTACACGGCTTGTTGGATGTTCAGCTACGATGTGGTGGCGCCACCAAAAGCACAAAGCTTTGGTCCGCTCTTCAACTACCGAATAGGCGAAACATTACCCGCCGGTAACGCCCTGCCCTGCCCAGTGATTCCCACCAGCTTGTGTCAGGGGAACTTTTATCTGGTACCTGTTGCGCCATCCAACATGCCAACTCAGCTATGAGTACTGAGTTCTGCAAAGTGGAAACACCCGCAGTGCTCGAAGAGCGATAATCGCAAAAAAGGAAAGAAAGCAAAAATGTTGAAATCAATTTTATTTGGAATCTTTTCACTCGTTCTGTTCACACTCGTCGCCGTGGGATCAACATTCCTCACCGGTTGCGGCGGAAACGAAGGTGACACGTATAACAATTGTACCCCGGGCCTAAGCGCTATTTGCGGCTGCCCCGGTGGAATCACAGGCTATCAAGTCTGTAACTCTTTCGGCACATTCGATATGTGCCGCTGTGCCAATCCCGAAACCGACGCCGGCGCCGAAGCTTCCATCGAGGAAGACGCGGCAGTTGAGACGGATGCCGAGGCTGATGCGCAAGCAGAAGCTGATGCTGCGGCAACGAACTGTGGACCCAATCAACCGGTCGGCCACGTCACTGGCACAAACTGTTGTGACGATGGCTCAACCGGCTATACGGTTTGCCAAGCCAGCGGCACTTACGAAGGTTGCTGGGGTTGCCAACTCGAAAGTGATGCAGGTAACGAAAACATCGTTTTCGTTCATCTGGCAGCAACCAACCCAGTAGGAAAGATTCTCTGTGATGGCGAAGATGTGACAGCTATCACATTCAATGTGATCAACACCTCCGAAAGCGATCAAAATCTCAAGAGCCTGCGCCTACATAAAATCGGCACAAGCCCCAACAGCATCTTCGCAGTTGGCGGCATCTCAGGAAACTACGTTCAGCTAGGCGTACCGGATTCGAGTGGCTACGTCACGTTCGACAACATGAACATGACAATCCCCGCTCAAACATCCTTGATGTTTGCCTATTGGTCACAAGTTGAATCATCGAGTGCATCTGCAAGCAGTTTCGCATTCGAGTTGGAAAATGAAAGTGCACTTACCTTCGATGGAAACGTTGAAGTGCAAGGCACCTTCCCTGTGCGTGGTAATTATTTCACATTGAGCGATGTCTCATGTACCGAAGCAGACGCCGGCACGGATGCCGAAACTGATAGCGATGCAGATACCGGTGCTGACGCCTACGTCCCAGTAAACCAGTTGAGCTTTCAGCTCTCTGCAGCTACTCCGCAATCGAATATCTTGATTGCCGGCACGGGTGGAGAAAAGATCTTTTCAGTCTACTCGCTTGCCAATGGGACAAACCATCCCGTGACATTCGATCGAGTAGGCGTGCAAGAGATCTGCACAGACGGATTTAGTTGCAAGAAAAACGTTTCTTGTCTCGTCGCCGAAGTCAAAAGCTTCAAGATGAGCACGAGCGTTCTGGACCCGATCGGCGCAACACAGATCCCTCCGCTTGTAAACGGGGAATCGGTAACTCTTCAACCCGGAGAAACCGCCGATCTCCACGTTAGTGCCTGCTTGCAAGCACTAATGCCCTACAGCATACAAGGCCAAGATTTACCGCGAAGCGGTGACAGCTTGTATCTGCAACTGTTTTCCGTTTTTAATGGAGATACGCTGGTTGCATTCACCGAAAGTACTGTCGTAACACCTAATCCTATGGTGCTGCGTAAAAGCAAGCCCGTCGTCACCCCCCAGCAACTAGTAAGTACCGTTCTAACAAACGGTGAACTGGAACTGGCACGTTGGCAAGTTGGCGCGAACGGCATCAATGCCATAGCGCAAAAACAAACGCCATTCTACCTGGAATGGGACACGGGCGTGAGCCTCAGCAACTTCCGGTTGTATCGCGGGGCTGTTCAAGTCCCCGCCAATGAATACTCCGTGGTCGATATGGCGAGTGGCACTGACCTTTCTGCAAGTTCCGCTCCGGCAGTGCTCGGCACATTTCCCATCGTGGCATTCGCTGGCCAGGAAAGTGTGAATGGTAACGGTAACGTCTACAGCTTGCGTGCAACCGTAACTGTAAGCGGCCTCGGCCATCACGTTTTCACAAAATTCATCAACCCCGGATCCGGAAACATCACCGGTGGTTTGGTGAACAATATCGGCCTCATGCCTCCCGAAGTTGCCAATGCCAACCTCTGGCACGTGCAACAGCCTGGAGGCGGCTACGGTGTTGGCCTCTTCATTTGGTCCGATCTAAGCGAAGTGCCACACAGCACAACCTCCTTCGATTGGATCACCGGATACCTAGTCGAAGACCTCGACTACATCTGGACCCTCTCCAACTAACCCCACTCTTTCCCCCCAAAGCTCAATTCTCGAGCGCCCCATACAGTTCTTTGTATGGGGTTTTTCTTTTGCTTAAATAAGCGCTTTTCTTACATCCTACTCTTGACAATTATCTCATTTTCTGCCAATGTTCATCTACCAAATAACACAAAAACGGAGGTAAAAAAATGGTACAACCGCTCATTCACACAAATGCAAACCTTTCCGATGAAGAGTTGGCAAATGAAGCGAAATACTTTCTAGCGAAGTCCGCTCCATTGCAAGCCATGGTACAAATCCTCATCAAACAACATGAATTGTTGCTCGAGGCGTATGTTGATGACGGAGAAAGCAAACTCGGATGGTTAACGCTTACTGAATTGCGCGAAGCCTTCCCTGCAACAACTCGCATGCAAGCCTTCAAATCGCGCCCGGATATCCGCCAGCGCGTCACAACCGAGTTAACAGGCTTGCGCCCCAAAGCAGCTCGCAGTAAGGATGCCAATTTTCAAGCCAGTCTCATTGACTCGGCTATCGACGATGGCGATATCGACTTGGCCGAATTCGAAACAGCGTTCGACCCAACTGATCTGGTAGTATACATGGATGTTTCCGAATATTGGAAACACTTCATGAAAGAATCACTCGCACGGATCATCGAAGAAAATACTCCACGCGAAAAAGAATATTTCGCTTTCTTATTGAATATATTTCTGCAATATCGTGGCGAGCTGAAACCTATCCTCACTCACCTGGATGTGCGCGCCTCAATTCAAGGCGAAACGTGGCAACAACGCATCCCAATGGAAAAACGCGTAGCAGTTGATACTGCTCGCCTCGAACAAGAGCGCAAAGCCGCGAGCAAGCCCTTCACAGCCGAGCAAGAACTCGAAATTGTTACACTGCAAGTCTTGGTCGACAACTTAGACCTAACCGATTTGGTCCCGATCTTGCAGGCAGCCGGAGTCGCGATGGGATTCCAAGATGCAAATCCGGAACAAAACCCCGAGGAACTTTTTGGCGAGGAAGAGCTCGAAATCCTGGATGGTAAAGATGGTGAAGCTCCCGACGACAGCGAAACACCGGGGATCTCTGCATCACAACCTGATGGAGAAGATGTAAAAAAAGCCTAGAGGCGCCTGCTTTGGGTGATCCCGAAGAACTTGGCGCCGCCAAACTCAAACCGGACACGGCTTTTACCAGGGCACCATCTTCTCCGATGATTGAAATTTCCGAAGAGGTTTTTGCCGAACCTCTCACTGGAACCGAAACCATCGTACCCGAACACTACGACCCCGATGAAATGGATCGAGAAATCGATAAAGCGATCGAATCCATCGGCGTAAAACAAATAAAGCCACCAGAAGAAAACGGCACCCTGATCGGAACACGAGCCGCCCCCTACATATCGGATGCCGCATTTGCAGCGGTGGGCGGAGCGACGCTCGATCAAAGAGAGCCAAGCAGTCCATCGGTAAACGAGCGTCGGCGCATAATTATCGACGCCCTGCAAAAGGTGCTCGGTATCAAGCACTGGCCTCGTATCGACAAAGTGCATATCGAAATCCTCGATGCAGCAGAAGCATTGTACATTCGTGAAGAAACAATCTCAGACGAAGACATGCTGAGAAAGGTATTACTGCTGACACTCTTCAGCCTGAGCCCAAAAAACTATTCGCCGAACGACCCCTTGGTCATGAAGCTCAAACGCGATGCTTTGCAACGCGCGCTCATCGCAGAATTCAAAAAACGCGGCAAGCGCGATCTGGCTGCAAAGCTAGAAATGAACCGCTCGCACCTCTCTGGCCAACACAAGGCCGTCAAACCCTAAAGCCCACAAACTTGTGGGTCTTTTTAATTAAAAAAGATATCACATAAGTGATACCTTTAATTATTAATTGATAATTAAAAGCTACCAACTACCTCCGCCTCCACCGCCAAAACCACCACCCGAAGAGCCGCCACCTGATGAAAAACCCGATCCTCCGCTACCGGCTTGTGATGGCGCATTGTAAACCGCCGCAGCCGAAGCGGTTCCCATGTCTGATATTGCACTGGCTAGTAATACAGGGGTCCAATCACTAACGCTTCCTTCGGCCCAATCCGGCGGTCGCATTTGCAAATCCCTAAATTGCTCTGCCCATGCTTTCTCAACACCTAATGCGATTGCAGCTGGCAAGAATTCCATGAACTGTTGCGGTGTACGTGATGGCGCATTGTGAAACTTTAATCTCTCTTCCTCGGTAACACTTAAAAACCATTTAAACCCTTTAACCTCCGCAACTATGGAAGTACCCTTTTTTGTACGCCTTGGCATAAACCAACCAAAAACCGCAACAATCACAAATGTCGCAAATCCTGATGCCATACCAATTGGAGCATATATCCCAATCAGGCTGATAACAAAACCCGCCACACCGGCACCCAAAATATACAAAATACGAACAACATAAGGGCTTGCATCAAATATTTGTAATGATTTTAATTGTTTTTCCGCCGCGCCATTCGCCCTTTGTACATCATTATAAAACAAATCTTTCTTTAAATCCTCAAAAGTAGATTTTTCCCTTTTACCATCTTTAAAAATTCCATTCCATAATTCCTTATCCCACTTTGGAGCGGAATTTGGCGGTTGATTTTTTTTAATGAATGTATATGTTTGTTTCTCGCCAAAAAGTTTTTTCTCAGTACCATATTCTATATGCAAATAACCTTTACGAGCCATTTCTATTATATTAGCTGTAACTCCTCTTTGCGGAATCATACCCGAACCAAGCGCGCCTGCAAGTACAATCGGTGCCATTCCTTGAGGTATTTCGTATTGTGGAATTACAGTTTCCGGTTCCGGATCTTTTCCACGAGTCCACCATAAATATAACATTGCAATTAATGCGATAACCGGAAACACCATTACCCAATTATCTCTTAGCGCCTCCCAAAATCTATCAGCTTGAGTTGGAACATTAATCATACCCTCATCAAAACCAAAAACCACACTCATCCCCTCACCCGATTCCAACGCTCTTTCAGAAGTTACCAATAGCGAATCTTCATCACCTTTCATTGCACAAGAAACCTCTACCGATCCCGAGACTCCGGTAAAACAAGCGAATGCGGTTGTCGACGCAGCACTTCCTGCCGGTGAATATAATCTAAAAGATGTTGATTCTATGGTTAAGGGCCAATCATTACCCGTTACATTCCAATACAATTCCGTATTCCCATCAAAAAAATTAATCGCCTTGCTGGTTTCGTATTCGATTACATAAACATGTTCACCGGTAATTTCCACATCTGCTCTACCAATCTTGAGAGTCCATATATCACCGGATCTTGATTGCGTATATTCCTCTTCCTCGCCATCTCTTAAAACTTTACGCAATCTATAATGCAAATTATATTTCATTCCATCTCTAAGATATGACTCCGGAATATTCCGAAAAATTCCGTGCTTTAACAAATCTGCAAAATCATAAGTTATCTCTTCCCTTATGATTAGTAGGCGATCCTCATTTAAAGTCGCCGTAACATCAAAGGATGTTATCTGTTGATCCCTGGGTAATGGAGGCATCTCCACTTCAGTCCTGTAATCAGGAACTTGAGCCAAGGCTATTTGAGATATTGTAAAACTTCCCAAAACCAAAGCGAATAAAGAAAATATTATCTTTTTCATACAAATTAAAGAGTAGCACAAACTAAAGAAGCTTATAAGCATTGTCAAGAGTTAAGGAAATCTTTTTGGTTTGCGTATTTAACAAGAGGCTCCTTAAAAAATAAACTCAAAACGTGTAATTAGTAACAATGATGTGATATAATAAGCCCATGAACTGGTTTGGAAGGTTAGACGTTTTAACAATCGGCGCAGGCACGCGCGACGTCTTTATTAAAAGTAAACATTTCGATAAAAAAGCCGACCCCAACGCTCCGGCGGGTTTTGATGCCTGCTTCCCTATGGGCTCAAAAATCCCACTAGACGAAATCTACTTGGAAACCGGCGGGGGTGCCACAAACGCAGCCGTTACCTTTCAACAACTGGGTTTTAAAACCGCATGCCTTTGCCGTGTTGGCTCCGATAGTAACGGCGATGCGGTTAAATCCGCACTTAAAGCGCGCGGCATTAATACCAATTTTATCCAAACAGATAGTAAGCGCCAAACCAGCTACTCCGTAATCCTACTTTCCGGTTCCGGTAATCGCAGTATTTTAGTCTACCGCGGTGCATCAAATTTTTTAGATACAAAAAAATGCGATTGGAATATAATCAATCCTTCGTGGTTCTACCTCACTTCACTTGGCGGCAAATTAGACCAAGTAAAAACTATTTTCGACAAAGCAAAATCCAGCAACATCCAAATTGCCTGGAATCCCGGTAATGGCGAACTTAAACTGGGCTTAAAAAAATTAAAAACCTTTATCGAAGATACGGATCTTCTCTTTGTAAATCGCGAAGAAGCGGCTCTGCTTACCGAAAAACCTCCGCGTCATCTTATCGAGATAATTAAAAAACTTGGCCACTTGCCCAAGCAAGCTCTAATTATCACCGATGGCCCAAATGGTGCTTACGCTTACAATCCCAAAGAAAAAATCTTACTCCACGCCAAAGCTATTCCCGGAAAACGAGTAAACACAACCGGTGCGGGTGATGCTTTTGGAAGTGGTTTCACAGCCTCTTTTCTAAAAAATGGTAACATTAACGAAGGTCTTTGTACCGGCTCTTATAATAGCATTGGAGTTATTACTACCATGGGCGCCAAAGTAGGAATCTTGGAAAAATTTCCAAATTCACAAAAAATGAACCGTTGTAAAATCAAACAGATTAAATTATGAGTTTCTTAACAAAATTCAAACAGATATTTTCCGAAAACCAAATCATGGTTGTTCTATTCGGAATTATTGCGGGCTTAATCTTCCCAAGATTTTTTGATCCGCTGGCACCATATACAACTCAAATGCTTATACTTATCTTTTTTTGCTCCAGCCTCAGGCTCGAGTTAAAAGAGATAATAAACTACGCCAAAGATTGGAAAATGCTTAGCATGGTAAACGGCTTCATGCTGATATTTTTACCAATATTGATGTGGCTACCATTGGCGTTGTTTGCACCCGATTGGGCAATGGCTTTTCTTATATTGGGCGCTATGCCAACCGGCATGACAATTGCCCTCATCGCCGATCTATTTGGAGGCAAAACAACCCTCGCGCTGGTAATAACCGCTACAACCTCCCTACTCGCACCACTTACGGTACCATTTGTCTTTTGGCTCACCATTGGCCAAGCCGTTCCAATTCCGGTTGTATCATTATTTACCAATCTATTCATAACCATAGTTTTGCCATTTATCGTTGCTACCTACGTAAAACAAAAAAGGCCAAAATTTGTTATCAAATATGATTTCTGGTGGCGTGAAATATCCATCATTACTTTTGGAATATTAATCGCTACAATAGTTGCCGATACAGTTGGCACCGAAGGCGCACTCACCCTTACTTTTCGCGATGCCGGTTTGGTAACCGTAATGCTTATTTACATGTCGGCATTGGTTGCCATTTCCTACTTCATGAGCTGGTGGCGCACAAATTCCGAAAAAGCCACAATCGCGCTTTGTATCGTCTACCTTAACAACACACTTTCGCTCTACATCGCAAATAAATTCTTTCCCAATGCCAGGCTAATGACCCAGCTTGTAATTCTTCTCCTGGTCATCAATTTCCTACTTCCTCCATTCCGCTGGATAGCCGCCCATGCGGTTGAACTTGATAAAAGAAAAATAAAATCCAGAACCAGGATTCGCAGGATTAAAAAGAATTAACAGGATTATTTAATATAACTTAAAATCATTTGTACGAAGTACGACGTACGATGTAGAATAACTTTATTAATTGTTATGCGCATCTTTGTCACACGCAAAATTCACGAGTCCGGCTTAAAAATGCTCAAAAAAGCAGGCCACACTGTTACGGTTTATCCAAAAGATGAAATCATCCCCCGCGCCAAACTTTTAAAAGGCGTAAGAGGATGCGACGCCGTCTTGTCTCTTCTAACAGACAAAATCAACGACGAAGTTTTTAAAGCAGCTGGTCCAAAATTAAAAATAATCGCCAACTTTGCCGTTGGTTTTGATAACATCGATCTTCCTGCCGCAAAAAAACACGGCACAATCATCACCAATACTCCCAGCGATAAAGTCAACGAATCTGTTGCGGAACATACCTTTGCACTTATGCTGGCTTTAGCCAGACGCATTCCCGAAGCAGATCATTTTGCCAAACGTGGTTTATACAAAGGCTGGTCCCCCACTCTTTTAACCGGTGCAGATATGCATGGAAAAACCATAGGACTAATTGGCGCAGGCCGCATCGGATCAATGGCCGCCCGCCGTGGTGTAAAGGGCTTTGGAATGAAACTAATTTATAGCGATCTGTATCGCAACGAAGCTTTGGAAAAAGAGCTGGGTGCCAAAAAAGTCAGCCAAACCGAACTGCTTAAAAAAGCCGATTTCATCTCCCTCCACGTTCCCCTACTTCCATCAACTCGTCATTTGATCTCCACAAAAGAATTTAAATTGATGAAAAAGACAGCATTTCTGGTAAACACTTCCCGCGGACCTGTTGTCGACGAAAAAGCCTTACTTCGCGCACTAAAAGCCAAACTCATCGCCGGCGCAGCTCTCGACGTTTTCGAATGCGAGCCCGCAATCGATTGCGACCTCCGCGATAACATGGAATTAAAATCTTACGAAAACGTAATTCTCACTCCTCACATCGCTAGCGCCACAGAAGAAGCGCGTCGCGACATGAGTGAGATCGCAGCCAAAAATATAATCGCAGTTCTAAAAGGTAAAAAACCCCTTACACCTGCTAAGTAGTTTTATTTATAATATAAATAAACATCCTGTAAATAATCAATCGGTAATCCTGGTAAATCCCGGTTCTCATCTCAGCAAATGACATCCTCCCCGGGTTCCGCTTCGCTGCACCCGGGGTTTCCATTGGTTATACTTCATGACAATCCAAAGCCCCGTGATTCTCCGGTTCGTTTATAACAACCTGAGCATCTGGGGTTTTTCTTTTTCATCTTGCTGTTCTATATAGGCTTTTATCCTTGCCTCATCCAAGCCTATACTCGAAACGAAATATCCAACACTCCAGATGCCGTCCTTATCGAGGTACATTCTATCTATAAAACCAAACTTTTTCCTTATACGCTGGCTTGATTGTGATTTTAAGGCTTGGACGGCATCGGATATTGCGATGTTGGGAGGTATCTCTATTTGTAGATGTACATGATCATTATCGGTATTAACTGCTTTAATGTGTAGTGTTGGATATTGTTTTACAGTTTTAAAGAGGCTTGATAGCAATTCTTGCTTCACATATTGCTTTAGCCATTTTCTCCTACACTTAGTACCCCAGACAATATGATATTGAAGTTCATAGGTTGAATGGTTTAGGCTTTGTATTCTCATGCAAGCTAGCTTGCCAGATTATTATTTATATTTCTAGAGTAATGAAAATCATGGCAATCTACCCGCCCATTCATCCCCGGGTTACGGTTTCTTGCTGAGAAGTTTCACCTTTCTGCGACCGCCTCCACCCGGGGTTTCCTGGGATATAAAAAAAGATCCCACACATGTGGGATTTTTTAGTCATCTTCATCATTCTCAAAAGAGACAACAATCACCGAGTCATCTTGTCTCTTGGATTCTGAAGGAACGATTACGGGTGTTTTATTTTGGGGTATTTTCACTCCGGCCTCAAAACTTCCCGGTGGGATAGTCGATGGAGGAAAAATTGTCCGTGTACGCTTTATATCCGAATTTGGAACGTGATTACTGGATATTGGAGACTGCACCAGATCAGACCCCATTTCCTCCAGATACCTTCTAACTCTGGCCATAGCTTCCGGGTCATTCTCACATTGCAAAGTTACCATGTCGCTAGGCTTGGCACAGCGCAACCTATCTATTTCGTCGACAGGCACTATAGGCGTTTGACGTTCATTACTAATTTCATCTTCAAGCACAGCTTTTGCGTCCTCGATTATTTGATTAATAACCAATGCCGCACTTTGTGCGCTTAGATGCAACTGTTCAAAACGATCATCCCATTTGCGTTGATCCCAAAAATCATCGCGGGCAAATTTACCGGCCAGATAATTATTTCTAGCGTTCTCTCGATGCAAACTGCGCCAGCGCGTAAGTGATTGCTCGGTATCCCACACTAAATCCGAACCAACCTTTATCGCCGTTTCCAGCAACATCAAAAAAACCTTATATTCAACTTCATCGCGATCTGATTCTTTGCCAAGCAAATCGTTTAAAAATATTTCTCCAGCCTTACTTTTAAGGAACAATTCCATGCCATAAAACCACTCTATTTTAAAACGCTCAGCTTCAGCGTTTGGCATTTAGTACCTCCTATTAATTCATCTAACTAAAAAAGTGACAGATTGTCAATCGTCCGAACACCTTACGTCCCGTAGCTTGCACCAAGTAATAACTTAAATTCAATTAACAACTTTTATAAATAACTGCCAGATACTAGATACAAAATACCAGATACTTTTATTAGTAATGTAACGCCATCTCATCCAGATCCTGCAAGAATTTGATTTCTTCATCTAAAACCATCTGAAAAGCTTTTGCATCTCTCTTTTTATATGCTTCACGTTTCTTTATAAAAAAAATCTGCAACTTGGGAAGTGCTGATAATACCTTCTCTTCGTCCTCGGGTTTAGGATCTGGCATCTGCATCATCTCCGCAATAAAAGCCGGATCAGGAACCGGAATAGCTTTATAAACAAGTTCGCTCCTCATACTAATCCTGTATCGAACGTTCTCCTGTTCTCTTAATCGCTTTCGCCAACCACCTGACAGCACTGGATTTAGCTTCCTCTAATTTTTTCTCTTGATCTGCAAGATCTTTTCTAAAAGAAAACTTTTCTCCCTCAGGCGTAACATATCCTTCAAAATTTATTTTTTCACTCATATTTAGCTATCCGCCATCAGCTATCCGCCAACAGCTATTAACTTACCCTCGAATAATTATCAGCATAATATATGCCGCGTAGGAAAAAAGAAATAGTACACCTTGCCAACGTTCTAAGATGTGTTTTTTCCCAACAAACATCCATAAAAACAATAAAAGTGTTGCGATAACAACCACCAAAATATCAAAATTTGATGATGCCATAAATGGCAATGGCCGGATAATTGCACTTAAACCCAATATCCACAAAATATTAAAAATATTAGATCCCACAGCATTTCCAACAGCCAACTCGGCATTCTTTTTATATGCGGCAACTGCCGACGTGACCAGCTCGGGTAAAGATGTTCCAATAGCCACCACCGTAAGTCCGATTAGGTTGGTACTAATACCAAGCGCAGTAGCAACCACTACAGCTCCATCAACAACCCAATTACCACCCAAAATCAATCCACCTAAACCCAGAGCCAGATAAACCAAAGATTTTGCCAAAGTTAACCCACCTTTTTCATGAACAAATTTTTTCTTTCGCTCAGTCTTAGCGAGCCTGTAAATGTAATACATAAACAAACCCAAAAATAATATCATTATCAATCCATCACCGGTTGATAATAAATTCACATCAGAACCATTAACAAATTTATCATTTGCCAAAAAAGCCAATAACAAAATAGCAAATAAACTATAAGGTATCTCGCGCCAAACTGTACCCTTAGGGACACATAATGGCATAATAATTGCCGCCACACCCAATATTAAAAAAATATTTGCTATATTGCTACCAATAATATTTGCAACCGCCAACTCCGTATTTCCACTCGCACTGGCAAATAAATTCACTACCATCTCTGGCAATGAAGTTCCAAAAGATACAATTGTAAGACCGATTAATAAATTTGAAATTCTTAATCTTTTTGCAAGAGCTACTGAGCCATCAACCAATAAATCCGCTCCTTTAACCAACAATACAAAACCTAAAATAAACAGGGTAATAGTAAGTGCCATATTATTACCCAGTATAAAGTAAAAAATCAAAAATATAAAGTGTTAACTGAATAATTGACGATATTCAATACAAATGATAGATTTTTCATACACTTCGATAAAAGGAGTTTAAATGTCGGATCACGAAACAATAAAAAGCCTTTCCGCATCCGGTGCCCTACTCGTATACGGACCAACCATAATTATCACATTTGGTTACAATGGCCTGGCTACCGCGCTTGGTATCTTCTATATATTTATTGGGCTTAGCTCAGCCTTGGCAAGTGGCAAAGAGACTGTATTAACGCTTCGTTTCACAGATGCTCCAGTCGAGATCTCTACACAGTATGAGAATCACAACATCCGAGTCCTACTAGCTAGAGAAAAAAGTACTTACGAAAGAATTGCCGAAGAACAAATCCGCAGAAATTACAAAATCTTAGCTCTCGAAGAACGCCTTGCTCACGAAAACCCCAACCCATATCGCAGCTTACCAAGTTAAAGAGGTGCAAATGGATATAATCACCATAATCTGTTTAATAATAATCCTTATTTGCACGCCAACCGCTATTTTTCTACTCCGTTTTTCGTACCGTACTTTTTTCCCAAAAAAAACCGAATACTCAAATGATCAAAAACCTCTCACAAATAACATAGAACAAAGAATTCGAATGGAATCTTCTCACGAAATCAACATAATCGAAGAACCGAACAATATTCTTGTAATTCCAATTCGTATAAAACGAAGAAAATCATCAAGACATAAAAATAATATCGCAAAATCCTAATCTCGAGCCCCACAGGGCTCTTTTTTTAACTTGATTTTCTGGATTTACTGGATTTATAAGATTGTTATTAAGATTATTCTAGTTAAGACGCTCCAACGGAGACGTCTCTGCATCGTTATTATTTATTGATGATTGGAATTTGATTATTGGATATTGTTTATTATGGTATAATAAACCCATGGAGGGCATCATTTTAGAACTAGCCGCAACGGTAGTTTTAGTAACAATATTAAGTGTATTTGCCAGGATGTTAAAACAGCCATTTATTTTGGCATACCTGGCCGCCGGGGTTTTAATTGCATCCTTCGGCTTTTTTAATTTAGCTGACCACGAAACATTTAAACTTTTTTCCGATCTTGGAATCATGTTCCTGCTTTTTTTAGTTGGCCTCGAAATAAATTACGATCAATTAAAAATTGTCGGCAAAATCGCAACCCTGCTCGGCCTTGGACAAATCGCATTTACCAGCCTATTTGGCTATCTAATTGCCTGGGGCTTTGGTTTCGACTGGCTCACATCCCTCTACATCGCGCTTGCACTCACCTTTTCTTCCACTGTTATCATCGTTAAACTACTATCCGATAATAACGAGCTTCGCAGCCTACACGGCAAACTCAGCCTCGGCATGTTGTTGGCTCAAGATGCTGTCGCGATTTTAGTTTTGATTATTCTATCCGGCTTAGGCGATGGCAACACAGACATTGTTATAAATGTTGCCCTCACATTAATTAAAGGTGTGGCAATAACCGTAATTATACTTTGGCTTGGTAAATATCTCCTACCCAAACTTTTTCACCACATCGCCAAATCCAGTGAGCTACTTTTTATTAGCAGCCTTGCCTGGGTCTTTGGCATGGCCGCTATAATGAACTGGTTAGGCTTCTCCATTGAGATGGCGGGTTTCCTCGCCGGTCTATCACTTGCAAACGCATCTGAACATTTGCAGATCAGCTACCGATTCCGTCCGCTTCGTGATTTCTTCATCGTCATCTTCTTTGTGATACTTGGCGCCTCCGCAGCTTTTGGTGATTTTAGCGGTTTAGGCTGGCCAATCCTCGCCTTCTCGGCATTTGTTCTAATCGGCAACCCGCTCATTGTCTTAATCCTCGCCGGTCTCATGGGCTATAAAAAACGCACTTCGTTATTAGCCGGTTTAACAATGGCACAAGTCTCGGAGTTCTCACTCATTATGGCCGCCATTGGCTTAAAATTGGGCCATATCGATGCCAAAGTCGTAACCCTTATCACTGCAGTCGCAATTATAACCATCACCATCTCAAGCTACCTCATCATCAAGTCAGAATCAATCTACAATCTATTTAAAAAGCCTCTATCAATTTTCGAACGCAAAGATGCAAACGAAACAAAAGATAAAAATATTCGCAAACGACGCTTCGTTCTAATCGGTTGCCATAGAACCGGCCTTGGCATAGCTGCACATCTCCCAAAAAATCAATTATTGATTGTAGAATTTGACCCCGACGTGGTTCATCACTTAAAAAATGCGGGCTACCATGTTTTATTTGGTGATATTACCGACCCCGAAATCTTAGCGCATGCACATATCAAAAAAGCGGAAGCAATAATTGTAACAAGTCCCGATTTGCAAGACAATTTGATGATCGTTGAATCTTTTAGAAAAAATGAAAAGAAACCTCTCATCATAGTCCGCGCCAGCCGCACGGGCGAAATGCAAATCCTCTACGATGCCGGGGCTGATTACGTCCTCCTCCCCCATCTTACAGCCGGCCAAATTCTTGGCCACGTTCTCGCAAGTAAAGATATCGAAAAAGGCATCCACCAAATGCGCAAAAAAGAGATGGAAGTGATACAACTATAACGAACCGGTATCTCGTATCTAAGTATCTTGCAGTTGCTGTTCGTCTTATACTTCTGCCAGATACAAGATACTTAGATACGAGATACTATTACAGTTGACATTCCTGTCTTTTTTTGTTATAAACAGCCAAGCACATTCACATTTGGAGGCTAAATAATGCATCCCAAAACTGAAGTCCGCCTGTACCTCATCCGTCATGGCGAATCACACATGAACCTTAATCCAAGCCTTATTGGTGGGCGCAGTGCAAATACGCCGCTTAGTCAGCATGGAGAAGATCAAGCGACCGCTCTTTACAAGCACTTTCGTAAAAATAAAGTGCTATTCGACCAAATCCATTGTAGCCCCTTTGAAAGAACTAAGATGACAGCTAGCATTGTCCTCGGGCAAGATGCACCTGTTGTAATAATCGACGATCGCCTCGTTGAATACTCTGCCGGTGAATGGGAAGGCAAAGAACGTGACGAAGTGCAAACTCCCGATGCTTTGCACAAAATGTCTGAAATGGGCATCGACTTTCGCCCACCCAACGGCGAGAGCCAAAGAGATGTAATTTTGCGAGTCGCCGCTTGGCTACAAGAAGCGATTCTGGGAAATGACGAAATTCTGCAATCGGGTAGATGCATTAACGTTGTAGTCTTCTCTCATGGCCTAGCTATCAAATGCCTCCTGCATCACATTCTCGATTTCAACAGCCACCTAATCTGGCGTATGGAAATCGATAACTGCGGAGTGAGCAAACTCGTTTTCAACGCCCGTGGCTGGTGGCCCAAATATATCAACCGCATCCTCTATTAAAATCCAGAAACCTCGTCTTTCGATAAACTCAAAACGAGGCTTTTTTATATATCGTATATATTATACTTCTATGCACGGATTGCCTTGTCGCTTTATTCAAGCTACAATAAACTTGTTATGAATATGCAAAACTTTTTTTTGGGCTTTATCGCTTTAATTCTTGTCTTCTACATCTTGTTCATTGGTAAAGCCATCATCATCCCATTGGTTATAGCAATTATTATTTGGTATATCATTATCGCTTTAACCGGCGCATATAAAAAAATCCGTATAGGCTCTTGGCATTTCCCCCACTGGCTCGCACTTATAATGTCGCTTTTATCTTTTTTAGTACTTGCTTGGGTATTTATCGGATTCGTTAATAGCAATGTCAGCGAGGTTATTAATGCCGCTCCAAAATATCAAGCTAAATTTCAATATTTTATAACAGATCTCAATACACGCTTCAATCTGGAAGAAAAAATCACTTTCAGCCAAATATCCGAATGGATAAATATTGGCACACTCGCCACAACAGCCGCGGGCATCATCACCACCATCGCCGGCTTCATGAGTATGATTATTCTTTATGTTCTCTTCCTCTTACTCGAATATCACACTTTTGATTGGAAAATTAAGGCTTTATTTCCCGATAAAAAACGCCGCGGGTCTACCGAAGATCTCATCAATAAAATAGCTACCGATATTAATACTTATCTAAAAATTAAAACCTTTGTCAGCGTTCTAACTGCAATCGTCTGTTATATAATTTTGCTTTCCATGGGTATCCAGTTCGCCGGATTCTGGGCTGTACTTGTATTTGTTTTAAACTTCATACCAAATGTTGGATCTTTAGTCGCCGTTATTTTACCGGTATTATTTTCGATTATCCAATTCAATCTCAGCCATGCTCTACTCTTGGCAATTCTGCTCATTGCAACTCAAATCAGCATCGGTAACTTCCTGGAACCTCGCCTTATGGGCAAATCCCTAAACTTAAGTCCTCTTGTTATCATCACATCTCTCGTAATCTGGGGCTCAATTTGGGGCATTGTAGGCATGTTCCTTTGTGTACCTATCATGGTTATCCTAAACATAATTTTAGCTAAATTCGATTCAACACGCCCAATAGCCATCCTCCTATCATCTAAAGGAGAACTCAACTCATAACGGATTGACAAATCTCAATATAAATGCAATTATGCCCTATGTCCAAATAGGGCTTTTTGCTCATTTAAAAAAGGAAAGAATCATGACAACAGTTGATCAGTTCACACAAATCATGTCTGACGATTTTTCAAGTCTAAGCACCACAGAAATGATGGTTGCTGAGGCGGATATAATTCGAAGGCTTTTACCAACTCCGGAAATTCCGGATGAAGAATTTGCAGCAATAGGAATCAAAAATCCGGATTACATTCGTATTCGTATCAAAAATAATCACAAAACCGATTCCGACGCTCGTAGCCCGAAGCATCACCGCACATTCGGGTCCGATGTACCCCCCCGATCCTCCCAAACACTTTGATACCTTGCCCATGGTATCAAACACCGAACGACTTCAGTACCAACTGCATATCATGCGAGTACCCGATCTTTCTGCCATGATAGGTTGGGCGGAAATGGATGAAGAACAAGATAGATCCTACGGAGACAAACCAGCAAAACTAACTAAACATCTTTGTGAGATTGATAGTCGTATTTTTCTCCAAACTCCTCAACTCGTTGCAAGTAATATCCGGCTGGATTTGCGCTTTATCTGGGATAACCCCGACAAAGAACCGATGATTGCAGAATTGGCCCAAATCGCACTTTTCATGCAACAACTTGAATTACGAAATCCGCTCGCAAGACCAAGAGATCGATATGTGAGTGGCAGGCACTACTCATCTATCGATCTGCATCTCGATGAATCTAGCAATCAACTCGCAAAAAAACTTTTCTACAGACAAAGCGGAACACAAATCTGTGGCGATCTTGTTTCTGCTGTAGAACGGCGAGTCATTTACAGTAGACACGGCAACCACTCTTTCAGTGGTTCCGGCTTGGCCCAATTCCTTGGTGCCGTTGCCCAAGCCAAACCTCAAGACAACCCGGATGTCATGCATGCCTTCACAAAAGCAATGGAAGGTAGCGGCAAAAACAGCTAGAACCTCGAACCCGTAACAAGGTTCTTTTTTATTACTACTCTTGACCTTTTTGCTATTTCCTGCTACAAAACCAGCACAGAAAGGGATAACACATGGCAACTGAATCCCAGCTCCTTTCACAATTTTCAGAGCTCATTGTTGGATTTTCAACTGCCGCCGACGGCAACATGTCTTACAAAAAAGACGACCCCTACGCGGATAAAAACAATCGCGCTTTCTATGCAAAGCTTGGAGTAAATCCTGATAACTATCAAATCCTTAATCCGGAGTTGCGCCACGGCAGCAATGTGGCGGTAGTAAAGCCGAACATCTTTAAAAGAGGTTATTCGGAAATTGACAAGTACAGCAACGAAGCAATCACTTTCGAAAAAGGGCCGCTGACATTCACTTCATGTCCAACCGCATACCGCGGAATTGATGCTTGTATAAGCCAAAGACAAAAATGCCTAATTACCATCCGCCCCGCGGATTGTGGCCCGGTGTTTATCTATGATCCAATAAATAAAGTTTTTGGTTTGATGCATGCCAGTACGGCCAGCCTATTCTCTGGAGTAGTCCCTCGCACAATCAATATGATGCGCGGCTACTTTGGCAGCCAAGCCGCTGACATTCTTTGTTTCGTAGGCCCTTGTATCAGCGTCTCTGCATATGAACTCTGCACAACCAACCTCTACAAGAGGCTCTTGCACAAACTCATGTCTGCAGAAGAAGCTTCGACGTACGACCCCAAAGAAAAAATCCGGCAAAATCTTCTCCTGGCCGGAATCTCCGAAGGAAACATCGAAATCAGCAACGTCTGCACAGCATCTTCAAACGGCGAATATTTCTCCAACCACGCCAGTGCCGGTAAAGATGTTCGCCGACATCTCGCTGTCATCGGCCTCAGGTAAACTTAAAACCAACCCAAGTGGGTTGGTATTTTTTTAATTACTCAAGCATTTTTGCAAGAGTTTCTTCAAAGTCCATATCCGCGAGAGCGCACATAGCCTTAACGCTACATTTAAATCTCTCCATCGTACTTACTTCCTCCAGCCTACCCTCCTTATCATATTGCAACTTTCTGCGTGATGGATTAATCGATTTTGCCCGCCTAATATCTTCAAACCACTCATTCATAAAATCTTGTGCGAAATATTTCAAATCCTCATCGGCGACTACCACCACTCCTCGTTCTACCATTTTCTTAAATGCATCATGTTGCAGCCCCACATTAAAAAGAAAATTATTAACCGGATGAGTAAAGTCGAAAGCTGTTTGTCTTACATAAGAAGTCTTTTTATACTGACGCATTTCATCAGTAATCGGACCGGTATATAGCGAGACGTAAAAAACATTTTCGTCGTATTTGCTCATTTTGTTCGCTCCTATCTTTCTTTTTTATTCAATGTACTGTTTGCATATTAGCTATAAAATACTAATTGTAGTAAATAAAAATCAGTATTAGCTTGACATTTTAGCTAAAATAAGCTATAATTTTATCAATATAATATTTCTGTCCGAAAAAAATATCATTTTATGTCTAAATTAAGCAATCAACCCACGCTATTAAAAGAAGAAATCCGTTCACTCGGTTTAAATGAAAAAGAAGCTATCATCTATGTAGCTTTGTTAGAAATTGGTGGTGCCTATCCATCTAAAATAGCTGAAGCTATAAAAATGAACCGTACAACAACATACGCAATTTTAACTGATCTTGCTGTAAAAGGACTGGTATCGGAATTAAAACGACGCAACAAACTATATTATCAAATCGAAAAACCAAATAAACTTTTACGTTATACAAAAGAACGAGTCCGCATTGCCGAAGACGCAGCCGATAAAGCCGAAAAGATTATTCCTGAATTGGAAGGTTTGTTTAGTCTGACTCCCAATAAACCAAAAATACGTTTTTTCGAAGGATATCCGGAAGTCTTAGGAATTCATGAAGACCATACAAATGTCGAAAAACGCTACGAGCAAATGGCTTGGGCTAATGGTAAAGCCATCGCTGAATTCCTACCCGCTGACCTACGCAAAAAATACTTGGCTAAAAAAGCCAGTTTAAAAATCACAACTCGCGTCATATTACCCAACACTCCCGAAGACCGTAAATATAAAGAAATAACCTATAAAAGCACTCCCAAAAATATCTGGCCCGAGCGCAAATATGTTTCTGCCGACAAATTCCCCTACCCAGCAGAAATTACTATTTACGGTACAAATAAAATATCCATCCTCAACTTTAGCCAAGAAAAACCCGTTGGCATAATCATCGAAGACCAAATTATACACGATATGATGGTTATGATTTTTAACCTTTCTTGGAAAGGTGCAAAAGATTAAGACTTTTTATTGCGTATCCTCAAACTATTAGTCACGACCGACACCGAACTCAAACTCATAGCCCCTGCAGCAATCATCGGGCTCAACAACCCTAACGCGGCCAGCGGGATAGCAATTACATTGTAAATAAATGCAAAGAAAAGATTTTGTTTGATAGCTGAGTAGGTTTGTTTAGACACATCGATTGCTTCGACGACTTTTTGCGGGTCTCCGCTCATAAGAACTATATCCCCGGTCTCAATCGCAACATCCGTACCCGTTCCAACTGCCATACCCAAATCCGCTTGTGCAAGTGCGGGCGCATCATTAATACCATCACCAACAAAAGCTACAAGCTTGCCCTCTTTCTGTAACTTTTTTACTTCTTCCGCTTTTTGTTCCGGCAAAACCTCGGCAATAATATTAGTAATATTTAACTGCTTCGCGATAGCATTCGCAGTATTTTTATGATCGCCGGTTATCATATAAACTCCAATTCCCCTCTTACCAAGCTCCGCGACTACAGCTTTAGATGTTTCCCTTATTTTATCAGCGACACCGACGAGAGCCATAACTTCATTTGCTTTAATGATAAACACCGGCGTATAACCCGAGTTGGTCATCAATTCAAACTCTTGTTTAACATTGTCCGACATCTGCAAATTTAACTCTTCCAATAACCTTCCACTCCCCAAATATAATTCCTCTCCATCAACTTTCCCTTTAACTCCTTTTCCTTTTATAGCTTCAACTCCCAATGCATGCGACAACTCCATATGATGATCATCCGCGTAAGCGGTAAAAGCTTTTGCTAAAGAGTGCTCACTATCTTTCTCAAGAGATGATGCTTTCTGCATTACAACTTCAACTTTATTTGTACCAAAAACTCTAACATCCGCAATTTCCGGAGTTCCTTTGGTCAAAGTGCCCGTCTTATCAAAAACCACGGCATTGATCTTATGTGCCATTTCCAAATTCTGTGGCTTTTTGATAAACACCCCCCTCTCTGCCCCTTTCCCGCTCCCAACCATAATCGCCGTCGGCGTTGCAAGGCCAAGCGCACATGGGCAAGCGATAATTAACACCGCAACACCTGCCACAAGCGCAGATTCTAACCCGGCTCCGCTAATCATCCAAGCAGCAAAAGTCAGCGTCGCAATGATAAGTACTGCCGGAACAAAAATCCCCGCAACCTTATCCGCTAATTTCTGAATCGGCGCTTTTGTCATCTGCGCAGTTTCTACAAGCTTAATTATATGTGCTAAAACAGTATCCGCACTCGCTTTTGTAACTTCGACTCTAAGCACACCGGTTTGATTCACTGTTGCCCCAAATACTGTATCACCTTCCTTTTTCTCAACCGGTATACTCTCACCGGTTAACATCGATTCATCTATCGAAGTCACTCCTTCAATAATCTTCCCATCAAGCGGAATCTTTTCTCCCGGTTTAATAATTAAAACATCACCAACTTTTACCGAATCAATTGCGACTTCACGCTCACCATCATCCGTAACCAAATGTGCAGTCTTCACACCAAGTGATAATAACTTCTCGATCGCCATCGATGCCCTACCCTTACTTTTAGCTTCCAGATATTTGCCAAGCAAAATAAGCGTAACGATTATCGCCGCTGTTTCAAAATAAACATGCCCACCCGTAAACATTGCCCAAATGCTATAAAAGAAAGCAATTCCAGTACCTACCGAAACCAATGTATCCATGTTGGCCTGAAAATGTTTCAACTGCCTTATCATTCCCTGGTGAAATTGAAAGCCAAAAACAAACACAGTCACAAATGTTAAAACAGCTAAAATCCACTTACTCAAATCAACGCCGGCCACATCCACACCAAGCTTAAACTCAAAAAACATTGTCGATGCAACCGGAACAGTAATAACGAGCGTATATACAAACTTAAGCCAAGCCGCCTGTGTCTTTGCGTCTTTTTTTGCCACAACTTCATCCTCATGCACAACACTGTAATGCCCTGCTCCCGTTATAGCCGATTCGACCTTTTTATCATCTAACTTTCCTTCTTCAAAAGTAATCCTGGCACTTCCCAGAGCATAATTTACATTCGCATCCTGTACTCCCTCCGTCTTTTTCAGTGTCTTCTCAATGTTGATCGCGCAAGATGCACAATCCATCCCCGCAATCTTTATATCTTTAGTAGCCATATAAACTAATCTTAATGTCGTAACGTCTTAATGTCGTAACGGGGTTATATAAGCACCACCGTTATGACTTTATGACTTTTCCCTATTAATAAATCATAATTTCAATTTACGATTCCACAATAAACTGCCCCCTCACCATTCCCATCCAACAACTAAATCCTAAAGTACCAAGTTTGGTAGGAGTAAACTCAATTATATTCTGACCTTTAACCAATTTTTTCTCGATTCCCAAGTCCGGAACAATTATTTGATTCGTACAGCCACTTAATTGACTCCCATTTATAACCCAACGAACAGGCACATCCTTTTTTATCTTAATAACGCTCGGCGTATAACCTTTCAAATCCACAGTCATATTAACAACCTGAACATTCGCGTTATTTGGCGCGGCAACCGCTTGTGTAGCATTAGCCTTATTCGAAAAATCGATATTAACACCGGCCACCGCCAACCCGGACGTTAATGTATAAAAAGCAAACACCATCACAATTATTCCAATAGCATTAGTAAATATAACAGATTTCATATTCTTAAATCTGGTTGTTGCGATTCCTATTCCCAGCAAAATCGGAGCAGTTCCCAATGCAAAAAACAACAAAGTTAATCCACCGGTTAATGCGCTTCCTGATGCGACGGCAAAAAGTTGCATGCTCTGAGTGAAGCCGCATGGCAAAAAGAAAGTAATTCCACCAAGCAACATAGGCGAAAGCGGATGATCTGAATCTTTCAATTTATTCCAGTATTTCATTATACCCTTTGGCATATGGATTCCTACAGACGTAAGAGATGGAGCAAATCCAAGTATCTGCAAACCCAACCACCCTAAAATAATTGCTATAGCCATGGTAAACCAACCCATAAAAGATCCCGATAAACTAAACCAGCTCCCGATATAACCAAGAAGCGCCCCCAGTACAAAAAATGTCAGCATTCTACCCGCATGAAACAATATATGCGGCTTTACATTCGCATTATAAAAACTTCCCTTGGCTTCAAACTTAGCCGCAAATGATACTACCACCGCACCAACCACCGCCAAACAAGTAGACATCGATGCCACGATACCAATCAAAAAGGCCACTCCAAAAGTAACATTCGATAAATCTGTCGCCCCCAAACCAAAATCCATCAAACTAAACAGTTTATACAAAAGATATAAACCTCCAACTACAGCCAAAGACCAAAACCATTGTTCTGCATTTGCTTTTGGCTTTTTGACCTCGGGCTTAGACTCAAACGAAGCCTTATAACCCAGCTTCTCAAGCTTTGCCTCTATCTGCTTAACATCAATATCCTTATCAGAACTCAATATTGCTGTCTGCTTTTTAGAACTAACTTCGTGAACAATCATTCCATCAATTTCTTTGAGTTCATCGGCAATTATTGTCTCACAAGAAACACAATGCATTCCCTGTATATACAATGTACGGCACTTTGGATTATTTTGAGACATATTATTTATTCGAGAGTTGAGTTACTCTAATAATTTCCTGAACCATTTCATCTTGTTTTTCAGTATCCTTTGCTTTAACTGCATTAGCAAAACATGTATTAAGATGCCCTTGCATAAGAGCTTGATTAGCAGCTTTAAGCAACCCGATCACTGCTAAATTCTGCTGCATGATATCTATACAATATTTCCCTTCTTCTTTCATCTTTATAATCTTTTCCAAATGAGATCTAGCTTTTTTGAGATTTATAAGTGTTTTCTCACTATGGCAAACATGTGTCCCTTTAGTCATATTTGATTGTTGTATAAAAATTCTTAATTTAACAATACCTACACCTGGGGTATAGGTATACTATACCAAAGTCCAAATTAAAACAACCACCCCTGTGGATGATCCCTTTAATTCTA
The DNA here is from genome assembly GCA_963816085.1 of Candidatus Uhrbacteria bacterium. Lineage (GTDB taxonomy): Bacteria > Patescibacteriota > Patescibacteriia > 2-12-FULL-60-25 > 2-12-FULL-60-25 > MWCR01. The sequence continues at coordinate 1,182,067 of CAWFIX010000003.1, read as the reverse complement.
TAAATTATTTCATTGTTTAATTAAGTTTATTCCTCCCCCACTTTAACGCTTTAGCCAACCAAACCAACTCATCTAAAAACTTATCAATCCTTGGCAAAACAGACTCATCCTGTAATCCGCCTTTATCATTAAACATATTCTGCACCTGTGAGATATTCAAATCAACATTGGTCACTGCAAGCCCCAAAATTCTCACCACAGAAACCAACTGCTCTATAACCCTAGTCCCACCAAATCCTCCGGCAGACACACCGCAAATTCCAACCGGCTTATGACTATACTCTGGCAAAAGCATATCCAGTGCCATCTTCAAACTCCCCGGATAACCATGATTATACTCGGGCGAGACGATTATCAAACCATCGGCTTTTATAACAGCATCGCGCCAATTTGAATTTAACTCTTTAATTGCCGGCCCTTCATCAGTCATTGAATAGCTAAAATCCCGCACATCAAAAAGCTCCAATTCAACTCCAGGTCGACTCTTAACGTGGTCAATTATCATCTTGGCAACATGCTCGCTATAGCGCCCGGCACGTGTTGTGCCCAATAATACGGGTATATATAAAGATTCAGACATAAAATATTGTTAAGTCTTAATAAACAGAATCATTATATAGGTATTGACAAAAACATAAAAATCTGCTTAAGTATTATTCCGTACCTTGAAAGGATAACCATGCTATACATCACAAGCGACCTGCACTTTGGTGTATCCATGGAAGGCGATACATCCGTAAAAAATCTAGCAAAAAAAGTTTGCGAACAAAGCCTTCCGGAAGATATTCTCTGCATTGCCGGAGACATCGGTTCGAGTAGTAATACTCTGAATGATTGTCTAGATTTATTTTCCAAATTCCTAGGAAATAAATGTGCCATCGCTGGCAACCATGATATTTGGGTAACAAACGGGCTCAACTCCTGGGGAAATCTCCAACAATCCTCAGCAATTTTTCGAGAACACGGATTCCATCCTCTCGAAGAAGAACCTCTGATCACTGATTCTCTGGCAATCGCCGGCACAATGGGCTGGTACGATTATTCTTTCCAAGATTCATCACTGGGCCTGAGTGCGGAGGATTACAAGCGCAAATACGCGCCCAATATAAGCACTTCGATCTGGGCTGACGCGCTGCATGTAAGATGGCCATATACTGACGCGGAAGTTACTCGCATGTTGGCAAACAAACTCGCACTTCATCTTGAATCTATCGACCACAAAAAACCCTCATGCGTCATCATGCACCATCTACCTACAAAAAGACTTCTGACTCAGCCAAGATGGTTAGTGCCTAAACATTGGCGCTTCCTAAATACATATCTAGGCAGCCAGGTCTTCGAGGGCATAATAACCAGTCATCCAAACGTGTCTCATGTCGTGAGCGGACACGTTCACATGGAGCGCAAGGTAAAGCTTGGCAATCAAACATTTACCACTGTCGGTGGAGATTATGCAACCAAGCAAGTGATCCTATTGGATAAAGATAAAATCAGTAGGCTCAACTTTTAGACAGACTTTACAAGCAACAAACAGTTGCTTTTTTTGTTATTGTGCTATCATATATTCAATATGAAAAAAGAATTTTTTCAGCATCATGCCAGACAGAGTATTCATGAACAGCTAAAAAATGGCTCAAGCCTTGTTGAAATAAAAGCATTTGCTAATGATGCTCTTGAATTAAGTCATAAGTATCCCAACCAAATTCCTAATTATGAAATATCAAATTTAGCGGTTAAACATCCTGATTTTACAAAACAATTTCTGGATATTCTTAAAAAAGAATCTGAAGAAAGAGACGAGGCGCTAAAAGAAGCCCTCAGAAAAAATATCTCCGACTAATATGCAACATTTAGAACCCGATTTGAACAAACCTTCTTTTGAGGATATTCCTGTAATATGGGAAGTTATGCCTCCCAGTTTTAAAAAAGAAACTAGTCTCGCTGAACTGGAATCAAGAGAGCTATTAATCGATATAACTGATGATGTTGAAATTTCGGATAATACTTGTCTTGAATTAATCGTCACTCTTGATGAATCCGGTTACAATCCACAAGACGAACAAGAGCTGGAAACTCTATTGCTTGTTTATAATATTAATATCAATTCAGTTAGTGCCCCCGAACGTAATCGGCTTCTTATATTAATAAATGGCGCAAATCATACCCGTACCGAATCTACCAAGCAAGAACTAACACATTTGGCTGAAAAACGGATTAATGAAGTATTAACAAATATAGCTCTTAATCAAATAGACAATTTTTCAAATCTACTTTCAGACACAAACCTTACAGTTATTACCGCTGAACATGCACTTAGAGCCATAATGGAATCTTTGCAAACTTTATCTAAAAATTTACCAACCGACACTGACTTTGATATTTGGCAAAAAATATATAATAAATTTAAAAATGTTATTTCACGAAAAAAAGAATCCCGACAAGAAATTCGTTTTCTGATGAGCCGCATATTAAACGAGTATAGCGATTTTATAGATGACGAATTTATAGCTCGAGAAGTTGCACGCAGTAAACAAAGAGGTGGCGTTGTATCCATAGAGCATCTAGTACATGACATTTACGACAGGAATAAAGACGAAATTGAAGATATAAAAAAACAAAATCGTAAAAACGCAGTAGAAGCAATGCAACAAATGTCAGAAATTCCTTATATTGATACAAGAATGTTGTTAGAGTTATATGGAATAAACAATAAAGGTATAGCACCAAAATTCCTCTCACGCTTAAGAGAAAACCCAGAGGAAAACATACGATTTGGTGGCAAAAGATTGGGCATCATGCCCGAGGATGTTGCCGTAGAAATGAAAGCCTGGGATTCACGTGTTGCGGATATGATAGATAAATCAATTGTAGAAAATTGGAGCGATACCCGTTATCAAATCGCAGTCGCCGAGCTTCATAATGAATTATTGGAAATCCATCCTTTTCCGGATAGAAACGGAAGCACGAGCGTTATGTTCATGGAATTAATGATGATGCGCAGAGGCTACAAACCCTCTGAAAAAAGAGAAAAAAATTACTATAAAAACATTGCCTCAATATTAAAACATAACCCTGTTGCGCTAAGTTTAATTGGTCATGAAATGTATCGCATGACCTCAAAAAGTGGTTATTTCCCCGGCAAGACAACAAAAGGAAAAGAAAGACTTTACGATATTGGTCTTAAACATATTGGTGTTTAAAATATTTCTTGGATTAATCTGTATCTTGTTTCTTGATAATTTATGAAGTTTACAAATACCGCCTATTATTCTAAGCGGCTTTTGGATGGGCAGTGCCACGTCACGTAAAACTTCGTCACGTGACTATGTGAAGCCGATGCTTAAAGATGCTTAGCCCCGTAAAATTAAATTCGCCATTATTTCTATTGCTTCATTAATCACGGGGCACGTAAAAAGCCGCCTATTAATCTAAGCGGCTTTTTACGTGGTGGACCTTGAGGGATTCGAACCCTCGACCCCCTGCTTGCAAAGCAGGTGCTCTAGCCAGCTGAGCTAAAGGCCCTTAAACAAATTTTACCAAGAAACAAGATACAACAAATACCATCTTTCCTTACCATGTTGTACGATGTACGATGTACGATGTACGAGGTACATAAGAGTGATTTGCAGTGCCCGTATAATACAAAACCCACCAAAAAACGTCAAGATCCCAAACTTCCAAGTATTTTGTATCTAGTGTCTAGCAGCACCAATAGCAAAAATTCCAAGTTCCCAGTTAGATATTCGTATTTCGTTGTTCGGTATACATTTTTTCATTATTTAATTGTTTAATTAAGTATATGCCCGCCATCCTCCCCCCAAACTGCAAAGAAGTATATAAAGGTTTAATGTTTAATATCTTTCAATGCCCAATGAAGCAGTATGATGGCACTGAGAAAACTTTCGAATACATGGTACGCGAGGATAGTGTTACGGTAATTGGTTTTTTAGATCCCGAAACCATCATCCTCACCAAGCAAAGCCAGCCCGGTCGCCCGGATCCTTTCCTAGATTTTCCCGGTGGGAGAGTCGATAAAGGCGAAACCCACAAACAAGCTGCCATTCGTGAATTCGAGGAAGAAACCGGCTACAAAATTGGACGCATAATGCCCCTATGGAATATGCAGCTCATGGGCTCCAGCCGTTTCGAAAAAACTTTCTTTATAGCAACCGATTTACAAAAAACTGAAAATCAAAATCATCTTGATGCTGGTGAGAAAGTTACTGTATTCTCCGAATCAATCCACGAAACAGCAAAAAGATGCGCCAAATTCGAACTCCGCCAACTGGGCGCAATGCTCTGCATCATGAACATCATCCACGACTCCGAAACAAATAACCGCATAATGACCTGGCTAAATAACTCCCCATTTTCAACTCCCAGAGTCTAGAGTCTTACAAGGGTTTGCGCTCCGGTGGTTTGTTATCTATACTTCTTGAAATATGAAAAAGCTCTGGTCTGTATTACTCTCAATTTTATTAGGTGCCTTTGTGGTAGGAATTGGCACGGGTTATTTCTTATATTTGGCAAATAAAGATCGCCAGGTTTTAGCCCAAGAAGCTAACAACGCAAAAATCGAAGCGCAGCAAGCATTATCGGATAGCCAAAAAGCTATCGAAGAAACCAATATCAAGCTTGCACAGGCCAACCAACAAGTTACAAATGCCCAACAGGCACTGGAAGCGCTTCAAAATGAACAAACTTTGCTAAAAAAAGCCGAAGTGCTACTGAAACCAACAACCGGCTCGCTCAATAATTGGTCTTCTGCTATTTCCACATCTCAAGGTATCTCTTTAATGTACCCACCTGGTTCAAAAATTGATACTAATAACGAAAATATTTTATCTTTTACCAGCGAAAACTCATCCTCAACTCCATGGTTAATGATACTTCCATATTCCACCGTAACGCACAAAAAATTCTTAAGCGATATGGTCAGTTCCACACAAGTATCTTACTTTGTTGATGGTAAAGTTATCGCCGGTGAAAAGGGAAAGAATAAAAACACGGATGTAGATGTTGGATTGCTGAAAATTTATTCAAACGGCACAAGTACACAGTTCATATATATTCAAGATCCACCCCCGCAAAAAAGTAAGACGTGGCAAAAAGATAAAGTAATTTCATTTACTGAAATCTTGCGCACTTTCGAGTTCCAAAAATAATTTAGATAAAAAAACATTCAAACAACTACACAAAAAAAATTAAGTTTTTTTGTGTATTTTTTTTTAACGTGTGGATAAAATTATTTTTAAAAGATTTTTTAGAAAAATTATTAATAAAAAAAATTATTAATAAAAAAAATTTAGATAAATAAAAAAATGTTTTAACTGAATTTTGTCTATTTTTCTTAGTGTTTTTAAAGATTTTTGTTCTTTAAAAGATAATATAATATAGTTTTATTCTTACTTTCTAAAAAAATAAAATATCCGGCAAAAAAAATACTTTATATTTGCTTTCTAAAAAAAATATTCTGACATGTATATATTTATGTTATAATGTATGTGCAGTCGAAATCAGTTAACTGACCTCGACTTCCAACGCAAGTTGGAATAATCTAAAAAGAAAGAGAGGTGATAAACATGGCAATGAAGAAAAAACCTGCAAAGAAAAAGGTAGCAAAGAAGCCAGCTAAGAAAAAGGTAGCAAAGAAAAAGGTGGCTAAGAAGCCAGCTAAGAAAGTAGCTAAGAAAAAGGCTGCTCCTAAGAAAAAAGCTGCACCTAAAAAGAAGAAGGCTGCAAAAAAGAAGAAATAAGTAATCTTCTTCCTATAGGAGGAACTCCGCTCTAATTTTTTAGGGCGGAGTTTTGGTTTAGTTAAATATGAATAATTTAAAAACTAAAAAACTTTATAAAAGTTTTTTCTGTTCCGGTCTATCCTCATCGGCAAAAACATGAATCTCGCCATACACTCCGTCATACCCTGGCCTTACACTTACATTACCTTTCCGCATCCTCATTATTCCTGTAACAACTTCCGGTTTAGCAAATTTTAGCAGTTCGTTCTCTGGCAGATCTAATAGGATAGCAAACTCAGTTGCATATTCCATCATTTTTTCATATTCCAAAATAACAACCTTTGCCAAAGGTCTTTTCTTAAATACATCTGCTATCAATTCTTTAAGTGGCACAACATGCCTAAACGGAACCGATGTTGGCGGCTTATTCGGATTCGGCTCTCTATCTGCCAAATCAGAGACGCGAGATAAAACTCCAATCGTAAGAAGCTTCCCACAATCCGGGCACCTCCCTCCCAATTTTTTAGACTTTTCCGGCTCACACCAAAACTTACAATCTGCGTGCCCATCCACATGATACTTCCCCTCTTCCGGAAAAAACTCTATCGTTTCTACAAATTTTGATAAATCATGCTCTACCAAAATTCGGCGAAATTCATCATAAGATGGTTTCTCCATTTCAAAAACATTTGCTTCGCGACCAAGATTATTGCATGAGTGCGCATCAGAATTGCTGATCAAAAAGATATTATCCAAAGCACTAATCCTCCAATTCATTACCGGGTCGGATGATAAACCCGTTTCTATAGCATATATATACTTGGAATACTCCCCAAAGCACTCTTCTATCGAATTAAAGCCCGATTTGGAGCCAAAAATAGCGAACCAAGGCGTCCAAGCATGCGCAGGCACCAATAATATCCTATCATCAATATCTAATAACATTTTCAAAAGATCTTCCGAATCCATCCCTAATATCGGCCTTCCATCACTTTTTAAATTACGTCCTCTTTCATTCAATGCAGCAATTGTTTTATCTACTGCCTCCAAATCCGGAAAATACAAAACATGATGCAACCTACGCGCTTTATCGTGTCTTTTATAAATACAAGCTACTTCCGTAGATAGTATGAAGGCGATTTTCGATGATCCATCTTTTAAATAATAAGCTCCATCACGAAGCTCCAATTCTTCACCAATCTCTTTCCTCCACTCCGGATGCAACACATCCGCTGTTCCAACCATATCAATCCCCTTGCGTTCACAAGTTTTTGCAATATTTTTTATGGTTAAATCCTTAGAGCAAGATCTGGAAAATCTTGAATGAAGATGTAAGTCGGCGATGATTCTCATGCAAAATAGCTTATCTCATCTGCAAAACGCAGACAACCTTATATAAAATTGCTATAATATAAAAAATCAGTTTCATTGGTTACCCTTGTTCCTTGCACCGCCATGCCGGAAGCAAAGGTAGCCGCTAAAACTGATTTTATTTTTTTTAAGTCCGTTCCAACGGCCGCCTCTGTCTCTTGCACCGCCATGCCAGGTACAGAGGCTGCCGCTAAAACTGATTCTTTTTTATTACTCTATCGGAACCTCCGGAACAATCACAATCGGCTCAGATACGGGTTCCGTAACTGCCTCCGGGATTACTTCCGGCACTTCTACAACTATTGGTTCTGTTGTTGTTACACCTCCACCCTGATTAACCCCATCTGGAATAATTTCTTCCGGTACAGGTTCATTCACCGGCAAAGTATCTTGTCCATCGCCTATATCTACAACTTGAACCGTCCCATCATTGTCTGTTGGTTGTTCAATCACAACTTCTTCTACAATTGGCGAAGTAGATGTAGTTGTTATGATTGTTGATGTAGAAGTTGAATCCTCACCCTGTATTACGCCCACAGCAATCCAATTAAATCTCATGGTACGTCCGCAATTGGTTGGATCAATACAAGCGCCTTCATCAACCTCAATCCTAAAGCCATTTATAGTCTTTTTAGCGATTCTAAACTTACCAAGCCATGGAGCAAAGTATTCATCCGCATCTGATTCTGGTGTCACTACAACAACCGGAATATTTTCAAATGGTGTCGCGAATTGAATCTCCACATAATTTTCACCCGCAGGAAGATCCACTACACCAGCCGTTTCATTAGACACGATAATGTGACCCAATAACTTGGAATCGCCTCCCACGGTCAAATCACCGGCAATTAATACTGCCGTTCTAACTATTAAGATATCCAACTGTGCGGAAGAAACTCCATTCAACGCTGATCCGTCAGCTACTTGAGGATTAACCATACCTCCTGCGATTTGACTAATTGCATAAGCATCTCCATCAAAAGCTTGTTGCACGATTTGAGTTGTTGTTGTTTCACCCAAGAAACCGGCGATTTGGCCAAGCGGTGTATCATCACTTCCAAAGTAATAACCCGTTTGAACAACCATGTTTATCATGTCAAAACCACCATCCGAATAAACGGCTGTTGATGTTGTTGAAGATGCAAATGCTTCCATCGCATGACCAAGAATCATACCCGGCTTAGTTGCCTTCATGGCATAACCCGGTTTGCTGGCTGATGTTAATGGATCTCCAATCTCGATATCACCATTTTCCATAGCTAATTTTAACCGGCACCCGACCAACCAAGGCGATAGCTCTCGAAATTACATTTTTATCTTTTGGGCCCGAGAGCAAGAAACCCGGTTTTGTAGATACAACTCCCAAAAGTTTCTTATCATAAACTTTACTCTGCCTTGCCAACATAGCCCGCATTCTCACTATCCAAAACCACAACATCACCTGCAGTAATACTATCATCCATAGTTGGATACATTTCCGCCAAATCGTAAGATCCCGCTTCTGTAATTATTCCGTGCGAAAATTTGAAAGCTCCGGACTCTGAGCGCCATAAGTCAGTCCCCGCACCCTGATAGCTAAGTGATTCGCTCGAAAACCATAAGGAACCGGTAGAAGATGAAGCTTCAAATTTTAACGCATACGATGCTTCACGTGCCTTTTGATAGTAGAATACCTGTCCTCTGCCTGTTGAGTTTCCACGACCGGCATATAAGTACACCATTTAATCTGCAAATGAATATGTAGCTTCTAACCCGTACCTGCATCTCTGGTAATGGATTAGATTACACGATCATTTCATAATGTCGCCATTACTCGTTGAACCTTCTTGACCAATATACAACGATCCATCATAAACTATTCATGCTGTAATACCGTAAAGCCTGCTCCATTATCAAGACTGTGGTAAAATCGCCCGCATTATCACAAAGTGAATCACGCCTGCGGCACTGGGCTCGCACCTAGTAACATCACCGTCACCACTGCTTATACCTCTGCCAACATAGAAATAACCATTATAAACCGCCGCCGAATAACTGTTGTTTCATAAGTACCCGCCGTATTATCAAAAGGCCTTGTCCAATCTCCAACATTATCACATCGATCTATTACACCTGCTGTATCAGGCGATTACAAATGAATCAATCAGAATCATCAAGGCTATTGCCCACAAAAGCATAAAGTACGTATTCGATAAACCTACACTATTTACCTCTTCATAACCTGCCACCGGTAATGCTATATTTGTCCAATCAGCAGCATTATCGCAAGCCGTTGCCACTCCGCCACCTGCCGGGTTACAAACAGCCATCGATGCGCTACCAGATACACTCGTATCGTTTGCAGCATACAAATATCCTCTATATTCAACTAATTTAGTTACGCGTCTGGGACCTGCTGTTAAATTTGCATTTGCCCAATCTCCCGCTTCGCAAGTGTTAACATTGCCAGTGGTTGCAGGGTTACATACATAAACGACACCCAAACCTACGCCATTGCCCAAACCCGCATACAAGCCTTCCCTTATAAACAGTCATGGTTAATACTTGTGATAATGTTGCACTATTATATGACATTGCCCAATCTGCGGCATTGTCACAAATTGTAGCATTGCCACCACCTGCAGGGTTACAAATCATCACATCACCATCACCGGCGCTATCACCATGACCTGCATACAAATATCCGTTAAATGAAGCCAAAGCTCTGACGGACTCAATACCCGTAGTCGTCTTATTTGACGTTGTCCAGGCTACTTCTGTTTTTGATGGAGCGGCTGTAACCGTAACATTACCTCTGGCTTTTGTATCGCCATTTATATCCAATTTTGCTGTCGGCGAAGAAATACCAATACCAACGTTACCACTATAAGCGACCGTTAATCTTTCTGTTGCATTGGTAAAGAATCTCCAATTCTGTCCTGAGTAAGGTGAGAACCTTACATTATCTATCCAACCAGCATCAGATCCTTCGGAAACACTGAAATCTTTATCATAAGCCCAACGTAAATTATGTGTTCCTGCTGTAATTGGCACGCTTACCGTTACCCAATTCGTTTCACCCGAAATTCTGGCATAATCACCAGCTCCCGCATCCGTACAATTAACCGCATTATCAATACAGAAAAGCAAGAAATCATAGGTACCCTCAGAGCTAACTTTCCATTCAAACTCTAACAATCCATCACCGCTGAATGTGTAATCCGTTTCAATGTATGAAATTTGAAGATCATTGATATCACCGTTTGATGCGGAATATGTACCCTGGGTTGATGTAGAAGAATCTTGGAACCAATTAGCATCCCCGCCCAAAGTCCAATCCGCCGGAGGGAAAGATGATTCAAAACTGGTGATTAACTCCGGTGTAGTCGCGACATTCGCGAACTGGAATAAATAATCACCACCATCTTGTTTATATAAACTATTTTTACTATAAACCGTACTGGTAGCACCAGCTCTAAACGATGTACCTGCATAAACACTACCCATTGCACCAATATCTCCACTGGTTAATATCTCATTTCCATTTGGCGAAAACGTTGCACCTAACCCACCCGAATAAGCCGTGGTGCCAACGTACAAATTACCATCACTTGTAATTCGTGCTTTTTCACCTCCGCTATTGCTAATTGTAAATGCCGTATTTGCAGATGTACCGATATTCCACAATGTCGATGTACCTACATGTAAAGCGTTGCTGTAAATATCTCTCCAACGATACGACATCGAACCCAAATCATAAATATCGGTTGTACCCGGCAATATTGACCCCGTAGAAGTACCTCCCGCAAATTGAATGGAATTAGCAGTTGTATTACCTTGTGTAGTTACCTGATCGAGTGTTGGCGTGGTAGTCGTAACCGGCAATCCATTAATATACATGGCAGACGATGAAACATAACCTGTAGCCAATATATTTGTCGTTGTTACATAATTTACCGTTAATCCTTGCCAACGATGAGTTGCATCTCCAAGAGAATACGTATCGGTAATCATTGGATTAAGATTGGAGTTAATATAACCCAAAACCGCAAGATTTGTTCCTGTTGCATTGATAAACAATGCGGATGTTGAACTGACGTTTCCATTCACCCAAACATTTTGTTGGAACCTGAAATTCGCAGTTGATGTACCCCCCGCAAACTGAATTGCATGAGTTGTGGTATTTCCTGCATTTGTAACTGTTTGTAAATTTGATGCGGCGCTTGATGGACAATTAGTTCCATCTGATAAACAAACACTCTTGCCATTGATTGTTGTATTGGATGAAAACTTAGCTCTGCCACTCAATGTTAAATTTGTTCCCGTAGCACTGCCCCAAAATAGTACGGACGAAGTCGCTGATGATAAAGTCAACAATCCTGTAAACCTTCCATTTCCATCAACGTCCAAATTATAAGATGGTGTGGTTGTACCGATACCAACAAATCCTCCGGCTTTAATTCGCATTACTTCATTTGAATTCTGAACACCACCGGCGATAAACCTAATGGCAGATCCTGATGTTGCGGTAACTATATCCAAATTATTACCATAGTGGAAAAGGTGGCCATCAAGCGCGTCTGAAAACGGATAATAAACGGATGCCGCACCCGAATTTGCCGTTCCCATTGTTGTAAAGTATTTTTGATTTCCGCCAATATCAGCCGAAGATACAAATTCGGACGATGCCTCTGTTCCGGTTGACTGATTTTGAATATTAAGTTGTAAAAACGTATTCACGTTACCACCCAATTGAACAACAGCATTACTTACAATTGGAATATTACCGGTTCCAACTCTTAAAACTTGGTCAACCCACATATTATGTGATGTGGCATAACCCAAAGTCGAATAGTCCGCATAAAATCTTGTTGCTGTAGCATTACCGGTAATCACCAAATCCGTACCAGACGCATTTGCAAAATGATAATCTTGAAAATTTCCATAACCATCAACCTTTACACCGGATTGAAATCTAAATGCCCCCGTTGATGTGCCTCCGGCAAATTGTAACCAGTTGGTGGTTGTATTTCCTGTATTTGTAACTGTTTGAAGATTCGGCGTTGTGCCGCTTGGACAATTTGTTCCATCCAACAAACAAACACTCTGACCACCAATTGTTGTATTTGCCGAAAACTTAGCAACACCGGTTAGCGTTAAACTTGTTCCTGTGGCCGCGCCCCAGAATAACTCTGAAGTAGTCGCGGTAGTAAGAGTCAACAATCCTGTAAATTGACCATCTCCATCAACGTCCAAAGTATGTGATGGTGTGGTTGTACCAATACCAACATAATGATCGGCAGTAATTCTCATCACTTCATCAATATCTTCGGTTCCGCCTGCATGAAACTTAATCATCGAACCAGATGTAGCTGTTCCTATTGTTAGATTGGCTGAATCAGCATAAAGATATCCATCGAGTGGCCCTGTTATCGAGAAATCAGGATTACTGTAATTCGAGCTGTTAATTCCAAAATCAATAAAATAACCACTATCATCACCAATATCTGCTGTGGCCACATAATCCGATGATGCGCTTGTACCCGATGAATGATTTTGTAAATTTATTTGCAAGTATGAATCCATATCACCTCCAAATTGTGCCACCGAATCTCCGATGATAGGGAAATTTCCAACACCAACACGTAAAGATTCATCAATAACCATGTTATGCGATGTGGCATTACCAAGAATTGAAAAATCCGCATACAAGTGTGTCACTGTAGCATATCCGTTTACTAACAAATCCGTACCAGATGCATTTGCAAAATGATAATCTTGAAAGTCTCCATAACCATCAACAACAAGACCCGCTTGTAACCATAATGTCGCTGTTGATGTGCCTCCGGCAAATTGTAACCAGTTGGTGGTTGTATTTCCTGTATTTGTAACTGTTTGCAAATCCGGAGTTGTTCCGCTGGGGCAGTTTGTGCCATCCAACAAACAAACGCTCTTACCGCCTATAGTTGTATTTGCCGAAAATTTAGATACACCCGTCACTGTCAAACTCGTTCCTGTTGCCGCACCCCAGAATAATTCCGAAGTGGTTGCCGATGATAAAGTTAACAATCCAGTAAATTGACCATCTCCATCCACGTCCAAAGTATGCGAAGGTGTAGTGGTACCAATTCCAACGTAATGATCAGCTGTGATGCGCATTACTTCATCTGTAGATTCCGTACCTCCCGCATGAAACAAAATCGCAGATGAAGCCGTGGCGGTGCCGATGGTTAAATTCGCAGAATACGCATACAAATAAGCATCCAACGGCCCGGTGATGGAAAAATCCGGATTGCTGTAGTTGGAGCTGTTAATACCCAAATCAAGATAATAATTACTGTCATCTCCAATATCTGCAGTCACTATATAATCACCTGACGCGCTGGTACCGGATGAATGATTCTGCAAGTTTACTTGTAAATAAGAATCCACCGTACCGCCAAACTGAGCAACCGAATCACCAATAATCGGAAAATCTCCAACCCCAACGCGCAAAGTTTCATCCACTACCATATTATGCGCAGTAGCGTAGCCTAGTTCTGAATTTAAAACATACATCGACGTTGATGACACCTGCCCGTAAGTAACCAGATTCCCACCGGTTGCATTGCCAAATGTTAAATTTTCAACAGTTGTATTCTCCATCACAACCATGTTCGTGAACGTTGCACTTGTAGCTGTTAAATTATCAAAAGTCGCTGTTCCTCCGGTAATATTATCAATATTTAAAATTGTTCCCGTTGCGTTTGTCCAAGTCAGATCCGTAACTCCAAATGTACCTGCTGTTAAATTTGTGAAATTAGCGTTTGTTGCAAAAAGATTCGTCGATGTGGCACTATCAACTGTTAAAGTCGAAAGCATGGTCGTGCCGCTAACATACAAATTTGATGATAAATTCAAATTTGTAAAAAATGCCGCACCCGAATTTGTAATTCTGGTTGTACTGGCTAAGAGTAAATCACCATCAACGATATCCAAACTGGCTGTACCGGCGAATGTATTATTAATTGTAACTTTTTTATTTGTTGAATCATTAACCTCCAAACCAAACGAACCTCCGTTATTCGCACTGAATAGCAAATTACTTTCTGAAGCAAAACCTGTAGCTGTTAAGTGATAATATTCATCCGTTGTGCCACCCTGCAATCCCGATAAATCATTATGGTTCACTATTCCCGATCCACCGCTTCCGCCATTACGGTCAACCAATATGGGGCGCAGATCCCTAATCATTTCCGGCGTATCCTGACCTTGCATAAAAATAATTGCACCTATTAAAAACGCATGCTCTTGATCTAAAAAATCATCAGGCAATGCCAAAGGCGGCCTGGCGGCTTGCGCATTTGCCAAATCATTATATACATCTTGTCCATAAATCAAACTAAGCGTTGAATGCTCGTGAATATACACCCAGAATACTCCATATTCATCTCCTCCCAAAGGTTGCAATGTACCACTGTTATCATCATATTTTAAATTATCCCATTGCTGATAACCTTGCGAATGAATAAAACCTCCTGAACCATTTCGATAATAAACATCAAAAGTATCCGCTGCGGATGTATCAAATCCGGGAATCGTACGTTCATACCCCGCATACCAATTAGTACACTGGCTAACAGCAATATTCCTTGTGCCGACATCACTAACCTCACAGCCATCGGTTACTATTTGTCCTACTCCACTTTCCAAAAAGTCGACTATCCTATTGATTGGCCTGGTTTCAATTGATCTTTCATCATGAATATGCAAAGAACCATCTCCTTCATTAAAGACTTTAGCCAAATTGAAATATGTCCAATCATCTGTAATTTCCGTTGTTGTTGTGTAAATATATGCACTTCCAATACCGGAATCATAATGAACATAAACATCCAGCCATTCATTAAACGGAACCGATATTCCACTTGATGTGGCCCAAGACGTATAATAAACCGTTCCTATAGGATTACTGGGATCTGATGCGAGTAAACCTTCACCCGCTGTAACTTGAATAGTTCCGCTGGCAGTTTGCACAGTTTCGCCTCCAAACGCACGGCCATTGGCAACCAACATATTTAAATATGATTGCAAATCCAGATTGCTGGCTGTATTTGTTGATGCTAAAGATATGTGTGATGCCGGCAAATAACCTGTTACAGATCCAAACGAATCCAAACTAAGCACCACATTCGAATTTCCCAAAACACCCGAATTAATCGATGTTGCACTTATATTTCCCAATGGTCCAATAGTTAACGTATCTGATGTCATTGCATCTGTAACGCTATCGTTTGGTAATGACAAGGTACTTGTAACCGTTAAATTACCAAGAATGGTATTTGTACCCGTAGCATAACTCCAAACCAGCTCCGATAAATCCAATTGATTGGTGACATTTAAACTGGTTACGGTTAAAGAATCAATGTTTGCTGTTCCAAAAATGGCATCTGTAGAGCTAACCGTACCCATAGCTACTACATTTCTCCAGGCCATGGACGTTGATCCCAAATCAAATAAATTATTCTGAGCCGGTCCAACGGTGCCGTTTACTTCCAATGTAAAAAATTGTGGAGTTGATGTACCAATACCAACTTTTCCCGTGTCTGTAATTGCGAAAAAATTTCCATTAGTATCTTCTGAGATTAAAAATGTATTGTTTCCATCAGCTTCTTGAGTCCATGAGTTTGTACCTATTCTAACTCTTCGAACCCAAAGCTCATCCCAACGATTACCAGCCCTGCCTAAATCGTAAGTTAAGTGCGCGCCCGGCATCAAATCACCCGTCGATGTACCTCCGGCAAATAAAATCGGATTTGTTGTAATATTTCCATTATCCGTAACTTGTTGCAATGTTAAGCCATTTGCAGTTGATGATACCAATCCTATTGTTGTATCCAAATCTTTGAGAGTAGCTTGTACGGTAGTCGCATTGGAAAAAGTAAACTCATCATAAACTCCCACCAAATAAGCACCCGAAGTAAACTGGATCGCTTCCTACCGAATCCAATCTTATGCCTTGTACTGATAAAAAATTGGCTACAGATAAAGATCCTGTAGTTGTAGCATTGCCTTGTCTATTAATAGTAAAGACATCCGCCGTGCCGTTCGACATCCTTAATAGATAATCATATTGATTTGATGTTCCCAAAGATTCAATCAAAAGCGCTGTTCTGGTCGCAACTGCTGAATCGGTAGCGTTCTGTGTAAGTTTAAATAAATCTCCACCCGTTGATGATATTGTGCTTGATGCTTTTTGCCCTTGCAAAGCTCCTGCATTAAAAGCATAAGGAACCGCGGATAAACGCTTCCTTGGTACCATTTCACTATCCGCTCCAATTGTGATGCCCAAATAAACATTATCATTATTAAATATCTCCTCCGGGATGGCCACATGACCCAAAGCTGAGTCACCAAGCAACACGCTAAACAATCCGTTTACCACCGAAACACTCACCGAAGCCGGAGTTCCGCTCGGTAATCCGTTCGTGGTACTCGCAGACCAAAGCTGAGTGCCTCCGGAGGCAGAGTCATACAGAGTGAACTTAATGGAAAAATTACCATCATTTACCAAAGTTCCGGTTGCATACATTAACTTGCCCTGATAGTTGATTGACTTATTAATTCCATTTGCAGCATTTGCTTTTGATACCGCCATACCAAAAGTAAAAGCTGCAGATAAAATCAATACAAAAAAACCAAAAGCTATTGCATTGGTTATGTACTCTTTTAATTTATTCTTTATTTGTTTTAGTTTTCCGAACATTTATTTTATTTTGCTTTTCCTTTCAAAAAAAACCGCACATTGGGCACGAGCCATTATGTACGGTCAAAAATTGTGTTTCATTTAAACACTCGAATATATTAACTTTGGCAAAATGGCGGTCTTGCTCTATGTTTATTTTTTTGTTTTTTTAGAAAGTTCGAAGCTACTACTATTTTTGCACATATATACACTTATAAATACTAAGCGTAAAATTTGCTATACTAAGATAAAAATTAGTGCTCAAGATTACTAAAATTTTCATTTATGTATGTGGATAAAGTGTTTGCTCAATAAAAAATCTAATTTCATAATTTATACAGTAAATACAAAAAACTGTACGTTATGCACAGTTTTGATTGTTAATTTTTGATGCTTACTCGGTGAAATTCTCGCCCACGATCACCGTAAAATCACCTTTTAAAGCCGTCTCACCTTCTACTGATGTAACAACTTCAGCTCCGGTTAACTCTTTTAATGCTTTTAATGTAGCCGGCATTTCTTTGTCTGTAAGTTTAACTATTGTGGTTGTTGTATAAGTTTTAAGCGCTGCATCACCAATTGATGCTACTTTCAAGTCACCTTGTGTGAGCTTAGTCTTCATTTTTCCTGCTAATCCTGCAGTTCTTGTACCATTCAATACTGTAATTTGAGAATCTTCAGTAGCAATTGTTGACGTTGTTTCGGCTGTGTTATCAACATTTGCAGTGTCGCTGGTTGATGTTGTTTGCATTTGATTTTGATCTATAAGCATCACAGAGATCAGCTTATTTTTGCTCACACTATAAAGCACAGCTTTATCCGACCAAACAAGTAGTCTGTCTCCCTTTTCCGCATCTTTATAAAACACAGGCTGAGTCTCCTTAAGAATATCCGGCTCCTGAACCGTTGCTATTGTTGGAATTTCATCTTTATTGATTTCAATAAGTTCAGCAACTCTGCTAACTAATTTATCCAAATCGTTTTCTGCAGTTTGCTCTTGTTGTTGGCTTTGTTGCGCCTGATTTCCATCTCCGGGCTTATCTTTTTTCAAGTAATTCATCGAAAAAACTACAACCGCCGCTATAACAACTATACCAATAATCGTTATAAGAAAAAAATTTGGCGAGCTGGTATTTAAATCTATCTTTATATCATCCTCTTCTTTGGAAATTTTGCTCGAAGCTTTCGTGCTCTTGGGCACTTTTTTTGATTTAATCATATGCACCGAAATTATAGCACAACTGTAGTAAATTTTCAGATGTGTACAACTAAAAACGGCCATGAGGGAGCCGTCTTTAGAGTGTTGAAATTTTATTACTTTTATTTTTCCACCACAATTTAATTATACAATAAATGAAAATATGTAAAATTATTAAGATTTTCGAACGTTTTAAGAAAAAATCACTGTTAAATACTTGTGGATAAAAAGTGACCGCATCTTATCCTTACTCACTCGAAATAATAAAAGAAATCAATCAATATTATATTTGATGCACATGAATTAAATTAATTTATATACTTTTAAAATATTAAATATCTCTACGAGATCTATAATATTATGAACCGTATCAGTTCAACCTCATCAAAACTATCTGAGTTACTTCAAACCGATAGTATCATCCTCAAATTTTTGTCATAACACTGACAACATAATTTCTCAAAACACGATTCACTGCAGCCAAACAAAAAGAATTCATCCAGATATATATCATTGCAGTCACCTTAATCTATCGACAAACGCCAGGCAACGTTAAGATCGCAAATCTGAAGCTTATCGAGATAACCGATAAACCAACAGTTACGACTGAATCCAGCATCTAGAAAAAATCTTAAAAGCCAAATCTTCTTCCTCATCTACGATCTTTATATCTAAACGAGCATTACTCAGCATCCGTAAGAACAAATTCATTAAAGCCCAAACTAGCTCTTAATCAGCCCGGTTCTATCATTGCATTAAATTCAAAATCTATCCAAACATTCTGTTGCGCATGTTACAGCTCGCCGATAGAAACCTAAAAATCGATAACAACCCAAGCTTCGTAGTTCCACCGATCTTTGCCATTCTAATCTCTCAAGACGCGTGCGATAAATCGTTCAAACTAATTCAAGTTTCATGGGTTGTGCCAATATACAAATCTTACAGAGCGATCATTAAGCCGTTTGAAAAAAGTTAAAAAAATAATCCTATAGATCCATTTGTATAATCCTGGTAAATCCTGGTTCAAAATTGGTATAAAAAAATCGCCCCATCATCTGATTGGGGCGATTCGCTTTTCAGCGAAATTTTGTCGCTGAGTTTTGTTTGCCGTCTTAAGTTTAGTAAGACGTTGGGTTTTGATGTTCGCCGTTTGTTTTTGTATTTAGTGGGTGGTGGGTGTGAAGGTGCACCGGCGAAATACTTTCTTTGACCCTACATCCATTGTATCCAATATTTATACAATATAAAAATCTCCGCTAAATTGCGCAGAGATTCGTGTATTCAAGGCTTGGGGATAATATGAGTGCAAGTGGGCTAAAATGGTAAAATGAGGCCCATGCCGGTGCATGCGGATCGAAGAGCAGAAAGGTAAAAAGGAGTACGAATGAGATTGCCAAAAGCGCCAGATGCCAGTGCACTATATGCTCTAACCAGTAATGCAAACCCCGATCGATATAAGCATGTCTCTCATCTACTTTGGCTTTGTGTTTTTGGAACTCAGAAAGCTTCTTCATAACAAGAATAATTATACCACAAAATTAGGTAACTTGAGACACTCAAAAATCTACAACATTCATAAGACGGATTTTCGATTCTTGATTCAGAATCACTCTTTTAGAAAGCGCGATAGAACCAGAAAATTCTAGAAAGAAAAAAGAGTCCGATTGGACTCAAGTCTAGTTTTGCGAGACTAGCTTTCAAAGTACTCGGGTGTGTAGATACCCGATTGCAAATCCGTGCCAGCCGGTACCCTGCAACCCGGCATCAGTATAGTCCCCGGGTGAGAGGTTACATTTGCCCCAACGAAACAATTATCTCCAATAATGACCCCAAGCTTGGTGCGTCCGGTTTTTATAGGCCCCCCATCCAGAGGCTTAGCATTCAGCCTGGAAAAAGAGATCTCCTTTTGGCTAAAGTTCTCATGGGGGAACTGAGCTCCGGCATCGATAAATACGTTCCGCCCAATTATGCTATCTACGATTTGGGTATGAGCGGCGATTTTGGTATGAGATCGTATTATGGATCTACGGACGGTAACACCGTGCCCAATAATCCCTCCGATTCCAACATCATCGGCTGAGGGTTCGGAATTATGAGAAACGCCGTCTCCTATGAGGACGTATCCCAGAATTCCTCCGTTATGCCTAACCTGAACCGACGGGCCGATGTAAGCCGGCCCCACCAACTTAGCGGTTCCATCACATCTGAGAAAAAAACCACCTCTCAGACGCAAACTTTTTGGATCCACATAAGGATATGGTGGATTTTGTTTATACACATCTGTTACACAGGGGTACAAACAGTCAGAATTTCGCTCAACTAAGATTTTTCTTGATTCAATCGTTACCTTTCTTGGATTGATATCCACAATCTGACTTAATAAAAAATTGAGCTTATTCAGTGGCTCCCATGGAAAATCCGCATCATTGAATAAAGTATCCTCCGATGGATTATCGAGGAAAAATTCTTGTATTTCAATACCTATCAGGTCAAAGAACAGATCTTTCACATGCGGCAAGCTTTTTCGTTGTTCCACGTGTTTTCTCCTCTGTAAAAGACGTTTGCAGTGTAGGAAACACTCCACAGGATGTCAACAATAATGCCAAATATAAAATTGGCTCATTCAAGCCAATTTTTTTGTTGATAACTATTTATTGCCAAATAATCCTTTAAACCAACCGCTAACTTTTTGACCAAGTGTTTGCTTCTTATCTGCTGTGGATAAACCCTTCTCCTTCTTAAAAGCCATCGTTTGTTTAAGTTGATCTAAATGCGCCTTCTCGATAGGTAATTTCTCTGCCAAAGTTTTGAATTCTATTTCCTCATCTGGAGTTTTTGTCAGCTTCGTAACAAGTTCCTGATAGCGAGTCACCATAGATTTATAGTCTGCTTCAATACTCTTCAATTCATCCTTTTTGGCAAACGGCAACTGAGCATCAAGCGACTCTTTCTCCCTCTTCAACTCGGTCAATTTCTTCATCGCCATTCCGCGTTGCTCTGGGGTCTGTGCTTTCCCGGCCGCCTCTTGCGCTTCCTTGATTCCCATCTGTACCCTGCCCAAATTCGTCTCAATTTCTTCTAAGTCAAATTTTTGCTCTATTACAGCCGGCGCAACCTCTACCATGCCGCCTCTAAGCTCTTCGAGCCTAGTCTGGTCATTGATAACAACCTTTGGCTCCAAAACCTGTTCACGAGATTTAGGTGGCGTAAACACCTGAGGCAAACTCTCCCGTTTATACAAACCCGATTCCTCGGGTACTTTTTCAGGAATTCTAAACGTACCGGTTGGCCCAAATTGCTTTTCCGGCTCACGAATTGTGCCCGGCTGGTTGCTTTGTTGAAACATTCTTCCTTCGCCCATAAATATTTTGTCTTTAATTTTAACTATCTGCACAGATTATACCATAATTAAGAAAAAAGAACCCAAAAGGATTCATTCAAAGATTTGCTATGAATTAGCGAGACATGTTGTGAAAAGATCACACAAACGCTCCCGCGCTTCTCTTAGCTTGGGACGAGCTTTCAACCATTCACAAATAAGCACAGAAGGAATATCAGTCAAATCAGCCTTTTTAACTGAAATGTTATCTAAATCTTTGGTATCAATACGCCACACTCCGGTATCATTTCTCTGATCCAGCAAAACAGGTTTTTCACCCGCATAAACCTCAATCCTTTTCCGATCGAGGCCTTGCATAAGAAATCTAATCCCTTGATCTCCCAAAATTGGAAAATCTCGTGACAAATCATTCTCACTCATCAAATCCAAGGGCTCTGCACAATCACGTATCACTTGGCCCCATCGCCCTTTTAAGACAGTTTCGAATATATCACGAAAAAACGGTTTACTGCCGAGCAAAATATCAATCCAAATATTTTCATCAGGTTTTTCCGCGATACGTTGTTCCGCCAACCAAGAATCAAGAATGCGCCTCTCTTGTAGCGAAAACTGCTTCGCAAAACGAGATCCCAAACCCATTTGATCTCTGTGATTAGCTAAAACCGTAGAGATTTCTTGCCTCACAATAGCCTCCTTTTATAAAGAACTCAAACGTATATTGCCTAAAATTAGCCTTTTTGTCAATAACGACCTCATTTAGAGCAATTACATGCTTTCACCATGAAAAGATTGACAATTTGGCAAAATATGTATATATTTCATAAAACAAATATGACAGAAACAAAAACACTAGAAGTAGCAAAAGCATCAGAGTTAAGTGATTATATGAAAAAAAGGCTTCACGATTTCATGAAAAGCTGTGAAGCCGATGGTCTTTATTGCAATTTGTCAGAAAACGAAACTCAAATTCGTTTCTACAAGGACGCCGAAAAAACAATTCAAGTTAACACCGTGTCCGTAGCGCTGTACCACAACCTGATTGAGGCCAATCAGGAGTAAAACTACTCATTCCACTTCTTGGCCGCCGCCAATCTTCCGGCGGCTTTTTGTATTCCCACAAGCCAATGAACCACGTTTTCGCCATCTAAAGGCTCTGCTCCAACAGCCTCAACAGGCTTGGATCCATATTTCATAGCCAAATCTCCATCAAGATGAACATCCCCAAAATCTATAACAAACGCCTCCACATCACCATCACCCGTAACATCTCCTTTGACCATAAAATTCCTCTGATGAGAATCTGTCATAATAATCCCATGCTCTTTTAACAACCTTACCGTTTTTACTATATTCTTAGGTATCTCCGGATTAAAAGAAAATCCTGATGCTTTTAATAATTCCATTTTTGCTTTTGCATTTGCATTATAAACTCTTCTTAAAGTTTCAGCGGACGTTGCACCTTCGGATGGGTATTTTAAAATCAAATCGCTATGCAAGCCCGTCATTCTATAATCAAAACTTTCTATTGTTCTAAACAACTCTTCCAATGCTTTCTGTAAATCATTATAATCTTTCAAATTCCAAGTATCTTTAAAATTTCTCACTAATGGTGCAATTTCTTTTCTCGCCATTAAATGATCATATAAATAATGCAATATCTCTCTATTGGCGACTGTTGCCAAATCATCACCATCAACAAAATCCATCGCAATAATTTGAGCACCCTTGTGTTTAAAATCATAATCCGCCTTTTCCGACAGCGCCTCCCTGCGGCCTCCATCTAAAGATATGTGCCCATGATATAAAGGCTTTGGTATTTGAGCAAAATCCTCCGGATTTTCTTGTCCTTTAAGTAATTCATAAGCTTTTTGTTGAATTCTAAACTCTCTTTCGCTTTGCTCTGGATTTAAAATCTTTAATATTTTGATAGCCGCTTCCGTATCCCACTCAAATCCCAAACTACGCATCTGCTCTTTCTGATCATCAGGTAAACCCTCATAAGGCAACCGTAAAACAATACCGTTGTATCCCGCTGTGACTCTCTCCGCACGAGTAATTATTAATTCATATAACAACTTTTGTCTTAATACTTCCGATAATTCTCTTTCCGATGGTGGTGGTGGGGTTATATTAGCATTTGCTCCTATAAAAGGATTTTCCGACATAGTCATATTAAAAGCTATTATAACATGTTCATCATTAAAATATTTAAACGCCAGAACAAAATCAATATCCCACTACAGCCACGAATGATTCCCTTCTTGACAAAAACTCATTTTTCTGCTAATTTAAGCTGTTCTTTGAAATATAAACCTATACAAAAGGATCCAGCCAATGAAGTTTAGATTTCTCAGCCTGGGATCAATTCTGCTTGATGACTGTATTTTTACAGTCGCGGAATTCAAAAATCTGTATCCGGATGTAATTGTAATCGGCACACACCCCGGCACTTTCCACCCCGATGATGTCTGCGCAATTTCAGCGCTCCTACTCGTCTTCCCGGACGCTGTAGTTGTGCGCACTCGTGATAAAACAGAATTGGCCGCGTGCGATTATCGCACTGATGTTGGCGAAAAGTACAATCCCAAAACCGGCGACTTCGACCATCATCAAGAGGGCGGCGCCGGACACAGAACCAACCGCATCGAATATTCTTCATTCGGTTTAGTCTGGGCAGAGTTCGGAATGCGCATCACCGGCAACATTTATGTAGCTCGCTACATCGATAAAGCCTTTGTGCAGACAGTCGATGCTCTGGACAATGGCCAAACACTTGCAAATCCAAATGAAGAATTTCAGGGAGCAAAGCCCTATGATGTTTCCAATGTACTAAGCATCTTCAACCTTTACTGGGATGAGGAGGCTGATCCTGACGATCGCTTCATGGAAGTCGTTTTACTCGCCACAAAAATCATCAAGCGTCTGATCGGGCGCACTACCGCCAACAACAAGGCACATCCTTTTGTTATGAATGCAATCGCCAATGCCAAAGATCCGCGCATCATCATTCTCAATCGTTTCTGCCCATGGAAAAACACCATCAGAAAACACGCCCCCAACGCACTTTTCGTCATCTTTCCCAACAACGAAGGTATGTGGTGCGTGCAAGCAATTGGTGCCGGCTTAGGTAACTTCGATAATCGTCTCGACCTCCCGGCACACTGGGCCAAAACCAACGGTCGCAACTTCGCCAACATCACAGGTGTTGCCGATGCAGATTTCATTCACAGAAAACTTTTCATCTGCACTGCAGGATCTTTCGAGGGAGCACTAAAACTCGCCAACTTGGCTCTCGAACAAAAGCTCCCCGATCTACAGTAACAAACCAGATAACTTTTTTTCAACTCACACACAACCGCACTCATTCGAGTGCGGTTTTCTAATTTAAAAAAAGATCATAAAGATCTTTTGTTTAGTGATAAAAAGTGAATAGTATATACAATGCATAAAGCATGAGATTAATGATTCCGTGCCAACGCATAAACATTCTTAGTTTATTGGATAGAATCCAAAATAAAGTAAGTACTGTAGAGCAAGCCAGAATTATCAAGAATACATTTATATTCTTACTGTAAGGTATTGGATTAACCATAGCGCTTAGCCCAATCACCCAAAACAAATTAAAAATATTTGATCCTATCACGTTTCCCAAAACCAAATCACTCTTGCGTTTCATTGCCGCCGCAATCACCGTCACAAGCTCTGGCAATGCTGTGCCAAATGACAGCAGCGTTAAGCCAATCAAAGCTTCGCTGACTCCAAACCACTTTGCAACAGTCACTCCGCCATCAACCACCCAACGAGAACCAAGTGTTAGGCAAGCGATTCCTCCCAATAAAAGAGCCACCGATGATTTTTGTGGATATTCCATTTCCGCAATAGATATTCGTTCATGTTTTTTTTGAGATTCATTTTTATAAATTCTAAACATGAATCCGACCAGCAAGGCGATAAACAGCAACCCATCCAACCTCGATATCTTGGTCACGCCTTCAGAAATAAACAAATCATTTGCCGCTAGCGCAAAAACACCTATCGCAAATAAACTAAAAGGCAGTTGCTTACGTAAAGCTTGTTTATCTACCACAAACGGCAAGAAAGCTCCCGACATCCCCAAGATTAATAACAGATTTGCGATACTGCTACCAACTACATTGGCAATAGCCAAATCCGTATTACCTTTATAGCTGGCATACACATTTACAAAAACTTCTGGCAAAGATGTGCCAAAAGAAACGATAGTTAAACCAATTATTAACTCGGAAACATTATAACGCTTGGCTATTGCCACCGATCCGTCAACCAACAAATCTGCACCTTTGGCAAGCAGGGCAAAGCCCGCCAAAAACAGAATAATAGCCGTAATCAACTTAGCTTACCTTGATTTTGTTTCATTCCACTATTCCCTTCTGTAAAAGAACGTTAACAGATATTGCCTAAAAAGATACTCTTAGTCAAACTTTATCAAAATCATTCTATCGTAATAGTATTGACGTGATTATCATTAAATGTCATATTAATAAAACTCACAATTAAAGACGCAACCAATTTCTACCGGTAAGTAACAGCTAAAAATCGGTGGAATAACAAACATCTAAAAACCGGAGATTCGAATGAAAGAATGCCGTGAGCTCATAGCTTGCATACTGATAGCGTTCGTAGGCATTATCACCTTCCCACTAATCGTAATATTGGTAGCTATATGCTCCATTGGTGAGCTTGTACCTAATGGATTCGAATGGATAAACGGAAAGTTGATACCCATCCATCGGGCAAAACTCGAATCCCACAAGCGTTCACTTCGAAACGAAATTTGCGCAAAAATTAAAGCGCAAAAAATTCACTATCGCGCGCCCTACGTCGACATGACATATCTCGACGATCCCAAACAGCTGCAAAAAATATCTTTTCTGGAACGATCCTTGGTTCTAGAGTACACTGAAGTTTGTAAAAAACTTCAATCAAGCACATAAGCATCAAACTCAAAAAAAACCGCACTTACTCGAGTGCGGTTTTCTAAAAATAATTAATCAGCTAAACGTTGCCGGCTTAGCAAATCCATATAACCCTTCAAACAAAGCTCGTACCGTATCAGCTATATCTTTATGCTGTATTCGCATAACAAGAGAAACATTTGGAAATACAAAAACCGTTTTATCTTGATACAAAAAAATTAATTGCTGAAACGACAACTGTGAAGCTGGTAGAATTCGCAACTCCCAATTTCGTTTCTTAAAAACTTCAATATTTTTCTTTGTCATACCTTTCAAAATCACATCAAGTGATTCATTGGTAAACAAAGCTCTTGTAATTATTCTTCGTTGATTCAATCGCGAGAAAAAAGCATTCAATTCCATATCCGACTGAATCTTTATCTCCTTAAGCATGGATTCTTCCCCTTCTATTACTCTAAAAGTAGATCCTTCCGGCAAAGATGAAAGTTCATCATATAGTTTTCGATATCCTTGCTTTGACTCGGTAATCTCAATCAACGGAGTTTCACTCGATATCTTTTGTAAAGATTCTAACTGCGGAACCAAGCTCTTAAAATCCGTAGTTAATCTATCAAACTTTTCTGCCAATTCATTAGGCTTCGTCGCAACCAAAGTAACCACTTTCCCCTTCCGCGTCTGTTTTAAAAATCCTTTCTCTAGCAAACCATTTATATGATGATAAGCAGCCGTTCTATTCAAACCAACCTTTTTAGCAATTTGTGCCACAACCGGCTTTTCCATAGCCAAAACCGCTAAATAAATCTTAGACTCAATATCCGATAATGAAAAAAAGCTTAAAATCTCAGTAATATTTGGCATATAACACTATAATACCAAATTTTTCTTGTTCTGTCAACTATTTTTTACAACATATTTATACCTTATTCTAGCAATTTATTTGAACTTCCAGACAAAATAGAGTTCAAATCGTTGACAATTGATAAAATTCATGTTACACTGCTCTGTTCAATAGTAATAACCGTTCATTCAAAAAGGAATAAAAAATGAAAATTTTGGTAGTCGACGATAACTTCCTAAACCTCGGTTGCGCAAATAGTCAGTTTCGCAAAGAGCACGATCAATGGGCAGCCTGCAGCTTCGATGAAGCTATCAGCACATTACAAGATAAAGATTTTGATGTGGTAATGGTGGATCTGCTCATGCCACCCTCTGGCCACAAACTTGCCGAACCTGCAAAATTCACCGATCAGGAAATGCCGGTGGGTATCTTCCTAGCACTTCTTGCGGCCAAAAATGGAGCCAAGTACGTCGCCGTCTTTACCGATAGCGACCACCATTCTCATCCGGCTTCAACATGCTTCGACCTATTCAATCCCAAAGGCGAAAGTAAACCCGAACCCATGGAGCTTAACGGAGCTAAGCTATTTCTCTGTAATAACAGACAGTGGGTTCGCGACTACGCTCCTTGGAATTACGATAAACCTCTAAGCACCTCTGAGCGCTCTGGGGTTGAATATGTGCATCGAGTAAAAGACTGGAAATCCTTACTCGAATACATGCTAGCTTACAAATAAACAAACTTAAAAACCGCACTAAATCCTATAGTGCGGTTTTCTAATAAAAAAACTATCAGCAACACTGATAGTTTTTTAAATTTTGAATATTCTTGATCAATATGAACCCAGCATCTGATTCATCTTCTCTCTGGTAAGCGGGCCAACATTGCCCGTTTGCCTTATATCATATTTTGCCTGAAAATTCCTAACACCCTGTGTGGTTAACGGACCATAAGTTCCTGTAACTCCACCGGAATATATTGTAGTTCCTTGATACATTAAGAATTCTTGCAAATTACGAGCTACAACAGTATCGGTTGTTCCGGGATAAATATCATAAGTAAACCGAAAATCTTTTGAAAAACTAAGCGGCCATGTATCTTCTGCTTCACAAACCAGCGGTGTTCCCACAATTGATGGAACATATCCCACAATACTAAATGTATCGGAAACATTATCCACGGTAACACTTTCCGCAATCGGATCAAATTGAGAAGCGACTTTAATAGCATCACCGATTGTATAATCACCAAAGAAAGTATCCGCTATATCATCAATCTTTGTATTCCACTTGTCTCCGTAAAGTGCTTTTGCAACTTCTTCAGATCCCATTGGACGCAATACACCATATCTTGCTACCGCATAAACCACTGGAGATGTCTGAAACTTCACCATGCGCATTCCCGGTCGATAGATAACATTTTGCCCAAGTGTCATTGAAGACATTTCCTCGATCGATATTACTTTTACTTTGGAATAATCACAATACCACGTGAAATAAGCTTTTGAATTTGGGAAAGCATGCCTATATCCATCAGCACCTACATAATAAACTGCAGAATCATTTTGTGTCTCTGGGTTTCCATCATCTGCCAGCTTTACCAAAGAGTGTATCGGTACCGGTAATGTAGCAATACGTGCCAAGCGCGCATTATTTTGTTGCTCCACCGACAAACCGGCTCCTCCTATTACCGGAAGAGAATAAATCGCGCCACCTCCACCACCACCTCCTCCACCAGCTTCTATAGAATATGTAAATGTACCGTTTGTTCCAATTAAAACGTGGTTTGGATTAGAGATACTGACGACTACATTCTTTGCCGATTGATAAGAATTTTGAGTTAAAATATGCAATGGAATAGTAGCCGTTAAACTCCCTGCCGGGATAGTGACCGAGTCATTTGCTAATATATAATTCTGGCCATTAACTCCCGTTCCGCCTGTTGCCTCATAATCAAGGATTACATCATCAGTCAAAACCTCCGACAACCTTACGATCACCGATGGCCATGTAAGAGTCTGTGAACCACTTCCGGTATTTGGATTAAATTGAACTGTTGGGATATCAAACGAGGCTAAAGAATTATGTAATATACTTCCCACCGACCAAAAACCTCCACCTACAATCAACTTCCTTGTAGTTCCATTGGTCGCCATTGCATATACGGTTCCATCTAAATTAGGATCCCAATCACCTACCGACGTATCACTCGCAGAAATTGAAGCTGCATAATTTCTTGTTTCCGAACCCATCGCTGTGAAACTACCGCCCACATATAAATCACGTCCATTCATCATTAATTCAGTAACACCTCCATTTGGATTCGGTGCCCATGTAGAACTTATTTCGCCATCATAGGTAGCCATTGCAAGCAAATAATTGCTCGCACCTATAACCCCCGGATTAGCAAAACTACCTCCGGCATATAATGTGTTTTCATCGTCAGAAAGAGCCAGCGCATATGCTCCATTATTTAAACCTTTTGCCCAAAAAGAAAAACCCGAAGATGTTTCAAATGCCTGTACCGCACCGCTATATGTGCAAAGAGGAGGTATTGCTGCCGCACTAACTCCTGCCATTGAAATAATTAAAGGCCCTGGCCCTCCACAACGTCTGTGATATTCACCGGCATATAAACGTGATCCGGTACTATCTAAAACCAAATCACGAACCCAATAAGTAGCCGATGGATCAAAACTTGTAGCTATACCCGTACTTGCATCAATTGCCGCAACAAATGTCCTTGCTTCACCGCCAATACTGCTAAAATCGCCACCTGCATAAACAGGAGATCCGCTCGGATCAACAGCTAAAGCATACACAACATTATCCGCGCTTGGATCCCAAGCAGTAGCTATCCCCGTACTCCTGTTTAAAGCCGCAATCTGGCTACGAGCCGCGCCGCCAATATTGCTGAATGATCCACCTACATACAAAATAGTTTTATCCGGGTTAAAAGCTAAAGATCTAACTAAGGAATCAGGATTCGCATTCCAACTCGTTGCCTCACCCGTAGTCAGATTAATTTCCGCTAAATAATCGCGCCAAACACCATTAGCCAAATAAAAATCTCCACCTAAAAATAATGTAGTTTTTCCCGTATTAAAGGCCAAAACACTAATCGTACTATTGATATTTGGATTCCAAGAAGTGGCCACCCCCGTAACCGTACTAACAGCACCAATGTAGTTACGACCCAAACCTCCTAAAGATGTAAAATTACCACCCACATACAATGTGGCTCCTTGTAGCGCTAACGCGGTAATAGATGAATCAGGATTCGCATTCCAAGACGAGGCTAATGCTGTCGTTATATCAATCTCCGCCAAATACATTCTAGCTTGGCCACCAATATTTCCAAAAGAACCACCTACATACAAATCATTGCCATTTAAAAGCAAAACTTTAACCTGATTATCCGGACTTGGATCCCAAGCTGTCGATGACCCGGTCACAGCATCTAATTCCGCTAAATAATTCCGTAAGTCACCATCAACATTTGTAAAATTACCTCCTACATAAATTGTAGTTCCATCCGCACTTAAAACCATGGTTTCCGGATTCGAATCAGCATTAGGATTCCATGAAGTACTGGAACCGGTTACTGTTGTAAATGCCGCAAAATAATTCCTTGTTAAGGATTCAGTATCTAGCGAGTTAAAATATCCACCAATATAAATCGTTGTTCCTGTAGTAACTATCGAAGTAATAATGCTATTTGGTGATGGGTCCCAAGCTGTTAAATTACCTGTTGCCGTATCAAAAGACGCCAAGTAATTTCTGGTAACTATAACTGAATCTCCAAATTGATTAAAAGATCCGCCAACATAAAGTTTATCTCCTAATAACGATAAGGAATAAACCGAAGAATTGGGTTGCGGCTGCCAAGCTGCATCCAAAGTTCCATTAGACAATACGTGAGCCAAATATCTTATATCCGTACTATCGACTTTATCGAAATCACCACCAACATACCAACCACCACTTCCATCATCAATCACAACCCTAACGGTACTGTTGAACTTGGGGAAATTTGTAACAGACGCGCCATTACTTAAATTTACCGGCATACCACAACCAACCGGTTGCCCCACATATGAAAAATTTCCACCAATATACGCACGGTCGCCCGTGGTTACAGTTCTATAAACCTCTCCATCCGTAGCCCACATATTGGAGTCCGGCGTACTGGATTGAGCATTCACTTGTGAGGCGGACGCGAGACCGATGAAGCAAGCGATGGTAAGGCTAAATAATACAGCCTTAAATTTACCAATGAGCATAATTATACAAAATAAAAAATAAATTTTCTTTGCACGATTATATCATGAGTTGATTTATATAAATAGATTTAATACAAAAAATCGCTATCACGCGATTTTTATTTCCCCAACACCTGCCACAACATCTCAAATGTCATCTTCTGCAAATCCGCCAATTCTTTCGACTCAATTATTACAGCCATCTTTTCTTTCCAAGATGCAATCAGCATTTTATTATTATAGATATTTACTTCCGGCGAAAAAGTCATTTCTTTATTAGGCAAAAATCTAATCTCACGCATTTCTTCTTGATCGTGCTTATGCCGTTCAAATGTAAGTTCGTTTTGCGGGCAAATACCACGTATAAAAATCTTTTTACTTGCTCTGCGTTTATAATACTGCGGAAAAAAATTAGGTAACCCCTCGTGCATGGTCGCAACATTGGCATAAGCTAAAATAATTTCTCTTGCGGATAATGTATCTTCATAAGCTTCCAAAATACCTTTTTCACCTTCATAAAATTGTACCTTGGGCCTGGTCGGTGAAATATCCTGCAAAGATATAAATTGCGGCATCAACTCTTCCAAGCGTTGTTTATTTTTATCTATTCTTGCCAAATTGTTTTGCTTTTCTTGCTCCAAATAACTCAAAAGGCGCCCCGGATCGGTTACGCTATAAAAGGTCTGCGATCCTTTTTTATAACTGCTAATAACGCCTTTTTTGCCTAAACCTTCTAAAATATCATAAACCGTTGTTCGATTTAATTCCGTCTTTTTAGCCAATAATCCGGCTTTTGTAGTGCCTAACTTGAGTAATTCCAAATAAACAATTATCTCCTTTTCAGCAAAACCAGACTCTTCCATAGCCTCAAATAACAAATGTTGTGGATTTTGTTTCGACATATTTTTAGCTTATTTATAAGCAAATTTAAGCTTTATTCTAACTATATCATAGCACCTCCAAACACTTTTGTCAATTTGGTGTATGCTTTAGTATCAAACAAAAAAACGCAAATTACAATATAGGAGAAAAAAATGCCACCCTTTAAAATCGTAATCATGTGCATCCTGATGTTGACTTTGGCACTGTATATCGCTTTTTTTTACATGCAAATCGCATATTCGGACGATGAGTGGCTTAAAAAATTCAATAAAAAGTTTAGAATACACATACTTGAGGATGTGTTCAAAAGTATAATTCTTCTATACTTTCTACTCTTGCCCATGATGGTTTGGGGGTCTTGGATACTTCTTCAATTGATCACTAGACATTCCATACTGATAGTAAAAGGTTTAGTGACATTGGTCGAAGAAAAAGAGCGAGCCGCAGGCTCGCAAAAAAAACGAAGCTGCTAAAGCGCAAACAAGCGCTCAAGGAAAAGCTTGCTTCACAAATCTTGGCCAACGCACGCTATCGCGTGGCAGCTGTCTGTCACGATGTGCTCGACAATCCTTCCAAGCTCCAAGAGATTTCTTTCTTGGATACGGAAACCGTACACGAGTACTGCGCACTCTGCCGCAAACTCGTCTAACTCAAATGCGTCTTCACAGACGCATTCCCGCCCTAGACGCTGATAATAATCAGCAACTAAGGCGGGAAATTGTTCCCAAAACTTTAAGGAAAAAAAAGATGAACGGCCATTCAGCACACGGTTTGATGAGTCTTGGAGTGCTTTTACTCCAAGCTTGTGAAAAAAGCTTGTCAACCCACAATGAGAGGGACGAACTGGTTCGGCAATTAGCCGAAACGAGCAAGCTCGTCGAGCCAACCCACAACACAACCCATGTCGAATACAACGATCCCATCAAAAAATCCCAGCGGATTTTTGATGGAAACATGGAATCGATTCTGACCGCTGATCAAGTTATCTTGTGGCGGTGCTTTGATCAAGCGTGTTCGGGTGGCTGTCTTGGTGAATTCATCGAGACTCTGCTGTCCGATGATCGCGTACCCAACACTGCGATCGAAATTCTGATGCCCCGCTTCATGGAAAAGTATGCCGATGCAAAGCTGGGCATTTCGCTCGAACCCAATGCGTACGACCAGATTTATAATCGTGGTCTGATGGATTGGTACGAAAAAATATTCGAAATCATGCGTCTCCGCTACGGAGACGAAGCTTAACCACGGGCTCCATTTCTGTGAGCGCTTCTCAAAACGCATCGTTCTGATGCGTTTTCTAATTTAAAAAACCACGACATGTGGTTAAGATAAAATTACAAAAAAGTTCAAACAAAATTACCATCAACACCAATTACTCTTTATGAAGTTCCGAGACATTGCCCGTGGTTTCCAACTCACGTTCCTCATCAGGTGTAAGCTCACGCAAAGGCCCGCAAAATTTTGTAGGTACGGGAAAATCTGCTGTATATAAGACTTTTTCACACTCAAGCTCATGAAAATCCATAATTCGCGTATCTATGAGTCGAGGATAGGCCTCCCCTGGCATGGTCACCATAGAATGCATCTTGTCCAGATATTCTCTCTCAGTTTCCCTAGGCTTTGTAACCACATCTTCATCTTTAATGAGCAAACCGCACCATGTACACTTTTTCATTGATGAACTCCTTTAATGTACCACTACAGTTCATCGTAATATGACGCTGAAGTCAAGCTATCATTCCCTGTCCTATTACTAAAAATTGTACTACTATTCCTTCTTTATTATTTGTTATTTATTATTTGTTATTTAAACAAAAAATCACCGTTAGGTGATTTTTTGCTTAGTCCGGCAGCGGGCTACTCTCCCAGAAACGCGTTAGTCTCAAGTACCATCGCTGCTGGCGGTCTTAACTGCTGTGTTCGAAATGGGAACAGGTGTAACCCCGCCGCTTGAGCCACCGGCACCACGCTGTAACTTAGTTACAAAGTAATGTCAGCATCTCAAAATTAATCACCAATCACCAAATTCCAATCATCAATGATTGAATCGCTTTGCGATATTAATTATATAATTAATGCCGTAGGCGACCAATATTGGTTATTGTTTTGTTGGTTATTGGTTATTTATCAAGTTTGATAAAAGATAATACGTACAAGGCAATGCAAACTTCTTGACTATCAGCTTGTAGCTGTTAGCAAGAAGCAAGTTTATGTACACGCGAAATAATTTTGCCATCCAACTCGCTTTGTTACATGCTACATGTTACGATATATGTTACATGTTATATGTTCCTGAGTCTGTTTGGAAGGTCAAAGCATCGAGCTATTAGTACGGATCGGCTGAACCCATCGCTGGGCTTACACCTTCCGCCTATCAACCTCCTAGTCTCGGAGGGCTCTCTGAATCCTAATCTTGGGAACGGCTTCACGCTTATATGCTTTCAGCGTTTATCCAAACCGAACGTAGCTACCCGGCGGTGCCCTTGGTAGAACAACCGGTGAACTAGAGGTTCGTGAATCTCGGTCCTCTCGTACTAGAGATCCGATCCCTCAAGATTCCACGCGCATAGTAGACAGGAGACCGAACTGTCTCACGACGTTCTGAACCCAGCTCGCGTACCGCTTTAATTGGCGAACAGCCAAACCCTTGGGAGCTTCTTCACCCCCAGGATGCGATGAGCCGACATCGAGGTGCCAAACCGCGCCGTCGCTGTGGACGCTTAGGCGCGATCAGCCTGTTATCCCCGGAGTAGCTTTTATCCGTTGAGCTTCCGCCGTCCGATATCGTACGGTCGGATCACTATGTCCTGCTTTCGCATCTGCGCGACTTGTTGGTCTTGCAGTTAAGCTGGCTTATCCCATTACAGGACGCACGCGATTTCCATCCGCGCTTAGCCAACCTTTGTGAACGCCTCCGTTACTTTTTAGGAGGCAACCGCCCCAGTTAAACTACCCACCAGATACTGTCCCCTGCTCCGGATTCACGGAGCAAAGTCAAGAGTCACAACGGCACAAGGGTGGTATCTCACTGGCGCCCGAAGGCTTCCCACCTATACTGAACATGTACCGCTATGACCCAATATCAAGTTGTAGTAAAGCTTCACGGGGTCTTTTCGTCTGACTACGCGTACAGGGCATCTTCACCCCACTTGCAATTTCGCCGAGTTCCATGTGGAGACAGTCGCAAACTCGTTATGCCATTCGTGCGGGTCGGAACTCACCCGACAAGGAATTTCGCTCGAATTGTTACTCTCCATTTCGTTGAGGATGCAGTCATTTCTGCTGCATTCTGCATATCGCCATGCAGATCGGACTATATCTTCTTCTAATTTTCGAAATTAGAAGTCTGGCATGTAGTCTCTGAGGGTTTCAAAATTAATTGATCTTCCCTGCTGATTGTCTGCACCGAATGAATTGTCACTTGTGTCTTTAAAAAAGATACAAGTATCATCGGATACTCAGATATTCCAGCATTTAGCCAAATTTTCTTTCTACATCTCCGCGGCATGCGAAGTTCAAAAGGAGGTCTTTCACCTCACTAAAGCAACGTTTAATTCACCTTAGGACGATTATAGTTATCGCCGGCGTTCATCAGCGCTTGGCTTCAAAGCTTCAGGACCGAAGTCCTTGACCTCTCCGCTTGACGTTCTGACACTGGCCAGGCATCACCCCCTATACATCACCTTGCGGTTTAGCAGGGAGCTGTGTTTTTGGTAAACAGTCGGTTTGCGTCTTTTGCTGTGACCGGTCGTTAGACCGGTAGGCCTTATCCCGAAGTTACGGCCGCTATTTTGCCGAGTTCCTACACACGGATTCTCTCGTACACCTTGGCACACTTACGCCCACCCACCTGTGTCGGTTTACGGTACGGATACCATACAGTTAGCTCTAGAAGGTTTTCTTGGCACCCCATTCTCTTCCCTTGCTCCGCTTGCGCGGTGCTTGCGATCACCCCGAGGCTTATGACTGGTGGATTTGCCTGCCAGTCGCCCCTGAGCGCCCAGAGATTCATTCCAGGAATCTCGGAAGATGCAAGAGTGCGTCACTCCATCGAAACTATATAGTAGTGCAGGAATATTAACCTGCTGTCCATCGACTACGCCTTTCGGCCTCGCCTTAGGACCGACTAACCCAGGGACGATTCGCGTTGCCCTGGAAACCTTGGGTTTACGGTGGACGGGATTCTCACCCGTCTTTATGCTACTTATGCCAACATTCTCTCTTCGTAGCGCTCCACGGTGGCTCGCGCCTTCCGCTTCAACGCTGCTGCAAATGCTCCCTTACCGCCCATTCTTGATCGAAATCAAGATTAGACTCGCGACGTCGGTATTATACTTAAGCCCCGATAAGTTTTCTGCGCAGGAAAACTTGACCAGTGAGCTATTACGCTTTCTTTAAAGGATGGCTGCTTCTAAGCCAACCTCCTGGTTGTATAAGTCTTCCCACTACATTTCACACTTAGTATAAATTTAGGGACCTTAGTCTGCGATCTGGGCTGTTTCCCTTTTGACCAATGGAGCTTAGCCCCCATAGTCTGACTGCCAGGAACACATAATGGTATTCGGAGTTTGGTTGGGAGGGGTAGGCTTGCGCCCCCACCCCCATTCAGTGCTCTACCCCCATTATGCTATTAACTGACGCTAGCCCTAAAGCTATTTCAGGGAGAACCAGCTATTACCCAGTTCGATTGGAATTTCTCCGCTAACCACAACTCATCCCCGAGTGTTGCACGGCTCGTGGGTTCGGACCTCCTTTCGCATTTCTGCGAAGCTCATCCTGGTCATGGCTAGATCACCGGGTTTCGGGTTGTGTATATGCCACAAACGCCCTATTCAGGCTCGCTTTCACTACGGCTGCGTCCGCGCACGGACTTAACCAAGCGACATATAGCACACTCGTTGGCTCATTCTTCAATAGGCACGCCGTCACCGAGTAAACTCGGCTCCGACTCCTTGTAAGCGTATGGTTTCAGATACTATTTCATCGCCCTCCCGGGCTGCTTTTCAGCGTTCCCTCACGGTACTAGTTCACTATCGGTCAGTAGGAGTATTTAGCCTTGCCACATCGTCGTGGCTGCTTCCTGCGGGATTTCTCGAGTCCCACAGTACTTTGGATCTGGAGCAATGCGTTTTAACGATGATTTCGCCTACAGGTCTATCACCTTCTTTGGAGTTACTTTCCAGCAACTTCAGCTATCAAGTTAAAATCACGCATCCGTGTTCTTGAGACCACGACGCTCTGTCCGCAACACCAATTTATACGAAAGCTCAAGCTCGTCGCTCTTGTTCGTGGTTAAACCGAAGTCCAACTCGATACAAAAGTTAGTATAAAAAAGTTTAGGCTGTTCCGCTTTCGTTCGCCACTACTAACGGAATGTTACTGACAACATATCTATCTCCAAAAAAGTCTTGGAGAAAGATATGAGGTCAGTTAATTTTTTTCTTTTCCTCTAGGTACTGAGATGTTTCACTTCCCTAGGTTCCCTTCGCTACGCCTATATATTCAGCGTAGGAAAATTCCACATGACTGGAATTGGGTTTCCCCATTCGGACATCTCCGGATTATAGGTTGCTTGCCACCTCCCCGAAGCTTATCGCAGGCTGCTACGTCCTTCATCGGCTCCTAACTGCCAAGCCATCCACCATACGCCCTTACGTGCTTTGACCATCCAAACATTCAAGCTTTGCTAATAACATTTTGATACTAGCTCCTGGCTTAAACTAAGATGGGCACTTTTCGGTGTACACTTACTCAATTACAATTGCTTTTTCTTTGTATCTCTCAGCCCCAGGCTGTCGGCTAGTAGCTAGAAGCTAGTAGCTTGTGTGGATACAACAGAAGATTGCCTTGTACGTATTATCTTTCATCTTGTTTATCAACTTTTTGCTAGTAGCTAGTGGCTAAAAGCTTGAAGCTGATTTCTTTGTCGAAGACCTCCGTCCTCTCAGACGGTATTGTAAGTTTCAGATTATTCTGACTCTTACAACACAGTCCAACTTTTACACTCGGTTTGCATCAGGTAAAAAAAGAACCTGGCGTGGCCAAGCTATATATTCCTTTATGGAGGAATCCTGGGCTTTAGCCATCATGTCCGACTCGGACTAAGAGATGCGTACTCATGAATTTGGATGCTCCATTGCTCCTCTCCGCTGCAACCTGTGGAGGAGGTGGTTATTTAAGTGTTCGCATATAGTAATGTATGCAATAATAACTGTCAAGAGATATTATTTCGCTAAACTATGACTAACAATACACAAATAAAGTGCATAGGTACCTTACAAGAACCATGGCATAAACAAGCTATCCACATGTACACCCAAAGATACCAACTCTTTGGCAAACTTGAGATACTCGAACTCCCCGAAGGTCACAAGGGTTCTGCTAAACCAAACCTTGCCACAACCTTACAAACAGAAGCCGCTTCCCTACTCAAAAACCTCGACCCAAACACATATCTTATAGTGATGGATGAATCCGGCAAAGAGATGTCCTCAAACGACTTCGCCAACCTCATTTCCGGACAAGATACAAGATACAAGATACAAGATACTAAGGTCTGTTTCGTAATCGGTGGTTCCTGGGGTTTAGATAAAAAAGTACTCGAGAAAGCAAACTTAATACTTTCCTTAGGAAAAATGACGCTTCCCCACTCCCTAGCCCGCATCATCTTATTAGAACAACTATATAGAGCACAAATGATCAACTCCGGCCGAAAATATCATAAATAAAGTTAAATAATCCTGTAAATCCTTATAAAATCCTGTTAAATCCTGGTTCAAGGTCAAAAAAAACCCGCGTAACGAGGCGTATACGCGGGCCGGAGCGAAAACTCGGTGGAATTGGAGTCTACCGAATTATCGCTCCAGACATTTTGAGGTCCCGGGGAGGGGGTGACGAGTCCTCGCCATGTCAAAGAGTTGAGAGACACCCACCAGGCTTTTGCGAGGGGGGGACGGGGCATACACCCAGTGGACATCTCTCGTAAACGCGACAGGCACTACGGCCAAGGCCGGAACGTGTCACGTTTCATGCAATGCTCAACTCCCATGATAATGACTCAAATTCCCTTAAATGTCAAGCATTTCTGCTTGTTAGTATCTTTGCTTACATCTTTTTATATATAATTAAAAAATTTACCTAAATTAAGGCAAAATACCAAACATTAACCCAAAAATCGACGTTCTAAACTAGTTTCAGAACTTACCAAATAAACTTTTTTGCCTTAACCCAGCTAAATACACCCCTCAAACCCTTGACAAAATGGGTTTTTTGTGTTATAGTAATTTGTTATTAAAAATTTACCCATCATAGCTTTAGCGAAGTTGGGTGCGCATACCGTGCCTAATAACACCTTACAAGCTTAGTTGCAAGCTATCAGCCACCCGCTGTCAGCTATCAGCTACATAGAGAAAGTCTCGAAGTGGAGAACGAGATAACTGCCATTCTACAATTCTAATCATCATAAATCCCTATTCTTTAATCCTTATATCTGATTTTGATAAAAGATTAAAGATCAAGGATATAAATATAGATGATTAAAACTGCAGAATGGTGGCTCATCACCACCAAAGGACGTCAGAAGCGTCCTTTTATCTTCAAACCAATAAAGTCAAACCTCGAGGAGATCAAAAAATGCGCGACCGCAACCTGTTCAACCGCATTCGTGCAGCAGTCCGCTCTATCGAAAATGGGATTCCTTTCGCTCGGGGTAATGCTCAATTCGTGAGCGAAGAGAATAATCGAGAGTCGAGATTGCATTCTGTGCAAGCCGACTTCCTTCGAGCGACTCGCAACGATTCACCGGTCGTCGAAGGCATCTCTTTCGCGTGGAGACTTCACGAAGAAGACCTCTGCATGTGTGGCGACGGACTCGACGTCACGCCCATCGAGGCGGAAATCGATTTCGATCGTCTCTGTGCCGAACCCGTCACCCTGAGTTGCCGACGTTTGGCTGCTCGAGAAACCGACATGTTCGAGTTCGGTCACGGTACCTGGCACGGTCGCAATGGCGGCCGCAAGCCCCGAGCCGCAACTCGTGAAACCATCCGCTACATGCGCCAGCTCCCCCGTGAAGAGCGCATGATCGCCGGAGACATCCTGCGGAGCGATGGCGAGGAACGGCGAAACCGCCGCCGCGCACGCGCTTGCATGCGCCCGCTCGCAGACGTGCTCGAGTTCCCGACTCGCACCACAGCGGCGGACGAAAGCGCCGCTGCCTAACCACGAAACTTAAAACCCTAGCCGGCTGAGAGAACTTTTTCTCAGCCCCAGAACCAAGTTCAAGAATCTCTTCCTGTTAGGAACCCTCTTTAATAAAGAGGGACATCGAGCTCATCTCGATTGAGAGATTCTCGCCCTTAGTTCCGGAAACCAAAAGAGACATCCGTGTCTCAGAAAGAAAAAAATGAAAATTCAAAATTTGATCCTCCGCGCTCTGCAACAAAACCACGACACGATCGCCATCACTCCTTGCGGAGCCGGAACTTGCATCAAGTCTCACAACTCCAAAGAGGTCGGTGGCCAAATCGGCGGCGCCGAAATTCTCTCGGCTGGTGGTTCATCCTGTATTCAAATGTTTCATGAAAGTATCATGGACATTCTGGACTCCATTAGCAGTGATGAAGTCCGCGGCCTGCATGCAGTTGGTTGGCTGATCAACGTCAGCCTCGAAGGCATCACGCTTCTTGCCAACCAAGCCGCAGGTGGTCGGCGACATGGTCATTATGATCAAGTCGCGATACAACAAAACAAGCTCAGGAGAGTCGCATGAACAAGTTTTTTCAAATCGTATTCGCTCTCGTCCTTCTCGCTTCCGCTATCGGGTGCAACGTCCAAAGCGGCTACCGCATCCACGGACCAAATACGCAAATGTATAGCTACGATTACTCGGAATACCCGAGCAACAAACGCGCCCATGAGTGCGAGGGCCGCAACTTCAACTCAGAGTGCCGCGAAAAAACCCGCGGGCACTCTGAACGGCGCCATCATGAGCACCATCACCACTGAACTTTCACATCTTCCTCCTGGATTTCTAAATTCAGGAGCGCTGTACCTAACCAATCAATATTCCACCAGATAAATTCTAAAACTATCTGATTGATTGGTTGAGTACAGCTCTAACAAAGCTAAACATCACAGCTTCTTCCAAAGCAACCCTCTTTAGCAAAGAGGGATATCGAATGCAAAGCGTTCGATTGGGAGATTCTCGGGGTCTTGACAAAACCCCCGAAATGTGATATATTTCTTCATTCGACGCTGAGAAGTTGAGTCAATAGGGAATGACCAAGAGGGTTTTAAATGACCCGGGCCCGTTACGACTACATCTCACCGCCGAACCACCGAGCCCTGCTCGGTTACCTAAAACCGCTCCGCCAAAACGGAGCATCAAGTCGACGAAACCTCAACGAACCCGCCCAAGGAGGGCACAAAAATGCAGGATTCGACCGAAGCGCCATAGCAGACGGCGCTAACAAATAATAGTTCGTTGCGTATTCACA
The DNA here is from genome assembly GCA_963816085.1 of Candidatus Uhrbacteria bacterium. GTDB lineage: Bacteria > Patescibacteriota > Patescibacteriia > 2-12-FULL-60-25 > 2-12-FULL-60-25 > MWCR01. The sequence continues at coordinate 1,140,284 of CAWFIX010000003.1, read as the reverse complement.
CTCAGCCCACAATCGACGAACGGGCCGTGGATGCGACATGCGACGAAACAACTGCCAGTGAGATCGCGAAACAAAAACCCGCACCGAAAGAATCGGGTGATAAAGTGCAAGCGTATCACTTAAGCGCCTTGAGCTGACGGCGTGCCAAAAAAGTAGCCTGCTCCATAGAACGCGATAGAGAAAGAAAGAAAGAAAGAAAGAAAGAAAGAAAGAAAGAAAAAACAAAAGGGACTCGTTGGGCAACGTCGCCCTTCGATACAAACAGGAGGGATTCAATGTCCCGCCCCAGGAACCGCACCGAAAAGGCCGGTGTATGGACCAAAAAAACGGAACCAGAAACCCTAGCACGCATGTAAACAAGACATGCAAGAAAGGGTTAGGGATCCTCACAGTGGCATAATCTGCCCCGAGGATTGAAGCAGAAATGCTTCTACTGACCCGAACATAGCGACTCTCGTCGCGGCCCGATATGGGCAACCAAGCCCGAAAAGGTTTAACAACCTTAGTAAGGAAAAGATCAAAGATTTCTTAGATCGGAAGAAGAACAAGACTGCAAACTGAGAGTACGGCTATGCAAATGGCCGACGTGCAGGAGCATGAGTATCGACTTCCTATCAATCTGATAGGCCATACTTAATCAGAGTCCTTAAAACTCAGATGCTTGGTCAGAGTTGCCAAGAGAAACAAAGCTCGCGTCCGGTGTGCAATTAAAAAAGCACCGCGGCAAAACGGCTTACGAGCCAAAACCCCACCAAGGCGTAAGGAAGGAACACTTCGATGTACACCTTCCAGGGATTCCCGGGAACGTAAACCCAAAGGACCCCACGCCGCGCCAATCGTAAATAAAACGGCAAACGCGCGGCAGCCCCATCTCCCAGCCCCTTCCCACCTTAATGGATTTGGCCCAGGACACCCCGAACCAATGGTACCCACGGTTCGCTAATCACCGGATTAGGTCTTGGCCCGACAAAAAATCCTATCTTTCCGAGCGACGTTCCCCCACGAACGTATGAAATCCTACCGCTCGGATTTCACCCTTAGTGAATAAATCACTTGTTCCCTAAGATTTGAAAATAACACGAAACGCCTGGTTTTATCCAAGCGTTTTTTGTTTACTTTGTACTCTTGACGAAAACCAAAAATTGTGGAATCATGAAACAACTAAATCAACTACTGATCTTTCAAAATGAGGTGAGAATAAAATGACTTCCGCCACTGAACTAGCTAACAAACTTGGCGTTCGCTCCACCTGGAGCAAGCACGCCGTTTGGGAAGGTGAAGGCCTAATGCAAGAATTGTCTTCATATCCCTCTATCAAATTTGGTAACTATCGCAATAACCGCGTATCTGTAGTTACTCCTAATTCTCTATTTTGGGATCCGCACAACGACGAATTGCGAACCATCGATGTGAACGACTTGGATTGGTACGAGCTCAACAGCAAAACACCATTACCCGACGATGAGTTACCATTCCACCAGATGGCATTCACAAAGATTCTATTGGATCTAGCCGATTCAGAAGTAGCTATTGCGGAATTCCTTAGCTCACGTGGTGATTTTCAAGCCGGCTTGCACAGAGATGTTCGTACTATGATTTTGAAGGGTAAGTTCAAAATCTATGTCATGGAGCCAAACGCACCGCCCAGCAATGGCAAAAGATATTTCAAACACTTTTCATTGGAACCGCTTGCTCGCCTATGGCGAACAAATTATGTTTCCAGTCGGTTTCCGAGCTATGAACCGAATGGCACAATGCGTGATCTCTTTGGCGGGTTGGGATCGCCACAAAAACTAACCGGTTTATTTTTTGGACAAATGGCACCAAGCGGACTAAACGGTGGTTGGATCTGCTTCATGCGCATCGAACTCTTCGAGCAGTTATACAAATCATGGCTCGATGACATGACCGGTCCCGTATTCTACCGTTTCATCGAACATTGCGGTCTCCGCATACGCAAGCCGCAATAACTAATCACACCTTTCATAGGTGTTTTTTTAGTCTAAAATTTTAAAAATAAAAAACATATTCCCCAACACGCCTCCTCGTTCAAGTCCTAATTGGCAAATTTAATCTGAGTACTGATTATTAATGACATCCTCCCCGGGTTCCGCTTCGCTGCACCCGGGGTTTCCATTGGTTATACTTCATGACAATCCAAAGCCCCGTGATTCTCCGGTTCGTTTATAACAACCTGAGCATCTGGGGTTTTTCTTTTTCATCTTGCTGTTCTATATAGGCTTTTATCCTTGCCTCATCCAAGCCTATACTCGAAACGAAATATCCAACACTCCAGATGCCGTCCTTATCGAGGTACATTCTATCTATAAAACCAAACTTTTTCCTTATACGCTGGCTTGATTGTGATTTTAAGGCTTGGACGGCATCGGATATTGCGATGTTGGGAGGTATCTCTATTTGTAGATGTACATGATCATTATCGGTATTAACTGCTTTAATGTGTAGTGTTGGATATTGTTTTACAGTTTTAAAGAGGCTTGATAGCAATTCTTGCTTCACATATTGCTTTAGCCATTTTCTCCTACACTTAGTACCCCAGACAATATGATATTGAAGTTCATAGGTTGAATGGTTTAGGCTTTGTATTCTCATGCAAGCTAGCTTGCCAGATTATTATTTATATTTCTAGAGTAATGAAAATCATGGCAATCTACCCGCCCGTTCATCCCCGGGTTACGGTTTCTTGCTGAGAAGTTTCACCTTTCTGCGACCGCCTCCACCCGGGGTTTCCTGGGATATAAAAAAATCTGCATTTGCAGATTTTTATTTGTGGTGGGCGAGGAGGGACTCGAACCCTCACGGATTGCTCCACTAGCTCCTAAGGCTAGCGTGTATACCAATTTCACCACTCGCCCTTTTCTCGTGAGGTATAGATTAGTTTATTTTGATTAAAAAATCAAGTGATTACAAAAACATATTCTAGCTAACAATCTATCTAACTAATCCCTTGACCATCTCCCTAATTTATGCCATCCTTCATCGTGGAGGTAACAATGCTATTTCCAGCAAGCAATTCTGATCTTGAAAAACAAGCGTTGCTAAAAATGCTTACTCGTTTGCGCAACTATTGTGGCGTTCTGTTTGAGAATCCAGTAAAAATCTTTTTTTGCGAGGATTATCTAGATTGGCCCGGCCCTGCCGATCGCCCCAGCTGGAATAAAGATGCTTGGATGTTATTGCCCGGTGACTTCTATTATATTGCAACAGTCCGCAGACGAGGCTGGCTAGAGCGCCTGCGATATCCCGACCCGGATCACCAAGTCATGATCTTCTCCATCCATCCCAAGTTTTATGGCACGGCTTATGGCCGCAAAGAAATCAATTGCCAAGTTTTGGAGCCACACATCAGGTTCTTTGCAGATAGGGTCTTGTGTGATTATGCGGACGAGTGCAACGCCACTGCTATAAACTGCTCCAGGTTACCTGAAGCCAAATCTCACTTCGCAAGCTGCTTTAATCTTTAAAGCGGCTTTTTTGTTATTAAACCAACTTAGATGATATCATTTCAATAATATGAAATTCATCAGCATCCAACACGCAAATATCCATAATCTAAAAGATGTTTCTATAAAAATACCTCTTAATAAATTAGTAGTCGTCGTTGGCCCCAGCGGAAGCGGCAAAACATCTCTTATTTACGATATATTGTACAAAGCTTCTCAAGGTAATGTTGTTGATTGCAATATTTCAAAAATACCTAAAACCTTCGCCATCGGACAAAAAGTCACAGTCCCAAATAACATCAAACTAAGCCTGGGCGAGTATAATTTGCAACTACTCAACGAAACCATCAAACAATTAAAAAAAGATGATCTACTAATCGTGGATGAACCCTGCGCCGGGCTTAGCATTGAAGAAAGTAATGAGATTTTAAAAAAACTTAAGCAACTCATTAAAAAAGGTATATCCGTAATCGCAATCGAGCATTCAAAGGAAATAATAACCGGCGCTGATCAAGTAATTGAGTTTGGCCCTAAATCCGGAAAATACGGTGGCGAACTTACTTTTGAGGGTAGCTTAAGCCAATTCAAAAAATCTAAGAGCATCACCGCTGATTATATCTTTAGCAACAAAGCATCCATCATAGATTACGAACGAGAACCGAGCGCTAAAGCTAAGTCCATGCAAAAAAAATCTATCACATTACAAGATATCAATAAAAACAATTTAAAAAATTTCACTCTCAAATTCCCCTTAGGATCTTTAGTCTGCATTTCAGGAAAAACAGGTTCCGGTAAAACAACGCTGCTCAATACCGTCTATTCCTCTATTTACAAAGGACGTGATGCCTGGAAAATTCGTGAAGAAAACGGAGTCGCTAAAAAAATAATCGGCAAAGAAAATATTAGACGATCTTATCTTGTAGAGCAGACTCCAATCGGCGATCATCCCACAAGCAGGCCCGTAACTTACCTAAACATCTGGGATAACATCAGAGATGTCTATACAAATCTTCCTCAATCAAAAAAATTACGATTAAAAAAATCAGATTTTATAGTTACTAAACAAATTCTAGATGGTGACAGTAAATTTCCATCAAAAATATTATCCGTAAAGTATAAAGGTAAAAATATTTCCGATATTTTAGAATCTACAATCGACGAAGCTATACAATTATTTTCAAATTCAACTCTAATTAAACGAAAACTCGGTTTCTTGCAAGAAGTCGGCTTAGGCTATTTAACCCTGGGACAAAAATCGGATTCTCTAAGCGGTGGCGAAGCTCAAAGAGTAAGATTAGCCAAAGTACTCTCAAAAAAATTGAGCGATAGATGTATTTACATTCTAGACACGCCAACAAAAGGTCTGCATCTAAGCAATCTCCCAACTTTAATTTCCATCCTGCAAAAAATCATCGACAAAAACAACACAGTTCTAGTCGCTTCCAACAAAATCGAAGTAATCAATAACTCCGATTACGTAATAAATTTATAATATCTTTTTTCTGCGTTAAACGAGAGAGTTTTTGTGATATAATGATGTCATGAATACGAAATCCGGTTCTGAAATCAATATACAATTCACCAACAAGGAAAAACTTCGTGCCTATACACGCTTTTTAAAGATAATTTGGCAATACAACAAAGGGTTGGCCGTTTTTCGAATTATTATAATAATTTTAGGCGCTTTCCTCCAACCGCTCGAAGTCTATTTCTTCTCACTATTCATTGCAGCGATTGCCGAAGGCAGAACAGATACCGCCTTAACATTACTTATAGTTGTTATCGCTTCATACGGAACTCGTCGATTAGTTGGGGAACTTATTTGGTCACAAGCAGATGACTGGTTCATGAAAGTTGCTACCGCAGCTACTCAACAAAAAATTTGGGAAAGCGTTGCCCGCCTAAAACCCGAAGCACTAAACGAACCCGAAGTCCGCCGCAGCTTGGATTTTGTACGTGAAGATCTTTGGCGGCTAAACCGTTTAACCGGCAACTCCGAATGGTTTTTACGATCAAACTTAAAATTTATCGCAGCTGTCGGTTTAGCGATGGTTGCACCGTGGTGGATTAGTGCGATAGTTCTAATGGATGCCATGCTACAAGCGATCAATCTACGATCTGAATCCAAAAACGATATCTGGACAGCTACCTGGAACACTTTAGACGGGCGTCGTATTGAATATACCCGATACGTTTTTCTAGACATTCAAAGTTACTTACAGCTAAGGTTATTGGGTGGCGAAAAAACTTTTCTAAAAAAATTCATCACTGCCAACACCAAGATAATTTCCCGCTTTCGCAAAGTCGCTTTAAAAAGCATGCGCAATCGTACTATCTTAACCATTTTTCACGTTGCGGCGTACTCTGTTGTTATTATCATCATGGGTCAAAAAGCTTTGGCCAATCCCCAAGATTTAGCTATTCTATATATTGCCTTAAATTTATTCGGGCTCATGGGCGAGGCTTTAAACGGAATATCCGGATCCATCACCAATGTTTGGGCAGACATGCAAATTCTTTCTTACATTAATAGATTAATGGACAAAGCACCCGAAAAAACCACGGGTCGCCAGATTCCAAAAGAAAAATTGATAATTGAATTTAAAAATGTAAATTTTAAATATCCGGGAAGCGATAATTTTGCCTTAAAGAATGTTAATCTTACAATATCCGAAGGTGAACATTTGGCGATTGTTGGCGAAAACGGCGCAGGCAAAACAACATTTTTACGATTACTCTCCGGTTTAGATAAACCAACTTCCGGTGTAATCCTCATCAACAATCACCCTCTCGATGATTACATTCCTTCCAAATGGCGCAGTGCTTTCCACTTGATGCTACAAGATGCCATCCTCTATCAGGACTTTGTTAAAGATAATATCTATTACGGAACTGACTCTAAAAAAGATGAGGATATACCATATAAGAAGGCTCTGCATATTGCCGGTTCAGATGTAGTCATCGATGCATTGCCCGAAAAAGATAAAACATTCCTTGGCAGCTGGGCATCTCCACCGGGAATAATCCCTCACCAAGTCTCCGGAGGCCAAACTCAACGCATTCTTATTAGTAGAACATTATTGCACGGTGGCCGCATCATCGGTTTCGATGAACCCACTTCTGCTATGGATGCCAATGCCGAAATGAGCTTTTTCGAACGCATGCTAAAAGCTTCCGGCTCCCGCGGTCTAATTTTCATCTCTCACAGATTCTCAACAGTTCGCCGTGCCGAAAAAATCCTGCTCTTCCATAATGGCAAACTCACAGACCAAGGAACACACGAAGAACTCATCTCTCACAAAGGCAAATACACCGAGCTCTACAACGAACAAGCCAAGTGGTACAACTAATAGTAAGAGCTAAATAAAAATTCGAAGCTAATAAGCTCCGATTTTTTATTCCGCTTGACATCTCTTATTCAAAATATAAAGATACTACAGCACCTTCCACCTGAAAGGACTATAAAAATGGGTACACTTTTCTATATACCTATTTACCCTGTTGGCGAAAACTCCAAACAAAACGCCCTGGGAAACCTATACGGGCCTTTCTCGAACGCGACGGAAATGAAACGCGACATGCGTGCCAATTTCAGGTCCGCCGCAGCTACCGCTTTTCTCATCATTAACGGTTGTGTTTCTATCCAAGAACCAAATCCAAAAACCATTCCCGAATCCAAAAAACGCGCACCGGGTGATGAAACAAAGTATTCCTATACCGGTGAAAAGATCATCTGCAAAGATTGTGACGAGGAAACGAGTTTAGTTCACGTCCCGTTTCCCGTAGACGTATCCAGCTGGCGTACCGATAGAGCCGGATGTAATACTTGCGGTTATCAAGAAATGCATTACTGCCCCAACTGCGAACGCCGCCCAACCTATCTTGATTTGCCACAACGCAAATGCAAAGAAAACGCCTAACCACTCAAACAAACGAAGTGGTTTTTTTAATAGCAAATGGCAAGAGTTAATTAAAAAATCGGAGTTATTACAGCTCCAGTTTTTTTTGATCACCTTCACCTCTCTTGCTATTTGCTATTATTTAGCTCTCTCCACATATTCCCCAGTCTCCGTATTCACTATCACATCATCTCCCTGATTTAAAAAGATTGGCACATATACAGTAAAACCCGTATCTGTCTTTGCTTCTTTTGTAACATTTCCACTAGCTGTATCACCTTTAACAGCTGGAGCTGTCTCAACAATTGTAAACTGCATCTTTTTTGGCACCTGAACCGCAATTGGATTTCCTTCATACATGCATATGATAAGTTCTAAACCCTCTTTCATGTATTTAGAATCATCCCCCATATCCTCATCCGAAAAACTTACTTGCTCATAGTTTTTATTGTCCATAAAAACATAACCCGTATTGTCATGATACAAATATGCCATGTTTCTGTATTCAATTTCCGCATAAGTTATTGTTTCCGATGTTTTGTATGTATGCTCTAGAGTCTTGCCGGTTTTTGCATTTTTAATTCGAGTGCGTACAAAAGCCGCACCTTTTCCAGGGTTAACATGCTGAAAACTTGTAACTACCCACGGCTCACCATCCTTGATGATAACCGCACCTTTTTTGATATCATTTGGACTTCCCATATAAACGAAATAACGGATAACAAATATCAAATAACAAAGGGCAAGAGTTTCTTAAGTTATCTCTTGATATTTGCCATTAGAGATTTTCAATTAATATGGTCGTAATGTGCCCTAATTTTGCCTTTTAGTCAAGAAAAAAGCCTTGCGCAAGTGCACAAGGCTATAAGATGGAATTTGTGGAACCCCTGACGTGGATAATCTATGCCGCTATTTGGATAGCGATTTTCCTAACCAGATCGGGCTGTCTGAGAGATGTACGAAGCGTATGGAGCGACTGAGGAATCTTGATCCCCCTAACACCGCTCTGACGCACAGTCTTCATCACTTCATTCGAGTTTGACTCGAGAGCGTGGAGCATCATACCAAACTCCGGATCTCGATCGCTCATCGTAGCCACCCTGACCAATTTCTCCCTGATGGCATCCAACTCTTTCAGAATCGCCTTGTATGGCGCCCCCTGCTCCTTCTTCAACATACTATGCAACTCATCAAACTCTCTACGATGCAAGAAACTCATTACAGAACCCTCCGTTTGTTGAACAGGCTCAAAGATATCATCATCAACAAATCACGTCAAGATCAAACCATTAAATTTCATTTTCGATCTTACATAATTAACAAAAACAAAAAACCGGCGATTAACCGATCTTTCACTTCGTCCTAGCAAGATTGCTTCTACGACACGCCAACGAAACCGATGGCTTGCCACTTAGAGCTTTGGCGTTAGTTTGGTCGCGTTTAACGCGATGGAGCGGGTAACGGGAATCGAACCCGTCTCTGATGCTTGGGAAGCATCCATAATAACCACTATACGATACCCGCATGTATCTTATGGTATGAACATATTAAACAAATACTCCATACTAATCAATAGGTTAAGAAATTATCCTGCCTTTACACACAGTGTTCAAAATCATAAGATAAATTAAGATTAATCAGTAACAAGCCCATACATGAAAAAAATACTACTCACCCCAATATTGCTTGCGATGATGTTTATTGTTGCGAACGATATAAATGCCGGCATCACAGATTGTAAACCCGGTTATAATTTTAATCGCAATAGTGGAGTTGGTTGCCAACAAATCAATTGCAGCGATATTCAAAATGCACACTATAGTTATACCGGTGATTGTATATGTGGAACTGCTGGCAGCATCAATGAAAAACCAACCAATCCAAATAAATCCTGTCGTTATGATAATAGTAATACATCATGCTCCGGTTGTGTTTATGCCTGCGTACATACCAACGAAGCTTGTCCTAATCAAAAAACTAACACCGCTTCCGCAACGGAACCTCCTACACCAACTTCTGTTATTGAACCGGTTTCACCTGATCCTGAATTACTTGATGAAAATATTTATAATCCTCCACAAAACACAGCCAATGTAAACACGATACCCGAACCCACCACAAACCTTTCAAGCGGCCCAACTTGTGAAAAGTTCTGTGCAAAACTTACTCGCGGCGGAATCTTTGATGAAGTTTTAGTGGCCACCGGAATCTATCCAAACTGCAACTGCACTGTCGATAATAAAGATGAAAACAATCATCTCACGGAAACACTAACTCAAAACGGTGATACTCGCACAACCTATACTTACGATCCTTTAACCGGCGCTCTCATAAAGAAAAACACAATCTCCATGATCGCCGAAAGAGAACGCATTCGTGAAGCGTTAGGATTTAAATACGACGAAGAACAAATCGATGCATTATTAAATGATGAGGTAATCAATGAGTGGTTTGCCGGCAGAATGAGCGATATCGAAACAAATGCCAGCTTTTTTACACCCGCTTTTTGGTGGCAACACATGGTTGCTCTTTGGGATCATGGCTATGGAAACAGTGCCGATTTTGTAGACACTTACAACTTTGGACGCTGTGGTGACTCCATGGAATGGCTCGAACGTAACCTGGCTGGTGAGCTAAAACTTACTGAAAACAATAGCGAAGCGATGCTTTCCATCACCGGCGAAAAATACGGTAATCTAATCAACCACACAGCGCTCATCATACGTCCAAATGGTTACTCCAATATAGAATGGGGTGATGCAGTTCAAGAATTAATGGAAAAAACCAGATCCGGTGGGTTAACCAAAAATGATATACTCAATCTTGATCCAAAACTTCTTGATGCTAAAGTTCTTGACCCCTATTTCAAAAAAACAACGACCGTTCGTGAATTCATCAAAGGATGGTCTGTAATAAAAATCAGCTAATATGAAAAAATTCTATATCATCCTTGGCATTCTCATAACCGTACTATTAATCATCATCAGTTTATTCATCCTCATCCGCTGGGATGGCGGCTATTCCGATAACAGAGCACTCACAGAAAGCATCAGCACCGAAATCCAAACCGTCGCCATCATGGGATCACTCTCCTACCCCAGCGAATACATGCCTAACTTAGAAACTTGCGCAGTAAACATCCAAACCAACGAATCATATTGTACCTACCAAATGATCCAAGACCCCAACTTCACTTACGGCTATGGCTATCAAATCGATGCTTCTACAGGTTCCTACCAAGTCTACACAAAAGTAAACGATGAATACGAACCCTACAGATCTTACTACTCAAAATTCATCACCTGCGGCGGTGAGTACACTTGTACAGATCACACGCCAATAACAATCACAGTAAAAGCAGGTGAGACCGTCAGAGATATTGACCCCGGCGATTGGTACGCGGCGAACTAATAAAAAAACTCCCTAAGGGAATTTTTTTATTATAAGATATTTTCAAAATCTAAAGCCTTTCAGAAGCCGAAAAAGGCACAACTTCGTTAATAGATTTCGCTCCGCAGATAAGCATCACGAATCTATCAACTCCAAACGCAATTCCCGCTGCATTGCCCATTTTTGGCAAAGCGGATAATAACTGCTCATCAACATCCCAAACTTCCTTCCCCAATCGACGACGCAAACTCCGCTCTTCTTCAAATCTATTTCTTTGTTCTATTGGATCAGACAATTCCGCGAATCCATTCGCAAGTTCCAGCCCGCCCGCATAAAACTCCACCCTATCCGCCCAACGATTATCCTCCGCTGATCTTCGAGCAAGCGCTGCCATGCTGGCAGGATAACGATATAAAAAAGTCGGCTCCCCCGCTTCTATCTTTGGCTCTATCACAGACAAAAAAATCTTAAAATAAATATCATCCCAATCATCTTGATCGTAAACCGTCTGACCAAATTTTTCAGATGCTAACCTCGCCATTGCTTCACGATCTTCGAGAAGCGGAGCAAGTTCAACCTCCGCATATTCTTTCCAAACTTCTTCAACGGTAATTCTCTTAATCGAATTTCGAATTTCGAATTTCGAAATTTTCTGTTTTAAGATCACAGAAGTTAGCATATTCTCGATATCATCCATCAAATCAAAAATCGAAGAATCTCGTCGATAAAACTCAAGCATCAAAAACTCTGGATCATGCGATCCATCCCAAGGTTCATTATTACGAAAACAAGTACCTAAATCGTAGATACGATCAAATCCAGCTCCCAAAAGTTTCTTCATCGCATACTCCGGCGAAGTAACCAAAGCTACACGACGTTCATCTTTTATCGTTGATCCTTTAACCTTAGTCCAAAATGGCTCAAGATAAGGCTCTTGCCCCGGCAAAGCAACCATCCTCGGCGTATGCATCTCCAAAAAACCCTGGTCATCAAACCAAGCTCTAATCGCCTTCATAACTTCCGCTCTAATCTTGAGATTTTCGATATTCATAGCCTCCGCAATATAAAATATCAAATAACAAATAGCAAGAGCGTAATAAGTGACTCTTGCTATTTGCAATTTGTTATTAAAAGTCGCCCCAGTGGCACTGAAGCGGCTTTAAGCATAGGCAAATAATTAAGCAGCTTTATCTAAATCAGAACCTGATTTATAACGTGGAAGCTGTCCCCCCTCTTTTACCAAGGTCGGTTGCTCACTGTCATCTTCCTTCAAAAATTCAGATGAAAGCTCTGGTAAATCCTCCATACCCGGTTGCAAGTCGCCGTAATCCATAGCAAGTTTATTAGCCAACTCTGGAATTCTATTAGTAGGAGTAAGATCCTCCTCAATATCTTCCTCACCCAATTCCACAGCCCGCTCAGGAAGTTTTACACCAGCCTCAACCTTTTTAACAGGTTCCATGGGCGGCAAATTTACTTGGGATTCCGTAGGATATGCTTTTCCAGAAGCTCTTTCGGATTCATCTAGTGTGTCAATAGCTTTCTGCAAAGCCTCTATTTGTTGTTCGTTTTCTTGTTTTTGCTTAAAATACTCCTCTGAAGTTTTTGGTGTAACGGTTCCACCGGTTAATTCTTGTGCCGACCACTTATCTTGATCTACAAACTCTTTCGGTGACCATCTCTCTACTTCTTTATCAGATTTTCCGCCCTCAATCACTTTTAAAGTTGGCCGATTATTGTTAATTTCTTCTACCTTGCCAGGATCCACTCCCGGTGGGGTAAATTGTTCTGCTGGATTAGTCATATTTTGTTTTTGTTTAGATAAATTATTTAATGAGTAAAAAAACGAACAATAAAAATACGAAGATTTACGTCTTCGTCAATTCTAATTACGGAAAAGCCTCCTTTGCAAGGCTAACTTGTTTTTGATTTTTCATACTTTTTGTTTTTGTTTAGCCTAATTTTTGAGGCTAATGTATACAGTATAGCAGAAAAAAGCCCTTTTGTCAATCTAAATTACTAATAGCAAATAACAAATAGCAAGAGTTTCTAATTTCACTCTTGCTATTTGCCATTTGCTATTGATTATTGTTATTTATTCGATTCATACGTCTGTACCTCATCATGCACAACATCCAACTCAATTCCTACTTTAGCAAACATCTCCCTGGTTTCCTGAGCCGCTTGGTACCTGCGTTCTGCCACAACCCTTTTAATACCAACGCTGATAATAAGCATCGCACAAACCGTACATGGCTCCATCCTGCAATAAAGTGTAGCTCCATCCAAACTAACTCCATGCTTAGCCGCCTGACAGATTGCATTTTGTTCCGCATGGATGGTTCTCACGCAATGCTCTTTCGTATTTCCATCCTCCATTAATACTTTTTTAAATTTATGTCCAGCTTCATCGCAATGCTCTAAACCCGGTGGTGACCCGACGTAACCCGTACATAAAATCTGTTTATCTTTCACGATCACACATCCACTACGGCCTCTATCGCAAGTTGCACGGCGGGCAACGGTACCCATTATTTCCATAAAGTACTCATCCCAAGTTGGACGAATATATTTTTGTTCTTCACTCATATAAACATATTTAATCATCTGCGTAATTAAATGACAATTATGGAGAAATAATCAAATTAATCTTCAAATCATGCGAATCAAGGTTCAGACAACAAAAAATCGGCCGAAACCGATTTTTTTTTATTATTGCACGAGGTAAGGCAACAATGCCATGAATCTGGCGCGCTTTACAGCCGATGCCATTTTACGCTGATGCCAAACACACACCCCACTGCGTTTGCGTGCCACGATCCTTCCAAAAGAAGAGAGGTAACGGCGCAATAAATCTGTATCTTTATAATTAATTTCTTTCACGTTTTCTTTGCAATACGGACAAATTGTCTGATATTTCATAATATTTAGTTTATCAAATAATAAATAAATCTTTCCAATCGCTTTATTATTTATTATTTGTAATTTGTAATTTAATTAGAAGGGAATATCTTCTACGCGAATCTCTTGATCGCCCACACCTTGATCTACAGGAGCAACCTCAGGTTCCAAAGTTGGTGACTGTGGTACTGATGGCGTAAATGGTGCGCCTCCTCCGGCTGGTGCTTTATCAAGCATGATCATGTTTTCCGCGATTATTTCTGTCCTTTGTCTTTTTTGACCATCAGGTGTTTCCCAATCTCTGGTTTGCAATCTACCTTCCACAAAAACCTTTCGGCCCTTTCCTAAATACTGATTACAAATTTCGGCTAATTTTCCCCAAGCGACGATTGAATGGTACTCAGTTCGTTCTTGCTTTTGTCCATTCGCATCCGTCCATTGTGAAGATGTAGCCACCGAGAAATTAGTAACACTCTGACCATTGGTCGTATTACGCAATTCCGGATCTCTGGTTAAGTTTCCGATAATTTGCGCACGATTTAAACTCATGGACATATAATAATTCTTTTAATACTTATTGCTTTAACTTTGTACTTAGTACGAGCTACTTAGTACGTTAAGTTTATTTTGCCTCTTCCGTAAGCGCCGCGTCAATCTTTTTATCAAGTTCATCAGCACTTAACTCAGGCATAATATCTTCCTTCGGTTCTTCTGCTTTAAATTCTTCGGGCTTAACTTCCTCAGCTTTTTCCTCTACAACCGTCTCTTCTTTAACATCTTCATCATCCTCTTTATCTAATTTATCCAACTCCTGAGCGGCTTGGACATCTTCAGAAACATCATCGGATTTCTTTACCATCTTTTTACGTTTACGATCATCCTTAGGGGATCCTTCAACAATAACCTCTTGAAATTGTACTAGGCTGAATGTGTCACCACCGGCTTCTTCCGCTAACAAAATTAGATGTCGAACTACGCGTTCATGAATGCGCAAAGCTTCATTGATTTTGGCAATAATTTCCGGCTCAGCATCAAAATAAACCAAGACGTAATAGCCATGGCGAATCTTTTTTACAAGATAAGCAAATTTAAATTTACCCAAGCGGCGGCTTTCCTTGGTTGTTCCGCCATATTTTTGGACTAAAGCCAAAATATCGGTTTCCGTTTGTGCAACCTCCTCATCAGTGAGGGTCGCCGGAATAATATAGAGAAGTTCGTATGTTCTCATATACGTCTTTTACACGTCCGCCACGAGATCCTGGTGAATCATCGATGCGGAAACCCCATTAATTGAGATTGTGGCCGGCAAAAGCTGTTAATTTGTAATGCGCTAAGACTACCTGATAGCTAAAAAACTGTCAATATTTCGCTATAAAAAGATAAAAAGCACCTAAGGTCCAAATCCTAACGCCTTAAAGTCATAACGCGAATCCTCATCACCCCTATTACGACGTTATGACTTTATCAATAATAATCCTGCTAATCTTCTTAATCATGAAAATCAAGATATAAAAAACCCGCTAGTTTAGCGGGGATTTAATCTTAATGAGTAGGTTTGCCCTCTTCGTCAGAATCCTGAGATAGATCAAACTCAGGAATCCTGGACGGATATGGCACCGTCATATCACGATCGGACACGGTACCCAAACCCTGCATTGTTTGTTTGCGTGGGTCAGGAGCCGGCTTTTCCATGGCTTTAGGGGCTATGGTTGGCGTTGTCGACGGCGTACGCACCATTGCGACTGGTTCTCTCCTGCAAGCCTCGTCAACGACATGGTAAACCTGAAGTGGACCCATGTTCATACGCAGGCTAGGTGGCAATCTGAATCCATTCTCGCTCACAAGTGGCAAGCGCAAAAAGGAGTTCAACGCCCCCAAATCCGCATCAGTCACCAAAACCACTTCCGCATCAGCAGAAGCATTCGGCTTTTGGTGAACAGCCAAGATGCAAGTTTGCAAAAATTGCATCAATCGCTGAGTTGGAAGTACTGCCAGCTCCGGAGCCTCTAGGGCAAAAAGCCCTGCGCTATTTTGAGCTCGCACAGCCTCTTGCAAACGAACCTTCGAATCACGCTCAATTTTCAGTTCTTCACGTGACTTATCGACCAAACGACCCATCTTTGCAACTTCAGCTTCTGATGCTGTTGTCGCGTAAATCAATGTGGCCATTTGCTTCCGCGGCTCATCCGCATCAATCGCCTGACGAAGTGCCGCGTTATGCCTCTTCAAGTCACTACGCTGTTCTTGAAGAACAGTAACCTGCTCTTGCAAGTCGCTATCCGCAAGCCTTTGCGCCTTCATCTCGCTGATACCGAGAGCTAATTGCTCCGATTGCTCCTCTCGATTCAACTCATTTAGCGCCTTTAGGTCGAGCTTCAAACCACGGGCAATACCCGTAACAAGTTGGCACCACTGCTCTAGAAGCTCGGAGTTTTCCTCGCGAAGTTTCGCTACTTGTTCCAGAGCTTCGGTGTTATCACTCGCCAACTGAGTACTCAGTTTATTGAGTGTGGAATTGGTCTCAACCACGTATGCCAAGTTTTCGGTTCTGGCATCCGTGTCGTGAATAAGCGCACGGAGAAAACTCTCCGGACTCGCATTACGCGGATCGTTCTCTACCAGCACTCGAAGAGCGAGAGAACGCGCTTCATACTCGCCAACTGTTGTGACGAGAATTTGCTGCAACGCATTCATTCTTTCTGCTTGCGCTTCAGCCTTTTGGAATTCATCATTCGCCACAGAAGCCCTGCAGCGCTCGTCGAGCTGGGCAATAACTTGCTTCGCAAGGTCGATCGAGTGACTCAAATTTTTCAAGTGTTCTCCACGAACACGTTGCTCCGTATCAAACAACTGCGATAGCTGCAGATGGAGCGAATTCGTAACCGCTTTCAACTCAACATGCTCTTTCACAAGCACATCGTTACGAGTCTGAACTTCTTCGAACTTTTTGTCAGAAATCTGAACTCGTTGTGCGAGTTCATCGCGTTTAGCACCAAGTGTCGCAACTTGCATATACAAGCTGTCTTGTACAGATGTAAACTCAACAACCCGACTCTCGCATGCTTGCTTAGAATCCGCAAGCTGTTGCGAAAGGTTGGTTTTTTCATCAGTCAATCTCTGCAAGGATGCGCGCAAATTGATTTGTTCAAGCATTACTGCTTCGTAGTCTTCTTTTGAAGGCCCCCCGGCACGCTCTTCAATCGCTTTCGCGATTCTCTGCTCCATTTCGATCAAACGAATATTCGCCAAATCTTGGAGCTTGCTCTGTTTACGGCGGCTATGAATAGCCACTACTGTTGCCAAACCAAAAGCGCAAAGGAAAAACACCGCAATGCCGCTCCAAGATCTTTTAGATCCTGCCAGAGAAGCAATATGTGCTTTCTGCATCACAATGCTTTGTGTTTGTTCCGAGCTGGTAGCAAGCAAGCTGGCAACTTCATCTCGCGCTTGCTTCAATTGCTCGCGCTCTGGCGAAACACTCGGAAGCGGAATCGTAATCCCTGCGATATGTTTTTGACACTCGGCAAGAATCTTCTTCACTTCGTCGGAAGGATTGGGAACAATAGACAATGCCTCACAAGATGCAGAACTCAACTCCTTGATCTGCTCGCTCTTGGAGAGTTGTGGAACACGCGGAACCAAAATCTCATTTGTCACCGGATAATAGTTCACAAGTTGCGCTGGGCACATCTCACGTTCCGTGTCGGTTTGATCCGACCAGGGCTTATTAGAATCAGGGACGCAATGGCTATGCACCGGGCGCACGCCGCGCTTACCTTCCATGAACGCATCATTCGCAGTCTTAATCGATCGCAATTGCTTTTGGATTGGCAAGGGTTTGCCATCCTCTCCCAACTGCGGAAAATTCTTTGCTATCAGATACAGATCGCACTCTTTGCGGTCTGCGCGAGTAATACGAAGATACCTCACATCATCGATCGTGATATTTTCGACATGAGTGAAACAATCATTCGCATCCAACGCCAAAGCTGTTTTTGGCACAAACAGAATCAACATCGCAATCAAGATGGAAAGTGCTTTCACAAAGCCAGACGGCCTAACACAAACGATCGCTCGAAGGATAAGGTTCATCATGGCGATTCCTTTCTGCGGTAAAGCACGACGCTAGGTTGTGCGATTTTTCAAGGTCCTACTCATATTTTACATCATGAGTATCCTATAGCCCACCATATTTTAAGATTCCTGTCAACCCAGCAATTCTCAAACGATACAAACGTTAAATAAACAAGCAATAACAAACTCTCCCTTATGAAAAAAATTACAATTAAAAAACCGCCGAAATTTCGACGGGTTAAGTTTATGCAGTACGCGGTTCTTCATCCTTAGCGTCCGAAGGCACGCAGATCGCTGTACGAGATTTTACTTGTGACTTATCGGGATCAAACGGTAGTGCGCTATTACGATCCCCGGGAACTCCATCTGGTGGTATTACTGTCATTTTATGTACAGGTTCCACCATGGATTTCTGCAAACCGGCAAACGCATCATGGACCACGGCATACATCCTGGGCGCACCATGCCCAGCCATATTCATGAGTGCCTCTGGCATCTTATACGGGAAATCACTTACCAGCGGCATCATCACGACACAGCGCAAAGCGCCCAAATCCGCATCCGATGCAACCGGAAATTCCAGTTGAGTACCCGTACTGACTTTCAGAGCAATTGCGTGGAAAATCGAACATGCCAAACGCAACAATTCTTCGTCAGGAAGTTGTACCAACACATTTAGTGCCGGTACCAAATCTTTTTGCCTCAGCATCAATGCCTTGCTTAAGTCGAAAGCCTTGTTAGGGTCAGGAGCCAAGCCTGAATCAGTACCATGCTCCCTTCGCCAAGCATCTGCACTTTCGTTTGCTGAATTCAAAAACTTTGCTTCGAGCCGTTCATTTAACTCTAGTAGCAAACTATTTTCTTTTCTTAGTGCCGTAACCGCAGCTTCCCCAGAGGATAATGCGATTTGCGCTTGCGAAAGCTCTTCCTTCGTATCGCGCAAAGTAATTTCTGCGGTAATGACCCGTGCATCCGCTTGAACAGTGGCCAGCTGATAGGCGTAAATTTTTTCCATCGCCCTATTGCCTTTCACGTCCTTTGCAAAGCTGTCCATTTTTTCACGCAGACCACTTACGACACCCGCAGCAATATCGAGTTCCGTTGTTTTAGATCTAAGCTTTGCCGCAATCTGCTCCAACTGAACAGATACAACAGCATGATCCCTCCCAAGAGTTTCCAGTTTTGCACTAACACCGAAAGACTCACTCGAAAATTCGAAGAGTTTTCTTGTAAGCCCGGCATTAACCGATTCCACATTGGAAAACTCATTAATTTGCAAATCCTGATCCACAACCGCAGCGCATGTTCGTGCCAAGTGCAACCATGCATTACGATAATGAATCATCTGTTCCTGAACAATCTTGGCAACAGGTATTTCATGTTCCAAGGTTAGCATTTCTTCCCTATAAGGGGCTGCTTCATCAGGATCCAAATCGAGAGGAATCCTAGGAGGATCCAAAGAGGCATCATTCCTAAATATCACACCCTCTATTAGCTGTGGCCTAACTGAATCTTTGGCTCTTCTCCGCATGTCATCCTCTGATTCAGCGACCGTAACTTCTTGCCAATTTTCAGGATGTCCACCACCCTGCGCTTCCGATTCCATAGGCCTAACCGGCTTAGGAACATCGGTAGCCATGCTTCCGGTATTTATATCTTTGGCAAAATCAGCCAATTGATCCGCAGTAAACCCCTGCGGAAGGGTTTGCTTTCGATCTCGACACTTTCCTGTACCGGTTCCCATGCCACACATTCCAGCCGCTTCCAAAAGCTGCTGAACACGCACTTCCAAAACACGCTTTTCTTCCGCTTGCCTTAGTGCTGCATTTTCATGAACAGCGATCTGAGCTCGAAGCCCATCAATCTGCTGATCTTTTTCTTGTGTCGTATCTTGAAGGTTTAAGTTCCCGGCTTTCAGAGATTCAACTTCCTCTTCGAGTTCAGAAACCTTTACCTCAAGCGCAACTATTTCACGAGATGCATTGCGGGTTTTAACGTGGCCTTCATTGGCCTCTGCCTCAAGAATCACATTTCTTTGGGCAAGAGCATTAATCTCTCCCCTAAGTTCCGTTATTTGCTGATCCTTACCTGCTAATTCATTGTTAACTGAATTAATCGCCTCATCAGCTTTGCTGCTAGCTACCTTAAGGGCGTTTATTTCATTTTGCTGGCGCTTGAGAAGGTTACTCCAGGCATCTTTTTGTTCTTTTTCGATTCTCTCTCTGTGCTCTTGCAGCACAGATTCTTGATTCTCAAAGAACTCATTCATAACCTTTTCACGGGTCTCTTTCATCAATGCCAATTTCTGCGTTTTTCTTTCCAAAGCAAGAGCATGATTAGCATTACTCAACGCAGTTTTCTCACGATTTATTTTGATGCCAAATAATGTTGCAGTTGCGCCAAAAATAGCTAACCCAATCAGTAGAATAAACAGAGGGATTATAAAACGTCCCTTGTCGCCAGCATTATTTTTCACAGCCAACTCGGCAAGCAGTGCAGAATTATTTTTTTCCAACTCAGCAATCTTCTGCCGGTCTTTCAGTGTCGAAACCGAATTATTTTCCGATCGTGGTGTGGCACTAATTGCACCAAAAGCCATATCGGTAAACTGTTTTGAACAAGCTGCTGCCACTTTTTTATCTGTATCAGTAGCAAGCACCTTACTTTGCAACTGCTTACAGGCAGCCTTGGCAAGTTCCAGATTCTGCTCGGCAATTGTAAGTTGACGCTTTGCCGGAATCACAATTCTAGCCGCGCTATCCGATGCCGGTGCTGAAAAGTAATTCATCAATCCCTTCGGACACGATGCCAACTCTTCTGCATCGGCATCTTTGGAAGGAGTGCCCGGGGACACGCACTTCCGCATTACCGTATACCGAAACTTAACGCCGTTTTCTTCATGGGTTTGATTCGCCGCAAAAATTGAACGTAACTGAATCTGCGTTGGCAAAACTTTGCCATCCTCATCTTTTTGCGGATACATCCGCGGCAAAATACGCAAATCACATTCCGGATTATGTTGAACCAAGACCCTCTCGTCGGATCTATCCAACTCCCTCACACACCACTCCGGCTCTGCCTTAGCGGTATTCGGGAACAACGCAACTAGTACTAGCCCAAGTAGCCCAAAAAGCAAGAATCGCTTACAAACCAAAGGAATTGTACCTCGACTGAATTGTTTACATGACATGCGAATTCTCCTTTGCCATGTTGAATTGTCAACGTTCGCGCCCATACTTTACAGTATTCGACCCAGTTAGCCCACCATAAATCAAACTAAACGTCAACTCTGATAATAACCAAGATAAAAGATGCAAACATAACTCAACCCAGCATTTTATTGAACTAAACTCGACGTTGTACGATGTACGTTGTACGATGTACGTAAATTTATGAATTTCTGCATCCTAGGCTCACACCCCGACCTCAGCACAGCTGAAATATTTTCAGTTTTACCTGATATCAAAAACCCCGTCCTTTCAGACAGAATGATTGCTTTTGATTCCAAATCCTGGGACGCATTCAATTTGATGAATACATTGGGCGGCACTGTTAAACTCGGTGATATCATTTTTAACGGACCAATAGCAAAACTCACTCCCGAGTTAATCGCCGATCTTCTTGCTCCAAAAACAGCAAATGCAGAGGGTAAACGATCTCTGGATTTTGGCCTCACTATTTACGGATCCAAATCTACTCAAAAAAAATTCTTCCGCTTACCGATCCAACTCAAAAAAGAACTCAAAGCTCGTGGCTATTCTGTACGCTGGGTAACTGGAAAAGGTAGTGAACCGCTCTCCCCTGCTGCGGTCGCTAAATGCAATCTCACAAATAATCCCAATGCCGATCTTTGTATAATGGTTAATGAAAACTCAGTTTTTGTTGGCAAAACAACCGAAGTGCAAGATGCGGATGCCTGGAGCATTCGTGATTTCGAACGCCCCAAACGCGATAGTAAAAACGGAATGTTACCGCCCAAACTTGCACGCATGATGGTAAATCTGGCACAAACTCCGGACGATGGAATTTTGCTCGATCCGTTCTGCGGCTCCGGAACCATTCTTATGGAAGCGGCTATTGGAACCAACATAAAACAAATTATCGGCAGTGATATCGAAGAAAAACAAATTCAATACACAGACGCCAACAACAATTGGCTGGTTCAAGAAAAATTTATTACCGCAAAAGATGCTAAACGATTCCGAACTTTTACATCGGACATTCTAGAAATCCAAAAATTTCTGGCACCAAAATCTATTGATTCGATTGTTACAGAAGGTTATTTGGGCCCTCCCCTGCACGGAACCGAATCTGAAAAAACCTTAGAATCTAATGCAGCCGAAATTCAACAACTTTGGATCGATTCTCTAAAAGCTATAAAACCGTTATTAAAGCCAAAAGCTAAACTGGTAATAATCACCCCGGAATATAAAAACTCTAATGGTTATGCCAAGGTTGAACTTGATGATTTTTATAAAAAACTTGGCTATAAAAAGAAAACCCTTGATTTAAACGTATCAACAATTGGCTTATCTTTATCATATTTTCGCGAAAATCAGTTTGTTAAGCGAAATATTACAATTCTTGAGCTCTTATAAGTCTTGACAAGTTTCCCTTTTCTATCTAAGCTAAGATGTTCTTTCTTGGCTCTTTTGACAATAAACGAAATACTCCAAAACACCGGAGGTACTCATGTCCGATCAAAAAAACAAGGTGCCACGGCCCGGCGAAAATACCGGCGCTAAAAAAAGAGAAACTCCATCAGTAAAAGCATTCCAACAAAGTGATTACGATGTTATCTATCCCGAAGGTGAAACAATCGACGTAGATACGGAAATTCAAGCCGGCTATATAGTACGTCAGGGTAGCGTTGCGGTAGAGATGATCATAACCGCACCTGGCGGCCTTATGACAATTGGACTCGACACCGTAGAAGCTGGCGAGTATTTCAACATCCACTCACTTTTTGGATTCAAACTTGAAGACAGTGCAAGCCTACGTTACCGCGCACAATGTCGTACAGTTATTATGCCCGTCACGGAGGATATGTTACCGCAAGATCTACAAAAACTTTCTGCCATTTTGCGCTCTTTTATGCAAACCTCAGCTCGTCGTGAAGGCAAACTTCGCCAACTCACCGGTTACGCCTTGCAAAGAGCGGAAGAAAAACGCGTTGATCGAGGTGGCGGCAATTCTCAACTATTAACCAAATACCGCCAAGAACTCGAAAAACGTGTCCAACGCATCGCAAGTCTAGAGCAAGAACTCGTTGAAACAAAAAATACTTCAACTCAAATGCAAGAACTTGGTATCCGACTCACGGAATTGGAAAACGCCAACGCAGCCATACGAAGAGACAAGCTCCAGCTGTCAGAAAATCTTAAAAATACAGAAGATGAACTAAGATCTCTGCGTAATAAATTGGCTTTGGAAGAACGGACTCGCAAAGCTCTCGAAAAAAGAAATGCCGATCTGACAAAACAGCTCGCGGTACAAAATTATGCCACCTCATCTGCCAGATTCCCAAGTGCAAATATCCTACTCGAAAGTAATGAACTAAGTAATTTTGAATCTGGCGCAAAACAATTTCGTAAAGCAGCCGCACACTTCGAAAGCCTTGCCATCATGATGCAACGCGCCATGGAGCTGATTGCCGAGGATAATCCCGGAATAGTTATCAGCGAAGACGTGATGATGCTCATGACCGGCCAAGAGCCCCCAGCCAGGCCAAGTGTTGAAAATGCACGCGCTCAACGCGATAGTGCTGACTTTAAGACGATACATCTCGGATCTGATAGCCCCGAAGTTGCAGCAGCAAAAGCAGGAGTACGTGCGGAAAAATCACACAAACAAACCGATCGCAACATTCTTCCGCGTAAACCTCAAAACTTCAGTGATGATGCACCTCCCAGCGCTTCGGATAGTCAATCGATCCGATCCGAAAGCTCTCTGAGTGAAATCGATGTTCAGGCAATTTTGGAAGAATTCGTAAGCGATGATGATCCGCCTAAAATCCCTCGCGTTAGTGAGTTACCACAATCATCCGGAGTAAACGTACCCTATCCCAAATTTGGAAATCAATGGGATGCTGAACCTGATACGGGCAGACCCACTAGACCATTTGTACCCGATGGTGATTTCCAAGCTACCAATTCGGATATAGACATTCCTCCAAATTTGCCAACTCCACATTTGAGTGAACCTTCACGCATGCAAACACCAATTGATGGAGCACGTAGAGCCACAAAAATAAGTGGTCGCTATTTGCAACCAATAGATAAACAAACTGAGTGTTCCACTGACCGTGAAATTGATAGCGATATCACGCCAGTAGTACCCGAGTATCCCAGACAAAACACTTCGCAAAATAGCCGAGTCCAAAGTTGGGACGACGATACATTTAGCGCTCGCCCAGAGGAAATCCCGACTCGTAAAGAAGGCTCTGGCCCACGACATCCTGCAATTAATTTTCCGGACGAAAGCACCGACGTTCGCCAAATTCAAGAGGATTGGCGTAGCAGGTTGCAACAATCCGGAAAACCAAATAACTCCGATGAAGCCATTCCTTTATCCTCGCAAAACATCCCTGCTCCACCGGCAAATCTCTTTAGTGAAATCGAGCCGGTCCAAAAAGCTCCAACGAGTTTTAGAGACTGGGAAGATGTAGAAGAAGCCGACCCATCAGAACTGAACGCTACCGGTGACCAAGATGAACTTATCCAGGTTACTGAAGTATACAGCTCCCCCGGTGAGGCATTCTACAATCCGCAACCACCCGCACCTGACGAAGTCAATAAACAATCTACCATCGCCTATGATTTCCCAGCTCCCGGCAAACCTCCCAAGCCCAAGAGCTAAACCAAAACCCCGCAATTCTCTGCGGGGTCTTTTATTTATTCCCCTGTTTCACTTCGCTCAACATTTTTTTGTGGGGGGTTAAAAAAGAAAATATCGAGCAAAAGCTCGATACCCTCATTCGTAACTGATAATTAGATTATGGATATATTTGTTCTCCTTCTTCATCGTAAAGAAGTATTGCCTGTACTGGGCAAGACTCCGCGGCCAGCAATATTGTATCATCATCAGCTCCTTTAGCATCTACGATGATAGCTTTATTTTCTTCATCAAGTTGAAACACGCCTGGTGCAACGGTTACACAAGGTGCTGCGCCAATACATAGTTCGCGATCAACAACAATTTTTGCAATTTTCTTTGTCATACAAATCAAGCTTAATACGACTTAACCCTCACGTCAATAATCTAACTATTTGCATATAATTAATATCCTGTTAATCAGAATAAATTCTGATAAATCCTGGTTCGCAGTTTAAAAAAAGGAGCTTATAGCTCCCAAGTCATCGCACTCTAACCCATTGCGAGGATAGTTTCTTTAACAAGCCTTGGACGCTGGTGGTATCTTTTACCATCAAACATTTCGGGCCATCTTTTAACAAAGATTCTGAATTCTTTTTCAGCATCTTCGTCAGAAGTAACAAGCAACTCATTCCTCACTTCTTTTGGGAAATCTCCAAAAAAACTGAGATCCACACTGAAACAAATCAGATATGTTACTTGGGACATTTTTTCCACCTATTCCGCAACAACTCTCACATGAAGAAGTCGAGGCTTTTCTGTATACACAGAACCTTCATAATCATTTCCGTGCTTTCGCATGAAATTCGCAAAAGCTTCTTTAGCTTCCCCGTCGGTCTTCACCTTCAGAGATATCCGCACCGGTTGTTGATACGAACCATCCACTTCCAACGTATTCACACAAAATCCTATGAAATAACCTATCATCACAATCCCCTTTCTTTCCAAATGTACTTTTAGCAAACTAACAGAATATCAAAAAAAGTCAAGATATTAAGCACCCTGACCTTTTTCTATATTAACCACTAAGAACCATGACTAAGTACTCTGACTATTCAGCTCCAAAATATTTTTCACGATAAAATCTAATCAACTGTTCAACCTCGGGTACGCAAGATGGATCCCCGGTACCAACCTTCGTCTTTCTTTGAACATCTTCCAGTGTCACAGCACCATCCAATACCGCTTCTTCAATATCATGATCTGTAATCTTCAATACTTTATCTATAATACGACCCGATTCAACCTCAATTCTATCCGTCTCACCTATCTTACGATAATAATCATTAATGGCAGATCTCAGAGCTTTGTCGCCCAAAACCGAGCAATGTATTTTTCTGACCGGCAACCCATGTAAACGCTCCGTAATATCCTGTGGACGCAGTTTACGCGCCTCTTCGAGTGTCATCCCCTTATCTTCAGTTACCATCACACTCATCATCGAAGTCGCGGCAATCGCCGAGGCACAACCAAAAGTTTTCCATTTTAAATCTTTTACTCGCTGTGTCTTTTTATCAACTTTAATCCAAACTCTCATCACATCCCCGCAAGCCGGCGACCCAACCATACCCTGTCCATCGGCTTTATAACCGGTTTCATCTTCCATGAAATTTTTTGGATGAAAAAAATGTTCTTTTACAATATCAGAATAAAAACTGCTCCCGCCATTCTTAGCCGGTGCAATATCTACAGTTTTTTGTGATTTCTTATTAGTCATATAAATAAATTTAGAATTGTTTCATGTCTAGTGACACCGGGCTTATTGCGCGAAGTCGCTTCACTATATCCGGCATTATTTTTATTACGTAGTCAACATCTTTTTGTGTTGTCGATTGGCCCAAGGTGAACCTCATCGATCCATGCGCGGCTTCATAACTCATGCCAAGCGCCAAAATCACATGCGATGGGTCGAGTGATGTTGAAGCGCAAGCAGATCCGGTTGATGAGTACACTCCCTTAGCATCCAGATACAACATCGCCGCCTCTCCCTCAATATCCATAAACGATATATTAACGTTGTTCGGCAATCTATTTTTTGCATCACCGTTCAACCGTGTTTTCTCGATCTTAAGCAATCCGCTCATCAATCTATCACGAAGTTTAGTGAGCCTTGCCGACTCTTTCTCTCTTTTCGCTTGCGCTAGTTCAAGAGCTTTTGCAAGGCCAACAATCCCCGGTACATTTTCCGTGCCAGATCGTAAACGACGTTCCTGCCCACCACCATAAACTTGCGGTTCTATCTTTAATCCACGTCTCACAAACAACAATCCGATTCCTTTTGGTCCGTAAATCTTTCCGCCGTTTAGAGTCAAAAGATCCACGTGTAATTTCTCCACATTTAAATCAAGATAACCGGCAGCCTGACAAGCATCCGAATGAAAATACGGATAAACACTTTCATTTGCTTTGCGATGTTTTAATATTGCTTTTCCTATCTCCGCAATTGGCTGGATTGTGCCTATCTCATTATTGGCATACATGATTGTAATTAGCACAGTCGTATCTTTAATTGCTTGCATAACATCAGAAACAGCAACAACACCTTTTATATCCGGTTTAATTTGAGTCAACTCAATCAAACATTTGTATTTAAGTTTCAAAAGCGGTTCAAGCACGGCAGGATGTTCAATTTCTGACGTGATCACGTGAGGCACAGAATTCTTTCCTTGCTTTTTAGTCAGTTCCGCAGTTGATGAATTAATAGTTCCAAATATCGCCAAATTATCCGACTCAGTTCCACCCGAACAAAAAATCATCTCATCAGCATGTGCATTCAGTTGCTCTGCAACTGAATTGCGTGCATCTATTACAGAAGCATTAGCTCGTTGCCCAGGAGCATGCAAAGATGATGGATTGCCATAATAAGTATCAAAAAACGGCAACATTGCTTTTAGCACTTGCTTATCTACCGGCGTTGTTGCCGCATGATCCATATATACCATCGGCGTTGGACGTTTAGTTATTTTCATAATTTTGCAATTTCATCTTTTCATTGTTAATTTTTTTCATTTACTAACGATCTGTTTGAGCGATGTCTTCTTTAATGATTTTATTAAATCTTCATGCAAAAACCCCCAAAGAGATTTAGATGCGCACTTATGCGCTACAGGGCAAAACGCACCATCACAACTCATTGCCGCAATCGGACCTTCAAGTGCTACTAAAATCTCATAAACCGATATCTCTTTTGCGTCACGTGCCAACCTATAGCCACCACCCGGTCCTTTGCGCCCTTCAACAAGTTTTGCTTTCTTAAGTGCTGCAGCAATCTCCTCCAAAAACTTCATCGATAAACCCATTTTCTGCGCAACATCTTTTAGAGATACAAAATCAGACGAAGCTTGCGCCTCGGCTAGAATGGTCATCAGAATCATTCCCGAATGATTCTTTGCTGAAACCTTAAATAAACTATTCATAATAACCTAGTATGTAGCTAGGAATATAACCCAATTTCAAAAACATGTCAACACCAACTCCTAGCTACTCATGAGCTGATTTACAATAAATGTTACACGCTCCACGCTACATGTTATAATAGCGTCAGTTATGCAAAAAATCCCTCTTTTTATACTAATGGCGGCGTTACTTCTTTCCGCGGGTTGTTTTGAGCCAATTTCAACCGTAAACATAGCCGTTCCAATCGGTTCACTTGCGGGTGGTAGCAATGTTGCGCAAAAACTAGGTTTTGGCCCAATCCCCGCAACCCCAGCTGTATCCGAAACCAATGCGACAGTCCGCATCAATACCGAGCTACCCAGCTTACAACCCGAGGTTACTGTTTTACGCCTTCCTCCCAATGGATTAGACACGACCCAATTCCAAAACCTTACAACCTCACTCGGTATGCCAGTTGGCCTAATTGGCAAAGAAGCTAAAAATCTAGAGACGTCATTCACATGGACAAATACGGACAATGAAGTCTGGAGCTACGATTCCAACAACCGCCGTCTCACTTACGCGAATGCGCAAAACACGCCACAAGATAAACTGGTTTCATCTTGGCCATCTGGCGAAGAGATAGAACGTGCCGTAGATTCCTTCATGATTGGCCGAGGCATGAACCCACTCTCCTATCGCAACCCGGCTATAGAGGAAAACTGGAAAGAATGGCAAAGAAAAATCGACAATAAAGAAGCCTGCATAAACCAATCTACACTAAACTCTTACAACCAAATTAAAACTGCTAAAACTTTATTAGACATTTCTTCGCCATCAGATGAAACCGAAGACTGTATCGAGCAACAATACCCATCTCGCATCCCCGTAACTTTCGATCTCGTCATCGACGAACGCAACATAGTTAACGCGAGTGGAAAATCAGACATCGGTGGTTTCTTAGTGTTTAACGCACAAACTCTCAAAGTGGAATATGGTTGGATAACCTTAGTCGCAAGTCCAAGCCGATCCGATTACCCGGCTATTAATGCGGAAAAAATGCGTCAAAATCTTTTAAATGGTGGCTTGGGCGGAGTTACAGACGGATCGGTTGATATAAATGAAACTTTCTTTGCTTTTATCGAATTGGATACGGGTGATAAATATGGTTATCAATACTTAGTACCTGCTTTAGTTGGTAGCGGTACCAAAACATATTCCGATGCAAAAATTCCCTATAACATTGTTGTACCACTTACCAAATGACGATTAAATTAACATTCAAAAAAATCGGCGCCGCTCTTATCAAGTGGCGCTTTGCATTCTTACTGGCTTTCGCGATGTTAACTTTTGAGTATTTAACAATTTTTGGAATCATAGCACTTACCCCAAACGATCACACTTGGCTCGGTGCAACCATTTCCAATTCCAGCGATACCGGAGTTTATATTAACTACATTAATCAAGCTTCTACCTCACCTCTTTTAAAAAACTTTTTTGCGGGGCCCGATCATATAACACGCTTCGACTCTTTTTGGATCCTTGGCGGCGAATTGGTGAAACTTGGATTATCTCCAATCCAAGCTCACGAAATCCTCCGCATCCTAACCACAATATTCTTGGCTTTCGCGATATACATCACAGCCAAAAGCGTCACAACTACTGAAAAACATGCCCGCATAACATCTTGGCTCATGCTGGCCGGCACAAGCACCGGCTGGCTTTATTCCGTTTACATGAGCATCACCAACTCTTGGATTTTCGGCTCTCCTGTACCAGCTGACCTCTCTAACGAATTCGCTCTCGCTCCAATCCTCCTCGGCGGAGCACACATGATCCTCTCACCGGCATTGCTGATGTTAAATGTGCGTTGGATTTGGCAGATACTAACCGGCTCCAAAAAAAATCGAATCATTCCCTGGATTTTTATCGCCTATCACGTTAGTTTCCACCCATACTACATTCCCATCTACGGCATTATCACTCTAATCGCCCTATTCTATAACTGGAAATCAAAACCATTCTTCAATTTCTTGATAATAAATTCCGCGATGCTCCCCGGTGCAATCTATTATTTCTATCTCATCATTAAAGATCCCAAACTCCGAGAACATCATCTAGTAACCAATACTCTACCTCTCGATCCAATCTGGATGTGGCTTATCATGCTCTTGCCGATTATAATCGCCTACATCTGGATACTCTGGAACAAATCAAAATTACAATTCAATGATAAAAACTGGGTCTGGGCTTGGCTGGTAGCAGCGATTGTTTGCATGATCCTACCATTACCATGGAACCGGAAATTTACAGAAGCTTTATTACCGGTGCTGGTCATACTCACGCTGCCTTTCTGGCTTTATATTTACGATAACCTCAAACCAAAAGTAGATTTTATACTAAAAATCGCTCTCGTTGTTTTACTATTCTTTCCCTTTCTCCATCTGATGCAATCACAACTCGCTCTTGCTACCGACCCTGCATGGAATAAATACTTTTATACAACAAATCAAACAATCGATGCTTGGAGCACTATCAAAAACGAACCCAATAACAGCCTCATTATAAGTACCGATCTTTATACATGTCTTTGGACCCCCGCATACACAAACAAGTACGTCTGGATTGGTCACAATCATGAAACCCCAGATTTTCTGAATCGCTTCTCTGAATTCAACGATTGGCGCAAAACCACCAGCGCAACCATCTTTAATGATTTCTTGGAACGTAATCAAATTACTCATGTTTTAGCTCATGATAAAAAGTACGTAGATCTCTTTGATGACAATTGGCAACTAATATTTCAAGAAGGTGTTGTTTCTGTTTGGAAAAAACAAAATTAGACGCAATATTACACTCACTGTAAAATGCTTGCTATATGCGAAAAACAACTATAGCTATTTTAGGTGCCGGTAATGTTGGTACCGCCCTGGCCTACCACATCGGCAAACAAGGACACACGGTAAATATTTACTGCATTGAACCTGATGTTGAAAAACAAATCAATCAAACTCACTGCAATAAAAAATATTTAAAAAATGTTAAATTACCAAACACAATCCATGCCGTTGCAGATCTAAACTCTTGCCTTAAAGAGGCAAAAATTGTGATCTTCGCAGTTCCATCTCACGTAGCCATCTCTGTTGCCAAAGCGGCAAAACCCTTTTTACATAAAGATGTGATAGTTGCTTGTATCACAAAGGGATTAGATCCCGAATCACTAGAACCAATTGTAATCGGTATCAAAAAACACCTCCCCAAAGCAATTCAAAAACGCACGTGCATGATAGGCGGCCCTGCAATCGCCACGGAATTAAGCAATAATACTCCAACCGCTTTTGTCATTGCCTCAAGTGATGAAAAATCTCGTACCATTGTGGCAAATATTTTTCGCGAAGGTAATGTAAAAGCCGCAGTCAGCAAAGATTTGCTTGGCGTTGGCCTGGGCGCTGCTTTAAAAAATCCTTATGCTATTGCACTTGGCTTTTGCGATGGCCTGAACTATCCAACAAACTCCAAAGCTTTGGTAATTACCATGGCAGTTAGCGAGATGGCCGGCGTAATGCTACGCGCAGGTGCTGACCCAAAAACAGCACCATCCCTTGCCGGGCTCGGAGATCTTTTAGTAACCGGCTTGTCACCACATGGACATAACCGTACATACGGTGAGAAATTAGTTAAAGCAAAAACTAATGATCATCAAAGATTAGGCTTATCAACCGTAGAGGGCATCCTCGCTTCCGAGCTTTGTTATAAGCTTGCTCGCCACCTCCACGCCCGCACACCTTTGCTAGAATCTATCTATCGTGGTATTCATTCTAATAGCAACTACCACAAACCTTTCGAAGATTATCTCAACAAACTTAAACTCGATTTAATTTAGATCCTGATGTAGTTTAAAAATATATCAATTTTTAATTCCTAAACTATTTAATATATGATACTTCCAGATAACCTCCAACATTTTCCCGAGCCCAACCTTATCTTGATTGGTGATTTTGGTAAAACAACCATCCATCTCGCTCATGAAATAGAAATCAACAATCTGCAAACCATCGAAGGCCCCGAACCATCTCATCAAGATAGCGATAGCTCTGTTGTAATCGGCGCAGGTCGTCATGCCAAAACCGATACAAAAACGGATGATGGTGAACTGCGTAATAAATATACAAAAGAGCTCACTCAAGCTATTACCGATTTGGTCGATGATCACGGCATCAAAGAAATCCAACTGATAATGCCCGCCGAACTAATCCGCCGCTTAAAAGACGAACTCTCAAAAGATATATCCGAACTAATAACCCGCACATTGGATAAAGATCTCACTAAAACCGATTTAATAGAAGCGCTAGAAAGATTACACGAAGTTACAGAACCCATTAAATAATCCCCTCAATTGAATCAAAATCAACATTAACCCCTTTGTAAAAAGGGGTTTTTTATTCAAAATATGATTTCCTTAGATCTTGACATAATAAACATTCTATGATGATATTCCATCGCTACCTTCACAATCATTTTAAATACAGCAAGGAGCAATCATGGAACCCCAACCTCAATACGTCACTGAGCCTGTACCGAGATACTATATATACTTGGAAGTAACTGAATCCTTTCACACTTCAACTGAGTTCGACTATATTGTCGTCCACCGCATCAATCCTGGTCAAGTACAATTTATTGAAAGTGTACAAAATCTCGATGAAGCGATTGACATTCTATATCCACGTGCAGTAAAGGATATACCCTGGAGTGATAAAGTATCAATTAGCTTTGCACCACCTTGGGGTCAAATTGTATTCGACAAAGATGGTGAAATGCGCTTTTTCGCCGAACTCCCGCAAGCAATGCAAACACACATCTGCAAAATATTTCACAAGCGTCACACATCCGACAGCAAAATAACGGAGTAAAACTACCCTCACCGACACTCGTCGGTTTTTTCATTTCTTAATTGTATAAAACCCATTTAAATAACTTGTAGTCTCAATAGAATCAGCTCCATAATCTGTTGAAATTGCATGGTCCAAAAGCTGAAACTCAATATTACCTTCCAGACTTTCTAAAAAAGCTTCCAGCACCACAAATCCCTGCGCCGAATCCGTATAATCATCATTAGCAGATTCCAACTTCTCCCAATCATTACTCTCTATCCAACCCAAAGTCATCTCATCATTTTCTCTAGCTTCGCGATCCGGCAAATAATGACTCATATCAGATGAAATAATCACAAAAGTCTGCTCATTAATTTGCTTCGCGATTTCTTGACCAAGTTTTTGCAATTGCGCAGGCGTTGCTTCTGGCCTTATGTAAACCGATGTTATCACAGCACCGGAAAACTCACGTGCAATAAACGGCGCTAACACTCCAACTCCATGCTCATTTGCAAAAACTTTAACATCTTTCGCTTGATAGATGCCAAACGCTTCTAAAGCGAGTGACTCAACCTCACCGGATGGCGTCGAATAACCAAAACCATGCGTCGATACAAGATCCCCTGCCAAAAAATGATCCGGAGAAATTATTACAAACTTATCTATATCCGGTCGCGAAGCTTTAAGTGATTTAAAAAACCGCGCCTGCAAATCCATAGCTAAACTATGATGATTCACAATTCCAGCAACAGGATAACCATCAACCTCTTTCACATCAACCCCAGCAGTCCTCGCAAACTCATAAGAATCAACAAATTTTGTACTAATAACTTGTCGCGTTGGAGCAAGTTGCTGCCCTGTCATCTCTTCAGCATTGTACGATGTGTAATCGAGCTGAGCTCGACTAGGTGTAATCGAGCTGAGCTCGACGATGTACGATTTATTATCACACCCAAAACCAGCCATGCTAACCATGAACAAAAATAGAAATAAAATATTCAATACTTGTTTCATTTTTTTCATTATTACATTCTTTCATTTAGAAAGGCGAGCCATTGGCTCGCCTCCTTTTATTTCACTGTAATCTTCTCCGATTCTGAAGTTGCGGCCAACCCGGGGACTTGCATGGATTGTATGATCGCTCCATCGGTTGAATACGTACCCAGCGAAACAACTCTGGCCGTATAGCCAATGGATTGCGGCTTATCCGCCTTACAAACCACAAAGCTAATTTCACCGTTATTAATTTCCTGAGGATACCAATCACCCAAGCGATTCCATCTGCCATATCTTATAGTTACAATTGGAACCAAAGTTCCCGGCAATCTATCTCTTACAATATAACAACCATCCTGTGCACGTGGGTCCCATGCAACCTTAATATTAACACTGACCATATCTCCCTCGTGCAATTCATCCATGGAACTTACAGGGTTTGCATAAGTGCGGCTGATACTAAGCAACGGACTTGATTCTTTAATATCACCCTCTACTCTGCGTAAAAAGCTCACTGCCGCAGGGCCATTTACACTAATCACTCTAAATTGTTTAACCTCTTGAGGCAAAAGAGTAATCGTGCGATAAGCCCACTCACTTAAATCAACTTCCGAAACTTGATCACCGATAGCATAACTTATTTTTACATCCACATCCGCTAGAGTCGGTACGATCTTTTCCAAATAGATCGCTCGATCCAAATCGGTCATGGCTTCATGATTCCAAACAGATTCAACATAAGCCATCAACTTCTCCGCATCAGGATGCGCAAGCACAGATGCCATAGCAGCAGCCTGCACTGTAGCCTCAATTTCCTCTGTCACATCATCACTAACTGCCAATCTCATCTGATTATCATTTAGTTCAGCATTTGCTAACAAAGAATCCAGCAATGCACGCGAAGCTTCTCTATCACCAGATTCTTCCAAACCGCGCATTAAAGCCATCTTCTCTCTCCAACTCAGATCTTCTTCTTTAGCTGCAACTCTCAGGCGTTCCAAAACCGGCTCACCAAGAGAAGCGAGACCCGCAAGAGCATCTATAGACTCTTCTCGTGATACATCTTTATTATCCGATACTTCCCAGAAGTAATTTATAAGTTTGCTCGTATCAAACGCCCCGGCATAAGCAGCGGCAGCTTTTGATGAAAGGTAAACTTCAGATGACGCATACGGCAAGATGGAAATGCCACCATCAACTTGTTGATACGCTAAGAGTGAATTTGTAGCTACATCAATGTTTTCACCATAATACTCTGCGTACAAACTGCGCATTATTACTCCTGCGAGTTGTGATTCTAATCTCGCAGACCATGGATGTGCCAAATTCCAAACATCCGAACGTTTTAAAGCTTTGGCTTTGGATTCAAATGTAACTTGAACTTCAGACGAAACTCCCGGATCCGGCAAAGTAACACCCGGAGCCAATTCCGTAACCACACGTTCCTCGTGGGTTGCCCTGGAATCTATTACTTCGATCTCTCGTTCTATTGCATCAACCTTACCACCGGCTTTTACGCCTATAATAGCCTTATGTTTACCGGCAACCAAATTATCAATTGCTACATAAACCGGTTCAAAAACTTCACCCTTAACTTCTTGCTCATTAATTCCTAGTGATGGTATGTCAACTACATAAGTAACATCTCCTTGTGATGGCAAAGATGCTCCATGAGCTCTTATCTTTATTACCGGTTGATCAACTACCAGTAGATTCCTTGGAACCACCGCATCAACAAAGATAGGCTTCGTTACAGATACATTAATCCTGCCCTGCCCAGCGTAATGATTCCCTGTAAGAGCGGCAGCCGTCATTCTCCATGAAGTAATATTATCCGGTGCTGTAAACGTCTGCTCGGCCGTACCACCAAAATCTGTTTCCATTACCATAAACGCAGCCGTATCTTTAAAATCTTTTCTTATAGCGCCTAGCCCTTCACCTCCACCCATTTCCGCACCACCTCCGGGGCCGTTTTCTTCATACTGATGACTCCAGTTAGTTGCCAAAACTCCATCCGAAACCCAATTATATAAACTGGATAATGTATTCGGATCATCACTCATATTAGCTATCGCTAGCAGCGCCTCATCAACAACCGACACAGCAACACGCGCATTTCTCACAGCCTTGCCATTTTCATCGGTAACCTTAGCTCTAACTTTGATCTGTGCACCCGGCGCATACTTATCTTTGTCTGTACTGAGTTCTACTTTTAACTCCCGATCCTCTGAATTTAAACTTGCATGATATTGAGTCTGTTCAAAACCATTCTTTGTATATGCTATTCCATAAACTGATACATTCGGCACATCCTCTTCGCCAAATTTAAACTTATACGTTGGATCATCGGTTCCTGTAACCGCTTTAATGCCTCGAGACGCTTTAATAAATAAAAACGTGGAATTATCTTCGTTAAATGGCACTTTGTTTTTTACAAATCTCAACGAAACCTCATCATCAATAGAGTAGATATTGCTATCCATATCAGCTCCAGTAGATTCCAAGGTCAAATATTCATCATGATAATTATAGTAGGGGCTATAATAAGCAAAACCACTATAAACATATGCCATGCTCGCATGTTTAATTTTTCCATTCTCAAGATAAGTGGAAATCACTCTGTAATTAATTTCATTCTTCATCGGAAAACTAAGCGTTGCCTCACCCGATGCATCAGTCCTGCTTGTAAATTTGCCAATAGACTCAAATCTTTGGTTGTAGCGGTAGCTTGGATAAACCTTCTTTTCTATTGGATCATACCAAGTGCCACTCTCAATCTTATCCCAATACACTTCAAAAATTTCGCTTTCAACAGTAGCTCCCAAAACTCCTTCTCCGTATATAGTCGATTCCTCACCACTGGCTTGATTTAATTCTATTTTTCTTACCTGAAATTTAACCAATCCTTCGCCCGATTTGTTTCTTTCCGACCAACTATTGAAATCATTATGCCCTCGCCAAATAGTAACAGTATCCTGACCCACGATTTCACCTTCTTCACCTAAAGTTGGCCTGGCATCTATTGAAAATGTTTGTGTATTCCTGCAATCAACACTATCCGTACTTATAGAACAAGGTAAATCTTCTGTTTTGTACTCAAAGTAAGCCAAACCGTTATCATCTGTTGTTAAAGTTTGATTATCTCTCTTTTGCCCATAAGTTTCTACATCGATCTGCATTTTACCGTAAGGTGTACCATCAAAAAATTCAGACTTAACATTTCCTCTGATTGATTCACCTGCATATACCGCTTTTTTATCGGTAGCAACCGATATTGAATAAGCCGGTTTTACGATATCTCTAACTTCAACATTACTCTGTTCGATATCTTCACCATCTTTAACCAAAGTAACATTGTAATACCCCGGTGTAAGCGGAGTTGACCAACTTAACTTACCGCTAAAAAATCCTTCTTCGTCAGTTGTTAATTCAACGCGTGCCACAACCTTTTCTTTATAAGTAGAATAATCCAAACTATTTGATCTGAATTCCGCATAAACCACTCCACCTCCCTCGCCGTTATCACGATTTTGCAAAAATCCAAACACATTCATTTCATCGGTCAATCCATACAAAGGCCTATCCGGATAAAGATAACTCCAATACTTCATTCTACCGGTTGCGCCAACATCGCCTCCATAACCCCAATACCAATCGACATATTTTACCGATAAAATTAAACCCATATCCGCCGATCCCAATTGCATCACTTCCGAAGGTGTATTTATATCATCCCAAGTTTTATCAGTCTTATCTACATATTCAGCCCATCTAGCTGGAGTATTAAACTTAGCTACACCTGTAGAGTCTGTTTTAACTCGCTGATCACCCAAAGTCACATCTAAATTTGTTAGAGGCTTTGCTGTATCACGATTTACAGCCCAAACAATTACTTGATCACGATCTACCATTGTATAAGCTGCTACATCTGTCCTCTGCAACAAAATCCATACTGCATCACCAACTTTTGGTTGCACTTTTACCACATACCAACCTTTTGATGTGCTAGCTGGCAACCTAACATAGCTTTGCCAATTATTATCCGAATTCTCAATCACTGTCTCCAAAGAAAAAGCTTCTTGCTTCGCTTTATCCTGCAAAACTGTTGACTTTTCTTTTGATAGATAAGCCCAATAAGGAATATTATCCAATTCTTTTATCATCTGATTCGCTTCTTCCATGGTAACCGAATAACCGGTTACTCCAACCGTAGAATCATTTAAATCATCAGATGTGGAAACAGGAATCAAAACATCATTAGCAAGCGATGATTCAAAAACATACGAATAAATATTAAAGTAACTCGTATTTCTTACATCACCATCTTTCCCTTCTGTTTCAAAACGAATAACAACATCATTTTCCAATCCGGTACCATCTGCTATCCCCCAACCTTTTTTATAAGTAACGGTATAAATAGTTGCATAATCAAGAGGTTTGTTAGGTAAAAACACCAAAGTCCTGCCATGCGTTTCAAAACGTCCCGCTACTTTAGGCTGAATTGTAAAATAATCTTCTGGATCATTCCATCCTGTTTTTGACATTGTAACCTCTATACTTGAATTTACTGGCACATAACTGGTTTTGTCACCTGGAACAGATCTTAAAACTCTAAAAGTATCCTGTGTTTGAATAGCCCAAGAAAACTCACGAGGTTTCTTCTCATTTTCACCCTCAACAGCAGCTGCAATGGAAACTTTATAAACCTCACCCGGATCCAAATCCTTCGTTGGCGTAACTACAAATTCTCTGTCTCCGCTTTTTTTAATATCAAAATCTACAAAAACTCCATCCTTTTCACGCGCAACGGAAACGATTCTTAAACTTTGTTTCAAATCATTTTCATTAACATCAACTTTACTCTCAACTTTAAAGGTGGTATCAATAGCCGCGTCATCTTCATTGCCCTTAGCAACCAAAACAGTAAATGCATCTGCAGCATTAGCGGCAGGAATAATAACCGAAAGCTTCGCCTTACCCATAAAACTGGCTTCCTGATTACCAAGCGGCAAATTACCTGTTTGAGTCACAAATACTACTAAAACAGCAGCAGCCGCAACAGCCAAACCGCCCGCCCAAACATACCAAGGACGTTTAATAGATTTGTTTTCTTTCTTTGATTCTTTTCCTGACAATGTCTTTTGTGGAGCTTCTTGCATATTGTGTTCTTTAATATTCTTAGCCATTTGCAATAAATGCATCTTTTGCTCTTTCATGACACTTGAATCCATTTGCGTAACATCAGATGCATCCGCTTCGAGCGCTTTTGCCATCCTTAAATATGGTTGATAAACATCATCAACTTTACCTTTTTGTTGAAACGCCTCGTTTAATCCTTTGGCGATTTTTTCTTCGTTATTTCTCATATTAAGCTTTGGATTCGATTAAATTTTTTCGCATTCTTCCGAGCGCACGATAAATAAGCACCGCTGCATGATTATTAGAGATGCCAAGTTCCGTAGCAACATCTTCTGTTTTATAGCCTCCATAAAAACGCAAAGTTAACACTTCTTGATCACGCCCCGATAATTGTTTCATAACTTTCATCAACCTCTCGCGTTCAATAGTCATCTCTGTATTCCAAGCCGGGTCATCCAGTGATGGCGGGTCAAAAAAATCATCGTCATCATCAAGCTTTGCCAATTCTTTACGAACCTTGGCGCTGCGCCAATAATCGGCTAACGCATTAACAGCTACGCGATACAACCAAGCACCGAGCGGTACACCCTTCCACTCCAATTTGGAATGTTGTTCTACAAGCTTCACGAAAGTATGAGCAACAAGATCCTCTGCGGTTTCTTTATGCCCGCATCGTTTTAACAAAAACGAATACAGTGGTTTTGCGTGGCGGTCGTAAATCTCGGAAATAACTTCCGGGTCTTCTTTAAACCGTAAGAAGAGATTTTGCTCTTCCTCGATTGTTAGTTTATCTGGTGGCATAATGATAACGAAAATGGTTCAATGTGAATGACATAAGTATAAAAGATTTACGCTATTTTAGCAATAAAAATAGCCGTAAAACACGGCAAAAATTAAATAGTTGATGAAGGTGGGGCAATAGTTGCATTTCGAACATAATGTTCGATTGCTGCATCAATTTTTGCTTCTTCCAAATTAAAATCATGTGGCGCGGATTTTAATATCCTTAAAAGATCTCCCATCTCAAAAATTGTTTCATAGGATACCGGATCTCCATCCAGCGTCGCAAGATAACGCCTAAACACGTGCTCTCTGTCGGCATCAAAAATGGAAACTATCTTTGCAACACTAAATCTTTTAGCACGCATCAAATTCAACACGTTCACAAAAGAATTATTTGCCATATCGTTGGCGGCGGTTGGCGTGTTGTACGCGGTTACCATCACCAAGCGGCTACCTGCTGGAACATCTCCATAAAGCAAAATCGGCGTCTTGCTACTCGAAGTAACTTCTATAGGAAGTACAAACGGCAACCCGCATCTATCAGCATAGATTGCCGACAGTGCCCTGCAATCATCTATTGACGATGTAACGGCATCATATGCTCGTGAATCTATCCTATCCGAAAGAAGATTGAAAATATGCTTACGCATAATTGGATTAGTTTCCAATTTGGCCAAGTCTACCTTAAATGGCAACTGCTTAAATCGTGGCTCACGCAAACTCACGGCTTCATGAAGAAAAAAATCCTTCAGTGCTTCATACAAATAGCTACCCATCAACCACGCCCTTTCCTTAAAGCAAAAAAGTGCTAAGAGCACCTTACCAAATATTACAGATGATGCAAGTATAATTACTTTGAATCTGTTTGATTTGTATTTTTATTCGCCATTTTTTCTCTCATCCAAGCATAAATACCCGGAGAAATAGATAAAAATATAACTACCCCGATTACAATATGTAGATATCGATCAACCCCAGGAACAACCTTTCCTAAAAAATAACCGATTCCAAGCATCGACCCCGTCCATGCTATTCCTCCCAAAATATTAAATGCCAAAAACTTTTTATACGACATGCTCCCTGCACCGGCAACAATTGGCGCGAATGTTCTAACTATCGGTATAAATCTTGCCATAATAATCGTCTTCCCACCATGCTTATCATAAAAAGCTTTAGCTTTTAACAGATGATCTTTCGCGAACAAAATTGACTTTTCTCTCTTAAACAATTTTGACCCTGCATATTTCCCAAATTGATAGCCAACCGAATCACCGGCAATAGCCATAAATGCCAGCAAAAAGAAAAGCTCCCAAATATTTAAATAACCTTGCGTCGCCAAGAGCCCGGCTGTCACTAACAACGAATCTCCCGGTAAAAAGAATCCAAAAAGTAACCCCGATTCCGCAAAAACAATAATCGCAAGCACCGTATAACCTCCCCAAGTAATTAAAGCTTGCAAATTATGCAGATTGCTAAAAAATGTAACTATGTAATCCATGCGCTATAGGATACCACAACTGAGTAACAAGTCTAACAAACACAAGGAGTAAGTCTTAACGTCGTAACGTCTTAAAGGAATACTCACAAAACTTTACGTTATGACATTAAGACTTTATGACGTTAAGACTCAAAATAATACTCCCTATAGTTTTTAGTTCTTGACTCCCGGAGCTTCACGCGAAGGGCGTTGTAGTTTATAGTATTGTAATATGAAGTATATTTTAGCTCTCGATATCGGAACAACCAGCACACGTGCTATTTTGTTCGATTCGCACATGAATAAAAAGGATCAAATTTCCCATAAACTTAATATCTACGCAACAGAAACCGGCGAAGTGGAACAAGATCCCATAGAGCTTTGGAATAAAACCTTCGATGCTGCCAAGGAGGTAATCAAAAAAAACCGCATCAGCGCAAAAAATATTTCTTGTATCGGCATTACAAATCAACGCGAAACAACAATTGCTTGGGATGCGGCAACCGGCAAGCCACTTAACCGCGCCATAGTTTGGCAAGATCGTCGCACACACGCTCGCTGCAAAGCTATCGAAAAACAAAGAGCTTTGGCCAGGCGCATTAAAGTACTTACTGGGCTGGTTATAGATCCAAGCTTTAGCGCAACAAAAATGGAATGGTTAAACACAAAGTTAAAAAGTAAAAAGAAACGTTTACTTTTTGGAACCGTGGATTCTTGGATCCTTTGGAATTTAACCAACGGCAAATCCTACGCAACAGAGCCATCCAACGCCAGTCGTACACTTTTAATGAATCTTAAAACTCAAACTTGGGATCCGGAACTTTTAAAACTTTTCCAAATAGAAGATCGCCAACTCCCTCGCATACAAAATTCCGACAGTCTTTTTGGTCACAGCGACAAAAAACTCTTTGGTATCAAAATCCCAGTCACCGGTATCTTAGGCGATCAACAATCCGCACTTTTTAGCCACGGCCCATTGCATAAAGAAATGTTAGCCGTTACATATGGAACTGGGATTTTTACACTAAAAACCATTGGTCAGATTCCTCGTCCAGCTACCAGCGGCATACTAACGACGGTTGCGTGGAAAAGATCGGGCCGAGCAACCGAATTCGCTTACGAAACTAGTGCGCTAACCGGAGGCGCCATGCTCGAATGGCTGAAAGACAATATGCACTTGGTAGAAACCATGAAAGAATTCGATGAACTTGCCGCTAAAGTGGAAACTACCGGCGGCGTTACAATCGTACCTGCCTTCTCGGGCTTAGCGGCACCCGATTGGGACCCGGCTGCTCGTGGATTGATAATCGGCTTAAACCGCGCCACAGAAAGAACTCACATCTGCCGTGCAGCTATCGAAGCCATTGCCTGCCAAACCGAGCGCATGGCAGCGCTTTTAAGCGAACAAACAGGTTCTAAAATAACTTCCTGGCGCGTATCCGGCGGGCTCACAAGATCCGCACCGCTCATGCAAAGCCAAGCCGATATCAGTAACGTCCGCCTTTGTTTACCAGCCGAACTCGAAGCGACCGGAGCAGGTGCAGCCATGATGGCCGGTTTGGGTGCCAAAATTTGGCCAACCTGGCGCGAAGCATCCAAAAATCAAACGTGTAAAAAATCCTATTCCCCCAAACGAATCAAACGCGGACGCGCTTTCCTCGAACAATATGAAAGAGCATTGGAACGCGCACGTGGATGGGCAATATAACAATACGAATTACGAATCTGCTATCGCGTATTCAATTTAATCCCAGGGATAGATTGAAACCATTCGTAATTAGCGCTTGTTCGTAATTAATTAAGTATGATTGAAATCGAAAAAAAATTCCACCTCTCACCCGAGCAACAAAAACGCCTGCTTGATGGCGCCGAATTTATATCTGAAAAGCAAGTTAGCGATACTTATTTCGATAATAAAAATTTTGACCTCACTTCAAAAGATTGGTGGCTTCGTAATCGCAACGGAGATTTTGAACTAAAAGTCGCATTAGCGGGTCACGACATGCGCGTCATAAATCAATACGACGAGATCACAGATGAAGATGAAATCCGCGCTAAGCTCAACCTCCCTAAAATCGATTCTCTACACGACGACATCACTTCAGACGGCTTTCTCCCATTTGTAAATTGCACCACAACCCGCCGCAAATTTAAAAAAGACAACTTTACCATCGACTTGGATGAGGTTGAGTATGACAGCGATTTCGAGTACAACATCGCGGAAATCGAAGTAACCTTTGAAAAAGAAGAGGATAAACAAGCAGCCATCGACAGCATCCTGGAATTCGCAAAAAAACACAATCTCACAAATGAACCTGTTCGCGGTAAAATAGTTGAATATTTACTTGAAAAGCGCCCAAAGCACTATCAAGCTCTTGTGGAAGCCGGCGTTGTAAAGGAATAAAAGACAATATAAATAGCAAATATTTAATAGCAAGAGTAACTTAAGCAACTCTTGCTATTTTCTATTGGACATTTGTTACTATGAAGCCCTTGACAAAACTCTCAATATCTGGTACGTATATATGCAGTACTTTCACCTTTTTGACTTCATTTTGGAGGATCAAATGAGACATCTATCTCTGGCAAAAAAAATCGAATCCAACTCGATGAATACAGTCGAGGATGACATGCCCAGTAACAAACCCAGCCCCTACGAACGTGCCGAACAAAAGCTGGACGCGGTAAAAATCGGAGCCATTATGATGGCTTTTATTTTCTACGGCGGCCTCTCGGCGGAGCTTGGCCTGGCACTTGGATCATTGATTACGGGCGGTGTTGCCGCTTTGCTAATCCCCGTTACGATTTTTCTACACCGAAACCGAGCGCAGCTCGAAGCAAAATTCATGATGCGCGTTCTCGACATTTCCGAGCCCGCATCAGACGAAGTTTTCGAAACCGACCTCCGAATTTTTCCCACAAAAAACGGCTTGCAACTTTACGCCAAAACCGATTTCCCCAGATACTCAAACCAGAAATTCGTTCTCGTCAAATGTGATGATGTGCCAAACGGAATTCTCTACGAGATCAAGAGTCAATACTTCGACAAGAAGCAGTGTGCGGAATCTTTGGATCTCCAAGTCCCGGACTCCGAACCTCTGGCAAAAGCTTGGGATAAAAAGCTTCGCAACAGGCTTCATAAAAATCCGGATATGCCAATTGAGATCGCTCACGATCCTAAGGCACAAAACTAACACAGCACCACTTGGTGCTTCTTTTTATACCTTGATTTTGAACCAGTATTTACCAGAATTTTTATAAAACAATTTTCAGGATTATTTATTATTGTGCAAAAGCAAAGACACCCCAGCAGGGCGTCTCTACAAAACAATCTTTGATATTTAAATTTAGACAAGCAATCCAACGAGCAATAACGCAACGATGTTTAGAATCTTAATCATTGGGTTGATTGCCGGGCCGGCTGTATCTTTGTACGGATCACCGACCGTGTCGCCTGTAACCGCAGCTTGGTGAGCAAATGAACCCTTACCACCAAAGTGACCTGATTCAATATATTTTTTGGCATTGTCCCAAGCACCACCACCAGATGTCATCGAAATGGCTACAAATAAGCCTGTAACAATGGAGCCCACAAGC
The DNA here is from genome assembly GCA_963816085.1 of Candidatus Uhrbacteria bacterium. Classification (GTDB taxonomy): domain Bacteria; phylum Patescibacteriota; class Patescibacteriia; order 2-12-FULL-60-25; family 2-12-FULL-60-25; genus MWCR01. The sequence goes on along the minus strand of CAWFIX010000003.1, from coordinate 1,095,442 downwards.
ACACCGCCAAGAGCGACCGGACCCAATGTAAATCCAACTACAATTGGCACCAATATTGGCAACAATGCTGGAACAATCATATTCTTAAGAGCGCCTTTTGTAACAATATCAACCGCTTTACCATACTCCGGTTTTTGCGAACCATCCATGATACCGGGCAACTCTCTGAACTGTCTGCGAACTTCCTCAACAACAGCACCGGCAGTTCTGCCAACAGCTTCCATCGCGAAAGCTCCGAATAAGTAAGGCAATAAACCACCAATAAACAAACCAACAATTACTTTTGGATCCTGCAACATAAATGTTAAAGGATGACCCAATTCTGCAAATTCTTGAGTGTAAGCAGCGAACAACACGAGGGCTGCCAAGCCTGCTGATGCAATAGCATAACCTTTTGTAACCGCTTTAGTTGTGTTTCCAACTGCATCAAGAGGATCTGTTATATTACGAACTTCTTCAGGAAGATTAGCCATCTCAGCGATACCACCGGCATTATCTGTTATCGGTCCATAAGCATCAATTGCGACGATAATTCCTGTCAGCGAAAGCATAGCCATCGCTGCTATCGCGACGCCGTATAAACCTGCAAGTGAAAAAGCCCACAAAATACCAATACAGATAATAATTACAGGGATAGCAGTCGATTTCATCGATACAGCTAAACCGGCGATAACATTTGTACCATGTCCTGATTGTGAAGCTGCTGCGATTCCCTTAACAGGCTTGTATTCTGTTGATGTGTAATACTCTGTAATCCAAACCATACCGGCCGTAACCAACAAACCTATCAAAGCACATTTAAACATTTCGTATCCCCCAAGCACCGAACCCTCTGGAAAGAAATTGAAAGCTAAAAACCAGAAAGCGATGGCTGCTAAAACACCAGCCGCAATCAATCCTTTATAAAGCGCACCCATTACATTCTTCTTAGATCCAAGGCGAATAAAGAAGGTTCCAATAATCGAAGTAAAAATTGATATACCTCCAATTGCCAGTGGAAACATTACAGCTGCTTCATTATTTTTAAATGTAAGCGATGCAAGCAACATAGCCGCAACCGCTGTAACAACATAAGTCTCATACAAATCGGCAGCCATACCGGCACAGTCACCAACATTATCACCAACATTATCAGCAATAACAGCCGGGTTACGCGGATCATCCTCGGGAATGCCGGCTTCTACCTTACCTACAAGGTCAGCACCCACATCTGCGGCTTTGGTAAAAATACCACCGCCAAGACGTGAGAAAACAGAAATTAAAGATCCACCAAAACCAATACCAACCAAAGCTTTAAGGTCACCTGTGATTGCATAAAAACCCGCAACACCAAGAAGTGCCATACCTACAACGAAAAGACCTGTAACAGTTCCGCCTTTTACAGCTACGTCCAAAGCCTCTTTCATACCTTTCTTAGCAGCTTCTGCGGTACGAACATTGGCGCGAACAGATACGCTCATACCAATATAACCGGCGAGTCCTGATAAAAACGCACCAACAGCAAAACCTAGCGCCATATTGATACCCAAAGTAAACCAGAGAACTAAAAATACAACCGCGCCAATTATACCGATCATTTTAAATTGACGACTGAGATATGCTTTTGCACCCTCTTGAATTGCCTTCGCAATTTCCACCATCTTTCCTTCACCCGGGCTTTTAGCTAAAACCCAGCTGGTAAGGTAACCGCCCCAAGCCAAAGCCACAACGGCCGCAACCAAGGCAAAAATCAAATAACTGTTCATATAAACTAAATATAAAACTATTAAGGATATGGTTAATAATGAGCTTATAGTAGGTAAATACAGCTAAAATGTCAACAACCACAATATCAAATAGCCAATAGCAAATAGCAAGAGAAGCCTAAGTAACTCTTACTATTTACTATTTGCTATTTGTTATTTGTCATTATTAAGCCATTTCTCAAATTCCTCTCTAACCTTAGCAACAGTTTCAAAATCGGTAACTTCAAGTAATGCAGATCGAAACTGCGCCGCTTCCCACTTCCGTGCAAACTCACTAATTCTTATCGCCTCCTCCTCCGTCAGTTCTCCGCGACGAAGCGGCTCAACTATCCCCTTTTGATAAGATGCAAACCCAGCATGCAACTTTGGATCCAAAGCCGAAAATATTTTTACCCGATTCGTAGAAGTCCTTCTACTTGTTGATGGTGACTTGCGCAATAAATCAATCATCGCATCCAATCCTTTTATTTGATGCATCCAAAGTAGCAAAGCAGCTCCCACAAAATACTCCGCTCCTTGCAAATCCTCTTTCACTCTATCACTCACCGGATGCTCCAAATCCATACAACGCTCATAAGCATCACCATTATTACTCTCTATAGTTTGCACTTTAAACTTTATAAACTCAATCAGCTCCGCGATGTTAGTTGCTTCTTTAGTTCCAAGATACTCCAGCGTCGTCGCCCACCCCTCATCCAACAACCTCACAACCGGCTGTTGAGGTAATTTTGTAACCGACCACAAAACCAAATGTGCGAGCTCATGCTTATAAACTCTGTCCATTCCCGGATACTCCCAACCCTGAAACTCTAAAACCTCTTCAAACTCTTTTTGCGATTCCTTTGTTTTAAACTTCTCATCAAAAATAATCTCCGCATCAATCACAGTAACCGCACCAACTCTCCCCAGCTCCAAACGATCATCACTCGACTCAACAAACTTCTCTTTAATACTGGGCAATGTCCATCCACCAACTCCCAAAATCCTCAAAGATTCCGCCAATTCAAAAACTGCCCGCTCCGCCACATCCATCCTCATGGGGCAAATAAGCTTAAAAACCCTCCTTTCCTTCCTGCGAGGCATTTCCAACATATTACCCATCTTAATCAGACTTCAACTAAATGACAATGGGTAAAAAATCTCCAAAATATCAACCAATAAACAAGATACAAACTTTCAAAATCGTGATTTTTAGTACGGGACGACCACATGGGGATCGTCCCTACAATTTTACAGAAATACTATCCGCTATAAGCTATCGGCTATCTGCTTTTTCAGCTCCTCCAACCCCTCCCCTTTCTTACACGACACAAACACCGGCTTAAACTCTTTATACTTTTTCTTGATTGCCGTTTTGGGAACTCTTTTCAAATTATCAATTTTATTAAACACATAAATCTTTTTCGTGTCCGTAACTTCAAGTTCTGCCAAAACTTCTTCAACTTCATTTATCTTTTCATCCATATAAGGATCCGAAACATCTATCACATGCAAAATAAGATCCGCATGCACAGTTTCCTCAAGTGTTGATCGAAAAGCTTGGATAAGTTGTGGCGGAAGATCTTGAATAAATCCAATAGTATCCGATAACAAAACCGACAATCCCCCAATCTCGCCTTTGGCGGGATGTCCCCCTTTGACGAGGGGGTCGCTTTGAGGAAGCCAAAGCTTCGCGACACGCGTATCCAAAGTCGCAAAAAGCTCGTCGGCGACGTACGCTCCCTTTTTTGTCAGTGCATTTAAGAGCGATGATTTGCCAGCGTTTGTATAGCCAACAATCGAAACAGTTTTAAAACCTAATTTATCGCGTCGCGCTCTGTGCAAACTGCGAGTATTTGAGTATTTGCCAATCTGCTTTTTAATCGCTCGCTCCTCATCTGCCAAATGCCTCTTCATTTGCTCAATATTTGTCTCACCACTTCCGCGCGTTCCAATTCCACCTGCTTGTTGCGATAATTCCAAACCCATTCTATATATACGCGGCCCCATGTGGCGTATTCCAGCGAGCCTAATTTGTAACTTAGCCTCAGTTGTATCCGCATGCTTCTGAAAAATCTTTAAGATAAGATCGATCCTATCCCAAACTTTAATTCCCTTCCTCTCCACCTTCCTCTCAATATTAAAAATCTGATGCGGCTTTAACAAATTATTTATGATAATAATTTCAACTTGTTCCTTCTCCGCAATTTCAACAACCTCATCCAACTTCCCCGGCCCAATATAAGTTTTATAATCCGGCGTCACTCTTTTTTGAATAACCTTAACAACAATCATCCCGCCATAAGTATGTGTTAAAGATTCCAACTCAAACAACCGCCGCTTAGCCTCATCCGGCCTCGTCTGCGACGATATGACGTCGATTAAAATAACTCGTGGTTGTCCCATAGCTATACTTTAGACGCGATGCTAAAAAGTGACAACTATTTCACCAATTCGTAATTCGCGCAGATTCGTAATTCGTGGGTATAAGAAAAGCCGCGTACAAGTGCACGCGGCTGATAGCCAAATTATGAAAGATCATTTAACGAATTTGATGGAGGCTTCGGTAGCTTTAACACAAGCCTCCCAATCTTCACGACGTAAACCAACTACACCAGTAAAACTTGTGCCACTAAAATCGGCACCTTCAAAATCCGTACCTGTTATATTTGCGCATGCAAAAGATGCTGCGGTTAAATCTGCTTCTGAAAATACAGAATCCGAACAATCTGCTAGGGAAAATCTTGCTTTACAGAAGTCACAGCCAACAAACGAACTAAAATTCAGCACGGCTTAATCAAAATTCGCATCCATAAAATTAGTTTCACGAAAATTCGATCCGCTAAAAACAGCCTTTTTAAAATTAGAGCCATGAAAAATTACCCTTGTAGCATTCACCGATACGAATGTAGTATAGGATAAATTTGATAATCCCAGATTCGCACCATCAAAACTTGAGCCGGACATTTTCGCTCCAGTTAAATCAGCACTTATCATCGGCGATCCATTAAACTTGGCATCAATGAAAACAACTTCTCTAAAAGATGCTTGATTTAAAACGGAATTCGAAAGATTTATACCTGATAAATCCAATTTAGTGAGAGTTGACTTAAACAGACTCGGCGTCCACTTCGGATGCTCTTCACGCATCGCATTCCACTGCTTCACTCCTTCAGGCCCGGTCATTAAAAGTTCAACCAATTCCTCTGTACTCGGCGGTGTCCAAATGCTCTTATTTTCTTCGCTCATCTGATTCTCCTCGCTCTTTCGAGCTTGTTATTGTACGTTCTCGTGTTTATTCAAGAATTCTGTAATTCAAGCTGAAAAAGAGAGTTTTGTCAAGGCTCTGGGGTGAACTCACTCTAAATCTCTCTCTTAAGATCAAGAGAGAGACTTCGAACAACAGATTATTAAACCCACTCTATTAATCTTAAGAGAGGGGGCAGGGGGGTGAGTTTTCCAACGCTAATAAATAAACCAAAGCACCACTGTCGCCAAAACACCGAACCCAAATCCCCCAACCACATCTATCCTATCATGAGCCCTAAGCCACACTCGGCTCCATCCAACAATAATCGGCCACAAAGCAAATAAAAAGCTCCACCAGCGCAATTCCGGGACAAGCAAGACCCATGAAGCAATCATAAAAGCCGCGACTGTGTGCGAACTTGGAAAAGAATAACCGTAAGCTTTAACTTTAACCGCTTCTCCCCTTGCAACCGGCCGTGGTCGTCTTAAAAACAAATTTAATTAACTCTGCCGCAACAATTGGAATAAATATCCAGGTAATAAACATCAGCAACTTTCCTTTTGGAATTGGATATAAAAAATACACAGCACCCGTCACAACCAAAATCCCCCACCACGAACCAATCATGCTGACAATGTGTGCTACTAATGTTCTTTTAGTTCCTTTGCCATAAAATGACTTGTACAAGTATTCCCGCCTTCGCGGGAATAACGACAAAAAGAATCGAGCATCGCTCGACTCTTTTAATTCTATTGGCAATTGTTTCATTCGTTAATTAATGTTGCCTACTCCCAAACATCCACATACCCCGGCTCATCACCATTTGGATAATCAACTTCTCCTTGCTTGGCGAGGTCATAAAGATGGTGCATTTGGATTCCGGAATCAGATAGTGTTAAAAATGAATCATCCATATATGCAACGCGATTAATATCCTCATCATAATTTCCATAATACCAACCCGATTTCAACATTGCCTGATCATCTGTGTGATGCGTGATGCGTCCCAAAAACTCGAATCCCTTTTCAACAGTTAATCGATAAACGTAAGCACCTTGGAAAGTAAAATCTCCATACTCATTGCCTTCACGATAAGGATCCGCTTTTACAGATTCATCCAGCTCTGCGACGCGTACCGGCAATGCAAGAATCTGCTTAGTTGGCGAATACATGAAAGCTTTGTGGTTTTGCAATGCTTCCGACTCAGTGCCACGATCGCCGATCTCAACTTTCCAAAGTTCTTTTGGATTTGTTACATCAGTCACATCAAACACTGCCATTTTAATCCCCTGGTACCAAGCAAAATTTGCTTGCCCACCATTCCAAGGATCTTCGCCAGCCTCAACCGTATCTTTTCCAACGCCAATTATATGATTCTCATCCATTGGATGCAGATAATCCGAGTAACCGGGGATTTTTAATTTGCCCAAGATCGACGGATTCTTTGGATCTTTCAAATCCAGCACAAAAAACGGATCAACTTTCTTAAACGTAACCATATAACCCCTATCTCCCATAAATCTCATCGAGTAAATCGTCTCTCCCGGCGCAATCCCCTCGATATTACCAGCCGGTTTCATATCTTTGTCTAAAATATAAACGTTGTTCGTAGACTCTGCGCCAGATCTCGAAACTTGCCCAATCGTCGTCGCCGCGCGCAAATAATCATTGTGTTCATCAAGTGAAAATTGATTTAATAAATGCCCCGGAACAGATCCTTGTTTTGCAAATTCAATCTTCCCGCCATCCAAATTAAATTTATAGACATTCGTTTTCTCTCTATCCTCCGGAATCATACTGCCGTAAAAAGGACGCACCAGCCAATCCTGTCGCGCAACGTACAAATTGTTGAGTGATGCGTACACTGTCTCACTAGAGCCCAAAATCACCTCTATTTGAACGTCTCCCGTGCCATGCATCGGCACAGAAGCTACAGTTAAATACTCACGGCTGGGTTCCGGATCAAAATAACCAACATTTCCACATTTAACCATCGGCTCAAAACTCGAACTCACATTGCTATCGCGATACGCCGGCACAAGATCCTTAGCTTCAGGTATAACATCAAAACCATACCAAGGGCTCCAAGAGTTCATTACTAAATAAACATTTCCATCAATCATCCTTGATGATGATAAAGAACCATCAAACTCAACCGTTCTAACTTTAGATGGTTTTGCCTGATTGGATATATCCCATATCTGTGCAATAGATATGGATCCTCCTCGCATATGTGGCGCAAACTCATAAGCCATATCACGAAGTAAAGGCATTGGATAAACATCATCATTATATGTATAACCCATAACCATCAACCTATCACCATCAATATAAAAATCACTTGCATTTACATTTTCATCCATATCAATCTGGGCAACAAGCTTAGCCGAATCCGTTGGCAAGATCTGCGAAATCATTATCCTATTCTTCGAAAGATGATAAACATAAGTTCCATCCATCTTTAAAATATCAGCCTCATCAACTCCCTGTACTTGAACATTTGTACTCGAATAATCACTCGCCGATTCCGGAGCAGCTCCAAATGTTGGCATAGTTGCTGCCGTCGATGGAATAGGTGCCGAATTTTTCATCATTGGCATTGCAATCATATCCTCCATCATATAGCCTTCGCGTCCATCATCCGCTTTAGTAATTTGATCCTTTAACACGGAGCAAGAAGAAAAACGCTGTACCCCATCGGCCTGAACCAACGGTTGATTCGGAACCGTTAAATCAATATTGACAACCGATGTCATTGGCGAAAAGCCAAACGTCGTTATCATTAACGCACCTAACGATTTTAAAAACAAATTTGTAAACATAAAAAACTAAATATCAAAGTTAATAGTAATAGTGTAACTCGACATTATTAAAAACGCTAATCTAACATTTTGATTACATTCATACCCGTACGGTGCGAACCTCGTGTTCGCCCATTCTGTCGCCAAAGGCGGAACATAATTAGCTTTCGACAAAGTGCGGACGATCACAAGGTACGCCCCTACAAATATTCGAGAATTTATAATCATTAAGTACAAAAAAATCGCCCGAAAGCGATTTTTTTGAGTTAACGGAATTTATTGTTGATTAAATCCCATGCCTGTTCCACGTCTGCCCGCCCAAGCGTTAGCGTAGGGAGGGTGCATTCCGCGACCCATGCCCATACCCGGACCACCATTTTGTCCGACCTCTAATCCGAGTTCTTCGCGAATGCCTTTTGCATCGTCCATGAGCTGATGCATTTGCGAGAATCTGGCAAAATTATCTGCATTAATTACTTGTAAACGTTCCGGGAGCACGCCATCCTTGGCTACAAGGTTAAACCAAGTTTGATAGTCACCTGCAATTGCGGCCGTGCGAATTGCATCGCGTTCCTCAGGTGTATGAATCTGTATTCCTTGACCCCCACCCTCACCGCGCATTCCCGGTTGTTTTAAACCAAGCTCATCCGCGATAGCTTTGGCTGTTTCAAAATCTTTATTCTGCATTGCTTCGTGCATATCGACAAAGCGGTTAAAATTATCTGCTGTAATTGTTTCAAATTGTTCCGAAACTGTTCCATCCTCATTTGTAATAGCTGTTACGAATGCATTGTAATCACGATTTGTAATTGAGGTTTGCATGGCTTCATTGTTCATTAAGCCTTTCTCATTATGCATTCTTTGCATTACACCGCGGTTTGCACCCGAAAGATTATTAATATTTATATTTGGCACTGCATCGCTTGCAAGTACAGAACCCGCAATTGCGATTGTGCCCAAAGCACCTGTTGCAATACCGGCTTTTTTCCAAAAATCGTAGTTCATATTTTTTTATCGACTGAAATTAAAGTTAAAAAGTTAATTGATTATTGTGGTGACATAGCACCAACTGTTTAATCCTTAATCTTTAATCCTTAATCAATATTATTTTTAAATTGTTATTAAGTAATCCCGCAAGATTATTTGAACAGGTAGTTGCTAGCCCCTTAACCCGTTCATTTGCTCATACGCAATTACCTAACAGGCTCTTTCACTTGCTCTCTGATAAATTGTTGTACATGTTGAATCCTAATTCCACGTGGACATGGTAATAATTGTTCTGCTTCAAATGCTTCAAAAGTTGTACTTGGTACACCAATAATCCGCACACAATTTCCCGGTTTCGCAATGTTAATTTCGCTTTGATCACATTGGCGCAAATCTACTTGCCAAACAATTCCTCCTGGATCTTGTAATAACATTTGGCCTCCTTGCATCTCTTGAATTCTGCCAACAATCCTATCTTGTTCCAATTTAATAAATTGATTCATTCGCGGACGCTGAATAATATTATAACCGGGCATTCTTGCTGCAGCCGCTTCAATTTTATCCGACAATCCGGTTGCCGAAATCGCGCCGCCAAAAGCAATAAAAGCTAATATTACGGATCCGCCGATAACAACCGTCCTATACCTATAACCTCTTGGTGCATGAACAAACACCGCAATTGCCGCAACAGCCAAAACCAAACTCAGTATAATCCAAAACAAAGGCATCGCATCTAACATACGCGATAATGCATCACCGTTTTTATATTCAAATAATAATCCATTCGGATCTGTCATGAACCAAACGGCAACTCCAGAGGATGCTGTGCCTATTACAACAAAAGACCCAAACAGTAACCAAAGAATCGTATGCTTAAACTGCACACGCCAACGCGGAATAGGCTCGGGCATTTTGCCTTGCTCTATTTTTTCTTTAAATTGATCTGCTATGCTGGTCATATAGTTTTGGTTGCAATTTCTAACTGTATTGCGGACTTTTGAAACTTTTGTTTTGCGCGCCTAATCCATGTTGCCACAGTCCCGGGTGGTGCGCGTAAAATATCACTGATTTCATCGTACGTCTTTTCTTCCATATACGCTAAAATCAAGACCGTTCTGTCACGCTCGGGCATTTCTTTCATGATTTTTTTAACCATTTCCGCTGTAAGATTTTGATCGGCCAACCGCGATGTATCGTCGCCCGCAGCCATCATTCGTTTAAATGCATCATCATCCGCATCAATCGACATATCTCCCATTTCTTTTTTCTTCTTGCGATACGCCGAGATTGTTCTGTTGTGCACTATGCGATAAATCCAACTCGAAAATTTCAACGATGGATCAAAATTAGCAATATGCTTATAAGCATCCATAAAAGATTCCTGCAAAATATCTTCCGCATCTTCTACAGATGAACCACTGATACGCTTAATATATGATAAAAGACGCGATTCATAGCGCCGTATTAAAACAACCAGAGCATTTGCATCAGCTATTACTAATTGTGCCAATTCTTCGTCAGTTTTATTTTGATATTCAGCCGGGGGCATAAACCGTATTGTATAGTACGCACAACTAAGTACAAGACTTTCAGTAATTTTTAGCTTAATAAAGCTAAACAGACCCTAAATCCTAGACTCTAGACGCTAGCCAATACATCAAAAAACTAGCGTCTAGAGTCTAGTGTCTTGGGTCGCGCAATCCTGCAAATCCTGTCCATCCTGTAAATCAAGATAAAAAAAAGCCGACGAGTGTTAATCGACGACCGATAGAATTTATTATACGAGCTTACCCAAAGGCAAACTGCCCGTAGTGTTCGCGGTACGGCAAGCGATCTTGCGCTTGGTTGCGAACGAAATTTTCTTGAAGGTTCAAATCGGCCTCGTCTCCCCGACGATGCCGTGTTTTCGAAATGTACATTGCCCGAGTAACTCGGGGTCCGGCGCGAATAAGTATCGCCTCGCCGGTAGGCGGAATGCTTAGCATCACATCAGAATAATTCGAGCCGTTTTGGCTCGAGGCTTTCGGAAGCACTGCTTCCGAACTCGAAACCAATTGGGCAGACATTTCTGCCACGGTCGGCTCATACTCTGATGCCGGATGATTTGCGAAGTCCACACTCGCCAAGCGAAGCTGCTTTTCCTCGGGTTGTACGCGTTCGTATTTCCCATGCTTCGCAGGCTCGTTGGATTCTGCTTTAGGCTCGGCTTTGTTGGGCGCGATGGATTCAACTTTGGCTGAAAGCTCCAGTCTCTGCCCTCCTTGAAGAGCAAAGCCAAAGTCTTTGCCAGAGTTATCGCGGAAGAAATCCGCAAAAAACTCTTTGCCCAATGTCTTCCATTCCGACCGTTTCAAATGCCAACGACCTTGATGGAAATGGAGCTTGTTTTTGTTCATCGGCCTATCCGCATACTCGAGGTAATACGGAATCGTTGCTGCTGCGATGTTACCGCTCACAACCTTAACTGCGTCAAAATCATGATTCGGCAAACAACGCTGAAGCGCAGTGATATCTGCTCCCGCATGGATAAAAAGCGTAAGATCGCCATTGTCAGCAATCCTTACCACGTTAACATGCTCAGGAATGCAGTTGATCTTAACCTTAGAGATAACCGCAGACGCAGTAACTTGTTGTGCCGGCTTGTTCGCTTTTACAACAGCGCCAGGGTGAGCCGTGCGCCACTGATTGTAGCGTTCTGCCTGAAAGTCGTACACCTTGGGCGGAGTTGCTGCAGTAGGTGAAGATGTTGCCGGGGGTTGAGGTGGCGTGCTTAGTGCCGAATTCGTCGCAACCGCGTACGAACCGACTAGCGCTATCGCTTCCTCAGCTTCAGCCTCCGAAAGAGGAACCTTGGGCTTCTCTTGTTGCACTGAAGTTGCAGCCGGTTTCGGCACATCATCCGGGCCAAGAACAGCAAGACGCGTAACAGCTTCCTGCCTTCGCCTCGCTTCCCTCTCGATTTGCCAAACTTCCTCGTTCTGCCTGTCGATCACAGACGGATCCATTCTCGCCAATGTGTTCAAACATCCGAGACGAGAACCGGGATCTGTTTTTTCAGGTTCATCGGGACCGCCGTAGCAATCAAGCTGCAAAGCCTTGCCTTCGCACTTTTGGTGCCACTTGTTCAAGTACTCTTGCCACTTCGCCTGCCAGGCGTTGAAACGAAACTTACAGGCCGCAAGATCCTTGCACCAACGATCGTAATCACGATGAACTTCAATAAACCTGTTATAGGCATTGCTGACACACTTCTCGTGTACAGCATCGGAACACATGCCGTTCTCGAATTGCGTTCTTTCTTGAGCTTTTGCAGAAAAAGAAATCAGCGTCACGACGAGCGTGACAAAGAATAAAACTGCAAACGACAGTCTTCTTGTCATGCATCCTCCGTTTTGTATTTTCGATGTACAGATTTCTACGACTAAATGAGGAGATCGCAGATATGCCACTTTGCTACAAAAAACCCATCATGTCAAGATGGGCTTAAAACACCTAAGATAAAATCGCTCAACCTACATCATTTTCATGGCGAAATAGGCCAAGACCACAATCCCCAAAATTACTCTATAATAAGCAAAAGGTATAAATGTCTTATTTCTGATAAACGCCAAAAACCATTTGCTAACTACATAGGCGATGATAAATGAAACAATGAAGCCCGTTGCAAGCAACCAAAACTCAGATGTCGACATCGCATTATCATATTTCAAAAGCGAGTAAGCTGAAGCCGCAAGCAGAGTCGGCACTGCCAACAAAAAAGAAAACTTAACAGCATATACTCTGGAGTAACCCAAAAGAAGCAATGCGATGATGGTGGCACCGGAACGAGACGTGCCCGGCACCATTGCTAGCGCTTGAGCGAGTCCGATGAGCGCTGCGTGAGTGTAACTGACCGATCCTGAAACAAGTTCAGGATGATCGTTTGCGGGAAGTTTTCGTTTTTCTACTATATAGAAAAACAGTCCGTAGGCTATTAAGGTTATAGCAACGATCCATGGAGAGAATAAATGTTCTTGGATAAAATCTCCAAGCAGGATTCCTAACACGGCAGTTACTGCAAATGCTGTAAGTATCTTCCCCCATTGCTCTTCGAGAGATTTAAAACTCCAACTCTTTGGCCAAAGATCTTTCCAAAACAAAACAATTACAGCGAGTATTGCACCCGACTGAATTACAATATCAAAAAGTTTTGTAAATGCCTCACCAAAGCCAAACCACTCATTAAACAAAATCAAATGCCCCGTCGAACTGATCGGCAAAAACTCTGTCGCACCTTCTACAACTCCCAGAACTATTGCTGTTATAACTTGATTCATACTTAACTTAGTATTTTGTCGAGCTCAGCTCGATTGTATTTAGTATCTTGTATCTAGCAGTTTATTATTTAGTTTCATCGGATTCAATCTGCTCAATGTTTGACGTTTGACGTTCGACGTTTGACGCTGAGATGTATCGGTTCACCGCGTAAGCCAAGTAACCGGTTGCGAGAGCAGTGATGCCGATATCATCCAACCAGCCAAGAATCGGAGCAATATCCGGAATCATATCTATTGGCCAAATTAAATATAGAACCGCAAAAGCCACACCGGCTTTTGGCTTCCAATCTGTCTTTTTGTCTAGAAAAAAATTTAACAAATTTTTCCAGTATGGAATAAACTTAGGATTTTTCATAATCATTAGCTATTAGCCGATAGCCGATAGCGAGCTAACAGCTATCTGCTATCTGCTTTTTTATAGTATTGATTTATCTTCTTAATCAACTCTTTATACGAAAGTGTAACGAAATAGAAATTCTCAAATATATTCCATCCCGAAAGATTCTTTTTCTTGGGGCGTGGAATGATCATCCAATGCAAATGCCTAATTGAACCTCCGGAGTTTGGCCCAATTTGCAACATAACATTAAATGATTTTGTTGCAAAAAGATCTCCTAATAACTTTTGCGTTTTTATAAGCATCCCACTAAATTCCGCCCACTCATCAGCGGTAAATTTTTCAGTTTGTGTAACGTGTCTTATGGGAACAATCATCAAATTACCATTCATGTATGGATATTTACAAACCAATACTCTCCAAAACATCCCTCTCAACTGTTTAACCTCTTGATCCTTTAAAACTTTAGCATCACAAAAATTGCACCCTTTTGTTGTGTAAATCCGCTTATATTTTGCGCGAGATTCTTCGTATATTCTCATATTGAAAACCATGCTTAGTGTAGCATGGAATTAAACCGAAGACGAAATACATGTCATCGCCCGAATTTACTCAAGATCCTGAGTACGTGATCCGAGGTATGCATAGATGATTGCGCGGCTATCTCAACAATATGCGCACCTTTTTCTTTTGCGTACTGTATTCGATCAAACTCAACATCCTCTTTTGATGTTGGTGAAACAACCAACACACCCGGACAAACCGTATCCAGCAACTCTTTCATGGAGTGGAAAATAAAAACAAAATCCACAAAACCTAAACCTGCCACAACAGTAGCCCTGTCATCCTCTGAAAAAAACGGGCGATGGTCGCCCTTGGCTTGCTTAACCCTATGATCCGAGTCAATTCCAACTATCAAGTATTGACCATGTTGTGAGACTTGCCATAAATATTTGATATGCCCCGGATGCAACATATCGAATGCGCCAGTAGTACAAACGATTGGCTCCGGACCTCGATACCATTCATCATTTAGAATTTCAGCAAGTTCACCCAGACTTACAACCTTATCCATGAAAAAATTCGTACGCATCACGCACCTCATTTCCAATGAACTTTTTCAAGCTTAAAAACCAAACAAACTTTCGTCAACATACCAGTATCTAGTATCTTGTATTTCGTATCTAGCAATGACAATAAACCTAAAAAAAACTTACAAAACCAATTTTTCTGCAAAATACCAGATACTAAATGGAATCGAGCTGATCTCGACAAAACACTAATTAGAAAGCGTAAGCTTTCAAATATCCCACCAAATCCTCATATGTAAACGATACTTCCTGCGGACCCGCGGCATAAGCAGCAACTTGATACGGAGGAAAAATAAAATTAATACCCTCGTCGGTTAAATAAAACCAGCGATAATTGTCTATGTTTGCCCCTGCGCCACTATTAATCCAATCAGCATCCGCGTATTCATAATTCATCAATTTTAAACGTGATTGATTCGACACATAATCAAGCCAATCCATGCTTGTGCCGGTATCTTCATCCACTGTTGTAGCCATGGGATTAAATACATCATCTACACTCATCAACACACCGCCCTCTTCCAAGTTAAAAACAAAAGTTTCATACATTTGGTTTGGATGCGCGCCGCCGGTATAAAGACTCCCTTCCAAAAGAACACTCACAAAGTATTCATCATTCCTGGTTACATAAAAATCATAACCCAAAAACCACGGACCCGGGTCATACTCATGGTCAGTATCCGCATAATCATTACGAAATTGTTGTACATTGCGATCTATCGTATCTTTAATTTTGCTATTTATAACATCGGTAACTTCTTGATCCTCCCCGCTAAAAACCGGGTAATTAATATCTAAATAATAGCTTTCCGTTTCCTCACTTATTGTTGTTGTTACATAATTAAAGCCCTGAGCCAAAACCAGCTCTTCCTGTTTTACCTCCGGCACGGTTATTGTTTTATCCACTTTTACATCTTTCTTCCTACAACCCCAACCCGAAACCAATAAAACACACAGTAATATCAAAAAATATTTCTTCATATAAAACAAGCTTATCTTAATTACTCAAATAAAAAAAGACCCACAAATAGCAGGTCAAAATGATAAAAAACCGTACGACAAATAATTTTCAATAGACTATTACCAAGTCCTCGAGTAATAATTCTATTTCAGCAAACCAAGAATCACTTTTGCCAACTTTTCCGAATCGTGCCTAAGCAAACTACGTTGCAAACGATCTCCTGATATTTGCCTGGCTATCGCGCCCGAAAGCACGTCCTTACGAATAACGGCAAGCTTATCCTCATCCGTAAAATCATCAGCAATAACATGCTCCCCGGCTTTCGTGTAGCGTTCCAACACCGGCGCGGCAATGGGTTCATTGTTCAAAATCACAGCATCCAAACTTGCCGGATAGATGTAGGGATTCAAACTCTCGACAAACTTCTTTGCGGTATAGCCTTCTGTTTGTCCCGGCTTCGCAACTAAGTTCATCACGAATATTTTCTTTGCCAAAGTTTTCGCTAATGCCTCACTAATTCCTTCAACCAACAATACAGGAACCAAGCTGGTGTAAAAATCACCGGGCCCAAGTATAACTGCATCCGCATTTAAGATAGCTTCAACCGCATCCGGATTTGCATAAACCGTTGGATCCAAGAAGCACCGCAAAATAGGCGACCTCTCTCCTGCCGGCACATCGATTGCGTGCTCACCCTCGACTACCGATCGATCTTCAAGTTCCGCATACAAAGTTGATGCTTGAGCTGAAACAGGAATCACGCGACCACGAACCCTGAGAATCTGATGCGCCATTTTAACTGCGCTCTCCGCCGATCCATACATCTTTTGCAAAGCAGTGATAAAAAGATTGCCAAAATTATGGCCATCCAATTCACCGCCCGTGAATCTAAAATTCAACAACCGGCGCAAAGTATCATCACCCTCGGCTAAAGCCGCCATACACTGGCGAATATCCCCGGGAGGTAACACACCTTGTTCATCGCGCAAACGCCCGGTTGATCCTCCATCATCTGCTATGGATACAACCGCCGTGAGGTCAACATCTAAAAACTTCAGGCCAGAAAGTACCGTAAAAGTTCCCGTTCCGCCACCAAGTACAACAATACTTTGTTTCTTGGTTGCTTCATTTGTCATATTTACCTCTTTTGAATGTACGTTGTCTGCGTTTATTAGCAAACAACAACTAAATAGTCAATAATTAATACGCAAATCATTGACATCTTACTATTTTTATGTTATAAATATTCCTCGCACATTCAAAACTTTCAACATCGAGTTGATAAGGAGGCACATGAAAACATACGATCCCGATACCGCACGCCGCAGGCTGATATTTTCTGCTGAAGTGGTAACCGCACTCATGAATCGTCCGTTCAATCTTTTTCTCGAATGGATGCTCGAACAAATCGGACGATCCATCGCCGTAGACAGGCTGGCTTACCTCCGTAGTGATGATCTCAAAAAAACTACTCTTGGGAATCTTTATCTAGCCTCCGGCTATGGTTACCGTCTGCCCTTCGTTGGTTCACGCAATGTGCAAATTTCCCCGGATCAATTCGCCAAGCTCCGAGCCGGCGGCTGGATCTGGACGCCAACGGCCAATATCGGCTGGGATGCTTTGTTTAGCTTTAGAAGCAATGGGCATCTTGGCGTAATCGCCATTGATGACACCTCCAGTGAAAGAATTTTCACGGAAGCCGATCAGGAATTCTTGATTAACGCGGCTAGCTGGTTTGGCACGTGTTATGACGCCAAACACGAAATCGAAACCGATAAGAACCGAGCCAAAACAGATCCACTCACCAAACTCTCCAATCAACGTTCTTGCTCGCATCACCTGCAGAAAACGATTGAGGGGATCGAAAGTGGAAAAATCCCAGCCGCCTGCATAACCGTGATAGATATAGACAACTTTAAGGCCGTTAATGATCTTCATGGTCATGCGTTCGGTGATACGGTACTAAAAACTCTTGCCGAAATTCTCCAAACACACCCCGAAGCTTTTGCCGGGCGCTATGGCGGTGAAGAATTCATCGTGATCACTTACTCAGGCCTCGAGTCGAGCGTTACAATTATCCAAGATTTTTTGGATCAGTTCAAAAGCAACGCCTTAATCTCTTCAACCGCCGCAAAACCATACAGCGGCTCCTTCTCCGCCGGAACTTTCGAAATCCGAACGGATCGTTTGCAACACAATGATATAAAAAAAGACGCCGACTTCTTTTTCCAAGAGGCCGACCGCCTTATGTACAAAGCCAAACACCTCGGCAAATCGCAAGTTTGTTTTGCCTAGACTCCAAAGATCCGAACTATCGGGTCTTTTTTTATTATAAATTTCATGATATACATAATCCATGAATCCCCAGATAGGAAAAATTATAAATTCAATAAAAAATTACACCAAAGAAAACAACCCCCGCTACATTATTAAACATGCGGTATCTTTTTTTGTTGGTTTTGTTCTCTCTCCCCTTTCCTGGTGGAACGATCTTTTTGTAAATGTCCCTCTGGCCTGGGCAATGACCTGGCCTGTGCTCAAACTAATATCCTTTCTATTACCGATTTCAAGAAACTTTTTTCTTGCTACTTTTATTTTTAATTACTGGATCACAAACATCGTGGGTATGGCCATGATGCACTACAGCGGCAAAAAACTAATAAATAAAGACGCCAAATTCGATATCATGAAAGATTTCATTGTAGGCATTATCTATTCAATTATTGTCACCATCATTTTCATTGCAAATCCCGGCGAAATTCTAAGCAGTCTCCACATTATTCCATCTTGGGTGAAATAAAAAAACCGGGATAAGCCCGGAAGAAACTGAACAAACCATCAAAGTTGATTGGCGACTTTTGATAGCCTGTCAAAACTTTGATATTCCTTTGATGACATGGATCGCGTTGCGCTGCACCTACCCCTGGAGAAACCCGAGCATCCCCAAAAAGGCGACCTTGTATTGCGGTTAATCTTTAAAGTCATCTGCGTACCGCATGCCGGGCATTTAGGTATCATAGCATCAAGCTTTACCCGTGCAGCTCGCCGTTTGCTTTCTTTCTTGGCTTGATTTTGATAATACAACGGATCATCCTGAACACCATACTCCTTAACCAAAGCTTCATAATCCGTTTGGCTGATGGCCTCTTTAGATTCAATAAAATGCTCTTGTCTTGCACTTTTTGGGCTAAACTTTTCCACCCAATGAAAAACCAACTTTAAAGGATTTCCGTCCTTATCAAAACATGCCAATGTTTGCACCGTGTGCTCATCTTGATATCCCGATTTCTCTTCCCAATCCTTCACACTCAAAAACACAATACCGCGATATCCCAACTGCAGATAATCAGCAACCTTAATCATAAACTGCTCCTTTTGGCAGATTGTTAATGTTCAGATTTATTTTCTATCATATTTCTACGATTACCTCAAGACTGATTGACATTTCGATAAGAATTTGCTAATTATAATGCGTACATTAATAACCTCGAGAGTGCACCATGTATACCAATTGGAATCTGATCAATTTTTCTCGCGTTGAAGTAGTTTCCTTTGATCTTGGTTATACCATTGTTGGTCTTGATGCCAAACAAATATCCCTACTCATCAAAAAACATTTTGGCTTTGATGTCACCCCTGTTGCAATTTTACGTGCTGATCATGAAATGCGCAGCCAAGTTTTAACAAACGGTGATCTGAATGCTCGTTCGCAAATAGCACACTTTTCCGACATGCTCTGTGAGCTATTGAATCATATTTACCCCATCTTCCGTGAAATCGCTTGCGAACCAAAGAAGTTGGAAGCCTTCCGCGCAGAATGCCGTGAATACCATGATACCGTAAACTTTTTTGATCAAATCTATCACGATGCACTCGCGGCTTTGGAAGCACTGCACCGCAACCACATACGCGTGATAGCTATAAGCAACGCTCAGGGAACTCTGGATCGCGATTTGGCCAAATACGGTATTCGTCACTATTTCGAGCATGTACTCGATAGCGGAGCCGAAGGCGTTGCTAAACCCGACAAAGAAATCTTCGTCCGCGCTATCGACCGTTGCGGCGTAACCGCCGAAGAAATACTTCACATTGGCGACAATCCAACGGCCGACGTGCAAGGCGCTCTCTCAGTAGGCATGCAAGCCGCACTTTACGACCCAATCGGGATGTTCCCTGAAGTAAATGGAAACGCCCCGCAATATCGCAATCATATGAACTTGGTCGATCAGCTTCTCGCTGTTCGCGTATAAAAATCTCCTTTGGAGATTTTTTAAATTAATACAAATTTCCATAAATAGACATCCCTTGACTGAAATTTAGTAACAACCACCGGCTATAACGCCGGTGGCTTTTATCATGCGGACTACGTCCGCGAAGTCATTTCTACTCCAATTCAACTAATTGCAATATATTCGATTTGAAGCTCCAAGGGGTCTGGGGGTAGCGTAACCGTGGTGGATAAAAGAGATTATTGCAACCCATGAAATGAGAGGGCATCGCGGACCCCAGCGCTTTTGCTTACTTTTGGCGACAAAAGTGAGTCGCCGAAGGCTAACCCCTCATTATGAAAAAGTTACTTGGATAAATAGTGGAGGTATGTAGAATTGTGATACTTCGCAACTTACCCACGAGCTACGCTTTTAAACGCACACACCGGCTGACGCCGGTGGTTTATTTGGATAATGACATCCTCCCCGGGTTCCGCTTCGCTGCACCCGGGGTTTCCATTGGTTATACTTCATGACAATCCAAAGCCCCGTGATTCTCCGGTTCGTTTATAACAACCTGAGCATCTGGGGTTTTTCTTTTTCATCTTGCTGTTCTATATAGGCTTTTATCCTTGCCTCATCCAAGCCTATACTCGAAACGAAATATCCAACACTCCAGATGCCGTCCTTATCGAGGTACATTCTATCTATAAAACCAAACTTTTTCCTTATACGCTGGCTTGATTGTGATTTTAAGGCTTGGACGGCATCGGATATTGCGATGTTGGGAGGTATCTCTATTTGTAGATGTACATGATCATTATCGGTATTAACTGCTTTAATGTGTAGTGTTGGATATTGTTTTACAGTTTTAAAGAGGCTTGATAGCAATTCTTGCTTCACATATTGCTTTAGCCATTTTCTCCTACACTTAGTACCCCAGACAATATGATATTGAAGTTCATAGGTTGAATGGTTTAGGCTTTGTATTCTCATGCAAGCTAGCTTGCCAGATTATTATTTATATTTCTAGAGTAATGAAAATCATGGCAATCTACCCGCCCGTTCATCCCCGGGTTACGGTTTCTTGCTGAGAAGTTTCACCTTTCTGCGACCGCCTCCACCCGGGGTTTCCTGGGATATAAATAAAAAAAGCCGTACATACGGCTTTAAGCGACCACCACGGGTTGTGCGTTGCCCGAATCGGAAACAAATATCTTATGAGGACCCAATTCTCTACTCTCCACAACACGCTTAAAATTAGTTACTACCAAATGCCAAGTCTCATCTCCAAACTCGTGAACAACTTTATTACCAAACAACAAAACCTTAAAACTTCTTTGGTGTTGAAGCTTCAATGTTCGCATAAATCTAACCGAAACGGTTTGGTTGGTCATAGCAAACGCCTTAATCAACTCATCTTCTGCTATAAAACTAAAGGCCTCGTAATGATGGCAAGACCTTATCATTCCTTGCTCATCTATCATATAGCTGGATTCTTTTCTATGACCCGAACCAATAATATAATCAAATACTATCGCCTCAACCAAGGAACTATTCGAGTATAATGGCTTTCCCGGTTGAGTGAGTCTATCTTCCATGTACTTCATTACAGAATACGGAGTGCACCTAAATCTGGCAGTACAAGAACCTGTGCCAAACCTCTGTGAGGTTCGTAAGCTACTTGCCGGGCAAATAGTCAGACCAAAAGCTTCTGAAGCTTCATATGCCAAAACTTGCCTAAATGTTTGACGATCGAGTGCATACTCTACATTTTCTTGTATACCACCTGTGTCCGGTCTGAAAGTTGCCATCAAACCGACCTCCAGCTCCCAAATATATTCAGTTACAGTTGGGGTATATTCCTTACTCGAACCAAAAGAACTGATTTGATGAACTATCTGCATCGAGTTAACAACTCTACCCAACTTCAAAGTCTTTAAAACTTCTTGCCGTGAGAGGATCACCCGTCCGCCGATAAAATGATAAGTGATTGAATCCGTACCGAAAACCATGTTCACAACCCTCCTCGTTTAAAGAACTAGCGCGATGTTATCCTAAAAACAAAGTTATTTCAAATAAAATTGCCACTCGAGATGAGTGGCTTAGAGAAATGTGGGAATTAGGCAACGCACGTTTGCTGAAAAGATTCGATAACCGGTTCTTTTTCTCGGTTGAAAAACATATATGCACCCGCGCAAAAAACTTGCTCAAATGCATACAAAAACTGCAGGCCATCACCATGGCGATATACATTGTTTCCATTCGAAACTCCCTTATCTGCAAGAGCTTCGAAAAACGGTTTCCACTCATCACTGAGTACATCAACAACAATCGCGCCATCAACATCATCAAACTTGGCAATGGCCTTGGGCCAATCGCTTTCCGACGTAGCTAGCATTAGATGCGGCATTTACGAATTCCCTCCTTGAAAAGTCCTATTTAATTTATAATGCAAAACCGGACCTTTGTCAACCATCAGCTCAAAAAATAATTTTAAAACCGCATCAGAGAACCCAATGCGGTAAAATTTAAACGCAGCATAATGAATCGCGAAGCTATTGATTGCGTTTCGTATAAACTTCATAGATCTGTTCAGCAATCGCCAGATCTTCTCCTTCAAAATACCCCTGATCGATAGCCCGACGAACACTAACCGGTTCATCCAACTGTAAATCTGGTAATCGATAATTTTGTTTTAATCTGGATTTTTCTTTTAAAGTTGCTTTATTTTTTGCTAATGTCTTCTCTTGCTTTTCGTAGAGATAATCTTTCCTTTTTAAGGAAAGAAAGAAAAGCATAAAAATGATAAGCAACGACACCAACTCAAACAAAACAACTTTTTGCTTTAGTGATAACTAAAATCCACGATACAATGTCATATAAAGAGGAAACGTTTCTGAATCCAACCAATTACCATCTTTTAATATTTTTATATGACTTAACCCAGCCAGCATCTCCACAGAACAACCCGCAGGGACAGAGCAACTCTGCGTTGTGTCGCTTTGTGCATACGCCATTGAACCGGGATAAGAATAGTAATAAGGCGGATTTTTAACTGTTATGCATTCCTGCCTACAAGCATTTTCTAGATTTGACATTGCCAAACCATCAACTTGCGCACCTTGCATTCTATCCTTAATTTCAACCACCGCATCGCGTAAATAAGATGATTCAATTTTTTCAGGAGAATCATTTCCCAACATTACACCATCCATCACAATAAAATCTCCCGATGCCACATCTTCCTGAATTTCGGGTGTGTATTTATTTACAAAAGTCCCAAAAACAAGCGTTAGCAATATGGAATATTTAATACTTTTCCAAACATAAGAAATAATCAGGGAAAACAAACTTTCATCTTTTCTATGAGGGTATTTGTTAGACTCCATTGCGAGCCCCTTTGTAAAGGTTCTGCAAACACTAAATCATAATTCGTAATTTTAATCAATATTAAAACCGCATCAGAGAACCCAATGCGGTTATACTAATAAAATTTAACATCCGAACCGTCTGACACCGCTTTTAACATATTTGCATGCAGACGCGTTAAAAACGTCGTCTCTACAAACTAAAAACCCTCTTTAATAAAGAGGGATATTGAATGCAAAGCATTCAATTGGGAGATTAAATCCTCAACTCCTGCCTATCCGCAAGTGCACGGAAAGTAGGAGAAAGTTCGTAGAGTTCTTCAAAGGAGCCAGCAATGGCTTCGATCTGAGAATCACCATTTATGAGTTTGTTCGCAGGTTGCATCACAATGAACTTATCGCAGATGCGGCGCACAGTACTAAGGCGATGTGCGATGACGAGCGCACTTACATCCCCTTCCAGAGCTTTCTCGAGGCCTTTTTGCACCTCCCACTCTGTAAGCGAATCCAAGCTGCTTGTAGCTTCGTCGATGACTAGGAAGCGCGGATTCTTAATCATGGCTGCACCAATCATGAGACGCTGTGCCTCACCGCCAGATAGCTGAACGCCATTCTTGCCAACCCTGGTCTCGAGCCCGTGTGTAAGCCTGTCATCAAAGTCGATGCAGTACCGGCGCATGTGCTCCCAAATCTTTTCATCGCTCATCTCGCTTCGCTCTTCATCTGACAGTGCGTAAAGCAGATTGTGCTTAAGAGTATTGTCCAGAATCTGTGGTTGCTGCGCGATGTAACCAACGTGTTTCAACCAAGATGCAAGCTTCAGATCGCGCAAATCATTTCCATTCACGCGAATCGCGCCTTCTTGCGGATCCATGTAGCGCATGAGCATTCGCATAATCGTCGTCTTACCCGAACCCGACAAACCAAGAAGCGCGACCTTTTCTCCCGGCTCAATCGTAAAACTAATGTTTTTAAGAACCGGCCGCGGATCTTTTTTCAAAGCCGCTCCATCATCCTCATCATCTTCATCATTCTTTTGCCCTGGGTACGTATGCGTAACACCGCACATCTCAACAGTAAAATCCCGAGCGCCGTTCAGATCAACCGCATTTTCAGTATCAACAATCTCGGGCTCGATTTCCAAAGCATCGCGTAATGATTTCACGGAGGGCATATTGAAATTGAACCGATGTTCAATTTCACTGATGCGCCACATGTTATCTGCAAGCTTTTGTGTCCAGGCAAAAAGCGGGAACAACAAACCCATGCTCCAGTCGCCTCGCCAAACACACCAAGCTCCGTAGATCATGATAAGCACGGTGAACACATTGTTCACAAAAGCGCGCGCCGAGATCTGGCCGATGTACCACATCCAAAACTTTCGATCGAGCTTCAGAAGCTCCCAAAAATCTTTTTGCAGTAAATTCAGCTCACTGATTTCTTTGGCGTTAACTTTTACTCGCTCAATCTTTTCCCAAAGCTCAACACGCCAACGATTAATCCGCCGAAACTCTTTCTCGAGCGGCGTTTGCCCCAACAGTGTTCGCTGGTTCAAAAACAGCGACCACCCCGCATGCACTACAATCATCGTTGTGGCTATTGCTCCGGCAACCGGACTCAAAATCCACAAAAAAATATAAGACAGTGCCATGCTAAACAAAACAGTTATGCCTTCAAACATCGCCAAGTTCTCGAGCTCGTGAGCCCGCCACCTGCCTTTATCGATGTTTGAAACGCCTAGCTGTGAAGCGTGCTGAATATGTTGACCAGCGGATTTCTCAAACATTCGCTCGGTAATACGATTATCCCATTGCATCATGTGCTCGCCGACCAGCATCTCACGAGCTCTAAAATGCAATCTCATTGTAATCACGGAGCCGGCATAACAAATGCCAAATCCAACAAAACCTTTTACAACCATATCCAGATCTTTTACCCGGATACCATCAAAAATAAAACTCATTGCATATGGCGATAAGCTCGCCAAAATCATGGTCATTACAACGAAAGTTAGATAACGCTTAAAATACTTTTGCGATTCTACTGTTTGCCTCTCATTCCAAACCCATTTAGCCAACCTGAAAGTCTCTGTCATATCTTTAAGATAACCGCTTAACGTTACCGGTGCATCTCGTTTGATATCAGCATCTTTCGACATAGCTGTTCTCCTCTGAAATTGTGAAGGTTCTTTGCTCCGATTAAGCAAAAAAATATCTTACCGTTAGGCAAGATATCTTGAATATTTAAACAAAAATGTTTTAAAAACTCATAATATATTGCCTAAACAAATCGTTCTCTGCATCTACGAGCGCACCAAAAACCGGCCCGTAATTCATGCGGTTCTCTGTAGTGATTTGTGGCAATAAATATTTCATATTGATAATTACTATGGTAGCAATAACAATAAAACTTGTCAATCCCCCATCTCAGGACCCAAATTAACCTAAATTAAAAAACATTAATCATAATCTCTAAATGATCTTATTTATTCTTATATTTTCAATCATGTAAATCAAGGCAAAAAAAAGGCGTCGAGATATACTCAACGCCGAATTGGATTATGAAAAAGTATGGAGCGCACGGATCCAACCTGCTTTAATCCATCTAGCAAGATTGGCAAGATATTGAAGCGATCGAAACGCGAGATGTTACGACGTGTTAGTACACGTAGAGTGCAGAAAGCACGCTATCTTGAAAAGTCGCGAATCCGCTAACATATTTCAAGTGGGCATAGCCATAAGCAGTAAGTTCCGTCGAGGTGCTATCGTAATCAGGATATGCCTGAACAAAATCCTGATAACTCGATCCGATGGCTATTTGGGTACTGGTCGTTCCCGTCCATCCCTGCGAAACGTGTATGGAGGTAAACCATTCATAAGCCCATATTAGCACGACGCCGTCATCGCACGAAGAGATCTGCAGGGTGTCACCTGTCCCACCTGCGTGGCCCTCAAAGATGCTCCAACCCGGGCATTCATCGAGCATTTTGTAGGCATATGCATCTCCCCAATCATTTACCGTGCCTATCTCGCCATAAGTGCTGTTGTCGAAGCTGGTGGTATCCCAAGTCAGAAGCTCATCACAGCTCGGACAAATTACGGCAGTGCCACTATCGGTTGTGCTATCATCCGGCGCGTCCTGATTTTGCGCGTCAGCATCATCAGCATCAGGCTCATTGCCATCAGGCACATCACTATCCTGAACATCACTGTCGGACGGAGTACTGTCGAGCGTGCCATCGTCTGGTAGATAGGTATCTTGTAGATCAGCCTCTGACAGATTACCGTCGATTACACTGCCGTCTTGCACATCCTCGAGTTGTACATCGGAATCACCGGCATCATTTGTAGGCTGAGTTTGATTTTTCTTCTCATCGTCGTCGCTTGTACCACAGCCCCACGCAACAACTGTAACCAGTAGAATGACAACAGACAATAGGATTTTGCGGCTCATGGTGTTTCTCCTTTTTTGCCATCACTTCAATGGCTCGATCACCGATCTTCAATTAAGTAAAGAGCATTCATTTTTTCGCAGAATAGCGACCGTTACTCATCAAATTAAACACACAATATCACTTCTGTCAAAGCTAAGAAGTTTAAAAATATAAAGTTGATTACATACCCCTTTCAATCAAACACTCACTTGTATACTGATTAACCCCGAATAAACCAACAAAAACATCACAATTCCCACACAACCAAGCCCAAAAATCATATGGTCTATCCAACCCCCGGTATCAACACATAAAAACTTTGGTATCAATCTGAAATTTTTACCACATGGATACAAATACTCGCATCCCTGAGGATTAAAACCATCGATAAATGGATGTGAAATATACCCGAGCGTAAAAACAACCGGCGCCATCACATGTATCGGATATAAAAAAGATGATGCAAATGCAACAACCGGAATAATAATCAAAGAATGAAATAAAGATCGATGCCTTATACGATCGATGAGCAACAGTCTGAGCAATCCTTTAGTCCACTGATGAATCGTTGCATGCCTATTATCCAAATCCGGCAAAAGAGCAGAGATACCTCCAATTACCGGCAAAACAATAAACCACAAATCCTGTGGCAAAAACAAAAACGCCGCCCAAGCAGTATTAGCCCCCATAACGAAGTGTGTCTTACCAGTCATAGCAACAAGTATAAACTACAAACTAAAAACTACAAAGAGTTATCTAGCACTTCCAAGTAACTCTTTACAGTTTAAAGTTTATAGTTGTCAGTGATTGCTATTTGTTATCAGGCTCAAGATTTAAACAAACCGAATTAATACAATAACGCTTGCCTCCGGCTTCGACTGGTCCATCATCAAACACATGACCCAAGTGCGCTCCGCAGTTTTTACATTTGACCTCTGTTCGACTCATTCCCAACTTATTATCTTCTTTAAGTTCTATATGCTCCAAATTCGCCGGCTCCGTAAAACTCGGCCAACCAGTCCCAGAATCAAACTTTGTATCTGAAGAGAATAACTCGGTGCCACAAACTGCACATTTATAAACTCCCTTCTCGTGATTATTCCAATACTCACCACTGAAAGGAGCTTCTATCCCACCCTCTCGAGCTACCTCGCGGAGCTCAGATGATAATTCTTCGTCTTTTTTCATAAATTTTTTTTAATAGGAAATCGCAAATGACAAATGGCAAGAGTTAATTAAGAAGTTCCCCAAACCTCTCCTTCAACTTCTTAAGCTTCGGATTTATATTCGCCTGGCAATAAGCTTGCTTCGGATTTTTTGCATAATAATCGTGATGATATTCCTCTGCCTCAAAAAAATTAATGAGAGGTTCTACTGCTGTCACAATCTTTCCATCAAACAAGTTCTCCTCCTCCAGCTTCGCGATAAACTTCTCCGCTTCCTGCCTCTGAATTTCAACTGTATAAAAAATCACACTACGATACTGCTCGCCAACATCATGCCCTTGGCGATTTAAAGTGGTTGGATCATGCGTTGCAAAAAAGACGGTAAGCAAATCATTCAACGATATAACATCCTCGTCATATTCAACTTTCACAACCTCGGCATGCCCAGTTTCCCCTGTACAAACCTGCTCGTAGCTAGGATGCTCAACGCTTCCGCCCGCATACCCCGGTAAAACCGACTCTACACCACGCAACTGCTTAAACACAGCTTCACTACACCAAAAGCAACCGGAGCCAAAAACTATTGTTTCTTTTTGCATACACAACAAGTGTAAACGCTCCAATATCAAATAGCAAGAATTACTTTAATTCACTCTTGCTATTCCTGACCTGCGAAGCTTTATGCGTAGTAGGTTGCTATTTGATATTTGCTATTTAAAACAGATACCCACCAAAAAACTTCCAAAGCACAAACAGCGCCATCAATATTCCAATAACCCAAAGCAGCTTGTTCCCCTCCGCATCAACCTTGGTAGGATTTCCGATCATATTCCCGGTTAGCGAATTAAACCAGCTTATTGCTTTCCCTTCAGGGCTAACTAAAAAAACCATTTTCCCTTTTTCTATCGCATCATCTTGATTTTCAAATGGCTTGCCGGTTGGAGTTGGTTGCAGTAAACCATCTTTTTTAAACGCATGAATAAACGAGCCTTCGTATTTTATTGCCATTACTCCATTCTTAATTTCCTTAATCTCCTCTTCTACATCGTCCTTGGCTTCGATATATAAAATAATCCCATCTTCATCCAAACTTTGCCTATCTTTTTCTAACTTCTTTAATAAAGCAGGCTCAAACTCCCCGCCCTGCGACCTCTTTACGAAAAAATCGCTAATCACTTGTACGTAATTCATATAAAAAGAGTGTAGCTGTCCTAGTAATAAATATCAAATAAACAAAAAAAGCACTTTTACGACATGCTTAGGTCGGTGAGAATTAACGGTTCATAGTCTCGGTCCAGTTTTTAACCGGATCATCAGACCAAGGTGAGGTTGTCATGAGACAACCGGTTCGCCAAATGATGTGTTTTGCATTTGGCGCAAGTAGAGTTGCCGCATGCGCTGCCGGATGGTCGTGATGGCCCGTGTCGCTTACGGCATAAACCAACGCGCCAACCTCGACAGCTTTGAGTGCCACGAAGATTCCCATGGGTTCGAGCTTGCCGACCCACTCCAGGCCTTCGCGACCCTGATTAGCGGCTTCACAAGGCATCATGAGATCCGTTGCGACCTCACGCACCTTGAGCGTCGACATAATTTCGATCGCTCGAATGTACGAAGTCGTTGTCACGACTTCGGCCGAGAACTGCTGACGTGCCGCAGCGAGATTCGAAGTCTTGTCATCCACGACAAGCATCGCAATCTCCCCTTGCTTTTTCGCACGTGCAAGTTCCAACGCCTGGATGATGCGGTCATCGGTCCAACAAGAGATCTTGTTGTGTCCGGGCTCGTAGCCATCCGTGTGTCGCAGAATCAGAACCTTCGGATTTTGTTTGCGAAGATTCGATTCTACAACGTCCATCGCCTTGCTAGAACCCAATGAATCCAACAGATCCAACACGACCACATCAGCCGTAGCGCATGCATCGACAAACGAACTATGGTTCGTTCGAAAATCTCCACCAAAACTTTTCAGCTCAATCTTCTCGCCGAACATGCGTTCTATGTCGTGTTTTACCGCGCCGTTGTTTCCATATGTCAAATCTTCCGAACCACAGGAAACCGCGCAATACAATACTACATTAATCATGGTAAAACCTTCCTCCGCCTTTGGCGGATTTAGAATTGCGTTTTTATGGTACAATCAAGCAATATTTCAGCTTGACAATGTAGTATAGCATACTTATCCACTTTTGTCAACCCTTTTGGGTGATATAATACCAAATATGGCTAAAATTAGCTTAATAAAAAGTCTTACAGAACTTGACTTAAGCCCCAATGATGCGGAGGTCTATGTGGCTTTAATTGCCCAATCCCCTTGCACGGCAGGCCCCATAATCGCCAAAACCAATCTTCACCGCAACATCGTTTACACATCGATCAATCATCTTTTGGAAAAAAAGCTTATTTCCGAATCTCTTGTTAATGGCAAAAAACAACTAACCATCACAGACCCAAAAATCTTTGTCGAGAATTTTGCATATAAAACCGATTTGGCCAAAACAGTATCCGCGCAAATCGAAGCAATGCAAAAAACCGGTGCTCAAGAGATCACAATTCACGAGGGGAATATCGAATATTTAAATCTCTTAACCGGCCTTATAAAATCGCTTCCCAAAAAATCTACAAAATATGTTCTTGGCACCGGTGGAGATATTTTTATGAAAACTACCATGTTGCCAATCTGGAACAAATATCATGATGTGGCGCGCGGGCAACAGCTTAGCATCAAGATGATAGGCTACGAACCACAGCGCGGTGCCATCGACCCCCACACAACACCCGAAGGCATGTACGATATCCGCTATCTTCCCGCTAACATGCAAAATCCAGCCGGATTACACATCTATCCAGCGATTGATACAGTTTTAAACATTATATATTCCGACGAAATTCAACCTGTAACCGCAATCCGCATAAAAAACAAATCCCTTACTCAGGGATATCTAAATTTATTCGAAAATCTTTGGAAACAGGGGAAGAAATAACTCAAAAATTATTAAGCACAGCGCTGTACTGGAA
Source organism: Candidatus Uhrbacteria bacterium (assembly GCA_963816085.1). Lineage (GTDB taxonomy): Bacteria > Patescibacteriota > Patescibacteriia > 2-12-FULL-60-25 > 2-12-FULL-60-25 > MWCR01. The sequence continues at coordinate 1,064,779 of CAWFIX010000003.1, read as the reverse complement.
TAGACAAACAAATTTGCCCACCAAATATCTTTTATAGATAATTCCTCACGTTGCCCACCAACTTTTGGAATACAGATCCTGCTTCCATCTTGCGCCCAGCAATCTCCGCCAAGCTGTATATTTCTTGCTCCCGCAAAGGCAACGATAGGAATCCCACCATTTGGCGACGGCCCTTTTTGCGCATCCCGCCTCCAAGATTTAATTGCTTTTATTGGATTCTGGTAAGTTAAAAATGCAATGGCAACAATTAGCATACCGGTGATTCGCGCAGGAATCCAATTCACCACATCATCTGCTCGTGCGGAAAACCAACCCATATCTTTATATTTTTCATTTTTATAACCAACCATCGAATCCAAAGTATTAATTGCTTTATAAGTTAGCGCTAACGGCCCACCACCAATCATCGTAAACAACAAAGGCGCTATTACACCATCCGATAAATTTTCTGTAATAGTCTCGATCGCTCCACGGATAATCCCTTGTTCATCCTCTCGCGAGCAATCACGGCTAACAATTGTCTGTAACCTATTTCGTGCTGATTGCAAATCACCCTTTTGTAATATCTTGGCAATTATTCGCCCCTCATCAGTAAGTGACCTAATAGCCAAAGCGTAAAAAATCATGACGATATTTACAGCAAATCCTAACCAAACATTAATCCATGCAGCAATTAACAAGACCACAACAGAAACAATAGCAGTTCCACCAACCACAATCATCCAAAGTAATACTCCCGCAACTCTTAAACCATTAATCCTCAACCTTAATACTGAATCTAATTTATTAATCAAAAAACCCATCCATATTATGGGATGCGGCAACCATTTAGGATCTCCAATCAGAAGATCCAAAAGTATCGCGATTAATATAAACCAAGCCATTTCCATATATTGACATTAACCCACAAAACAGGAACAATGCAACTCGCCAATTCCGGCGCAAACAAGGAGCATCAATGTATGCAATAAGCGGATCTCCCGAATATGCACTGCTTAGCTTCTATCGACCCGTATCATGCCTTAGCTGGGCGCCCCTAGGCGGCGGCATCAAGGCTAACATTGGCCACATTATTAATCGTACCTTATCCAAAGAAGATCTCAAACCCCTACCCGGGATAATTTCAGATCTTACTCACTTCATCGCTAAACTTAAACTGGAGCCCGAACAAACCGTTGCCATGGTCACTACCGCATCTCAAAGCTTTTTAGGCGCTGCTGTAGAAAAAAGTTCTCATGGTATGAAAGTAATGGTCGTCTCCACGGTTGGCCTGGGCAACATTGTTGCCCCCGGCGAGCACACCGCGTACGACGAGGAACAGGGTCAAGAGCCCGCTTCAGCTGGCACTATCAACATCGTAGTCAGCGTGAACCGCAACTTAAGCCCAAGCGCCGCAATAGAATTTTCGAATTCAGTTACATTGGCCAAAGCCTCTGTAATGGCCGATCTCGATCTAAAAAGCCGCCGAAATTCCAAGCTCTGCCTTGCTACCGGAACCGATTGCAATATTGTATGCTGGAATCCTGCTAGCAACACAACCTTGCAATACGCCGGCTTGCACACACGCCTCGCCGAGCTAACCGCAAACGCAGTTCGCGGTGCAATGCTCAAATCCCTAGCTATTCGGTTAGGAGCACCTTATCGCACCGACCATGAAATCCTTTCACTGGCCCAACAACGCTTTTCCGCTACTCGTTAGCGGTTTTTTTAAAAAAATAATCAAGTTTCCATCTCGACTATTTAATTGATAATTATATTTCACTCCTTAACTATATGACCACTATTATCCAACAATACATCAAACCCGGCATAAACTTTACCATCACGCACCAACTCCAATTTAACTTTACCTAAATATTTATTGTAGATATTTTTATCAAACTTCATACCAAAATTATGCAAGCCCGCCATACTCGTCCAAGATCTTGCATTAGCAAAAACATCTTCACGAGTATCCTCTAAAGTTACTCTTAAACCCATATGTGGAAATGTTTCTTTCATCTCTCCGCTCCTATGCGGGTATGTTGCCCTTACATCATATAAACCCGAAGGAAAGCCACGCTCTTTCTCTACCTCAAGTTCCATTTCTTTCTTCTTATTCTCGGATTCTTCTCTAGCTCCCATTGCGCGCTCGTTTGCCATCTCATCTATTTTTGCTTGACGATTTGGATCAGATGTTGGCAAACCACCAAACTCAATCGTGGCTTCCAATTGGTCTATTTATCCTTGATCAGAAAACAACTTCATTCCTATATGTTTTTGTTTTGGATCAGAACTGGATTGCAAACAATAAACCGCCCAGAAAAAATTATCCGGCAGAGGATATGTGTAATAAGAGCCCATTTGTAATTTCTCCCATTCATCCTTTCCCATCAATTTATCAAGCTTATATTGCCCCGCACGAATCAACAAAACTTCAAGAGGTAAAGATTCCTGCTTTTCTTTTCCTTTTTCAACATCAAAAGGATTTTGTTCAGTCATATAGATATCAGTATATCAAAAATGTGCTGCAATTAAAAAACCTCTCTTTCAAGAGGGGTTTCATCAGATATCCTGATGAGAAAACACCGAGTTAGCCGAATCAACAACCTTATCCACGTCTTCGTGGATTTTGACACGCGAGACAACGCTGAGTACACCAAAGAAAAGTGCGAGGTCAAACATGATGTTTGGTACAGTAGGATTTTTAAGCCAGTTCATCTCATACGGCATACAAGCAACGAGTGCAAGCGATTGTAACAAAGCCTTGATTTTTCCCGCGGCTGATGATTTGGACAATCTCATCCTTTTTCCAAGTGCTCGCCGATTGTTTTTAACTATTTTAAAAACTCTGGTATCCAAGAACTTGCCGATCCGCGGCTCTATCGACTTCTTGAACCACAAAATAACAGCTTTACGCAATAGAGTACCCAAAACATCCACAAAGATTATCGCTATCGCGATCCAATAAATAATGATGTCTTGATAGGCGAAGATTGCAATAAGAGGCAACAAAGTTGCTTTGTCGATAAGCGGATCCAACAACTCTCCGAGTTTCTTGGATGCAAGGCTTCTAAAAATGCCGAACTCAACAAATGCCATGGCCATCTTGCCATCCAGCCTATCCAAAGCACAAGAGAGTACAACAAGTTCGAATCCCCAAAAAGGACTCAAATAAAAATGAGCCCAAACACCCGCCCAAAATATCGGCAAACGTGCCCATGTAATTGTATTCGGTGTAATCGAATTGTTTTCTTTGATCCACGTAAGGATCCGCTCTGCAAAAACAACAAACTTAAATCCCCAAAAATGACTCAAAGAATAAATCCGGACACCCAACCATATCGAAAGTCGGTGCAACCGAACTATGAACTTCAACGAGATTAATTTCTTTTTCCCAATCCATGCCAAAGTTCGCTTTGGTATAGCTATAACGAGTACAGCAGTAACAAGGCCGCAAGCCAAACAAACAGCGGCCTTTATCTCCCAAGGGAGTGATGAAGCTAGAAACTCATCCATGTGGCCTCCGTTTTTTGTAAAAGAACCAGCTAATTAATATCAGAAATACATAAAAAAATCAAGGATACGATAAGCTCTGGGATAAACTCACCCCTGCCCCTCTTACTGAAACAAGTTCAGTGTTACATTTAAACATTAGTAACGAAGTCCTGAGGTATTTCAGGAAAGAGAGGGGTTCTGAAGTAGCCAAAAACAAAGACGCCCCACCGGGGCGTCTCTACATCAAACAATCTTTTGTATTTGTTATTTCGCGCCTTGCGCACGGCGTCTCTCATGCATCTTTAAAAGCTTCTTGCGGATCCTGAGCGAAATCGGAGTAACTTCCAAAAGTTCATCATCTCCTAAGTATTCCATTCCTTCTTCCAAAGTCATAATCCGCGGCGCATCTAAAACTTCCGAAACACCATCGCCTTTGGAACGCATGTTGGTTAAACGTTTTTCTTTGCAAACATTAACTTCCATATCCTCGGGCTTGGCATTTTGCCCAACAACCATTCCCTCATAAACTTTTACACCCGGTGTGATAAACAGCTGCCCACGCTCTTCAGCATTCAAGAGCCCATAAGCAATCGATACTCCGGCCTCAAACGCAACCAAAGATCCATGTGGTGCTGATTCGATGTTACCAAGTTTAGGACGATACTCCAAAAACACAGAATTGATGATACCACGGCCTTTTGTAGCGCGCACAAATTGAGATCTGTAACCAATCAATCCGCGAGTTGGAAAAATCGCATCGATAAATGTAGATCCGTTCTCCATGCGCATATCAATAATCTCACCTCTACGCTTCCCGGCTTCTTCGATAACCGATCCGCCCATATCCTCGGGGCATTCAATCGATACCGATTCAAATGGCTCGGTAACAACTCCATCTTTTTCAATAAAAATAACTTGTGGACGTGATACCTGTAACTCAAAACCTTCACGTCGCATCTTCTCGACTAAAATAGCCAAGTGCAACTCACCGCGTCCGGATACAACAAACTCACCCTGTTCTGTAGAATCATCCACGCGAAGCGCAACATCATTCTGAAGCTCGCGATCCAATCTCTCTTTGATGTTACGCGATGTTGTATACTTTCCTTCATTACCCGAGAAAGGCGATGTATTCACACCAAACCTCATCTTAACGGTCGGTTGCTCGATCGAAATAACCGGCAAAGCTTCTGGATTATTTAGATCCGCCAAAGTTTCACCAATCTGAATATCAGGGATTCCGGCAAATGTAACAATGTCCCCGGCTTCAGCTTCCGTAACTTCTACCTTACCCAAATCTTTAAAAGAATATACAGCCGATACTTTTGCATTTGCAATTTTACCTTCGCGATTAATCCAAGCAACAGTACCTGGGCGAAACACACCACGTTGCACACGCCCAATCCCCATCTTCCCACGATAATTATCGTAAGAAATATTAGCGACACTAACTTGCAACGAGCCGGCAGTATCATTATTTGGCTCCGGAATCTCTTTTACGATTGTATCAAAAAGCGGCTTGATATCTTTCATCTTGGAAAGATCCTCATCCAACCCCGCAACACCTTGCTTTGCCGATGCATAAACAACCGGAAAATCCGCCTGAGCATCACTTGCGCCCAAGGTCACAAACAAATCAAAAGTCTGATTCAAAACCCAATCCGGCCTAGCATCCGGTTTATCAATTTTATTAATTACAACGATTATTCTGTGTCCTGCCTGAATCGCCTTTTTCAAAACAAACTGCGTCTGAGGCATCGGACCCTCTTTAGCATCAACCAAAAGCAAAGCACCATCCACCAAATTCATAACGCGCTCCACCTCTCCGCCAAAATCAGCGTGCCCCGGAGTATCTACAATATTGATTTTCACATCATTATATATAACGGCACAATTCTTGGAGAGAATGGTGATACCGCGCTCGCGCTCCAGCTCATTGGAATCCAAAATCGTCGTGCCTTCCATAGCGCGACTAGTTATACTGTCGCTCTGTTTAATAAGAGCGTCAGCCAGGGTTGTCTTCCCATGATCTACGTGCGCGATGAGCGCAATATTGCGTATACTTGTCATATTCAAAAGTCGTGTGAGTATAGCGCAGAATGGATATTTAATCAAGTCTTGACCTTGATTCACACGATTTAATGATTATCTTGATTATTATTAATATATAAAACCCGCCGAGAGTACCGGCGGGTTAACGAAGCTTACTAAAGAACAACATTTAAGCCTAAATCTTATTTGTCAACTTGAATGTTGATCATCATGATTGTTATATCTTCTCCAAAACCAGAACCTTCAAACTTTCACCCCTTTCAATTTTTCGATGTGGCAGACAACGATCAATCGATACTTTCCACTTACATGCACTTACGGTAAGCACATCATCCCAACGACTACTGGCATAATACTCCTCTTCTTGTCTACCTCCTGTAAGGGTGACACGCGTTTGATATCCAGCTGCCACAAATATGTTAAAACCGTTAGTATTGTAGTATTTTGGATAAAGCCATGCCCAAACCAGTAGTTCATCAGCCGGTGAATTTTTGCCACGAATTTCTTCTATACTCCGGCCTTCGTGTTGTAATTCTAGGTTGATAATTACCCACTCAATAACCGGCTCATGTGTATTATTGCCATTCAACAATTTAATGCGATCTTGAGCCTTAACTGTCGGCTCAAGATCTTCATACATGTTAGCACCTGCGAAATCATCACCAAGTACGCGCCTGATTCGCTCGATGTGCCTCCGAAAAGTCGTGAGCACGCCCTCATCTCCTTGCCCCCAACGGATACGGAACGAAAGTTGGCGGTGATGTCCCAAGCATGATGGCGCAGTTAACACCAACTGATAAAAATCGTTTTCCGTAATTCCCCAACCCTCTTCTTTGTTAGCTAAACGAAGAGCGAGTAAGCAGCTTTTTGCATCAAAGCAACTATCCGCTTCGTATCTATTTTTTACTAGGTTGTAATTTGAATTTTGTGCTTCATATTCTTTTTGACGCTCTATAAACTCGACAATCATTTTAGCGTTAACCTCAGATTGCATCCACTTGGCATGTGTTTCATCGGCCATCGCCAGGGAAAGTGTTTCATAAACAACGTTCAATTGGCTACCCGGTAGCTCACTAAAACGAGTCATGGTTTTTACCTTCTTTATTTGTCAAAAGTCCGCATTACGAACTATTTCGTAACACAACAATATACCTCAAAAAAGAATAAATGTCAATGCATTTAGCCTAATTTTATTAAATAATTGCAATATTTATAAAAATATGATATTTTTTAAAAAATAACTATGACTGAATTAGATAAAAAAATCCTCTTTGAATTAGATCGCGATGGCCGAGCCAGCTATACGGATCTCGCCAAAAAGCTAAACTCCAGCCCGCAGGTTATTAAATATCATCTGGAAAAATTATTGGACGATGGCATCATCAAACACTTTTGGGCTTTCATAGATTATGATAAAGCCGGCTTCCCCATCTTCTGGGGTTACTGGCTAAAATTCTCAGGGATTACAAAAGAATCAGAGTCCGCTATGTTTGCGGACTTTAAAGCTAATAAAAACATTCCTATCATCATGCGCTGTGATGGTTATGCGGATGCCATGCTCGGTATCATCGGCCGTGATGTTTTTGAGCATAATAAAATACTGCAACAAGTTTTTGCCAAATATGGAAAGTTTATAAGCATGAGCGATATTGTGGTCGGGCTTGGCTTCCATAAATTCTCACGGTCTTATCTAATGGATAATGCAATTGTAAGCCGTGAACAAAAAACATCGGGCGGAACTACTGAACGCGCCAAAATCTCGGAACTGGATCGCAAAATCCTATCTCTCCTACAAATAGACGGCCGTATGGAATTTACCAAGATGGCGGAAAAGGCCGGCGTTTCAGCCGGATTGGTACAAAAACACTACCAACGCTTAATCTCAGAAAAAGTAATTACAAAAATCACCTACACCTTAGATTTAGCAAAAATGGAAATGCAATCTTACCGCACCTTGCTCAAAATCGTTCAATACGATCAAAAGCGCGTTAAAGAATTATTTGATTATTGCAAAAATAATCCCAATATTATTAATTACGTAAAAGTAATGGGCAATTGGCAGTTAATGCTCGATATCGAAATCAAAGATCGCAACAAGCTACGCGAGTTAATGCGTGACATAAAACACGAATTCCAAGACATCATTTTTCAAATAGAAATCAACGAAGTTTATCAAATGGATAAATTCACACAGATGGCGATTGAATATCCTGAATTGGCATAAAAAAAATCCCCCGAGCTTCGGGAGATATAACTAGCTTTACAGAAAATTGGCAACAAGATCGTACACCTCGTTCCAACTTTCCGCCCAGCGCATGTTCGGATGATGCAGAACAAGCGCATGCATATACTCGCGCGAAGCCACTTCAGAGCAAACATGAACAACAACTTGTTTACCTTCGCTGTCAGAAATCGCAGCTAAATACCCAAGTTCAATACGCGCTGTGGCTCCGGCAGCACCTGTGCCATGATGCCAAATCACCACATCGGCATCGTACATGATGGTAAGATCCTGTTCCAAAAGTGGCTCAATCTGCTCGGCGGAAATTGCACCCTTCCAACGCTCATCCGTATTGTCCAAGACCTCAAAATCTTTCGCAAAGTAGATTTTGGCATTCTCACGCCAATTGGTATCCATGGTGCCAAGCAAAGCAATCTTCTTTTTATCTTTAGGCATATCGTTTCCTTTCAACGCATCTTAGATGCAGCTCTGTAGTAAATCACAAAATTCCTATGATTGTTAGGAACAATCTTGATATTCTCCCAAGGTACATTGTGCTCGTTGATCAATCTATCAATCACCCTGCAAACCTCTTCTGCAATAAGGCAATTTTGAAAAAATGTTTGCATCACAGTCTCCTTTCAATGAACTAATGCGAGCTTAACAGAAATAACCAAATAGTCAAGAATCCACCCTTCATACTACTTGTCAAAAACCACAATATCCTGTATAACTATCATCACATCCGAACACCGAATCTCGAACTACGAATAACGATTTATAAAAAAATCGCTTCAGCGACTCAATCATTGGTTATTGGAATTTGGTGATTGGTTATTACAAATTCATGGTGGCCATGGTGTAATGGTTAACACAGAGGATTGTGGTTCCTCTGATACGGGTTCGATTCCCGTTGGCCACCCCACTCAAAATCCCTCGAACAATCGAGGGATTTTGTTTTAATAAACTTGCTTGGAATTATAAATTGCATGATAAATTCGGGTTAGAGCATTCCTTTTTCAACAAAGGCTGCATAATAACTGAGACCTTCTCTAGCTGGAATCATGCTTAGTGACTATAATTCAGAATGAAATTGTTTATATTTATGAAAGAATTGCCAATCAACGCTTCCACACAAGAATCCGTATCACGAAATGAGGAATCTTTAGAAGCATCTAGTCCAAAAGAAACACAATCTGCAGTTGAAACTCCACGTAAGATTGAGTCTTTAACTTCTGAATTGTTTAATTCGGAAGGCAAGCCCATTGGAATTTGCGAAACTGAATCTGAGGTAATTCCCAGCCCATACGAAGAAATGCCCTGGCTGGCTCAACGCAAAATTAAAAAGATGGTTATTGCATCATTGGACGGACGTAAATTTGATATCATGCAAAGATGTTGTTCTGATGATGTTACAGTTTTATCCGCGATTTCTAATAATTATTTTTATTATCTTGAACAAAATACAGTTACATGTCCGCCTTCGGATAAGCCAGTCAATATAGCGGTCTTATTACATGAACTTGGCCACGCTAAACAACATACCGAAAGTCGTTTCGAAGATATCGCTCGATTCAATAATGCCGGTAATGTCCCATCGCCCGAGGTACTAGAACGGGTCGTCAAAGAAATCCCACAAGTACGCGCTGTTATTTCCGATGAGGATATAACCGCATGGAGTCAGTTTACTCAAGAATTAAGAGAGGCTCAACAAAACCAAGCGGATTTGATAGCTGATGCGGAATTGCGTAAATATGGCAAAGAGATATCACTAAGAGAAGCTTATTTGGAGACCATGCGATCTTCCGGGGTTGTAGAAAGTTTACAAAATCTGGTTAAAAATGTTGATGAGGAATGGACAAGACGCATAGCGGTTGGTGCACCACCTGAAGAAATGGCAGCTGTATGGGCGGAGATATCCCAAAAAATTACTGATGAATGTGAACGACTCGGTTTGATGTTTGATGATTCGCCGCCCGCTATCGCAGATGATCCCAATCTGGAAACGGCGCCTTCTGTACGTTATGCCTCTCGAGGGCTAAAAAAATACGAGGTTCCTTTTCAACTGAAGAGCATTCTGGCCGCATTTAACGACACTCCTATTATTAAATCCATTAATCCATCCAGAGAAGGTGATCAAGAAATGATTTTGGTAACTATCCCGGCTCAAATTAACGGCCAGCAAAAAAATTTATTTTTTCGTATCTATGTTAATGCCGAAACAGAAGAGGCTAAGCAGTTGGAAAAATGCCAGAACGATCTTTGGGACGATGAAAGTGCATTAACTTTGGCTAGGCAACATTTGGATGAGCGGGTGCGGCAAATACAAGCGGAAGCCGAACAAACATGGAATCGTGTTAATAATGCATTACGGCTTCCACAACGCATGTTGGAACGCGATGCTACACGAAGGGCATTACAGTGGATGCATGATATTCGCCTTGAGACAGGAGTTGATCTTATTGGTTCAGCAACCGATGAAGCTAAACATTTTGTTCCAACAGGCATGCAAACATCGATTCCTGTGCCGTTTGGCGCATGTGCCGAAGATGCTATCTCTGCATTACAAGAAATATTAAGAGTTAGTGAAACCGAGGCCGGTTCAGCGGGACCTCAGTTGAAAAAAGCTTTATCTTCGTACGGGGCAGACACAAAACAGATGCGAAAAAGTTACGGTAAAATACCAAGAGCTTAATCTCGAGTTAAAATTATTTTTTATCAATATTTATATTTCCGCAAATTTGGAAGCTTATCATTCCACTCAAAATCCCTCGATTATTCGAGGGATTTTGCTTTTTTATATCCACGCATCCTTTACCGGCCTCCCTTGTATATACAAACCATCAAACATCAAAGAAAGCATGTTGGCCAACTTTTTATGGGTGATAATCATAACCAAATTCGGATCTGTAAACATAACCAACACCTTACTCCCACAAATAATCATCAATTCTTCAAAAGGTAATATTTCATCCGGAACAGTGCGCAAATTCCAAATTCGTTTGCGTAGCAATGCTTCATTTTCTTTAGTAAACTTTTTTGTTGATAAACTTTGAGTTGATTCCGTTGCTAATGCTTTAGATTGTATATTCTTTTCTATAGTTTTTGTTAAATACTCTTTCCATTCTACTTGAGTCAACGAGTCCAACTCTAATTTAACCGCTTTTGACCCTTCAAATAATCTATAAATTGAATTCGCGGGCATGGAAGTAATCGTTTCGTAAATTTTTTTATAACCCTCCTTGGTTTCTAAAATTTCAATCTCTGGCATTTCACCTTTTGACTTCTGAAGCGCTTTTAAAAGCGGCAGTGTTTCTTTAAGGCGGTCTATAGATTGTTCCGCTGTTGCAACCATTTCTTCCGGCGACTTTGCCACAAAGCGCGCCAACTTCCCTTTTCGGGTCTCTTTTAAAATTCCCTTTTTCAATAGATGGTCCAAATGAAAATAAGTTGCCGTTCTGCTCTTACCTATCTTTTTTGCTATATCATTTACACTAGCAGTACCCAATTCCAACGTTGCAAGATAAATCTCTGCTTCATGTTCCGATAAATTGAATTGAGTTAACAAATCTTTGGGAGAGCTCATAATAAATCAATAATACCACAATTTTCTATAGATGTCAATAAAACTAGACTACAATTTTATTACCTTAAAATAAGGATAAAATACATATTTTTTACTATTTTAGAACTACTATAGTTGACATTTGTTTAAAAATGGAGTATATTATTCAGTTACGATAAATGCATCGTGACAAGATAAGGAGGAACCATGAACTTTTCGGAATTCGTTTCAACTCTGAATGACTCAAATACTCACCCGGCGTTGAGAGCAAAATTGCAAACATTCACAACTGCATGTAATAGCAACTCTGGCCGCAATGGAGGTTGCGTACTGCAAGACGCTAAAGTCGTCTCATCCGAATTGATTGTAATCGTACTTTTCCGGTACGTTTACAACACGGGTGGTGGAGTCGCTAGATATAGTCAACTGCATGTATTCTGGCGCAATTCCCACGAAAGGCATGAATGGCAATATGTGGATGCATATGATGGTTCAAGAGACGATCGCCGCCAAATGATTCTATCAATTGGTGATGTACAGCCAAAACAAGACGGTGATAAGCTCTTCGTAAAAATCGAATGCGTACCACCCGAGAGATTTGAACATTGGACGACTAGCTTGATTACGTCGAGTGAACCACTTCCTGAAGTCGATTCCGAGGCAACGGCGACAATTCATGATGTCGCTGAAACAAAACAAAAACTTATGAAAGCGATCGAGGCTTCAATTCTCCCCTTCACACCATTGATCACTTCATTGTACGAGAGCCCTCAAACCGGTACTGTGGCATTGATTGTTACCTACGATAACACGAAGGCTCAGCCAACCGAGTACATCGAATGGACCGAAATCTGGGTTGGAACTCCGGAAGGTTTCGCCCAAAAAGACCGCTGGGTCAGCTCCGAATCCAATGTCTATTTCGGGGAGGTTGTAGAAGAGGGTGATCAAATCATTATCCATCGTGGCGGTGTCGAAACCTCGCACTGGGGCATTCAAGTACCCTTTAAAGACTTGATTTTCACGAAATCTCAACTTAGCGCCTACTCAGTGTAGTATACGCTCCCACCCGCCGACACTCTCGGCGGGTTTTTTAATTAATCAAATTCACCTCCATAAGCAATAATTTTTTTCTAACAACCTATACGATGCCGCCCCAGCAGCATCCCTCGAACAATCGAGAATTTTTGCTATTATTTATAAAATTTCATGAAACAATAGTTTAAATCATTATTAATTTCTTATTATTGTTGCATTTACGAACATTGGAAGTGAGGGCGGTATACTTGACAAAACAGAAGCACTTGCTAATGTAAATATGTACATTTTACAACCTAAAAAAGAGGTAATTAATGTTCAAGCGGCTAATGGCGCCAATCAGTGTTCAGTGGGAACTAACGGCGGCATGCAACCTAAATTGTGTGCATTGTTATAACTACTGGCGTGGCAAGAACGAAACACCTTCGTTGCCCGTAATCACAAATCAGCCAAATCCCGAAAAAGTAGCTGATGAACTGATCAACAACAAGGTTTTTCACGTTACACTCACCGGTGGCGAACCTTTACTCGTAATGCATAAATACCGCAAAACACTTCTCCGATTAAGAGATGCGGGCATCGACCTGCATTGCAATTCCAATTTGGCGCTTCTAAACCCAAAGCGATTGCAACTCTTACAAGAGATCGGCGTGCGCTCTATCCTCACGTCCATCATGGGACACGAGGCGAGTGTTCACAACCCTATCGCAAACGCTCAAGGATCCTTCGAGAAAACAGTCGCTGGCATCCGCTTGGCGATCGAGCGAGGTTTCCGTGTTGGCGTAAATATGGTGGTAACGAAAAAAAACCTACCCCACGTCTATGCAACCGGTGCATTTGCCCAGCAACTTGGCGTTACATGTTTTAGCGCTACAAAAGCCCTAAAGCCTGCCACAGCAGATGATTTCAGCGACTACCAACTTAGTCGCCAAGAACTGAATCAGATGTTTCAAGATCTTGTCGATGTTCGCAATGCTACCGGCGTAAACATTGACTCGCTCGAACATTACCCGGCCTGCGCATTTCCTAACAGTCAGATACGAAGTGCATTTGGCACAAGAAACTGCAGTGCAGCAAAAACATGTTGCACGATCGGTTTTGATGGAGCGATTCGTCCGTGCTCTCATGCGCCACAAGAATATGGAAACATTGTCGATGGTCTCGAACCGGCCTGGATTGCCATGGATGATTGGCGTAAAGGTGAGTACGTTCCCGTATATTGCAAAAACGAGTGCAAAGAGTATCCGCTCATGTGCGGCGGAGGCTGCCGTATTGAAGCAAAGAACCACTCGGGGTCTTACACGGATCGAGATCCATATTGCCTCGGTAAAGAGTCTCTGCATCAGATGACTAGGAAAAAAACAGGCCTTAGTATTGATGCAAGATTTGAGCCCACGCAAGGACTTCGTTTTCGCGCTGAGATACACGGATGCGTAGTGTTCTTAAGCAACATTAAATGGCTTCTTCTTGACCCTGTACTTGCAGAATTTTTGCATCGGCATCAAGCTCAAGATAGCAACTTCGCACCCTCCGAAGTAGGCGAACTTTATAACGCCAACATCGACCAGATTCGGCCGACGTTGACAAAGCTATTTTCAAAGGGTTTAATCTGTAAAACAAACCCTTGATCAATATTTACTTAAAAAATTCGGTGTCTGGGCTTCCTCAACGATAGGAAAGGGACGGTATAATATGGAGACTCTGGGAATCGTTTCGTTGATCGAGCAACCAACAACCAACAACAATCACGACATCGCTCTTGCGAATGCCGTGGGGACAGGAGGTGAAACCGTTGCGATTCGCGACGAAGTCTACGACTGCGAATGCGTCAGCTGCGACTGCGTCGATTGCAACTGCGACTGCTACGACTGCGTCTCGAACTAGCTCAATCTCTAAACCGCCCTCAAATGAGAGCGGTCTTTTCTTTTTAAACATTCCCCTGTAATGTTTAGTATAAGTATCAACAAAACAATTTTATGAAACTCAATTTAACCGCCTCTTATGTGGTCGAGATCGATGCCGAAAACTACGCACGAGCTTTTTTCGATAAAAACATCTTTTCGCATGGTAGAGGTGATATGGCGGAATATCTTAAAAAAATAATTCAAAATGAAGACATCTTAAAGATTTTAGACAACTCTCAAGACCGGGATAGTGCAAAAACTTTATTAATCAATCTACTTAAAAGTAAAAATGAAAACGAACGTCTTCAAAATAAAGCATCAAAACTCGAATCAGAATGGTTAAACTTAGGCGATCAAATTGTGCTTACTCTTGAAAATCTTTTTCAAATTTCATGCCCATTCGATGAAGTTCACATAGATCTCACAACACTTTCTCTTTGTCCGTATAATTTTAATAAAAAACAAATGTTCGTTCATGCAAACACTGATATACAATCTCAAATGCGCATCATATTACACGAGCTTAACCATTTCTTTTTTTATTCGATGTATCCCAACCTTCCACTTAAAATAAATAATTTTGAGTCGTACGAACTTTTAAAAGAATCTCTAACTTTGTTTACAAATCCGGAGCAAATCGGTAAACCAAACGAATACAAATTACGTAAATATTTTATCGACAACAATGTTAACTCAATAAAACAAGCAGTGGATCTGGGTTCAAAATATCTGGAATCAACCTAAAAAATCCATTTAATCCAGGTAAAAAACGACGGCTAATCCGTCGTTTTTAATTTCTTAATCCTTTTTAACATCCGCCTTTTCTATAAACTCCAAACAACTTCTCGCTAATTCCAAATCTATACCAAAACCATACTTTGTAACCACATTGGGCATCGGTATATTCCCGTTTGTAATCCTTTCTTTTATTTCCTCAAATATTTTTGGATCATTTTGGCGAATTACATCCAACCACTGAGAAAAAGTCTTCTTTTTAATTGAACTTATTTCCATATCCGGATAAATCATACTTCTGCGGCTAATTACACCGGTTGACGCATGGTACAACTGTACGGCCAAATCCGACATAGACCCGCCCGCTAATCCAAAATCAACAATATTGATGCCATCCTCAGGATCATACAAAAAATTAGATGCACGTGGGTCTATTCTTAAACCATTTTCTTGCAATAACTTTACGGTCGATAACAATTGATTTAAATCTTCTCTGCTGGGTGCCTTTGCGTCATGATCCGCTCTATCCATCGACACACCTTTTACAAAAGTCATCACCATAGCATCCGCTTCAGCGATATTACCTACCATTTGTGGAACATGCGGCACGCCTTCTGCTCGATTCATCGCCTCAATCTCTCTGCCTTTATCAGCGCCCGCATTAACCCCAATCTTAATTACATATTTTTCATCTCCGGATACAAACTCAAAAGCATATCCATTATCTCCACTGCCAATATACCCCGGTAAATTCGCAACCCGCCTATTCCGCTCTGCTTTATCAGATATCTGGCCAAACGCTTCATTAATACTTTGCCTCAAAGCCACCGCCGGTATACGTGCGTCCTTTAAAATTTCTTCTCTTTCGTTTTCACTGAACAATTTGACCTCATTCTTCCCCGATACAACATCTTCAAACTGATTTCTCATAATAATAGGCAATAATCTTAAACCAAATGAATCACAAATAAATAATAGTATCCCACGCTCATGTTGTCCATAGAAGATCAATATAAAATCGCATAATAAGCGTGCCCTTCACGAGTTGCGTATATAAATCAAAAACATCATTCCCCTTCACCCCGCGCTATGCTACATTATTCAACAATAAATCACTGATTTTTTTATATGTTTCCATCTCTTAAACATAATCGCATTTTAACTTGCATTGGAATAATCATACTAGCTCTTCCACTAGTGGGATGCGATGAAAAGTACGTAAACTCGCGACAAGAAGCGGAAAGTTACGCTCAGGCTAATCCCGATATACCAACCGAAAATATTTATATACGGAGCGATGATGGCTCGGAAATATCTTTACGAGATATTGAGGGGCAGGAGAGAACAAACAATGAACCCGATGAGCAAGAAGACGAAGTTCCAATGATTGTCTTGGACGCAAACAGCGGCACGGATACTGAAGAAGTTTTAAAATACGAAGAACCCGCCGATTCCGAGCAAACCCAAGTGGAATTATTTAACAACAATAATATCTCAGGTGTAAATAACAACGGCGTGCCCGCCACATTCAGATTGGATAAGAAATCACACGTAAGCGAATTGTGGACCTACCATTGGAACTACGGCCAAGGTAAAGAACCTGGCACGATAAGCTTGCAAGACCAAAACGGAAAATCCTACGGTCCCTGGCCCGCATCAACAATTCCCGGCCAAGGTGGAGTACAAAATGCTTACTGGAAAACATCACCAAATACAGATCTACCTCCGGGTACATACACCGTAATTGATTCCGATCCCGCAACATGGGCCCAAAACGAAGAAACCGGCGGGCAAGGAATTGCATGGGCACTGGGCTGGTTTGTGGAATGATTGTAGTGTCATAATAAAGATACTTTTTGTCAGATAATAAAAATCCCTTGATTATTCGAGGGATTTTAAATCTTTTCTAAATTATCAATCAATCCTCTTCCCAACCTTCGAAACCTGCCAAATCACATCAAATAAGTTCTTTTGCGTTTGAAAAAAATCCGCGGATTCAATAATCATACCAAACATTTCTTTTTGTGTGCCTATAATTCCAACTTTCTGATCATATAAGTACATGGTCATAGGAAAAACCATACTCGAAGGCGCATAATGCAATTCGCGATTTTCTTTCTTGCTTGATGGCCACGCCTCTTCAACTTCTTTGACTTCCGATCGCACAACGTGTAATTTTATTCCTGCTTCAACTCTTCGCTTTGTATAATCATCCATAAAATCTTTACCCGGGAATTTAAATAAATCTTCCATGGATAAAACTCCCATTAAAAATTTATTTTTAACAGTCAACGTATCCTCAAACACAGTTTTTACACCTGCTAAGCCTTCGTAAAAACGAACGCGCGGACGCGCATCAGAAATATGCCTAAGCAGAAGTAGCTCCGGCATAACTGAATCTATCTGCCGTTCTTTTTCTTTTAGTAAAGTTTTTAATTTCTCTGGCGATTCGGCTGTAAAAATTTTCGTCCTTCCGCGATTAATCACACTCAACAAACCCAGTGTGTGCAGATGTAATAAAATTCCATGAACCGTTGTACGCGGCAAATTGGCAACTTTCGCAATATCCTGAACCGTCCCCGTACCAATTTCCAAAGCCGCAATATAAACAGCGCCTTTATTACCATTTAAACCAATCTCCGAGAGGATAGTATCAATTTTCATAAATATTAACATTATTGACGACAATTTCCGACGACAAAATTATAGTAATATCTTTGCTTATTTTAGTCAAATTAATAATTTTAACAAGTTAAATATTATTTTTTGTTACGAACATTATTGACATAGACACATTTTTGCTATAAACTACTTAATTACAAAAAACTTTGGAGGATTCAATGGAACATGTTTTAAGTAAAAAAGTACCAAAACAAATTCTATCGCTATTCTACGAAATCGAAAAACTATTGCAAGTCAAATTTTGATCACGGCCGCGGAAGACTTATCGATTGTCATGAACTGAGTGAGGCTTTGGCCATGCTCTACCCCAAGCAATTGCAAAGTTGTTTTGGTGTATTTGCCGGCATCAGCCCGCATAGCTGGCTAGAAACTGTAGATGGCGATTGGCTTATAGATCCCTATCCGGTTTCTTGCCTGGGTGGTCCGCTCTTAATTAAAAGGCGTTCACGCTGGCTAACCATCTATCGCAAAACCCCACATCGTCCCTTCCTAATGAGAGCAAAAAACTTTCCAAATAGAGTAAATCGTACGCAACAAATTCTAGAGCACGCTCTCTTCAATCTGCGAACTTCATAAATATAATCACTTGAGTACACTTATTGATTATTCTTAACCCCACTTATGCTATTGTGTGGGGTTTTCAAATATCAAAATTCTACACTAAAAAATATAAACATCTCACATAATACTTAGCTAATTAAAAACCCCATGCTACAATCTCCCCATGAACAAAACTATTCCTAAAGATTTAGTAGATCACTACAAGCTAGAAAAGAGACTAGCCAGCCAACTCCGCTCCGCCTCTCGCTCCGAGCGTCTTGTTTTATACCGTAAACTCTACGATGAGCTCTACTCCAAAGTCCCATCACTAAAAAACAACCCTCGCTCAGTAAACGAGGCATACCTCAAAGCGACGATTCGAACTCTCCGTCCTTTTTTAAATAAAGATACAACTTACCTAGAAATCGGTGCCGGCAATTTAGCTACAATCCGAGGAATTTCTCCTTTAGTCAAAAAAGCTATCGCAATTGATGTTTCCAAAGAGTTCGCTACAGCCTTGGGATCAATTCCCAAAAACTGCGAACTCATCATCTCCGACGGCATCTCCATCCCGGCTCCCAAAAACTCCGTCGACATCGCCTACAGCACCCAACTCATGGAGCATTTACATCCAGATGATGCTGTTGAGCAATTAGGAAACGTCTTTATCACTCTAAAAAAACGCGGCCGCTATGTTCTTGAGACTCCTCACCGTTTCAACGGCCCACACGACATATCCAAATACTTCGACGATGAAGCTACGTGTTTCCATCTTCACGAATACACCAATTCCGAACTTCGTGACTTGTTCCTTAAAACCGGATTCAACAAAATCTACAACCTTATCGGTGCTAAAGGTTATCAC
The DNA here is from genome assembly GCA_963816085.1 of Candidatus Uhrbacteria bacterium. GTDB lineage: Bacteria > Patescibacteriota > Patescibacteriia > 2-12-FULL-60-25 > 2-12-FULL-60-25 > MWCR01. The sequence goes on along the minus strand of CAWFIX010000003.1, from coordinate 1,045,703 downwards.
ATTCCCTGCCCGACATCGCTTTTAATTGCACTAGAGTCAATCTTAAACACAATGCCAAAATGGCTCCGCCAATCTCTAAGCAAATTTTTACCAATTAAGATCTTGCTTGGAATTAAAATCATTGGGTGTAAAATAAAAACAACCTCCATTAAGAAGGTTGTTTTATTTCCTCAAAAAATATTATTGAGTAACGCTGATACTTGCTGCTAACTCTGGAGTTGCAGTAATAGTAATGCGTCCTGTAGTTGCATCGCGCGAAATTGTATAATTTGTAGCGTATGTTGTGCAATCTGTATATGAACCCGTATCAGGGTCTGCTGGCAATGCGGCCAAATTATTTGGCACCAAACATGTACAAAGATCATAACCACCAGTAGCAGCAATAGCTGTTGTAGATGATGGTATTACACCTTCTGAACATGTCCAAGCTCCTCTGTTTTCTGCAATATTTTGTTGGATTGCATTGGAAATTACAGAGACGTGACTCCAACGCTCTGAATCACGAGCTTGTTGGAATTGACGAGCCGGGTTAAGTGCAATAATAACTGCACCTGCTAACACCGCAATCAAAGCGATAACGATGAGAAGCTCGATTAATGTAAAACCACTCTTTAGTGTGTGTTTCATAATAAAACAACTTATGAAAGAACGAACTTAATTTTGCGTTCCTCCTTATTAAAATAATTAATAAATTATTTGTAGCGCTAGTATATCACAATTTGATTAAAATGTAGCAACTTCTTGCCATGAATTTATCAACACGGGTGCTCTGCTACCTAAAATCACGCGTAATCTTGATATTTGATCGTTAACTTGTGAAAAAGTTTCTATTGTCCATGTGTCATCAACGTTATACAAAATCGGTCTAACTCCACATTCCAAATCCGCAACATCAATAACTTCATTACCTGAATAAAATTCATCTCTTCCCAATCTATCCATGGCTTGTTCCATGCACGCAGTAACTGCAGCTGTAGCTATAATTTTATTTTCCATTACTAATGTTGATTGTGATTCTCTTGCAATAGCGGTAATTCCAATAATAACAGCTGTCAGTGTTAAAAACCCCATCACCATAATGGAAGTAAGCATAACTTGCCCCGGTGCTTTATGAATTTGTATTTTTTTTAACATAATCATTTTCTAATAACCGCAGTTGTCGTTACTGTTAAATCAGGATAGGAAGTATCCGCATTACGCAGTCTTCCGTAAGTTACTATTTTAACCATAGGCAAAGTTGTGCCTGCTCGCAAAACCACAAAACTCTGTATATCTATTTCTTTAGATGTGAGTGGAATTGGGTCGCTTATTCCTTCTTTAACGTACAGAACTCCATTTTGGCTATTTATTATAGTGGGATTTAACGCCGGCTCACTCATCTCTAAAATTAACTCCGTAGAAGATGTCCCTTCGACCGGTGATGTAATATCATCGGCCTGATTAACAACGGTAGTAATTCTGCTTAAAGCAAAACGATAATTCTGCTGAAGAATAATAGACGCCCTTACTTTACCACGAACTTCCAAAGCAATAGCAGACAACATAATTACACCCATCATAATAATGCCCACCATCGCCGTGTATATCAAAACTTCTAATAAAGTGAATCCGGATTTAGTGGAGTGTCGCATAATTACTGTGAAGTAATAATCCTTAAAGCATCATTGGATCTTATGGCCATATAAATCATATTATTTTCCAAAACCATATCTACCGCTAACTGAGGAAAATTAATACCCGTCCAATATATCAAATTACCGGGGTCAGCAGCTTTATAGATATTAAATTCTTGCGAACTGTAAGCTGTTGCCAAAAACATCAAATTATCCGCTCCGTATGCCGAGTATATATCGCTCGAAAATTCCAATGCTCCCAATTGCACCGGGTTATTCACATCACTTACATCATATATCATCGCTTCAGGTGAATTAGAGTTACTGCTGATTTTTCTCGAAACATACATACGGCTATCCTGATAATTCACATTTATGCCCAAAGCATCATTTGTATTTGGCAAGTCGATTGATTTAACAATATTCGGATTAGCCGGGTTAGATATATCAACAATAACCACTTCACTATTATCATTACTAGTTGCCAAATACGCCTTATCTCCCAAGATATAAATCTTGTTAATGGTTCCCCCGATTTCCAAAGATTTATAAACTACCGGAGATGAGGGAGTCGCCACGTTCACAGCAAAAAACTCGCGTCCCGAATCTAGTGCCGTACCCACAAAAGCAACTGTTCCCGTTACCGCAATGGCCGTTGCCTGATGCGTATTTCCGCTTAATCTGTAAGAACTTATTAAGTACGGATTACTAGGATCGCTGATATTTGCGATCTGTAAATGATTGGCCGTATCTTGATTTGCTAAATATGCAAAATTTCCCAAAATATCTACGCCATTTAAACCAATTGATGTATTAATTTGCCCTTTCACAACCGGGCTGATTCCATTTGTGGCATCAATGATAAAAAAATCAGGTTTAGCCGCAGATGAGGCCTGAGCAGACAAATAAACCATGCCATTCTTTACCGCTAAATCGGTAGGTGTGTTTCCCGGACCCAAATCAATGGTTCCCAATGTAACCGGGTTCCCCCAATCACCGCTTAAAACCGGGCTATCGATTGGAACCGAACCGCACAATTGTATATTCGACATTCCATCCAAAGAATTTGTAACCGTTAAGCCCCCGCTCAATAAATTCAATTCCGAACTCAACCTTGTTTTTAAAGTTAAACTACTTCCTGCAATTAAATAATTTGGTATGAATGTCTGCCAAGTAAACTCACCGTCATCAGGATGTGTTTCATCAAGACTGGTCAATAAATTACTATTCACATCAAATAATGAAAATGCTTCCTGCAAAGTAACGATGCTTCCTGAAATATTAAATTGATCCACCTGTAAATCCAAATCTTCAAAATCAATATGCAAGACAGCATCCGTAAAGCCCGTTGGTATATTTGAAAAATTAAAATTAACATTCACGTAACCTGTAGAAGAGTTATTGCTACTATTCAACGTTACTTGATCCGAACTTGATCCAAAGGTTGGATAATCTCCCGAAGAAGATTGTTTGAGAGGAATATAAAAATCTTTATCGGTTATATATATACATTTTGAAATATAAATTGTATCATCACCTACATTTCGCCAATTCGATAAATTCGTGGCCAGCGCAATCGTTCGCATTGTGGTCATACCCGGCCACATTACTGTAGATATTACACTGCGTTCATTTTCCGATATATCAGAGACCAGTATAGTTCTGGTAAATTGACCTATAATTTCTTCATTTCCAAAAAAATTCCATACTCCGTTATATATAAGCCCATGTGTACCGGTTGCAAGCAAATCCCAATTTATATCCCTTACAGACCTCGATGCCTCCAAGCCCTCTTGAGCCAAATAAATGGCTTCCAAGGTGCTTTGCCCGCGAGTCATGTAAACTAACTGGTTATTCAGGTACACGGACAATGACGAAGCTATAATCGCCAATAAAGCAACCGCTAAAATTGCTTCAATAAGCGATTGACCTTTCAATTTATGCAAACCAATTTTCTTTATTTGTTTCATATTATTCAATTTCAATTTTTCCTACATGGCTTACGGTTGCTGTTGCGTGACGAAATCCGTCGGTAATATGCAATTCAATTGATGTAACAGGGATTCCATATGGACGTGTAAAAACAACTTCATCAGCTCCGCTTATTATCACATTATTGCTAAAATCATTTACCAAATCAAAATCCGTATCTCTATCTTCATAATTATTTCCTTTATATCTGGTTATGGAATTTAAGCCAAAAGTAACTCCCCAAGTTGAATCCAACGTTCCGGCCATTGTATCAGCTTGAGCAGCAAAAAGCTCACCTCGCAAAGCATCTTTTACGCGGTCAAATTCACTGTTATTGATTGATGTGTTACTAATGGCAGCCGTTAAGCCAACTAAAACAGCCATAATGCCAAACACAATTAACATTTCAACCAAAGTTACTCCGGAAATTTTTTTCATAAATTACATGTGAATACCCTGAGTAATTTGATAAATAGGTGTTATGATGGAAAGAGCAACAAATCCCACCAACAAACCCACAAGCATCAGAGTCAGAGGCTCAATTAACGTAGATAAATTACGAGTCATATCATCGACTTCTTTCTCTGTAAATTCTGCCATAGAAATAAGACTCTCCGATAATTTTCCCGTTCTTTCACCAACACCCACCATACTTGCTGATATTCTCGAAAACAATTGCGGGTGTTTTTGCAATTCCTCTCCTATTGTTTCCCCTCTCTCAACTGAAGCTGTAATTATTTCTAATTCTTTTTTATAAACCGGATTCACTGTGGATTTTGCTGTCACTTTTAATGCCGGCACAATCGTAACGCCGCTCGAAAGCAAAGTCCCCAAAATTCGAGAAAATTGTGCGGTTTGCATTTCTCGAAATAAACGGCCAACCACCGGTATTATCAATACAAATCTATAAAATGCATAATTTATGGTATTTACACGCATTAATAATGAAAATAAAATCGAACCAACAACTATTCCCACAATTACAAACGGCCAGTACGCACTCATCCAACCGCTAATTGCTAACAAAGCTCGCGTAGTTGGTGGCAACTGTACTTTTAGAGTGGTAAACAACGGCAATATCTTTGGCAGCATAAAGAAAGCCAAATATACACCAATGGAAATTGATCCTAAAAACACAATCACCGGATACAACAAAGCCGATTTGACTTTACTTTTAACCTCTCCCGCCTTTTCCAATTGTATTGCCATGTAACGCAAAGTCCCCGGTAAAGTGCCCGATGCCTCACCAACGCTGATCGAATTAATAAAAAATAAATCAAACATCTTAGGAAACTTTGCAAAACTTGCATGCAAAGGCATTCCATCAGCTAAATCCGCCAATGCAATACTCATAATATACTTTAAAGATGGTTGAGCTATTTGTTCTTGTAATATTCCTAACGCTTCGTGCAAAGGTATGCCCGCATCCAACATACTGGCCAAATGTTTCGCGAAAACAATTTTGTCCTTCGCTGCAAGAGTTAGCATGAAGGGTTTTTTTATCTTTTCAATTTTTGTGGTCATATCTTAATCTCTTATAACTCTAAGCACTTCTTCCAAAGAAGTGTCTCCATTTATCGCTTTTATAAACGCATCTTCGAGCATGGTTGTCATTCCGCTTTCTTGAGCTGCTTTTTGAATTTCATCAGCACTGGCTCTGCGCATTATCAAACCTTTAATCGCTTCGTTAATTTCCAAAACCTCATAAACACCAAGTCTTTTGGTATATCCGGTATTATTACATTCGGAGCATCCCGGCGCACGCCATGCTTTATCCAATGTGGTAAGTATTTTTTCCGGAATAATATGTGTTAAAGCCTCGTGCTCATCCGCCGATGGCGTATATTGCTTTCGACATTTTACACAAAGCCTGCGCACAAGCCTTTGGCCAATTGCAATATTAACGGTTGATGCAATCAAAAAAGGTTCAATGCCCATATCCAATAAACGCGGTAAAGTTGTGGCCGCATCATTTGTATGTATGGTTGAAAGAAGTAAGTGACCTGTCATAGCCGCATTAACCGCAATTCCGGCAGTTTCATTATCACGAATCTCGCCAACCATAATAATGTTGGGATCTTGGCGCACAATAGATCGCAAACCATCCGCAAAGGTCAAATTAGTTTGTGTATTAACTTGTATCTGAGTAATTCCCTGCACCGAATATTCAATTGGATCTTCAATCGTAACTATGGAGACTTCTCTTTTATTTAAAATCTGTAAAATCGAATACAATGTTGTTGTTTTTCCTGAACCGGTTGGTCCGGTTGCCAAAATCATACCATGCGGCCTATGTACATAATGATTAATCAGTTCCAAATCCCTATTCGAAAAACCCAAATGATCCAAATTAATAAGATGCGCCTCCCCAATCAACAAGCGCATAACCACATCTTCACCGCTATAAGTAGGAACTATAGATACACGCAAATCGATATTTACACCATTATCTACAATCTTAAAACGACCATCTTGTGCCATCGAGTGCTCATCTGTACGCAAACCCGACAAAACCTTAATACGTGTAATTATTAAAGATTGATTTTCTTTTGGTAAACTTAAAACATCATAAACAATTCCGTCTATTCTATATCTGATAATAAGCGACTCGCTGGTTGGATCAATGTGAATATCCGAAGCCTTAGCCTCCCAAGCTTTGCGAATAATCAAATTAACCAACTGTGTTATTGATGTAACTCCTTCAAACTCATCATACCCGGGAACCAACCTCATCTCCTTTGTCCTGCTGATACTTTTTTGCAAAACCTCAACCAACAACTGATTTGAGTTATTGGAGCTACTTGTTTTTTTTACCTCCTCCTTATCACTCATAATGTATCGTCTTCGTGAGAGTATAACACTTTTGTGAATGCTTTAGCAAAATAAAATTACTATTTTAAATTTATAACAAAATTGCATTGTGAAGGCATCAAAAAACAATGTTAACTTAAAAACAATTATTAAATCTGTGATTTAATAATTAATCTCGCAAGCCTTATCTCATCATAACCAAAACCTTCACCCAACCTTTCCCGAGCAGGAGCCAACATCACTCCGCCAGATGCCTTAAATGCTTGCACTATCTTATCCAATCTCTCTTGTGCTATATGGACATGCGAAGTATCAATTTTCACGCCACCCTGCAATGCCTGCTCTAAATGATGCACAACACTTGACTCTCTAATTCCTCTGATTGAAGCAATATCTTTTAAAGAATTTTTCTTGTTAAACAAATCCACAGTTATCATCACAGTGGAATTGACAGTACTTTTAAAAACAGTCCGCGATTCTACAAACTGCGGCATATTTTCCACCAAATCCTTATCTTCACAATAAGCTTTAATATATGTTAAAAACCCCTCTCCATACTGCGCAAGTTTTTCTTTACCAACGCCAAAAATCTGCCCCATACTCTCCTCGCTTTGCGGATAATACTGTGCCATTTGTTGTAAACTCTTGTCACCAAAAATAACGTACGGCGGCACTCCCCGACCTTCCGCCAATTCTTTACGTAATCCTCGTAAAACCTCAAACAACTCCTCATCATAATTCTCAACATCTGCCGCAAAAGTCTTTTCCACTACAACCGGCACACAGATATCGCAACCTCCACAATTATTTTTACTATATTCTTCACCAAAATACTCTAAAAGATAACTCCTACGGCAAGTTGTAAGCTCTCCATACTTCACAACATCTTGTATCTGTTTTCTAGCCCTAGTTTGCTCTAGCGCGCTATCCATCATACGAATAAAATATTCGTGTTTAAATATATCACCTTTTGAAAAAAACAAAATACACTTACTCGGCAAACCGTCTCTCCCGGCGCGCCCTGTTTCCTGATAATAACCTTCAACTGATTTTGGCATATCCACATGCGCCACAAGCCTGACATCCGGTTTATCAATTCCCATTCCAAAAGCAATGGTTGCGCAAATCACATTTACCTTATCCTGAATAAAAGCCTCTTGCACTCGAGAACGCCTATCTGTCGCCATGCCCGCATGATAAAACGCGGCATTAATTCCATTAGCTTTTAAATCCGCTGCCATCTTCTCCGTTCGCTTTCGCGATAAACAGTAAACAATCGCCGACTGATTCGGATCCTTTTGTAAAAATTTAACAAGTTTTTGCAAAACCTGTTTTTTTGGTAATGCTCTATAACTCAAATTAGACCTATCAAAACTGGATTGAAACACACGTGCATCCTTTAACTTCAATTGCTCCAAAATATCATCTTTCACTATCTTATTTGCCGTCGCCGTTAGCGCCAAGACTGGTGCACACGGAAAAAGCTCTCGCACAGCCCTCAAATTGCGATAATCCGGCCTAAAATCATGCCCCCACTCACTTATACAATGCGCCTCATCAATGGCAAGCAAACTCACTTTTAAGGTTTGCAGGAACCCTTGTACCCGCGGAATCGCCAATCTCTCCGGTGCCAAATACAAAAGCTTAATCTCACCGTTCTGAGCCTCACGCTCTATTTGCGCAATCTCCGCATAATCCAAAGAACTATTAATGTATGCCGCCGGTATCCCATTAGCTTTAAGCGCATCCACCTGATCTTTCATAAGTGCAATAAGCGGCGAAACAACAATCGTAATCCCAGCCATCTCCAAAGCCGGCAATTGATAACAAAGCGATTTCCCTCCCCCGGTCGGCATCAAAACCAAAGCCTCACGACCGGACATCACGTGATCGATCACCTCTTTTTGCAAAGGCAGGAACTCATCGTAGCCGAAATATTTTTTCAAACTCTCCAACATAATATAATTATTTTTTTGTAATTTAGGTATACTACACCCGTCTCATGCATCGCATCTTATGTCAAGAGCACAAGTTGTGCAAAAATATAAAACCCCGAAAATTTTCCGAGGTTTTTTTTAACAATTCATTATTTCATTGTTTAATTCGTTCATTTTTTATTCATGATCACAATCCGGCCCGTGCACATGTCCTCCATGCTCTGCTGCGTGTTGTGCCGCATGTTCAGCCTCTTCTTTGGCAAACTTTTCCAACCAAGTTTTGTATTCTTTGATACCTTTCTCTTTTAAGAAATCAAGAGTCTTACGATTGCGCATCATTGCTTGCACATACTCGCGATATTCCGGTGAAATAATACGGTCCTTCACTTCTTGATCCTGATCTTTCGCTTGTTCCAAAACTTTATCAATCTCCATATCCAACTCTTCGTCGGAAACCGTCAAATCATTCTCCTTGGCGATATGCTTAACGTAAACAGCGGTCTTCACTCGCTTCTCTGCAGTTGGCAACATATCTATTTTAAACTCATCAGTAGATTTTTTTAGGCTTGTAAGATAATCCTCCATTTTACCTCCACGGTGTTCTATATCGTGACGCATCTCCTCAAACATTCTACGAGTTTCTTCTTTAAGCAAAATCTCGGGGACTTCTGTAAATGAGCTTTTCTCTACCAATGTTTCCAAAAGCTCAATTTCCGCGACTTCGAGTGCTCTGCGCTCATTCTCTGCCTTCATGTTTTGGCGTAAAACATCTTTTAAAGCATCTACCGATTCAATTCCTAAGCTCTTTGTAAACTCTTCATTTACTTCAGGTAATTGAATCTCGTAAACTTCTTTAATATTTACTTCAAAATCAATATCTTTCCCCGCATACAACTTCTCAAAATGATCTGCCGGAAACGGAAGTGTAAAAGTTTTCTTATCACCTTTATTAACTCCCAATAATTGCTCCGCAAGTTTAGGAATGTAATGATTCTCATTCAAAAAAATCTTATAATCTTTCGCTTGGCCACCCTCGAGCAGCACTCTATCCTTCTTCATTTCCATATCAACCAAAACCATTCCTTCTTTCTGCGACGGCTTCAAGCTTACAACTTCCTTACGACGCATGGCGCGCAATTCCTCTATTGCTTTCTCAACCTCTTCATCCTTCACCTCTTTAACATTCATAGTTACAAAAGGCTCTGCAACCTCATGCGCTTTGCGAATAGTAGGCATAACAGCAACCGTACAAGAAAATTTAACATCTTGATCGGGCGTTAGTTGATCTACAGCAATCTCAGGAGATCCAATAGTCTCATAACCTTTATCTAAAATGGTTTTAACAAACCATGTACGCACAACACGCTCAAAAGCCAACTGCCAAAGTTGCATCTCTCCACCAAGAACTTTGATAATTTCTTCTTTGGGTGCTTTACCTGGGCGAAAACCCGGTATAGTTTTTTCTCTACTTACTTCTTCAACAACCGCATCAATATACGGCTTAACTTTTTCCGGCGTAACTGTGAATTTTAATTCAATTTTTGAGCCGGGTAATTCATTTATAATTGGTTCCATAATTCCAGAACTATAGCAAAACTGAGCTATTTGTCAACTCTCAATAATCACAAATTGCAAATAACAAATAGCAAGAGTTTCTTATGTTTACTCTTGCCATTTGCTATTTTCTATTTGAAATTTATTTTATATATAGAAGCGGATTCACCTTCGCGCCATTAACTATAACCTCATAGTGAATATGTGATCCTGTAGATCGTCCCGTGGAACCCATCATGGCAATAACCTGACCGCGCTTAACATCATCTCCGGCTTTAACAAATAATTTTGAAGCGTGCGCGTAACGAGTTTTAATTCCATTTGGATGGCGAATCAAAACCTGCAAACCATAGCCGCCATTATTCCAACCCGAAATTTCAACCACACCATCTTCTGATGCATACAAAGGTGATGTGTAATCACCATCAATATCCAAACCGGTATGTGCCCATCCATAATATTGTGTAATAACGTGTCCGCTGGTTGGCCATAATAATTTAGTTGTAATATTCGCCTCAACTTTATCGGCCGGTTTATTAACATTAGCCGCAGATTCTGACGGGGCGCTATATTGAGCCACACCTGGTTCCTTTAATTGATCACGGCTAACTGCCATTACACGTTCTTGTACAATTTTTGGAGGTTCTCCGCCAGGGATAATAAGCTCTTTACCAACCGGCACAATTTCATCCGCAAGTTGGTTTGCGGTCATTATGTCTTCCAAATCCCCGTTATATTTTGATGCAATAGCGCCAAGCGTATCACCCGATTTAACAGCAACCAACACACCCGAAACGGGCAAAATCTTAAGTTGATCACCAGGCCTTATATATTGTCTTTCCGATAAATTATTTGCCCACAAAATAGTGCCTACATCTATATCAAAATCTCTGGCGATTGTGCCCAAACTATCTCCAGCTTTAACTGTATATGTTTCTATACCCGATCTGACACGCTGCACAACATTCTGTTTGGTTTCTTTGTCTTGATCCAATGGGCGCAAAACCAAAGTTCCCGGCATTTGAGGAACAGAATAAGTTGCCCCCTCATCATCAGTGTAATAATCAAAATCAATATGAGGAATAGCCTCAATTGTTCCCATAGCCAAACGCTGTGACTCGGGAACAGTTTCATCAAAACGTATTTCTTCCTGCACTATCTCTGTCTCGCCGTTTGTCATTATCGTATACAGTAAACTCTGTTGACCCGCATCATGCGCAAGCGCTTGTTTAGTTTGCAGGTTCGCATAAATAGTTCCCGTTGCCGCAAGGATAAGTGAAAAATGAAAAAGATATTTATTTGTTACCAAAAATAAAGCAAAACCTCGAGCCGGAAGTGCCAAACGATTAATCCTTAATCTACTCATCACCAGCAAGCCGTAAATTGGCAAAATAAAAAAACGCAAAACGATGCGCCCCACAGGCTTCAAAGCTTCATACATTATTCTTACGAAAAAATACTCAAGCCCTTTTTTGATGGCACGAATAATGCGAAAAAATTGTATACCTATTACAGTCCAAAATGCTGATGGTGTTTTACTAGGAATAGAAACCCCCAAATTAACGCACAATCTAGCTAAAAACGAGATACTGCCAGGGGCAAATAGCCAAAAAATGTGTTAAATAAGCGAATAAATATAAGTTCGACTTTTAATTATTGCCAAAGAAAACTACCAGTCTCAACCGCCCTTGTCAATGAAGTTGTCCACGTTTATGTTTGTGTATTAACAATTTTAGTATTTTTTTGCTTATTTTAGCAAAGAATCAAGCGCGCAATAATAAGTAATTTTAAGCTGCTACTGCCACTACCTGCGGCTCTTCAATATTTTCCTTTTTAGATTCGTAATTTTTATTTTTAGGATGCTCAATAGTATAAATGAGTGCCGATAACATTTTCTGAATGATGGTATTCGTTTCCACCAACTTCTCTGCCTCATCTGCATACTCAGAAAATAAATCTGAGATCAAAAGCAAATAAGTTTCACACTCAAACGAACTATTTCTTGCATAATTCAAATGTTTTACAAAATCGACCTTCGCCCATTTACGTTGCCCCTGTGCAATTTGCACCGGCATGGAAAATGCCCCTCGAGTTAATTGCGATGTAAGTGCATACCTCTCCTCCTGAGGCAATTGCCTGGTTAATGCATGCACTCCCTTGGCAAAATCATACGATTGCTGCCAAACCACTAAATCCCGAAACGACATTTTCTTATATTCTTTTTTAGATGATGATGTATTTGTAGTTGTCATATATATGTAATAATAATTTGCGCGCTTGATTCTTCACTCAAAGACCCTAGACTCTAGACGCTAGACTCTAGATTTGAAGTGTTGACTTTTATTAAGCCGAATATCATCTTTGAAATCTCATAACAACGATCCAATAAACTTAACGAATCACTATCATCAAGATAACCAATCTCTTTTGCTAAATACAACATAGCTCTTACCTCACCAGCTGATGCGCGTGAAATATACAGATAATGGGTAAATTCACGATCCGACCTTTTTTCACATCCTTCTGCAATGTTATTCATTACTGAAACAGATGCTCTTTGAATTTGATCTTTAAATGACCAATCTCTACATAACTTAAACTTCTTATAGATATCTACAGAAAAATCTTTCGATTTCTGCCACACTATAAGCTCTTCAAACTTTTTTAATGACATAATGAATTAGGTGATTAAGAATTACTTTTTAAAATATTGCTACCCTAACCTCCGAGTCCTAACGCCTAACGCCTAGCGTCTAGCGTCTAGAGTCTAGTGTCTAGTGTCTAGCATCTAATACCCCTCCGCTTCCTGTTGCCGATACTGAAGTGACTCAGCGACATGATTAGCTTCGATTATCTCCGACGATGCTAAGTCAGCGATGGTAATTGCCACGCGAAGCACGCGAAAATACGATCTGGCGGAAAGGTGGAACTTGTCAGTCGCCTGCCTCATCAACTTTTTTGCTTCATCGCTTTGTTTAAAACTTTTTCTCACTTGCTCACTAGATAATTCAGCGTTGGTTGTAACTGCAGTGATCTTTTCTCTGGCTACTTGCCTATCACGAGCTGCCTGCACACGAGCTCTGATGATTTTTGACGATTCCCCTAACTCGATTTGCAGCAGATGCTCCGTCGGCACTCGTGGCACAGATACTTTTAAATCTATTCTGTCCATCAGCGGCCCACTCACCCTCTTCGCGTAGCGGATAACTTGTTGTGGTGCGCAGGAACAAGCTCGCTCCGGGTCGCCAAAATATCCGCATGGGCAAGGATTCATAGCCGCAATCAAAGTAAACCTTGCTGGGTATGTAACAGTCCCCTGCGCTCGCGATACTGATACCATCCCGTCCTCCAATGGCTGACGCAGATTCTCTAAAACCTGTCGCGAAAACTCGGGGAACTCATCCAAAAACAATACTCCGCGATGCGCGAGCGAAATCTCTCCCGGCTTTGGAATAGTTCCACCTCCCACAAGTGCCGCTCCACTCGCTGTATGATGTGGTGTCCTAAAAGGACGCAACTTGCAGATTCCATCTCGCGGTAAAACTCCGGCAACAGAATGTATCCGTGTAACCTCCAGCGCTTCGTCGCGAGTCAACCTCGGCATGATCCCGGGGAAAGCACGCGCGAGCATAGTCTTACCCGATCCGGGTGGACCAGTGAGCAAAACATTGTGCCCGCCTGCTGCCGCGATCTCGAGCGCTCTTTTAGTTTGTTCTTGTCCGCGTACACTCGCAAAATCCAGTGCTATCGCATCCTCTAGCACATCCTCAAACTCAATTGCTTCATGCGCATCTATCAACCTCTCTCCTCTAAGATGTTCTACGACGTCCCTCAGAGTCTTAGCCGGGTAAACAGTCACTCCATGCACCAACGCAGCTTCTTTAGCATTTTCCATTGGCAAAATTATCGCCTTCGACTCATGCTCCGCCGCATACATCGCCGATGATAAAGCTCCATGAACAGGTCGCAAATCTCCATTCAATGCCAACTCTCCAACCAACACCGGCCAATTATCTTTTGGCTCCAGCAAATCATTATTTCGCGACATTAAAGCTATCGCGATCGGCAAATCATACCCCGACCCACCCTTGCGCAAATCCGCCGGCGCAAGATTAACCGTGACTCTCGGCCGACCAATTGCATTACCGATACTCTTGAGCGCACTCCTAACCCTCTCCCTCGCCTCCTGCACAGCAGCATCCGGCAACCCAACAACATAAAAAGCCGGTTTCCCAAAACCCATATCCGCCTCAACGCCAACGCCAAGCGCATCAAGACCAATTATTGCTGTGGTGGGGATTACTTTCATAACTTTAGAGAGAGTCATAACGTCTTAATGTCGTAACGTCATAACGGTAAAAAAAATTTAGTACTTTAAACTTTTTATTAAGGCTGATAACAATCTTGCAGTATCATCGCTCAACTTAATTAGACCATCTACATTATCACTTGTTACATATTCAATATCTTTTGCCAAAATTAACATTGATCTCACCTCCGCACTTGATCCTTTCGCGATAAACAAAAATCTTTTAAACTCTTTATTTCCTTTTCGTTCAGATCCTTCCGAAATATTATTCATAATAGAAACAGACTCTCGCTGTATCTGATCTTTAAAAGAATAATCACGACAATCACGAAAATTCTTATAAACACCAGTGGTCAATTCACGAGCTTTTTGCCAAGCGATAATTTCTTCAAATCGATTAATCATATTTTGCAATATAGTCTTAAAGTCTTAACGTCATAATGTCTTAACTTAACAATCCGATAGTCCCCGTTACGACGTTAAGACATTATGACGTTACGACTAATAAAAAACGAAGCTCCAATTGGCTTCGCTCTACACCCTACTAAAATCGTAACAGTTAAATTAAGGTTTGCAAGTTAATAAACAATCCACAAAATCAATACTTAAATTTATCAATAATAATAACAAATACTGCTGTCAAAAATTTTCAACAATCCACATCTATTTTTCAATATTTATATCAAATCGTTGTGGGGGCCATCAGCTATCCGCTATCTGCCATTAGCTAAAAAGAAAAAACCCCATCCTCAAATGAGAACAGGGCAAGACAAACAAAGAACAAATATTTAGAGCGAAGTGTTGCGGTTGGGCGGAGTGATAATGTGAAGCTCTGTCTTCTCCGCCGGAATCTCGAAGTGCTTGCCGTCCAAGGAATAGTACAGCGTTTCCACCGTAACTTCCCTGCCGTTCACAAGCGACTTCTCGACCAGGCGATCGAGTCCAACCTGAACCTTCTTTCCGCAGAGAGGCGCCTCTAACGGCTTCACAACCGTCACGAAGTTTTGCGGTGCAGGCTTTGGTACAGGTTGCGCCGCATCATCATCGCCAGCCTCTACAGGCTTAGGCTCCGCCGGCTTCTCAACGAACACACCACAATCTACAGGGATGTGGCGGGTGTTCCAAACAAATGAGTAACTATCATCCGTTTGTTTGCGCACACCGTCGGTTATGATTTCAGACTTCCGAGCGACGTACACGAGTGCGCCCTCAAAGAAGAAAGGATGCGTCACCTCGGCATAAGGCCCGGCTGTTTTGTCGCCGTAGCTCACGTATACGTCGTTTGGTCCTCCGGTTGCCTTCCGATACCAAACGAGCGTCGAGCCTTTGATCAAGTAGATCTGCACCTCTTGCGGAACATTCAAGGAAAAACTCTTGACCTGTTCTGCAGAGTCAAACTTGAAACCCAAAACTTCGGACATGTCGACAAGCTCGCCGAAGCGGAGCAACCCATTTTCTTGTTTCTCCACCCAATACTGCTTTCCTTCCGCAGAAAAATAGTATTGATGGATCTCCTTTTTGTAAGGCTCCTCCACCCACGTAATCCGAGAAGGATAAAGTGTTCGGGCACCCTGAGGCACGTAAGGCACCTCCCAAAAGGACGGCATATTCTTATCCGTCTCTTTCGGATGAAGCGCGAGGTACTCAGGCTCCGAATAGTCATACGGATCCCAATCACGAATCGTTTGTCCATTGGCAAACGTGTATTCCACGCTCACCTTCGGCGCCGATCTCTCGTAATCCGAATACTTGATTGAGGCAAATCCGCCTCCGAGCACAAAAATAATCGCAAAAACGATTCCGATCAAAATATTCCTGTCTTTTCTATTCATCTTTCATCTCCTCTGCCGCAATGCGGCGATTTGGAACTGCAATTTCTCTCTAAAGCTATCAAAGAACGACTTAATCTAGCACAATTCTACAACTTTGTCAAGGGTACAATAGCAAATATTAGCTAATCTTAGCCAAAAAAAATGCCTTTTGGCACTTTACAGATGTATAGAATTGCCCTCTAAATCCCCCTCGCTGAAACAAGTTCAGCAAAACGTAAATGTCGTATAACGTAATCCTGGAGATTTTCAGGAAGGGAAACTTGTTGATTAGTTTTTCTAAGATCAAGTACTAAAGCTATATTAAGTTCGATATTTAAAAAGTAGCTATCCGCTATCTACCATCAGCTAACGGCTATCCGCCTCAACATTCGACGTTCGACTAAGAAATAGATAAACAACTAACATCGTAGCAATATAGACATCCGCCAAATTAATAGCAAAAGTATTAAACAACAGCATCCATTTCAACACAGATCCGTAAACAATTCTATCTATCAAATTACTCAAAATCCCTCCACCTATAATTGCTAAAACAAAAACGAATTGATATTTCTCATTTAAAAACATTTCTTTAATTTTAGAAACAATCCACGCCAAAATTAAAACCGATATCACTAATAAAACGATGCGGGGTATGACAAAATTTCCAATCAACCCAAAATTTTCATAAAAAACAAACTTTGCGAAGCTATGTAACCTTTCCAACTCAACCGGCATCATCCCAGATCTAACCCAATACTTCACTCCCTGATCGCTAATTACCGCAGACAAGGCCATCACCAAACCAGCTAAAACAACCTCACCCTTCTTTATACTTATAACATCTAATTCATTCATACAACCGTTTAATGTTCGATGCTAGATATTTGACGCTCATAATAATAATGCGAAGCGACATAAACGATGATCCCAAGTGTGATTGCAATATCCGCGACGTTTATTATCGACGTATTAAATAATAGTATCCAATCAAAAACATATCCGTTTACTACTCGATCAATAAAATTACCCAGCGCACCACCGGCAACGTACGAAAGCGCTATTAATTCAAAAGATCTATTTTGTTTAAATGATGTCTTCATCCCATAAAACAAAACTCCCAACGCGGCCAGAGTCAAAAGTATAATAATCGGATACGGAATTGGAGTGTTGCCAATCAATCCATGATTTTCATGTTTGGTCATTGCCAAAACTCCCGGAATAAAATCTGCTGTTGCAATCCAATCAAACCTCACTGCGTACTTCAATAGAAGATCTATAACAACCGTGTCAACAATTGCTATAACAGAAAACAAAATCATCTTCTTTGGCGTACAGGTCAATTTAGTACAATTCATACAACCATCTTAAACGTTGTCTCACTTAATGACAAGATGTTTAAGCAAAGACGCCCCAGCTGGGCGTCTCTACGGTATAAAAAATGCCGGAGGCCTCCGGCATTTTTAATTCTTAATTGTAAATTTTTAATTTATTATAGTTCCTGTGTAAGCACTTTCTTACAAGCTATACAGCTGGATGACGCAGGGCGTGCCTCTAAGCGTTTCTCATCAATTTCTTTATGGCAATATTTACAGATACCATATTTACCTGCGTCAAAAAGCTTAAGTGCGCTTTCTACATCTTTAAGTTCAGATTGCATCCTCGCTTCAATGGAAACGATATCCGCATACTCTGAAATTTCAGCAGCATTATCCTCATCAGAATTTGATCCGCTTTCGGGGAATGTAGCATCCATCTTATCAGGATCTTTGGACCCCAATTCAGCGAGCTCTTGCTCGATTCTTTCTTTCTCTTCCAAAAGACGGTCTTTGAAATGTTCTAATTTATCACTTTCCATATACTTTAATATAGCAAATTATTGTGGAGAAAGTATAACCCAAGGCCTGAAAAATAGCAATGATTACCCATCCTCGACGATATAAACTATCAAGAATAATTCTACATCAATTTAAATCATGCTAATCATGTTAATTCTAACAATCAAGGTATAAAAAGAGCCCGAAAATGTCGAGCTTGCATCACAAGAAGAACCACCTGAATAAAAGAGCCCCAAAAACCATCGACGAAAAAATGAACACAATCGCATTTCTAACATTTTTACCTTGCTTCCACCAAATGCCCATAAGTAAAGCAACATAAAACAAGATAATTATACAACTTGCAATCCAAAAATAATTCTCATCCAATAAGGCTTTCGATAAATATATATAAAGTGCAGCCGAGACGGCTCCCGTAAAAGCCATTCTCCATTTAGATTTGATCTGATCATCATTTCCAGGATTTAGAATCTTGGGTGGTTTTACACTATGCGACCAAGTCATTCTACCCGGCATCAGAGATCCGTGATCTTCCTGCATTTCTTCCTCCTTATTACTAAACATAACCTAAAGCTCAAAGTCCATCAAGACCATCAAACAAACTCATCAAATATTTAGCATCCGATAAATCATTAAATTATTTATAAAGAAGATCTTTATATGATTCTTGACAAGCTTGTATTTTTTCGATATAACTAGCCCAGATCCTTCTAAATCCAGCAGGCAGAAATAATTGTCTGTTTCGCATCTTAATTTCACAACTAATAAAAGTTTGCGAGATAAAGATGAGAACGTCCAACCAACAAGGAGAATTCCGATGGGGTAAAGACGATCAAACAACAACAAATGCGCAGTAACCGAAGTAATATTTGGTTAGTTTGTCGCGAAATTTGTGTCGATGGTCAGGTGCATTGCACGGATCTTTTGACATACAGTTTAGTGAAGGGGAAAAAAGTACAAACCGAAATCTATCGCTTTCCCGAAACTAAAAAATGTAGTTGCTACAAACCTCCATTACTATCTTTTTTGAGCAAAATCACTTCTGTTCTTGCAGCTGTATTCTAACCTTACCTAAACGCCAAATCTGGCGTTATTTTATTAAATTGACACCCAGGCCCACCATTTGCTAATTTACTCACGGTTACTTCAAAGGGGTAAAACAATGTCCGACAAACCCGCTGGATTCACGGAAAGACTCCTAAACACAATCCTTCGTTATGCCGGTGATATCGAAAGCTCTCTTAAACATAATAACTATATTGCGGCTTTATGTGCCATAGATTTATTGATTGAAAATCTTCAAAATATTAGATACGTTATTAAGGATGCTGCCAAAGCACAAGAGAATAATGAAGAATTTGATATCATCTGCGACTCTACACCACCAATGCCTCCTGAAGAGAAACCCGAAGAAAAACCACTCGGTCAGTTCCCGAGTCTATACTCAAAACCCAACCATGGCCCGAGTTAATACCTTAGCCATACCTTCCTATAAAAAACCCGCTAGCACTCGCCAGCGGTTTTTATTATTAATGAGAACCAGGATTAACCTTGATTTTATGAACTACAATTTTCAGGATTATTAATCTAGATATATTGAATAAAATTAATAATCCTGTAAATAATTGATCGAATAATCCTGAAAATCCTGGTTCTACACAGATGGATTCTTTATCTGCCCGTGAACCGTTAAATAACTTGCAACAATTGCTGCAGTCTCTGCTCTAAGCGTAAGCGGACCCAATTCCGCTATTAAAAAGTTAGCCTTTCTCGCTTCCTTAACTTCTTCATCTTCCCAACCACCTTCCGGCCCAATCCAAATTCCAATCTTTTTCTTAAAACCTTGTGGTATACCATCACCTTTATCTGTCACATGAAAAAATAAATTCACTAAATTATCTTTTGCATGATCCATTGCCGTGTGCCATTTCATTGGTTCATGGATTAAAGGTATGACACCTCTACCCGATTGCTCTGCAGCTTCTTTTGCGATCTGTCTAATCCTATCTATTTTAAGGTCTTGTTTAACGGTTCTGGATGATAATAGAGGTATTATCTGCTTTACTCCAACTTCCGTTGCTTTTTGCACCACCAAATCAAACAATTCTTTCTTAATAATCGAACAATATAAAACAATCTCTCTTTCCGGCTCATTTTGCAGCTCTGTAACCCTATCTAACGTTACCGATACCATCTTTTTATCGATAGATAAGATAGAGGCCAAAGCATCTCTTCCTTTACCATCGCAAATTACAATCTTTTGACCCGTTTGCATTCTTAAAACCTTTGATAATTGATGCACTATCGCTTCATCGGTTATGTCCAATTCCGGGGCAAATACATCGTATTCGCCTATAAAACGGTTTAATCTCATTGCGATATCTTACAGCTAAAGCTAATGTTTTTCCAGTAGAACATAGTTAAATATGAATATTTCTTAAATAATATAGAAATTGTTGGATTATTATCACCTGGTTTTTCTTTATGGAAAAATTTTGCAAAAAAAATACGGGCCATCGAGCGCCCTAAGATTTGAAAAAATTTGTGGCGAGATGGCCCGAGAGGTCGGGACGCGGGTCGATACCGTGAGCAGTGTAATCAGCAAAGCTGATTTTTAGAGAAAGAGCGCACTACTTACAGTTGTGACACTTGCGTGAATCCTAACCTTTATGTGAACCGCTGGTTCATCCCAACCCTAGCAGGGACTCCGAAACTCGTAAAAGAGTTTCATATGATGGAGTTTGCTCGTTGTGTGTGCCAAGCCGATAGGCTCGAGTGATTCAAGCACATTGGCTTGGCACACTGATTTTAGTTTTGTTTTTTGATTTCTGTTTGCCTGGTCGATATGACTGGGCGGGGTCGAGATAATCCATGTGATGGATGTCCATAAGAACAGGTCATGGAAACCCATCTTTTGAAAGCGGTTTAGAAAGTACAATGAGGTAAGCTGGCAGTTTTGCCATCAGAGGGCAGCCATGAGCGCGCCCACTTGTGTCATAGACGACACAAAAATAAAGTTTTTACACTCCTGTTTTAGAGTGTTATGCACAAAGAACGTAATGAAAATATAAAGAACAATTTGTACTATTATTATACCCTAAAAATGGCAACTTATCAAGAGTAAAAAACCCTTAATAAACGCAAGAAAAACGTATATAAATATTTTATTAACACTATGTGGATAATTAATATCCACAGGCAACTAAATATCCATCCTGATTTAACAAAATTATGTTGTTAAAATCGAAATAACAAATGTCAATCCATGAACAAAAATTATTCAAACTTTGATGATCAAACCTGGCCAATACCTCACCCTCACATGTCAGGTCATTAACAAAATTTGAATCTATTCCCACGCCTGATTGCTCAACTAAAATTGCCAAAGAAGAACTGGAAGCAAATCCAACCGTACTTGTTGCATCGTTTGGCATCATATACAACCTCTGTACCACTTCTCCATCTTCTAATGTAAAAGGCACTGTAATATATGAACCTCTATCATCAACTGAAACAATAGCTAAATCCGAATCATTTGTACCTATATAATCGATAGTAACTAATGACGGGTCAAATTTCCAGGATAATTCACCGGAATTCGAAAAATCAGCCCAAGCACCATGATACCTAAAAAAGTTTTGCAAAACATCCGGTGCAGCACCATCTGTCCTGATGAAACCTGATGAACTATCGCTAGATTCTGTCTGTTCTCTGACATTTTTTTGTAAATCTACAGGCAATGTCGTCTTCCACCTATTCCCTATAACCACTCCTTGTAAAACATCCGGAAGCTCATCCCAGGTTAAATCTCCGGATGAGAACAATCGTCTAATAGCTAACTCTAATCTCATTTCACCATTAAACATATCCCAAGGCCAACCAAAAACTTCATATGGAGATTGGAAAGCATTAATATCTAATTTTTGATTGGAAACTAATTCCCACAATTTTGTTCGACCTATAATTGCCGTAGCCGGTGACAACCGCACTGCATACCCAATATTTAGTTCTTGTTGATTCTGTTCCGTTTTTACTTTTGCTAATCCTGCTACGGTTGGCAATGGGCTATTTAACGCTTGTGATTGTTTCCAAACAAGTGGAGCCTTTGCATTCAACGAAGCACTTGCGGGCAACACCGTAAAAACCACCGCATCTTTGGGGATTGGAATTTTTGTAAAAAACCAAAACCAAGCAAACACCGTTAAACCTAAAAGCACAAAAATCCCCGCTGCAAGTGCGAGGAATTTTGGCCACGCGCTCCCGCGGTTCGCCGTCCCGTAAGACAAAATTGGCGAACCACGAAACGCTGCGTCGCGTATAAACGGATCTGGACTCACAGATTTATAGCGAATGGATCATCAGAAACAGGCTTAGGTTTCATTGGACCCTTATCAAACGATGAGCGCGGACCGCGATCGTGTGGTCTATCACTAAACGAAGAACCTCCGTGTGACGAACCTCCATTACCCGGTCTTGGTGGCCTTGGGCCTCTATCGTTTGGGCGGCCTCCGCCATTACCGCTTTCCGGTTTATAGTCTGGATTAGCCCTTTTTACTGATAAATTGATTCTTCCCATTGCATCAATTTCGTAGACTTTAACTTTAACCGCATCGCCAACATTAACCACGTCAGTTACCTTGCCCACACGAAACGGAGCCAGTTCACTAACATGCACCATGCCTTCTTTGCCAGGTAGTATTTCTACAAAAGCGCCAAAGTCCATGATTCTGGTTACCTTACCATCAAATATTTCGCCCACTTCTACTTCGCGGGTTAAATCCAAAATCATCTTTTTGGCTTTTTCCATTCCCTCGGAAGAAACTGATGTGATGTAAACTGATCCATCATCTTCTATATCAATTTCAACTCCAGTTTGCGCAATAATTTCATTAATCATCTTGCCTCCCGGACCAATAACTTCACGGATCTGTTCAGGATTAATATGCATCGTATCAATACGAGGCGCATACTTGGAAAGTTCCGCTCTGGGTTCCGCTAAATTAGCCTGCACTACATCCAATATTTGTAAGCGTGCTTTTAGAGCTTTTTCAAATGCTTCTTTTACAACCTCAAGAGGCAATCCCAATGTTTTTGTATCCAATTGAATAGCTGTGATTCCTTCACGAGTACCTGCAACTTTAAAATCCATACCTCCATCACCATCTTCCAAATCTTGAATATCAGTAATTACCTTCCACTTATTCTCTTTTTCACGAGATGCAACTCCGATGGCAATACCTGCAACAGGTGCCGAAATTGGCACACCCGCATCCATAAGAGCCAATGATGATGCCGTGGCAGATCCCATCGAAGAAGATCCATTAGATCCCAAAACCTCGGAAACCACACGAATTGTATAAGGAAAATCTTCTTTTGGAGGAAGTACAGGAATTAGAGCCTTTTCAGCTAAACCTCCATGGCCAATTTCTCTTCGTCCCGG
The DNA here is from genome assembly GCA_963816085.1 of Candidatus Uhrbacteria bacterium. GTDB lineage: Bacteria > Patescibacteriota > Patescibacteriia > 2-12-FULL-60-25 > 2-12-FULL-60-25 > MWCR01. Next base: position 1,022,419 of record CAWFIX010000003.1, on the reverse strand, counting down.
TCCTCTACTTGGCTTTGTTTCCGATACTGCAAATGATGGGAAATTATAATGATGGAAAAATCTTCGTTTTGTATTAAATTCCATGGTATCTATATGCTGTTCCATGCCCGGGCCGCCCAAAGTAACAACAGATAATACCTGTGTTTGACCGCGCATAAACAAGCCTGTTCCATGAGTACGCGGCAATAAACCCGTATCAGCATATAGATCACGAACCTCATCAATCGCTCTTCCATCGGCACGCTTACCCTGATCCAAAATCAAAGCGGTAACTTCGTCATCAACAAAAGCATCAATAATCTCCATAGCAACCTTACGGCGATCCTTACCGATTTCTTGAGCAATCAACGCCGCTTCCAATCCTTCTTTCATCTTATTAACCGCAATCTTCCGATCTTTTTTAGATTTCAAAGGCTCTGTAAAAAGCTCACTCTTATGCTCTTCCAAATACTGTTTTGCGATAGCTTGTAATTCTTCTTTCTCTTTTACAGCCGCAACCTCTTCCTCTGCCTTCGGAGTAAACGGATCAACTTTTTCTTTACCATGCGCCTGCGCAACTTTAGAGATCAACTCAACCACGGGAGCAAAATTATCCTGAGCAAAAGCGATAGCACCGTAAGCATCCTCTTCAGAAATAATATTTGCACCAGCTTCAAGCATCACAGTTTTTCCATTTGCACCCGAAACGGTAATTTCCATGGGGCTTTCTGTTAATTGCTCGTAGGTTGCATTCAAAATATAACCTGCATCATTCTGACCAATACGAGCCGCGGCAATCGGGCCGTTCCAAGGAATTTCCGATAACATCAAAGCACAAGATGAACCAATTAATCCGATAACATCTGCATCATTTTCGCCATCATGACTCAATACAGTGGTAACAACAGCTATTTCATTACGCATTCTGTCATCAAACAATGGGCGTAATGCGCGATCAATCATTCTGCCGGATAAAACAGCTTCGTCAGTTGCTCTACCCTCTCGTTTGATATACCGCGAGCCTTTAATCTTACCTGCTGCATAAAACTTTTCCTCATACTCTACTTGCAGTGGAAAAAAATCTAACCCTTCTCTAACACCTCCCATAGTTGCGGTACATAAAACAACAGTATCGCCATAGCGTACCGTACATGCACCACCTGCTTGTCGAGCTAAAAGCCCAACACCAATAGTAAGGGTCCTCCCACCCCACTCTATCGAGTATTCTTTTTCATTATTCATAGAAACAAACTTTTTTCTCGTCCCTCGTCGCACGTCCCAATCGTCCCACGTCATCAATTTTTTTTGACGTTTGACATTAGACATTTGACATTAGACGTTTGTAGTAGCTTGTCCCGAAACTCAATCCCGCGCCGCGTGGATCCATGTCTCAGGACAAACCTAACTTAATTATATTTTCGTCTATCACGTTAATCACGTTTATCACGACTTAAAGTATTGGTTAGATTCGTGATAAACGTGATTAACGTGAAAAACGTATTAGTATTTAATGTTCGGCGCTACTCAATAATGGCAGAATTAAGCCAAATTGTCAAAAGAAACCTTGATTAACCTGATTAAAAAGGATTTTCAAGATTTAAATTTAGGAATTGATTAAATATATAAAAAAATGCCTGAGGCAACCGACATTGTTAATTGGCAATTATCCCAACCCTCATAAATTGCAATGCGGTTAGCTATCTGCCATCCGCTATCAACCAAAGTGATTCAAATCTTGACTGAATACCTTAAAAGTGTCTTAATTAACCCATTGCTATGTCACTATAAATGGAAAGGAAGTTTCTCATGGCAAAACGCAATTGGCAACAAATCTGCCAGATCAAAGACTACCACACCCGCCTTGCTATCAGCCTTACCACCGACCCCGAACTCCTAGCTTGCTATGAGCGAGGTTTCCCGCACCTTTTCACTGATGGCAAAGACGAAGGCCCGCTATGCGTGCCTCTCTCGGCCCTCATGGAAGCCGCACAAGCATGCGAAGATCCCGGCTTCGAAGAGTATAACCGTCATTTTTGCCTGGTGCTTTCCAGGGAAAGTAATAACCCGTATCTTCACTTGCCCGAAGCACACAGGCTGGGAAGCGGATACGACACGGGCGACATCCCGAAGGATATACTCGAACAATTCGTGGGGCAAAAAGCCCAGGCCGGATTGGTTGTCTCTTATCACGGCGAGAAGTATCTGGTCATTGAAATCGATTTCGATGGCGGAGCTCCGGAAATCGGATCAACTTTCACCGAGCCTCCCGGCGTACACGCCATGATACTCACTCCAGCCCAACTCGTAGCTCTCGACAAATAACACCTCCACCTCAGGAGGTTTTTTAAATACTAAAAAATGCCGGAGACAACCGACATTGTTAATTGGCTCGCCCCTCGAAGTCCGTAGACGTAGTGGGGTAATTCTTAATTTGGTATTTACTTGATGGTATATTCCGATATCGCCTTAACCACCTTCGAATCCGCTTTAAGTGGCTCTATAAACAATACATGCTCTCTGTTGATATACATCATATCTTCCGGTCCATGCAGTTCGTTCCCCAATTTAATAAGCTTCAAATCTGTCTGCGCATCCAATTGTGATGGCTGATTCGCTTTATCAGATTGTAAATAATAAATATCTTCGAGTTTTATTGTAGACTGGTTTAAATCGGAAACTTCACCAAAATAAACTTGCCCATTAGTTAAAAACACAGCCTGAATTCCCACCGGCATCAACTCTTTTACATCTTTTTGATTATTCCTGAAGCCAACAACATAAAGTAAAAGTAACGAAATAATTGTTATTAAAGCCAGCGCGACAATAACAACTAAATGCATTTTCGATGAACAGTTGTCACAAATAGCACCTTCTTCAATTGGTAACGTAACTTTTTTCATATAAATTTGATATTCCAAATTATAACACACCCCAAACTAAAAGTTAACTAAAATGAACCGCGTTTGCGATTCATTTTAGTTTTATAATTCTGATGTTGATGTTGTTGCAGGTTCGGCCGGTGTTTGATCTACAAGTGGCTCAACAACTTCCGGCTGGGGATCTTCTACCAATGGCTCTTCTACTCCCGAATCTGTACCTGTAGCTGTTTCGATAATTGTATTTGTATCAATTGTGTCAGTTGTACCATCTTCAGTTGAAGTTGCCATGTCCGGATTCTCCGGATCCTGACCTAATGCATTTAATTGTGTTTCCAAATCAGATGAACCCATATCATTAGTGATAATATCTAATGTCGTTCCATTGGAAACATAAACTCTTCCTTCATCATTTCCAAACGAATGCCAGTTGAACAATAAATCTGAATATTGAACTTCATCAAGTACAATATCAAAGCCTTGAATTGAAGCATTTTCTACCCAATACGGAACTGTAACTTTGCTGGATGGGGTAACAGTTACTATTGGCAAAGTACCATATTCATTTTCAAACTTAACGCTTACCCTGGTATCTCCGGTCATAATCAAAGCCTGTCCAACAACATCTTTTGCGTAAGCAACATGACCCTTAACCGTGATATTACCCTCAAACACAGCGTCAGCAACCACCAAATTAACAGCATCGATATTATCAGCTCCACCCTGCAAAGAAGTGCCTGCAACCGAGGCTTGCATATTATTCTTATCAAACGATTCAAAGAATACAGAGATCTTCTTATGCTTAACGCCATCAATTTGTGTCGCTACATGAGTCCAATCAACAGATTCCGCAGCGCGAGCTACAATGTGGCTAACCATAAACTCTCCCGTATCTTTCTCTGCATGTCCTGCGATATCTGATGATATAAAGTAATCACCAATATTGATATTCTCACCTTTATCCGCTATCCAAACCTCACCATTACCAACAGCCATAATCAAATGAGGGTTGTTTTCATCACTCACCTCTGTTGGCTCTTGCAATGATAAATATGAACCCATCACCTTAGTATCATTAATTTCGGTTGATTTTATTACTCCGTACAGTATTTCGGAATCAGTATTATTGTGGAGATAACGATTTTCACCTGTTAATGTTACCAACATTCCTTTTTCTATAGCTTGATTTGTCCAAGCATAGTGAGAACCCGTGAAGGCGTTATACGAAACTGTATTTGCTGAGACCGAAATCGTACCCTCTTCAACACCATCTTGGCGCAAAGAAATTATAGTACCGTCGCTGGTTGTACGGTCAAAAGCCGCAACCACATCACCCGATTGCGTAACATGAAAACGTACCTGAGGCACATTTGTACCCACGCCAACACGATCATTTGCCGCATCAGTATATAGAAGGTTTGCATTAGTATCCCCCTCTACACGCAAACCAACTCCCGAAACACCACCATCGTTAATTACCAAGCCTGAATTGGTAAACATGCCGATACGTGTTCCATAATCCCTAAACTCTATAGCGCCTCCATTATCTGTATTGTTAAAATCCCAAACCATTAGATTACTGCCGGTTGGTAAATAAACTCTATGATCTACATCCCCCGAACCCTGTAAACGCATGTACTCATAATCCTCTGCGGAGCCTGCTGTTGTATTTCCAACATGTAATTTTGCCAATGGAACCGATTGATCAAAACCTACATAGCCATTTGTAGCATCAACAAACATGGCATGTGTATTTGTATCACTTTCCACTCGGAAATCAATCCCCGATAAACTACCATCGTTTACTATCAAACCACTATTTGTAAACTTAGCAACTTCCGAAGATTCATTCATCATAATCAAAGCTCCACCCGCACCACTCGAATTTATATTCCAATAAGTGGCATTACCTCCATTTGTAAAATATATTTCACTTTGAATATCACTGTCATTACTTGCTTGGAATCTTAAGAGCGAAGCATCTGATGCGGAATTGTCAGCGGAAATTTGCAACCTGGAATTTGGCATTGTGGTACCGGTTCCGATTCCAACATCTCCATCATTTTCAATAACCATCACATCGTTGCCATTCATGTGAAAATTCAAATTTTTTTGCCATTCAATTGTTGTATTACGATCATCATCACTTGGTGTATAAACCGATAAATAACCCCCATCAGCTCCACCGCCAACTCTAAAGAGATTATCTCCAGGAGTTGCGCTGCCCTGAATATCTAGTGTTCTGGATGGATTCACATTACCAATGCCGACAAGGCCTGAACTTGTTATTCTCATTCTTTCCGAACCACCATTTTGCCCGATTGTAAATGCGCCATTTGCAGATTGTGCTAAGTCCCATGTAGAAGTACCAATGTGCACATTTGCACCCCAAATGTCGGACCAACGATTCGTAGTATTTCCTAAACTATATGTATTATTTACTGACGGTAAAATATTCGAAGCTACCCGAGCATTGTATGTAACAGTATCTGATGTAGCATCCCCCAATACTGTGTTACCACCGACATTCAAACTTATTCCTGCCGACAAATCCAAACTATCTGAATCCAACGTAGCAACAGTTGCAGGAGTGGTGTAGCCACCGCCAACTTGGAACCTTATTAAGGTTCCAGTGCCAAGAGAACCGATTACCAAATTTTTATCAGTTGCCAAAACTCCATTTCCTGCCCATGAAGGTACATAAAAACTCGATCCATATTTTCCAAAATAAAGATTGTTTGTATAATCAGCACCGCTTCCTTTAAGTTCCAAAACAGCTCCCGCATAATTACTAACATCATTGGTATTAACCGCCTTAAATCCCGTCAATGTATTTGCATTATTATTCGTCACCGAGAATTGATAAACTGCCGAATCAACCGGACTTAATACATTTGTAACTTTCTTTAAGTGGCTTGATTGTGTAGTAGTTGACCAATATAAATTACCATCCGCATTGCTAGCTAAAACCAATCCGTAAGATGACCCATCAGCCTCCGGTAGTGCATACCCTGTGCTCGATGGATTATTAACTTGTAAACTTCCATTAATTCTTAATACGTTGGTATCAAATCGGCCATATACCAAAGGGTTAGCTGTATTTGAATTATCAATGTACAAACGATCTGAGTTTGTTTCGCTATAACCAGCTTGGTAACCCAAGAAGATATTTCCGTTTCCAAGCACGTTGCTATAACCCGCTTCACGTCCTAAAAACAAGTTCCTGGTACCAGTAGCATTACTAAGACCCGTATTGTAACCCAAGAAAATATTATCATTACCAATATTATTGTGGCCAGCATTTGCGCCCATAAAAATTCCATTAGTTCCCTTATTACTAGATCCGGCGTTACTGCCAAATAATATATTACTACTACCCTTATTATCATATCCAGTAAAATAACCCATCATGATATTTTGACTTCCTGTATTATTCCAACCGGTTCCACGACCCATGAAAAAGTTGTCACCACCGGTGTTTCCAACACCAGACTCATAACCAATCATCACGTTATCATTTCCCGTATTATCTGCACCGGCGTAATAACCCAACATAGTATTACCAAAAGCGCCTGTGTTATTTCTACCCGCTTCGCGACCAATCGCTACAGTTGATTCTTGTGTGGTTGCCGCATAACCTGCTTCGTATCCAATATATACATTGCTAAATCCTGATGTGTTGCTATAACCTGCCGACCGACCAACAAATACATTATTATTGGTTGTTAAATCATCAACTCTACCGGCATCTTGTCCTAAAAATACAGAGTTACCAGAATTTAACACGCGTAAACGAGGACCTTGAATTGTAAAATATTCTGTTCCAGCTGTATCAAATCTTATAATGTCTTCATCAGCCGATTCCTCTACTTGAATTCCCGTATCATGGTCCGTATCCCAAAGAGCTCCTGCGATTGCACTAGAGCCTCCTAAAGCTACCCACTGGCCGCCATTCCAATAAAATGGAGTAGATGATGCTGTGTTATAAATCATCGCACCGGCTTGATTGCCGCTTGCAGGATTTAAAGCATATTGACCAAGCATGAATTGAGCGCTTACTCGTGAATCTCCTACTACATCAATTTTATACCCAGGGTTATTTGTGCCAACACCTAAATAACCGGTGGATCCATCACCCCACATTACATTGTTGCCATCAGCGTTAAAATTTAAAGATCCATCATTAGCTGTTTCAATGACCGACCAATTAACCCCATTGTTTGACGACATCATCAAATCTGTTGCTCCGGCATTTCCAATCAATCGTAGATATGCGTCATCTGTGCCCGAAATAACATTCAAAGAAGCTGGAGATGTAGGGCGATCTATAATGAAATCATCGGTACTGGTTGCGCCGGCAAATTGAACCCAATTGGTTGTAGTAGCGCCAACATCAGTAACTTGTTGCCAACTTGGTGCTGAGCCGGAGCCGCCCAAAGCCACCCAACCCGTATTTCCTCCATCGGTTGTTTTTACATAAAGTTGCTGGCTACCGCCAACACCATCAGTTCTGGTAAATAGGCTACCGCTATTTCCAACAACTCTAACTTCTGGCGTACTTGTTCCAACGCTAATTGCAATACTATTGGTTCCTGCACCTGGAGCCCTTAGTGTTAAAATCGGCACATTATAATTAATTGCAGCGATTCCAAAAGCTCCATTGCTTGGAGTGCCCGGCACATTCAGTGACATTTGATTATAATCTATATAAAAACTTGAATTTCTTGTTCCCGCGGTTTGATATCCAAATTCAAATGCCTGCATTGTATTATCAGAATACATATATGCACCAGTTCCATTTACAGGATCCGATGTATTATCCGTGAAATACAAACGGCTTCCATAGTCACCACCAGCATCCATGGTCTGCATGGCCAAACCACCTCCGTTAGCTCCATTGGTTAATGCTAAAGAAGTTTCCCATTGATCAGTCCCCGGATTGATTATCTCAACCGGAGTTGAATTCCCGGTCGTATAAATAGTTCTTCCTGCACCGGATCCACCGTAATTATAAGCATCATTTAAATCTCCACCCATACCTATTAAAGGACTTCCATTCCAATATAAGTCACCGCCTAAATTATATAATGCATAAGTTGAGGTTGCCGGAGTAGAACTGGCGATCGAAATTGCGCCATTAACATCTAAAAAATTATTAGGAGTTTCTGTATTTATACCCACGAAACCACTGCTTTGTCTTACTGTTAAACGACGATCGCCCAAAAATACATAATCATAATTATCTCCCGAATTTCCAAAATATGTGCTAACCATTAGGTGGTTGCCGCCATTGTAAAACAAACTAAGATCGCCCCCCCAGGCATCGACACCCATTCCCAAACCTTCAGTATCATCAGAATTAGACGCGGTAAATAACTTCCACGTCTGATTTGAATACACACTTAATGCTGATTTATAATCCGGATTATTCGTATCATATATAGCAAATGGCGCAGTACTTGTAGCACCTGCAAACTGAATTCTATTGGTTGTTGTAGCCCCATTATCCGTAACTTGTTGCAAGTTTAGAGCTGTAGAACTGGATACCAACCCATCTACATAACCCTTATCAACCAAAGACCGCAAAGTATAATCAGCTGAATAATCTGTGAAATATTCAATACCGCTTCTATCACCGACACCTCTTCCATCAAAAAATTTAATTGCTGTCGGATTGAAGACATCACCAAATGATTTAAAGTATAAACGCGAACCCCCCGCTTCTCCTATTGCAACCTCATAACCTCCTGCCTTAGCTTCAAGCTTCATACTTCCACCATCATCTTCCCAATAAGCTGCTCCTGTATCAAACATAACATAACCATCAGCGGCGATGCTATTATCAGTAGCGCCTTGCAATGTAACCGCACTGATATGATTATCAACATAAGCTTTATCAACCAAAGAACGATCTACAAAATATGAAGAATAATTTTTGTCATAAGTTAAACCTTGAAAATCATTTCTATTCGTAATAATCCCAATACTAGTATTAAAGGCAAATAAATCATATGTAGAGCTTGGATTTGTTAATGAAATTCCTACATCCGAAGGGCCGCCAATACCAAATCTAACCTCATAACCTCCATCCTGAATTTTAAAATTATCTCCAGAAAATATAGTTTCAGGCTCACCGGCAAACTCTCTAATTATTAAGTCAAATCCTTGATGATCAATGTATGTTGTTTCAGAAAGGTCTCCACCCAATTTCATAACACCCGAAGAAAGGGTTAAACCATTTCCGGCAGCGACTGTGCTTGAAGTAATCGCATTATCTACATATTCCTTATCAACCAATGAACGATCTACAAAATATGTTGAGTAATCATCCCCATAAGTAGCGCCATGAAAATTTGGATTAATTGCTGAAGTACTTGTATAGCCACTAATCTCAAATAAATTATTTCTCATGTACAAATTAGCTATCTCATTCGAATCAGCGGCCTCTATTTCAAATCCAACATTTTCAGCTGTAAAATATGAATCACCGTAAGCAAACTCCGTTCTATCGTCCGTAGTTTTAAAATAACCATCTGTTGCATCAAACTGCAAATCAAATGTAGCTAAATCAATCGTCGTATTTTTTGTTAAAGAACCTCCAAGCTCAACTGTACCAACATTATTAACCAAACCATTGTCAAAAGATAATGTAGAACTGGTTATTGCATTATCAACATATTCCTTATCAACTAAAGAACGATCTGAATAATCAGCCGAATAATCTGCAAAATATTCAATACCTCTTTGATCACCAACCGCTCTATCATCCTGCCAAATACCCTGAGTACCATTTAAAACAATCCTACCGGCAGCCGCCGCTAAACTCATTTGATCATTATCCATTTCAAGCCATGTACCGGCTGAAGTATCAACATAGAAATACGTTGCAAAATTACTTATATAAGGAAGATTTGAATAAGTTAGCCCATGTCCATTACCATTTACGCTTCTATCACCCGTTAAATCACCATCCGCTGTATAGATATTATTTACAAGATTAGAAGATGTAGCCCAGCTTAAAGTACCGGATCCGTTAGTAACTAAAACTTGATTGTTCATGCCATCAGCACCGGGCAAAGTCCAAATAGTGGAAGAAGTAATTGATGCTGGAGATATAAATCCAACATACTCACCTCCACCATTATCATTTAATCTAATTGGAGCTCTTCCGAAAATGTAAGCCTCTTCTGCCTGATTGATAGAAATACCAGTAGTGCCACCATACGAATTTCCGTAAGCATTTCCAATGTCACCCATCATGAAAACAAAGTCATTATTAGCTAAACTTCCCATTGCTGTAAAAATATCTTCACCATCTTCATCTCTAAACGCAACGATTCCAGTATCACCCGGATTTCCATTGATAGATAAAGCTGCATTCATGTGACCACCTTGACCAATCTGTAAACCCGCTTGCAAGGGGCCTGTTGTATTGATACCGATCTTGCCATCATTTTGAATAAACATTCTCTGGACTCCTGCAGTATCAAAACGAACATAATCCTCATCAGCAGACTCTTCTACTTGAACACCGGTGTCGTGATCAGTATCCCACAAAGAACTCCTAACATCAGATGCTGTTGCTACCGTTCTCCATTGAGTTCCATCCCAATAATTGACAGTGGAAGAACTTGTGTTATAAACCAAAGATCCTGATTGATATCCGCTTCCCGGTAATGATGCATATCGTCCGAGCATTAACTGCCCATTCAAACGGCTATCACCGTTTATATCCAATCTATAAGCCGGGGAGGATGTGGAAATACCGATATTACCCGAACCCGAAACAGTCAATCTTGCGTTGCTATTGGTATAAAGATGCAAAGGATTATTACCATAAGACATGAATGCCGATTCGCTTGGTGCCGAATAAATTTTACCGGTTGCCGTTCCGTTGTTGGCAAATTCAATGAAAGCAGCATCTGATCCGGCATTATAATCAGAATTGATGTAAATACCCGCATCTTGACCATCATTGTTGCCATCATCAGAATCTAAAACTAATACTGCTCGGCCATTTAAACCACCTTGTACATGTAACAAAGTTGAGGGAGTTGGCGTTCCAATGCCCAAATAACCACTTGCATTTAATACAAATGGCGAGGAATCCGATGCGGCATCTTCTATCCAAAGCGATGGACCGGTTCCCTGGTTGCGCATCCAAAAAGCCTCACCATCTCCATCATGAGAAATGTAAAAAGCTCTTGCGCTGTCATCCGTATTGATCTCAATCGCATTACCACCATTTAAGGGTTTATCAATTTGAAAACCTGTTTTTCCGCCAATATCATACATTTGGAACCCTCGTTCCGGGCTCTGATTGTATACATATATACCTTGACCGGTTCCATTATTATTTATTTCCAAGCCACGGTTTGCCGTATTATTGTCTAAAACCATGCCTCGTCCATCATTCTGCCTTATGTAAAAACCCAAACCGGATGATGTATTTTGAATATTTAAACCCATTCCATCCGCGTTATTGTAAATTACCTGACCAAAATTATTTCCCGCATTATCAATTCTCAAACCAGAGCCATTATTCGGATTATCAATAAATAAACCGATTCCACTATCTGTGCCATTATCCAATCTTGCACCATAACCGGTCCCTTGATTTCTGGAATAAAAACCGGATCCTGATCCCATATTTCTTGCACTAAAAGCGCTGCCATTCCCAAGATTGTTAACCCAAAGTCCTTCAGCATCTGTAGAGTGAGTTACCGACAAAAATCCTAAAGTTCCTGTTGTATTTGTAATAATAATCGGCCCCGCATCTGTAATAATTGTTCTTCCCGCGCCCGAACCCCCACCATCGTAGGCTGTATCTAAAGTAACCAAACCTGTCGCGCTGGAAAAAACACGTTCCCAGCCTGTTGCATTACTGTTACCCGTAACTTTTACATACATAATACCGTGCGCAACATCCATCGCAATATCTCCAACCGATCCTGTAATCTGCCCTTCCGGATTATCTTCAACATTGAACGTTTGATAATCACCAACATTATTTTCTTGTGTAAAAATTGCTGTTGTACTTGCAGCACCGGACATTACATGAAAAATAGAGTTCGCCGAAGTGCTCCCAATTGCTACATTTCCCGCTGAATTAATCATCATCCTGTTAGCCCAAGCCGAACCGGTCCACTGATCAAAATTAATGCTATTTAAAGTATCAATTCCAATTCTGGCGATATCTGATGATCCTCTTTGATAATTTGTATATGCTGTTCCTTGAATACCGGGATTAAAACCATCTATGGCCCTGAGATATAAAACGGCATTTCTTCCACTTGGTGGACTAATGCCACTATATTGGCCAATTAATAGGTTGTCTCTTATGGACAGCATTTGTTCCGGTGAATTGGTCCCTATACCAACATATCCATTAGTAGCAACCCTCATTCTCTCGCTACCTGCATTTTGTGAAATTGTAAACGCTCCATCAGCCGCTTGTGCCAAATCCCATGTTGATGTACCAACATGTAGATTGGCACCCCAAACATCGGACCAGCGATAATCTGTATTTCCCAAAGTATAAGTATTATTTGCGCCCGGAATAATATCACCTACCGATGTGGCGCCGGCAAACTGGATACTATTAGTTGTTGTAGCGCCATTATCAGTGGCTTGTTGAAAATTCAAAGCGCCGAAATTCGTACCCGTTGCTATAGGCGCACCATTCCAATACAAGTCACCACCTAAATTATATAATGCATACGTTGAAGTTGCCGGAGTAGAACTGGCAATAGTTATAGCCCCGTTGACATGCAATAAATTAGTCGGCTCTTCTACTCCTATTCCCATTTTGCCATCGGACTTGAAATAAAACTTAGCTACAGGATTTAAATCCGCTATATCTTTAACCTGAATCTGCATTTCACCGGCATACTCAGTTTGCAAAGTACCGTCTGTTCGTCTTACGAACAAACGTGCCATATTCTGGTAAGTGGCTCCATCGTAAGCTTTAAACGTATATTGACCCAAAATATCATTGGGTTGCGTCGCCAAAGGAACCGCCAAAGTGCCTCTTGCTTTTTGAACTATATAATTAAAACCCAAACCATCATTTGAATATCTTGAAAAAGCCGATTTAGTTCCTACCACATCCAATAATTCCATTGGATTTTCTGTCCCTATACCCACATTTCCATTGCTTGCAATAGTCAAAGATGACGAGGCGCTGTTTCTGGAAAAAGTTAAAGCCCCGCTTGGTGATTGAGCCAAATCCCATGTCGAAGTACCAATATGTAAATTAGCACCCCAAATATCCGACCAACGAAGGTTTGTATTTCCTATAGAATACGTATTATTTGTACCGGGAATAATATCCCCAACCGATGTAGCACCCGCAAATTCAATCCAATTTGTTGTCGTTGCTCCATTATCAGTAACCCTTTGCAAATCCATCGCGAACATCGTCGAAGAAACAGCTGTAATAGCCGCATCCAAATCACTCAAAACCGCTTGCACTGTTGTTGCATTGGAATTATCAAATTCATCAAATACACCAACCAAATATGCACCGGATGTTATGTTATTTGTTCCTGTGGAATCTAATCTGATTGCGCCAATAGCCAAATAATTGCTTAAATTTAGCGAAGTTCCTGTTGCAACTGTAAAAGTTAAATTCTGCAGTGTTGACGTTCCATTTATCGATAAACCTCCTCCGTAAAACGTACCTGTAGCAATATTAAAACTCAAATCATTCTCCAAAGCCAAAAGCTGACCGCCTGTAGCAGTAGTCGTTGCCTCTAGAGAGTTAACTCGTTGTGAATTTAAAGCATACGGGAAAGCCGCCAACAAAACTCTTGGTGCAGCTTCCGCATCCGAAGAGATTTTTACGCCTAAGTATAGCGGAGAATCAAATTGGATGTATGACGGAAAAGTTACACACGATCCAAGTTGTACGAAAAAATATCCCTGGGCATCCGGTTGCACACTGGAGCAAGCACCCGATGATTGATCGTAAGTCTCTTTCCACAAAAGAGGCCCCGCAGAACCGGGGGCATCTCCACTCGAACCATTCGAGATGTGACTATAAAGCGAGAACTGAATTGTTGTTGTCGCAGTAATCGGAATTCCTCCGATTGTCCTTAATCGTGATTGGTAATTTATCGTTTGCGGTATTTGCGCATTCGCAACCAACACAGGCTGAACAAGAGAAAGCGATAAAGCTACGCCTGAAAGAATTGCACCGATTTTTTTGGTGTATGTTTTTTGTTTTTGACGCCCCATATATTTATTAATATCTTATACTATAACCTCTATAAGGAATTTTTCGCTAAACAAATATAAAAAAACACTATGTTGTATATCAACATAGTGTTAGTAACAGGTTAATAAGATGTTAACTCTTATTCTACCAATTTCCAGTTTAAATTTTCGTAAACAAAGGTATAAATTTTACTTTTTCCATTTTTGAACAATTCAAACTCAATTACCCTTGGATACTGAACATCATTTTCCGAAATCCAATCCACTTTTTGAGCCATCCCAGAGACTACGATAGAATCAACTTCTTGTGAATATAATTTTTGATAATTTTCTATAAAATTTGTTTTATCAATTTTTTCTTTAATCGCATCTGACAGATTTGCGTAAATCAAACTCAGATCATTTTCCGATTCTGCTCTTAAAATTGTAGTCAGCTTAGCAAATAACTCTGCATCAAAATACAAATCCAAATATTGTTTTTCTTTAGAAACTTGAAAGTAAACCGGCACCGTCAAAGATTCGTGTTTAATTTCCAGTAAATCACCTGATTCAATATTGGAAAATGTAAAATTACCTCCATCTTTTGTAGAAATTTCTATTTCATTATGCGCTATCACAACATCCGTAACCAATTCATTTGTGATTGGGCTCATTACCGCCCCAGATAATCTGTTGATACTAAACTTAGGTACATTAAGCTCTTTTTTAGAGTCAGTGTTCCCGTAAGTATCTGCTTGATTGTTACTAAGCAAATAAGATGCCATCAAACCTCCAACCAACAACGAGCTGATAATCGAAACGAAAGACAAAATAACACTGTAACGCTTCAAAGAATTATCTTCTTTTGCCTTGGTCGTTCTTTTCTTCCAAGCCAACCTCAAATTGTTTCCGGCTAAAGTCAAAATCACCACCAAAAAGAAAATAACAAAATAAATAAACCAAGATGATGGTGCTTCTTTTATTCTATCAACGAACTGCACCTTCTCTCTGGTATTTACGCTAAAGAAAGCCACATCTTGTATTGTGCCTGTTTCATCGGTAACAACCACCGTATGCAAACCATCTTCCAGATTTGTTGGCAACCCGGCTTGCCATTGCCCGAGTGAATCACTTTGTATGTCCAAGATGGCATTTGGTTGTGCTCCATTTGTAATCATAATTTTAGTATATGTAGATCTTTAATTTAGAATTCTCGCTAAACTTACCGTTAATCACCATTTCAGAATTTATATTTTGAATATTTAATATCTCCAGAAGCGATTTACCACCGGCAGAACCCGAACCTTGTTGTGGAACAGCATTGGATGTTGGTGTAGTTCTCGGAATCACATCGCGATAAATATATTCCGTATTAAACTCGTTTTTTTCCTCTGTTGACTCCGGACAAACCTCTACAACTCTCTCAGCAACCTCTTTTTCTATCGTCTCTGTGCGCATATCAACAAACAAAGGCGCCATCATAATTTCCGGGCCATAAATTTCATTTCCATTCCCTTTAGATACAGGCCTAAAAGCATACAACGTTCCCGGAGTCAGCCCATCAATAACAACCTGATGTACCATCGAATATGTATTCACCTCATCCGTTGAATAAGCATAGCCATAATTTGGAGCTTGTCCTATATTGAGTAACGAGTTACTGCCAAACACAACCCTTTGAGTTGCCGGTAAATTGGTTGTCCAATAAATCATAACCGAATCTTCATCAATTTGGATGGCTTGCAAGGTTGTTATGTTAACGGAAAGCAAAGGCGCCACTCCCGGCGACCCGCCCGAGCTTTGCTCCGTACAAGCGGCTACACAACTCGTGCCATTCCAATTCGTATTTGATCCGCAATAAGTAGAACCCGACCCGCCAGTGCCTTCGAAACTACAAGTAGCCGAACAACCATCTCCACTCACAGTGTTTCCATCATCACACTCCTCAGCCAACTCAGTTAAATTATTGCCGCAAACTTCGGTCGACAAACAGTTAGCACTGCAGCCATCTCCTCCAACCGCATTTCCATCATCACAAACTTCATTACCCTCTATAACAGAATTTCCGCAAATCTGACCGGTCCCACCGCCAACGCACATTCCGTACACAACTCTTTCCATCAAATTATTACTAAAATCTTTTGCGTAAACAATAACCGGCACAGCCTCGCCTGGTGTAAAATCCGCCGGATCAATTGTGATTGCATAATCATTCACCGTACCCGCTAAAGATGTAAACGCCAATGACGAAGCATAAGTTATCCTTGTTCCATTCACTGTTACAAAACCCGCTCCTCCTGCAGCACTTTTATAATAAACTCCATTTACATAAATAACCAAGCTCGCCAAATCAACTCCAACTCCATCATCTTTAACATGCAAATTAACCGTTCCATTTGTTACAATTCCCGAATCATCAGCCGGGCTCTGCTGATCTACATATGGGGGATCCGTATCTGATGTCTGAAATCTCCACAAATCATCGGTCATTACATTGGCAACCAGATCTTCACAATCTCTGGCCAAAATATACGCCCACTCATTCTGCGCAAAATCACTACCCGGATTAATTGTAAATCGATAACCATAATCAACCGCCACAACACCAACCGTACCCATACCCTCTTGATAGGTTGTGGTAGCCATAGATTCGGACCACACATCAAAGCGGCAAGTATTGGAAACCACACCCGTACCAGAAATACTTCCCGGGTAAACCTTCTTATCATGAACGGTTATATCCAAATTTGTTGAAACACTATTTCCTGTACTATTACGAACCGGAGATTCTGAAACAACCCTAGGCGCCACAGTGTCCGCCTCTGTCGTAAATGTCCAAGTCTTTGCATCCATCGTATTCGGCCCATTAGCATCCCCCAATTGATCCTGACTTGGCGACGCTAAGTCTTGAAAGCTGTTTACCGCAACCGTATACAAAGTATTATATTCCCAATTTCTCTGATCACCCGCTATACCCAAAGGGCTTGGTGGATTCACGGTTGTATTACATAAATTTGTACCCCAAACTCCAGAGCACGAATAAGCATCCCAAGATGTGTAATCAACTGCATTAAAAGTTATCACTCCCGGAGGTGTTGCAATGTTCATTCCAGTACCAACTCCGGAGTTATCTCCTTCACCATTTAAACTGTCTCTCAAATCAAAAGTATAGTTTGTTTCAACGGCAACATTGATCGAAGTATCAGCCGGACCAGGATTTAGAGCGTATGGCTTTATTGTATCCGCCCACAAGTGCATCACAAAATCTTCCGCATCATCTAAATGATCCGAACCATCATACGAGATATTTGATTCGGTTGTAGCGCCAACGACTCCAATATTAATATCCAAAGTCAACGGTGTTGCTGTTCCATAATTAAATGCGTTCGGCTCATTAACCGTCCATTGCAAAGATCCAAAATTTCCATTTCCCAAAGAGTAACCCGTCGTCCTGTAACCCGTAGACTTTACTCTACCTCCACTAATCGTTTGACCGGACCAACTCGGATAATATGTGCCAGTAGATAAACCCGATGCTGTAACTTTTATAGTGTTGTAATCAATCCAAATATTTGCGGCATTCGTACCAGGTGTCGCTGATTGAATTTCTATATTTGATGTAAAAGTTTGACCAACATAAAAGTAGTTTAGATTTGCTGGTAAACCCGTACCACCATCTCCTGTATTATCGCCTCCGGTAAACGGACTCGCTCTAAGCTGAAACCATTCATTGCCGGATGGTGTTGCAGCATTTACGCGAAACGCTGACAAAGAAATTCCACCGATAATCAATAGGTAGAAAAAATAGACACAATATTTGTTCATTGTCATAATTTTAATTTTCGCCTTCTAAATCAAGATTTTTGAGCATTAAACTTAAATCAACCGAATTAATAACCGGGTCTTGATTCAAATTAGATCTAATATCATTACCGGTAAAATCATCCTTATCCAATTCATTAATCATGATGGATAGATCTACCGAATTCACAACATCATCCCCCATCGTTGCCGGTGTTGAAGTAGTGCCCGAAACATCACCCGCCAACAATCTGATAGTGCCATAAGGAGATGAATTATCTGCTTGTGTAAAATTCAAAACCGTAGTCGTTGTGTCCGTCAAAAAAACTTCTTGTAAAATTTTTGTAATGTGTTGTTGCGTCTTGATTCCTACATCATAATTGCCAACCGTTAAACCCGGAATTTCGATTGTCGTATTATAAATTCCTTCCACGGTTGTTGTTGCCAAATTTGGCATCTGATACAAAATCACGTCATCAGTATTTTGTGGCGTACGAATCGTTAAATAAAAAATTGCATCATCATTTGTGCTCGTTGCACCTACACGCATTTCCGGAACAGCCCACTGAATTGTAACGCTCATTGTAGATGTAACATCTTCCCAAAAAGTTCCGTGCCACACTTCAAAATTTGTGCTTGTAGAAACACCAACACCCGGGTGCCCTACCTCTGCTTTAAATTCGTAATTTGCAGACGTACCGTCAAAATCAACCGGGCCTCCATGCTCTTTTGCTCCCTCATAATTCGTACTTGTAGATGCTAAAGCAATCAGAGGTATTGCCATAACAGTGATTGCTAAAATTATGTAAAAAATTTTACTTTTCATTCCGCATAATTATACCACAGTAAAGGTAAAAAAGAATTAACATTAATACTGCTTTTAAACCGTCATAAACAAGATCAAAAAAAATCAAAATAACTAAAATTTAAATCATGCCATTTAAACATTTTAACTATCTTAAATCGTAATAGATCAGAAAAAAAATTTTGATAAAAAAATATAAACCAGCTAAATTTGAGTCCTTAGATAACCTCGGCAATCGTCTCGGAAATTATAGATAAAAAAATTTATATAAATAAAAAAATAATCAAAAAAGCATTAAAATATTGATTTATAATCATTTCTTATCCCCACTTAAACAAAAATAAGGCAAAAATCGAATTTAAAGATAATAAATTCAGTATTTCGCTTTGTTTAGTGATTAATTTGTGAAAAAAAACATCAAAATACACAATTTATAACCCATTTTTGCACAAAAAAAGATGGATATAACCATCTTGTACACAGTTTATACAAAATCTCATATTTCAATATTTTTATATGAATTGATAAATTCCCGTAGTAATTTGATCGATACTCCCTATAATATAAACCGGTAAAAAAACTAAAAACTCAGTACATCTAAATTTACTCAAAACAGAATATTGTTTCAGATAAAACTAAAAAAACTTTTCATCAAAATATTACACAAAAATCTAAAACAACTTTTACTTACTGCAGTTATATCGTTGTAAAAAAATCTAAAACAACTAAATCAGATTTTTCAGTATTAAGTTATAATTATAAAATAACTGTTTTGAAAAACTAAGAAAGACAGGTCTAACAGGCCTCAGCCATTTATACTTATAGTTTAAATGAACCATACAGGCTGTAAAATAATTAACTATAAGTGACCATAAATAGCTGTGTGTAGTAAATAGTTAAGCGTCGTAAAATATAATAATTATTTCTTTCACATGTGGAAACCTTGAGAACATACAAGTTGTGTTAGTTACTAAGTACTATGACTAAGTACTAAGACCAAACAGAATTGTTTCACGTGAAACAATTGACCGAAAAAATGTTCTTCTTTAAGATCTTGCCGGAGGTAAAAATGAAAGATCAAGAATATTGTACTTTAAGTAAAGTGCCTTTGTCTGAATTGCACATCGGTCAAATCATCTTTGATGATGATGGGCAATTATATGTTATAGTGTCCATTGAATTAGCATTACCTAGAAATGATTTCACGTCGATCCACCGGTGTAGATACAATACTCTAACAGCGATTAATGTGAATGGTAAAAAAATAAGCATAAATACATGGCAACGTTGGACCGGTACAACCGATTTTGATAATTATCATCTACTAGGAATTTCTCTGAATATGATCTCAATCAAGCCAATTTTTAGAGAAGAGTACAGAAACTCAATACTTTTCAATAGACTTCCCAGTCTATTTTTTGTTTCACGTGAAACAAATCATGACAGTAATTATCAATTTACTAAGTACTATGACTAAGTACTATAACTATTTTTGTTTCACGTGAAACAATTAACTAATATATAGTAGAGAGTATATTTGAACCGGAGGTAACAATGGCAACTCTACAAATGAACTTTGCAACACTATCTTTGGTCGATTTACGTCTGGGACAAGTTCTATATGATAAAGATAAAGACATCTTTTACATGATTTCCGGTCATTTGCTAACAAACCCTTCGCTTCCAACTCGTCCAACGGTGCTTATACTCGATGAAAAGGGTAAAGAACACGAAATTCGTGATCCTAACGAATCCAAACTCGTAGCTTCTTCTTTAACAATCACTGGAGAACGGTTCGCATATTATAAACAAATTTTGCGATCTTTAACTTTAAACAAACCAATCAGTAAAAATTGTTTCACGTGAAACAATTTAGACTCTAAATAAGAAAATACTGATAAACATCCTAGAACTATCTAACTAGTCAATATGGTAATTGCCGTATTTTTTGTTTCACGTGAAACAATTTTGCATTTTACTATTTAAGAGATATACAGACCTATGTCAGAAATGTTTCACGTGAAACATTTCGTGAGGTTTGTTTGGTTTATTAATAGGAAAGCGTAGGTTGTTTATCAATTCTACAAACTACTCACGCAATAACTTTGTTTCACGTGAAACAATCAATCGGCTGTGCCGCGTGAAATCGGACAAAAGATACTAAGCCCCGTAAAATTCAATACGCTCTATTATTTCTATTTTATTATGGCGGTGCCACGTGAACCGCGCACTAAAGTTACTTTGCCCCGTAAAGTCCGATATTCATCGGACCATGAGCACGTAAAAACCGCTCGATTACTCACGCGGTTTTTACGTGGTGGACTGAGGGGGAGTCGAACCCCCGACCTCTGCAATGCGAATGCAGCGCTCTACCAACTGAGCTATCAGCCCGGACAAATAAACTCTCCAAACTTTCTAAGACACAAAATACAAAATTAGGCCCAGACATCTAACTCTTGTGAGATCTCACAAGAGAGAACTATCGGTCAAAATTGTTTCACGTGAAACAATTTTAGAAACAGAATTTACTGCGTCCTGACTACGTCAGAACGCATTGCATTCTATCACGCCTCAGGGGAACATATCAATTACCGTTAAACGATGGCTGTGCCACGTGAAGCCGTTACCAATGAATTGATCAACTAAAAAACCGGCTTTTTGCAAAGACGACTTTTTACGTGGCGTTCCCGGGTGGAATCGAACCACCAACTAGGGCTTAGGAGTCCCTTGTTATATCCATTTAACTACAGGAACCAATGCGTCGTAAAATAATAATATATCTTACTTTTTGGCTTTGTTTAGCAAAAAATACTATACTCTATAACTTCTTAACTGTCAAATAACCAATAACCAAGCTCTCTTCGAGTCTGAGCCTAAGGACTCAGCCCTCAGAGTCGAAGACCAATCACCAATTTCATAAATTACAATCATTAAAATATTGATTATTGAAATTTGATTATTGTTTATTAACTTGCAAGTTGACATTATCGCTAACTTGCAATAATATATGCAAATCAAATATGGCAAACAAGCAATCAGCACTCAAAGAAATACGCAAAACAATCAAGCGTACAGAGCACAACAGTCGCATCAAGACTAATTTTAAGCATCTTTTCCGCTCTTGCACCGATCTTATCCAAGCCGGTGACAAGGAAGGCGCAAAAGCCAAGGCAATTGAATTCCAAAAAGCGGCTGATAAAGCGGCTCAAAGGCATATCATTTCCAAAAATCGTGTAGATCGCAAAAAATCAGCGCTCACAGCATTGCTAAGTGGCAAACGCGAGATTCAAATGATAAGAGGTAAAGCTCAAGTTCAAGCAGCTCAACCTAAAAAACCGGTAGAAACTAAAGAAGAAACAACACAAGAATAACAAAATGAGGCTTTAGCCTCATTTTTCTTTTCCCTACCTTGGTTCAACCTTAAAAAGATTCTTAAGCTAACAACTGCACAATCTCATCACCGGTTGCCAATGAATTTCTTGATGCGTAAAAACTTTTTAAAAATTGTAAAAATCTTTCATCCGCATTATTTATTCGCATACCGGATAATTTTTTTTGTACAAATGGATGCACACCCTTCGCCATACCTTCTTTTGCCATATGCCAAGTTCGCATCTGAGAAACAGCAGAATTTAAAATTCCATTAATATCAAAAGCTGTATATTGCCGCATCCAACTTGTTTTATTCATTAGTAATAAATCCACTAACGCAAACATATTATCCGCCTGTGATAATCCAACCTCATCACTCAACTCACCATCTTGCATCGCAGATAAAACTTGCAAGGCAGTATCAATTGCCCACAAATCACTCTGATATCGTTGAATTAAAAAGGGGATACGCGTTTCTGCAACTCCATATCTCTTACATAAATCTTTAACAATTTTATTAAGCTCCGTTCCTTTCGCGAGTTCATGCGAGTAAACAAACAATTCCTTTTCTTCAAAACTTTTTATCGCCGTAGCCTTTGGTTCCTTATCCTCATAATCAATCACAACCGAAATATCCGCATCTCGATAAATCGCATCACGTAAATTAGATGCCTGCTTTGCCGTCAATTTCTGAAACAACCCTTCACACACCAATAACTTCTTCGATGCAAACAAAGATTGATTTGATAATTTAGATAACAAGGTCTCGTAAAGGTTTTCATTTTGTAAGTGCTCTATCGTCGCACCCTTCTCGTCATACTTTTTCTTATAAGCACCAACAAGATCCCGATACTTCAACCGAGCTCTAAAACTATCCGGCCCCGCGCATATAATTAGCATGGGACTATGTTACCTAACCGTCATAACGTTCGCAAATACTAGAAAAGAAACCTCTCAGTGTCTTTTAATTACTTAAATATTTTATGCCTCAAATATATTTTCGAATAATCAAGTTAATCCTTTAATCCTACGAATCAAGGTTCAAGACAAGCATTGACAAAAACCCATTTATATGCTATATTTAGTCATCAATAATTCAGGTAAAGATTTAAAAAGATTAGTTAATTTAGTCTTCTTAAACCTTCACCCGACGTTGATAGGGCATCATTTTGGTGGTGGCATAAGGCTGCAACCAAAGGGAATAATCCCGTTGTCGCTATAACGCCGGTTTCAAAGATACGATCTCCCTTGGAGATGTGTCTAAGAAAGGGAAGGAACCATGAAGCGCGCATTTTTCACTAACCCATACACTGTCCTCAGCCTTCTCCTCAACCTCATGTTCGGCATCGCCGTGCTCAATCAGATACACAAGTGGCTACCGGCAAACGACCCCATGCTTGAAAATGGTTTCACATGGATCACGGTCGTCATTACGGCAATTCAACTTGCCGTCGCAGTTGCGGTCATTCGCTCCGACCAGCGTCGCGAGACCGAAATCAACCGGCTAACCAATAAGGAAAAAGAAACACACAAGCTCCTCACGGACAGACTGCAGAACCTTGAACAGAGACTCGAAGAACAGAAAAACGAAATCACCACGAAAGATCGTGTTCTCAAAGACGTGACCGAGAAGGCACGTACTTACAAAGAACGCTTCGAGTCGGCTAGCAAAGAGCTTACCATGCTTAACCTTACAGCCGAGGATCAAAAAAGAGCTCTCGAAACGATGGTGTACAAACTCGGATTTTTCGCCCAAATGATCCATGATCAACCGGCTCCCGTGACGCTCTCCGGTGCTGATCTCAAAAACATTCGCTTCGAGGCGTTGCGAATCGCCATCATCGGCTTCGATGGCCTTGAAGCTTTCCCGTGGCGAAATCTAAGTGGCATCGAGCCGCGTATGTACAGAGATTTTGTGCATGCTTCCCTTGGTGAAAAAGCAATCAACCCCACCAAGCCATGGGCGTCATCCCTGATTCTCGCTGCCCACGCATCTTAGCCCCTTTCACTCACACCCCCCCCTCTCCCAAACCCTCGTGCATCACACGAGGGTTTTCCATATCCAAAAAGACGCCCTAAAGCGCCTTCCATATTTTCATTGTTTAATTATTTCCATCTCCTCCCAATTCTTCCCCGCCTTCGCGTCCACCACAATCGGGCATCCAATCTTCTCTACATTTTGCATCGTCTCTACTACAACCTTCGCAACTTTCTTCACATCTTTCTCCGGAACCTCCAGAACCAACTCATCATGCACCTGCAAAAGCACATTCGCATCTTTAGAAACCTTTGGTAATTCCTTGGCGACTGCAATCATCGCTAGTTTAATCAAATCCGCTTCAGTTCCTTGAATCGGCATATTGATTGCCATCCTCTCTGCTTGCGCACGAACCATTTGCAAAGGAGAATCTATCTCGGGCAACGGGCGCTTGCGTCCAAACAAAGTTTCTATATAACCCTGCTTTCTCGCAAGCGCTTTCGACACATCCATATACTCGCGGATTCCCGAAAAAGCTACAAAGTATCTATCAATAAAATCACGCGCTTCCGTATAACTAATATCCGCTGTGCGCGATAAACCCTGCGGTCCCTGGCCAAACAACAATCCAAAATTAATCGCCTTCGCAACTCTACGCTGATCTTTGGTTACATCCTCCAACTTCAAATCCCAAATCTTTGCTGCAGTAGCTGTATGAATATCTTCACCCTTCTCAAACGCCTCAAGCATCACCTTATCTTTCGAAAGTGCTGCGGCAATCCTAAGCTCGATCTGCGAATAATCACAAGCTAAAAGCACATAACCTTTTTTAGCAATAAAACCTTTTCTAACTCTTCTGCCGAGCTCTGTCCTTATCGGAATATTCTGCATATTCGGATCAGATGAAGATAATCTCCCGGTCGCAGTCACAGCCTGATTAAACGTCGTATGCACTCTATCCTCAACATCCGCCAGTTCCGGAATCGCCTCAACATATGTCGATAACAACTTGGATAACTCACGATAATCCTCGATCATTTCAATCATCGGATGCAAACCATGCATTTTCTCAAGCTCTGATGCTGCTGTAGAAATCCCGGTCTTTCCTCTTTTAATGCCTTTTGTAGGAATCTCCAGCACATCAAACAAAATATGCCCCAATTGCTTTGGCGACAAAGGATTAAACACTTCACCCGCCAAATCATGCATTTTCTTCTCTAAACTTTTTTTCTCTTTTCGTAATTCCTCAGCCAACTTTTTAAAATACTTCACATCAACCATAATCCCTTCTTCCTCCATCTTTGCCAAAATCGGAATAAGTGGCATTTCAAATCTTTCCAAGACAGACGTCAACTTCTCCTCATCCAACTCATCACGAAGCAAACCTTCCAATTCACGAATCGCATCCAAAGCATCTTCGTGCTTACTTTCATCCAAAACTTTCTGCAACTTCAAAGCCGCAACACTTTTTAAATCATGCCCTCTGTCACCAGCTGCTAAAAGATAAGCCGCCAGCTCCGTATCAAAATCCAATCCCTGCATTTCCAATCCCAAAGCATCCGCCCAGTGCCAAACTTCTTTCAATCCATGCCCCACCTTCTTTATTCCTTCATTCTTTATCATTAATCCCAACATCTTCTTTGCTTCTTTCTTATCCAAAACTTGCTTCGCGATAGTAACCGTCACCTCAGCACTCCCAAAAACAACCGACGGCAAATCCTCAAACAAACTCTCCTGAATCACCTCCGGCAAATAGATATATAACTTGCCCTCTTTTTTAACAATTTCAATAAATTTCTCAAAATCTTCAACGCTCTTAATCACTTCATGCTTAATTGATTGCGAATTGCGACTTGGCTTCGCATGTACGGACAAGTCGCGACTTGTCCCTGCTGTCGCTTCTTGTTTACCAAACAATCTCGCAATCAAACTCTTAAATCCAAACTTGGATAAAATCGCTACCACCTCATCCTGATCAACTTTACGGCGAAGCAAATCCTCTGTCTTAAACTTAATAGGTACATCAGTCACGATCCTCACGATGGGAAGGGTCTTCATAGCCACGCTTTCGCCCTCTAACAGCTTTTGCCTTACTCCGGGCTTAATATCACTATCCTCATCTTTCGCCGCCTTAAACACGCCTTTTAGATTATCGTACTTTTGCAACAACTCGGTCATCGTCTTTTCACCAATACCTTTAATCCCCGGAATATTATCCGATGTATCTCCGCGTACAGCTTTAAAATCCACAACCTGATCCGGCCTCAACCCTGTAATCTCTACCAAACTTTCCGGAGTATAAACAATCGTCTCACTTACACCTTTCTTAAAAGCAACAACATTTACATTCTCGGTTATCAACTGCCAAGCGTCCTTATCACCAGTAAGTAACAAAACTTTATAATCATCTTTTTCCAGTTTTACAGCCAAGGTACCCAAAAGGTCATCAGCCTCATAACCATCCAATTCCAAATTGGTTCCTCTCAAAGTTTTTACAACATCCTTAACATCATCAAACTGAGCATAAAAAGCATCATCCTGCTTCACGCGCTGTGCTTTATAAGTCTCTAAAGCCTCATGCCGAAACGTCGGAGCCTTGGTATCCCAACAAACAGCCAAAACATCAGGCCGTTCTTGCGCCAAAATCTTTATCAAAATCGCCGTAAACCCATAAACCGCATTAACAATCTTCCCATCCGGTGCAGTCATAGGCGGCAACGCATGCCAAGCCCTGTGAATCAGCGCATTTGCATCAATAACTAAAGCTTTTTTCTTGCTCATAATGTAACTAAATTACAGGAAAAAATGCTCAAAGTCCAATGTCTTGAACCTTGATTCACTTGATTATCCCGCACTTTAATATAATATACATAATTGTATGCGGGACCACGCCCAAGGCGGTGGAGGGATTAACATGATTATCATTTTTATAAGATCTCACTGTACTAATGTGATTTAATATATAAATAATCACGTGAATCAAAACAATCGTGCGAACCGTGGTTCAGACAACAATAAAATCGAGCCTCAGCTCGACTCCCTCATCTTTATTATTTATTATTTGTAATTTATTATTTTGTCGCGAGAATATTTCTCGCGACAGCCGGTCTATAAGTAATAGCAATATCAACGCCCTTGCCAACAATCCTCTTCGTTGCCATATTCGAATTCGCTTTATCATAAGCCGCGACTAAAACTTTATAACCACGTAACCACTCCATCCTTTTCTTCGTTAAAGATCCACCCCTCGCGCCAACAGCCCAAGGTTCTATCGCTAAAACACTCTTCCACAACTCTTTTGATCCGCGCAACGCTGACCAAGTATGCAATAAAACCAAACGACGTACGTCCGGCAAATCTTTTTTTAGTTCTTCCAAAACATTAAAATTAAATGAAGAAATAATTGATCGCTCACGAAGTTGCGTACTGGTTTTTAATTTTGTAATCAATAAGGGAACAGCCTTAACATCTTTCACCTCAATATCCAATTGCACTGGCGAAGGAATTGATTCTGTAATTTCACCGAAAGTTAAAATCTGCCCGGCTCCTCTTAGTGTTAACGCCTTCAACTCTTTCACAGTCAAGTCGCTCATCGTTTGCCCGGTACCTGCAATTCTCGAAAGATCCCTATCATGCCCAACAACAAGTTCACCATCTTTCGAAACTCTAACATCAAATTCAATCCCATCCGCCCCAGCCTGAATCGCCTGCAAAAAAGACAAGAGAGTATTCTCCTGCACATGCCTCGTAGGCATCCCCCTATGACCAAATATCAACATAATCTTGCCCTAGCATACCCCAAAAACCACAAATAACAAATATATAATAGCAAGAGTTAACCTTCGCTTCTCTTGCTATCTGCCATTTGCTATTTGATATTCAAATATTGACATTTCTCTCATTTCTGCTTAGATGTACTTAGATCTTTACATAAGAAGAGGTGCCATGGTTACACTAAAACAAGCTCTCGATTTAGTTCGCACATTTCAAACTGCTTATCGCAAAGGTATTTACAATGTTGATACTTCAACCTTCATGCAAGAAGAAAAAATCCGTACCCAATTAGCGCGCGCAATCGCCTGCGACAACCCACCTCTTGATCCAAATAATCCGAAAGACTTGCACAATACCTCTAAACTACCAATGAGCACCGTTCTTTCTGCAGATGCTGAAAGTATTTTTGTAGAATACCAAACATTACTCCTAGAAAAATTCAATCTACAACAAAACGAAAAATCCCATAAAACAATTTCTGGCTTCGCGGATATTCGAGAAACTTTTAAGAGCCTCCGCCAATATTCCAAATCCGGAGCAGCAATGACCTGGAGCCCCTCCGAATTAACCGCCTTTCATCGTCTCTGCGTGCGTCTTGGCTGTGACAATAATATGAGTACCGACGAAATCATGTCCAACTTCACAGAATTCCAAGACCTCAAAGTCAACGAGGCCTCCATCTACCTCGCAAAACGTCTCTTCGAAATAATGCAAGTCTAACCAACGTCCATCTGGACGTTTTTTATTTTCCTTGATAACATCTCACCACGTAACCGGATAACTCTTGATTCATTAATCTTTTATCTTGTTACTTAAGTTGGGCGTGATAGCCAAGTGGTAAGGCACGGGTCTGCAAAACCTGTACCGCGAGTTCGATTCTCGCTCACGCCTCCACGTAAAAAGCCGCTTAGAATAATAGGCGGCTTTTTACGCGCC
Organism: Candidatus Uhrbacteria bacterium; assembly: GCA_963816085.1. GTDB lineage: Bacteria > Patescibacteriota > Patescibacteriia > 2-12-FULL-60-25 > 2-12-FULL-60-25 > MWCR01. Next base: position 993,702 of record CAWFIX010000003.1, on the reverse strand, counting down.
CCGTGATTAATGAGGCAGTAGAGATAATAACGAAATTAATTTTACGGGGCTAGTCACTTAAGGTACCGGCTTCACGTGGCGCTGCCATAGAAATCTTAATTTTTGTACGATGTACAAAGCACGAATCTACACCCCTCGACAAATTCCTCAATTTCCGCTAATCTCATTCCAGAGGTAAAAATGACAGAAATAAAATCCAACCTTCAAGATCTCGAATCAATACATGAGTATAACAAACGACAGCGTCCTCTAGCTACCATCGTGCTGCTTGTTTTGATACTCATGTTTGCCATCACTATATATTGCATCTACGGATTGATAACGAGATAAATCATGCGAGAACCTTCACAATCAAAAGAACACCTGCGACGAGCGATAAAAACCCTCAGCCCACGTCCACCCCCAGATCCGAAACAATCCCATCGTCTTACTTTTGACATCGGCCAAACCAAACAAGAAGTCAGAACGGTTATTATTGCACTCCTTCTAAGTCTTGCGTGTATCTCCATAATAATAATATTACTCGCTATAAACTTGCATTGGATCTAGGTGGAAATAATGAAAAAAACTCCAACTATAATCAACCGACCACTAGTCAACACGGCGGAAGATTTAGCTCGCATTATCCAAACTCTTGATCCATCCATCACAGATACAGAAGCACTAGCGCAGTCAAAATTCTTATTCCTACATATGGAATTACGTGAAAAAGAAAGAAGAGTACACAAGGTCATCGGAATTTTAATAGGCATAAGTCTTCTTATAATTATCAGTATTATTCTGGCCACAAATCTCAACTGGCTCTAAAGGAGTATAACTTGAACCATCAAAACAATGATCCGTTCGGCAACATGCTCCTAAAAATGCAAAAACTTAGTGCAGAAGAAGATCGATTGGCAAAAATCATCGCACTCCTTGTAACCATCACCTTCTTTCTTTTCTATTTCGGTTTCTACTACGCAGATAAAATCAAGGCGTGGCAATGAAACGTACTCGCAAAGAAATTACGTTATTAACTATCGAAATTTCTATGCTGATAATCAGTCTCTTAACACTCATCTTTTTTGCCTCTCATCACATCCACAACCTCCCACCTCATTAGGGAGGTCTTTTTTTACCTTGATTTTCAGGATTCGCAGGATTAACAGGATGGATGCTTGAGTAACAATCCTGTTAATCGGTTTGCAATCCTGAAAATCAAGTTAAAAAAAAGAACCCCAGCTTTCGCCAAGGCTCTCTCTTTATAAATCGAAGGTCGATGTTCGAAATTCGAAGTTCATTATTTAATTGTTAGGAATCAAGTACTTCCACGGTAAGATTTTTCTTACCCCATTGTTTAGCGGCCTGAATCTGGTCAGCGCCACCAAAGTACAAATCAATACGGTAGGCAAAGCGTTCTGCTAAACGGTCATGGACCGTACATACACCAAAGCCCGGAATATTAATTTTTGTACCAAACGGTAAATGGGAAGCACAACTCATTTCACCCTGCTCACGAAGCTTACAAATATCAGATCCGTCAGCTGCGATACATGGTGTTGAGTCGGTTTGCCACGGAACACTATTATAAGCGGTCACAGTTGCATTGCGAGTATACTTAACCGCAAGCGACTGATACACAGGCTCCGGTTCCGGAGTAACAACCGAATCCTTTGGTACTACAAAACCTCTCTCCTTAACCACGTCATATACAGCACGTGAAGCCGTTGTAAAAGTCGGCACTAGGGGAAGTAAATTCATCGCATTTGCTGTCTGCACCTTAATAGATGTAACCGTTACAATTGCGATAAGTAGTACAATAATATTTTTACGAACTGGATTTATTGTTGATTGTTTACCATGTGTCATAAACAGGGTCTCTGAAAGGCACCTCGTAGCATTCTCGACCTTCAAATTCAGCTAACTTAACTAAATTTTCGATCGTTGGGTCAAGCACTTCGCTAAATTAAGCAAAATATTTAACCCCTGTGGAACACTCTTCTGGTACTTCTCATTGTTGAGACCAAGAACTATAGCATAAATCACCCATTTTGTCAAGGGTAGAACCCTCTTTTTTATCTAAACAAAGCCATTTTTATTTCTTGAATCTCCCTTATCAACCCACCCAAATCATGATAAGATGTTGCATATCATACAAAACCAGAAACCACCTTTCAAGATCGTGTCAACCACATTAAAGTAACAAGTTTGTAAAGTAAAAAGTTCATCAAGAGCGGCCAAAGTAACTCTTGATGAACTTGTCACTTTAAACTTTAAAAACGTAATTATATAATTTATTATTTGTTAATTCGCGTAGCGTAAGCCGTATGCCTATCCCCGAACTTAAAAAACCTTCCTCATACCTTTCCGAAAACCGTCCCAAACGAAAAAAGGATTGGAAAGCTACAGCAAAATCAATTGCCGTTGTTGTGTTGGTTGCCGGCCTCACCCTCTCACTTTTGGGTGCCCTTGTTTTTACCATCATGATGGCCTGGATTTCTCGTGACCTTCCCGATCCAAACACCTTGCTCACTCGCGAAGTTGCTCAATCCACCAAAATTTTCGATCGTACCGGCGAAATACTTTTATACGAAGTTCATGGAGATGAAAACCGTACACTCGTAAAACTCTCCGACATGCCGGATTACATAAAAAATGCAACCATTTCAATTGAAGATAAAAGTTTCTATGAACATCATGGAGTTTCTTGGAGAGGGCTTGTACGCGCTTTTACAATCGGCTTCCTACAAAATAAAAGGGTGGAAGGAACATCAACCCTCACTCAACAGTTTGTAAAAAACGCAATTCTAACAAACGAACGTACTTACACACGCAAACTTAAAGAACTGCTCTTATCACTTCAACTCGAACGTAAATTCACCAAAGATCAAATACTACAACTTTATTTAAACGAAATTCCTTATGGCTCAACCCTGTATGGCATTGAAGCCGCCGCCGAGGGTTACTTTGGAAAAAAAGCTAACGACCTAACACTTGATGAAGCTGCTCTTTTGGCAGCTATGCCGCAAGCCCCCGATCTCTACAACCCTTACGGAACCGGTTCACGTGGCGACAACCGCGAACTACTGGTTCAAAGGCAACATACAATATTAAATGCAATGGCCGATCAAGGCTATATATCGGATCAAGAAGCAACTGATGCAAAAGCAATAGATACTTTAGCAAAAATCCAGCCACGAAAAATCAGTGATATAAAAGCCCCTCATTTTGTAATGTATGTCCGTGATCAACTAATCGAAGAGTACGGACAAAAGGTTGTAGAACAAGGAGGACTTCGTGTTATTACAACTTTAGATTGGGATAAACAACAAATCGCCGATGAAGAAGTTAAAGCCGGAGTAGAAAAAAATGGCGAACGCTATGGATACGAAAATTCAGCCTTGGTTTCAATTGATCCTAAAAATGGCCAGGTCTTGGCAATGGTTGGTTCCGCTGATTTCTTCAACGATGATATCGATGGCCAAGTAAACGTTACACTCCGCCCGCGCCAACCAGGTTCATCCTTTAAACCAATCGTTTACACAGCCGGCTTCATTAAAGGCTACACTCCCGAAACCGTCCTTTGGGATGTGTTCACTGTCTTTAATACAGAAATCGGTCCCTATAAACCCAACAATTACAGTTTAAAATTCAGCGGCCCACTTACGGTCCGCCAAGCACTACAACAATCCCTAAACATCCCTGCTGTAAAAATGATGTACTTGGTGGGCACTCAACGCGTTATCGATTTCGCCGAACAACTTGGCTATACAACCTTCGCAGACCGCAGTCGCTTCGGAATGTCGCTTGTGCTTGGTGGTGGTGAAGTCAAACTCATAGAACATGCCAATGCCTACGCCGCTATGGCAAATGGTGGTGTGCAATATCCTGTAACAAGTATTCTAAAAACCATCGACTCAAAAGGTGAAACCTTATACGAATGGAAACAATCGGATGGCGAACAGGTAATTCCGGAAGACGCGGCACTAACTATCTCAAATGTTTTATCCGATAACAGTGTACGCACCTTCGGACAAAGTTTATTAACTCTTCCCGGCCGCCAGGTCGCAGCAAAAACCGGAACCACAAACAACAACAAAGACGCTTGGACAATGGGCTACACACCAAACTTGGTTGCCGGCGTTTGGGCTGGTAACAGTAGAGGCGAAGAAATGGAGCGTGGTGCAGATGGTGCGGTTATCGCAGCTCCCGTTTGGCACAACTACATGCAACGCGCCACAGCCGATATGCCGGCCGAACAATTTAAAGCACCTCCACCAATAACAACCAGTAAACCTGTTTTAACAGGTAAATCATTTAAAAAGACGCTTAAAATAGATACGGTCAGCGGTAAAATCGCAACTGAATACACACCACCTGAATTTATCGAAGAAAAAGATTTTTACGAAGGCCACAACATTCTTTGGTACGTCGATAAAAACGATCCTCAAGGCCCTGCACCAACCAACCCTGCGAGCGACCCACAATTTAGTGCATGGGAAAGTGCGGTTCAGGCTTGGATAGCAAAAGAGGAGTGGAACACAACAACCACCGCACCCACAGAATATGATGATGTTCATACGGTTAACAGCAAACCATCAATCTCCATCACCTCGCCCGAAAATAACGCCAATATTTATTCACGCAGTTTCAACATCAATATCAATGCACAAGCACAACGTAACATCGCTCGCATCGAAGCTAAAATCCAGGATACGGTAATCGGAGAAACGACCGGCTCCGGCACCATCAACGCACACATCCCCAACAACATCCCTCGTGGCTATCATGAGGTGGTTGTCAAAATCACAGACGATGCTGGCAACAACAACGAGGCCCATGTAATCATCAACCTCAATGCCGACCTAGCACCCATCAATATATCTATCACCGCACCGGCGGCAGGTACGCGCATTAGTGGGGTCAGTTTCCCAATCCCAGTTTTCATTCAAGTGAACGAAATCAGTGATATTCAAAGAATAGATCTAAAATACGAACAAAAAGGTTCTACACAACTTATCGGCTCCATTCTCTCGCCCGATAGTTACAACAACCAAATCAACTGGGTGAGCATGCCCGAAATAGGCAAAGCCACCCTAACACCTTATGCGGTTCGTAAAGACGGCTCCACTATTCAGGGCGACGATGTAAAACTGACCATCGATCCGTAACGTTCTGGAATAACCAATAACCAAATTCCAATAATCAATAAAAAATCACCGAGTCATTCGGTGATTTTTTGATAGGAACTATTGACAATTATCAATATTTCTGATTACTTATATCCAGTACCTATTACAAAGGAGTTACCATGTGTAATGACAAGCTGAAACTATTGGTAGTAGAAGACCGCAATGAGCATTTTGCAGATTTTGAAAAAATACTAACTGAACAAGAATTTCCAATCGCGCTCGACATCACTCGAGCCAAAACCCTCAAAGAGGCGCTTCCGCTAATCCCCCAAGCTGATGGGGTCGTGTCAGATTTATTCTTCCCGACACAAGCGGGTGGCGCAGAAGAACCATGTGGCCGCAATGTAGTGGAAGAGTGTCTCAAGATCGGCAAACCGGTAATTTGGATCACTAGCACTTGGCATCATGGTTCAAAAACAAATAAGCACAACAACTGGGGCCGCGATAAGAATCTGGAAATGTTTGATAGCGGTGATATGCAAAACCCCGAGACCGAAACAGAGCACAAACCTTGGTTGGAAGCGATCTTGGGCATCATATATTCAATCTATGCAGCCCAATTCAAAGAATGGACTTTCACGTCTGACGGAGTAAAGACATCCAAACATTGCGCCTGGGTGTGGCGAGCAGACAAAGCCGTAAATAAGTTAATGAGTGGAGCAAAACTTTCCGACAACCACCTCGCCTACAACCACATGATCAAACTCGGCTTCGACAAATTCGCAAAAAAAGTAAACATAAATAACACTCTGGTCATCAAATCTCACCAACCCCACAACCGCACGCAACCTCGCCTGCGGTTTTTGTTTTAACCAAAAGACGCCCCAACGAAACGTCTCTTCAGTTCTTATATTCACATCCTACCAATCCTGAACGTCCCAAAAATAAAATTACAAAAGAATCGAGCTTAGCTCGACTCCATCATTGTTATTTATTATTTGCGATTTATTATTTTATCGAAGTTACTGCCGTATCGGCATAACAAGATACCTATAATCCGCATCTTCAGCTTTCTCTGGCAAAATCAGCATCGGCGACATAGCTCCAATAATTGCCAGTTTAACTCTATCCGTATCAAAAGCATTCAAACCATCAGAAAGATATTTAAAATTCAAAACCACGGAATTCGCTTCACCTGTAACCTCACCTTTAATTCGCGCTTTCGTTTTACCAGTTCCTTCATCCGAAGACTCAATCGAACAAATCCCGGTTTCAGGATCAAGTGTAATATGAACATCGTTAATCTCTTTCCGAGAAAACAAACTTGCTGTCTTCACAGCCTTCTGCAACTCACTCCTCGATAAAACCAGCGTGTGTCTTAAACTCCGTTGGAATAATATTTTGATAATCCGGAAAAGTTGCCTCTATCAACCGAGTCGTCAACTCAACCGCACCATAACTCACAACCAATTGATTGTCCGAAACACTCCACCCACTTCTTCCGGCGGCTCAATATCATCTTTATATGATGAGATAATTCTCTGAATCTCACTCATAGCACGAGCCGGCACCAAAATCGTAGTTTGTTTGCTCGAGTCCCCGCTTCCAATCAAATGCTCAGCAAGGCGATAAGAATCTGTCGCAACCAGCGCAACCTTACCCTCGTTTCCCGAGCTGTTAAAGAAACAAGCCACACCCGAAAGCTCCGGTCTTGATTCCGACATCGAAACGGAAAACACAACCCTGCTGACAGCCCGCTTAACATCTGCAGCCTTTAAAGTAAATGTATGATTCTTTTGTAGCTTTGGTAAAAGAGGGAACTCGCTGGCCGGCATTCCACGCATCACAGTCTCCTGATCGCTCGAAACAACCTCCAAACCATCATCCTTTAAAATAAACTCAACCTTGCCACTTGGTAACAAGATTCACAAAATCCATAAACACCTTAGCTGGCACACTATACTCACCATCCTCATCCACCTTACCGCGAATAGAACAGCTAACCGAAATTTCCAAATTAGTTGTATGTAATTGAATACCGGTTTTCTCTGCCTTAATCAAAACATTTCCCAGAACCGGTAGGTTGATATTCTTTCCTGTAATATGGCTTACCATGGAAAGACCTTGTAATAGATTTTCTTGTGTACACGAGAACTTCATACCTTTTTTCAGTACGAATTACGAATTTGCGCTAATTACGAATGGTTTTATTTACCGATTCGTAATTCGTTCAGATTCGTAATTCGTAAGGTTATTATTATAAGTTAATAAATTTATATAAATAGTAGTAATAATAGTAATAAGCTTGTGGATGACATAGGATAACTCGGTTTCGTCGCTTGGTTTAGCTTATACTTCCTCCACAGCCGTGTGTATGAGCATGGGATGATCCGGTGCACAAACAAACAAGGTCTGGGGAAGGTTTTGTGCCAAAATTTATTATCCACCTTCTTTCCCACAGGGTTATAACTTACTTATCCCGAGGTTCCACCCATGTAGATTTTCTCACGCATCAAACTAATATCACGTTTTAATTGCTCGTCTGATTTTACCAACCCGTTTATCTTATTGCACGCATGCATGGCTGTTGTATGATCGCGTCCGCCAATATTCTTACCAATAGCCGGGAAAGAGCACTTAGCCTCTTCGCGAAGCAAGAACATAGCCACCTGCCTTGGAAAGGCAAACCTTTGTTCGCGGCTTTTTCCCATCAAATCCTCCATTTTTATATCATAATAAGCAGTTACAATCTCGAGCAACCTTCGTGGAGTAATCGTTCGTTTTGGTACGGATGGCACAAAGCTCTGCAATAAACTTTGCACCGATGCCATGGTCGGCTCAATATTTTTAAATTGATGATAGGCGATAACTTTATTAAGCGCGCCTTCAAGCTCTCTAACATTCAACTGCACTGTTCCTGCGATATATCTCAAAACCTCTGTGGTCAAATTATAATTCTTTTCTTGGCATTTTTTATCAAGAATAGCTACCCTGGTTTCAAAATCAGGGCTTGATACGTCTGCTGTCATTCCCCACTCAACCCTGGATAACAATCTGGATTCTAAGCCCTGGATGTCTTTTGCTTGGCGATCTGAAGCAATAACAATCTGCTTGTTTAATTGATGTAGTGCGTTAAAAGTATGGAAAAATTCCTCCTGCGTACCTTCTTTACCCGCAATAAATTGGATATCGTCCACCAAGCAATACATCTAAATTTCTATATAAATCTTTAAATTCCTTAGCTCTTCCCCCGCGAACCGATTGTATAAAATCATTGGTAAATCTTTCACAAGTTACATAATGAACTTTTGCGTTTGGATTGTTTTCCGCAATATAGTGACCAATTGCCTGCAAAAGATGAGTTTTTCCCAATCCCGCGCCACCAAAGATAAAAAGCGGGTTATAGGTTACGCCGGGGGATGCCGCTACAGCCTGCGCTGATGCATGTGCCATCTCATTGGTTTTACCAACAACAAAGTTATTAAAATGATATTTTGGATTTAAACCTACACCATTTGTACTATCTACCGGCTCTTCTTGTTGTACTGGGTGCGTGCAAGCTTTGCTCATCAGCAGCTTCAACCGAATAGCTGCTTTCCATTCCCGGGGTGGTGGATAGCCCCTGGACCAAGGTGGTGTTGCGAACCTCTACTCTATACATGACTTCACGTATTGTGTTGTTTGTGGCGTTTCTTAAAGCTCTAACTATAGCGTCATGATACTTTTTTTCTAACCAAGCTTTTGTAAAAGTATTTGGTACCGCAATAATCACTTTATTTTCTTCCATTTGTGAAATAAACGTGTTTTTAAACCAAGTCGTAAAGTTGGCTTTAGAGAGTGTGAGCTCCAACTCTCCAAGTGTAGCCTGCCAAATTTCATTAGGATTCATAAGAAGGATCGCAGATTAGGGGTAATAATTATCTAAATATCAACAGCCCCGCAACACCCTGTCAAACATGTGGATAGACAGTTGATAATTGCATAGTATACCTTAACAAAACCTTTGTGAACACAACAAAGGATTCCAAGTAAAAGTTAATAAAAATTAAAAAAATCCTCATACTCGAGGATTTGAGGGCTCATTGCGAACGATCAATAAGTGATTGCACGATTTGTTGCAACAAAGCTTCTGATTGAGAAGTATTTAGTACAAGTTCATCATTATTACCAACAAAGAGACTTTGTACTTTTTGTGGTAGGTGTCGTAGCACTCGACCTCTATCAATAATTACACTACAAACATCAAATGATGGTTCATCAAAATTAAAGGATATGACCGCAACCGCATGACGATAGATTGCATACTTTACAGAATACTTCAGGTTGTTATTTGTGCGCTTATTTGGCCCATCTATCGTTATAAAGACACGTAAAGAATAAACGTCATCTATCCTATATATATCACCAACCAGCAAATCATGACCCTCCTCACGAGCTTCTGCATTAGACAATATTACCTCTGTCGGGTCTGTATCCCGAGGGAACAAGTTAATGATCCCATAAAGTGCCCCGTGGCAAGCCAGTGTCTTTTGTAGGTTTATTATTGCGCTATGCATTACATTCTCCTGATCTGAGTTGTGTGCGGTTTGTAGATTATTGGTAAAAGCTATAAATGTCAAGGCCAGTCGGTAAATTAATTCAATATCCACATGATGTATATCTCTGTAGATAACTTATCACATACTGTGTATAGGGTTGTATACCTTGTTGATACCTTTTTCCTCTACTACGTTTTTTTTAAAAAAAGTGCTAAAATAAACAGGCCATTTCTTTATCCCTTATCTTTTTTCGTTAAATGTTATGAAAAATCTTCTATATGTAATCGGTACCATTGTAGGCCTTGTCCTCGTTGTGTATCTAGGAGTTTTAACCCGCAACTCACTTCAACAATACAACTACATCGGCCGCGATGTTCGCGATACAATCACCATTAACGGACAGGGCGAGGTTGATGCTAAGCCGGATCTAACCACAATTACTCTAGGTGTCGTTACCAACGGAGAAACCGTAGAAGCTATCCAAACAGAAAATACCAATAAGATGAACAGCATCATCGAAATGGTAAAAGGCCTTGATATTAAAGATGCAGATGTAAAAACTCTAAATTTCAGTGTAAATCCACTATATGATTGGACAGATGGTGAAAGGGTAGAGGCCGGATATGAGATAAACCAAAACGTTCAAATCAAAGTTCGCGACGAGGCTAACACATCCAAAATCCTCGCCGAAGCCGGCAAACTAGGTGCTAATCAAGTGGGTGGTCTAAACTTCACTATCGACGATCCTTCCAAATTCGAACAAGCTGCACGCCTCGATGCCATCAAAGATGCAGAAGCAAAAGCCAAAGAACTCGCCGACGAGCTTGGTTTAACATTAGTTCGCGTCGTCTCCTTCTCTGAGGCCGGTGGGGGATTGCCATCACCTCAACCATATTATGCTATGGACATGATGGTTTCTGAAAAAGCCATACCCGAACCGTCAATCGAAACCGGATCACAAAAAGTCACTTCTTACGTCTCTGTAACTTTCGAGGTTCGATAAACAATCATTAAATAAACATCAAAAAAAGACGCGTAAATCGCGTCTTTTACAATAAAAGTAAGGTCGCTATGCCTTCTGCCCCAATGGTCTTACCATGCCGAGGCGTAGAGTTATCACAAAGTAGGATTCGTCGATGTTTGCAACATTGGAAACGTGTATATCCATATCACAGCAGAACACGCTGAAAAAGTTTGAGTAGGCTTGCATAACCCGCACATTGTGGTCGCTATTTTCTTCAAAGCTGATACTTTGAAGTATTTGTGCATTGCCATCTTCACGTACTGCGTTTACCACATTCGCAAGCAGTGGTAGGGATTCGCTCCAAACCGGCTTTTCAACCAGGCACAGAGATGGCGCAACAAAGACCCTACATTTTTCCAATCTATCATTCATCCGCAACTCCTCTTGTTTTAATGAACTGCCCTTAACCTAGCCGAAAACATCATATATGTCAACACAACATTGGGGAATATTCGCTATCTCTTGCCAAAAAAACGAATATCTGATATTTTAAGCCTCATAACAAGGCGGCTTGCAATCAGCTATCCGCTATCAGCTAATAGCTTAAGATGTATGGCTACTAAAAGAACATATCAACCAAATACCCGCAAACGCTCAAAGAAACACGGTTTCCGCTCACGCATGGCCACAAAAAATGGACGTAAGGTTTTAGCTACCCGCCGAGCCAAAGGCCGCGCAAGAGTTTCTGTAACCGCACAAGCATAAAAAAAACGGGCTTAGGCCCGTTTTTAAATAGCAAATAGCAAGAGAAGCAAAAGTAACTCTTGCTATTTGCCATTAGCCATTTGCTATTAGTATAATCAGTCTATGTTAGATCGAGATAATCGTTTAAAGAAAACCAAGGACTTCGCAACCATGGCAACCAAGGGTCGCTCGATTTACGGTGTCTTCTCAACACTCCGCGTACGCGCCGTTCACCCATCAAAAGAAACTCCCAAGCCCACAGATGTCTCGGCTAAAATCGGCTTCATCATTTCTACAAAAGTTTTTAAAAAAGCTGTCGATCGTAACCGTGCCAAACGTCGCTTTCGCTCCGCAGTAAAAGAACTCATCAAAGATTTTCCAAATGGCCACCAATTCATCTTCATCTTAAAGCGCGAAACACTCACTGCTCCTTACATCTCGATGCGTGAAGATGTGGCTCACATGATCACAAAAATCGAATACACAATGAAGCGCCCACTCAAACTCTCACCTCGTGCCAAGAAAGAACTCGGCAAAGGCAAGCTTGCCCATGGAGCACGGTTTGTTAAACCGAGGAAAACTTGAACCTTGATTCGCTCGATTTTTTCGATTAGCATGATTACATGTCATACGAAGAAATTACACATAAGATTATTGGTTGTGCGATGAGCGTTCATCGTGCACTAGGAAATGGTTTTCAGGAAGTTGTATATCAAAGGGCAATGGCTGTGTAAATGTCATTACAAGGAATGGTGCTTGAAAGTGAAAAAGAACTTCCTTTAATGTATAAAAACTATAAGGTGGGCACAAGGAGAGTTGACTTTTTCGTTGAAGATAAGATTAGGGTTGAGTCTAACTCGACTAGAAGATGTTCATTTAGCTCAGGCATTTAATTATTTAGAAGCGTATAAAATAGAAGTTGGATTATTAATAAATTTCGGTGCAAGAAGTTTAGAATACAAAAGAATACATAAAAAATTCAGATAATCGCGTTAATCAATTAATCGAGCGAATCAAGGTTCAAGACAATATGGTTAAAGAAATGCCCCCAAAAGGTTTATTAAATTGGATGATTTGGATTCCCCGCAGAATAATCCGCGGCATGATTGTTATTTATCAAAAAACCCTCTCACTCGATCACGGCCCGCTCTCGCACCTGCTTCCATATCCAGTTTGTAAATATCATCCTACCTGTTCCGAATACGGTTACGGATCAATTTCACGTTTCGGTATCATCCGCGGTATACCAATGACAATCTGGCGCATCATGCGATGTAATCCTTGGAGCGAGGGAGGGGAGGATCCAGTGCCAGTAAAACACAATCATAAAAATGATTGACAATTCACTTAATTTCCTACAATCTTACACAAGCACACCATAAGGAGATCCCAATGGATGAACCGATTCATCTTTATCCAATTGCTCCGGAATTTGATAAACCAATATACGGTGCCCAGGTAATTGATATTGTTGAACTACTTTATCGCATTCGAAAAGCTATGATAGATGTCGTGCCAAACTCTATCGACCCGGTCTTTCTACTCAGGCTCGAGGGCAATCTGGAGGGCATTTTATCTTCTGGATACGGACCCACCCCAACAAACGCCAATGGGCGCACGCACTATTTTTATGGAGGTGATGCAATCTATCTGGATCGTTCATTAGCTTACCGTCCTGTTGCCTGTATCGTTACCATCATGAACCGAGAATTTTTTTTAAGTCGTTATGAATGTCCATTAAATGAAATATCTACTCATATGGTTGTAGCGCTAAACGTTATTCACGGCCACGAGCACGATCTTTCCAGTTCTTTGCCGGTTCGAGATAAATAAAATCCTCGCTTTCACGAGGATCTTTTTTATGCCGCCCTAAGTGTTCCTTTGTCCGTGTCATCAAGCTCACTTTGTTGATTTGGTGCACCCCCACATTCCGAAGTTGATATAGTGCCTCTTGCTCTAACTTCCCACTCAGGAACATCACGTAATTTGAATCCTTCCGGTTTTTCCTTAATAGGATCTATAACCTCTTCCATATTCGGTGATTTTAATGTCGGTGCAACTTCCTTGGGCTTTGGTGCAAATAAATTTTCATTCATATTAAATCTATATTATCACACTCGATTAAACCTCAGGAAGCGTCGGTACATCAAGCAATTTCGTTTTAGAAGTATGGCCCTTCAAAATCTCAATCTCACTCGGTGCGCAATCACAAATCTCCGCCATAATCTTAATGAGTTCTTTATTCGCCTTACCCTCTATCGCCGGTGCAGCGATTCTTATCTTTAATATCTTCCCTTCATAACCAACAACCTCGGTGGTTTTTGCATTAGGAATAATTTTTACTGTTATTGTCATAATACACAAACAATACAACATGCGTTGACAAAAAGAAAAACGACCGTTTCCGGCCGTTTCCATCGCAACCCCCTTTAGTAAAGGGGGTATGGGGGATTTGCTATTTCTGCCCAAACCTCTCAAACGCTCTGAGGATTTCAAGTGGCATCGCAAATACTACCGTATTTGATTGATCTGATGAAAGATCATTCAAGGTTGAAAGTGTACGCAAGTGCAAAGCTCCCGGTGATGAAGATAGAATTGCCGCAGCATTTTTCAAATTATTCGCAGCTGCCAACTCACCTTCGGATTTGATGATTACCGCGCGTTTCTCGCGCTCAGCTTCTGCTTGTTTGGCTATTGTACGAACCATGTCATCCGGCAAGCTGATATCTTTTAACTCCACACTGCCAACCTCTACACCCCAAGCCGCGGTATGCTTTGCAATAATATCTTTAATTTTCAGTGCAGTTTCTTCACGGCTTGAAAGTAATTGATCCAAAGTCTGCTCACCACAAACATTGCGCATTGTGGTTTGTGCTAATTGGCTAACTGCAATCATAACATGCTCTACTTCTAAGTAAGCTCTGGCTGGGTCAGCGATTCTGTAATAAATAACAGCGTTGATCTTACAAGAGATATTGTCTTGAGTAATTGTCTCTTGATAAGGAACGTCTGCAGCTTTAATGCGAATATCCATTTTTACCATTGTTTCAATGACTGGGATGATTAATCTCCATCCCGGCTCAATAACGCCCACAAACTTACCAAAACGCATTTTTATACCGCGTTCATATTGGTTAACTTGCTTAATAGAAGCAAGGATAACGATACCTATAAATATAATAAGTGGGAACATAAGCGCTGAGAAAAATATAGTTAATTCATTCATATACATTTAGATTAGCAGAAACTAGCCATGAGTCAAGATTTTTTAACCTTTCAACTGACCAAACAGCATATCTACCAATATATATACAGAATACAATACCAGAGAGGGCAAATACTTTACTCGCAAAACCGTCCTGGTTAAGCTCTTTTTTGAGTCTTTGCTATCACAAAACTGGTCAAGAAATGAGCCTCGTTCTTTTTGTATAATGTCATACATCGCTGTAAAGGTTTGGTCATTTTTCATTTGATTCCAAAGCCAGCGATAGCGCAATTGTTTTTTATAGTAAGAAATTAATCCGGAACTTGATTCAATATTTTCAATTAGTTTATAAGCAGCACTCGCATCACCAGCAAAGTAATCAACTATCAATTTTGCTGATTCTTTACCCGATACCACAGACCCCTTTATTCCATCGGCAGCAAAAGCTCCACAATAGCCCGCCGCATCCCCTATAAGCATAATGTTGTCTTTGGCAATATTTTTTAAAACTCCATCAATGGGAATTATTCCTCCAAACGCATAAGCAACTCCCTTATCATTTGCATCAACATCTATCATTCTTTCTTCGCATAATTTATTTATAAATTTATCCAGCAATTCAACCGCTTCACCTCTATCCTTCATGTGTTTAGCAAGCCCGATTCTAAAAGCTGGTTTGCTCTCGATAAAAGTAGGCGATATCCAGCCACCATAACCAAGAGAGAAAGATCCAAACCAATAATGATAAATCGTTTCCTCGGGATTTTCTCCCAGCAAAATTTTACCAAAGATTACTTTTTCATAACCAAATAAAAATTTTTGATGAACATCAAGCCCCTTCACGGCTTTGGCAACAGAGGAACGTGAGCCGTCCGCTCCTACTAAAAACTTAGTAACAACATCCTCGGTATCTCCATTATATTGCAATGTAACAACCGACTTACCGTCAACATCTTTAACAGAATTAAATCTCACGCCTGTTTTTATTGTTACATTTTCAGGAACACTATCTGCCAGCGCCTTTACCAATCCGCGAGTATCAGTTTGGTAAATCCACGGCTCACTCGTACTCGAAATAAAATGATCTTTAAAATATGGAGCCACAACGCAAATTGATGAAACTGAATTCGTTATATATCTATCAATATCAAAAAAAGTTTTCAGTTCATTATAAGTTTTAGTCGTGATTAACCCGGTAGATTCAACCGTCGATCCAACGTTTGGTTTTTGATCCACTATTAATATAGATAAATTTTTTGGTAGATGATGCGCCAAAGTAAGTCCCGAAAAACTAGCTCCAACAATTACCACATCAAACTTTTGCATAATAACAATTCTTTACTTACTCTTTAGTTAGCCCCAATATACCAAATAACGTCTTTTTATCTAAATCCTTACACATTACCTCGGTTAACATCAGCATTGTACGACGTGTAATCGAGCTCAGCTCGACGATTTACAAGGTACGATCAGACGTCAAGCTGGCAAGGGTTTATTTGAAAGCAGTTCCTTTATAGAGGGCTATACTGTAAGATATTATTACTTAAACTATAACTTTATATGGAAAAATTTCATTTACCCATTCTGTTGCATCAAGAAAATCCTTTCGCTCAAAAACCCGAAAGGCGCGAAAAAGAACTTCCCGTTGAATTCAAGATCGCCAAGGCCTTCTTATATCAAAAATATCCCTTAACTGAAAAAGGTCGACAAATTCAACAAAAAGTTCAAGAAATTTTAAGCAAACTCAAGCAAGATTCATCTAATACAGAGGCGCTGGATGGACTTAGAGAATTAAAACTCCATCTGCCAACAGTAGAAAATCCACATTTGGATTATTTTGAGGATTTACATGTATCACCTAAGGAGGAGAGAGAGTTATTTGGTATAGAGTTGGCAAACGTACAGATAACAAAAGGGTGCCGTCATCAATGCGGGCATTGTGCCGCCGCCGCGGATAAAAAAGTTGAAATAATGCCATTTCCAGCTATTTTGAAGATAGCACAAAAAATGCACCAACAAGAGGGAGTTGTTGAAAAAGCGTATCAGGATTATAGAGATGTCATGTTAAGATTATTTAAAGATGAGGAATTTAGAGCCTTCCTCGCAGAGATTATTAAGGGGTGGGGGAACAGGGAAATTATAAACGGGCGGGAGATTGATGATGCGGAAAGATTTTTTTGGTACATAAATGATGGATTTGGATACCTTAAAACCGAAGACAGGGAAAAGTTTGCCAAATTTTTAGACAAAGTAAACACCAAACCGGAAGTAAAACATTTTTTTGAAGTTATAAATTTACCGAGGCATCTTAAAAATCTACCAAAACATTTTCACTTTGGTGAAATATTCAACTTAAAAAAAACCGGACCACTTAAATTGGTCGAAATAGAAAATTATTACGATAGTGACCCATTCGATTATAGGGACACTGCATTTTTGCATGAAGATGGCTTACCCGCTGATTATGGTGATGTCGTTAAAGCTATAGCGTCACAGAGAAGAAAAGTACACATTACAACTGCCGGCTGGCCACTATCCGATAAAATTGCGCAACGCGGTGCAGAAAAGCTTTCCAGCTCATCTGCTCATTTACTTGCCACTCCCCGAATAAGCGTACATCCATACGAAAAAGGAACTTCTCATGGTGATGCCAGTAAATACCGTGAAAGTATGGAGCGGGTATTAAAAACACTTGCTCCCACAAAACCAGAAATACTGTTTTTTAAGGAACCGTTGACCGATTCGCCCGAAGAATTGGAGAAGGTGGAAAAATTTAAAAAAGAGGCGCTGGATCCGCTATATAAACTCTGTAAAGAATTAGATCTGCCCATTAAAGGGACGAGGCTATCGCGTTACTCAGGGAGAGCGGAATCGGCTGATAAAAAAGAGAAGGAACATGATGTAATGTCTTGTATGCCTGGGACGCATATTTTGCCCGATGGCAGCATACACAAACAATCACTTTATGTTTATTATGAAGATTATGGTCAACGTCCTGAGCCAAGCGGAAAAAAAATTTATTAAGATTATAATCTGGTATCCCCATAAATATTAAATTGTAGTTGTCGGTTTTAAAAAAAAATAAGATTAACAACTATTCAGATAGCATCAAGCGGATATATTTTTCTATGTTTATTTCAGTCTTGTACGATGTTATTTAGTTATGAAACTCACCACCCTTTGCTACCCTATTATTGATGGAAAAGTCCTGCTCGCAATGAAAAAGCGCGGTTTTGGTGTTGGCAAATGGAACGGTCCGGGTGGCAAAGTTGAACCCGGCGAATCCATCGAAGACGCTTGTCTTCGTGAAACAAAGGAAGAGGTTGGTATCGACTGTATAAATCTCGAGCATCGCGGTGTGGTTGAATTTGTCTTTATAAATAATCCCGATTGGAACACGGAGTGTCACATCTACGTTACAATGGCAATTCAAGGTGAACCAATCGAATCGGAAGAGATGCTACCTGCGTGGTATTCACTCGACCAAATTCCATATAATCAAATGTGGGAAGATGATCCCATCTGGCTTCCGGGAGTTCTTGCCGGCGGTGCAGTCAATCACCGTTTTTATTTTAATAAAGAAGGACAAGTTCAAAGTCACGAGCCTCGTTAATAACTCCAATCCACAATCAAACCCTTGACCCAAAGAATCACTCCTGTTAGAATCCAGCCTCCAATGCATCAAGGCATTGGAAAAACAGCACCTTCCTAATGAGGGGAATTGGGCATGACGAAGAATAGCACCAGTACCGTGGGCCGCAACGACAACATGATCAAGGCAAGCACCTTCACCGTACCGGTGGGCAAGCTCGCTTCAGAGATCTCCCGGCTTGGGCTCACGGTCGATCGCATCGCCGGCATCTTCTACGACGCAACAAACGGCAACGTTCATGTGCCATACATCACGGGCACACTCGACGCTGCAACCAAGGGCAAGGCGCTCATTGCAGCGCCCAACTACCCGGCGCTCATGGCCTGGGCCAACATCAAAGACATGCAGAATATCGAAATCCACTCCGAAGGCCGCATCGATGCCATCGCCTGGCTTCCGGTTCTCGAACAGATCAAGACGGTCAAAGACAAGTACGGCCATGGGATTGTCGAGTTCTACGGTGTTGGGTATGGCACCAAGGCTACCAGCCAGTTCGTCGTATTAGGCGACAAGCGCATTCTGAACCTTACTCCCGACAACAGCATCGGCGTCACGAGTGTACGCTACGACTTCACCAATCGGCGCTACTATGGCATTCGTATCAACCAGCATTTCCAGGGCACCGGCATCGTAACGCTGGAACTGGGCACGGTATCCAAAAACCCGCTCGCCTTCACCAACATCGACGCCTGGAAGGTGATCGAAGATCACGTGGAACCCGCCATGATCTCGTTCTCTCGAGTCAAGATCGTGGACAACGTCGCTACGTTCTTCGTGAACCAAGTTGGCAACACTTGCAAGGTCGCCAGCATCACCAATGTTGCCGATGACCTAATCCTCGGCTGGGAAGAGGTCGTCAACACCTCGATCATGATGATCGGCCTCATCGAAACCGAAGGTTTGTTTGTGGGCTATCGCCTCGCCGAACAAGATCATATCGAGATCTACCTCGACAAGCCCAAGGCTCGCGAGTTCCCGTTCCTCACCCTCTCCATCTAGTTTTCTCGGCCACTTCCGGCCAAAATCCAAAAAACTTCCTGCTCTAGAGCGGGTTTTTTAATTGCAAACCAGGATGTACCAGGATTTTTTAAGGATTTACAGGATTATTATCAAATATTTTTCAACATGATGAATTAATATAAAAAAATAATCCTGTAAATAATTGAGCGATAATCCTGGCAAATCCTGGTTCAAAGATTGGTATTGACGAAATTTATTGAAGTCAGTACTATAAGCGCATGCTCAAAAACGCATTTGTTTTCTTCTTCTTTACTCCTATCCTGGGGTGAGGTTGAAGTTTCATTGCGTTTGCATGAGCCACCTCACCGAGGTGGTTTTTCGTTCTTTAGGCAACAAAGGAGGCGTTATGTTCCCGAGATCAATTCGTACGTTGAGCCTTCATCAAATCAACGGTTTCGACCATCTTCTGCTTGGTGCAAGTCCCGATTCGCAAACCGAGCTTGGTCCTGCGCGAATATATGTTGAGCGTTCCTATTTTTTTGAAGATACTGTTTATGTTGGCGCAAGTGCCGACAAAAGCATTCTTCCTTGGCTCCGCGATGTAGGACTCGCTCCACGTGAAATTATCGAGATTCCTCACGAATGCATGTTCCAAGGGCTCAAGTCTTCCGAAGAGATTTTTTCTGCTCTTGCAAATAGAGTGAGAGATGGCGAGCGCCTTCATTTTTTCCGTACAACTCCTCTCGAAGAAGAGTTGGTTCGTCGGCTCGAAATCAATTGGTCGGATACGCTTTCCTGTGATCCCACCATTGCCGAGAAGATGGCTGATAAAGCTTACGTTCGCAAAGTAGCCGATAAGCTAAATGATTTCGGCATGTTTCCGCCGCACCTAATACTTCCTGCATCCTGGACCGAAACAGATCTTCATTCTGCGGTTTGGCGAGTCGAGACTCAAGCCAAACGTCTTGGTATGGATCGTATTGTTGTGAAACGCACCGACCTCGCAAGTGGTGATGGTTTCTGCGATTGGTTTAAAAATGGCCACGCGGAATTTTGCAAAACTCACGCCGGCCACGAACTCATTGTGGAAGCATGGATTCATCCGCACATCCCCATCAGTAACCAATGGCTGATTCTTGATGGCGAAGTTTCCTACATTGGTACCAGCCGTCAGATTCAAAATGGCTTCGTTCACAAAGGCAACATCATCTCATCTCACGATGAAGGAGTTGACCCAAACGTGGCTGCACGGTTGAGAATCTTGGTCGAACCATTGTTGAAGCATGCTATCAACATGGGTTACAACGGCATCATTGGTTTTGATGCGGTGTATCACGAACCCACCGGAAAGATTTGGCTCACCGAGGCCAATGCTCGCGTTACTGCCGGAACTTATGCCTATGCACTCGCCTCTCGCTTGGAATTTTCGCCTTGGGCGGTGGCTTGCAAAATCATCGAGCCTAAAGCCGGCCTCAAAACCTTCGAAGATGTTGCAAAAGCCCTGGGGTATCTCCTTTATAAAGCAGGTCGCGAGAACGGTGTCGTTCCTTACATGATTTCGGGTCTTACACTCCCCGAAGGCCAGCGCCGTCTTGGTATTATGTCGGTTGCAAATCACACTCAATCCGCCGAGTACTTTCTGGAAGAAACAGAACTGCGGCTCGTGGCTTAGTCCCAGCTCAAACGCAGAACCCTCTGCGTTTTTTTATATCCCAGGAAACCCCGGGTGGAGGCGGTCGCAGAAAGGTGAAACTTCTCAGCAAGAAACCGTAACCCGGGGATGAACGGGCGGGTAGATTGCCATGATTTTCATTACTCTAGAAATATAAATAATAATCTGGCAAGCTAGCTTGCATGAGAATACAAAGCCTAAACCATTCAACCTATGAACTTCAATATCATATTGTCTGGGGTACTAAGTGTAGGAGAAAATGGCTAAAGCAATATGTGAAGCAAGAATTGCTATCAAGCCTCTTTAAAACTGTAAAACAATATCCAACACTACACATTAAAGCAGTTAATACCGATAATGATCATGTACATCTACAAATAGAGATACCTCCCAACATCGCAATATCCGATGCCGTCCAAGCCTTAAAATCACAATCAAGCCAGCGTATAAGGAAAAAGTTTGGTTTTATAGATAGAATGTACCTCGATAAGGACGGCATCTGGAGTGTTGGATATTTCGTTTCGAGTATAGGCTTGGATGAGGCAAGGATAAAAGCCTATATAGAACAGCAAGATGAAAAAGAAAAACCCCAGATGCTCAGGTTGTTATAAACGAACCGGAGAATCACGGGGCTTTGGATTGTCATGAAGTATAACCAATGGAAACCCCGGGTGCAGCGAAGCGGAACCCGGGGAGGATGTCATTTCTTAGTTAATATTATAAAATAAACTTGCTCTGAACAAACATTAAAGATATATTACAACCCAACAGCAAAGGGGTCTGTAAATGAGTGTTGTAAACGAAAAAGCGCTCTTTCAAATAGTTAGGAGAAAATTAGATGCTGATCGAGCTCTTTTCATTCTAAGAGATGAACTCATCCATTACGCCCAGGTTTTTCATCTGACTATCACGGTTCCTGCCCGCAAGTGCGCCGATCAAAAACAAGCAAAACAGATTCTTGAATCTTCTTTTGCCTGGAAGCGCAGGGTAGCGGTTGAGGATCTTATCAGGGTAATTAATAAATTTCGAGTCGAGCTCGCACCGGGTAACTTCGAAGATTTTTGCGAAGCTCTCACCGAAATTGCGGAAAAACCACCTACCTCGCTTCCGCCAATACCATCTACGCGTACCCGCAAAGAACCCGAGGGCGTAGCCTTTTACACCAAACTTCTCGAGGGTTTGCGTGATCTGGTACGTTTATAAAGTCTAACATTCCGCTTCTTAGCGGAATTTTCTATAACTATATTAAAGATTTCTTATTTTTCTTTTCTTAACATAACAACTGCAATGGTTGACAAAAATCTAAAAATAGGCTTTAATCAATATAGCCAAGGAGGCAATTATGGGAGTATCTTTGCAAGCAATCGCCGACATTAAACTTACTATTCAAGATTGCCGATCTTGCCAAGCATGGGAGATGATTCGCCCATTGCTTTACAGGCTCTACGACCTCGTGAAAACGTACAATCAAGTACGCCACGATATCATGGAGCCCGCCGACCTCACACAAAGCGGTGTTCAGCTCGCTCAACCCATTGATGTTTTAAGACATCTGAAACAGATCGAGGAAGCCATCGGCAAGCTTCGTAGCAAGGGCGTTCATTTCGTGGATCTGAAATCGCCTGATATTTTCTGCGAGGCATACGAGCAAGCCATGGTGAGCGAGTTTGGCGAAGTAGAGATGAAAGTCGCTGCCTACTAGTTTGATGAGTCTATTACACAAAAATCATCTAAAACAAAAATTCCTACTCGAGCACAACCCTGTGCTCTTTTTTTTACCTTGATTTTCAGGATTACAAACCGATTGACTGGATTGTTACCCAGTGTTAATCCTGTAAATCAAGGTAAAAAAACACCCCGCTATTAAACGGGGGAGTGGCACTCTATGAAGGCTTAGAATCCTCTTTCAATCTCTTACGGCGTTCTCGTTGGTAGCAGGCACTGCATTTGCCCTTGCCGTTAGGAAACCGTTCTACGATTTTCCCGAGCTTTTTGCAAACTCGGCAGATTTCATCGGGTCGTATCTGCTGATAACAAGCGTGGCAAATCGCTCCGCCCTTTTCATCACGTTGCCTAACGGTACTTATTTCGCCGCACATGGAACAAGGTTCAACTTTGATGTGCTTTTGATAACAGATAATACAAACAGGTTTTGTTGATGATTTCCAAAAATGAACAGGCCTTGGCTCTTCGCAGTATATGCAAATCTCTGGATCCTGTGCCGTACCATCGGATTTTGGCTTTCGCCTGTATACTCCCCGCCTCGGCGGAGGAATCGTAGAAGGTGCCGCTTCTGTCATCTTTTGCCTCCAGATATAACATAATAAGCAGATAAAGCAGGAAAAGTCAACATCAAACATCGCAAAGTGTTGATTTTTTACGCAATCTAAGATATATTTCCCGAATTGGCAGAGTTTGGTTATTTTGTATCTTTTTAATGTTTGGTAATGTTTAAGTCTGTGCCCTTAGCTCAGCTGGATAGAGCAACAGCCTTCTAAGCTGTAGGTCGTTGGTTCGAGCCCAACAGGGCACGCCACGTAAAAATCGCCTTAGTATTAAGGTGATTTTTGTTTTAATGTAAATCAGCCGCGATTCACGTGGCACAGCCACTAAAAAAACTCCCTTCGGGGAGTTTTTAAATAACAAATTTATAAATTTTAATGACCAAACCAAACCATCCGATTTATTCTTTATCTTCCATCTCATCCCTTCTCGTTCCATGAAAAGCCTGATGCACATCCCTCAACTGCTTATTCGTCACATGCGTATAAACCTGTGTAGTCGTTATCGACGAATGGCCAAGCATCACCTGCACACTGCGTAAGTCTGCGCCATTCATCAACAAATCCGTCGCAAAGCTATGTCGCAAACTGTGCGGTGATATATCTTTTGGTATCCCGGCCATAAGAGCGTATCTTTTTACCAGCCTCTCTATCGAGCGGGGAGTGATGGCGCTCGCTACTTTATTACTTGATGCATTATCTGCTGCTCTATCATGCCTAATAAACATAAACTCTGATTCATCATCCCGCATCTCTAAATATTTCTTCAACCAATGCCGTGCCTGATTGGAAACAAAAACCACGCGCGTCTTATCTCCTTTACCTCTCACCGTAAACTCATCGCGATTTAAGTTGATCTGATCGCGCTTCAAATTCGCAAGCTCACTTACACGCATTCCAGTCGAAAAAAACAACTCAAGAATCGCTTTATCGCGTGCCTGCAAAATATCCGCATCCCCGCTCTTGGTTGGCGCTTCAAGCAATCTCTCAATATCCTCAGCTTCCAAAAACACCGGCTCCCGCGACCCTTGTTTTGCAAGCTCAATCTTCTCCGGCGCCAGCGTCTTTATATTTTTCTTAGCTAGATATTTCAGAAATGACCGCAAAGCTATCAAATGATAATTCTGCGTATTCTTCTTCAATGTTCCGCGTGTTTTATCCTCTAAACGATTCAACCACAACCTATAATTCGTAACTGTCTCATCCATCACATCTTCCGGATTAAGGTCGCCCGCCCATTCAATAAAGCGCGAAAGATAAAAATCATAATTCGCAATCGTCATGGAAGATCTGCCTTTTTCGATTTCCATGTACGTTAAAAAGTTTCTAAGATGTGCTGATAATTTCATAATACTCACCATTATAGATGAACATTATACGACGCACAACACTCCGGGTCCTAGGTACATCGTCCTAGGTCCTGGCTTCGATCAGCGCCAGGACCATGTACGGAGGACCATGTACCAGTATTGACATTTCAGTTTGAGTATCGTAGGCTTGTCGAGTTCTTTAATGAAGGAGGAGGGATGGGAAAGCTACGCAACTCCGTTCGTTGGCAATTGATTGTAGGGACCGTAACGCTTCTTAGCGGTGTAACTCTAATCACCTTTAAGAACGAGCTTCCGCTCTGGGCTAATAGTTTGGGCTTGATCCTCGTTGCTATTGGTATGATCGCCTTTGTCGCAGGAATAATAATTCCCATTCTTATACCGGATGAAAGTACAACGCATTGGAAATAGATCAAGCGCATGCGAAAAATTCAAAATTTTTTGATACGCGCAGTTCTTTGTTTCGGTATTACCTACATTGTATTGCAGAAAATTACTTGCACAGCATTAATCCTTTCTATGACAGAACAAGGGGGAGATCGCTAAATGAGATGCTGGACTATCTTCGCTTTCGGAGCAGCTTTATATCTCATCGGCTTCCTGGGCTATGTGATGTTCAAGTTTGATGCAAACTCCTACTTGATCATGGCTGTTCCCGGAGTATTTCTTATGCTCGGTACCTTAATGCGAACTTTCATTTTGCAGCTAGACAGCAAGCCATCAAACCAGCCAGCAACCTACTATCATATGATGCGATGCTTCTGCTTAATTGCCTGCATGGTAATCATTCACGCTCTTGCGGAGAACGCTATGGACTGGCACTTCTCTGATACCGAGAACCCCACTCCCAGTAACCCCGAAAATAAACAATCCAATCTTTGGTAACACAGGTCAAACTCACTTCATAACTCGATATTATCGAGTTTTTTTGTCTTGAACCACGATTCGCTCGATTAAACGATTATCATTATTATCTATTATATTTATATAATGTAGGGCTAATAACTATGTTAATCAAATAATCCTACGAATCATGGTTCAAGACGATGGTTTAATCATGGCTCAGACAATTGACAATTATCCCTGTTTTTGTTAATCTCTGCTTACTTACTAATCAATACGCTTTTTGGGCTAAGGCTCAAAAACGCGCGAATCTGGCTACTCTGCCATCTGTTCGATTGTTATCGATCGCTCACATGTCACAGTTGCCAACGATCTATGTTGGATCCAAAGCGAAAACAGAGCGTCATTAATAAATTTAAGACCCATGCTACAGACACAGGTTCCCCGCAAGTTCAAATCGCCATCCTCACAGAGGAGGTAAAAGAGCTCACCGGCCACCTCCGCACACACAAAAAGGATTTTTCCTCACGCCGTGGTCTTATCAAAAAAGTAAGCGAACGCCGCCGCCTCATGAAGTACTTGAAACGTGAAGACGCCAAAGCTTACGACGAACTAATGAGCAAACTCAAAATCTAAAAATTCGTACATCGTACTCTGTGCATCGTACGAAATAAGAGCACAAATAGTTAAAGATCGGCCTTACGGCCGATTTTGTTTGCTTAAATTGATTCGGAGCTATAAACTTAATCAACTATTGTGTAGTTGTAGTGCTTATAATTTACTTAATGTTATTATTTGATATCTACATTTTATATAATTCTCTCTATTTTTAATAATTTTGAGCATTTAGCCAACCGCTAGCTGCCACCGTTATTCGCTAATTGAATATGATAAAACGCCCATCACAACGTGTAGCCGTCCTCATCGACGCGCAAAACATGTACCACTCAGCCAAACATCTCTACGATGCCAAGCTTAATTTCCCCGCCGTGGTCCGCGCCGCGGTTGAGGATCGTCAGCTGATCCGCGCTATAGCCTACGTTGCCAAATCCAAAACCGGCGATGAAATGGCCTTTTTTGAAGCACTCGTCGAAGGTGGCATCGAACTTCGTGTTAAAGACGTCTTAGAATTCTCCAGCGGTATGAAAAAAGCCGATTGGGACGTGGGCATGACAATCGACGCAGTTAAACTCGCCGAAAAAGTTGATGCCCTCATCTTAATGACAGGGGATGGTGACTTTGTGCCCTGTGTTGAATATCTCCAAGCCCGCGGAGTAATCGTCGAAGTCATCGCTTTTGCCAAGTCCTCGAGTTCGGAACTCAAAGGCGCTTGCGACATGTTCTACGATCTCTCCGAAGAAACCGAGCAGTTCTTACTTCGCGCACCCGCAAGAAAACCCATGCGCCGCCCTGTAGCAAGAAAACCCGCAAAATAATCAGCAAATTCCAATCTCCAAACAAATTCAAAATCACAAATCACATCAGAAAGGACAGGTCTCGACCTGTCCTTTTGTTATCCATCATCCACCTTGTTGGGATAGGCCTCGCGGTGCTCCTCGATGGGGTACTTATCCGTGCTAAGTCATCCGTCATCACTTGATTATTTAAATACACTGCAATGAATAAGGCACTAAGATGTTCATTTTAGAAAAATAAGTATTTTATGCACGGATAAGTACAAGGCTTATCCCTACTAAAACCGTTGAATAGTTATCCGTTATCAGCTTTATTCATTGGATATTGGAATTTGATTATTGGAAATGGGTGGGTGTTCAATGATTGGTTATTTATTGATGGTTGGAGCTTGGTTATTGGTTATTGCAATTCATGTTATAATGAATACGAATTATGTTACGAGCGTATCTTGGGGTCTTTCTCCTTATAGCCTTCTCCATAACAAATGGTGTAAGCGCTGCAATGAACAGTACAAACTATCAAATTAATTTTGATTCCATTAATAGCGGTGGAACTGATTTTAGTTCATCCACCAACTACCAAATGAGTGATAGTCTTGGCGAGCAGGGAACCGGCTACACATCCAGTACAAACTATCTGTTACATGCCGGCTATCGCCAAAGCGATGAAACTTCCGAAATACCAACCTTGGAATTTATTCTGGGCGCGCAAGAAAACAATACTGCAACAGCTTATACGGCCATCTCTATCGCCGGCAAAACCGTCACCGTCGCTAACACAACCTACTTTGTAACCGGCACAAGAATTGGTGTTGTAGAAAACCAGGGGCTCGCAGAAAACTTTGTGGTAGGCAGGGTCACTGATGTTAATGGTTTAATTTTAACTGTCGACAAATGGGAAGGAATGACCGGCTCCATCGGCGCTGTCCCTGCCGGTGGAAACGATTTTGTTTATCGCACCGAGGGTCACACAATCGCCTTGGGCACACTCGATACCCTGGGCGCCGCCGGCATAGTCCACACCGAAGTTAGTACCAATGCAGCCAATGGTTATACATTACAAATTCAAGCAGATGGTTATTTGGAAGCAGATGCAACTCATCATATACAAGATGTATCAGATGGCACCGTAACCGCAGGCAGTAATGAATATGGAGCCAGGGTTTACGGCACAACTGCAACCAGCACCGGTTCTGATTTTGCTGTAACAACATCATATCGCGACATACAAAAAAGTATTACAACCGCTAATGCCGATAGAGTCGGCATGATATACAAAGCCAGCATCGATTACACAATCGCGGCGGGCAACTACCAGCAATCGGTTAGATACTTATTAACAGCCAACTATTAATAGTTGTTCACATTTAGTGTACAATGTTCACAAGTTAGATTTGTTTGAATTTACGGCATGTATTTTTAGCAAAGCAAATCTCAAGGATCAATGTTTATCCGGATGACAGGACTGGGTAATCATGGTTCCTTGAAAGGTCGAAGTATCCAAGTATCAATAGATACTAAGGGACATAATTTAATTTGTAATTCGAAGCGTGTATCGATGTGTTTTTCACCATGAGGGAGGAAAACATGGATATATATAATTTGCATTTGCTCATGGCTTGCAATTGCTTCAATTCATTGAACACAAAGTTCAAAAAAAAGTTCACAAAAAAATATGAATAAATATTATTTAAAAGTTGCTTCATTCGTTGCACTATTCGCAATGTGTGTAGCATTAATGCCTGCCAGTGCAGCTGGTCGCGTTCTAACGCGCGGCGCAACTGACTCCGATGGTCAAATAGATACAGCCGGTGCTGATGGCTATGCCACCACAACCGTTTTCTGGACCACAGGTGCAGATTACGCAGCTGGAACACAGGTAAGGCTTACTGTAACCTGGAGCGCTACAGACGTAACAGGTTCATCAACAAATCTTGGTGCTTGTGCAACAACTACCAATTTCGGCACAGGTGCATCTTATTCTGGCTTAACACCTAGCGCGGCTATCGTTACTTTAGCCGGCACGGTTACCGCCGGAACGGTCGGCGGAGTCTGCGTACGCGTTCCTGTATCAGATGCAGGAGTCCTCTACGAAGGTAACTTTTCCTTGGCAGTAATTACTAGCAACGTATCCGCTGATTACGGAGCAGTTGAGTACTACGTAAATGGTGGCAACGACGTTTTAGTTGATGCTTCCGTTCAACCGACTCTCGAATTCGCAGTTGTTAGCTCAACAAACGTTGCTCTCGAGCAACACGAATGTCACATGGGTACCCTAAACTTAACAAGTGTTGGTACTTGTGACTATCGCTTACGCGTATCCACAAATGCCAAAGATGGCTTCCAGGTAACTATTGAATCAGATCAGCAACTGGGCACCGGCACTGCAACAATTACGGACACCGGCGCGGCTACCGTCACTGCAGGTACAGAAGGCTATGGTATCGCTTTAACAGGTGCAACCGCTGGTGGTAACGATGGTGCAGGTAACTACACCTCAGCAATCACTGAAGATGGCACCTATTGACTGCTGATGATAGCCCGGTTCCACAAGGAGCTACGAACATTGTTTCTTTCACAAGACAGTTTCTTGGGAACAGATGCTGCTTCAACATCATTAGTTCAGCACAGAGCTGCTATTGATGCAGCAACAGTTGTAGGTTACTACTCACAAACAGTAACTTATAAAGTTACCCCATCATTCTAATCTTGGGTTTAATTCACCGCCCCTCAGTATTTGGGGGGTGGGATAATAAAACTCAAAAACGCTCTTCCTAAAACAATACATTCAGTTTAATATGTATTTGTTTCTAATTAACAAATAATCATAATTATGAGTAAAAATAAACTATTTTTATTACTTATCATCTTGTGCGGGTCTTTTGTGGGGGTTTTTAGTGGTACTAATCAAGCAAAGGCAATTGCCGTTTCTCCTATCGTAATCGAACACGAGCTAGCCCCCGGAATGAGTGCATCAGGCAAGATAAGGTTAAGCAATATAGCCAACGAAACCCAAAAGTACTACGTAGATGCATTGCGATTTGTTCCGGTTGGCGAAGAGGGAAGGCAAGAATACATCAACACGGTAGATGATATTACCGGTTTCGCCAGATGGTTTTCTTTCGACCAATCCTTCTACAATGTGGATGCAATGACAACCATAGAAACTGACTATACAATTACAGCTCCTCTGGATGCAGAACCCGGAGGTCATTATGGAGCAGTATTTTATTCTCTGAACCCACCAGAAACTTCAGAACAATTTATAGGATCCAGCATAGCTTCCAAAACCGGTGTTTTATTCCTCATTAAGGTTGCCGGGGACATCAAGGAAAGTGCAAATATAGAATCTTTCACTTCCGATAAAAAAGTTTACAGCCATTTACCATCCAAATTCGATATACGCATCCGCAATAATGGTAATGTGCATTTTAGGCCAAAAGGTACGGTGGAGGTAAGGAACATGTGGGGCGCGGTAGTTGCCAGGGTTCCGGCTAACCCAGGTGATTCTGCGGTTTTGCCAAACAGTATCAGAAAAGTTAACACCTGGTGGACCAAATCAAATCAACTGGCAGTCGGCGGATTCATGGCAGGTTTATCAAATGAGTGGCACAATTTTGCTTTAGGTCGCTACACAGCCGAAGTAAACGCAACATACGGCTCGCAAAACATCGCGTTTGAACAAAAAGCTTTATCTTTTTGGGTAATACCATGGCGCTTAATGCTCATCTTGTTGCTTCTAATCATAGCCATTTATATCGGGATGACTATTTACAACAAGGCTATAGTCTCATCAGCTATCAACAAGTCCAACAAGTCTAAAAAGAAATGATCGGTAAAACAATAACTAAAAAACCTCGTCCACAAGACGAGGTTTTTATATCTGGATTATATGACTTAACTAGGGTATAATAATATTGTAAGTAACGGCTCAAATAAAATGACAACTTGGTTAAATAAACACTTACAAAGGTTCCAAGCCATCATTCTTATGATAGTGATGGTTTTTAGCGTATTTGCTAACAAAGCATCCGGCGCAAGTATACCAACTGTAACCGCAAGTCTTTCCAATCATACAAAATCCGTAGCCGCAAATCATTCATACAAATTTCAAACACCTTCGGGCATCGATTCACCAACCGATACCATCACAATCGATTTATCATCATGGGCAACTGGTGCAGTAAACAGTGGCGATATCGATTTGTTCCACGGCCCGGTTACAGGTTTAGAAAATAACAACACAGTTGCTGCTGTACCGGGCGTAAACATCTGGGGCGCAGCATTCGCCGGAGGCATCCTAACCTTAACTCCACCAACAAACGCCCTTCCCGGCACCATTGCACCAAACGATTACGTAAATGTTTATATTGGCACAAACGCAGCCGGTGGCGTAAACCAGCTCACTAACCCTGCAACCGCTGGCAGTTATGCCATTACTATTGGTGGTGGCTTTGGAGACATTGCATATCTGGCGCAAGCTATCATGAATAGCGGCAGTGTTAGTGTCGACGCTACTGTTGGTATTAGCTTGCAAATTACCAATTTAAATCCAAGTTCTGTTGTTGCCGCCTCCGGTGCCTTTAACATGACAATAACCGGTATCGGTTTTGTTACCAGCTCGGTTGGTCAAATCACCGGGGTTGCCAGGCCAACAATATACGTAAGCTCCACCCAGCTTTTAGTTTCCATCCTGGCCTCAGATATTCTTGTGGCTGGTACTAAACAAATCACCGTAAACAATCCGATACCCGGCATAACATCAAACCAACTCCCTCTCACCATAACCTCTGCAAGTACCGGCGGCGGAGGCACCTCGGATACAACGCCACCCGTTATATTAAATCCGCAAGCCATCAACATCACTCAAACCGGCGCCAGAATTATTTGGGATACGGACGAATCCGCAACGTCTATTGTAAATTATGGTTTAACCAACAGTTATGGAGCCACGGTTTCAAATGGGTCGCTCGTCATCTCGCACGGCATCGATATTACCGGGCTTTCGCCAAGCACAACCTATCACTTCCGCGTACAATCCGCCGATCAATACGGTAACAATGCGGTAAGTTCAGATTACGCTTTCACTACTTTGCCTTGGCCGCCGCTACAAATTTACAATGTAACCAGCACAAGCATTGCCGATACGTCAGCAATTATAGTTTGGGATACAAATCGCCCGGCAAACTCAAGGGTACAATATGGCCTAACATCGGGCCTGGGTATTTTTACAACTCAGGTTGGTTTCGTTTCCAATCACGCCACGCCATTAACCTCGCTAACACCAAATACTTTATATTACTACCGAGTAATCTCATACGATGTAAATGGTATTGGCGCAACTTCAACAATTTATACTTTCAGAACAACTTACGATCAAACACCACCCACTAACATCACTCTAACTGCTGTACCCGGTGATAAGATTGTTTATCTGTCATGGACCCATT
Organism: Candidatus Uhrbacteria bacterium; assembly: GCA_963816085.1. Lineage (GTDB taxonomy): Bacteria > Patescibacteriota > Patescibacteriia > 2-12-FULL-60-25 > 2-12-FULL-60-25 > MWCR01. Next base: position 961,538 of record CAWFIX010000003.1, on the reverse strand, counting down.
CACTCGAGCCGGATTTCTCCGGAGTTCGCCTTATCCGCAAACTGGGCAGTTTTCCTACCGGGCCTTTTGATGGAACCTTAGTCTATAACGGCCTGGCAACAACCACAATTGATACCGGTTTAACCAACGGAGTAACTTATTATTACGGAGCTTACGCCTACGACACAAATGGCAACTTTGCTTCGGGTGCTCTTGATGACGCAACTCCTTTTGCCGGCCTCATTCCCCCAACTCCAACCTCTACTACAACCACACCACCGCTTCCACCGGGTCCAACATCAACACCTCCGTTGCCACCGCCTGGCCCAACTACACCACCCGCCACATCAACAACACCAACAGTCATTCCTTCAAATTTACAAATAAGTCCTATTTATTATGGAGCGAATGGCACTTTGCTCTTGGAACCAGATGCGGCCGGAGTGCGTGGTGTTTTATCTGGCGAAACAGTCTTTGTTCGTGTTCAAATTGTAAATATCGGTGAACAAGCACAGTCCGCAACTATCTTGGTTGATGGTCAGTTATATTCCTTGGTTCTTTCTGCTGATGGCACCGAGTTTACCGGTACTTTTCCGGCACCTGCATCCGGTCTATTCCCCACCAATGTAAGAGTGATGCTTGTTAGTGGCGCTTTTGCAGAAAGAGTTGATGATTTTGCCGTTCAAAATCCCGGAGAAGTTGTAGAAGCAAGAATCATTGCCGGCACTACACCGATTCCCAATGCAACAGTTACCCTCTATCAAGTAGTAAATGGATTATCATATATTTGGAACGGCGCACCTTATGGCCAAGCCAACCCAATTTTATCAGATAATGATGGCCGTTTCGTTTTCAGAGTTCCCAATGGAGATTACTATGTAGAAGTTAGTAAAGTTGGCTATACACTTCAGCGCTCAGCGGTTACAAAAATCGAACGTAATGTTTTTGGTGATCGTGTGGAGCTAATCTATATTCCCGCACCACTTTTCCTCAGCGTCTGTAAAGTTGATTGCTCCAAAATCAGTTATGATCTTTATATAATTAACCCGGACGGAACAGAACGCCATACGAATACCGATTATTCACAAACAATCGATCAAGGCGAAGGCATCGTTTTACATCGATTCGAAGACCAGGGTCAAAATTTTGATTATAATAACATTTTAATACAGGTTGATAAAACCAACTGCGAACATCTTAAATTTACCATAGTTGGCATCAACTCGGAGTTAAAACACCAAGTACGTGTAAAGATCTTTTATGAAGGAGAACAGCGCAGTGATGTTTTGCTTGCCAGCGATTCGAGCGAAGCTTATGGCCAAACTATCACTCTTAACCTCACAGACGATCAAACTCTTTGTAAAGAACCCGTAGAAGAGATTATTCAAATAGAGACTATTCCCGAACAAGTTGAATTTACAATTTTAACCACATTGGATCTAATTAGGGAGCCACAAATTGTTACAGCGGCAAATGATTTTGCCATCCCGGCCATTACGCTTATCTCATTAATGAATTTGGGAACAGCTTTAAGCCTCTTTAATCTTTTGGCTTATCTTCAGTATTTATTTACACAACCAATTCTTTTATTCGGCCGCATGAGGAAACGACGTTACGGAGTGGTTTACAATTCACTAAATAAACAACCCGTCGACATGGCTGTTATTAGACTTATACACGCAGAAACCGGTCTGGTAGTTCAAACAATAGTAACCGATAAACAAGGCAGATATATCTTTAATGCTAAACAAGGTGATTACATTATTCAGGCTGTAAAACCTCAATACGATTTCCCAACTCAATACCTGGCCAATAAAAAGAGTGATGCTGTTTTTGCGGATATCTATCATGGCGAATCCATTTCATTAAAAGAGGATGGTGTTATTGCGCTTAACGTTCCGCTTGATCCAAATAAACCCGTAGAAACTCCTCGTAGAGTCATCTACCGTCGCTTCTTAAGGCGTCTTCAGCATGGCATCGCCATCGCCGGTATTACGTTGGCGGGTGTATCGTTTGTTATTTCACCGAGTTGGTTTATTGGTACGGTCGTTATTGTTCAAATTGGTTTCTACTTCCTATTCCGTCAGCTTGCTTTGCCTGCAAAAGCACAGCCCTGGGGCCATATCTTTGATGCTAATACTAAAAAACCGGTATCCAATGCTGTTGTACGCATATTTGATAAACAATTCAATAAATTATTGGAAACTCAGTTAACATCCGGAAGTGGTAAATACGGATTTTTCGCCGAACACAGTACTTACTACATCACCATAGAAAAAGAAGGTTACCAAAAATACACTTCACAACCTCTTGATCTTGGCTCTCGGGCAGATACGGCAATAGATTTAAATGTTGCTTTAAAGCGCATTTCTCCTGAGAAAAACTAAACTGCATTTGTATATAACTTTCTTTGTACGGCATACTCAAACATGCTATACTTTCATTAAATAATTTTTCATTTTAAAATTAATTTTACCGTTTAATAACTTGTTATTTTTTTATGCTGAATCAGCAAACAGTGGACATTACCACATCAACAGGGAGGGGTGCTGAAACACTTCCCAAAGTATCCAAAGCCCTAGGCTGGATAATTGAATTTTGCCTTAAGGCAATCGTCGTACTTACTCCGATATTTTTCTTACCAATTACGCTCGATGTTTTAGAGCTAAACAAGCAGACCTTGTTTATCGTTCTAATCCTCGTAGCTACTACAGCTTGGTTTGGCAAAGCCTTGGCCGACAGAAAGTTTGTAATGGCCAGGTCATGGTTTAATATTGTAATTGGCCTGTTTGCATTAGGATGGTTCATCACCAGCGCTTTCTCGAAAGATGTTTACCTTTCTATGTTCGGCAACTTTGGCCAAATGCAGATGTCTTTTGCAACCATAGCAGCTCTCGTTATATTTTACTTTTTGATCATTAACCACATTAGTACCACAAAGAAGTTATATTCTTATTTGGTCAGCTTTTTAGTTGCGGGTCTAATTGCCGGTGTTTACGGTCTACTGCAATTATTCGGTGTCTTCTCACTTGGTTGGATGGCTGAGTTCACAAAAGCAAATACATTTAACACCATTGGTACCATCAACGCTTTTGGAGTTTACATGGTTATTCCTTTAATCTTGTCAGCTTCTTTAACAATATTCGGTTGCAAAGATGGAGAGTGCAAGCTCGATAAATCAAGCAAAGGCAGTATCGCTGTAAATCTTATCGTCTGGTTGTCTTTAGCGATATCCCTTGTCGCCCTTATCATTGTAGATTTCTGGGTTGCTTGGGCAGCTGCACTTTTTGGCCTAGTCCTCTTGGTTGTATTGCCAATTATCCGTTCAACAAAAATCAATCACCCCATCAGAATCGCGGTACCGGTCGTTCTCGCATGTATAGCTGTTCTTTTATTGATTTTCAAAACCCCAATCAATCTTAACCTTCCGGCAGAGGTTGCCCCTTCAATGACAGCTTCTTGGAATATCGCCAAAAGCACACTTAACGAAAACCCACTTTTTGGAACCGGCCCCGGCACATGGATCTACGACTACGCTAAATTCCGATCCCCTGCTGTAAATCTCTCACAATTTTGGACAATCCGTTTCGAACGAGGTTTATCAACCGCATTAACATTGTTGCCTACCATCGGCATCGTCGGAATCGCTCTTCTCTTGATGATTATCATCTCTGCTATCGCCAAGAGCGCAATGCACCTCGTAAAAGAAAAGGATGATAATAGTTGGCAATTATATTTAACGATTTTTGTAAGTTGGGCCACACTTTTGTTCTTGGCTTTCTTATACAACTATAATTTCGCTCACATAATCGCTTTCGGCTTCTTCCTGTCATTGCTTGTAGCTCTCATAGTCAACAAAGCCTACATCTGGGAAGCTAGAAAAGGTTCTGCAAGCTCAGTCGTAATTTCTATCGTCTTTGCCGTCCTCTGCGTATCAGCTTTATCCGGCACTTGGGTCATTGGCCAGCGCTTAGCTGCTGATGCCGCTTACTCCAAAGCTGTAATGTCTTACCGCAATGGTGAAACCATCGATAACTCTATCAGCTCGCTAAACAGCGCCGTTGCCATGAACCGCTGGAACGATGTTTACTACCGCAACCTTTCCCAAGCTTATCTAATCAAGGCCGGCCAAGAATTCGAAGCGTTATCTAAAGATCAAGATGGTGCAGCCAAGATCAATCAAATCATCGCAGCCTCAATCGACACCGGTAAAAAAGCCACAGAAATCAACCCCATGAACGTTGATAACTGGGAAAATTTGGCCATCATCTATCAATCAATCGCATCATTCACTCAAGGAGCAGATGAGTTTGCTGTAAATAACTTTGTAGCTGCCCTGGAACGCGAACCAAACAACCCGGTTTACAGCAATGAAATTGGTAAGATCTTCATTCTAAGAGCCGATGCAATGCAAACCCTCTTACAATCCGAAGATGAAGCAACCAAAAAAGATGCCGAGCAAAAAATTAAAGATGAACTCGATAAAGCATCTGAATGGTTTAACCGCTCTATCCAAGCCAAGCCTGATTTTGCCCCGGCACATTACTTCTTAGGCTTAGTCTACGAACGCCAAGGCCGAATCCCAGACGCTATCACCAAACTCGAACAAGTTCTAAGCGTCAACGATAAAGATGTCGGTATCGCCTTCCAGCTCGCTATTCTCTACTACCGCAACAGCGAAAAGGACAAATCACTCACAATGTTCGAACAAATTGTTGCCTTCGCGCCCGAATATGCTAATGCTCGCTGGTACTTATCAGCCCTCTATGAAGAGCAAGGCGAGGTCGCCAAAGCTCTCGAGCAGGTCAAAGTCGTAGCCGAAACAAACCAAGATAATCAAAATGTTAAAGACAGAATCACTTATCTTGAAAACATGCTGAAAACAAATTCGGCACCCGCTGTTACGGAACCGCTTCCCGAGCCTGTAGAAAATAACATTGTCACCAACCCCGAAGTAAATCCAAATCCATTCGAACTTCAGCCCGCTGAATAACTGGATTCCCCCAGATTTTAAAAGAAAGACCTTTAGGTCTTTCTTTTAAAATCGTCCCCCTTTCTTAAAGGGGGCTCTCCGTAAATCCCCCGAATTACACTTTGTGTATTTATCCCCCTTTGACGAGGGGGTTGTTATTAGAATTTTTTGTTTTTTGGGAATACGAAATTCGAATTAATATGATATAATGTGTTCATGGTTGTTTTAAATTGGATAAAAGACACATTGGATAGCGGGCATAGGCTCGTTTTAAAGCCGTTTAAAGGTGCTTTTGGTTTACAATATAAACAAAAACAACAAATTATTTCCGAACAGCGGGCGTTAGCCGATCATTATCAAAGATGCTCTGTGCAATTTATAGAAAAACTAGAGGAATTAACTGAAAAAATTTCATCATTAGAAAGTGGCAATCAGCAAACAGCATCTTTAATAAAGCAAAGGCAGCAAAATCTATTCTTTGCTTGCTTAAGAATGGAAACTGCTCTCAAAAGCAATTCCGAGCTCCGACGTGAGCGCAAAGAGTGGGAGCGTCGTCTACCATGCACTGCACGTCTCGACGCCTATCATCCGCTTGTAAGGCTCGAACTGATAGATTCCGAGCTAAGAGTCCGTGAGGAGAAAATGATGTTGGAATTAGTTGATAGTACTAAGCAGTCCGCAGAAGTTCAAAGTTCATCAGATGCTTCAAAAATTACCTCAACAACAGCGGTTATAATAGAAATTCCCAAAGGAGTAACGATCTCACATGGTTTCCAAGAATCCGATGAACTCGCTCCCCTATCAGAGGAATTGGTTGTTCAACGCGCAGAGTCTTTATTGCACGAAATTTCCTCTCAACACAATAATGCGGGCAGTAAAGAAGAATATCTGGAAAAAACTCAAGAGCTAAGAGATCTCCACAAGGTTTTGCGCAGTCTTCAGCAAAAAAACAAGCATCAAAACTACCGCCTCCGCCTCCGCGAGCGCATGGGCCAACTCTTTTCCTAACATTGACATCACCACAAAAACCAGATATTCTCTACCTCACAAGCCAACTTTTCAGTTTGGACCTTGTTTCTTGGTAAGATTTGGAAAGTTTATTTATGGGCCTTTAGCTCAGCTGGCTAGAGTGCTTCCATGGCATGGAAGAAGTCGAGGGTTCGAATCCCTCAAGGTCCACCACGTAAAAACCGCGAGAGAAATCAAGCGGTTTTTACGTGCCCCGTGGTCCGATGAATATCGGACTTTACGGGGCAAAGTAACTTTAGCGCGCGGTTCACGTGGCACCGCCATAATAAAATAGAAATAATGGCGAATTTAATTTTACGGGGCTAGTCACTTAGTACCGGCTTCACAGTGTCACGTGACGAAGTTTTACGTGACGTGGCACAGCCCCTCCAAAAGCCGCTAAGTTAATTGATTTTCATCGCCAGATATCGGTCATGTTACAATGATTATATATGTTTTATGTTTATATTATTGAAAGTCAAAAAGATTCTGGTTGGTATATAGGTTGTACAGAAGATATAAATAAGCGGTTAATTGCTCACAATAGCGGAAAGAATCTATCCACTAAAAACAGAAAACCTTTTAAATTAATATATTGCGAAATCTATTTAAACAAACTAGACGCATTCGGTAGGGAAAAATTTCTTAAAAGTGGCTCGGGTAATCGATTCATCAAGAAACAAATTAAGTACTATTTATCGGAGAGTTTACCTGTAAATCATAAAGACCCCACGGCATCCACAAGTGCATAACTATTAGTCAGTTAGAAATTATCTCTACATGTAGCAAAAATTGCCGTCAGCTTTATCTGGTTGCTTTAGCAAGGTAAACTATTATTGTCATTAGAGAAATCTATGATTTGTAGGCGTTTAGCCTGCACGAAAACAAAAACAAAAGCAGGATCACCAAAATAGTGGTGCTGCAAATACGAACCTCAGTATTGGCGAGGATTCGACGGGCTGCATAGGAGTCTTGGCGACGTATGCAGCTTTTTATTTTTCTGAAGGAACCGGGATTTAACAGGATTACCCACCAAAGATTTACAGGATTATTAATTATAGGTTTCTGTAGTAGTCATCTTGTACCTAAACACAATAGAACGGTTTGCATCTTCATAATTCCTTTAACGTTCCCAGTCAACAATGTAGAGACGCCGTTTCAAACGCGTCTCTTTTCGCACAGCAGAGAAAATTTAATTGGCAGATTATATTTATAATTTCCAGCAAAATACCCATGTGGATATGTTCATAAACCTGTTGATAAGTGGTTAGTTACGACACAAAAAAGTTTTTGACTCATAACATCTATCAGCAGGGTATTCACAGGTAGTTTATTCTAAGGAGAGCAAAAATTCCGCTTATCTAAGTCAAAAAATCAAATGTATATATATAAGCTATTATTTAATTAAGCGCAAAAAGTTCAAATGTTGGCTTAGGTATCAGCAATTGCTCCACCTTTTTCAACAGATCTTTTGATGTGAATATCACCCCAACAAAAAAACAAAACAAAGGGGCGATGTTTACAGGGCGCTAAAAAATAAAAAGCCGCAAAACAACGGCTAAACAAAACAAAAAATCAATATGCCAAATCCCCAAAACAGGGTAGGCAAACACCCAAATAATTTATTAAAATTTTCAGGTGTCGCATTGAATGCGAAATTTTTTGTTTATACAGCGATGGTTAGCATGCAGGTTCTGGGCTCAATCTTTGGTTTTGGATCGGTTTCGATTACAGGCATGTTTACAATCCCTGCGGCACAAGCGGCCGAGGGTATTAGCCACACAATCAACTACCAAGGCAAACTTATGGACTCGACCGGCAATTTAGTCGCCGACGGTAATTACAACATGGCTTTCGTGATCTACGATGCAGCATCTGTCGGCAATCAGCTCTGGTCTGCCAGTACCACCAACGGTTTGCCTACAGGCACAACCTCCACAATCTCAGTCACCGTCACCTCCGGCCTGTTCTCCGTTCTTCTTGGCGACGTTTCGAACGGTCAAGTAGCCTTCCCGGATAGTTTATTCAACAATGATTCGCTCTATTTAGGCGTAACTATCGGCGCAGACTCGGAAATGTTACCAAGAAAGCGCCTTTCATCCGTCCCCTATTCCTACAATTCCGAAATGCTTCAGGGCCAATACGCCTCTAGTACCGTAGCTGCTACGGGCGGAGACTTATTTGCCTTGCACCAAGGATCTGCCGATTCCGCATCTAGTGCCAGAACTGCGCTATATATAGAAACAAAAGGCACCTCTAATTTGAATGATTTTTTAATTCGTGCCAGCAATTCAGCGTCTGATGTTTTCACCATCAACCGTGAGGGCAACGTCACAACAACCGGCAACCTGGTAGTAGATGGCTCAACAAAGCTAAATAGTACGCTAGCAGTCTCCGCAACTTCAAGTTTAGCGGATCTTTCTCTAACGGGCAGAGTAAATTCTAATTTACTGCCTTATCTAACGGATACTTACAATCTTGGCAACTCAACTTATCGCTGGTTAGGCGTTACCGCTCAAAACATCAACGCAGTTAATGTCAGCTCTACAAACATAGATGCTCTGGGATATGTCTCAACCACAAACTTATATTCAAGTACGGCATTGCTAGGCAACGCAACAACTACCAACTTATATAACTCCGGAACTGTTTCGACCACAGCCCTCTATGTCAACGGCGTAGCAATCACCGGCGCGGGTGCAACTCCAACTTGGCAACAAGTTACTGATGTTGGTGCAACCACAAATAAATGGATTCAATTTGCCGGCTCTACATCAACCGGTAATATCGTTCCCAATTTGACCAACTCTTTAACACTAGGCACCACAAACTATAAATGGCTAAACGTTTTCGCTACTAACGGCACATTCACCAACGTCAGCTCCACAAACATCGATGCGTCAGGCTACATCTCTGCAAACACTTTGATCTCAAACTCAGCCAATCTTGGCAACGTCACTACAACCAATCTATACAACTCAGGTGTTGTCTCAACAACTCAACTTTACGTAAACGGTGTAGTAGTAACCGGCGCCGGTCCAACGGCCACTTTACAACAAGTTACAGACGCTGGAGCGACCACAAACAAGTGGCTCCAATTTGCCGGCGCAACTTCAACAAATCATTTCTTGCCTGGAACAAACAATCTATACAACCTCGGTTCCGCTGCATATCGCTGGGCAAATCTTTTTGCGGTTAACGGCAGCCTAACGAACGTTACAACTACAAATCTTTTCGCTTCCGGATACGTATCTACAACAAATTTGTACGTAAATGGCACACAAATCACAGGCGCGACTCCAACTTTGCAACAAGTAACAGATGCGGGCTACATCACAAATGATGCTATAGGCTTTGCCGGCGCTTCATCCACCGGTCACCTTCTCCCAACAGCCAACATCACATACGATTTGGGCTCGGCGACTTTCCGCTGGAGAAATCTTTACGCTTCTAACGGAATTTTCACCAATGTAAGCTCTACAAACATCGATGCTCTGGGCTATGTTTCAACCACAAACCTATACTCAAGCACAGCTTTATTGGGCAATGTCACTTCGACAAATCTATACAACTCGGGTGTTGTCTCCACAACTCAACTTTATGTAAACGGTGTAGCTGTAACCGGCGCCGGTCCAACGGCCACTTTACAACAAGTTACAGACGCTGGTGCGACCACAAACAAGTGGCTCCAATTTGCCGGCGCAACTTCAACAAATAACATCGTTCCCAGCATCACCAACTCGCTAACACTTGGCGTTCCTAATTATAAGTGGCTTAGCATCTTCGCTCAAAACGCAGATTTCACCAACGTTTCAACTACAAATTTAGATGCAAGTGGTTATATTGTAACCAATAATCTAACAGCTACAACAGCTGATTTAACATTTGTCAGTTCCACAAACATCGATGCATCAGGCTATGTCTCCGCAGACACTTTGATTTCAAACTCGGCAAATCTCGGCAACGCTACAACCACAAACCTATACAACTCCGGCACAGTCTCTACTACTCAGCTCTACGTCAACGGTGTAGCAGTGACAGGAGTAGAATCTCAAACCCTACAGAATGTAACCGACCTCGGCGCCACAACCAATCACTGGCTCCAATTTGCCGGCGCAACCTCAACAAATCATTTCTTGCCTGGAACAAACAATCTATACAACCTAGGTTCCGCTTCATATCGTTGGGCCAACATCTACGGAGTAAATGGTGTTTTCTCGAATGTTTCCTCAACTAATATAGACGCTTTGGGTTATGTTTCAACTACAAATCTTTTTGTAAATAATACACAAGTTACGCCAGATCAATATTTCTTACAAAATGGTAATAGTTTTGGTGCGACAGCTGTACTTGGCACAAATGATTTTAATCAGTTAAATTTTGAAACGAATGACTCCGTTAGAATGAGCATTACCAGCTTAGGAATGATTGGTATTGCTTCAAGTACTCCCACCGCAAGATTAACTGTAGTTGGCGACAAGAATCTTCCGGCGTTAAATATCCGGAATTTCTCAGATACCAGCAGCTTCTTTTTCATCAATAAAAACGGAGTAATCGGCATGAACACCTCAACATTAAGCAGTGGTTTTCAAGTTAATATTAATGGAGATATCGGGCCTTCTGTAAATCTTGCATATAACATTGGCGCGTCCGATTATGCTTGGAACAATATATGGGGCAAGGTTCTACATTCAAAATATTTATTACACATGGATAGCGGGTCGTATGTTTATGGCAATCTTATTCCAACTTCAACCTTAACTTATTATCTTGGTAATGATACTTACAAATGGTTAGGTATATCCGTTGGTAATGTCTCCACTACAAATATTGATGCTCTGGGATATGTATCTACCACAAACTTATTTTCCAACACTGCAAATCTTGGCAACGTCACTACAACCAACCTATACAACTCCGGTGTTGTCTCCACAACTCAACTCTACGTAAACGGCGTGGCAGTAACAGGTGCCGGTCCAACTCCAACTTGGCAACAAGTTACAGATGCTGGCGCCACAACCAATCACTGGTTACAATTCGCCGGCGCAACCTCAACAAATCATTTCTTGCCTGGAACAAACAATCTATACAACTTAGGCTCAACGTCCTATCGCTGGGCAAATCTTTTCGCAGTCAACGGCAATCTCACTAATGCAACAACCACAAATCTTTTTGCCTCCGGCTACGTATCTACAACAAATTTGTACGTCAACGGCACACAGATCACAGGCGCGACTCCAACTCTGCAACAAGTTACAGATGCGGGCTACATCACAAATGATGCCATAGGCTTTGCCGGCGCTTCATCTACCGGCCACCTTCTCCCCACAGCCAACATCACATATGATTTGGGCTCTGCAACTTTCCGCTGGAGAAACCTTTACGCTTCTAATGGAATTTTCACCAACGTCAGCTCTACAAACATCGATGCTCTGGGCTATGTTTCAACCACAAATCTATACTCAAGCACAGCTTTATTAGGCAACGTCACTTCAACAAATTTATACAACTCAGGTGTTGTCTCAACAACTCAACTTTACGTAAACGGTGTAGCAGTAACCGGCGCTGGTCCAACGGCCACTTTGCAACAAGTTACAGACGCTGGCGCCACAACCAATCACTGGCTCCAATTTGCCGGCGCAACCTCAACTAATAACATCGTTCCCAACATCACCAACTCATTAACACTTGGAGTTCCTAATTATAAATGGCTTAGCATCTTCGCTCAAAACGCAGATTTTACTAATGTTTCAACTACAAATTTAGATGCAAGTGGTTATATTGTAACCAATAATCTAACTGCTACTACAGCCGATTTAACATTTGTCAGCTCCACAAACATCGATGCATCAGGCTACGTTTCCGCAGACACTTTGATTTCAAATACCGCTAACCTCGGCAACGCCACAACCACAAACCTCTATAACTCGGGCACAGTTTCAACAACTCAACTCTACGTCAACGGAGTAGCAGTAACAGGAATTGAATCTCAAACTTTACAAAATGTAACTGATCTCGGATCCACAACCAATCATTGGCTCCAATTTGCCGGCGCAACCTCAACAAATCATTTCTTACCTGGAACAAACAATTTATACAATCTAGGTTCCCTTGCGTATCGCTGGGCCAACCTCTTTGCCATCAACGGCAACTTCACAGGCACGGTTACTACAACCAACTTATTCGCTTCCGGCTATGTCTCTACCACCAACCTCTACGTCAACGGCACGCAAATCACAGGCGCTATTCCAACTTTGCAGCAAGTTACAGATGCGGGCTACATCACAAACGATGCAATCGGCTTTGCCGGAGCTTCATCCACCGGAAACGTTTTGCCAACAACAAATTTAGCGTATGACCTTGGTTCCTCATCGAATCGTTGGAAGGATGTTTGGGCATCTTCAACTCGTATCGGAACAAGTACATGGGAGATTTGGCAATCAAATCAAGGCTTAACTTTTTCCGAGAATTTTATAAGAAAACTTACAATCGCTCATTCCGGCAACGTAGGTATCGGCGTCACAAATCCGGGTGAATCATTGCATTTAAGTGGGGCGATTCGTCTTGGAACAACATCTAACAACACTACAGGTAATGTGAGATGGGACGGCGGTGACTTCACCGGTTTTGATGGTACATCTTGGAAATCACTAACAGGATTATCAGATGTTAGAGGCGAAGCGACGGGTTTTCCAAATCGCACGGATACAATCATAAGCTTTACTACAAGCACACGAACATTCTCTATCGCTCCAACCGGTGCAAGCTTTGATTTCTATTATAGGGGTTCTAAATATACAAAAAATACTGCACAAACAGTCCAGATTACAGACACAGAAGGCTCTTGGACTTTCTATTTTGATGGGGCCGGAGTTTTACAAGCGGCACAATCTTTCCCCGGGCACAAGAACGCTGTAATTGTAGCCAATGTTTATTGGGATGCCACAAATAAGTCAAAAGTAGTAGTCGGTGAGGAAAGACATGGGTTAACAATGGATGGTGATACACACACATACTTACACAAAACAGTTGGCACCAGATACAACTCCGGGTTATCTTTAACTGCAAGCCTCACGGGAACCGGTAATAGCAATGTTGATGCGGAAACAGCAATCACCGGTGGTATAATTTTTGACGAAGACATTCAACATACAATTGTCCACTCAGCCACACCAACAAATATTTTCGAGCAAAACCTGGGTACTACGGGTGCAGGTGTTGTTACATCGCCTGCCAAGTTGCCGGTTTACTATCGCAGTGGAGCCTCGGGCTACTGGAGAAAGATCGCCGCCACAGCTTTTCCTGTTTATGGCAATGGTACAAGTACAACAATTTCATACAATAATCCAGCCGGTCCTTGGACAGTTCCTCCCGCAACCAGTGGATATTTTGTAGCAGCTTGGATAATGGCTACAAATAATATTAACGAACCTGTCATTGCCATAGTTGGTCAGAGACAAGATAATACAATCGCCACCGCGCGATCTAACAACACTTACGACACATTGTCATTCGGCTCACTTCCGTTTGAGGAAACTAAAGTTTTATATCGTGTAATTTTTGAAACAAAAAACAGCTTTAATAATGGCGTCGCGTCACGCATTGTTGATATTCAAGATTTACGCAGTGTTTCAAACTTACCAGGCGGTACATATGTCGCATCAGCCCATGGCGCACTATCCGGTTTATCAAATGATGATCACACACAGTATTTCTTATTGAGTGGCCGTACAGGCGGACAAGCAGCCTATGGAGGTATTAACGCAAGTGAAAATCTAATCCTCGATAGTACTTCCAATGTTACTAAAGGCAAGGTGTACCTTGCACCAACCGGTGGTAATGTCTTGGTTGGTACCAACTCAACGCAATCTCTATTTACACTTCAAGTAGCCGGTAACGTTGGACCTTCATCAACCGCAAGTTATGACCTGGGCTCATCTTCATACAGATGGCGAGACATCTTTAGCTCAAGAAACGTCTATGCATCCGGCACTGTACAAGGCGCAACCATGAGATCATACGGAACCTTAAGAGCTGATGGTGCCGCAACATTCAATGGTACTATAACTTTAGGTGATGCTACCGCAGACACCATAACAACTACCGGTTACTTTGGTTCAAACCTTATTCCATCGGTTAATACCACATACACACTTGGTACATCAGCCTTACGTTGGAAGAACCTTTACGCTACAAACGTCAGTTCTACCAATATAAATGCATCCGGGTATGTCTCCGCAAATACTTTAACTTCAAACTCAGCCAATCTTGGCAACGCTACAACCACAAACCTATACAACTCGGGAGTTGTCTCAACAACTCAACTCTACGTCAACGGTGTAGCAATAACAGGTATCGAGTCTCAAACTTTACAAAATGTAACCGATCTCGGCGCCACAACTAACCACTGGCTCCAATTTGCCGGTGCAACTTCAACTAATCACTTCTTGCCTGGAACAAACAATTTATACAACCTTGGTTCCGCTGCATATCGTTGGGCAAATCTTTTTGCAGTTAACGGAAATCTTACCAATGTAACAACTACAAATCTTTTCGCCTCCGGATATGTATCTACAACAAATTTGTACGTTAACGGCACACAAATCACCGGAGCAACTCCAACATTGCAACAGGTAACAAATGCCGGCTACATCACAAATGATGCCATCGGTTTTGCCGGGGCTTCATCTACCGGCAATGTTTTGCCAACAACCAACAACACATATGACCTAGGTTCCTCATCTTACAGATGGAGAGATATCTTTAGCTCAAGAAATATCTATGCTTCGGGCACTGTACAAAGTGCAACCATGAGATCATACGGAACCTCTAAGAGCAGATGGAGCAGCTACATTCAACGGTACTATCGCTTTAGGTGATGCTACCGCAGATACAATTACAGCTACAGGTTACTTTGGTTCAAACCTCATACCATCGGTTAATAACACATACACCTTAGGTACATCAGCTCTACGTTGGAAGAATCTTTACGCTACCAACGTAAGCTCTACAAACATAGATGTATCGGGTTACATTTCCTCAAATACTTTAATTTCAAACTCAGCCAATCTCGGCAATGCTACAACCACAAACCTATACAACTCCGGAACAGTCTCTACCACTCAACTCTATGTAAACGGTGTAGCAATAACCGGCGCTTCAGTCACACCAAGCTTACAACAAGTAACCGATGTTGGTGCTACAACTAATAAACGTATTCAATTTGCCGGCGCAACCAGCACAGCCAATTTATTAATCAAAGGTTCTGCAAATGTTCCACAGTTAGTTGTGCAGGCCAACGGAACACAATCACTATCAAATCAATTGGTTCAATTTAAAAATTCCGCAGGTACAGTTATCGGCGGAATGACAGCCAATGTGGTTACAAATATCTTTACCGGCTTTAATTCGGGTGTAAGTATCACATCAGGTATTAATAACTCATTCTACGGAAATGAATCAGGTGAGTTTGTAACTACCGGTGGGCAAAACACCGCAGTAGGCAGCTTAGCCATGTACGGAAATTATAACAACATCACAGGCTCCTATAACACTGCAATTGGTGGAGAATCAATGTATGGTTATGGTGGCGCTGCCATTAGCGGTGACGCTAACTCGGCCTTGGGTTTCCAATCCTTAACATCACTCACATCCGGTTATGATAATACGGGAGTTGGTTATTATGCGTTACGTTTAAACACGACTGGTTATGAAAACACCGCAATTGGATCAACTGCTTTAAACAGCAACACCACAGGTATTAAAAATGTTGGTATAGGTTTTCAAACTCTTTATACCAATTCAACAGGCACTGCTAATGTAGCTGTTGGAAACGAGTCTTTATATAATAACGATGGGAGCAACAACATTGCGATCGGCAAAAACGCTTCTTTTATAGGTACTTTTGTTGACGAAACTATTGCTATTGGAACCGACGCCCTATTTGGGAATTCAGCTGACGGTAACATGGGCATCGGTTTTAATGCCGGCAGGTCAAATCTTACGGGTACCAGGATTACCGCAATTGGCCATGGCGCAATGGAAAATAATAGCACTGGAAATGATAACATCGGCATTGGTTATGAAACTTCGCATAACAATGTTAGCGGAAATAACAATACAGCTTTGGGTTCATATGCCTTATATGGAAACTATAATAATAGTCACAGCAACAATACGGCAATTGGTTATCATTCTTTGTACGTTGTAACAACAGCTTCTAACAACACCGCTCTTGGATCCGGAGCCTTATCTTTACTTTCAACCGGCGCATCTAATACTGCGATTGGTTTAAACGCGGGTGCAAACCTTACAACCGGTACAAACAACATCACAATCGGCAGCAATGTTAACGCAATTTCCGCCACAGGCAACAATCAACTTAATATTGGTAACACCTTATACGGCACCATGAATAATGGTTATGTTGGCATTGGCGATTCCAGCCCGGCTGCATTACTTTCTGTTGGCAGTGGAGACACATTCCAGGTAAATACCAGTGGTGACCTTGCTAAGGTCAATAACGTAACCTATTCTTGGCCGGCATCTCAAGGTGGCGTAACCACATATTTAAGAAATGATGGTAGTGGTAATTTAACATGGCAAAGTATTACAGCGGGAGTTACCGGGTCCGGTACGGATAATCGTATCACCAGATGGAATGGTACAGGCGCAGTACAAGATTCCTTAATCGAAATCTCGGATGCGGGCCATCTTTTACCATCAACAACTCTCACTTACGATCTCGGTTCCTCATCAAATCGTTGGAAAGATGTCTGGGCTTCTTCAACCCGCATTGGTACATCAACATGGGATATTTGGCAGGCTAACCAGGGTTTGGTTATTAGCAATAATAATTTAACGAATAAATATTTCAACATTAACAACAATGGTAACGTTGGAATTGGTGATAGCACCCCGGCAGCCTTGTTTACAGTTGGTAATGGCGATACATTCCGTGTTAATACCAGCGGTAATTTAATTAGAATCAACAATGTTCCTTATTCGTGGCCTGCCGCCAACGCCTCCGGCGCTTTACGCAATGATGGCTCTGGCAATATTTCATTCAATAATAATGTAGGTCAATTTACTAACGACTCGGGCTACATCACTGCAGTTCCCGGCCAAACCCTAACTTCGGCATATTTCTGGGTAGGTAATGGCTCGAATCAGGCTGCTGCAGTTACCATGAGCGGTGAGGGCACTCTATCCAACGCCGGTGTTTTAGACGTATCCGGTTTAGATACAGCAGACTTCACTACAGCAAATATTTCACAATGGACTAACAACTCGGGCTACATAACTTCCGCTAATGCCTTTATTCAAAACGGCAACAGCTTCACTGCAAACGCCAGTCTTGGCACAAACGATGCATATAATTTAGCACTCGAAACTAGCGGCGTCGCTAGGATGACAATATTATCTACCGGTAATGTTGGTATTGGTGATGCAACACCAGCTGCGCTTTTAACTGTTGGAAACGGAGACCTGTTCCAGGTTAGTAGCGCAGGTTATGTTTATGCGCAAAACGGCAGTGCCGGATCACCATCTTATAGTTTTGTAAACGATCCGGATACTGGCATGTACGATTTTTCAGCAAATACAATAGGTTTTGGAGCGGGAGGTAATTTAATTAGTGCTATGGAAAACGGCACGACATATATTTATGGTAATGGTTCGGTAGGTGCAGGCGTATATTTTACAGATGCAGATCGTAGTAATGGTGTATATTTAAGAGCACATTCAAATTTTTCACCTAACTATACAATCACCCTACCAATCTCCGCACCTGGTGCCACCGCATTCATGAAATCAGATTCAAGTGGAAATTTAAGTTGGGACACAAATTCATATATAACCGCCGGCACTGCATTTATCCAAGACGGAAACAGCTTCGGTGGAGCGGCAACATTGGGTACTAATGATAGCAATGTATTAAACTTTGAAACGGGTGGCGTTGCTCAAATGCAATTAGGTACTGGAGGCAGCTTGTTTTTAAATGGAAACAGTAATGCCGTACAGATTGCCGTTAAGGCAAATGCATCACAAACAAATGTAAATCCGCTTATTGGCTTATTTAACTCGGGTGGCTCAATGATAGGCTCTTTGCATACGGATAATGCTTCGAACATTTTTGTTGGTTTGAATACCGGTCGTTCTAATACCGTAGGTGGTGGTTTGTATAACAGCTTTATCGGTAGTTCGGCTGGTTATAGCAACACTGGTGGAGATGGCAATACAGCCATTGGTTATCAGACCTCATATAATAACTTATTGGGAAGCTACAATACTGCGATCGGATATCAATCTATGCTAGGTGTTTTGACCAACAACAACACTGGCAACACTGGGATTGGTAGCTATAGCTTGCTAGGTATAACCAGTGGAAATTATAATACTGCGCTTGGCTATTATGCCGCCGGTGCTAATACATCAGGTGCTTTTAATGTCGCTTTGGGTCCATTTGCTTTATATCAAAATACAAACTCCAGTAATAATGTCGCTGTAGGTTCCTATTCATTATTTACTTCAAATGGTGGCACCGGAAACGTAGCCGTTGGTGATAGCGCCGCGCGTATATTATCGACGGGCAGTTATGTAACAGCGCTCGGAACCTGGTCTTTATATAACAATACAGCTTCCTACTCTACTGCTGTTGGGTTTCAGGCTCTTTATACAAACACAATTGGACCAAATAATACCGCGGTTGGTTACAATGCTCTAAATCAAAACTCCAGTGGCGGACAAAACACTGCAATGGGTTACGAATCATTGTTAAACAATGGTACTTCCGGTCTTAACACTGCTATTGGTTATTATGCATTGCGTGGTGCGACTGCCGGAAATGGCAATACTGCCATTGGTGCTAGAGCCATGGATATTGCGACAGGTAGTTACAATACTGCAATTGGCAACGATTCTATCGGCGCAGCCTATACTGGCACGTATAGCATTGCCATTGGTGGTGCCATGGTGAACTCAACTGCAGGTGACTACAACATTGGTATCGGTCATTACGCATTAGATTCTATAAATAATACTGGAGCTGATTACAACATTGGTATCGGCGACCAGGCTTTATTTGGAAATCTAAGTGGAAATAACAATATTGCTATCGGTAATTTAGCCATGCAATCTAATACAGCTAACAGTTATGCGGTTGGTATTGGTTTTCAAAGTTTATTAAATAGTACCGCAAACTATAATGTTGCAGTTGGATATAGGGCGGGTGAAGTAATATCAACCGGTATTGGTAACATTTCAATTGGACCTTATTCCGGTTATCTTTTAAATGAAACTGGTAATTACAATACATACATGGGTTATAATGCTCGCGGTACAGGCAACTATAACTATTCTATGGGACTTGGCTACAATGCTCAACCGGTTGCTAGTGGCTACATACATATTGGTGAAAACAGCTTAACGAATATTGCTTGGATAGGCGGTGTAAGAACATGGAGTACCTACTCTGATATTAGAATCAAACGCGATATAGTTGATAGCGATTTGGGATTGAATTTCATTCTTAAATTACGTCCTGTTAAATATAAAGCAGCATCTTCAACCGATGAAACTCTTTTAGATGGTTTTATAGCCGACGAAGTACATACTGCAATGCAAGAATTAGGAGTAAGTTTTAGTGGATATAAAGATCCGGTTGATGACGGTGCAGATCCAAGTGCTCTTAAGAGTTTGGGCTACGATTTATTCACTGTGCCGCTAGTTAATGCGGTGCAAGAACTCTACGCTTCAACAACACCTCTCTGGAACGGTATAGCAATCGATTCAAACTTTGCAGCTCTGGAAGAACCGTTCATGCAGGTGGATACGGATGGCAACATTGCATACAAAGGCGTATCAATCACATCTAAAGGCATAGCCACTTCTTCAACTCAAGCTTTTGATTCATATACCTTTAGCTATAAAGGCTCTGCTTGGAACACGGATACGGCTCAAGAAATCACAACATCATTCGATGTCTTCAACAATACAATAAGTGCCACTTCTTCAGAACTCAAATTCATCTACACAACAGGTACAGGCTTTACTCAAAACCTTCTAACCATCACAAACTCCGGCGATGTCCATGTATCGGGTGATCTTCATGTTGGCCGCAGGCTGTACCTGGGCTCCAACACAAGTGGTGAAGCATCTACTTCAACATACATCTTCGTGGACGATACTCTTTCGCCAACATCAACCTACATCGCAACCAATGCCGATGGTTGGCAGACAGAGAGTACATATGATTACGCTGAACGCTACGAATCCAGTGAAGATTTAATCCCCGGTGACCTTGTCACCACCGATCCTTCCGGAGTTAACTTGGTTAAACGTGCCACGTCACCCAGTGAACCTCTCTTAGGTATCGTTTCCACTAAACCGGGCTTCGTCACAGGCCGCCACTACGAAGGTTGGTATCCAATCGCTCTCGCTGGTCGTGTACCAACTCGTGTTTCAACAATAAACGGTGCAATTAAAGCGGGTGATTACATTGCCGCATCAGATATCCCTGGCGTTGGTATAAAAGCCACCGGAGCAGGAAACGTAATAGGTGTAGCTTTGGAATCTTATGACTTAACGGAAGAGGGTTTGATTTCGGTCTTTGTTAAACCATCGTTTAGTATGGGTAGTATATATAAAACCGGCGCTTCTGCGGGTACAATTAACAATTACACAACACTTTTGGCATCAACACCGCGTGTCGAAATAGAAGGCTTAGCAATGGTTCTTGCAGGCGCAACAGAAGTTCACATTTCTTATGGAAGTATCTTGCACTACTCTATGGTGTATGCAACTCCTCATGCCTCAATTGATGGTTCATGGTGGGTAGCAAATCGCACAGACACCGGATTTGATATTATGTTTAGTCAACCACAAACTCATGATGCGGAATTCACATGGCTCGCAAAACCAATGAACCCCGGAACAATCAGATTCGTATCCAATAACACTAACCAGGGCGTTGATGATTTAACCGGGCAACCTATAGGCCCATCGCTCGATGATTTACTAACCACAACTTCCACTGATCCGGCAACCTCCGATCCTGAGCCAGCGACGAGTTCCACAACAATGGTATCAAGTATCGATACAACAGAGACGGATGCTACCGCGTCCTCCACTTGGCCTGTCACCGGTGGTGATGCTGTAACATCTCCAATATAAGATGGTGTTTAAAGAAGAGGATGTTTTCCCACGGCATGGGGAATAGTCCACCAAACAAAAAACACGGTGACCTGTCAGCACCGTGTTTTTATTTAGCCATTTTGGATGCAGTTATTATTTAGTAAACGTCATGCTGAATTGTGTGCTGAACTCGTTTCAGTAATATTTCAGCAAAAAAAAGACCCCTTTTGAGTAAAGGGGGAAGATTCGATTGCACGCAATTGAATCAGGGGGTATCAGCCACCGTTTCCGGAGGCTCCGGCATCAGCTTCCGCGTCAACTCCTGCTTCGCCTGTGCCCGCGTCCGGGTCTGTCATGTCGAGAGGGAGTGCTGATAATGTGCCTTTGATTGGGTCAACGATGTAGAGCGTTCCATTGGCCCCATACATTACCTTTAGGAAGACGCCATAAGGTTGATAGCATCTTTGAGTTTCATCCTGCGGGCAAGGAAGAGCGATGTTTTGCCAGCTCATGCTATTGATGTAAGAGTCGTAACCCTCGAGTTCAATAACATCAACCCAGTTCGTTCCGTCAAAGCCCTTGATCTTTGTTCCGACATAGACGATCTGTGAGAGTTCGTCCAAAACAGGGGGCTCTATGGTGTAGATCACATCGTTCGGGGCCAAAATCGCCCACATGGTCATTTTGTCCATCTGGGAGAACATGCTTATTTGTGTGCCATCTTCACTGATCGTGTAGATCTTTTTTGCGCCTACATCGGCCAGCATAAATGATCCGTTTGCTCTTAGAGCTATCGGCACCTTCATTCCCGAGGGAAGCGACTTGCTGGTGAAGGGATATTGTCCGCACAAAGAGAACAAATCGTTGGTTGCGTAATCGTCAGGAACAGGCATTGCTGCAATCAACGATTTTGCACCGTCCAAAGTAACTTTGTAGAGCTCCACACCGGTCGAAACCGTAATAGGCGCGCTTGTATTGTAAGTTGGAAGAGTTGTTGCCAACAGGTAGCCCATTGGATGGCACACTATCGATGAAAGTGCCGTACCGAAATTCTCGGCGATAACTGCTTTTTCACCATTCGGCAATAGCTCCCAAATCTTATCGGATGCATTCGACACCATGAAATGCCTGTTAAGGCAGTCTGTGATGTCCATGCTCAGACCTCCAAAGGTTCTGAGTTGTTGATTATTTACACTGACCGGATACGCACCAAAACAGCCCATTGCCAATTCGTTGTTCGTGTCCCAATTAGCGAAGTGTTGAATTGTCTCCATTGTTCCATCCGGTTTGTACACGGCGGTCAACGGAGGATATTTGATAGTCCCGTCATCACTGGTGTAGGGAAGTACGGGAATGTACATTTCCGTAAAATCAGTTTCGATTCCCGAGAAGTCTGCAACGGGTGCAGTCTGTGGAGTTGTTCCACCATCGTCGGTAGAGGCATCTTCGTTTGAACCGGCATCACCAGCCATAATTCTTACGGCCATACCGGGCGTCACCGAAAAGCCTTGAATCCTCCCCGCATGCTCAGCCAGTGTAATTGTGCCTTTTGTTGCACGTCCAACTACGCCTTTTGCCCAGGAATTTTCCGAGCCCGCGTTTCCACCCTGTGCGGATGAGCCCGCAGTTCCACCTTGTCCGGCAATATTGGCTCCACCGGTTCCACCGGTCGCGTTACTTCCGCCCGCATTGCCAGCTCCACCAGTTCCTTCGGTTTTCGTCTCATCGCTCCCGCACGAAGCAAGAGCAATAAACGTCATTGGCACGCACAAAAGCAAAAATGCAAAATGCATTGTTTTCATGTTCTTATCCCTTCTAGGTTGTTAAGGAGCCATTCCCTCACCCCAAGTATATCAAGGGGTTGCTAAATGAAACATGCCACAAAAAGTGGTTTTTGTCAATATATATGGATAAGAAAAACTCCCCAGAGTTGGGGAGTATTAGCGTGTTCGCTTGAATAGATTATCAGCCGCCGCTTCCTGACGAACCAGAAGCTCCGGCAGATCCTGCGGCGCCAGAAGCACCGGAAGAGCCGGCAGTTCCACCAGCTCCCGCATCTTCATCGCCAACCATATCAAGTGGCACCGCAACGAGTTCGCCCTTAATTGGATCGATGATGTAGAGAATGGGTGAAGCGCCATAGCTGATTTTTGTAAACACTCCGTATGGCATGCGGCAAGCGCCTTCGGATGCAAATTGCGGTGGGCAATCAGCTCCATACATTCCCCAACTCATGGATTTGATGTAAGCATCATAACCCGTAAGCTCAAGGAGATCAGTCCATGCACTGCCATCATAAGCGCGGATCATTGTACCTTGCAGTACTTTGTCTGCTGTCTTATTGAGAAGTGGAGCATCAATCATGTACATGACTTCGTTGGGAGCAAAAATCGCGCTCGCTGTAAGCAAGGGCATGTCTGAGAACTCGGTTATAGAACTGCCATCTTTTGAAACCGCATACACAATTCGCGCTCCAACATCGCCAACCAAGAACGAAGCATCCGTTCTTACTGCGATCGGGATGCGTATGCCACTCGCAGGCGCCAGGGTAGTATGCGTGAAGTTCCAGCATGTAGTGAGTTGTTGCGGTGTTGCGTACGTGCTCGAGATTGGCAAAGTTGCAAGTGTACTCACAACCGGTGTTGCATCCAGTGTGATCTTAACAAGCTTTGGCGGCTCCGTTGGATGCGACATAGGTGCGTTTTTCACATACCCGGGTAGCGTTGATACCACCAAGTAACCTTCAGGATGGCAAAGAATCGCTGATGGAACTCCGGGCTCGGGCAACTGATCGGCAATTACCTTGCGTGTACCATCACTGAAGAGTTCGTATACCTTGTTCGAGGCATTGGTAACAAAGAAGTGGCGATCCATGCAGTCTGCCATATCCATAGACAAACCGCCGTAGGATTTGAGAGGAACGCCATTTACTATCGTATCGAACGGAGTATAACAAGCTAACGTAAACTCCGTGTTCCAATCCGGGAAATGGCTTACTGTTTCCATTGTGGCATCCGGTTTTACGATTCCAGTAACCGGTGCGATTGTAGGAGCACTGTTCATGTCCGCATACGGTGGTATCGGAAGCCACATTTCTGTGAAATCCGGTGTTAAGCCGCCAAAGTTCAGTGTAGGTGCAGTGTTAGGTACCCCAGCTTCATCACCGGCATCAAGCAAAACATCTTCGGCAGCATCGGAAATTGCGTCCGTTTCTGTCTCGAAACTCGCATCAAGTCCCATTGTACGTATCAAGACGCCGGGTTTAACTGCAAATCCTTGAATCTGCCCCGCATTCTTCGCCAAAACAATGCTGCCCTGTGTAGCCTTACCAATCACGCCCTTTTTCCAGGCTAGAGATTGTGCACCACCGCTTCCACCACTTCCACCGAGTCCGCCAATTGCTCCAGGCTTCGTCTCATCGCTCCCGCACGAAGCAAGAGCAATAAACGTCATTGGCACGCACAAAAGCAAAAATGCAAAATGCATTGTTTTCATGTTCTTATCCCTTCTAGGTTGTTAAGGAGCCATTCCCTCACCCCAAGTATATCAAAGGGTTGCTAAATGAAACATGCCACAAAAAGTGGTTTTTGTCAATCATCCGACAGAAAAATATTTAATAATTTGTCATAAAATAATTTATTCTTGTTCTGAAGATTTATGTCCTGAAAAGTCGGTAGAAAATTTACGCTTTAATATTATTTATAAAGATGAGCCGTTTTTTAGATTACGAATTTTAATCGCTCGAGCGTTCAGGATTCGTATAATTTATTAGACGTCATAAGAGAAGAAAACTTCATATCGATGATCGATAACAAGAAAAAATGATCCCCGCCACATTTATCAACAATGTTATATAAATTTAAGAAATTAGGCTCAACTAAAGCAAAAAAAAGTTAATAATATAAACTGTGTATAAACTGTGAATTCAGTTTATAACTCACAAATCAACTCCGGATAAAAAACTGTTATTAACAGGCGCTTATATATATAAAGCAATTTATACACAATCGTTTAATTAGAGACGCAGTCAATTTTTGGCTTAATTTAGCTTAAAAATCAAAACTATATATATAAGCTAGTATATATATATCGCGAGGAGAACAGGTCCAAGCGTAGGAAGGCTTTGTTAGACACAGCAAATCTATCCACGTTCACCTGTTCTTTTTCTTTCAACAATCGCAAAAAAAATCTTCCAGGCAATCCTGCAAATCCTGGTACAAAATCAAAAAACAGTACAGACAAAACATCGATAGCTCAAAGACTAAACCACAGGCAATAGCCAACTGACAGGCGCGCTCGTAAATCACACCAAACGCTGAGGCAATCAAATCTACAAACAATGCCCCAGCCAAATCAACATGCCGTTAAACACCAATCCCAAAACGGGAAACAAAATTCTTAAAGACAGGCTCCGCTCCGCGATGAACGCGAGGTTTTTTATTTACGCCATGATGGTTATGGCGCAAGTATTTGGCTCGTTGTTTGGCTTCGGATCGGTCACGGTCAAAGATTTGTTCTCCATTCCGGCAGCACAAGCGGCAGAAGGTATTAGCCACACAATCAACTACCAAGGCAAACTCATGAACTCATCCGGCGCCACAGTTGCTAACGGAAATTACAACATCAAATTCACAGTTTATGATTCCGCAACCGGCGGTAATCAACTTTGGTCAGCCAGTACCACAAACGGCTTGCCAACCGGTACCAGCTCAACTGTCTCGGTTGCTGTAACCTCCGGCCTTTTCACCATTCTTTTGGGTGATGCATCAGATAATCAGGTCGCCTTCCCGGATAGCCTTTTTAACAATGATGCCTTGTACTTAGGTGTCACCATAGGTTCCGATTCCGAAATGACTCCACGCAAACGCTTATCAGCCGTTCCTTATGCTTATAATTCCGAAATGCTTCAGGGCCAATATGCTTCCAGCTCTTCCTTGGGAAGTGATGCAAACTTATTTGCCTTAAACCAGGCTTCTTCAACCTCAGCTTACGCAACTCGCACGGCACTCTACATCCAAACTCATGGTAATGACAACGCAAAAGATTTCTTAGTCCGTGGCAATAATGGCACAAGCGATGTTTTCAGCATCTCTCGCCAAGGCAACGTCACAACAACCGGCAATTTGGAGATAAATGGAACTACTATAATAGGTAGCGCAACAGATACTCCGGCAATTTTTAACGGCTACGTCAATTCCAATTTCGTTCCTTACACAGATAATGTATATACTCTTGGCACGAATTCTTACCGTTGGAAAAATCTCTACGCAACAAATGTTTCATCCACTAATATTGATGCCTTAGGTTATGTTTCGACTACGAGTTTATATATAAATGGTACTCTTTTTACGGGTTCCGCTACGCCAAACTTGCAACAAGTAACAGATATAGGTGCCATTACAACCAATGCAATTTGGTTTGCGGGCGCAACATCATCCGGTAATTTCGTACCCGGCACTACCGCGGCTTACAATCTTGGCTCGGAAAATTTCAAATGGAATGGAGTATATACTGATACATCATTCATAAGCTCAAGAGCTTATGTAGGTTATGGTGTTGTTGGATCTGACCCGGATGGTTTATATGTAAATCATCAATTATATGCCTATGCCACTTCGACATTTTTTGATATCTCCACAAGCGGTCGTGTTAGTTCCAGCCTTCTACCTTACATCACAAATACTTATTATCTAGGTAACAGCACCTACCGTTGGAAGGGCCTTACCGTTGGTAGCGTTTCCAGTACGAATATTGATGCAACAGGTTACGTTTCCACCACCAATCTTTATGTTGGTGGCGCCACCTTAAATAATAAATACTTTCTCCCAAACGGCAATAGTTTTGGCGCTGCTACTGTACTTGGTACTAACGATAGCAACTCCCTTTCTTTTGAAACAAATAACACCACCTGGTCAACTATAGGCACTACCGGTCAAATTGCACTAAACGGTCCGGCTAATACTGGTGTAAATGCAGCCGGATACAAACTTTATATAAATAGTTACGACAATGATGATACAAATCATACCTATCCATTTTATGCTATTGATGAAAATGCGGCTGTAGATTTTTATTTAAGAAGCCGCTACCCGGCAACCGGCAATTCGTTAGCTTTTTTTCAAGGTGACATGCAAATAGGGAACTCATCCGAAGTAGCAGACAAAACATTAACCATAACCAGTCTGGGCGACACCGGAATAATATTAGCGGCCGATACAAACAATGTCACGGAAACTGATAATCCCTATGTGTACTTTAGCCAAGATGGCGGAACCATTGAATCCGTTTTGGGTGTTACCGGTGATAATGGTCGTGATCCTCTCAACAATTTATATACAAATGCAATTCAAAACTCATTCTTGATTGGCCAAAAACAAAGCAACCCGGTTCAATTTGGTACCAATAATACCGTCAGAATGACAATTGATGGCACTGGAAACGTTGGTATTGGCACAAACGACCCGCAATTCCCTTTGGCAATTTCTAAAACAAACGCCAACAAAGATGTTCTCTTGATCCAAGAATCAACCGGAGGTGCCGGCAACACGGCTAATATTGCTTTCAAAACCGATGCGGGTAACGGAACAGATTCCATAATGGCCCGCATTCGTGCTTATGATCAAGGTACTTGGAATGCGGACATGATTTTTGAAGTCTCCGGGGATAGCGTTCAAAACGTAGCAACAACAGAGGCTATGCGCATCCAATACAATGGTAATGTTGGTATTGGTGATTCTACCCCTGCATCACTTCTAACAGTCGGCAACGGCGATCTTTTCCAAGTAGATTCTAATGGTAACATAATCAAAATTCGAAATGTTACTTATTCTTTCCCAAATTCACAAGGCGCTTCGAATAGTTATCTAAAAAATGACGGTGCCGGTACTTTAACATGGGCAAGTGTTGCCGGTGTTGGCACTCCAACATGGCAAGAAGTTACCGATTCGGGCGCAAGCACAACTCATTGGATTTCTTTTTATGGTGCTTCATCAACCGGAAACATCAATCCCAGCGTCAACAATACTTATGATTTGGGCACTCCATCATCCTCTTGGAGAAATCTTTATGTATCGTCAACGGCATATATTACAAACATTAATTCGCAAAACATCACGGTTTTAAATGTATCTTCTACCAATATTGATGCTTCTGGTTATATCTCCACTACAAATCTATACTCCGACACAGCTCTAATAACCAACGTTACAACCACAAACCTATACAATTCGGGTACTGTTTCAACCACTGTTCTTTATGTAAACGGAACTTTAATTACCGGTACCGAAACCCAAGATCTTCAAGATGTAACCGATATTGGCGCTGTAACTACAAATCGTATCCAATTTGCCGGTGCAACATCGGTTGGCAGTATCTTACCAAGTACTTCATTGGCATATAACTTAGGTTCATCCGCTTATCGCTGGAACGAAATCTGGGCATCTTCCACTCGTATTGGTACTTCCACTTGGGATTTATGGCAAGCAAATGATGGATTTACTATTTCTAAAAATAATTTAGCTGATAGATATCTTACTATCACCAATTCGGGCAATTTAATGCCAAGAACAGGCAACTCTCAAGACATTGGCAGTTTCACATCCTCATGGAAGAGCATCTACGCCAGCGGCACAATCTACGGGACCGAATTAAACATTACAGGCACCTCTACTTTGGCCAATGTGATCCCTCAAGCAACAAACTTATATGATTTTGGTGCATCGGGTTTGGCTTTTAGAGATATTTACGCCAGCGATACGATTTATGGCGGTGATTTAAATATCGAACAAAATGGGATTTCATTAGTTGGAACATTTAATACAACGGGTAACAACTCCAGGGGTGGCGTGACTGTTGGAGATACCTTATACATGGTAGATAATTCAAAATTAAATATTTATGACATTTCAAATCCCGAAAACCCAACTTTGTTAGGTAGTACGGCAGCTACAAGTTCATACAAAGTTGTTGTGCAGGGTGATATGGCTTATGTTGCTGCCTGGACTGATGGTATTAAAGTGTTTGATGTTAGTAACCCCGCTGCCCCTGTTCAAACAGGCACCTTGGATATGACGACTACGTATTGTAGAGACATAGTCGTTAGAGGAGATTACGCATATCTCGCCTGTCATACTGATGGTGTTCGTGTAGTGGATATTTCCAGTTCTACAAATCCTATCTTATATACCACGGTGGATCCCGGTGGTTATGCGTATGGATTGGACATGGTGGGTAACTATGTTTATGTTGCCAACGGTATCGGTGCTCCTGATTTCTTTGTTATTGATATTTCTAATCAAGAGGCTCCTTATATTGCCGGTACTTTTGACCCGGGCGATGATTGTTTTAATGTTACTGTTAGAGGTGACTATGCTTATGTATCCGAATTCGATGCAAGTGGTTTCTCAATATATAATGTTTCCAACCCGGCCAGCATGTCCAAGGTTGGCTCAGGTGCTACCGCAGGCGACGGCTTGGATATTTGGTTTGATGATAACACGGGTTATGTATGGTTGACTGAAGGCGATGCGGCAACCAGCTTCAGCGTCTGGGATGTATCCAACCCCGCTTCTCCATCAAAAATTTACACTTATGACCCGGCTTATGGTGTAGCTTATCTAACACCTACTCAAAATGGTGATTATGTATACATAGGAAGCGATTCCGCAAACACAACCGCATACATATTTGATACAGGTTTGGGTTTAGCCACAATGGAAAGTTCATATGTAAGTGGCCCCGCGATATTGGGCAATGTTTTAGCTCAAAGAGGCATGTCTGCGCCCGGTGCTTCAAATCCCGGGGAAGGACGCATGTACTTTGATTCAACGGATAATAAATTTTATATATCTGAAAATGGTGGCATATACGGAGATCTTACATTGCAAGGTACTACAAATCGAGGAAATACCACCGACAATTCCATAATTATCACCGCCAATACTCCTTCTACGTCGGCAAAGTTCAGGACAATACTTACTTGGATGGACCTTATGACATGAAAGTGGTGGGCAATTATGCCTACACGGTTGGTTACGACAGTGATTATTTCAGTATATGGGATGTATCTAATCCGGCAGCCCCGGTAAGATTGGGGTCTTACGCTAATGCAATTTACACGGATGGTGCATATTATGTTGACGTAAGAGGTAATTATGCCTACATCACTGCCGAATTAGGCAATGATTTCACTGTTATTGATATCTCCGATCCATCAAGTCCAACCCTTGCCGCGAACTTACCAACCAATAATGGCGCAGGTATTTATCTTGATGGTGCATCAGAAGTTAAAGTTTATGGTAATTATGCCTATGTCGCTTCTCGTGATGATAATGCTCTTGAGATAATCGATATTTCCAATCCAACCGCACCTGTACATGCCGGCTCCTTGGTGCACAATGGAACCACGGTATTTATGCAATTCCCCAACAATTTGGATGTTGTTGGCAATTATGCTTATGTTGCCGGTAGAACATCTGATTCGGTTCAAATAATTGATATATCAGATCCAACTAATCCCGTAGCTAAAGGATACATAACGGAAACAACTTGCGGTGCAGGTATTTGCGAACTTGACGGAGCTAACGCATTACAAGTGGTCGGCAACTATGCTTATATTAGCTCTTATGATGATGACGGCTTAGAAATATTGGATATCTCTTCCTCAACCAATCCTGTGCATGTAGGTGCAATTACTGAAAATGGTACGGCAACAAATTTAAATGGATCATATGATATACAGGTCGTTGGTGATTACGCTTATATAGCAGCCTATGATGATAGCGGCATCGAGATAGTCGATATTTCGAGCTCCACCAATCCCGTGCATTATGCAATGCTTAGCGATGCCTCAAATTTTTATCTATCTCAAGCGAGTGCTTTACAAATAGTTGGAGGCTATCTTTATGTTGCTTCACGCGCTGAAAACGGCATTCAGGTTTTGTCACTTAGTCAGTTAAATACCCCCACGGCCATAATCGGCAAATTGGATACTGGAGATTTATTTGTAACCGATAATGCACGAGTTGGCAGTGATCTGTTTGTTGGTAATAGTGTATACGCGCAAAATGATTTATCGGTTGGCAATAATCTAAGAGTTGATGGTAATACCGTGTTTAACGGAGTCGAATATTCTTGGCCCGGAGCCGACGGAACAAGTGGTTATGTACTAACAACAGATAGTTCCGGTAATTTAACTTGGGGAACAAACGCAGTATCACTTCAGGCTGTTACCGATGTGGGCTACACCACCGATAACCCAATGTATCAAACATATGCCACACCAACTTTTATCGGATTAATACGCGATAACACTCAGGGTGGTACGGCCAATTATTTAAATGATGCACGCACAGTTAAAACGGTTGGTAATATCGCATATGTAATCAGCTACATCGATGGCGCTATAAGTTCCTTTAGCCTTGCCAGTTCAACCAACCCGATAGAGCTCGATAGCTTGGTAGATGGCGGCAGTACGCTGTTGGCAAACGCCGAAGACATGGAAATAGACGGTAATTATGCATATATTTTGTCAGAAGAAAGTTCTTTGGAAATCGTTGATATTTCCGATCCATACAATTTAACCCATGTAGGATCTTTGGCTGTAACCGGCGGTTCGGCATCGGCTATTGCTGTTGGTAATGGTTATGCATACTTGGGCAAAGAAGGAACTACAGATATATATGTTGTTGATGTCAGCGACCCAACCGCACCATCTTCTGTTGCAACGTATACCGCAGGCGGTTCCATGCATATTGATAATCCGGTTGATATGGAAATTGTTGGTAATTATCTCTTTGTAGCTTCTACTGGCACGGATTCTGTTGCCGTACTTGATGTTTCCGATCCGTTAAATACCGTTGAAACAGATTACGTTACGGATGGTGGAGTGTTGGTTGACCCTTATGATCTCACAGTCAACGGAGATTATATATATGTAGCCGCCGAAACCAGTGATTGTTTGGTTATTATTGATAAACACAATGTAAGTGATATATTTGTAAGCGATAGCATGTGCGAAAGTGGTAACAGCGCATACTATGAATTGGATGGTGCTTCTGCGGTAGATTATGCTGCCGGTTATGCCTATGTATACAGTTCTGCTGATGCTGGCATTGCGGTAGTAAACGTTGTTAGTTCCACAAACGTTACTTATATCGCATCACTTTCTGATACTGCTTCAACCTTTTTAACAGGCACAAATCGTTCGGGTATTAATATTACCGATTCCGGGTTGTTGCTCCAAACCGATGATTCCAGTGATACATTGCATGTATTCGAGCTCGCCAGATTTGTTTCTCCTGCTGCAAATTTTGGCACTCTTTCAACTCAAAATTTTGAAAATACCAATCAAGCCAAATTTTACGGAAAAGTTTCCATTTCCGGTCCTTTGGAATTAAATAACGTTACATACCTATTTCCGGGTGGTGACGGTAATAATGGCGATATACTAAAGACGGATGGCACCGGTAATTTAACATGGGGCTTGTTTGATAACATGTATATCAACTCCATAACAGTTGACAGTGTAATTTGTGATACCGAATCACCAACCTGCAGTGCCGGCCAAAAAGAAGCAACGGGAATGGATGGTGCGGCAGATATATTTGTTCGTGACGATTATGCTTATGTTGCCGGTTTACTCGACGATACTATTCAAATAATTGATGTGTCGGATAGTTTAAACCCCGAACCTCTGGGCTCTGTAACGGTGTCGCCTTATTGGATGAGCCTCGCGCAATTTTCGTTAATGGCGATTATGCTTATGTCGCCGGTGCTCAAGGTGATTTTACAATTATTGATATTATCAACCTCACAACTCCAACCATACTTGGCAATATCGACAATGCAACATATTTCTCCTCATCAACCTCAATCTATGTGGCCGGTAAATACGCCTACATCACAGCCGAAATCTCTGATAGCCTAACCATTGTCGAAATTTCAGATCCTAATAACCCCTTCGTAGTTGGCTCAATTGCAGGTTTGGATGGAGCTTGGGATGTTAAGGTTGTTGGCAATTATGCATACGTCACAGAGAATGTTGGCGATAAACTTACAATTATAGATGTAAAAAATCCGGCTTATCCTGTAGAAGTGGGAAGTATCGCGGACGGCGTTGCTACACACCTGGATGGAGCAAGAGGTTTAGATGTGGTTGGTAAATATGCCTACGTAACAGGATATGCTGATAGTGGAATCAGTATCATCAGTATTACATCCTCCACCAATCCGGTAGAAGTAGGACACTTGGATGATAATACCGGAGGTTCAAGGTTGCTTAATGCCAGCGATATCATGGTAGAGGGAAACTATGCTTATGTTACCGCATACGGCGATGACGGTGTTGATGTAATCGATATCTCTTCATCAACCAACCCAACCCATGTGGTTGCTTCTGCCGATTTAACATCTACATTGGATGGACCGGAAAAAATATATGCAGCCAACGGTAAAATCTACGCAACAGGCAAAATCAGTGATTCTTTGGTTATTTTTAACATCCCAACCTTTACCGCACCATCAGCTCAAATTGGCGATTTGGCCGCAACTAACTTTACGGTTTATAACGATGCCTTCTTTAATAATGATGTTTACATCAGCGGCAGCCTCCACGGCATGGATCTCTTTGGCGACACTGTAAATGGCAATAATATTTATGCCAGAAACAATATCTACGCCACAGGTACAACCATAAGCAACAACATGTGGACCGAAAAGATGGATGCCGCTAACCCAAGTACGGCCACGGTTACTGAAATTGCGAGTGTGAACTATGGTGTAGCCTGCCATGGCGCCGCGGCTTTACAAGGAAACTATTATTACCACATTTGTGGAGGAAATGCCGCAAGGTATCTTAGGGTAATGGATGTTACAAATCCTTATAATCCGATTACGGTTTCATATACAAATCCACTGAATTGGTATACCAATGGAATACGTATTAAAGGTAAATACGCATATGTTGCAGATACACACGGTGATATTACGGTTGTAGATATTACCAATCCAACAGTACCATCCGGTTTGGTTACCGTAAGTATGAATGGTGATCAAATAGTATATCCTGATGTAAGCGGAAACTATCTATATTATCCGGATGCACTTAGTGGGAGTTTAAAGATATTTGATATCACCAATCCATCGGCGCTCAGCGCCACACCGGTTGGTTCGATTTCTACACAAGGATCATCGCCAAGAATGGTATCCATTCAGGGCGACTACGCATATGTTGTAAATTACAGTGGCAATTCGATGTCTGTTTTAAATATATCAAACCCCGCTAGCCCAACTTTTGTTGCTACCACAAGTGCTTCTACTGCACCAACTACAATTATTGCGCAAGGAAGATATGCTTACGTAGCACATGACACCTCAAATCTTCTCTACATTTACGACATATCCAATCCAAGCAGCCCAACATTGGCAAATTCATTCAATTGGGGAGATAATACCGATCAAAGCTATGCACAAAACATGGTGATTCAGGGTCGTTATATTTACATGCTGGGACCCGCTGGAAATATGAGAATAATCGATATTTCCATTCCTACCAGTCCTGTACTTGTTGCAACTCCTGCAAATGGCGCCCTTAGCTACGGCGGTATAGCGGTTTCCGGTAGGTATATTTACACAGAAACTTATAGCGGATCAACCTTTAGAGTGTTTGATATGGGTGGAATCGAAACCAATGGCTTGATAGCAGATTCCGCACGCTTGGGCAATCTACAGGTTTTGGGCAGCGCTAACGTAAGTCAATCATTAAGTGTTCAAGGCGGTTTGCAAATTGGAACTCCGGGTATCAATTCTTTGGGTAAAATTTCTTCCAACGGAGATCTGGAGATCCTTGGTAACGGTTCCATAGCCGGTAATACAACTATCGGTGGTAATACTGCAATAACCGGTACATTAACTGTTGGCAACACTGCAACTATGCACAGCATTGTTCCGGCCGCCAACATAACTTACGATTTAGGCTCAGCAAGTTATAGATGGAAAGATCTTTATGTAGCTGAAATGAATAGCAGTGATTTAACTATTTCTCCCAGAACACCAACTTTTGTATCAGGTTTGAGTTTAGGAACATATGCAAGCGCTATAGATATTTCCGGAAAATACGCTTATTTGGGACATTCGCAATATGGTGTTAATGAATTTAGTGTGGCCGATATTTCGGACCCAACTAAACCAAGAATACTGGGCGGTATTGATGTGGGAACAAATCACGTAGTTTCTGATGTTGAGGCTGTGGGTGGTTATGTCTATACTGCCAACACAAGTAATGCCGCAAACAGTTATGAAATTCAATTAATTGATGTTTCAAATCCAATATCGCCAACTTTGGTAAGCGGAGTAAACACTGCCGCAGCCAATTGTAATGATGTACTTGTGTCCGGTAATTATGTTTATGCGGCTTGTTACAATGCAACTGACGCAATCGCGGATTTGTATATTATAGATTACACCGACAAAAATAATCCGGTTGTGACTACCAGCACAAACATCACGGCAGACGGGGCATATACTTTGGAAAAATACGGAGACTATTTGATCGTGGGCACGCAAAACGCTACAAATTACAACGTTGGAGCCGATGTACTTATATTTAATGTTTCCAATCCTTACTTAGCTACCTATGTGGGCGGCTATAATACCGGAGCAAATGCAGTTGCCGAAATAACTCTAAAAGGAAATTATTTATATGTTGGTTCATTAACAGCGGTTAATAGCTACGAATTCATGATTTTTGATGTATCCAACCCGTCCAGCATGGCTTATAAGGGCGGTGTTAATCTCTATACCAATAATGTAAGCGGCATACAGGTCGGTATTGATTACGCCTATGTTCTGAATCTCAATAATGTCGCCGGTCAACCGGATTTGTATGCTATAAACATTTCCAGTTCAACTA
Organism: Candidatus Uhrbacteria bacterium; assembly: GCA_963816085.1. Lineage (GTDB taxonomy): Bacteria > Patescibacteriota > Patescibacteriia > 2-12-FULL-60-25 > 2-12-FULL-60-25 > MWCR01. The sequence continues at coordinate 925,539 of CAWFIX010000003.1, read as the reverse complement.
ATCCAACCATAGTAAACAGCTTAGACATCGGAACCAACGCCTTATATGATTTAAAAATGGATGGCACAAAACTATATATTGTGGGTAATGGTGAGACTATCGCGGGTCAATACACGGGTTTGGAATTCCTTATTTTTGATGTCGCGGGTGTAACCACACCTTCAGCGGATATTGGAGATCTGTACGCCGGTAACATGAACGTTTCGGAAGATGCAATGTTTAATAAAGATGTATACATTAACAGCGGTTTAACGGTTGGTAAAAATGGAATCAATTTGTTTGGTCAACTTTCGGTTGCCAGCAGTTCTAAATTCTTCGGTACCATGCAAACTTCTAATATTAGGCCTTTAACCAATAATACATATAACCTTGGTTCTGATACATACAGATATAAAGATGCATATTTTTCCGGAACCATTGATACAAAACCGGCGACAGCCGTACGACAAGGTGGTTTTAACGTAGGTGCGGTTGTTAATTCAATTTTCCTAAAGGATAAATATTTGTATGTAGGTACATTTAACGAAACAGTAACCGGCAGAGCGGAAGATTTTCAAATTTATGATATTACAGATCCGAAATATCCCAAATACGTAAGAGGTATATCCAATAGTACCAATTTAAACGGCACAAAAGATATTAAGGTAATAGGTTCTTATGCATATGTCTTGAAAGAAAATAACAGCAATGTACCATATTTGTATGTTTATAATATTTCCGATCCGTATAATGTCACTTTAATGAGTTCGGTTGCGTTTTCGAATTCAAATAACGGCGCCAATAACATGGCTATTTACGATAATCATGCTTACGTTGTTGGTAAAGATTCAGTTGGGACCATGCGTCTTTATGTTATCGATATATCTAATCCGGCAAGTATCTCTATAGTAAATACTCTCACATCCTCCGGAGGAGAATATGATACAGCCTTGAATGTTTACAACGGCAACCTCTATGTTGGTTCAAGTAACATGGTCTCATATGGGAGTTATGACCTTGCAGTATTTAGTTTGCGAAACCCGGCCTCCCCGCAATATATTGGCGGAGGCAATATTGATACTGGCCGTGTACTCGACATGTACTTTTCCGGTGACTATGCCTACGTTGGTACAACTAACGACAACATTTATATTGTTGATATTTCCAGTTCAACCGTTCCAACAATTAAGAGCACCATTGATGCCGGAGGTCAGGATATCCAAGATATCCAACTGATGGATAACTATCTGGTTGTAGGCGCATATAACAACGGCCCAAGTAATAACGCCGAAGTTTTAGTATATGATGTTTCCAGTTCTACAAGTGTTGGAGCACCAATAATGACAATAGATATAGGCGGTACAAGCCCCGTATATGAGATGGCTTTATATGGTAAAAATCTAGTGGTTGCTACGCTAAATACGGCAACCGGCGGCTCAGATTTTGAGATTTATGACCTTGGTGGTATCAAAGCCCAGGCAGCGGACATTGGCTCGCTCCGTTCCAATATCCTCCGCGTTACCGAAGATGCATATTTTGGCAACAATCTTTATGTATCAGGTGGTATCTATTCAGGTTTGGGCGGCATCCACACTAACGGAGGCTTAACTGCTCAAGCAACATCCACACTGGCCGATCTCAAATTAAACGGTCGTGTAAATTCCGATTGGTTACCATACACGGACAACACCTACGACCTCGGTAATTCCACCTATCGCTGGCGCAACCTACAGGCTGTAAACGCAACATTCACCACTCTGTATGTTGTTAATCCGGCACAAACAAATGCTTTTTTGCAAAATGGTAATAGTTTTGGTACAACCGCAGTATTGGGTACAAATGATAATTACAATCTAAACATCGAAACTAATGGTGTAACCCGAGTAATTCTCGACACCAACGGAAGTCTCTATCCAACAAGCACCAACGCTCAAGACCTCGGCCTCACGACAAATCGCTGGGATGATATTTGGGGCGCAACTTTGCATGTTGGAACAAGTACTTGGGATATTACTCAACCGGCAAATGGTAATTTTACAATAGCAAAAGGAAGCCATAATTATGTAAATATCTGGGATACCGGCGATAATATCGCAATCGGTGATCGATCGGGCTATGTAATTAGCTCGGGTATCAATAACGTTGGATATGGTAGTTATACTTTGTTTGGCAATCAAACAGGCAGTAATAACACAGCATTAGGTAACTATGCCTTATCTCATGATGGCTCTGGTGGATCTTTCAGCTATAACACCGCCGTTGGTTCAGATGCCATGTCTAGCATGAACAATGGTAGTTACAACACAGCTTTAGGCGCAAGATCCTTATTAAGTCTTACAACCGGTGCTTCCAACACGGCTTTAGGTTTCGAAAGTATGGCATCCAATACAACAGGATACTACAATACCGCAATCGGTTTGCAGGCTTTATTCAGCAACACCATTGGTAATATTAATACAGGTATTGGCGCGCTCGCTCTCTACAACAATCAAGATGGTTCCAACAATATCGGTATTGGTGCCGCATCAATGTTCAACAATATTAGCGGAGACGACAACATTGCTATTGGTGTAGCTACGCTCTACGATAACTTAACCAGCGACATAATCGCCATTGGTAAAAATGCATTGGAACATAATACTACAGGTATTCAAAATACATCCATAGGTATCAGAGCATTAAATCAAAATGTAACCGGTATAAATAATACTGCACTAGGTTACAACTCCATGGTTGGCAGTATCGGCAATTCACATTCATACAATACTGCCATTGGCGCACGTTCATTATTTAGTATTACATCGGGCGCTTCTAATACGGCGATTGGATCAGATAGTCTTTATAGCAATACTATTGGTTATTACAATGTTGGTATAGGAACCGGATCCTTAAGCTTAAATAGCAGCGGTAACTTTAATGTAGCCATAGGTGCTTTTACCTTGGCATCAAATACAACCAATTCCTATCTCACAGCAGTTGGAACAGCGGCGATGAATGCCAATTCAACGGGTGTTGAAAATACGGCCCTTGGAGCTTCCGCACTGCTTCTGCAAGAAACCGGTAGCAGAAATACAGCTTTGGGTACTTATGCATTGCGAGGCAGCGGAGGAACAAAATTTTCCGCAAACGATAATGTTGCAGTAGGTAATAGAGCCCTCAGCAGTATTAGTGGAAATGGAAGCTATAACACCGCGATAGGCAATTCCTCGCTCTATTCAGTATCCACAGGAGCATCAAATACGGCTGTAGGTTATGAAAGCATGCGTGGTAATACAACCGGAAATCGCAATATCGGTATTGGTATGAATGCTTTATATTCAAATACTGCCGGTATCAGAAACTCTGTAATAGGGCATAATGCAGGCTATTCCATACAGGGCAGCTATAATACATTAAATGGTGCGGATAGCGGATATTCAATTACTGCCGGAAACTATAATACGGCAATGGGTTACAGAAGTTTCTTTGGCGGAGCTGGCAGCCCGGTAGCATCGTTTAATACGGGTATAGGTAGCTTTGCTTTATCAAATATTACTACAGGTGCATCCAACACTGCAGTTGGTTATACTGCAGGAGCCAACATAACCACGGGTTATAAAAATGTTGCCATAGGTCTTGAATCTTTATATACAAATGGAGTTGGCAGTAATAATGTCGCAATCGGATCCGGTGCCGCTCGTACCAATTCAACCGGAAACGAAATAGTCGCTATTGGTACGGAGGCACTATATAACAGCACCGTTTCTGCCAATACAGCTGTTGGCTATAGAGCCATGTATTATGGTTCCAGTGGTAACTATAACGTAAGTCTTGGAGGATTCAGTTCGTATTATAATCAAACCGGTACTTACAATACGGCAATCGGTTATAGTGCTTTAACCGGTGGCAGTGTAAATTCATCCTCAAAGAACACTGCGGTAGGAAGCTATGCCATAAACGGTGTTACCAGTGGCTCGGAAAACAGTGCATTAGGTGTTAGTGCGATGCAATCTTTATCGAGTGGCGCTTCTAACACGGCCATGGGTTATCAGGCTCTATATAACAATACAATCGGAAACGCCAATGTTGCCATCGGATATCAATCTCTTAGATCAAATGTGAGTGGTTTTTCAAACACTTCAATAGGAACCAAATCTTTATATAGTTTGACTTCTGGCTCTGGCAACGTGGCTATCGGTGATTTTGCTCTGAACAGTTATTCGGGGAATGGTAATTCCGCTGTGGGATATAGTGCCTTATTCAGTGCAGGTACTTCGGACGTAGAGAATACTGCATTTGGTTATATGGCGGGGTACAATACAGGTGCCGGTTCATCTGAAATTACCGATAACACAGCCATAGGCCATCAGGCTTTATACACAAATTCATCCGGAGTCGGTAACACAGCCCTAGGCTCAAGTGCAGTATATTCCGGAGCTACAGTTAGCTATAGAACTGGGTTAGGGGTTGACGCTCTTTATGATGGAGGTTCGTCTGGAGCAACTGCAGTTGGCGCCTCAGCCGGTGAAAATCTCTTAAGTACGGGTGATTACTTTACCGCCGTAGGTTTTAATGCAGGTCATCTCACAACCTCCGGTGATTGGAATACATTCATAGGTTACGAATCAGGTTCAAAAAATACTGTTGGAGGGGTAAACACAGCCGTGGGTGCACATTCTATATATACAAATACAACTGGTGGATACAATACTGCGATGGGGCAAGGCACGTTATATTCAATGAATGGAGGATCATATAATACTGCCATTGGCGCTCATTCGGGTTTTTATGTATCCAGCACAGCTTCATATAATACTTCATTGGGATACAACTCTTTATATGGCAGTGCGACACTCGGTTCTACCGGAGAATACAATACCGCTTTAGGTCTCGGTACCATGGAAGGTAATAATACCGGTCATCGTAATGTTGCCGTGGGTGCAGTTTCTTTAACAAATAATACATCAGGCTATTACAACGTAGGCGTTGGGGTTGATTCTCTTCAACAAAATACCTCGGGATTTGGTAATATCGGTATTGGTTTTGAAGCTTCACTTAATAATTCTACAGGTTATTACAACACCGCCATTGGTCATAATGCCATGAAGGGCGTTAGCAGTAACAACCCTTCAATTAATACAGCGGTTGGTGCATTTGCATTAGATGCAATAACAAGTGGTATCGGTAACAGCGGTTTGGGTTATGCCGCTTTAAGTACTTTAACATCCGGTGATAATAATACCGCCATGGGTTTAAGTTCTTTATATTATGTAAGCAGTGGAAACGGTAACTCTGCATTTGGTTATGAAGCGGGCTTCTATGCAGGTACCGGTGAATATAATACCGCCATGGGTTACCATGCTTTGTATGGTGGTTCAACGTATAACGCTTCGGGCAACGTTGCTATTGGTGGCTATGCATTGGACGCTGTTACAAACGGTGGAAGTTACAATGTAGCGGCAGGATATAATGCTTTAGGAACTTTAATTTCTGGTTTATATAATGTTGGTGTTGGGTACAATGCCGGTACGGCCATCACCTACGGATCGGGTAATACCTTCTTAGGTTATGGTGCTGATGCGGGAGGTGATTATTCCAATGCTACAGCTATTGGTTATAATGCTTCAGTCAACGCATCGAATAGGGCAATGATTGGCAACGGCCAAGACGTAGGAGGCTCCAGTGCCTGGAACGATTGGTCAGATGCCAGAATGAAATACGATATAGCCGATAACAATCTGGGTCTCGAATTCATCAATGCTCTGCGCCCACGAAGCTTCAGATTCACAGCCACCTCCACAGTGTCTCACGCAGGAAGGTTGGAAGAAGGTTTCATAGCACAAGAAGTGGAACAAACCATGTTGGATCTTGATGTAAACTTCAGTGGTCTAATGCTACCCGAAAACTCTTCCGATTATTACAGACTCGCATACTCCAAGTTCACCATACCGCTTGTTAACTCAGTCCAAGAGATTTCCGCCTCCAGTTCACCTCTCTGGAACGGTATAGCAATCGATTCAAACTTTGCAGCTCTGGAAGAACCGTTCATGCAGGTGGATACGGATGGCAACATTGCATACAAAGGCGTATCAATCACATCTAAAGGCATAGCCACTTCTTCAACTCAAGCTTTTGATTCATATACCTTTAGCTATAAAGGCTCTGCTTGGAACACGGATACGGCTCAAGAAATCACAACATCATTCGATGTCTTCAACAATACAATAAGTGCCACTTCTTCAGAACTCAAATTCATCTACACAACAGGTACAGGCTTTACTCAAAACCTTCTAACCATCACAAACTCCGGCGATGTCCATGTATCGGGTGATCTTCATGTTGGCCGCAGGCTGTACCTGGGCTCCAACACAAGTGGTGAAGCATCTACTTCAACATACATCTTCGTGGACGATACTCTTTCGCCAACATCAACCTACATCGCAACCAATGCCGATGGTTGGCAGACAGAGAGTACATATGATTACGCTGAACGCTACGAATCCAGTGAAGATTTAATCCCCGGTGACCTTGTCACCACCGATCCTTCCGGAGTTAACTTGGTTAAACGTGCCACGTCACCCAGTGAACCTCTCTTAGGTATCGTTTCCACTAAACCGGGCTTCGTCACAGGCCGCCACTACGAAGGTTGGTATCCAATCGCTCTCGCTGGTCGTGTACCAACTCGTGTTTCAACAGTTGATGGTGCCATTAGAGTGGGTGACTACCTAACCGTATCATCCAACTACCCTGGTGTAGCCGTTAAAGCTACAGCCGGATCCAACACTATTGGTGTGGCCTTGGAAGATTATGATAACGCCGAGGTTGGCCTAATAAGTGTGTTTGTGGAGAGGGATAGGAACAATAGCCTTGGCTATACGGAAGAGGTGGTTTACGGACCTGCAAGCATTGTGCCTCCAACCAGTATCAACGGCCTAGGTCTAATCAAGGCGGGTCAAAAAGAAGTTCAGATTACCTATCCAAGTACACAGGGATACCCTGTTGTCACAATCACTCCATATGGCAGTATCACCGGCAAGTATTGGGTCAGCAATGTATCTGATATTGGCTTCACAATAACCCTATCCGATGAGCAGACTTTTGACCTCACATTGGGCTACGAAGTCAGCCTTTTAAACGTCACAGACGTGATGTCTTCCGGTGGCACAACAGGCCAAATCGACGAGCTAACCGGCGCTATAAGCTACCCCGAAAATCCAAATTCCGAGGTCACAAATCCACCTGATCCACCAACCGAACCGGCGCAGAATCCTCCACCCGAGGGTTTAACATCAACTGAAAATCTAGATATAGATTTATCCACAAGCCCTGTCAGCTTGTAGAGAAAATGGCTAAACAAAAACAAAAAAGTGTAGTTCTATAGGCCTGTGCATATACTGTGAGTTGAATGGATAAGTATAAATATCTCAGTTACCTCTGCAGGATAATGCACAAGCCTATATATATTAAAACAACTTGTACACAGTTGTTTTTTTTATTACTTATCAATTCTTGCCTTAATTAAGCTAAAAATCAACTCTGGAATTTTAGGCTAATATATATATATCGCGAGGAGAACAGGTCCAAGCGTAGGAAGGCTTTGTTAGACACAGCAAATCTATCCACGTTCACCTGTTCTTTTTCTTTCAATCAAGCAAAAAAATATATTTTCCAAGCAATCCAGGCAATCCTGTGAATTCTGAAAATCAAGTTACACATTGGCAACAAAGCTGACAGGCAAAACCAATGACACCAAATCGCTCGGGCAACAAAATCAGAATTATGCCCCAGCCAAATCAACATGCCGTTAAACACCAATCCCAAAACGGGAAACAAAATTCTTAAAGACAGGCTCCGCTCCGCGATGAACGCGAGGTTTTTTATTTACGCCATGATGGTTATGGCGCAAGTATTTGGCTCGTTGTTTGGCTTCGGATCGGTCACGGTCAAAGATTTGTTCTCCATTCCGGCAGCACAAGCGGCAGAAGGTATTAGCCACACAATCAACTACCAAGGCAAACTCATGAACTCATCCGGCGCCACAGTTGCTAACGGAAATTACAACATCAAATTCACAGTTTATGATTCCGCAACCGGCGGTAATCAACTTTGGTCAGCCAGTACCACAAACGGCTTGCCAACCGGTACCAGCTCAACTGTCTCGGTTGCTGTAACCTCCGGCCTTTTCACCATTCTTTTGGGTGATGCATCAGATAATCAGGTCGCCTTCCCGGATAGCCTTTTTAACAATGATGCCTTGTACTTAGGTGTCACCATAGGTTCCGATTCCGAAATGACTCCACGCAAACGCTTATCAGCCGTTCCTTATGCTTATAATTCCGAAATGCTTCAGGGCCAATATGCTTCCAGCTCTTCCTTGGGAAGTGATGCAAACTTATTTGCCTTAAACCAGGCTTCTTCAACCTCAGCTTACGCAACTCGCACGGCACTCTACATCCAAACTCATGGTAATGACAACGCAAAAGATTTCTTAGTCCGTGGCAATAATGGCACAAGCGATGTTTTCAGCATCTCTCGCCAAGGCAACGTCACAACAACCGGCAATTTGGAGATAAATGGAACTACTATAATAGGTAGCGCAACAGATACTCCGGCAATTTTTAACGGCTACGTCAATTCCAATTTCGTTCCTTACACAGATAATGTATATACTCTTGGCACGAATTCTTACCGTTGGAAAAATCTCTACGCAACAAATGTTTCATCCACTAATATTGATGCCTTAGGTTATGTTTCGACTACGAGTTTATATATAAATGGTACTCTTTTTACGGGTTCCGCTACGCCAAACTTGCAACAAGTAACAGATATAGGTGCCATTACAACCAATGCAATTTGGTTTGCGGGCGCAACATCATCCGGTAATTTCGTACCCAGTTCCACAACGGCCTACAACCTTGGTACCGGGGGCACTGTCTGGAACGGCGCTTATTCGGATACATCATTTGTGAGTTCAAGAGCATATATAGGCACAACAACCAGTATTGTTCCCGACGTTGCCGGTACTGCAACAAGTTATGTGGATGCCGGTACGTGGAACCCTATGGTAAATGGAAAAGTTACTATTATAGCTACGATTAAGCGTGATACTGCGGCAACTAATCAATATTTCGTAACCAAAGGTAATGATGCCACTAACAACTCATATGGTTTAGTAGTTTCCACCCTCGGCACAATTTGCTTTTTGAGTTATCAAACCGCTCCTACGTGGGTTTGCACCACGGATATTGTTCCTGTTGGCGAATGGTACGTTATAGCCGCATCCTTTAATACAGCCACGGATCAAGTGAAAATATATTTTAACGGCGTATTGGTTCAGACGGGTGTTAGTACTCGTAACATTGTAGACTCTACTCTTGGGCTTAACTTTGGGCGACAAGTCAGGAGTGGATATGAATATCCTTTCGACGGAAAAATAGCGGCAGTCAGATTAATCGGTAACGTATTAAGTGATGAACAGGTAATGCAATATTCGATGCTTCCTGCCAATTTTAAAGGTAATTTTATTCCGGGTATTTTGGGCGATTACACTCCAACAAGTTTTAGTGATAAATGGTACAACAATATATCCGCAACCGGTAATGGTACGCTTAATAATGTAACGGCATACAATGCCGGTGATGAACTTTCCGAGATAGATACAACCGGTTTATTTGTTAAAAGCCAATTAAACTCTTACTCAACGTCCTCCCTCGCGAGCTTCGTTGTGACCGGTCGCGTAAACTCAAATCTGCTTCCTTATCTCACAGATACATATTATCTTGGAAATGGTACATATCGTTGGAAGGGTATTAGTGTTAATAATGTTTCCAGTACAAATATTGATGCAACCGGTTATGTATCAACCACAAATTTTTATTTAAATGGTAAATCTTTGGATAAGACGTTTTTTGCCCAAAATGGAAATAGTTTTGATGCGGCAGCCATACTTGGTTCAAACGACAACTATTCTCTTTCATTCGAAGTAGCCAATGTTACATGGGCAACAATCGGCACCACCGGTGAGCTGTCCCTTCCGGGTACCGTAAACGGAGGAGTGAATTCAACAGGTATAAAAGTGCTCATAAGTAATTACGACAGTGATGATACAAATTACACATATCCGATTTTTATTGAGGATGAGGATAGCATTGGTACCACAACAGCTGACTTTTATATAAGAAGCCGAGGTACGGCACTTGGCAATACACTCGCTTATTTCCAGGGCGATGTAGAAATCGGCGGTGATGCTAATAATAATAAACTTTTAACAATTACAGGCCATGGAGATACTGGGATTAGCTTAATCGCCGATGCTGGTGACTCCGCCGGAACTGATAATCCATATATTATCTTTAATCAAGATGGCACAATACCCGCCGGCGTTAATGGATCAATCGGTTTAACTCAAGTTAATGGTTATGATGCTCGTAATGCCGCATATACCAACGCCTTGGCAGACTCTTTCTTACTTGGGTTTGTATATAACGGCTTCACGCAGTTTGGTACAAATAATACTGTAAGGTTGACTGTTGATGGAAGCGGCAATGTTGGAATGGGTACTACCGCTCCGCTATTTCCATTGAATGTTGTCATGGCTGGTACCAACAAAGATGTCCTCTTAATTCAAGAAACAACCGGAGGCGCGGGTAACAGCTCCACGATCGCATTTAAAACCAATAGCGGTAATGGTACGGATTCAATCCAAGCTCGCATCGGTGCTTACGAACGTACAAATTACAACGCGGATTTATTCTTTGAAGTTTCCGGCGACAGTACAGAAAATACAACCACAACCGAAGCCATGCGTATTCAATACAATGGCAACGTTGGTATCGGCGATTCCACTCCGGAGTCTATGCTCACGATTGGAGACGGGGATGCATTCCAAGTATCCAGTACCGGCAACATAGTAAAAATTAACAGTGTCACTTCTTCTTGGCCGTCACTGCAAGGCGCGGCTAGCACATATTTAAAAAATGATGGCGCCGGTAATTTTACTTGGGAAACTATCAGCGCTTCAGCCATCCCAAATTGGCAACAAGTAACCGACTCGGGCGCAACAACAACAAATTGGATTAAATTTTATGGTGCATCATCAACCGGCAATCTTAACCCAAGTATAAACAATACCTACAATCTTGGAACATTCAAATATTCTTGGAGAAATATATATGCTTCTTCGACCGCTTACATTGCCAACATCAATTCAAGCCACATTAATGTAACAAATGTCTCTTCTACCAATATTGATGCATCAAGTTATCTCTCTACTACGGATATTTATTCAAACTTTGCAATATTGGGAAATGCCACAACTACAAATTGGTATAGCCCCGGAATGGTTTCAACGACTGAATTGTACGTAAATGGAGTAGAGGTCACCGGCATCGAAGTTCAAAGTCTACAGGATGTAACCAATATAGGCGCTGTAACTACCAACCGTATTCAATTCGCTGGGGCAACTTCATCGGGTGATTTAAGGCCACAATCTACACTAACATACAGTTTGGGTTCATCATCCAATCGCTGGCAAGATGTTTGGGGTGCGATAATGCACGTAGGTACATCCACTTGGGATTTACGACAAGAAGCCAACGGTGCTTTATCCATAGAAAAAAATAATAAAATTGATGAATTTAACAACAACAGTATCGAATCATTTTGGACAATTTCCAATCCAACCGGAGGTTATTCTGAAAGTGGCACTCATTTAACCGGTTCTTGCCCCGGTGCTTGTGATTGGTATAGTGGCGCAAACGAATCTTCGCCAATAATTTATCGATCTTTGGGCTCCGGGAATTTTACAGCAACAACAAAAATCGATTCATACACCGGTGGTGCAAGTACCAACGTTGGCTTAACTCTATACACCGATCGTAACAATGCAATCAACTGGGTCAGAAACACGACCGGTTTTTACGCATGGAATATGGTAAGCGATGTTGGCAGCAGTATTGGTATCAGTGGCAGCGATACAAGCCTTCCTCTTTGGCTTAGGATGCGTAGAGTTGGCACAACAATCTATTTCGAATATTCCACAAACGGTGATGATTTTATTGTCTCCGGTTCTTATACTCAACCTTTTTCTCCAACCAATGCCGGTATGTTTGTGAAAAGTTGGTCCGGTGGAATATCAGCAGATTTTGATTATTTTGAATTAAATGAGGGAGCTACTCAAGTTAAATTGACCGGCACAGGAAGAATATTGCCCGGCGCAATTAATGCCCAAGATATTGGATCTTTTGGTGCCTCATGGAAAAACGCATATGCCAGCGGAACTATATATGGTGGTGAGCTAAATGTTTCAGGAACATCTACATTAGCCAATGTTATTCCTCATTCCAATAATAGTTACAATTTGGGTTCATTAAGCAAGAGTTGGAAAAACATCTACGCCAGCGGCACCATATATGGCCGCGATATGTTTATTGCGCAAAATGGCTCCGGTGCCACGGGGAATGGATCCATGGAGAGTGCATACATAAGCGGTATTGGCATTTTTGGAGATCTCCTTGATTTTCAAGGCATGACAAGGCCAAATCCGGAAAGTCCTTTCTTTGGTGAGGGGCGCATTTATTTCGATTCGGTTGATAATAAATTTTACATTTCGGAAAACGGCAGTGATTTCAGTGACCTTCGTTTACAGGGATTTACCGATCGGGGCAACACTACGGATAATTCAATAATCATCACAGCCACAACACCAACACATGTCGCATCTGTCGTTGATGCGGGAGCTATGGAACTTGTTGGTGCAACTGAAATTGAGGTGGTTGATAATTTTGCTTATGTCACTGCAAGCATCGATGATGGAGTTTCCATCTTCAATGTGGCAGATCCTTCCAAGCCGGTTCACGTTGGTTCTATTTCCGATGATGGCACAACAAGATTAGATGGTGCGTATGGTATCGAAGTATCCGGTAAATACGCATACATCACATCCGGCGTTGAAGATGGCATGGAGATCTTGGATATTTCCAACCGCGAAACTCCGGTTCACGTTGGCTCTTTAACCAAAGGGGATGTTGACCCGCGTAAATTAGCTGTCGTTGATAATTATGCTTACATTCCATATTTCACCGGCGATTCTTTGGATGTGGTTAATATTTCCGATCCCGCGAACCCGGCAATTGTTGGCAGTATCGCAGATGCCTCCGGTCCAAATGTTGTTTTGGATGGCGCATCGGCAGTCGTTGTACATGGTAAGTATGCATATGTGGCAGCTTACACGGAAGGTGGTTTGGAGATTTTGGATATCTCCGAGCCCTCCAACCCAACTCACGTTGGTTACGTAACATCAACTCTAATGGCTGGTGCTATCGATATTTATGTAAACGATAATTACGCTTTCATCACCGGTAATGATGCGGACACATTAACCATTGTAGATATAAGCCGGCCATCCGCTCCAAGTATCAAGGGAACCATTACCGATACCGTACAAGCAAACTTTTTAATGACTCAACCGGTGGGCGTAACCGTCTCCGGCAATTATGCATTCGTAGTCAGTAACGCAGATAACGCTGTAAATGTAATTGATATTTCCAGCCCCGCGACCCCGGTCTTTATCGCAAGCATTCAAGACGCAGGTGCCATGTCGCTTGGTGGAGCGTTTTACATCACTCAAAGAAACAAATATTTATACGTAGCCGGTTATGATGACGATGGATTTACAATTTTGGAAACATCAACATTTAAATCACCAACGGCCATAATTAACAAGTTAAGCACCGATGATTTGTTTGTAGCTAATAACATCAGCATAAGTAGCGATTTATTTGTTGTGGGAGGCATTTACATGGGGAGTGATTTAACGGTTGGTAATAATCTAAGAGTAAACGGCAATACCATTTTTAACGGCGTAGAATATTCATGGCCGGGCGCCCTTGGCTCCAATGCCACCGTTCTAACAACAGATGGTTCCGGCAGTTTAACATGGGGAAACAACGCGGCCTCTCTTCAGGATGTGACTGATGTTGGTTATACTACGGATAATCCAATTTACCAAACATACGCAACGCCAACCTTTGTGGGGCTTATTCGTGATGACTCTCAAGGTGGCACAGCTCATTATTTAAACCAACCTCTAACCGTTGAAGTTGTTGGTAATATCGCCTATGTAATAAGTTACGCTGACGGAGCCCTTAGTTCGTTCGATTTATCCGACCCAACCAACCCGGTAGAGCTTGATACTTTAACCGATGGAGGCAGTACTCGTTTGTATCTTTCCGAAATGATGGAAATTGATGGTGATTATGCTTACATAATGTCCGAGGATAATTCCTTGGAAATAGTTGATATTTCCGATCCTTACAACCTAACCCATGTTGGCTCGGTTGGTGTTTTGGCGGGCTGGGCTTCTGCAATAGCCGCCGGTAATGGTTATGTATATCTCGCACAAGATTATATAACTCCTGATATTGCAGTTATCGATGTTTCCGATCCTACGGCGCCTGTTGTTGTAAAAACTTACACAGCTAGCGGTTCAATGCATATAGATAATCCAAATAATATGGAGGTTGACGGAAACTATCTTTATGTTGCCGCGGGTGCTTCTCAAGCTGTATCGGTTTTGGATGTGTCCGATCCATATAATGTTTTTGAAACGGATTATCTTAGTGGAGCGGCCTTCAATTCTCCACGCGGTCTTGCCTATAATAAAAATTACATATATTCAAGCAATGATTCTACTGACTGTGTAAACATCATAAATAAAACCGATCCTGCCAATATATTTATCAGTGGTACGATTTGCGACAGTGGAAATGCATACCGTGAGTTGGACGGTGCTTCAAATTTGGAGTATGCCGCCGGATATCTATATGTATTTTCGCAAGTTGACAACGGTATTGCGGTTATTGATGTAACCAGCTCAACCAAGCCAACATACGTAGCATCACTTCCAGATACCGGATCAAACTTTTTAACAGGTAGTTATTTAGCGGACGTGGCAATATCCGATGCGGGCCTCTTGTTGCAGGTGGATGACGAGACCGATACTTTACACGTTTTCGAAATTCCAAGACTCGTCTCACCGGCCGCTGAAATTTCAACTCTTTCAACTCAAAATTTTGAAATAACCAATCAAGCCAAATTTTCCGGCAAGGTATCTATCTCGGAGCCACTGGAAATAAAAAATATTACATATGCCTTCCCAAGCATAGATGGCAATTTAGGGGACACACTTAAAACTGATAGCAATGGGAATTTAACTTGGGATAAATTTGATGACCTTAAAATCAACTCCATTACGCGTGATAGTATAATTTGTGATAATGATTCACCAAATTGTGCTGCCGCATACAAAACAGCCATAACCATGGAACAGCCATATGATGTATTCGTTCGTGGAGATTATGCTTATATACCAAGTTATGCTGATAATGGTTTGGAAATATTAGATGTTTCAGATAGTAAAAATCCTAAACATGTTAGTTCAATCGTTGATGCTACGTTTTTAACAAATGCGGAAGGTGTATTTGTTAGCGGTGACTATGCTTATGTATCATGCCAAGCTGATTTCACAGTGGTGGATGTGTCAGATGTTAGCAAGCCAACCATAGTAAGCAATTTAACATCAAGTCAAATTTTATATGCGCGAACTGTTTATGTTTCAGGCAAATATGCTTATATTACCGGGGAAAGCAGTAATGATAGACTAACTATTATAGATATATCCAACCCAGCCAGTCCTTATATTGTAGGTTCTGTTGCGGGTATAGATAATGCCTGGGATGTTGAGGTGCTCGGCAATTACGCTTATGTAACCGCAGAAGGATCTGATAGGTTATATATTATAGATATCTCCAATCCGGCTAATCCTCAAATAAAAAGTTATTTGGCAAATGGGACAGGCGGAGCTTTGTTAGACGGTGCTCGAGGAGTAGATGTTGTTGGTAAATATGCATATGTTACCGCATATAACAGTAATGCCCTTAACATTATTGATATCAGCTCCAGTACAGAACCTGTTGTTGTCGGTGTATATAGCACTACTTATCCCGGTTATATGGGATATGCTGATGATATTATGGTTGAGGGAAATTATGCATATATCGCCGCGCCGTATTCTGATTATGTAACTATATTAGATATTTCCAGCTCCACCAAACCAACCTACGTCACCAGTTATCAAGGCTCGGTAAGTACTATGGATGTTCCGGATGCCATCTATGCAGCAAATGGAAAATTGTATGCGGTTGGTAATGCAAATGATTCATTATTAATATTTGATATATCAACCTTTACCGCGCCATCAGCTCAGATTGGAGATTTATCAGCAACCAACTTTACAGCCTATAACGATGCATTTTTAAACAACGATGTTTACATTAGCGGTGGAATGCATGCCATGGATATTTTTAGCGAAGTAATTAGCGGTGATAATCTTTTTGCACGAAGAAATATTTATGCTTCCGGCACGGTAATGAGTTCCAACATGTGGACCATAAAGATGGACGCAAACAATCCAAATACAACATCTGTAACCGAATCTGCCAGTATCTCGATTGGTTCATCATGCTATGGAGCCGGTCAAGTACAAGGTAATTATTATTACCACGTTTGTGGTGCTGGCAGCGATGCGTTTAAAACAGTTGATGTAACGAATCCTTCCAACCCGGTTTATATTTCCAGCCTGGCGCTAACAACAAGTTCGTATGCACTAAAAGTAAAGGGTAATTACGCATATTCTGTAGACGCGGATGGAAATGTCCAAGTGATTAATGTTTCCAATCCCGGCGCGCCCGTACAAGTGAATTCTATAATTACAGGTGGAACCGCCATAACCTACCCCGAAGTACAAGGGAACTACCTATACTATCCCGATAAGATCGGCCAGAACTCTAAAAATATTTGATATCTCAAACCCGGTTAACGCGGTCGATACTCCAATTGGAACAGTCTCGGTTCAGGGAGGCTCTCCAATGAATGATTGCTATTCAGGGTAAGTATGCTTATGTAGCAAACTATGCCAGCGACACTATTTCTGTTTTAGATATTTCCAACTCCATCGAGCCCAACTTTTGTAACATCAGTGCAGCTTCAACAGCGCCAACAACAGTCGCCGTACAAGGCAGATATCTCTTTGTGGCACACGACACATCCGATTTGTTAACATTTACGACATAAAGAATCCTGCCGCACCCGTATTTGCAACCTCGATAAATTGGGGTGGCAATACGAACATCAATTATGCACAAAACATGAGTACTGCAAGGAAGGTATGCGTATTTGCTAAAAGAAAGTGGTGGCATATCCATTGTTGATATCTCCAACCCAACAAGCCCTGTACTTGTAGCTTCACCGGCAACCACGGCAAACGGCACAGGTGGCATAGCGGTATCGGGAAGATACATTTATACAGACACATATGACGGTTCAACATTTAAAGTTTTCGATATGGGTGGCATAGAGACTAATGGTTTATATGCGGATTCGGCTCGGTTTGGTAACTTAAGTGTTCTGGGAGATACTGACATTGGAGGGTCATTAACTTTGGAGGTGCTTTACAGGTCGGCTCTCAGGGTATTAATTCTTTGGGCAAGATTTTATCTTTGAAAGACTTGGAAGTTGGCGGCGACGCCTCAATCAATGGAAATACAACAATCGGCGGATATGCAACTATCGGAGGCACCTTGTCCGTAGGCAGCACTTCAACCATGCGCACCATCCTGCCCGCCGCAGATCTCACCTACAGCTTGGGATCTTCAACCTCCAGATGGAGATCTATATACACGAATGGAATTTACACGAGCGATTTAACAATTTCGGCTACCACTCCAACATATGCCGGTGGAATCGATGTTGGCACCGAAGTTTATTCTTTGGACATATCCGGTAAAAATGCATACGTTGGTCATGCGCAAATCGGTTCCGACGAATTTTCAGTCTTTGACGTAACCATTCCATCAAATCCCCAAAGGCTAAGCGGTATTGATATTGGCACCGGCCACATTGTTTATGATGTTGAGTCCATTGGAAATTATGCTTACATTGCAAGCACCCAAGATGAATATAATAATTATGATATTCAATTGATTGATGTATCCAATCCAACCGCACTAAGCAAGATTAGCGGTGTGGCAACCAATGCCACGGAGTGCCGCGATATTTTAGTCTCAGGTAACTATGTTTATGCGGCTTGCAATAACGCCACAGATTCAATCGATGACTTTTACATAATAGATTATTCCAATAAAAATTCTCCGGTTATCGCTACCAGTACAAACATAACAGCCGGTGCTGCAACAAGCATCGAAAAATATGGAGACTACGTTATTGTTGGTACCCAAAACGCAACCAACTATTCCGTTGGCGATGACATTCTAATCTTCAACGTTTCTAATCCATACTTGGCAACTTTTGTTGATGGATATGACATTGGCGCAAACGAAGTAACCAGTTTGGCGATTCAAGGAAATTTGTTAATGGTTGGCAGCCAAAATGGCGTGTCAGGCCAAGAATTCATGCTATTCGATATTGCGGATCCAAGTAACATAACCTATTTGGGAGGTACCGATTTATCGGGTGTTGAATATGTCCAAGCAATTCAACCAGCAGGAAATTACGCATATGTATTGCACGAGAGTGCTTCAACGGATATCGACATAATCAATATTGCCAGCACAACCGATGTTGTCTTGGAAACCGGCATAGACCTTGGTGCAACCGATTACCATGACATGAAACTGGATGGAGCCATGTTATATGTGGGCACAACCGGTGCTAGCAATTATTCAAACTACGAATTCACAATTTTTGAACTATCCGGTTTAACAACCCCATCGGCTGATATTGGTGATTTATTCGCAGGTAACATGAATGTTTCGGAGGATGCGATGTTTAATAAAGATGTTTACATTAATAGCGGGTTAACGGTTGGAAAGTACGGAATCAACCTTCTCGGCCAGCTCTCAACCGCAAGTAGTTCCAAGTTCTATGATTTAATGCGAACCTCTGATATAAGGCCATTAATCAGTGATACATATGATTTGGGGACTGATGCTTTTAGATATCAAAATGGATATTTATCCGGGACGGTCAGTTCCAAGCCCATAACGGAAATTAGACAGGGAGGATATAACGTTGGTTCAGCTGTATATTCGGTTTATGTTAAAGGCAAGTATTTATACGTTGGCACGCAAGATGAGGCTGTAACCGGCAGATTGGAAGATTTCCAAATTTACGATATCTCCAATCCGGAGCATCCGGCGTATATTTCCGGTGTAAATATTGGCAACAGTTACGATGTTCAATCCATACAAATAATCGGTTCTTATGCGTATTTAACATATTACAATATTGGCAGCCTCGAAGGAGCTTTATACATATACGATATTTCAGATCCGGAAAATATCGTCTTTAAAGATTATGCCACAACTCCTTCTGTAAATTCTAATCCGTATAGTTTGGCAGTGTATGGCAAATACGCATATGTCATCAATCAAGATGCCGGTGTTAACTATTTAAATACGTATGACGTTTCCGACCCGTCTAACATCGAATGGAAGAATACGGTTACAATGACCGGCGGAACCCAAAACTCATCACTTAATGTAGCAAATGGCAAGCTATATATTGGCAGTAATAATGTAACTACATACAGTAGCTATGATTTGCTTATCTTCAATTTGGTAAATCCTGCAAAACCGACATATTTGGGCGGAGCGAACATAGATACCGGTAGTATCTACGACATTTACATATCCGATAAATATGCTTACATTGGAACAACAATGGACAATATTTACATCGTTAATCTCTCCAGCTCTACTGCACCGACTGTCGTAAATACAATTAATGCGGGCGCTAACAATATACAAGATATAAAAATGATGGATGATTATTTGGTAGTAGGTACTTTGGATAATGGCAGTACCTCGGATAATGAAGTATTGGTTTATGATGTATCCAGTTCCACGAACGTCGGTTCACCGGTGATGGAAATTAATGTTGGCGATTCGCCGGTTTATAACATGGCTTTATATGGTAAGAATTTGGTGATAGGCACATTAAATGCAACAGCAAATTCCGAAGATTTCCAAATTTACGACATTGGTGGATTCAAAGCTCAAGCCGCCGATATCGGATCACTTCGCACTAACATTCTTCGTGTCACTGAAGAGGGCTACATCGGTAACAATTTGCACACGAATGGTGTATATGCCGGTTCGGGAGGTATACGCTCCGGTTATGTTATAACCGCTCAAACTACATCAACACTTGCCGATTTGCAAATCATAGGTCGCGTAAAATCCAATTGGTTGCCATACATCGATAACACATATGATTTGGGCAGTGCAACATACCGCTGGCGCAATCTTCAAGCGGTAAATGCAACTTTCACATCCATGTACTTATCGGTTACCGCAACCAATATTAATACATTTATTCAAAACGGTAATCTTTTTGGTGCCGCAGCCACTTTGGGCACAAATGGTGCAAATATAATGTCATTCGAAACTAATAATGTTGGAAGATTTGGCATTAACACCAGCGGTGCGATGTATCCAATAACTACCAATAGTTTCGACCTTGGTCTCACAACAAAACGCTGGAACAATATTTGGGGTGGAACATTCCATGTTGGTACCAGCACGTGGGATATCAGCCAACTCGCAAATGGAAGTTTCTCGATGAAAAGAAGCGGCAATTCGTTTATTGATATCACAGCAAATTCAAGCGATAACCTTTCAATAGGCAATTTATCCGGTAGTAGTTTTACAACAGGCCAGCGAAATGTTGCCTTGGGAAGTTATACAAATAGTGTGCTTGAAAGTGGTAACGATAACACCGCAATCGGTAAGGATGCTTTTTATACATTTATTGGAGGCAGTTATAACACTGCTGTGGGCTCGGGCTCTCTGCGTGGTTCCAGCAGTGATCAAATCGCATATTACAATACAGGTGTTGGAGCACGTTCGTTGTATAGCTTAAACACAGGTGCATCAAATACGGCTGTGGGTTATGAGAGTTTATATGCAACAACAAATGGTGCTTTTAACACGGCTTTCGGCCTTCAGGCTTTGCGTTCCAATACTACCGGTGCAGTAAATACGGCCATAGGTACACTTTCCCTTTATTCTAATCAAACAGGAACTAATAATATCGCAGTTGGCCCGGGGGCTTTATATGCAAACATCAACGGATCCGACAGTGTCGCTATCGGTTTCGGAGCTCTCTATGATAATCTTGCCAGTGATACTATTGGTATAGGTAAAAATGCTTTGGAAAATAATACAACCGGTTTGCATAACACAGCCGTTGGTACAAGCGCTTTAACCTTTAGCATCACCGGTTCAAATAATACAGCTCTTGGTTTTAGCGCCATGAAAGGTGGGGCGGGTTCGAACTCACATAACACGGCCATTGGCTCTAACTCACTCTTTTCCATTACCACCGGCGCCTCTAATACGGCCATTGGTTTTGATGGTTTATACAGTAATACCACGGGTAATACCAATGTTTCCATTGGGTTGAATAATCTGTTTAGTAATCAAAGTGGAAACGACAATGTAGCAGCAGGTAGTTTTGCGTTATATGGCAACACCGGAAGTCAAAATACCGCAGTTGGTTTGTCGGCACTGTATTCTAATACTTCCGGTAGCGAAAATACTGCATTTGGAGATTCGGCATTATATCTGAAACAAATAGGTAATAGCAACACAGCGCTAGGTGCTTATGCAATGCGAGGCAGTGGAGGTACAAATTATAATGCTATTAATAATGTAGCCGTCGGAAACAGAGCTCTTAGCAACATTAGCGGAAATGGAAGCTATAACACCGCGATAGGCAATTCCTCGCTCTATTCAGTATCCACAGGAGCATCAAATACGGCTGTAGGTTATGAAAGCATGCGTGGTAATACAACCGGAAATCGCAATATCGGTATTGGTATGAATGCTTTATATTCAAATACTGCCGGTATCAGAAACTCTGTAATAGGGCATAATGCAGGCTATTCCATACAGGGCAGCTATAATACATTAAATGGTGCGGATAGCGGATATTCAATTACTGCCGGAAACTATAATACGGCAATGGGTTACAGAAGTTTCTTTGGCGGAGCTGGCAGCCCGGTAGCATCGTTTAATACGGGTATAGGTAGCTTTGCTTTATCAAATATTACTACAGGTGCATCCAACACTGCAGTTGGTTATACTGCAGGAGCCAACATAACCACGGGTTATAAAAATGTTGCCATAGGTCTTGAATCTTTATATACCAATGGAGTTGGCAGTAATAATGTCGCAATCGGATCCGGTGCCGCTCGTACCAATTCAACCGGAAACGAAATAGTCGCTATTGGTGCCGAAGCTCTTTATAACAATACGGCTACAGGTAACACGGCAGTAGGCTTTGGTTCCATGATTATGAATAGCACAGGTGTCCGTAATACAAGTTTTGGGAGTCGAACACTCATAGAAAATGAAACAGGTGATTGGAATACGGCAGTTGGTTATTATGCATTAAATGGTGATGGCAGTGGTGCATCGCATAGTTTTAACACCGCCATTGGCAGTGGTTCCATGGGAATAATCGAAACCGCTTCTGAAAACACAAGCTTTGGTTTTAATAACTTAGCCAGCCTTACAACCGGAGCTTCAAATACCTCAATGGGTTTTGAATCGTTAATAAATAACGCGGATGGCTATGGAAATATCGCTATCGGTTACAAGGCCATGACTTCAAGTACCGGCAGCGTCCAAAATATCGCTATTGGTACTTATGCTTTGAATAGCGTAATTGATGATAATAGCTTTACCAATGTCGCTGTTGGGGAGGGAGCTCTAACCAATTTCGTGGGTCGTTCTGCAACAGCTATAGGCTATGCGGCACTGTTTTACGCCGGGCCTACAGATACTGAGAATGTGGCCTTTGGTTTTATGGCGGGATACGGTACTGGCGGAGGCGCGACATTTGTCACTGATAACACAGCCGTAGGCTATCAGGCTTTATATACAAACTTATCCGGAGTCGGTAACACGGCTTTAGGATCAAGAGCCATAAATACCGGAACAGATATCGATTATAGAACTGCTTTAGGACGTAATGCGTTATCTAACTCAGGCTCATATGGAGCAACAGCAGTTGGTGTTTCGGCGGGAGATGGTTTGTTAAGCACAGGAGGTTACTTTACCGCCATAGGTTATGGTGCGGGTCTTTTTACAAGTTCTGGAGATTGGAATACATATGTGGGATACAATTCCGGAATATACAATACTACCGGAGGTGTAAACACAGCTGTGGGAGCACAGTCCATGTATACCAATATCACAGGTGGCTATAATACTTCATTAGGTCAGGGTGCGATATATACTTTGGACGGAGGTAGTAATAATACAAGTATTGGTGCTCACTCGGGTTTCTATACCTCTAGCACAACTTCCTATAATACAATGTTAGGATATCGAGCTTTATATGGAAGTCCAACACAAGGTACGTCGGGAGATTACAACAGTGCTCTCGGAGCTTTAACCATGGAAGATAATACAACCGGCCATCGCAATGTTGCCGTGGGTGCAGTATCTTTAACAAATAATACAACAGGCTATCACAATGTGGGAATTGGTGTTGACTCGCTTCAACAAAATACTTCAGGATACGGAAATGTAGGCATTGGTTTTGAGGCTTCACTCTTTAATTCTTCGGGTGATTATAACACGGCGGCTGGTTTCGATGCTTTAAAAGGTGTTACGGGTAATAGCCATTCCAACAACACAGCTGTTGGTGGATACGTGCTTGATGCCATAACAACAGGAAGCGATAATAGTGCAATGGGTTATGGAGCGCTCACCAACATTACAACTCTTGGTAACTCTACAGCAATGGGCATGAATTCATTGAACAGTTTATCATCAGGATCAGGAAACACTTCCTATGGCTATGAATCCGGATACTTTACCGGCACGGGTTCAAATAACACAATTATGGGTTTTCACGCTTTTTACGGTACATCAGGGCATAATAGTGGCTGGAATGTAGTGGTTGGTAGCTATGCGTTGGATGACGCAACAAGCGTCGCCGGAAATAATGTCGCTATAGGATATGATGCTTTGGGTGTGGTCTCTACAGCAGATTATGACGTTGGTGTTGGTTATTCCGCCGGCAATACGCATCAAACCGGATGGGGTGTAACCTCTTTTGGTGCAATTTCCGATGTATCAGGTTCCAATTTTACCAATGTCACCGCGCTTGGTTACAGCGCATATGTTACATCTTCCGCCAGAGCCGGCATTGGCAACGGCCAAGACGTAGGAGGCTCCAGTGCCTGGAACGATTGGTCAGATGCCAGAATGAAATACGATATAGCCGATAACAATCTGGGTCTCGAATTCATCAATGCTCTGCGCCCACGAAGCTTCAGATTCACAGCCACCTCCACAGTGTCTCACGCAGGAAGGTTGGAAGAAGGTTTCATAGCACAAGAAGTGGAACAAACCATGTTGGATCTTGATGTAAACTTCAGTGGTCTAATGCTACCCGAAAACTCTTCCGATTATTACAGACTCGCATACTCCAAGTTCACCATACCGCTTGTTAACTCAGTCCAAGAGATTTCCGCCTCCAGTTCACCTCTCTGGAACGGTATAGCAATCGATTCAAACTTTGCAGCTCTGGAAGAACCGTTCATGCAGGTGGATACGGATGGCAACATTGCATACAAAGGCGTATCAATCACATCTAAAGGCATAGCCACTTCTTCAACTCAAGCTTTTGATTCATATACCTTTAGCTATAAAGGCTCTGCTTGGAACACGGATACGGCTCAAGAAATCACAACATCATTCGATGTCTTCAACAATACAATAAGTGCCACTTCTTCAGAACTCAAATTCATCTACACAACAGGTACAGGCTTTACTCAAAACCTTCTAACCATCACAAACTCCGGCGATGTCCATGTATCGGGTGATCTTCATGTTGGCCGCAGGCTGTACCTGGGCTCCAACACAAGTGGTGAAGCATCTACTTCAACATACATCTTCGTGGACGATACTCTTTCGCCAACATCAACCTACATCGCAACCAATGCCGATGGTTGGCAGACAGAGAGTACATATGATTACGCTGAACGCTACGAATCCAGTGAAGATTTAATCCCCGGTGACCTTGTCACCACCGATCCTTCCGGAGTCAACTTGGTTAAACGTGCCACGTCACCCAGTGAACCTCTCTTAGGTATCGTTTCCACTAAACCGGGCTTCGTCACAGGCCGCCACTACGAAGGTTGGTATCCAATCGCTCTCGCTGGTCGTGTACCAACTCGTGTTTCAACAGTTGATGGTGCCATTAGAGTGGGTGACTACCTAACCGTATCATCCAACTACCCTGGTGTAGCCGTTAAAGCTACAGCCGGATCCAACACTATTGGTGTGGCCTTGGAAGATTATGATAACGCCGAGGTTGGCCTAATAAGTGTGTTTGTGGAGAGGGATGGAAGCAATGGAGCTAATAACCAACAGTGCAATTGTTTACGGTCCAACGAACATTACCAAATCCATGGTAATTAAAAAAGGCTTTGCCATGATTGAATCAGGAGCCAAAGAAGTAAATGTAACCTTCGACAACATTGGCGCTTTCCCGTTAGTCAAATTAACACCTTACGGCAACGTCAACGGAACATATTGGATTAGCGACATATCGAATACAGGATTCACAATCAAACTTTCGGAAGAACAAAATTTTGATCTCACATTAGCCTACAAAGTAAGTCCGCTTAATGTTACGAACGTAATGTCTTCTGATGGCACCATTAGTCAAATAGATGAACTGATAGGTGCAATAAATTAAACAACAATAAAGTTCTAGCACAAATCCCGAAATCCCAGCAGACGAACCTTCTGATCCGGCAGTCTCCGATCCTGAGCCAGCGACGAGTTCCACAACCATGGTATCAAGTACTGATACACAACAAACGGATGTTACCACATCCTCCACTTGGCCTGTCACCGGTGGTGATGTTGCAACAACCACAACACAAAATGGTGTCTAAAACAAAAGGATACTTTCCCACGGCATGGGGAATCATCCACCAAATAAAAAACGGTTGCCTGTCAGCACCGTGTTTTTTGATTAGAAACAGGATTTATCGCGTTAAACGCGATTTACCGGGATTAATTCCAAAAAATTTACAGGATTATTTCTATATTTAAATTATTTAAGGATTAGCGCGTATTAAAAATCTAAATATAACCTGAATTTTAATCCTGCCAATCAAGGCCATCCTGAAAATTCTGGTAAAAAAAAGACCCCTCAAAAGGGGGTATTGCGTAGAGACGCCGATTTATCGCGTCTAGGGCCAAGAGCCGGCTCAATGTCAGCCTCACTTCCACCACTACCACCAGATCCGGCAGATCCTGCAGTTCCAGAGGCCCCGGCTGACCAGCAATTCCCGCAGGCCCCGCCCCCCGAAGTTCCTGCAGATCCTGCGGAACCAGAAGCACCTGATGAGCCGGCCGATCCTGACGCACCTGCAGAGCCGCTAGATCCCGCTGATCCATCGACTCCGGCATCGCCGGGGTCCTCGCCATTCATGTCTAGCGGGACAGCCGTCGGCTGACCCTTGATCGGGTCGGTCATGAGGAGCATTGGGGTTGTTCCAGCCGCGAGCTAAGAATGTCACCGGAGATTGAAAGCAAATCCCACTGGGGTCTTCGGTGCAGGGAGTTCCGCGGGTAAACTTACGCACGCTATCGTAAAAGCCGCGTATTCACCAATTTCCACCACGTCTGCCAAACACCTTCGGAAAAGGCGCGAATCTCGTGCCCTTGTAGACCGTATCATAATTGGTTCGTCATGGGCGGAAGCACGGTGTAGATCACTTCGTTCGGAGCAAGAATGCCTCCAAGCGTCGAGTTCATCCATCACCGCGAATTCATCGATGTTGTTGTTGCTATCGACTTTGTAAATTCGCTGTGCGCCCATTTCTCCAACCAGCAGTGAGCCATCGGAATGCACCATCAAGAAGATGTTCATACCGGGCGCGATGTAAGTTGGTGAGATCCGGATACGCTCCACAAACCGAACATGTTATTCGTTGCATAATCATCGGGCATCGGCACTTCCCGCCTTGAGCTCCGAAGTGCCATCGAGATTGACCTTGTGCACCTCGATGGAGTGTTCACCTTGAAGCCGTTACCCTGAAACGTATGTGCTTAGCGCACTTACGACCAAGTCCTTGCGGGTGGCACATGATGGATGATAGCGGCTTCTGCAAGTCTGCCAATTCCGTCGGGTTCCGTCGGGAAATAGTTCCCAAACTTTGTTCGAGCGATTGGGAACCAGGAACCATTCGATTCAAGCAGATGGCGATATCCATGCTAAAGCCATTTTAGGCTTCCATGTCGACGCCGTTTACCTTTGTAAGGAAGTATGGCGTGAAACACGACATGTCGATGTCTGGGCTTGGCCAAGTCTCAAAATGTTGAATGGCGCTCGGTAGTCCAATCGCCGTTCACTATCATGGTAAATGGTGGAATAGCAATTCCGCCTTGTCTCGGTATGGAAGTACGGGCAAGATCATCTGAGCAAAGTTATCATTCACCCAGTTCATCGCCATCAATCACCGGTGCCGTTTGAGGCAACGGCTCGACATCGGTTTCTCCGGCATCGTTCATCGGCAAGTCCATGGTCTTCATCATCTTTTCGGTGAGTGAAATTCCCTGGATATTGCCGGCATTTTTTGCCAACGCAATTACTCCCGTTGAAGTTCCCACCACACCTTTTTCCCAAGTACTTCCCGTGGTACCGGCTGCACCGTCTCCTCCGCCTACTCCACCTTGACCGGATCCTCCATCAACACTATTTTGGTTCGATTCATCACTCCCGCATGAGGCAAGAGCGATAAACGTCATTGGAATGCACAACAGTAAAGCTGCCCAATGCATGTTTTTCATTTTGTATCCTTTCTATTGATTGTTAAGGAGCCGCACCCCTTAGTTTGAGTATACCAAGTCGTCACTTATTAAAACATGCCATAAAAAGTGATTTTTGTCAATCCCAAAACAATAACTAATCACAAATGGCGAATATCAAGACTTAATTAAAAAACAAAGCTTAATGCTCTGTAGTTTAGTCTTTTTTTTACAAATCTATCCTTGTATACCTACACCTCTCTTGCTATTTGTTATTCAGTTTAGTTCCCATCCTTCGCGATCTTCATCTCTTTCTCCAGCGCATCAAACCTGGTCTGCGCCGAAAACCACTCAGATTCACTGTCTAAGATTTCATCATCCAAATCCTTCAATCTCTTCGTTTTCTCTACATCGATCTTCGAAGTATTTTCAATAAACCAATTCAACAGTTTCTCCTTTTCTTTCGTCAACTTTTCCGAAGCGTCCTCTAGCCTTTTTTGTAATCTCTTTTCCTTTTGCATATCCGCATGCACATCAATCTTACTCCGTACAAACGGCACCTCTCCCTCAACCTTGCGATCATCCTCACTCGGTGGCACAAAAGTTTCGTGCGTTTTCAACTCATAAACATAAATCGCATAACTATAAGGATAGAACTTCGCAGATCCATCTTTAATCTCCAAAATCTTATTGGCAATTTGCGATACAAATGTACGGCTATGGCTAACAAATATAACAGTCCCGGAATACTCGTCCAGCGCCTCGGCCAATGCCTCAACCGTATCAAAATCCAAGTGGTTGGTTGGCTCATCCAAAATCAATACATCAAACTTACCAAGGCAGATACCCGCCAAACAAAGTCGCGCCTTCTCACCACCGGATAAAACGGTTATAGGTTTATCCAAATCATCTTTACTAAACAAGAAATTTCCTGCCATCTTATATAATTCCTCTGGCAGCGCTCTATCGGCCACAACTTTTAGATAATCACCGGCGGTTCCACTGGTCGGCATCATTTGCGGAACATGTTGGGCATAATAAGCAACATTCAAATTATGGCCCCACTTGAAAGATCCGGTTAGCGTCTGTAATTCACCGGCTAAAGATTTGAGAAGTGTCGATTTTCCCTGCCCGTTCTCACCAACAACAGCAATATGATCTCCACGATTTATTTCAAAATTAATATTTGCCAAAACCGGCTTTCCCTCTACATATCCAACCGATAATTCTTTGCATTCCAGTGCCATGGCATTCCTCTGGGGCGTATCCGGCAACTTAATTCTCGCTGTCCTGGTCGAATGCGCAATATCAATCGTCTTCAATTTTTCCAACTGCTTCATCTTGGATTGAGCTTGTGACGCTTTGGATGCCTTGGCACGAAAACGATCTACAAAATCTTTAAGATGCCTTTGCTGTATCTGAACTTTTTTATTGTAACGCCTTTGCATCTCAAGTCGCGTTTCCTTTTCCGCAAAGTAAGCCTCAATATCTCCTGCGAATAAAGTAAACTTTTCATGTTCCAATTCCAACGTATGCGTACAAACATTTTTCAAAAACTCACGGTCATGTGATACGAGCAACAAAGCTCCGCGATATGATTTTAAAACATCTTCCAACAAAAGCACGGTCTGCAAATCCAAATAATTAGTCGGCTCATCCAGCAAAAGTAAATCCGGCTTTTGCACCAAGATTCCTGCCATTCTCACCCTCATCTGATAACCACCCGATAAACTCAAAAACTCAACATCCAATTTTTCATTCTTAACATCAAATTTCCCTGCCATTTTCGCACACTCCCAAACCTCGCAACCGGAAACTCTCTCCAAATACTCACTAACCGTCTCTCCTTCCGGATATTCCTCATTCTGCTCCAAATAACCCAACTTCATATCCGGGTAGATGGTTATCTTGCCTTCCTCGGGTTTTTCTTGCCCCAAAATCATCCGCATTAAAGTCGTCTTCCCCGATCCATTAGCACCGATTAGCCCAACTCTCTGCCCAATACAAATCGTCACACTCGCATCACTAAACAACTGTCGAGTTCCGAAAGTTTTGGATAAGTCTTGAATTTGCAATACCGTAGACATGAAGCGGAGTATGACAGAAAAAGGTGGAATAATCAAGCTCACTAGTCATGGTTTGGTACTATGACTAAGTACTATGACTAAGTACTGAGTTAGTTCCCGCCAAATATCCGGTTGCCCAAGCACTTTGCAAATTAAACCCACCTGTAAACCCATCAATATCCAATATCTCACCAGCCAGATACAAACCGGGGCATTTCTTTGATTCCATGGTAGACGGATTAACTTCTAATAGATCCACGCCTCCGGCTGTCACAAATTCTTCGCCCGCAGCTCTCGCGATAATATGTAACGGAATATTCTTCATCCATTCCGCCATTTCCTCAACTTCTTTTTTACTAACCTGCCCCGCATTTTTATCAAAATCAATTTTAATCTCATCACAAATAATCAGCGCAAGCGATTTGGGAACAATTAAACTCAAAACGCTGCTAAGATTCTTTTTCGGAGTATTATATAGAAATGATGATAGCCGAGTATTCAATTTATCAATCTTGAGTTCCGGAAAAATATCCATCGCCAAAACCAACGGTTTTTTAATTGAAAGTTCTTTAAATGCAATCAAAGATGACAACGCAAATACAGCCGGCCCTGTAATTCCTTTATGTGTAAACATGATCGGCCCGGTCGTCATCTCTTCTCCTATATTAAGCTCGGCATTTTTAAAAGATAGCCCCGCAACATCCGCCGGCCATTCCTCATACGTATGGAAAGCGCTCAAACTTGGAGCGAGCGGAGTGATGTTGTGGCCGAGCTCCGTTGCAAAAGTATAACCATCACCCGTAGATCCCGTTTGCCGATAAGCCTGCCCGCCCGTCGTCAAAATAACTTTGTCGACAATAACCGGCTTGGTTCTTTTCTTGATTTTTATATTAAAACCTTTCTTATCTTTTTTAATTTCCTCTACAGCCGAGTTAATCATCACTTTCACGTTCGCATCTTTAAATATTTTTTCAAAAACTCCAACCACATCATGTCCGTCATTGGAAACTGGAAACGCTCTCATGTCATCCTCAATTTTTACTGGCACTCCATGCGCCTCAAACCAACCGCGAACAGCTTTGGGAGGAAATGCATACATCGCCTTAGTCAAAAACTTCCCACCCCGAGGATATTTAGTAAGTATCTGTTTTGTATCATCAAACCCGGTTGTCAGGTTACATCGCCCGCCACCAGAGATAATCACCTTTTTACCAAGCTCTTCATTTTTCTCAATCAAAAAAACCTCAGCTTCGGGTGAGCTCTCTATTATTGTAGCCGCAGCCATCAACCCGGCCGCACCACCACCAATCACAGCTATCTTCATAAAA
Source organism: Candidatus Uhrbacteria bacterium (assembly GCA_963816085.1). Taxonomy (GTDB): domain Bacteria; phylum Patescibacteriota; class Patescibacteriia; order 2-12-FULL-60-25; family 2-12-FULL-60-25; genus MWCR01. The sequence continues at coordinate 894,330 of CAWFIX010000003.1, read as the reverse complement.
AATAAGAATCTAAGAATCTGGAATCTAAGAATTTATGCTTACAATATCATCCATTGACCAAAACTACAAAATACCGCTAAACTGAGGCAACAATCTTCGTGATTCATAACTATTCGTAATTCGCGCAGATTCGTAATTCGTAAAGTATATGAAAATAGCAATCGTCGGCCTGCCAAACGTAGGCAAATCAACATTATTTAGCGCCATCACCAAAAAAGCGGTCGACTGTGCTAATTTTCCGTTTTGCACAATAGATCCCAATGTCGGCGTTGTCGAAGTCCCGGATGAACGCTTAAAACCTCTTTCCGATATTTCCCACTCCGGTCGCATAGTCCCAACCACAATCGAATTCGTCGACGTAGCCGGCCTAGTCCGCGGCGCAGCCGAGGGTCAGGGTCTTGGAAACGCCTTCTTGGCCAATATCCGCGACACAGACGCTATCGTCCAGGTCCTTCGTGTCTTTGAAGATGGCGACATCATCCACGTCGACGGCAATATTGACCCGGCTCGTGACATGGAAACAATCAATATCGAACTTGCACTCGCCGACATGGCCATTGTCGAAAAAAGAATTACAACCGCATCCAAGCAATTAAAATCCGGTGGAGATAAAGAAACCAAGATTCTCGTCCCGGCTCTCGAACGCGCCAAAACATCTCTCGAAAAAGGGGAGCCACTTCGCGATCTCGAATGGACAGACGATGAACGCAAAGCTATGAAGTCTCTTTCTCTCCTAACTTTAAAGCCAATGATCTACGCTCTAAATGTCTCCGAAGATCAACTCCAGAAAGGTCCCACGTCCTACGTCCTACGTCCCACGTCGGGTGAGTTGGATGACGCGGGACGATTGGGACGAACGACGAGCGACGAATTAGTTCCCATCTGCGCCAAAATGGAGTCAGAGTTCTTGGATATGAACGAAGATGAAAAGAAAGAATACCTCGAATCCGTTGGCCAAGACAGCTCCGGTTTGGATAAGCTCATCGTCGCCGCTTACAAATCACTCAATTTAATAACCTTCCTAACCTCGGGCGAACTCGAAACCCGCGCCTGGACAGTCCGCCGCGGTGCCATGGGCCCCGAGGCAGCCGCAGTCATTCACACAGATTTTGAAAAAGGCTACATCCGCGCCGAAGTCGCAACCTATGAAGACTTCGTCGCCGGTGGAGGCTGGAACGGTGCCAAAGAAAAAGGCAAAGTCCGCATCGAGGGCAAAGAATACGTGGTGCAAGATGGAGATGTTGTGTACTTTAGGATAGCTGTCTGAACCTTGATTTCCGCCATAGGCGGATCTGCCTATGGATGAAAACTTGATTAACCATGATTTGCCATAATTACTAATTGTCTGAACCTTGATTAAACTTGATTTACCATGATTTGCCTTAATTACTTTATAGTGGGATTATTTAATTATGTCAGATTACCGCGAAATCACACATACAATAGTCGGTGCGGCTATGAGAGTCCACACCAAACTTAGAAATGGTTTTCAAGAAGTCATTTATCAACGAGCTTTAGCTATAGAGATGGAAAAAAGAGGTTTGGCTTTTGAGAGAGAAAAAGAAATGCTGATTACCTATGATGGACAAAAGATAGGGACTCGCAGAGTAGATTTCTTTGTGGAAAATTCAATAATGGTAGAAATTAAAGCCCAATCAAAATTGGAGGACGTCCATTTTGCGCAAGCGATGAATTATCTAGAAACATATAATGTTGAAATTGGATTATTACTAAATTTCGGCTCAAAAAGCCTCGAATATAAGCGAATACACAATAATAAACTAAAATCCGTAAGTAATCAGGGTTAATCAAGGAAAATCAAGTTTAATCAAGGTTCAGACTGTGTTATAATATCCTCAAGTATATGAGGAATTCTTTTTTATATCGCGCATTCATTGTTTTGATAGCCGCGACCATGTTAACAGGCCAGGGTTGCACCAAGGGCCCGGATAAAGCAACGAGCGATGCAGGTAAACCAAAAACTCTCGAAGTATGGGCTGTTATAGATGATAGAGATGTCTACACTCCACTACTCGAAGCATACCGCGCTGCCCATCCACACATCACAATCAACTACAAACGTTTTCGCCTCGAGGAGTACGAAGATCTTCTTGTGAATGCCCTTGCCGAAGATCGCGGCCCGGATATCTTTCTTGTACACAACACTTGGGTAGGGAAGTATCTCTCCAAAATCGAACCAATGCCCGCTTACACCAAGATGGTCTACACGATCGTAGAGGGTGGCTACACCAATCGCAAAGAGACTTTGGTTTTACAAAACGAAAAGAGCATCACTTTAAAAGAACTTAGAGATAATTACCCTGATGTTGTTGCCAAAGATGCAATTCGCCGCATCAACACCGCCCCTGTCACAGAAAAACCTTTTCTCGAAGAGAAGATTGTTGGTCTTCCCATGTCTGTAGATACATTGGCGCTTTTTGTAAACAAAGATATGCTTAACAGTGCCGGTATCCCCACTATTCCCAAATCTTGGGATACTTTCCAGGCCACAATCAATCGTCTTGTTAACATAGATACGGATGGAACAATCCTTCAGGCCGGTGCCGCGCTTGGCACAACGGCAAATGTTGAACGAGCCACAGACATAATCTCTATATTAATGATGCAAAACGGAACTCAAATGTCTTCCGATGAGGGCTATCCAACCTTTGCCCTCATGCCCGAGGCTTTAGCCGCTATCCGCGATGAGCTTCCCGCAATTCAGGCTTTGCGCTTTTACACCGACTTTGCCAAGGATACAAAAGATATCTATTCCTGGAACGACGACATGCCAAATTCACTTGATGCGTTCGTTGAGGGTCGCTTAGCTTACTTCTTCGGCTACTCATATCACATTCCTTTAATCAAATCCCGTGCACCAAAGCTCAACCTCACAATCGCCCGCCTACCGCAAATCGAAGGCAACCCCGAGGTAAACTATGCTAATTACTGGCTCTGGACGGTCAGCAAAAAATCCACCGAAACCGAAACAGCATGGAATTTCATAAACTACCTCACCAAAGAAGAAAACGAAAAACAATTTCTCGACCGCGCCGGCAGGCCACCCGCTCATCGCTCACTCATCACCGAGTATTTGGATGATGAAGACATGGGAGTCTTTGCTTCGCAAATACTAACTTCCGATTCTTGGTACCGCGGTTACGATCCGGAAACAACGGATCAGGCCATGATGTCTTTGGTTGATGATTTAAAGAAAGCCGACGAAAAAGATTGGCCAAAAGTTTTACAAACCGCGCAGCAAAAAGTAGACCAAACTTTAAGGGCGCCAAAGAATCCATAAGTATGCTTAAAAAATTTTCCTACAAGGTCAGCAAAAGTTTTTACCTATATATAATAGTAGGAATTATTTTTGGTAGTTTTGGTTTTGCTGGTTTAGTTTCGGCTGATGTAACCGATAAGTGTGTTCCTAAGGCAGAAGCGTTAAACGATTGCGGAGTAACAAATCCAGATCAAAATATCTCCTATATCTGCATGGGCGTAATGGAAGATGTTAAATGTAAAAATTTAGGCGGTACCCAAGTTACTCAAGTTTCTGGGAAATATCCCAGTTGTTTTAGTTCTCAGGGTTGTTGTGAAGCTAAAATTTGTGCAGATGCGGCTGCAGCAGATACAGGAACTAAACCAGTTCCGCAAACCGGTAGCACAGCAAACTGGGACTACAATACAGGGGGTTCCGGTATTCAACTCGTATCCTGTACGCAAAGCGGCAACTGCACTATAAAGGATATTGTTCAGCAAGGAATCTACGTTGCGGATTTTCTTATTGGCATTTCGGGCGCACTTTTTTTAATCGCTTTTATCTGGGGAGGCGCAATGTATCTTCTGTCATTCGGCCGCTCAGAATGGGTCAGCAAAGGCCGCGATGCCATGGTCAAATCCATGATCGGCATTGTCTTCATTATCCTAGCCTGGACAATCGTAACTTTCGTCGCTGAGTCATTGGGTTATAAAGGTTTGTAATTTTTATTATGATATCTACAAAGATGATTAACATTATTCAGCGTTATTCATACCCACTATTTTTTGTATTCTTGTTCTTGTTTTTTGCAAACAATGCCTTTGCGGCAGTTAAACCTCCCGAATGTACCGGTGAATGGTACGCGCCAACACTGGCAGATCCAAATGCCGGGACGTGTCCATCAACACAAACGAAAATTCCTGAAGCGACTGCTGGATGCCCAGAGGGTCAAAAACTGGTCGGTTGCGGAAAAGCTGGATTAGGTGCCTCTCTCCCTGTATTTGGTTGCTGTGCGGCTGAGTATAAGGCTGATCTGGGCAATACTTCTACGGGGTTTTGTTCAAAAGAAGATGTTGTAGAGTGTTACCCGGGCCTCACCGCTCCACCAAAGCCATCAGCCGGTGGCAGGTCTGCTTATAAATGCGTTGATCCGGATGGATGCCAGGGTACACAAGTTCCCGGAGTAACCTGCCCGGGTGGTGTAAGTGGTGTAAAAATTTGTTGCCAAATGGATGTGTGCGCAGAGGGAACAGCGGAAACAGCCACAACTGCACCTGTCGCCAAAACCTACAAACTTACAAATCCTCTTGGAACAAGCAATTTAAACCTAATCGCCAAAAATGTAATTAATGTATTTTTAGGTATTGTCGGCGCACTCGCGCTCCTTGTCTTTGTCTACGCCGGTATCACATACATGACAGCTGGCGGTGCAGAACAAACCGTGCAAAAAGCTAAAGATACAATGAAGTATGCAGTGGTTGGTGTTTTTGTAATCATGTTCTCTTTTGTATTAACCGATACATTTATCTCGCTTTGGACTGTTGATCTTGGTACACCGACTCTTACGGCACCTGATGCGGCTTTAGATGCGCCAACTCAAGCGGAGCAAGATGTTGTTACTATCAAAGAACAACAACAGGCCGCACAAAAAGCAGAGGATGAAGCTAAGGCGGCAGCAAGCGCTACACCAAAGGATCCTACAGTGTGCGCTAGCAAGACGGTAAATAGTGAGATTGTGCCAATTAGATGGTGTAAGGTTCCTGCTAATGCCACGGAAGCATTAAATTGCTGGTCATCCGGATGTTCGGGGAACGAGTACTGTTGTCCGTAGTTGATCGTGGGTTATATTTAGAATAAACATTATATGCAATATAAGTTTTCAAATTTGTCATTTCTATTCCTACCTATTATTTTTGGAGGTTTGTTTTTTATATCTATTGATACGGCAAGTGCGGATACATGCGTTGCATGGACTCCTGGGTATACGGCTGGTTGCGTAGCACCTGCACAAGGCCTCACGATAGGGGAAACCGCCTCAAAAAATTGTCCGGCTGGGACAAAGGGTACTTCACAATGTAAATTTACAGCTAACTGTACAGCGGTGGGAAAATCATGTTGTCAGTGGAAATGTGAGACGGTTATATCAGGAACAGATGACTGCACTGGGGGTTGCGTCCCCTCAGACCAATGTGCTTCTGGTGACTTGGGAAAAAAAGCCACAGATCCCTTTTCCAATGGCACCTGTAGTAATCAAACTTACGTATGTTGCTCGTCTGTTGTAGTTACCCCCGAAGGCGAAACTCCAGGCACTGCGGCAGCTGATGCAGCCGCCGCAGATGCAGCCGCCGCAAAACAAGAAGATAAACCAATCGGCGCGGGTTGTGTTGAAAAATCTACAGGTTTAGTTGTTCCTTGTGTTGCGCAAGGTAGCCCCACTCAAGTTATAGTTGGTGTAATCGCACGAGTAGTAAATTGGCTACTAACTTTATCCGGAACTCTATTTCTAGTTATGTTTATATGGGGAGGTATTTCTTACATGATAGCCGGCGGTGATTCTGCAAAAGCCGGTAAAGCACAAAAGACTCTTATCAACGCAATTATTGGAGTTGCTATAATAATGTTTTCCTACGTAATGCTTGACTACATTTTGGGTTCATTCATCGGTGCACTCTAAATAACCAATAACCAACAAAACAATCATCAATAAATATCCAATAAACCAATAATATAATTACCAATTGGTTTTTATAGCCTAGATATTGGAATTTAGAGTTCGGTTATTATTTGGTCATTTGAATTTGATGATTGGTTATTCCAGCTTGATTATTGGATATTTATTGGATATTGGAATTTGGTTATTGGTTATTCTAGCCATTTGTATGATATAATGTGTATAAATAAAATATGAAAGGAGGTGTAAGTAAATGAAAATAACAAAACAGATAACAGCTTTCATCATCGCTCTTGCGATTATGTTGCCGGTAGCGGGCGTTTTAGCTCAAAAACCTACCTTAACTGCTAATACATTGGGAGTAGGTGCTTTGGACGAAAGTTTAGCACTATCAGGAGGTGAGGGCACGATCTTCGCCAGACCATAGCGAACATCATCAACGTAGCTCTCGGTTTCTTGGGTATCATCGCAGTTATCATCGTGCTCGTCGGTGGGTTCAAATATATGATCGCCGGTGGAGACGAAGGCAAAACCAAAGAAGCTCGCGGATGGATCATCTCCGGTATTATTGGTCTCGCAATTATCCTTTCCGGTTGGGCAATTACCAGCTTCGTAATCGGTCAGTTAATCGAAGCAACGCAATAACCTTTATTCCTAGTTCTAAGTTATGGAGCAAAATAAAATTACATTACGAGACAAGTTAAAATTATCGGCACGCAAGATTGGCGGCATTATTGCCGTAACAACAATCTTGTTTACGCATTACTTTAGCTTTTGCTCCGGCAACCAATGCCGGTCTAGCTGAAATGTCGAGCGGTCTTAAGTACCGCAGCCGGTGATTTGAAAAACCGATCAAACCGCTCCTCAAATTGTAGGCAACCTTATCAATGCGGTTCTTACCTTAGTTGGTGTTCTGCTCCTTGTTTATCTCATCTGGGCAGGCTTCCTCTGGATGACTGCCGGTGGAGATGAAGGTAAGGTTAAGCAAGCAACTACCATGATTCGCAACTCCATTATTGGTTTGCTTATTATAGTAATGTCGTTTGTTATAGCTAATCAAGTTTTGGATGCACTTTTGGCAGGTTTAGGCGGAGGTACCGCTCAACCCTTATAAGGAATAAAAGAATAAAGGAATTAATGCAAATTATGAAAACATTTATAAAATCATGCTACTACACGGTAGCAGCTGGCGCACTCGCACTACCAGCAACGGCATTAGCCAGCAGGCAAGCGTCTTCGAGACAGCCAAGTCTAATGTTTCCAGTGTTGGTACTTCTGCCGGTGTGGGTTCGGCTGCGGATGCAAGTCTTCCGGATGTAGTCGGCCGCTTAATCAATGTGGCTTTGGGCTTCATTGGTATCTTGCTCTTGGTCTACATTCTATTACGCAGGCTTCCTTTGGATGACTGCAGGTGGTGACGAAGGCAAAGTTAAAACCGCAACTGCAATGATCAAAAACGCCATCATTGGCTTGCTAATCATTGTTGCAGCATTCGCAATTTCCAACTTCGTTTTGGGTTCGCTCATCAACGTCGCACAATAAACTCTCTGCGCAGGGAGAGCAAAAAACCCCATCAGGGGTTTTTTGTTATCTAGTGCAGGACCCAAATTAACCTAAATTACTAATTATTAACCAGAATCTCTATATGATAAGATTTATTCATATAGGAATTAAGGTTAATTTGAGTTATAAATTATTGTTAATTTGGGTCCTCCGTTGTACGATAACCTCATGAAAACCAAACTAATTTTCCTTGCTCTATCCATCTTCTTTATAAGTTGGTTTTCCATAATAACCCCATCAAGCCGCTTCCCGGATCCGGATGCCTTTTACCACATCACAGCTGCAAAGCTGATATCCGAGCAAGGCCCGCTGGTCGATTTTCCCTGGCTGGATCTAACGACTTTGGGATCGCATTTTGCAGACCAGCACTTTCTATTTCACGTTTTACAAATTCCCTTTTTAAAGATTTCTGATCCGCTGGCAGCCTCACGTATATCGTCCATTTTTTTTGCTGCGCTTTGCCTACTCGGCATCTCATTCGTCTTTTATAAACTCAAAATCAAGCTCTGGTGGCTTTGGCCAATCTTCTTAACACTTACACAACCTTTCACCACCCGTCTCATCCAAGGCAAAGCCTCGCCTCTTGCGATTCTATTCTGGTTTGTGGGAGTCGGAACGGTTTTGTATATCTTACGCTCGGGCGTAGGGCGCGAACCTTGTGTTCGTCCGGTTCTGACGCCAACGGCGGAACTAAATAACAGTAATCAAAGCACGGGCGATCACAAGGATACGCCCCTACGTTGTGTTTTTGCTATCCGCTATCCGCTATTTGCTATCAGCATTGTTAGTTTTTTATTTACCCTCACCCACGGCGGCTGGATATTATTACCGGTTTCAATTATTCTTATCATACTTGGAGATTTAATCTCTAAAAAGATAATTAAAAAAACCATCTCGCAGCACCTCCTTAATAAGGAGGATGGGAGGATATACCAGATAACTGCGAGATACTTATCTCCGTTTTTTGCAAGTATTTCAGGCTGTCTCATTGGTCTTTTGGCACATCCCAATCGATCAGAAATATTTAGTTTCCTAAAAGTCCAGCTGTTCGACGTCGCAGTGGCCACGCCGCGCATTCTCCGCCTGGGTACAGAATGGAATGCGAGTAATATTGAAAATATCATCAGCATGTTTGGTGTCTTCGGTATTATCATTCTCCTCATTTCCCTAAGCCATATCCTAACAGATAACAAAACTAAAAAAGATGTAGAGCTCGAAGCGTTCGGTACTCGAAGAATGATTGTAATACTTTTACCTCTGTTGGTATTGTTATTCGCAGCTTCCATTAAAAATCTCCGTTTCACAGAATACTTTCAACCAATCCTCGCCCTCATCACAGCCTATTTTTCTCAAACAATAAACTGGAAAGATCTTTTCAACAAATTAAAACTGCAAGATACCAGATACAAGATACTAGATACTTTAGTCCCCTTTGTCATCATCTTCGCCATGGCAATGATAATCGTCCAACATATCGTTTCCGCCTACAGCGCAACTCACTATGCGAAACGCTTCTTTGCAAATCAGTATCAGATACCAATGGATGCAATCACGGAAATCGCAAAGCCGGGCGATAGAGTCTACAACTCCATGTGGGATGAATTCCCGATTCTCTTTTTTCACAATCAAAATCTCCGCTACATCTCGGGCCTAGATCCAACCTTCCTCTACAAATCCAGTTCCACTCTTGCACTCGATTATCAAGATCTAGTCTTCAACTCATCATCAACGCAAGAAGAAGCTTATAGTTTGATTCACGATCGCCTGCAGTCAGATTTCATCCTCATCGATAACGAGCGCTGGCCACATCTCGCAGATATAATCGCTTCCGACCATCGCTATACCTTCTTAGCAGAGGGAGATGGGGGAGTGGCATATAAGGTGGAGGAATAGTGTCTTTGGTTTATCCTCCCAACCTCCTTTTTAAGGAGGTGCTTCGAATTGGTAGAACCCCTTAATAAGGGGCAGGGGATAAACTCAAATTCCCTTTTTTTGTCACCCCCCTGACACTCAAATTCTCGCTCTACATAAATAAAATATCGAGCCCACCGAATCTCTATTATTGGATATTGGAATTTGGTTATTGATTATTATCGCCGATGGGTTGACAATCGGTGATTTTTATGCTATATTAACACGTTCTTCGAAGTATATTCGAGGATGTAATTTCGACAATCTAAACTCCCGAAAAGGGAGAGGAGAAAAGAAAATGGCTACTTCTTCCAGTGGAACCAAATCTGCAGTAAAGAGCGGTAAGGCAGTACGAAAGATTCGTGAGTTCGCAACAAGTGAACTCTTCGATGTCGGTACCGATATGGTAGCCTTTATGGCTAGTCATTTCGCGATCGACTTTGTGCGAAAGGTGCCCGACATTCTTAAGGGTGCGTTCAGCAAGTTGGGCAAGCCCGTCGGAGAAAAGTTTGAAGCGGGAGATCTCTCTCGGGTGATCAGCGAAGTAAAAGCTGGTCTTACCACTGAGAAGATGCCCGAAACATACCGCCACGAGCTAGAGCGCGTGATCGAGCGACAGCTTCAATCGGCCAGCATCGTGTTGGCCGATGGTGAGATGAGCTCTTCTGAGCGCATTGTTACTTTGAATAATATCAAACGTAGCATGCAAGACGAAATGGCTATCCTGGAACAGCGCTACCGCGAGGAGCCTTTCCAGACGCGCATCATTCCGCATCTCACAGACGTGCTTCAAGAAAAGCTCGAGAACATGGGCATGAATGATGCTCAAGAAAAGGAATGGCAGAAGCTTCGAGACCAAGTCAAGTCGGTGGAAATGTTCGGCAGAACGCTCGAGCATGCCACAGATGCAGATGACCTTTTGAAGCGTCTTCGCCGCAACCTCGGCACTCCGCCCAAGCCCGATCCTCAACAAGTTCTGTCCGCCAAAATCAACGAAGGTGGAAGGATGCTGAAGCAAGGGCTCGAAGCGGTCGACGGTTTCATCAAAGGCATCCTGCCTTATGAAGAAATTCGTCTGCCCAATATGAAGTCCAAGGAAGCTTGGGCGGATTACTGGGATCGTGTCATCTCAGCCGCCGATGTCCAGGTCCTCAAGCAATCAGGCGAGGACGACGCAGCTCTGAAGAAGCGCCTGCAAGGCGAAAAGAAATTTGTCGCCATTGTGGAACGCAAACGTGAAGAACGCAATCAACGACTCCGCCTAGCGTGAGATCGTAAAGGAGTAAAAGATGGATCCTCTTGGTTTTGCGGTTTTTGCCGCGCTGGTTGTAACTCAACCACAACTATTTGGACATGGATGGAACGCGCTCAAGCGTGGCCTGGGAACGGCTCGAAGCCGCTTACCTGGCGCTGAAAACGTGTTGACAATGTGGACCAGCGAGCAGTTCCTTAAGCTCGCCGTCATTCTTGCTATCACCGAGTACATCTGGTATTCATACCTGCCCAAAAGCGCAGCAGACCTGGGATACTCAAAGTATTTCTGGGCTTTGTGCTTTGGTCAGTTGGCGTGGGCGGGGCTCAATATGTTTCTGAGCTGGGGCCGTAATGTAACGGTTCTTATCTCAGACACAAGCATCGAGCCCGACGCTGATGACATTGGTGACACTATCGATGTGAATGATGTGATCACCATCTGGCGCCACAGGTTTGGCTGGTTCGACACGCTGCAAAAGCTTCCTGTCATCGGTTTCATTCTCAGCGCTCACCCCGTCATCTGGATCGCCCTCGTGGCTGGCGGTTGGTTGCTTCAAGGCGCAAGCCTGGAGTACTACGCCATTCGCTACATTGCGGATTTCAGCGACCAACAATGGCTAATCGTCTACGGATGGTTTTCCAAATTAATATATGGGGTCATCGCTCTCACAGCGAGTGGCGTCATCGGTTGGTTCGTGACAAAATCTACGCGCACGATCGAAAAGATTTCCACCGTCATGGCCAAGCTCATCGTGTCCATCCCCATTGGGATCGAATACGATAAGAATGCGCTCAAGGAACTTGGTGGAGAGATCGATCTCTTGGATGAGGAAGGGATTGCTTCAAGCATTTCCTGGGCGCTCACCGTGCTCTTCATTCCTCTTCTGGTCTTCGATATCGCCGTCTTCCTTTGGCCCGATCCCATCATAGCCGGAGCAATTCTGGTTGGTATCGTTGTCACTGGTCTACTGGAATTCGTTTTCGGACGTATGGCGCCGGGAACCGGCAGTGAAGCGCTCGCGGACCGCACCAAGCGAATGCGGGTCATCTTCAAGGTGGGTCCGGTTGTTGCCATCATAATGTTCGTGCTCGGCAACTTCATTGCTGAGACTCTGACCGGTTGGAACATCCAGATCGAAACCGGAAACTTCTGGTATGGCGTGTCTTACTACACGCACAGTAGTTTTTGGTTCAATCTGTTTGTTACTACTCCGTTCTTGCTGATTGCGGTCAAGTACTTGCGCAAGGCATATGCCTCAAGCTTGGCAGCCATCAAAGAGGCTGATGCGGAAGGTGACGTGAATGGATGGCATGCAACTCCCAAACGATATGCCTCATGGGCACTTCTGTTGGGTTGGACTTGTGCCGCCGCTGCCGCGTTCATCATTGCCTTTTCATCATTTGCCTCAGCGTTTGGTGGTGATAAGATCCGACGCCGTATGGACTTGGATCAAGAGTCCGTCACGTTCAAGAATGTGAATGTGAATAATGCGGCAATCGTAGTTACGGCTGATGAGCCTTGGGCGCTAACTCCGCCCAAAAACAACCGTGTTCGAATCGAGTTCGATACTCCACAACGTGCACATGGTGCAGTGGAGTTTGAGCCCGCTCAAGCCGCGGTAAAGGCCGGCATGCCCAGCTACGTAACGGTCATCTCCGATCGTAGCGCCACAGTATGTGCCAAGGCCAATGCGGATGACGCAAAGAGTAAAGCTGGGCTCTGCGAACCTACTCTTTACCATCACGTTGCCGAATTCGAAGTTTCCCCCGACTTCTACGGCTCCTATCGGATTGTGATGCGCAATGCACAGGTCATTCCGCCCAACGTCAAGGAGAAGGAGAAAAAGCCTGGCAAGACGGAAAAGAAATTTGGTCGCGTTGCCACCTCTGCACCTTTCGTGCTCGAAACTCCGGCTGAGCCGCAAGGTTACTGGGCACGCTTCTGCGCCTGGTGGCACGACCTCTGGACTTGGGATAGCGATCCCAAGCCGCGCCCCGAGCGCACCGTGGTCGTGCATCAATACACGCCCCGTCCGGCCACCGCCCCGCGCAGTACTGGTTGCAAAGTCAAGCCTTTGAAGGTCCCACCTTCACTGCGCGACGAAGTTGCAGCCGCCCGTCGGCGCTAATCGCACATTGTTCTAACTTTAACCCCCCGCTCTCTAGGAAAGAGCGGGGATTTTTTTTACCCTGATTTACAGGACTACATACCGATTACCAGGATTGTATATAAAAAAGAATTAAACATTTAGAGATTATGGTTAATTATTATAAATTTTGTGAATTTGGGTCCTGCGTTGGAGATATTGACAAAACCCCAAATTTCTGCTATGTTTTTAAGCATACCTTCACAAAACCTTGTAACAAAAATCATGTAGAGACGTCGTTTTAAACGCGTCTCTCCAAAAGGAGATTATCATGAGGAAATTTCAGTTGTTTGTATCTTGTTTCTTGATGATGTTTGGTGTGTTTGCAACGGGTTGCTGGAGCACCAACCATCTCAACTCCGAGGTCAACGGCCGCCAAACAATGGAAACGCGTGCAGAGTACGGCCCCTGGGGCTCGGATCTGCACGTAAAGCGCGATACCAGCCGGTACGAAGCCTACAAGGCGGAAATCGGCGACATGGGCGGAGCGGAGGATGGCTACGCCCGCGAACGGATCCACGCCGAAGAAAGAACCCGAGTATGGGGCAATACGCCCTATGCGGGTTTCTATAATGGTTGCTTGGGTCAGTATGGTATGGGTCAATCCAGCTTTTGTGATGGTCGTACCCGCGAATACGAATCATGCCTCAACCGCCTGGGCAAGCTCCCGGGTGGCGAGGAAAATCGACTCTGTATGGAGCAAATCATGGTCCACGAGCGCCGCTCTACCTGGGGCCAACCCTCCTACTATGGCGGAAATAGCTACCTCTCCGGTTACTAAACGTCACTCTCACCCCTCTTTCAGAGGATCCAACCTCATTCGGATCCTCTCGAAAGAGGGTTTTTTTTATCCTAAATTTAGCCAAAATAACTTAAATACTCGTAGTTCTGAACTAGGTTCAGAACCTAGCATAACGCCCTCAATACCCTTGACAAAATGGCTTTTTTATGCTATATTGACATGTCAATCCAAGCTGGGTTCATATCCAATTGGATGGCGATTCGCACCATCAAAAAGCAAAAAAAGACAGGTTAGCCTGTCACAAAGGAGAATCCAATGAAGACTCACCGATTGTTTGTTTGCCTCATGATCATGTTTGGAATCTTTGCCTCGGGTTGCATGTCCGCAGGAGGTAGCTACTCGCTTCGCGAGGAGTCGCCGTACTATGAGCATTCACTCGATCATTCCACGGATAGCCGTGGCCAGCCCACGACCGTGGAAACTCGGATCGTGAAACCACAACCATCTGGACAATTCGGAATGCAGGGTTCCTACGGCCCAAACGGCTACACACCGGGTAGCATGGGTTCGTCCATTTACCTTTCTCCCCCCAAGGCGCATGTGAATTGCACAGTGGGTGAGGATGGAAATGGACGCACGATTCAAATCTGCCCCACACGTGATGGTGTTGTTCCGCTCGTCGAAGACCCCAACGGGACGGCGAACGAGTACAACGCCGACCATGAACTGCTGATCAACGTAGCAGGTACGGTCGAAGACCTGGTCGACTGCCAAAACAAAAACAACTGCCGCTGAGTGCGGTGAGGAGATAACTAATCATGAAAAAGTTTTTCATTCTTTTCACCGCAGCTCTGTTGGTTCTTGCTTCCGGCTGCTTCAAGCAGGCAGAGGTTAAGTCACCGAGCGATCCAACCGAGAGTTGGATCAGCGGAACTGATATGGCTGACGCAACAGAGCAGGTAGAAGTTAAGACCAAAGCAACCGCCAAGGTCGAAGCTCCTGCCGAAGCTGCCAAGCCCGAGCCCCCGGCACCGGTTCAACCGGCCGCCGCCAAGACGGCTCCGGCTCCTGTCGCACCTCAGCCCCAGCCGGCTACGCAACCCGCGCCAAGTCGTCCCGCACCCACTCCTGAACCTGTGACTCACACGGTTCCGATGGGCCCCAGTGGTACGCCCGGCGTTATCCTCCGCAACGCGCGGACTGTCACGTATCGTCCGGCGTACGCAACGTGGAATGCTGGCTACATGTTTCAGTTCGAGAACCAAGGTTCTCGACCCATGTGGCTGAGTACGACCGGTTACGTAACCATGCAACCGCTCGTCGGCCAATGCATGGAATCGTCTCGCATCCAGCCTCCACCTCCTCGTCCGGAGACTTGCCCCTTCATGGAGTTGCAAACAAAAACTGGCAGCTGGGTTGTCCTGATCAAGCCCGGCTATAAGGCAATGTTTGTAATCGACACTGAAACGTGTCCTCCCGACGGATCTGGGTGTACGGCTTCCGTCCAAGCTATCCCGTATAGCATGGAGGTCGAGCCTCGCCCCGAGCGAAACCGACGCCAGGTCAGAACCTTCGAGTTTCCCAAAGCTCCGAAGGGATGGCGCTGGTATCTCTAACCTTTCGAACCTTCAACCACTAACCCCGCCCCGAGTTCATCGCGGCGGGTTTTCTATATAAAAAAATCGACAATTTGTAATCAAGGTAATCTGAGCGTGAATCAAGTTTAATCAAGGTTCAGACAAAATAAAAACTTCTTCCAATAAAGGAAGAAGTTATTCTATGTGCGATGATCGCCGCCAAGCATGGTTGCGACGATCACAGTGTTATTTTTCTCATGCCGCGCGTTTTGCGTCAAGGAAAAACAGTGGATAAAAGTAGAGACGCGATTTATCGCGTCTCATAATTTTTATCCAATGAACATTATATGTTTACCGTTGGTCCGGGCTTTTGTTCATTGCCATCTTTCTCATCATTTTTTTTCTGCCAAGGGAAATTATTATTGTTTGGTTTGGGTGGGGGAGCGGTTGGTTTAATTAATTCTTGGGTCGCATCTTTTTTAATCCATGGTGGATCCGAAGGTTTTACTTCTGGTTTAGTATTAACTTCATTGGTCTTATTCAAGACCGGCCCTTCTGGTGCACCCGGCTTTGTAAATTGAAAGGCAGTCGATTTTGGCTTTTCGTTATTACCGGTTTGTGGTGCATTCGCATCTTTTTTAACCTCAGTTTTTATTTGGTCATCCGTCTTCGTAAATGATTCTGGTTTACGTGGTTGATTTGGTATCGCCGGATATGCAGGCACGTCCCTTGATGCAATTGGTGGTTTAAAATCAGGTCTCTTTTCGGTTGCTGGTTTTTCCGTGTTGGAAATAAATGATGGTGATATCGTTTGCTTTGTAGTTGGCGGTTGATATCCTGTAGGAGGTTTAACCTCATCACCATCTTTCCATTTAACAATTACGAAAGTCACAATCACTACCAAAATAATCGCTAAAAAGATAAATAGTAAAATTTGCGATCCCAATGAAAGCGCCGGAAACCAATTTGAAATCTTTGCCATGGTCGAAGAAACAAAAGATGAATTATCATCAGATTGTTGGCTTGCTTCGCCTGCTGCTCCGGCTCTAGGGGAATTATCATCAAATCCGGCATCCCAAGTTCCCAGTAGCAGCTTATCCTCTGCAGATAGATTGGGGTCAGTCGCTAGTTCCTCAGCTTCACTATTGGCGATGCTGCCTGTGCCCAATTTTTCCGATAGCTCGCGCATATAAGCATCATGCTTTTTCAGTGCGTCATTAGCTATAGTTGAACGTTCTGCCGGGGGTATTGCGAGCATCTGGGTCAAAGCGGATTTATACCTATCTGGTCTTTGTTTTAATAGCACGCACTCCGCCTCAGTGTCACTTGGCACATTCCAGTTATCGCTCCAAAGCTCCATGGCTTTTGCTATACGTTCTTGCCCCTCGGGTGCTGATGCCACAACACCCAAGGTGATTGTGTCGTACATATTATTCCACCAACTCACAAGAGGCATACGTACGCCATTGCAGGGCATCATATCCAAAAGCCCACTACGCATCATCTCAAAAGATTTTGCATCACCTTGAGTTTTTTGAAATCTTTCATTACCGCGCGCAAAATATTCTAAAGCTTCCATATTGGCAAAGTGCCAATAAACATCCTGTACTTGCGATGGTTCTAAGTTTTGAAACGAATAAGCCGCGGAATTATCTGCGTAAGTAATGGAAACTAAAGCATCACCCTCAATTCTGCGCATTTCCAAATTCCAATTCGCGGGTGCAAACGGAGTAATAGCCTCAATTGTTCCCGATGGAATATTATCTTTCCATCCTCCGGCAGTATTAAATAAAAGAGGTAGAATATTCGCTTGAATTGGCTGCTGTAAACGTATATCAATAATTACATCAGCATCTTTAACCAGGTTCACCCTAAAAACCGCAGCTTGGATTTCGGTATCAGATCCGATCAATTTAATCTTATCGCGTTTTTGTATCTGTTGTTCCTGGCCATTTAAATAAACACTGGCCACCTCGGGCGTTACATTATGTTCGCTGATAAGCGGGATGGCGATTTCCAAAGTCTGCGTAGAACCAAAATTGTGCAACTTGGCAGTCATTTGTACGGGTACGGTTCCAACACTTTTACCCGGTTCATTAATTTGATCGAATCTGTAAGTGACTCTCAAATCTTGAATCTGAATCTCGGTTGTATCGAGAGGTCCCGGTAAACCGATCTTGGGAGAATCGGTTACGGCTGCTATGGCTCCGATTGGGAGCATTATTGCAAGTGATAATAGGGCTGTGATTAAACGTTTCATATAAAGATAGTTAAGCGTTGTTTAGCATATTTACGCAGATAAAACATGTTTTGTAAAGGCAACCTTGATTTGCAGGATGAACAGGATTGGCAGGATTGTTCTATCAGCAATATAGTCAAAACCGGTTCGTAATAAAAACATCAAGGCTAAGACATTACTAAAAACGCCCATAAGGCGTTTTAATGACTTTAAGTTTACAGATAATCGTGTTAATCCTTCCAATCGCGCGAATCAAGGTTCAGACAGTCTCAGTGGGCTCTTCAAGAACGGGTTCCGGCCATAGATCCAAAGCCTTTAAGGTTTTTTCAGCCAGATCCTCTGCTTCATCGATATCCAGAGTATCCTCTAAAATCAAATAATTAATCATTGCCGCACGGCATTCATTCTTGGTTTTAACCTCGCCTCTTTCATCGTAACAGAGGCTTTTTAATATCTCTTGTTCTGGCATAGTAAAATAATTATACCCACACATCGCACATAGCACAACGTTTTTGTTATTGGCTATCTGCTATTCGCTTTTTTTAAATATATTACGTTTGGTATAGAAGCCGAGGCAACCTCGAGCTTAATGTCATTATCCGCATAAGATATTCCGGTTGACGGACCGCCGTCTAAGTTCACGGCAATCGCGAATTTCTCTGGCTGATTAACGAGCCACTCAGCCGCTTCATATAAAGATGGCAACCCGCTCTCAGTGATAATTATATATGGAACATCGTTTATATCTTTGGCTAAGATCGTCCTATGAGCAAACTTTTGACTGTCGGTTTGTATCAATGATTTTCCTTCGGCGACCAATGTTGGAAAAGTTAAAAAAGCTGCAACATCAGGCGCGGACTCTTTTAGCGGTTCAGCTGGTAAGTAGAAAAGTTTTAAATTCCCATCAACTATTTGCACTAAGCCCGTATAACTAAGTTCATCGCTCTGGCTATCGCGCGATGGCCACGGAACCCGGGTGCTCGTTGCGCCGGCAGCATGATAGTAACCGGTGGATTGCATCAACTCATCAAAATAAGATCCATTGATAACCAAATCCGCACCAAGCTCTTGGCGCCAAGCCATCACATTTTTAGGCGCACTGGAGTCGTCTGCCAAGCCCCACTTAAATTCATTAGGGTCAACTTCCACGATTATAAAAGTTACAGACCGCCCATCGTTATAAGTAACAGATCTCCGCTCCATAAAATCCGATATAGGAGTCATGGTTTCACCTGGCGCTTCTACCACTTTATTGGCCGGTTGCGGAAATTGTGCAGGATTTGATGTAATGCTTGATTCGCAGCCAGCACCAATCAAAACCACAAAACCCAGCATCACAACTGCTGTTAGACGTTTGACTTTAGACGTTTGACGTATTATTCGTTTCATATCGAATTTACAGCATAGCTTAATTTTTGAGTTTTGCGAATAGTTGACTTTTTCGTAAAAAATCGTTAGCATTAACCAATTCGGAGAGGTGCCAGAGTGGTCGAATGGGCCGCACTCGAAATGCGGTGTGCCTGCAAAGGTACCTAGGGTTCGAATCCCTACCTCTCCGCCATAACAAAAACTACCAAAGGGTAGTTTTTGTTATAGTGCACAACCGATAAAAAACATTTCTGCTATAATAATTTCGGTTTGAACTATTTTTTTCATTTATGAACATACTTATTATCAATTGCGGCAGCCGAGCGATTAAAGAGCTTATTAGTACGACTAAAAAACTTGGCGCAAATCCCATCTTAACTGAAATAGACTCTCTCCCACTAAAAATATCAAATGATATCCAAGGCATCATCATAAGCGGCAGCCCTTTAATGTGGAGTGAATGCAAAGATGAATATATAGATAGATTCAAATTTATAAAAAAAGTTAATATACCTGTTTTGGGTGTTTGTTTTGGCCATCAAACCATTGGTCTATTATATGGTTCAAAGATTCGCCAAGAAAAACTTTTAAAGAAAAAAATCTTTATTGATTTTCATAAAAAAGATGTAATTATCAGAGGATTTAATAAAAGATCGCAGTTCATGGAATATCACAAAGAGTTTATATCTTTGCCTAAAGGATTAGATCTTATCGCAACTTCCAATAAAGATAATGTCGAAATTATTAAACATCCGACAAAGCCGATTTACGGCATTCAATTTCATCCAGAGCTATCCGGAAAAAATGGCGAACAAATCTTAAAAAATTTTTTCAATATTTGCGCCTCAATTTAGTTTGTGTAATATTCATATATCGCAAAGCAAAAAATTATTGATTATCATCGGTTAGCATCCAAAGTCTAATAAAATGGTATAATGGGGTAAATGAAAACAGAACATAAAAAATTAATTTATCTGTTAGCCGGTTTAAATATTTTAAACTTTACTGATAGATACATTCTCTCAGCGGTAGCTCCATCAATCCAACGCGACCTGGGCTTTTCGGATGCGGAGCTTGGCATGATCGGCACAGCATTTTTGTGGGGTTTTGTTTTAGCTAGTCCTTTTGTAGGTTATTTAATGCATAAATATAGGCCTCAAGTCGTTCTCGCTTTTGCAGTTCTTTCTTGGAGCGCAGCCACAGCCGCAACCGGTATTGTCCGCCTTTTGTTAACCATGGTCGCACTTCGTGCCATTATCGGCATCGGTCAAGCTATATTTTCTACGGCCAGCCCGCCAATAATTGATTCAATTGCATCTAAATCGTGGAAGGCTCGTGCTATGAGTATTTATTATGCCGCAGTTCCTATTGGTATCGCACTCGGTTTTATAGCTGGTGGTTTCATGGATATGGTGATTGGCTGGCAAATGAGTTTTGTTGTAGCAGGCGTCTTTGGCATCCCGGTTGCGCTTTTATTACACAGCTTCCCAATTACGCACGGTGATAAAAACAAACTTCCCAAAAAATCCAAGAGTCAAATTTTATCATTAAGGTTCTATCCAAAATTTCTAACTACGGTAATAGGCAATATTCTGCAGGGTTTTGCTTTAGCTGGTTTTGCTTTTTGGGCGCCAATCTATTTTTCGCGCGATCTCGGTTATCCATCAGCAGAAGGAAGTATTATTTATGGTGTTATTTTTGTTGCAACCGGAGTGCTAGGCGCATTACTTGGAGGTTGGCTCGTTGGTCATTTTTATAAAGCGCAAGATAGATCTTCCTTGTTAAAATTGATTGTTTATCTCATGATACCCGCTACAATGGGAGCGTTTGCGGCGATTGCCGCTTCATCTGTTTTTTGGTTCTTTGCAAGCATGGCATTTGTTCAACTCTTGCTCTTTGCAACTTACACCCCATTTGCGTTGGCATTTTTTCAAACCATCCCACCCGAGCTCAAAGAAACAGCCAGCGGCGTCAACATGTTTCTCGGCCGCTTATTGGGCGATATGCTGGGTATTTGGATGGTGGGCGCACTTTCTGTGGCCCTCGGCGATCTTTCCCTCGCCCTATACATCTTGCCATTCGCGCTCGTTCTGGCTACGGTTGTGTGGTGGGTCTCAGCTAACGAATGAACTAAGACATAGTCTTAGTCATAGTCGTAGATATTTTTAATAAATACATATCTCTAACAAGGTGATTTAGAGGTTAATACCAAAGAACTGCAATTATAGCTTAATTCGTGATAAACGGATTAACGTGATAAACATATCTATGCAAATTTCCGAAGCTCAACAAATCGTCAAATCCTGGTCGGAGGGTAATGGCTGGGAGGATGTTCCCAATATAGATAAATTCGATCACATTCATGAAGAGCTGGTAGAAATGTCTCAGCATCTCCGTTACAAATCCGAGGCAGATCGTATCGATTATGTAAAAAATAATAAAGATTACTTTATTGCCGAGATGGGAGATCTTCTCTTTGGTATTTGCCGCCTCGCAAACCAGCTCGATGTAAATCTTGAACAAGGTTTCAATCTTACAAAAGATAAAGCATCAAAGAAATACCAATCCGAAACAGAATCTAACATCCCCTGGATCGTATGACTTTCAGTAAGCGATATACTGAACTCGTTTCAGTAAAAAAAGACCGACTAGTAAGATTCTAGTCGGAAGAATTGTTTTGTGTGCGCAACTTGGCCGCGATTTTGACGATGTTAGCGGTTTCTTTATCTGGATAAAGATTGTGCAATGTTGTTATCTTGAGGCGTGTTGCCTCTGCTTCCAACCGTGCGTTGATACCGTTCCAAGCATCAAGATCCGAAATCTCTATTTCTTCTGCGATTTCAAACAATGTGCCCGAGGGTCGATTCCTGAAGCCGCGTTGGTCATCGTGGAATTCACGAATAATCCGCGCTTCGCCATCTACATATCCGCTCACAATGTAAAAGTACATCAACTCCGGCATCAACTTCTCCTTTTTTGCTGGAAGAGGCTAATTTATAACATGTATTTCTCTTCACGTCAATACGTTGATTTCTGTTGGCTATTGAGTTATCTTTACTTTGTATGATATTAAGCATGCAAGAATTATTAGAGAAGATTCCCAATTTACCACGCCCAATCGTTGCAACATCCGGCGGATACGATCCTTTGCACATTGGTCACCTTCGCTGTCTTCGCGCAGCGTCAGAATTTGGTGGTACTTTAATCACGATTGTAAATGGTGATGGTTTCTTAGAGCGCAAAAAACAATATAAGTTCATGCCATTGGCAGATCGTATGGAAATAATAGATGGCATAAAAGGTGTAGACATTGTAATTCCTTGGGATGACGGCACACAATTCGTTTCCGGCGCCATCGAACTAATCAAGCCCAACATCTTCGCCAAAGGCGGGGATCGTGCCGAACCAAAAGACATTCCCGAATGGGATATCTGCCAGGAAGTCGGTTGTAAAGTCGTGTTCAATGTCGGAGGTGGCAAAATCCGTTCTAGTTCGGAACTTGTCGCGAATGTTCGTAAGGATGAATTGTAGGCTTTACAAAAACAACAATATTTTCTATACTCGTACCACAAATTAGAACCACATGCGCGTGTAGCTCAGCTGGTTAGAGTATCACATTGACATTGTGAGGGTCCCTGGTTCGAGTCCAGGTACGCGCACCACTAAAAAACCATCTAGTTTAGATGGTTTTTTAGTTTTGCGTTAACACGCATCTACGATTGACAAAACATCTATTTTACAACACAATAACTTCGGTCTTAAAAAACCTTAAACGCACATTGAAAGGAGGCGAGTATGCAGTCCGGTTCACAAAATACCGGTAAAAAATTCGGACTGCAAATCTTTGACGAGATGAGCATCCAAGACCTTTTTGAAGAACTTCAAAAACAAAGAGATAATCCGAGTGCTCCGCTCTCAGAATCAGACAAAGGCATCGAACAAGATGACATCATCTTTGATGATGATCAGTACGAGGAGAGATGACTATTAATAAGTTTCGTTTTCGCTCTTTGGAAAAGTTAAAAACCGGATGGGATAAAAGTGGTACCAAGCAAATCATGTCGCTTGGAGGCATGGGAATCTATCTGGTATATCGGCTTTCACGCGACAAAATTGAAGCGGAACTGTTTCGTCTTGTTAGCGGTACAGGGAGAACAAAATGAGTCAAAAATCCGGTGATGGATTTGAAGCAGAAGGAGCCTTGAGTGCACTTCCGGCAGAAGATGAAGGCCGCACCCGTCACAACGAGCAAGCTTCGACTGATGAAATGGATCGTTGTCGTGAACTCGAAGAAATTGAACACGAAAGACATATGTTGGTTCAGGATGGTTGTTTTGGTCCCGCCCATGAAGAAAACGCTGCACAAATCGAGCCTGGCAATGATCCGCCATCGCTCGAGCCAGAGAGAGCGAAGCGCTTTCAAGCCGCAAAAGATTTTGGGACAGATCTCAAAGCTATCAGGGAGCGCGCCACAGCGTCAGCAAAAGAGTCTGCGGAAACTGCAGAAAAATTGAGGACTCACGGAGTGATTCATTATCCGACGAACAAGGGCCGATAGGGGGATACCATGGAAAACGAAACCAGAAGACTCTTTCTCAATTCATGGCTCAAAAATCCGGATCCGATCAGCGAAACAGGTGATCTGAAGACGGATATATTCGTAGTACAGCTCACTGCGAAACCAGTCGATGGCTCTGAGCGCCATAGGTTGATTACTGCAGACCTTGGTAATTACGTATCACCCGTGTCAGTTTCGATCGTGATTTCTTCAGAAGAAGCAAGTATCTTTCCGTCTGAAGTGTTTGTTGCTATGGCCCCCAATGATCATGAATCGCGAGAGGTTGAATTCAGTGTAACTTCAAAAATATCGGTGAACCCAGAGCTTCGCACAAATGTTACTGATCAAAACAGCCTCGGCTCCAGTCCTCTTCGCCGCCTACGTAGATACGACAGCTGTTTCCGTTCTCCTGCTAGTGAAGGGCCACTTGGAAGATGGAAAAAAGGCCTCTAATTCTTATACGAATCTCAAAAAAACCCCTTCTCGGGGTTCTTTTTATTTCATTCTTTCATCGAGCTAAGCTCGTTTTCTTTTTTAATTATTTGATTTGTTTGCTATTGCATCCATAATATCCTCAACTCCCAAATAACATCTCTCTCCATCCCACAGCATCGGCACGCCCATTTGATGCTCTGGTACCTGGCAATATTTTAGCCTTGTAAAAAACTCACGGTAAATATCATCATTATTGTAAGCCTCTTTTTGCACAACCGTAAGTTTATCATCCAATCGCGCATTGGCAATCTTAGATTTTACACTCTCACAATGCGAGCACCCCTGAGCCCAATACAAAATTACAGCCCCATCATTAGTTTCATCGATCAAAGATTCTTTTGTGATCGGCAGCACATCACTCTTCGGCGATAAGTTAACATTAGCTGCAGGATTGCAGCCAGCAGCAATCAAAGTCAGCGAAAGTAGAGCTAGTATCGCGAATGGTTTCATGGTGTTAACGGTTAGGTCCTGAAACGAGTTCAGGACTTCGACTTATAGTGGTCGCGAGTGCGGCTAGCAGGAAGAATTGTATTGCGAGGTCGTTCTTAAAGTAAGGCATATCAACCATAGCGTGAACCAAAATAACAACTAAAGGAACTAACCAAACCAATTGGCCCATGGTCCTGGGTACATTGTCCTGGCTTCGATCGGAGCCAGGACCTAGGACCATGTACCTAGGACGAATAACAACAAGAACCCAAGTCCCAATCAACCAAATAAAAGCCAGCAATCCGGCGAGCCCCGTCTCAATCCAAAGCATGAGAAAGATATTATGTGGA
Organism: Candidatus Uhrbacteria bacterium; assembly: GCA_963816085.1. GTDB lineage: Bacteria > Patescibacteriota > Patescibacteriia > 2-12-FULL-60-25 > 2-12-FULL-60-25 > MWCR01. Next base: position 869,767 of record CAWFIX010000003.1, on the reverse strand, counting down.
TGCGGGAAAGTTTCCATCCAAGTCGCTGTGTGATAGGGGAGAATCGCTGTCTTGAAACTTCTTAGCCCGGTTCCAAGTATTGGATGATCTTTAATAATCTCAAACGATTCTTTCCAGATAATAACTCTAACCGAGCTAGACCACTTTTTGCTGGATGCCAAGCTATCCTCAATCGTAGATGGATGCAACTCGGTTCCATAAATCTGCCATGCAACAATCCCAGCTCCCAAAACTCCAAGCATTGTCAAAGCAATCCCAATCACTCGCGTTTTTTTAAACAAAATAAGCGTAAGTACAACTCCCGCTCCAAAAGCCAAGATCCCGCCCATGGATTTTGCTAATGTCGTAGCAATCCCGGCACTAATCGTCGCAAGTAAAAATAAAATGGAAGCCCAGCCAAAACGTTGTACGCTATACGTTGTACGCTGTACGAATAAAATAAAGCTAACAACTCCAAACGGCACAATAAACAACGAAAGCCCATTCGGATATCCAAAAATCCCCGTAGCCCGCCTAGTAGCTTCAACATCCCAAGGCGAAGGGATTCCCCAACCGGTCAAATATTGAAAGATCGCATAAACTCCAAGTAGGATAGTAACTATCGCAATACTTGTAAGTAGACGCCCCCTCGTCAAAGGGGGACATCCGTCGCTATGCGACGGATTGGGGGATTTCCGAGCTAATGCATCTAACAGCACCACAAAGATCAAAACCGGCTCCAGCATAAAAGCTCTCCAATGCCCAAAAGCCGCCAAACTATCCCGCGCCACAAAGACGGCAACTAACGTTACAACCAGCCAAACAATAAGAGGCCAAAACCATTTACCAATCGAACTTCGAATATTGGAACTGGGAACTGGGATTTTGGAACTGGGACTAGGACTTTTATCCGTCACTGAACTCTGGCCACTGTTCACTTTACTAAGTAACCAAGTAACCATCAAAATCAATACATATATCTCCAGCACCGTCGTCGGCAACGGCCCAACATCAAAACGCACCACATATAAAGGTAATGCGAGAGGCAAAAAGGTAATGAACCAATTTAGTATCTTCTGTATCATTTAATTTGTAGTGTAGTGAATATTTGCTAAATATACAAATATCAACCTCGTTTGACGTTAGACGTTGGACGTTAGACAATGGTGCGATGAAACATCTCATAAAGTGGCTCTCGGTCATATTTGGCTTCGCCCTCCTCTTCTACGCCTCCGCCAACCTTTGGGTCTGGCTAGTATCGCGCAACTCTATCGTCAAAATCACAGATACTAAGCTGGCAGATGCTGTAATAATCCTCGGTGCCTATGTTCGCCCAGATGGCGCACTCTCGTGGATCTTAAAAGACCGCCTAGACACAGGTTTAGAAGTCTACAGCCTCGGTAAAGCTCCAAAGATAATCGTCTCCGGCGATCATGGTCAGAAAGATTATAACGAAGTTCAGGCTATGAAAGATTATTTATTAGATCACGGAGTTCCTGCCCAAAATATCTTTATGGATCACGCCGGCTTCGACACTTACGATAGCATCTACCGCGCTCGCGATATCTTCCAGGTAAAATCCGCTATCATCATCTCGCAAAACTTTCATTTACCACGCGCAGTCTACATCGCCAAACGCTTGGGAATCGAAACTCAAGGCGTGCAAGCCAAACTCTACTATCCTTGGTGGTACGCAAATACAATCCGCGACAGCATCGCCCGCGTCAAAGCCTACACAGATGTAGAAATCCTAAAATCAAAACCTCGTTTTTTAGGCGAGGTTATATCAATTAATGGTGATGGGAGGGTAACGCAAGACTGATTGTCTGAACCATGATTCACACGATTTAGGATTAGCATGATTATCATTATATATAATCTCTAAATAAATATTAATTTTAAAAACAGATAATCAAGCGAATCAAAGTTCAGACAATTAATCACTAATCGGCCCCACGCCTTGTTTAACATCCAAAATCTCTCTAACCGTCTCTTTTGATATTGCACCCGTCACAAAAATCATTACTGCGTAAATCACCATGCCCGACACAATCGGAATCGGAAGCCACAGGTCTCTAAGCGGCAAAATCGCTAGCCCCATTATAAGTGAGGCTAGAAAAATTTTAGCGATAGTTATCAAAGAAAAAATATTTGGTGCCGATCTATACGCAAACCAAGTCGCAGCAAGCGCTATCGCAGTTTCAGAGAAAACCGTCAGCCACGCAGCGGCCCACATCCCGTAAGGTGGAATGAAAATTATATATAAAATCACAGTCACAACTGCAACCACAAAATAAGAGGGGAGCATGGCTTTTTGTTTATCAATAGCAACCACCACGTGCGATGAAATCGTGCCAAAATAAATCATAAAAGTCGCAAGCGATAGAATCTTTAATATATCGCCCGACAAAGCAAATTCCTCTCCCGAGATAAAGATAATCGCCTGCGTTCCCAAAACCAAAACTCCCACAACAAGTGGAACCGCAAACAACAACATTGATGAATATGATTGCCTCAATAATTGCGCAAATCGCTCTTTATTCTTCTTGGCCCACGCATGCGCCATAAGCGGCAACATAATCCCGGCCAACATAAAAGGAAACGTCACCAAAATCTCTAAAACTCTATATCCTGCACTATAGATACCAACTTCGCTCGCCGGTCTAACCAGCGACAAGATGAAAGCGTCTGATTTGAAGTAAGCAAGGTTAAAAAAGATAGAAATCCCAATCGGCCACGACCTGCCAAGCAATTCTTTCCAAAACTTAGGATCCCAATTCCAAGCAAAGCTCGCGTATTTCCTGGCGACCCACCAATTGATCACAAAATTAACAACACTTCCCACAGAAACAAAAATGACAATCGTTAAAAGTCCTAAATCAAGGAAAACTGCGAGTAAAAGTCCAACTAGCAAAATAGCTCTCCCTAAAACTTCTGCGATCGCTACAATGTGCATCTTCAAATGTCTTTGTTGCACTCCAATCACAACCTGATTCAGCGTCGCCGCAAAAAAACTAATCCAAAGAGCAAACATGATGAGCTTAACCTCATAAGCATAGGGGAATAACAAACCTATAAAAGGAGCAATACTTAAAAGTGCCAATGCTGTTACAATCCTAAATGTCATCGTTGCACTCACGGCTCTTCTTTCATACTTCTCATCACCTTTATGCTCGCCCAGCATCTGCACTATCATTACATTAATTCCCAAATCCAATAAAATCGCGAAGATTTGAAAAAAAGCGTTAGCCGTGGAATAATAACCAAAGCCAACTTGCCCCAAGTACCGGGTCATGAGCGCGATTATAATTACGCCAAATAAAGTTGAAACTATTTTTCCAGCTGCTTGCGCGCCCGTATTCCAGGCAATAACACGTGTTGTACTCATAGCACACATTTTCGCACAATTAAGCAATTTAGTCTAAATATGACAGATACAAATTCACCAAGTGCAGCAGATTCAATAGTCTCACGGGGGCGCGAAGAGCGTGCAGCCAAGCGTGCTCAGGGTTTAGATCCATCCGAAGAAACGCCAAAACTAAGCTTAACCAACAAAACTCAGAAAGAAACTCGTGAGCAATACTTAAAACGTTGCGCCGAACATAAAATCCGCGGTAGCTTTGCGGATTCCACTCCCCAACTCTAAACAGTGAAAGTCTTTCTTTTGGCCTGTCGTATAATCATTATACAGTCTGGCCTGTTCCTACGGAGTGCGGCGCGCGTTCGTCTATCTCGATGTAACAACCGCGGGGCTCGGTATGCGCTTCCTCTCTAGGACTGGCTGTGGCTGTAAATCCTCTCATGGAGGATTTTTGTAATTAATTTTCTGAATTTTTCATCCGTCACTACGACTACGACTAAGTACTACGACTAAGTACTTAGTCAAAGGATGTGTTCATTACATTTTTTGCTAAACAAAGTCAAAAAACCAGTTTTGCACATTGACGCCATATGTCACCGCAGATACAATGATTGCGTTGGAGCTTTAGGTTGAGAAAATAAAAAATAAATATATGATATCAACTAGGAGGATTTTTAAACCGGCAATGCAATGGTCTGCTCGAGCAATCGGTACAGGCGTAGCTTTGCTTTTTTTATTGATGCTTACAAACGCTGTTTCGGCCGCGGATATAGTGCAAACATCAACTATCGAGCTTAAACCCGGTGAAACAAAAAAGCTTTTTGTTTCCTTGGAAAATAAAACTTCGTATACATGGTACGGCGGTCTCAACAAAACCTCGTTATATCTCTACGGTGATTCAACTATTTTTAAACACTCAAGCTGGCCAAAAGCCGATTTAGCCGCAACCATCGATCAATCATCCGTCGCACCCGGTCAAATCGCCTCTGCGTCATATTATGTTACAGCGCCAAGCGCACCGGGAACTTACACCGAAAAATTTTTAATGGGCGATGGTACAACTTGGCACAAATATAGTGTTATACAAATCACATTTAAAGTCACCGCTTCCGCATCATCTGGTAGTTCGGCTCCTACAACACCCCAAACAACCACTCCTGTCGCAAATCCATCTCAACCATCATCCGCATCAGTCGCTGCATTAGCCAACACAAAATACTACTTTGCCGAAGTCACCGATCGCGGCGGGTCAGAGTGGCAAGTGGATCCTGGCGCGCATTTTGTTGTAAACGTAAAAATCAAAAATCGTGGTCAACGTACCTGGAATCGCGAAGGCGCCGGTGCGGTTGCTGTTATTAATAATCAAGAAAAAAGCGTTTTTTGGGATGGTTCTTGGTATGGCAATCGCTTAGCGGCTCTGCAAAAAGAATCATCTGTTGCCGGTGGGCAAGAGGCTACCTTTCAAATTGAGCTTCGCGCCCCAAACCAACCCGGCAGTTACAGCGAAACTTTCGAACTCTATGTAGATGGCATTAGCCGCATTTCCGGCTCGGCATTCAGCTTACCAATTCGTGTTCGTATGCCCGATCAATTCGTTTTAAATAACAACAACGGCAACAATCCCGATCCATCTTCAACATCTGGCAGCTATGACGGCCAAGTATTACTCGAGCCACGTGGCCCTTTTAATGTAACCGGTGACGCAACAATTTCTTTAAACTATGGCATTAAAAATGTTGGCACCGCAGTTTGGAATAACGAAACAATTAAACTTAAAGAGGTAGTTCCCAGCTTAAGCGGCAATCTATCAACCGTTAAACACAGTTCTTGGCCTTCCTCTATAACCGCGCTGCAAAAATCCAATGTTACAGAACCGGGTCATTTAAATATTTTAAGCTTTAACATTAAAGCTCCGGCAAAAACAGGTAAATACACTGTGCGTTTCGCGCTCGAGGCAGATGGTAACGAAGTTGAATACTTTGATATACCTGTCACCGTTACCGCAGATGGATACATCCAATCCGCACCATCCACTCCCACAACTCCAACACCAACAACTCCATCATCACCAACAATCACATACCCCGGCAATCTCCCGTCAGAACCGATTATTCGTGTTGGCCTTTACGCCACTACCGACGACACTATGGTTATTGGCGGCGTTAATACGGGTTTTTCTCTCACGCAAAACGGTCAATCTGTCTGCACACTTAATCTTGGCGAAGAAATTAAAGTTGTTTACGATCGCGCCCACGCTGTTTATAAAGCCACCGGCCCGCGTTGCCAAACTCAATCCACTCAATACTTTGTTGCCGTAGCACCCGATGGTATCTCGCCACTCGAGGTAACGGATTTTTCTCGCCCCGTTTCTTGGCTCCCTGGCGCAAACGATAACAAATTCCGTGGTAAGCTCGAATTGCGATACACACCAGCCACAGATAAAGTTTGGCTCATCAACGAACTCCCAATAGAATGGTACTTAAAAGGAATCGCCGAAACTTCCGAGCTCTCACCAATCGAATTTCACAAAACTCTCCTTGTCGCTGCTCGTACATATGCCATGTATCACATCGAGCGCGCTACAAAACACGCAAACGAATACTACATAGTTGATGCCAAGTACGACCAAGTCTATCGCGGCTATGGACAAGAAGCACGAAGTCCTACAATCGCTCGCGCTATCGATGAAACTCGCGGCGTGGTCGTATCTTACGACGGCAAAATCGCTATCACACCATACTTCTCACGTTCCGATGGACGCACTCGCGACTGGAGCGAAGTCTGGTACGGCCAAGTCGCCTGGTGCAAGGGTGTCTCTGTTCCACAAGATGCCGGCAAAACCCTATGGGGCCACGGAGTCGGCATGTCAGCCAGCGGCGCACTCGCTATGGCAGTCCACGAAGGCAAATCATACGACTACATCCTCAAATATTTCTACACTGGGATAGATTTGAAACCTTGGTACAAGTAAACGAACAAAAAAGTTTAAAGTGTAAACTATAAAGAGTTAATTAAAAAATCGGAGTCTAAAGCTCCGGTTTTTAGTCTTCATGCTATAATTATCTCAATATGTCGGAATCATATCCTCCATCAAATCCCTTCGAGCGCAAAGCTACAATTCCTAAAGCTGAAAAAAAACCAAATTTTATAGTTCCCGTGGAAGAGATTATTCCAGGCATTAAACCAAAAAGAGATATTCGCCAGGAAATAGAAAATATTGACTTGGGAGCTCCTTTTCCAGATCAGTTTGTGGGGTTATTAGCAGATCGCATTGAACCATGGATATTTAATGAAAAATCGGTTAAAGAAGAGATTAAAAAACGAAGAAAAACATGGGATTATGTTTTACGAGATGCGGAAAAACGCAATATACCCACTATGAAAAAGCGGGCATTAGAAAGAATTAGTGAATTGCGTTCTGATATTGAAAACAAAAGTCCACTCACTAGCATTTTTCGGTATTTTAGGAATCAAATAGTTGTTGATTTGGGCGCTGGTGAAAGCTATTATTTGCATAATCTAGCATCTATCTTGGGCGCCAAAGCTTATGTAGGTGTCGAAAAATATCATGCAAATACACTCAAAGAAAATATTGGCCGATCTACACCCGAAACAATTGAAAGGGATTTCGACAGAGGCCCTGCCAATGTTGAGCCAATCCCAGCTGCAATTGAAAGTGAAGACATGTTGAGCTTTCTCCGCCGCTTGCCCGATAACTCTGTAAGTATCTTCGCATCAGGAATAGACCGTAATATAATTTGCGATAATGAATATCTGCAAGCTGTCCGTGATGAGATCGCTCGTGTATTACATCCCGAAGGAGCTTATATCTGCAATGAATCTCATGCTTTGGAGTTCGTATTTGAAGATATCACTTGTGAGCAGCCTAAAGAGAGAGAAAATATATTTCTCTACACGAAAAAAGTTTAAAATATAAACTATAAAGAGTTAATTAAATAAATCGGAGACCAAAGCTCCGGTTTTTAGTATTAATTTTAAACAAACAAGGCAAACCATCTCTTCTCTTGTTATTTGCTATTTGTTATTTATTTTTAGTCGGTGCCAATTTCATATATCCCAAACTGGCGACAGCCGCTATTATGAAGCTAATCGTAAACGGATAAAAGTCAAAATAAAAAAGTGCAAAAATAAAAGGTAGTGCAACAATTCTTGCCAAGTTGAACATCACCTCTCGGCGATACATAAAAAAGAAACCACCTCTATGATCGGTTGATGCTAAATCGTAACAGGCCGCTCCCCAAGGTATCAGTAATATTTTTTCTGAAACGTTTTTGTATGAATCAATTAAAAATATCCCGAGTGGAGTTGTTACAAAAATTCTTCCGACCCAGCCAAAGAAGTAGAGTATTGTACCAACTCTGAGCAGTTTGAATTTATTGTACTTATCGGTCCATTTTCCAATTGTGTAGAAAGCTAAAACTGATAAAAGCAATGACAATGTAACGATGAAACCGGTTTTCTCTAATCCCCCGATGATTAAAATTATGTAAATAGGCCACAAAATACCGCCAACGGCTGTTTCTACAGCATAACCCGAAAAGCTCAACAGTGCGCCGCGTTCCGATTTTGCTATAATTGCGAGTATAGCATCCTTGAAAGTGAATTTAATAGGCTCATGAGAATCTTTTGTAAAAAATAACGGTATGTTTGCCAGGAAAAAAATGATTGCCGCCAAAAAATATAAATAGGCAAAATGATATTCTGCAATAACACCGCCAATAAACGGTGCAATCACGCTAACAACCAAAACAAGTGCAAAAATAAACGATATTTCTTTCCCCTCATTTTTGGGACTGCGATTTTTTAAGAAATGAAGATGATAACCGAAATTATACAAAACCGCTCTTCCGGAAAATACGACAGGCAAGATAAAAATAAGATTTGGATGATCTGGAAGCAATGTAAATCCTAAATAATATAAAATTATAAACGGTGTAGACCACAGCATGGAGTGTTTAAAGCCAATCCGTGAAACGATTTTCGCACCGGCGAATGAGAAAAGAATGATCGATAAGAAAAGCAAAAAATAAAAAAAGATAATCACATGAATCGCATAACCAAGTTCATATAGATAGATTGGAACAAAGATAGTAATCAAAGCATCCGCAAAAGCATTTATGGCTATAGTGATGTAAAGGTTCCTTAGTTCTTTATTGGGGAAAATCGTATGTAAGTGTTGGTGGTCAAAAAATGACATAAAATCAGTATATCACACAGGAATTCTGTTTTAACAGTTATAAAAATCCTCAACATAAATTTTTGTTTTGTGAGGATTTGAAATTATTTGTAAGTTTGTGAAAAAATTATTACTTTGAGAGAGCCTGCATGAAAGCATCCGGTTTTTCTGCAGTAATTTCCTGCTCATGTGTGCGTTGATCACGCTCAGCTAACTGCAAAATCAGCTTTGCAGCGTCTTTAGGTTCCTCGATGTCTTCAAAAGTAAATCTGTTTTGCTCTCCAGCTGTTTGCGTATAAACCATGCCATAATTAAACATGTGGCGCAAAAATCCGTTAATCTCGGATGTAACGTCTTGCACTCTATACAACCTAACTTCGGATCTGACACGAGAAAACAATCCATTTTGTTCAATATTAATAATTCTTCGGGTTGTTAGAATCCAAATATCCAACCAATGATCTAAAAATTGTTGAAAGATGAATAACAGTGCAAATAAAAAGAATATGGAAAGAAAAAGTGCAAATAAAGTCATCCCGATTTCAGTACCAAGAAAATCTGCGCGTAAACCTCTTATTAAAAAATATGCACTAAGTGGAACTATGAAAGTAATTGCGATACCCAAATACAATCCAAATAAAGTAATAGGATGGCGCCTATACACTTTTACCATTTTTTCATCCGGCAATAAGCCGGGCAATTTATCCAGTTCAATCATATTAGTTAGGGAATAGCGATTCAAAGATCGGCTTTAAATCCAGGCCGGATTTCATATCTATTTGTGATAGATACATAATAGTTGCCGCCATAATGCAAATGGTTAAACCAACAAAAATTATAATTGCCCAGCGGGTTTCGGGCCCTTTAACACCAAAACGCATCATCTGCATAATACTAAGCATGGAGACAACCATAAAAATGGCTACGAGTATTAGCCAAATAATAACAAAAATTGCAATTGGAATCATGTAAGCATTATACAATGAAACACAAAGACATGCCATGGCATGTCTTTGTACGATTACAGATATTTTAGTCGTTTAAACCCTCCGGTATTTCCAACCCCAAATGTAAATACGCATGCTTAGTTGCAACTCTTCCCCTTGGCGTCCGTGATAGTAAACCCTCGCGAAGCAAAAACGGTTCTATCACATCTTCCAATGTCGCAATATCCTCACTCATCGATGCAGCGAGTGTTCCCAGGCCCACGGGTCCGCCGTTAAATTTTTCCATAATAGCAAGTAATGCCTTTCTATCCGTCTCATCCAACCCTCGCATATCAATCTTAAGCGAGTTCAGCGCCGCATCAACCGTCTCCGGGTTCATAACACCCTCGGCTCTAACTTGAGCGTAATCTCTAACTCGCCTCAAGAGTCTATTCGAAATTCTCGGAGTACATCTTGCTCTCCCGGCAATTGATGCTGCGGTTTCCTCATCTATCAGCACTTCTAACAAATTAGCACTTCGCATAACGATGGAGGACATCTCCTCGGGGCCATAAAAATCCAAGTGATACAAAGCTCCAAACCTATCTCGTAGCGGCGCACTCATCAAGCTAAGCCTGGTTGTAGCGCCAATGATTGTAAACCGCCTCAAATCGAGCCTTAACGTCCTCGCTGACGGCCCTTTTCCAATTACAATGTCCAAAGCAAAATCCTCCATCGCCGGATATAAAACTTCCTCAATACTTTTATTTAATCTGTGGATTTCATCAATAAACAAAACATCTCCTTCTTCCAGATTCGTTAAAATCGCAGCTAAGTCTCCAACTCGCTCCAATGCCGGCCCACTCGTCACTTTTATCTCGGCATCCATCTCGTTAGCGATAACATGCGCTAAAGTTGTTTTCCCCAAACCCGGCGGCCCGTAAAGCAAAACATGTTCGCAAGGCTCTTCGCGCCCGCGTGCCGCCTCGAGCAATATGCTCAAGTTCTCTTTTACATGAGGTTGCCCCACAAACTCAGCCAGTAATTTTGGCCTTAAGCTCATTTCAACTCGTTCTTCCTCGGGCATTGCCTCCGGCATTGTTAATATTTCCTCTTCCATATTAAATCGAGCTTAACATAACTTCATCGAACTTGGAACATCGAACGATAACTATGTATCCCGGCTTCTTTACTACGATTACGACTATTTATCCCCCGCAGCTTCAGCATAGTGGGGAAGCACTAAGACTATATTTAAGATCAGATTTCATCTATAATAGATATTAATGCAAGTTAATCCTTTTATCCGCCCGCTCCCCAGAGTCACGCCACGCGCATCAACTCAGACACAAACAGCTGTGCCTGTTTCAGCTACGCAAAAAATTGCCCGTGGTATGGGTGGGAGTGAACGTGCGGAAAGTATCAAAGCAATTGCAAGCGATATTCAAGCCCGCACGGCCCGCGTTGAGCATTTAAGAATAATGTCTCAAAAAATGGAACGTGATATAAAAAATACCCCTCAAAATGGATCATCCAGAATAGCACAACTCGCACGCCAGCTCGATAAAGATTTTTAGATATATGAATTTCGAGAACATTCAACCCTCTGTCGAAAAACCCGAGCTGCCGCCCGAGCTTATTGAGATGGCTAAAAAAGGAATTGAACATGCGGACGAGGTTCTAGACTCTTTCGCGAAAGTCGCAAAGGTAATGGCAGAGGTGAGTACTGTCGATGGACAAGAAGCTTATGAAAGAATATTAAACGCAATAACTGAGCTTCAAATACAAAAACAAGAATTGCATAAATATACATAATATAAAAAGAGGCTTTTGCCTCTTTTTCTGTTGTCTAAAATCTTTAAATTTATCAGTTCTCAATATTCGGTTTGTGGGGGATTATGTGTTTCAAAACTTCCCCAAACATCAAAGGCACTAATCCAAGAATTCCGGTGCATATAAATACCCAAAACGGTATTGCCTCAAAACCAAATTTTGTATTTATTCCTGGTGCATATATCAAAATAATCAACCCGCAAATTACGGCAAGATAAACTGATAAAAAAGTTTTATTTTTAACAAATCCAAATATTTGACCAAATAAATGTTGGTGGCTAACAGATGTCAAAACTAATAATAAATTAGTCCAAATAATTAAGCTAAATCCAATAGTTCGTGCTTGCTCCGTATCTAGCCCAAAGCGTAAGGATGAAATATATACAACAATGGTAATAATAAAAATTGTAATTCCTATAGTAAACACACTCGCTAAGCGTCTTAAAGAAATTAATGCCTTCTTGGGATTGCGAGGTTTTCGTTTCATAACATCTTTCTCTGCCGGGATACTTTCAAAAACAAGGGCGCAAGTTGGATCTATCACGAGTTCTAGTAACACAATATGTATCGGTGTAAGTAAAATCGGCAAACCTAAAAGGGGAATTATTAGAGCGGTTAAAATGATATAAACGTGCACAATAAAAATATAACCAATAGCTTTTTGAATATTGTCAAAAATTCTTCTCCCATCTCCCACGGCTTGAACAACCGTTAGCAACCTATCGTCCAATAAAATAATATCTGCGGCTTCACGGGCTACGTTTGTACCTCTTTTGCCCATAGCAACACCAATATCCGCATTCTTTAGTGATGGCGCATCGTTCACTCCATCTCCCATCATGGCTACTACTTCGCCACGTCTTTTTAACGCCGAGATTATCTTTAGTTTTTGCTCCGGATTTATACGCGCGAAAATAAACATTTCATTGATCTTATCTGTAAGATCCGATTCCGATATTCTATTCAACTCTTTTCCGGTTACTACACCTTTACTGCAACAAATTCCTACGGCTTTAGCTATGTGCATCGCAGTTTGTGGATGATCGCCGGTTATCATGCGCACTGTAATCCCGGCTTTTTGTGCTAAATTGACTGCACGCTTAGCGTCCGCCCTTGGTGGGTCTCTAAATCCTAAAAGTGCAACAAAATCAAAATCTTTAACTCTAGTTAAAGTATTTGGTTCATTTTTACTTTTCATTTGCTTGTGAGCAACCGCTAAAACGCGGAGACCCTTTCCCGCCATTGCATCAATTTCCCCTGATAGCACTCGCCTTTGTTTATCGTTTACGGCGCATTTTGCAAGTACTTGTTCGGCTGATCCTTTGACAACCAAGTCTCTGGTATCACCCGAGCTCCAAAGGTGGCCCATAAATTTTAATTTTTGATCAAAGCCATATTCGTGGATCAGGTTTCTTTTGCTGTAGACCACAGATGGCTTTAATCCGATTTTTTTTGCTAATTCATGAATTGATATATCCATTGGATCATAAGGATGAGGTTGGCTGGCTAAAAGTGAATCGGTCAACGGATGAAAAAGTTCATGATTTTTAGTTTTGGCAACTTCGGCGGTTAAAAGTTTACCATCAGCATAAAGCTCTTGCAGAGCCATGCGGTTTTCTGTAAGTGTCCCTGTTTTATCGGTACAAAGAGTTGTTATGTGTCCTAATGTTTCTACGGCATTAATTTTTCTGACGAGGGTCTTTTTTTGTGTAAGTCGATAAGCTCCAAGTGCTGCAAAAATCGTGAGAACGACCGGTATCTCTTCTGGTATCACTGATATGGCTAAAGTTAAACCTTTCAACAAACTATCTATAATATCTCGGCTGGATGTGTAAACAATAGCCATCAGTAATAAACATGCCGTAGCGCCCGCTACGCCAAAAATTTTAACAATTTTTTTAGTCTGTTTTTGAAGGGGCGTAGTATCCTCGTGAATTTTAACTAATGATTCACCGATTTTACCATATTGTGTTTTTATACCGATTGCTCGGATCTCGATAATTGCCTGACCGGATAAAGCCAAGGTTCCGGAATAAACAATATTTTTATCATTCGCCTTACCTGCAATAATTGAATTTTTAAACAGGGCCCCGGTTTCACCCGTTAAAAGAGATTCATCAACCGAGAAATTAGAATCAGCGATAATAATTCCATCCCCGGCGATGCGGTCGCCTTCTTGAGCAATCATCAAATCACCAACCGTTAACTGATTGCTTGGTATTAAGCGTGTGTTACCATTTCTGATTACTTTAACTTGTGGTGTTGATAATTCTTTTAAAGCCTCCAACGCACGATCCGTCTTTTGTTCCTGATACAAATCTATACCTATCATGAGAAGAACTCCAATAAGCATCAAAACTCCATCCCAATTATTGCCGATAAAAAAGTATAAAACCGCGGCAATTAATAACAACAATAACATCGGTTCTTCAACTATTTTTTTAAAGTATATAAAAACGCCTTTGCGTTTTTTTTCATAAAGTTGATTCAAACCGTACTTCTTTTGATTGGAAATTACTTTCCCCTCCGTAAGCCCGGTGTATGCCAAAAAATCAATGGGCATAAGCTTATTATAACACAGTAAATAGCTAATAGCCGATAGCGGATAGCAATATAAACGTGAGCGGAACTATCAGCCGCCCACTATTGGCTATAGAGTAGGTAGGGTTGACAAAACGCCTGTGATATGATTAGATTACTCATTCGATAATATAAGCAAGAAAGTGAGGAACAAATGGGCGAGCTTATCGATTTGAGTGCGTACCGTGAAAATAGAAGAGCTCTTACCCTAAGGAAACAGAGTGATAGTATCGCCGTAACAATTGAGCTGGTCGGCAAAAAAACCTTGCCGCGTCTTCGGCTCCCACCGCTAGGAGAAGTCTTTGTAAAAAATTTCCCTCTGCAGATAACGGATCCATATGCTTTGGATTCATTTATTCTGGAACTACTCGCTGATCCAAAATTGCCAAAGCTTAATTTGGAATCAAGTTACACGGTTTTGAACACGGATAAAAAATTACAAGCTCTTGGGGCTAACGGAGTCGTTCCTTTTATGTCGGCTCTAAGTTACGCACGACTTTATCTGGAAAGGTCGGGTAATTTCTCCATGCATGAGCTGGCCGCAGTGAGAGAGCTTTCCAAGCCTGATAGAATCGCGCGCGCCATCCTGGGCATGTACTCCATCGCCTGGCAGCTCGATCCGGGTAGGGTTGACAAAACGCCTGTGATATGATTAGATTACTCATTCGATAATATGGCAAGAAAGTGAGGAACAAATGGGCGAGCTTATCGATTTGAGTGCGTACCGTGAAAATAGAAGAGCTCTTACCCTAAGGAAACAGAACGGAAACATTGCTGTATCAATTGATCCGGTTGGCAAAAAAGCATTACCCCGTCTAGAGCTTCCACCGCTTGGTGAAGTATTTGTAAGGAATCTTCATCTGCGGGTAACGGATCCATACGCTTTGGATTTGTTCATCTTGGAGCTTCTTGCCGATCCCATGTTGCCAAAACTCGATTTGGATGCAAACGGCACGGTTTTGAATGCGGATTACAGGCTGCAAACTCTTGGGCCTGATAAAAGCGCATTCAAGATGGCTCTAACTTACGCACGTCTTCATATGGAAAAGTCGTGTGGCACTTCCATGAATCGGTTGGAGTCGGTAAAAAAATTTCCCAAACTCGATTTGTACGCTCGCGCCATTCTGGGCATGTACTCTATCGCCTGGCAGCTCGATTGCGGTGAAGAGCTCGTGATAGATGCAATTTCTATGGCCAAGCGTCATGCAAAAAAATAACTCCCAAATAACTCGGGAGTCTTTTTATTTTTACTGTAATATGTTTGGCTAAAGCCTTGACAAAAACGTTAAAATGAGGTTAACTCATTAAGTCTTTTACAAAGGAGTATGAATGGGAGATTTGGTTATCGCTGCTCATCGTTTCCTCCCACCAACGCGCGATCAAAACCTAGAAGAGCAAATTGTAGATCTCGCAAAAAAATACACGCATTTTCCTGAGGAATTGTTTTCTCCGATTACAGACGCTGTTCGTCACATCTTGTCAGATAAGCGGTTTCCTCAGCTTGAAATATCGCAATGTATTTTTAGCGAAATCGCATACCTCTTGTGCAACTCAACAGCACGGCAAGCCGAAGCAGTCCTTATGGATTCGTACATATCCTTTTGTAAACTTGAGGGTTGGGATCCTATGGGTTTGCCCGCTTGCAAAAAGATTACTCGTTTCTACAAGCACTACCTCTTCATCAGACAGACAGTGTGCGTTGCTACACTTTTGGTGATGTTATCCGAACCTCTGGCAACCATGCCTCAAAATGTATAAACCCCAAGTTTCCTCGGGGTTTTTTCTTTAGGCTGCTTCTTTGTGTTCCAACTGTTGTTTTATCCTCTCTCTCACATTCATTTTAAATTCATCCCAAAAAATCTCCTCCAAAGGTTTGTCGAATTCTTTAAACTGATCTTCTTGATTAAGTGCATCTTCATAAGATTGTTTGGCCAAGGTTTGAGTATAAGCGCTTAATTGATCAACCCATTTTTGAATTGCCCTTTCACTCGAAAGCAACTCTGTTTCAAAACCTTCTTCATCTCTTAATTCTTCGAGTGCCGTACCTGTTAGTGCGTTGGTATGTTCCGGTTTAAACATTCCTTCTTTGGCATTTTTCATCAATTCCCCTAAAAGGGGTTCTTTTTGAGAATGTTGGATTTTTTCAAAAGACATTTCCATATATAAATACTAAGAATTATTTTGTAAATATTAACAAACGCACATAGCACTAGCAAATTTTATTTCTTAATCCGAGCTAAGGCTTTTAGCGCATTATAATGAGATAAAGATAATCCCATCCAATCACGATTACCATCATTAAGCGAAACTGCTTTCTTATTTAGCATCTCCTTAAGTTCATCCTTGGTTATAAAATCGTAAATACCTTCAATCGAATAATGATCCCAACTTAGTTTTTCATTTTGTAAATCCATTACTGCGAGCTCTGTCAACTCCGGTAATGCATCAGCACTCAAATTATTTAGTAAGTACGGGGTGTCTAAAAAAAATGTATTTCCACTTAGATACATTTCGATGTTGTATTTTGCAATAAATCCTTCAATATTAAAGACAAGAACCAGCGAAGTAATCATCAAACTTGCTAAAAATATCAACTTCGCCATTTTTGCATAACTTACTTTTGCCACAGATCCAATCGCACTCGCTAAAAGCACAAGCTCTATTAGTATGATACAAAAAGCCGCCCAAAATCTCGAGAGTGTCAGTCCGTAAGTGTCTATATAAAGTAAAAGCCTACTCATCGCGGATACAATAATCACACCGGTCTGCGCAATAAGCACGACAGATAATATTCCCGATAATCTATTCTTCATTTCAGTTCCGCGATATACAAACCATGTAATTCCAAAAACCAATCCCGCAACAAACAAAAGCTCAAAAAAACCGCTCACCGCATAATCCGCATAAGTTAATCCCTGAGCTTTCACTAAAGCCTCACCTCCAAAAAAGTAAGCCGCTTGGAATCCCACAAAAATCACAAATAACAGATTCAGCATCACAAGAAAGGTTGCAAGCGCAGTCCGGTTCATCCAATCCCATATTTTATGCGCCTTATCCTCAACATGTTTATTCATCCTCGCAAGCATCACAAAGCCCGATGATAAAAAGAAAGCACCAACTATAAAGTCACGAATAACCTTAATTGCTAATCTTGCGGCTTCTTGTGTCTCAAAGATATTTGAAAATGATTTCGCGAAAAGTTGATCAGCAGAAGTGAATAAAGATAAAAAGATAAGTAAGAAGGGGATTGAAATACCAATACCAAGAAAAATAGAACCCATTCTTTTATCGCTTTTTACTTTGGATAGATGCGCACCAAGCGACGCATATGGCCAGAGAGTCTCAAGAATCAACAACCTGGGCCAAAAACTAATTACATCTTTAAAAGCTATTTTCGGTCGCGTGTACCAATATGCAAACAATGTCAGCGATCCTAGCGTTATAAAAAAAGCCAATGTCCGCGAAGTTTCACTTGCATATAATATATGCGTTGCGGAGCCTAAAGCTACAGGTATTAAAAATAAAAATGCCCAAGTATTTTTAGCTCCGGCTCTCATATGCGCAATCGCAACCATTGCGACAGCAAGTAATATTGCAAAACCTGCAAAAGCAAATCCAAATGGATTCTCGGCTAACAAAAAGTGAAAAGCCAATGTCAGCGCAATTGCTATTCCCGCAATCTCTGGCGAGCGATCTTTTATCGCAGCCGGAGTAGCACTATTTATATCAGACATATAGATGAATATTTATTTATTGTTTATTTAAAACTAAAAATGTGGCTGTGCATGACATGGGTTGATTGTCGCATGGTTGCTTGGTATCATAAAGTTCTATGAATACAAATTTGAAACATTATCTAAGCCTAGCCTTTTTTGGGCTCGCGTTATTACTTTTTATACCAAATACCGCCAAAGCGGCAGATTGTGGCAACGACCCTGTTTACACACTTGATTGGGCTGGAAAAACAACTATTGGTTCACGTGTTCGAAGTATAGCTTGCATGGAGGGGTCAGACATTCTCACCGTCCTGCCATCCGGCACCGAAGTTCATATCATTGGTGAAACAGATGGTTGGTACAAAGTACAAGCTGGAGACAAAATCGGTTGGGTTGGGGCAACTCTAATCAAAGTCACAAACAAGAATGGCGTAGATGCAACCACTGTTACAACTAATGATAAACCTGCCTCATTACCCGTTAGTCTCATTGGCATCGACGAGGTTAACTTCGGAAGGTTAAAAGCTGGTGACGCAGGCCTCCGCAATCGCTTGCACAATATGGTTGTACTCCGTGTTCACTTTCACGGCGAGGCATATCTCGTAAACGCCGATGGAACTCTCAAGCTTCTCACGGCAGATGAGGTTAACACTTACAAACTTGGTCAAAAGATAGAAAAGAAAACCGAAGCGAAGATAGAAAAGAAAGCAGATACCGGTGCAGCTATTAAAATTCGCAAACTCATCGGCATCGACGAAGCTAATTTCGCTAAGCTCGAAGCCGGCGACGTTGGCCTTCGTGAAAGATTGCGCGATATGTTGGTTCTTCGCGTTCACAATCATGGAGAAGTATATTGGGTCAATCCTGATGGCAGTATAAAATTCCTCGCCGCAAACGAAGTTGGTTATTATCTCACGCAAAATCTTAAACCCGAGGATACTGCAAAAGAAGAACCAAAAACCGACGAATCCAAAGATGAATCAGACGATAATTCCCAGAGCGTTTCGGGCTCAATAACTCTCGATGGGCAGCTCACTGATCCGGGCAAAGTAAAGCTAACATGGTCCACAGACGGTTTGGATGTATCCAAAGGTTTCAAAGTTGTAATCTCGGAATCGGAAAATCCTGTTTACCCTGGCAATACGTATCACTATCTAACCAGCCCAAGTGTTCGTGAGGATTATTGGACCAAACTAACTGATGGCAAAACTTATCACTTCCGCGTGTGTCAGTATCTGAGTGATAAATGCGGAGTATATAGTAATGACGTCGTAGTCACTGTCGCAACAAATGGAGCTCAAGCGGAAAATACAATGCCCGGTACAATCGACTTAATAGTTTCGCCACTAGCCGGCGGCAAAGCAGATATCTCCTGGACTCTCTCAGACATGGAATCTCCCAAAGGATTCAAAGTGGTTATCGACGATGAAGCAAACCCTGTTTATCCTGGTAACGATTATCATTACCTCACCGACCCTGATCTTCGCACAGATCTCTGGACAGGTTTAGAATCTGGCTCTGTGTATCACTTCCGCGTTTGTGAATATTTGGGAGGCTATTGTGGAACCTACAGCAACGATGTAGCAATCACCGCTCTCTAAAACCATCAAACAACAATCAAAAAATTCCAGATTACTCTGGGATTTTTTCTTTCTGTATTTTTTGTACGAAGTATGATGTACAACGTACGAATTTTTATTTCACATTCACACTCTGATGGATCCTCTCAAACTCCTCGGTTAAATTCGGCTGATTCGCCATAATCTGGCAAGCGGTTCCAAAGATTCCGCCCTCCATACCTTCTTTAGGAGTCATGGTTTCCATAAAGATAATCTCCAAATCATTTCTACTGTATTCGATTTCATCTCCATGCCAATAATCTATGGCATATCGCATATCTCCTCGTAACAAAGTTCTGTGGATCTCTGTCATATCAAATCCTTCATAACCGGTTTCCGGGATCGGGCAAACGTATGATGCTAATAATTTATTGTTCTGATCAAAGAATTCTGCGTTTCTGTGCCCTGCGCCTGCATCCGAGACAACCCTCCAATTATTTGGATACTGGAATGAGAAAACATCACTTGTATATGTTTGCCATTTATCTAATGAATTGATTGATTCATAAATGTGCTTAAAGATATCTGAAGCATCACCATCATAATGTGAGAAAAATTGAATTCCATAGCCCTGATCAATATATGGATTTTCCATCTCACTCTCATATCCCATTCTTGAAACTATAATAGTATCTAGATAGTTGCCACCAACTTCCGGTTCCGTATCTCCGTGCCAAAATTTAGCTGAATGCGTCCATCCTTTTCCAGAAATCAAACGTTCTTCTTTTGTAATCACATATCCCTCGTAACCCGTTGTTGGCGGAGGACTCACGATTGAAGCAACTGTTTTGCTGTCATGATCTTGAAAAAGCATCGTCGCGTGCCCATTCTCTATAGATGGCCAAGCCACCTCCCAGTCACTAGGTATCTCGAAAGACAAGCCATTAAAACTATAATTCTTCCATTCTGTGGGTACTTCGATTTTTGTCAGTGATTCTGTAGAGGTATTTGCATTAACATTTACTCCTTCGACTTCATTTAACAAAACATTAAGATCACTTGATGGTACTGGCAAATTCTCCGGCTCGGGGGCTTTTAGATTTTCTACCAATCTTTCAATGCCCGACGTAACTATCGGTATACGAAAACTGGAGCCGCCAGCGTAAGAAAGTGTCGCCACTGCCAAGATGCATATTACGATAGCCAGGCTTCCAAAAATGTAAGTATGTAGTTTATTCATAATTTCTCTTATGTAACGAGTTATTAGCATTTATAACGCCCGTTGTCCACTCTTAATGACATAATTGCACTAAACATATTGACATTTTCGAAAAAATAGCTATAGTAATTGTAGTACTTTAACAAAAAGGAGTGTGATTAAGCGGCGGATTCGAAAAACTTATGGCATATGGAGAAGGCATGAAAAATCGACAGCAGGAACTGGGTAGATCGGTTAAGCTTTGTCGAAAACCAAGGGAGGTGCCGGCTAACTTTTTGGACTGGCTTAAGCATGCCAAGGAAGATGGTGAGGAGTTTGCCCCGAATCTTATCGAGATGCGTCTTTATGACCAAAGGCATGCTTTTTACGCAATTCGCGATAATTACAAAAATGCATTTCGCCGGAACGTTGGTGTTTATCGAGCCATCCT
Source organism: Candidatus Uhrbacteria bacterium (assembly GCA_963816085.1). Taxonomy (GTDB): domain Bacteria; phylum Patescibacteriota; class Patescibacteriia; order 2-12-FULL-60-25; family 2-12-FULL-60-25; genus MWCR01. The sequence continues at coordinate 848,967 of CAWFIX010000003.1, read as the reverse complement.
TGCCATGTTTCACTATTCTTTGGCCGAGACAATTCTCGTCAATCAACATGAAGAGGACTGGCTGAGAAAAAAAGGAGTACAGTCATCCATCACTGCTCAAAACCACATGATGGTTGCTCTTCTTTGGCTGCCACCTGAAGGTAGGCGATTATTTGCTGAAGCGGGTAGGTCCGTGGGCATCGATCAGTGGGAATATGCCAAATACATTCAAAGCAGCATAGCCTCCGCAAGGTTTGCCTATGCGGCAATCAAGCAAGGCGTTAAAGTCCAGATAGCAACCACCGAGCATGACATGTTCCAAAAGATCGATTTCTTTTGCGAGCATTCCATACACGGATTCCCAACGCTGTGTGTTCAGGTTAAATCTCAACGTTCGGCCGAGGGGGTTGCGTTAACTCTGTTGGATTCAATACCAACGAGAGATGGCTTATCGGCAGTAGAATATGAAAAGAGGCTGTCAGTCTGGAGAGGCGTGCAGAAATTTAATCACATCTATCGACGCAACTGGATCGGCGCAATGGCTTTAGTCGGTGTAAAAAATGTACCGATCGAAGAATTGATCGATCACAGAATCGTGTCAGATGTTCAAAACTTCTTTGATGAAATGGATCAAAAAATAAGAACCGGCCATCCCAGAACTCAAAACGGAGATTCCGATCCCGATAAACGCGCATGCGCCTAAAGCATGCGTTTTTTTAATTTAAAAGCCCGATTATAAATCGAGCTATTAGAGCGTGCGCGGATATTAAATTACTAATCCGCATCTGTGGCAGAACATCAGAGATTTAATCTCATCAGTTTCTTCGGGTCTTACATTGGAGGCTCTGCAATTGTCGCAAATTACGATGTAAAGCTCGCTTAAGATTTCCCCCGCCTTTTCCGTGGCATAGTAACAGGATTTCTCTGGAACAAAATGCACCAAGTCGCGTTCCATTATTATGGAGATTACCTCTTCGAGCTGATCCATAGGAACTTCGTTTTTGCGTGCTTTCAAATTGTTATGCACGGCTTCAATCAGAGCTGCTTTTGGATTATTGATGCTCGAAACCCGGCATGGCTTGCAAAGATTTACCAAAACATCCCTCAGAGTATGATCCCTCATCACGATTTCCCGTGATGGTGGTATGCTATCTGGCATGCAACTTGGTGGTACACAAGACACGGTTGTTTGGCTCATGGCGACTGGTGGATTGCTGCTGTCTTCCTGCATTTTTCCCCCACTAAAATGAACGAGTCGATAATCTACCATACCGCCGATAATAGTCAATAAGCAAGGGGATAACATTCACCAATACTTAATAAACAAATCATTAAAGATAAAATGACTTAAATAAGCACTTGATTAAATATTTTCTTTAAGATAAACTGACCGCGCTAACAATTTAGGGCCCGTGGCGGAATCGGTATACGCAACAGACTTAAAATCTGTCGCCCAAAAGGCTTGTGGGTTCAAGTCCCACCGGGCCCACCAACAGAACAATAAAAGACCGTACCAGATGGACACATTAAGTTCATTTGAGTGCGGTCTTTTTATTTTTCTTAACACTGCGTCAAATGGTCACCAAGTATCGGATCCCATACCCACTGGGCACAAAGGAATATTCCTGATGCTTAGCATGCAATCTCAGCGAAACAATGGCTTGGTGACCGCTTTGGTGACCAAAGTTTACACCATTGACAAAAAGTCGGATTAATGCTATATTTACACGTTCTTGAATATGCTCATGAGAACGCAATAGATACCCTTTTAAGGGTGTTTGATGCGTTCCCAGGACAGACATGGCAATATAACCCAGTCTATTCACCTGGAGCGAGGAGTTCGCATGAATAATCGTGATTTGTACCTCGGTAGTGACGAAGATCCCCGTCCCGTGTTCCGTGACGAAGAGCCTGGCGCGCATGACTGGCCCGAGGATGCAGTGATGGCCATAACGTTCACAGCTGAGCGTTTCAGTCATCTGGCTCTTCGACCAGGTGAAACGTTGCCACAAACTGAATTCTTCGGTTCCGACGGCTGGCCGATAGATCTTCCTCAGTTTCGCAAGATCAGCTTACCGGCTCAGCTTCGAAAAGAATTTCAGATTGAACCGCACGGGTGGCGTTTCTGGAATGTACGCACTTGGCAACGTATGCATCGCTTTCCAGACAATCTGGCGTGCGCACGCGAACAATCACAACTCATCCACGGAATCCTTCAGGGACACGAGATATAATCTACTTCGACGGATGTGTGTCCGTCTTCGTCAAACCAACTGCTTCGTGGTTGGTTTTTTCTTTAGATTTTTTCTGTGATTCAGCGGTCACGAGTGGTGTTCTCTACAAGGTTAATAATGATGAATTTGGTGACCGCTTTGGTGTCCAGAATGTGTCGCATAAAAACTGTATAGAGCTGACTCAACGGATCACGCGACTCAAGGCTTTCTCAAATTTTTGGCCCGTTCTGTAGGATTACGACCGTCTGGTCCGGTTGGTTGTTTTTTATTTAGAAGATACAAGCGCTTTCAAGTCCCACCGGGCCCACCACGTAAAAAGCTGCTTAGAATAATAGGCGGCTTTTTACGTGCCCCGTGGAGTGCGGGGCACCCCACGGGGCACGGACAGTTTAAAAAAACCTTCTGGTCTTTTTATGTTTAGATAACAAGAAAAATGCTATAATGCTATTAATGCTTCGTCGATTAATAAATTTGCTCATCCTTGCGGCTTTAACATTTTCCGCCTGGTATATAAATCTCACTTATCAAGATGTAGACTTGGATAAACTTTTTTATACTCTTGTAGCAATTACCGTTTCTTATTTTGTATTCAAATTCTTTCTCGAAGAGATTGTTTCCAATAGAATGAAAGATTCAAAATCTCGCTACACATTTCGTAAAACCACTTACATTTTATTTATTGTCGTTTCTGGGATCGTGACTTTACGAATTTGGATAATCAATCCCCAAGCACTATTGGTTGCCTACGGCTTAATCGCCGCTGGTGTTGCCATCTCCCTTCAAGATGTTTTTAAAAACTTTGCCGGCGCTTTGGCAATTTTAATGACTGGAATTTTCAGGGTTGGAGATCGTATAGAGGTAAATGGAAAGTATGGCGATGTTATAGATATCGGTTTGTTCTACACCTCTCTGTTAGAACTTGGCGAGTGGGTCGATGGCGACCAAGCAACCGGAAGAATCGCCTTATTGCCAAATGGCCATGTTCTTTTCAACTCAATTCAAAATTATACCAAAGATCATCAATTCATCTGGGATGAAATCTCCATACCAATAACTTACGACAGCGATTGGAAAAAAGCCGGCAAAGATATTACGGATTTAGTTAAGAAAAAGACGGCAGACATAACCAAACAAGCCGAGCAAGAAGTTAAACGTCTTCAGCAAAAATATTTCTTATCAAAACGCAATATGGACCCAGTTGTTTTTGTTACACCAACCGATAACTGGATAATGCTCAAAATAAGATACGTCTCAGATGTTAGAGAACGCAGGTTAACTAAAAATAATCTATCCAAGCTTATACTGGCAATGTTGCAAAAATCCCCCGACATCCATATAGCTTCTCAAACGCTTGTTATATCTCAAAAAATCACTGAAGATCTTATCTAACAATATTTTTAGCAAAACAAAAACCCCGCTTACGCGAGGTTCTTGCTTTTTAATTGAAGGTGCGCCCGAAATATAACACGGGCAAACATCATCGTCAAGGATCTAATTAGCCGCTGTAACCTGCCCCTCCCAACTTTGTGGATCTGTTTCGGTTCTAACAATCAAAACATCATCTTTTGTAAGTTCTATAGCTGCATCTTTTAACAATTTAGATTCATTCAATCGTTTTATCAAAGTTTCATCGTCTAGATCAATCACAGATGTTTTTCCGAACACGTGATCTATCTGAATCACTATTGGATGTTCTTCCAAATCAGCATGCGAATGAGTTTTTATAATTTTGATTGCTAGTGCTATGCCTTCCAACAACTCTTCTGCATCAATTTCGTCGTGTAAGTGATATGCAACATTCCTACGTGGAGTCCAGGCTAATGGTCTGCTACCTACATAGATACGATAACCCGCATGAAACCTATCCCATTCATCAACCTCCGCATTTGTAGCAATTCCTTTTTCGCGCTGTAAATAATCTGCTGCCGCTCCATGTATCGGATCATGAACATGCCCGTGGAAAGGTACAACTTCATGAGTATCCGTGTCATACATATCCGTATGGAGATTTGCATCTGCGAGCTCGGGAATCTTTTTTAATTCGTCGGCCAAATTCGAGAAATACTCATATTCAGCTTCCTCGTCACTATTAAATGCGGCACATCCGGCGCAATTATCTGCAAAACAAGTATGAGGCATTAAATAGATAACAATCTCCTTGCCATTTTTCTTCGCTTGTTCAATATCTTTGCCGTAAATCTCCATTAACTTTTTTGCGCCATTTTTAGCGTCTCTATCTTGTGTGAAACAGCCACCGGGAGAAGCAAAAGTTTCTACAACCCCATTTGGCTCACCCGTGGCATCGATCGAAAATCTGTCTCGTTCGTCCATGCAAGTTACATGCACAGCATATGCTTTTGCAAGTCTATCCTCGCGAGCTTCTTCGCTCTCTAAAAACTCCTTTAAAGCCTGAAGATGATCTTTTTGCAAGATCAATAATTCCTTCTGTTTTAATTCTTCGATGGTCATAAATTTACTTAGTTCATCAAGTTTAAAGTAACAAGTTCATAAAGAGTCGCTTATGTATCTCTTTATGAACTTTTTACTTGATGAACTTTAATCTAAATTATGTTTCGCATTCTGCACTAAAATCAATAAATATGCAAAAAAAAGAAAAAAACCGCTTAAGTGGGCGGTAAAAGATTTGCACGAGACAACATACTAAGAATCTTAATTAATAAGAGGCTTGTAAAGGAGCTTGGATGTTTGCTCAGTGAGCAGACTCTTCTGCTGCCATGGGATTTCCCTGCTTTGGCTTTTTGGGTTGCCTGTCGACAACGTTTGATGCCAACATCATCGTAATAGACAAGCCAACCAGCAGTACCACCGCGCCATAGACATGGCCCCCGGCGATCACAGCCAGAGCCCTCTCAGTAGGGAGGCTATCGAGAGGTATGTTGGCGGGCGTCATCATTTTAGCAACAGCGACGAGTACTCCACATACAGTAAAGTACGATGCCGCACCTACGTAGCAGATACTTCGACTTCTTTGAGTTGTGTGATGGCCGGAGAGCTGAAGTGATGTTATCAGCGCGACCATATAGGCTACAGCGATGATTATTGTTAGGCCGATACCTAAGAAGTTTGTGATTGGGTCTGTGAGTGCCGATGGATACTGCACTGCGGCTACCTGCTTAGTCCAGGGATTTAATTTGTTGATAAAATCCATTGGCCCAGCGAGCGCCAAAACGGCCTGCATTAAATTGATATTCATCATCACATTTCTCCTTGATCTGCGTTTTAGTTTTGTAATGCGCGATAGACTTTTCGCATCCGGCAGCTCGATTGCTACACAACGGCTAGTTACGTATCAACCAAGATGACGGAAAAAATCTTAATCACATCAAACCATAAAAATGTAAGAACGTCAATGCGATTACCTGTAAATTGCGCAAAATTTTGATATTTGCTAACCTCACCACAGAACCTTGTATGAGGAGCTAATCATGCCCAAAGAACCGCAATTTCCCTGGATAGAGCCTACTACCAAAAGTTCGCAATCAAACGATGTACCCAACTGCCGTTCAATTGGCCCCTTCGTTGATTCTGAAAAATTCTGGCAAGAGCGTAAACCCGGGCTTGTCCCGTATCGATTTCGCGGAGAAATTGAGTTTGATTATCCAGATCATTATTGGGTACTCCTACGAGCACGAGAATAGTATGGTTTTCATCATTTTCATCAATCGCCGCACTTGGCGATTTTTTTTGTAACCATGGCCGCGCTATATGAATCGTGTCCAAATCATCGATAGTTATACTGCCCTTCGACTCCGCTCAGGACACAAAAAAATCCTTCGAATAAATCGAGGATTTTTTTGTGGAGCGGGTAGGGGGAGTCGGACCCCCATCTCTGCCTTGGCAAGGCAGCATAATAGCCGCTATACGATACCCGCGTGCTATTTGATTGTGGCAATAGATTATCAAAAGATGAAAAAACTGGCAAGAGGTTGGTTGACTGGGCTTATTTTGCGTGATAATTTTAATATAGTTCCTTGTATAAGGAGTAAAAATCGATGAGCAAATCACAAGCACCCGACTGGGCTCCTCCGCAAGTTGCTCGCATCCGACCACTCCCAACCGATGGCCGGAAATTCGCACAGTCCACTATGAGCGACAAAGATTACGATCGTGCTCAGCGTGCAGATCCCGAGGAAGGGACCGAAGTGGGCGAACTCAAAGATTGGGGACCAATGCCTTTGGATCAACCAGAGGAATAAAAATAAGCAAAGGAGTAAAGTCATGCAAAGGCGCTTAGTACCTTTTATGCAATACGGACAACTTGGTCGTGGTACTGTCGATGAACCTGTACGGGATCATCGACCTCCTCTGGCTAGAATCACTCCCGGTTACATGAAACAATCCTCGGCCAAACTCTTCATTGATGGCATTGAGGTGTTGCCGCCCATGGAAGAGTGGTTTCTACCCGAATTTAATTGTAGAGGCGAGCGGGTAACCTCGCGTCACGACCGTCTTGGAGCGCTATGTTACATCAAGTTCACAGAACTTTGCGAACAGTTGAGCGATTTAAGGGCTGAGGGCGCTGTAATTGGGCCTTTGGTGCTATATCGTTGTGGTGGAAAACCCATCACAGTTTTTACAATCGATCTTAAAGAGTTCCCATCCGAGGACGAACTCCGCCGAGATATCTTTATCGATAAAAACGGCATCTCCTACCTGCAGGCCATGAAAGATTCTCATCGTAGTGCCGGTTTCTATCTGCTCGAGGAAATGAAAAGTTTTCTAGAATGCTATGGAGAAGATTTTGTCTCATGACGCTTGACTCAAGCGTCTTTTTCAGTTAATACTTATTTTAGATCCTTATCATATTTCAACCTCGTAATTATGGAGGTAAACAATGTCCAACCAAGAAAAGAATATTGGGAGAAAAGTTGTTCCCAAAATTATTGGTAAAAAACCGGCGCACGAAGTAGTAAATATTACCTTAGCGGAATATCTCAAACTTCCAAAAATCGATCGCACAGGGTTATATCTGATAGGTCTCGCGATGCACAATGAGGCAATGGAGCTTGCATTTTACTCTGAAGAAATCGATTGGGCATTGGTAAACTTCCGTACTGGTAAAGTTATCATGAAAGGTAGTAAATGCCAGCGACTTTCAGAAAAAGATATCGAAAAGATTCAGTTGGCGGTTTGCGATATATGTTTTCTTTACGATAGAGAAAATTGGCTCTGGCCCAGAAGAGGCAAGAAACCACTTCTAGACGCTTGACTTAAGCGTCTTTTTTTGATTGACTGACTAGTATCGAACCTTGACACAAGGAGGGGAAACCAATGGAAACTAAAGATGGTCGACACTACGAGATCTGGCCAGATGGCGTAACCGGTCAGGTTGCAGATGTCTCGGATGAAAGCTCATCCGATACCCAAAGAGGTTTAGGAGACGGACGTCCACGTATAGAATACCAAACTCTATGTGGTGATTCTGTGGTAGAAGTGATTCCACCAGAGTCCGCAACAAGTATCAAAGAAGCACTGGAGCGTGCACCTACTCAAGAATTTCACACAAGCAATCCACCTATCGTACCTGAAGTGAAAACAGATTCGTCATCACTTTCTAAGTTTATACCAAGCGTTCATCCAACTGTCAGATTTTTTCTGACTGGTCGCGTAGAAGCTGACACAGACGGTGCAACGGATACCAGCCGTGGATGTGTACAAGTAAAAACATTTTTAGGTATTGGTATTGCACCAAAAGAAATCGCCGTTGATGTATTACCAAATTCTTTGGAAGATGTTGCGCAAGTAGTAACTCAATCCTACCATCCTCTATCTCCGGATAGTTATACAAAGAAACTGGCAAAGCTCGCTATTATGCGAACCATGAATTTCATGGATCATCTGATCCTAAAGTCGCCGCAAGAAAATCGTGCATCACTCGAGAGACGTAAGGTTGACCTGATTGTGCCTCGCCACCTTCCAACAGATGATGAGATCTATCGCTTCGAGTACTATGCTCGTTCTATTGGTTATTACGGCCCTGTGCTTTGGTTCATCCCGCCGAACATGACATTCCAAGATCTGGTTTACGCAGATCTTTTGGTTGATGATTGGTGGCACGCAGAACAAAATTTTCCCGAAGGCTTCAAAACACATTCTCCATTTGATCTGCCGACTGGCTTAAAAGACTATACCGAGCCCGGTTACTGGGTGTTGGCGATTCCCGGAATCGTACCCGGTACAACTTCGAAAACATTTGACGAGCAGTCTGCTATGCTACCCGATATAGCGCGCCAAGTTGGGCTTGAGGTAGAAAACGGTAACCTCCATTCCAGATATCGCATGCAAATGTTTGTTTGCAATATAGTTAATGTACTTTACTTCTGTGCAATTGCGCAACACTCCAGGGAGCTCTACAACGGGGTGCCACTTATTGCCAGGACGGCGAATACCATTAGAGCCTTCCAAGCAGAGTTTAAGGATTATAAGGGCAAGAAGTTTACATTCCCTCAAGTAAGCTTGTATGGGCAGTGTCGTGCCTGTGTAGAATATTCTCCAGATAGAAAACTTCGAATTACAGATTGGATTGATGCTAAAATTTCTCAAGGAGTTGGCATTATCGTTTTCACCATCCCCAAAGTCTATATCTGACTCCAAAACTTTTTGGGGTCTTTTTTTATTTTGCTAAAACCGGTTTTCTAACCGTGCGTGTCTTTAACTTCTTCTTCAATTGTTTAATACTCTCCACTGCTCCAACTGCAAATGCCGCAGCGCCAAAAGGAGTCCAACCCGGAATACCTTGCTCTTCAGTACTCGTCGCACTTGCAAAACTTTCCGGTGCATGAGAAACAAGTTCTATCTCATCGGCGCTACGCGGCAAGATAACGGCTAAGTCATCAGTGATATCCAAAATCCCTTTTACGTTGACTGTATCTCCTTTAGATAATCTACTCGCCCTGTAATCTACGCCCGGTTTAATTTTCATATCAACATCCAAATCATCTATAATCAAATGGACAGTGCTGCCCGAAACTCCATTAACAATCCCGGTAAACTGCACCAAGCTCCAGGCATCCTCTGCACTTGGAGCGATTAATGAGACTCCTTTTATTTTTGGAACTACACTCGTTGTGCTTTCCAAAATCCAATCATCACTTTTAGCTAAAGATAAGTAGGGGAGCTCATTAGTATCAAATTTAAGCGATCCGGTTATGGTCAGAAACGATCCCAACTCCGGGATTTTTTTATAGCTCGGAACTCGGACAAGTAACCCCCGCCCGTCGTGATTTAAAAGGATAAATCCGCGCCCCGAAACATGTTTAGGCAAAGTGCCAACAGTACCACGAAGTTTGATTCGCATACCGCCAAATTGTTCTTGATGTAACATAGAATAATCTGTTAAAGAAATTATTGCGTCTGAACTTGCTACTGAGCTAGAACTCGAGCTTTTTGCAGACGTAGTTTTTGTTGTAGTCTTTTTTGTAGAGGCTACACTCGAAGATTGGACCGATGTGGCAGTGCCTTGAGTTGTGGTAGTCACCCCCACAAGCGAAGTGGGGGAGTTACTATCTTTTTTAAAATTCATTTCTCCCTTTGTGGGAGTTGCGACCTCTCGCCAAGTGCCATCTTCCATGCGAGCATAAGAAAAACCTTTTTGTGAACCTTCATAACTTAATTCATCTATCACAACACCTGATTCTGTCTGCAAAAACACACTATCGCCGCTATTATTGAGCCTAGCTGTTGCAAGATCCACAAACATAACTCCACCCACTTCTATAAAACCATCCAACTTATAGACTCGCCCCGTTGCGTCAAATAATTCCAATCCTGTCAGTTGTACGGAGGTTGTTGCGTACGAGATTATCTCGATCCATTCCTTACCCTCTGCCGGATTCGGCACAACTTCATTCAGTCTCAATAAAGATTGCCCGTATTTATCAGAATCAATATTAGTTTCAGAATCAGTCAAAGCCGTGATAGAAGCGGAATATGATGTTTGTGTTGATGTGACCGTTGCAAAAATGACTTTATCAGGAGCCGTACCTTCTTCTTTTTCGTTAATCATTAATCCTTCGTCTTGAGTCGATGCAATATTAATCCGAATCACATTTGTACCTCCCGGAGTAGCGAATTGCGTATATTGCCAAGTCATCTTTTCATCACGAGCTAATAATGTTCCTTTGTCATGACCTGCATATGTTAGGCTATCTATCACAACGCCATCAGATGTTTGTAAATAAACCGAATCCCCATCATTATTCAACTTCGATGTTGTAAGTTCAAAGACTTTATACTTTTCTTGCGGCTTAAGCTCGCCACTAAGCTTTATCGCACGGCTAACAGAATCATGAATCTCCAGTCCATCAAGCACTATCGTCCTATCGGCAGCCAAGTTCACAAGCTCCACCCACTCTTTTCCGCTTTCCGGCGCAGCCATCACTTCATTCATACGGAGAAACCTCACAACCGTCTCCTGCTCATAGTTCGACTTGGGAGTTTCTGCAATGAGTTCACTCATCACCGTCGATGTCGAAACAAATAGCACTGTACTTGTCGTAACCGCTTCCTCGATTATAATTTCTGATGATGTAGCCATCTCATCATCAGCTATAGTTACAACAGTTGTCGTAGCACCATCGCCGGTTGCTTCATCATCGTCGTCCTGAACTTGATTCAGGACCTCCACCGAACTAACCGCATCAACCAATCCTGGTGTACCACAATCATCAGTTCTCATATTTTCACTAACGTCACATGTCATCCAAGTATCGGCGTCATCTCCAAGTACTGTTAAATCAATCCTAATCATGCTCGCCTTTGTGTTCGATGAGAAACCGGCAAACGGCGCGCCCCCACTCCCGGCAACGTCCACAAGTACACCTTCCGCATCAACTAGCTGAATCAGCATCGATGAATTGGAAAGTGATAATGTACTTGTTACGATGTCGGGCGCCACGGTAAATGCCGCATTTTGATGCCCCGCATCATAATTTGCGACCATGAGCGCGCCGGCTGCTGGTATCAAAGAATCACTGGGGAAAATAATGTCACTCTCACCTGATCCAGCTCCAACAATCCTCCAACCACTAACATCGACATCCAGATTTGATGGGTTAGCGAGCTCAATCCACTCGTCCGCGGAACTAAGCGACGAACCCGCCCAAGCAATCTCACTTATATAAACTAGCTCTGCAGCATTCGCAGTACGCGGTGGTATCGCTAAAAATATCATTACCATAATCTGACCAATCAAAATCCCTCTACAAAATAGTTTGCATCTCCACATACAAATATTTTTCAGTCCATGTAAAAGATCCCTGTTCGAATACTTTTACATGTTCCTGATGTTTATACTTTTAGTATGGCATGGTTTTTATTTTTGCCGTGGATAAACTGGGTATCTTTTTTTGTCACGTTATTATCAAGTTCTATTTGTTATCATTTAGTGACTATTAAAATTTGTACATCGTACAGCGTACATAGTGCAAAAATTTAGAGGTTGTTATCGAAATATAACAAGATGATATTGCGTACTAAATATTAGTAGTCAGCTCTTGACAGGTTTTTAATTTCAGGTTGTAGATGGGACTTATCAACATTCAAATATCAGGGGTATTGCAAAAATATAGTATTTATATTCGTATTAGGCTAAAATAGCCAAATCTTGGATGTATTTGTTAAAGTTATAAAACTGATAAGCCCAGAGCTTACTTTAAGAGCCTAATTTACTAATAATTTATTCATTATGCGCACAAAATTAATTACATTTATGATTGCGCTTCTAGCTTTGCCGCTAAGCTTAGGTATTATACCTGCAGCTAGTGCACAAAGTGCCAATATCATCTTCCAAAATGGACTAGATGGTTATTCGGGTACAGAAGACGCAACAATTTCCACTCAATATATTGAATGGAACGAAATCGGTATTACAGAAAAAACCGATATTTTAAGAACGTATATAGTCGAAGAAGAGGGCAAGCCAACTTATGAAAAGCGAGCACTCATTAAATTTACGAATCTCTCCTTGCCGGCAGGCGCTGTTGTAACGGACGTACGTCTTACTCTCGTTGTAACTGATTGGGAAAGCGGGTACAACGGAAAACCGATTACGATTCTCCGTGGCTACTACCTAAACACTCCATGGAATATCAATGCCGAAAAACTAGGTTGGCTGCATCGCGACGATCCATCTGTTGCTTGGTCTGCCCAGGGTGCCAAAGGAACTGGTGACATCATCTCCGGCAAGTCTTTCACTATGACAGGCTTTGATAAATCCGGCGATCAAACCAAAATCGTTAAACTGGATAATGCTATTGTTCAGTCTTGGGTCAATAACCCAACATCAAACCAAGGTGTACTCATTATTAATGAAACCGGTACTGGGGCGGGCACAGCCACCATGCATTCGTCCGAAGCCATGACTCAATCGCAACGGCCAAAATTACAAATTACCTATAGCTTGGGCAATACAACTCCGGATCCAGAACCAACACCTACCGAGAATCAACCCCCAACAGTATCTCTCACAAGCCCGGTTGGTAGCACCAATTACACCGCACCGGCAAACGTTTTGCTCTCTGCAAATGCAACAGATGATGTTTTGGTTGCTAAAGTTGAATTTTATCAGGGCTCAACAAAATTAGGTGAAGATACTACATCCCCATATCAATTCATGTGGAACAATGTCGCAGCCGGTACTTATAGTGGAATAATGGCAAAAGCTTTCGATGGCCAGGGTATGGTAAGTATCACGCAATCCGTATCGATTACAGTAGCAAACTCAACCGTACCAAACCCTGATCCCACTCCAGAACCCGATCCCGAACCGGGCCAGAATCAACCACCGACAGTTTCCGTCACCGCCCCGGCTAACGATGCAGAGTTCCAATCGCCTGCCAACATCACAATCACAGCCGACGCCGCAGACTCCGATGGCACAATCTCCCGTGTAGATTTCTATCGCGGAGCCACTAAAATCGGTGAAGACTCTTCCGCTCCATACTCTTTCAACTGGCAAAACGTTGGAGCCGGTGAATATCATATCTCCGCAGTGGCAGTTGATAACGAAGGAGAAATGACAGGGTCAGCAGCAGTCCACTTAATTGTTAACGCATCAAATCAACCACCGACAGTTTCCGTCACCGCCCCGGCTAACGATGCAGAGTTCCAATCGCCTGCCAACATCACAATCACAGCCGACGCAGCAGACTCCGATGGCACAATTTCCCGTGTAGATTTCTATCGCGGAGCCACTAAAATCGGTGAAGACTCTTCCGCTCCATACTCTTTCAACTGGCAAAACGTTAGCGCTGGTGAATATCACCTAAGCGCAGTAGCCATCGATGATGGGGGAGAAATGACTGGATCAGTTGCGGTTCATATTGTGGTTAACGCATCAAATCAACCACCGACAGTTTCCGTCACCGCCCCGGCAAATAATGCAGAGTTCCAATCGCCAGCCAATATCATAATCACAACAAATGCGACAGACTCCGATGGCACAATTTCCCGTGTAGATTTCTATCGCGGAGCAACAAAAATAGGTGAAGACTCTTCCGCTCCATACTCTTTCAACTGGCAAAATGTTGGTACCGGAGTTTATGATATCTCCGCAGTTGCCATAGATAATGGCGGTGAGATGACCGGATCAAACGCAATTCATATTATTGTCAAAACACTTTTGGTAACTCCTCCAACTCCTGAACCACCTCCTTCCGGATCAATGACTGTTGGGGTCGACATGGCAATGTGTAATAGCGCAACAGTTCCGGCTAACGCGCGCTACGTATCAACTTCTGGCAATGATTCAAACGCAGATGGCAGTACCACTCATCCTTATCGCACAGTCCGTGCAGCTGTAACTGATGTACCCGCAGGAACTACCATTGTACTTCGCGGTGGCACTTATGTTGAACCTCAAGAAATCCGCATCCGTGTTCCAAATGTCACAATCATGTCTTACCCCGGTGAATGGGCGGTTATAGATCGCTCATCTGACATGGAAGATATCGGCGTATACTTTTATGTAGGCTCAGATGGCGGCGCGCTAAAATGCGCAGAAGTTAAGGGTGGTTTTTACGCAGTTTCTACCGAAACTCAGTGGGATTGGGGAGAGGCTGATCGTTCGGGCGCTTCAAACCTCTTGCTCGAAAATGTTAAACTCCACGATTCAAACCGCGACGTAGTTAAAATAAAACCACAATCCGATGACATCACAATTCGCCACGCGGAAATCTATAACTCTGGTACAAACTTAACCGCTGGTGATTGTAATGCCGAGGGCATCGATAATGTAAACGGTGACAGAATGCATGTTTCTTACACTTACATCCACGATACATGCTCTACGGGTATTTACTTTAAAGGTGGTGCGACAGATGGCATTGTTGAACACAACTTAATTGAAAACACCGGCGCTGCTGGCATCATCCTTGGCTTTGATACCAGCCCCGAATACTTCGACCTTACAACCAACCCCGGCTATTACGAAAATATTCGTGGCATCGCTCGCTATAACTTAATTAAAAATGCAGGCTGGGCCGGAGTAGCACTCTATGCTTCCAAAGATGCTCAAGTTTACAATAATACAATCGTAGACACATCCAGCATCTACCACAGCCCAATATACTTCGGTGTCACCTTCCAAGATTGGGAACCCGAAGCCGGCCGCCCTGCAAATGTTAACCCTAATATCCATAACAACATCGTTGTTCAAAATAGCATCACACGCGCATCACTCGTCGGTATAAGATTTGCCAATGAACTCGGCGGATTAAGTGCGCTTAGCGGCAATCCTACAATGAACAATAATTGTTATTATCAATCCGGGGCATCTGCCAACTTCGAAGATGGCCGCACAGATTGGACAGGTGGATTCGCCGCTTGGCAATCGCATATCAGCGGTGACGTCGGATCTCTCGAAATCAATCCGCAGTTAGATTCTAATTTCAAACCAACTAACTCGGCTTGTAGTGGAATGGGATACTAATTGTCTGAATCTTGATTAAGCTTGATTCACAATCAAATTATCATGGTTACTTAAGGAAGATATTTAACTCAATATTTATCAAAAAACTCGAGACTTCTCTCTCGAGTTTTTGATTTACTTAAAACCCCCTTTAATAAAGAGGGAAACAAAGGAGGAATCAAACTCGAGCATTGACCAAACAAAAATTTTCTGCTACCTTCTCATCAACTCGTACCATCACAAAAGGAGGGGACGATGTACCCGAATATAGGCCGGATTGAAGCATTCAGTGTTATCAAAAACGGCGGCGGTTTTGTTGAGGCTCCCATGCAGCGCATGCCTTGGGGAGATCGAATCCTTTTGGAAAAAGCTTTTCTCATTTTCCGGGACGGTTCACACAAGCATCAGCTTTTGCTCCCTGGCGTCATCTTCCGACCCAATCGTGATTTGGCGCGCCGCACGAAAGGCGCATCAACTCATATTATCTTCCATGACGCATATGCAGCCCAACGTGGCGCCGAACATTCTGTTAAAAATTACGGTGTCCGCTCCAAAGAGCGAGCAACCGAAACAGGAGATTTGAAAGCTGATGTCAAAGCTCTTCGCGAGTATGTGATCTTCCTGCTTCGTATGGGCCCACACATGGAACACGTGCTCCGTGATCTGCATTTGGGCATGAATAAGCTCGCCGGCGAATACAGCTGGAAGTTCGATGAAAGTAAAAAGAAGGCCACCGAACAAATGATTCGAGGTTTGGTCGAAAAAGATTCCATTGGACGCAAGAACACCCCAGCTGCAGCAATGATCATGGGCGGCGCGATCTGGAACCTGCTCGAGCGCGAAGAAATGATCCAATGGCTCTCTATGCACATGGATCAGCGGGCGGTTCAGACCGAGCGGTTCATCGACGAACATATCGGTCTGTATCAATATCTCTGGAACTTGATTGGCAAAGAAAGCACAATCAAAGAGCTGGCCGATAAGCCAACGCACGATACTCTGAAAGATCGAATCATGCTCAAAAGAGCTCATGAAATGCTATCGTGTTTTTGCCTGCGGCCGTTTGTGAAAAACGCCAAACATACCTCACGAGACATCGCAGTAGTCATTGACGTACTTAGTAGACCCGCTGGTTACGTACACGAAACTGAGCAAAGAAGATCTGCACTAATGCGTCTCAAAGAAGGTATTCGTTGGGTCTTTGTTTTGGACGCTCTGGAGCGAGGAATCATCTTCCCACTCTCTTACCTTATCGACGATCTATTGCGCCAAGAGCGTTTGAACCGTCGTCGTACCAAGGCTAAAGGTCGAGTCGTTATCACACGGAGCATGGCTCCCGAAAAGTTTGCTGATCTTTCTGATCGCATTGCCGAATTCAAGGCCAAGCTCGACAAGTGCAAAGACGACATCCTCGCTCATCCCGTAAAAAGCGAAGTCCTTGTTTTGCTCACCATCGCTGAAAATCACATTGCCGAAGATGATTGGCGCCTGGTCAAGCAAGACTTAGACGCAATCGCTGAAATTCTGTAATCTCCCAAATCGCGTTTTGCGTGATCAGCCCTCTTTACTAAAGAGGGTTTTTTATTAGAAGCTCCCTTAATAAGGGGGATAGAGGGGGATTTTCTTGACTACTTTCTGTTTACGTTTCAATATGTCGGCAACGTACATTTTACAATTCGTTGGAGGTTGTCATGCTCGTTGCTGTAAAAAAACCGTTCACCGTCAAAATCAACCAGCGCAATAATCAGTTATCTTGGCGCAATCACGTAATTTCGGTTCGTCAATTTCTTCGTGAAGATTTGGATGACGTTCTTTTCCCCACTACTGAAAAAATGCTGATCATGGTTCAAGAAGTTGGCAAGGTCAGTTTTCTTTCCGGGAAAGTATTGGCGATTTTGTTCTTCGAGCCGTCAACGCGTACCATGTCATCATTTTTCACAGCCATCGAGCGCTTGGGTGGTAGTGCAATCGCTATCAATAATGTTCAATTCTCTTCGGTTTCCAAGGGTGAATCTCTGCGCGATACAATTCGTACGCTTGGTGGCTACACGGACGCTATCGTGATGCGTCATCCCGAAGAGGGTTCTGTCAAAGTTGCGGCCGATTGCAGCCCGGTGCCAATCATTAATGCCGGCGACGGCAAAGGCGAGCATCCGACTCAGGCATTGTTGGACCTGTTCACTATCCAACGCGAACTCGGTCATATTGATGGCCTCACGGTCACAATGGTCGGCGATCTTGCAAACGGCCGCACTGTCCACTCCCTTGCTCGCCTGCTTACACTCTACAAAGATGTAAGAATCAACTTCGTATCGCCAGCTAGTCTGCGAATGCCGCCAGACAAAATAGCGGAACTTCGTGGCCAAGGCGTGACTCCCGTGGAATTGGACAGCCTTGCCAACGGAATTGTCGCCGAATCCGACGTTCTCTATATCACCCGCGTACAACGCGAACGCATGAGTGATGCGGAGAAAGAGATGGGAAATCCTTACACAGTGACTCCTGAAACCATGTCACATGCCAAGCCCCGGGGCAAAATGATTCTCATACATCCTCTTCCGCGGGTTGGTGAAATTTCCACCGAGGTCGACGACGATCCGCGCGCCGCCTACTTCCGCCAATCGGAATACGGTATGTACATTCGTATGGCTCTGCTCACCAACATGCTACGTGCAAGTAACTAATCTCACAAATCGTGCTTTGCGTGATTATCCCTCTTTACTAAAGAGGTCTTTTTATTATCCAAATAAACCACCGGCGTCAGCCGGTGTGTGCGTTTAAAAGCGTAGCTCGTGGCTGTAAGATAAAATCACCCCACAAAGAAAGGAGGTGATTTATCTGACCAATGCGCGATTATATCAAACGCAAAGTCACTCAACATATACCTGCAAATACCACTTTGTTTGGACTCCAAAATACAGAGGTAAAGTACTTGCAGATAAGTATATTAAACAAGAGCTAAAGAGGATGTTCAAGATGGTATGTAAATGGAAGGGATTCGTACTTATAGCTTGGCACATAGGTGATGAACATATACATCTACACATATCCATACCACCAAAATACACTGCAGCTTATACGATAGGCCTAATTAAAGGCAAAACCTCAAGTTGGCTCAAAAAGAAA
Organism: Candidatus Uhrbacteria bacterium; assembly: GCA_963816085.1. Taxonomy (GTDB): domain Bacteria; phylum Patescibacteriota; class Patescibacteriia; order 2-12-FULL-60-25; family 2-12-FULL-60-25; genus MWCR01. Next base: position 830,700 of record CAWFIX010000003.1, on the reverse strand, counting down.
ACAAATAAGTTTCCGAAGGGGCCACTTTGGGAGCGAGGATACTTTGTCTCAACCGTTTGAGTTACGGAAGAAGCAATAAAAAATTATATTGCCAATCAGCAACATCATCAGATTGAGCTTAAACAAACGTCAATTTGGGACAAACTTCGCCCGCGGACGTAGTCCGCATGATAAAAGCCACCGGCGTTATAGCCGGTGGTTGTTACTTTGGGATAAACTCATCCCCCTACCCCCAATTCTCTTAAGATTAAGAGAAGGGGGTTTTTGTTATTCAGTTGGTTAGCCCTCTGTTGATCTTAAGAGAGGGTTGGGTGAGTTTATCCTAGAGCTAGCTTGCCATTTCCTCGCCCTCTCGCTAAGGTTTTTACGATATGAACGAGGTCGAATCACATATAATAGATCACGTAGACCGCATTCTTAAAGATAACTACGTGGTTGCGCCTCCGGTTGCCATCGATGAATTGGCGGCTAATTATAATTTCGAATTGGTTGAAGCGGATTTTAAAGATTATGCTAACAAAATAGCAGGTTTTATCGACGGCGATAGCATCTTTATCAACGATAAAGATTCCGAAGACCGCCAAGCTGTCTCGGTGGCCATTCTTCTTGGCCGTTTCATATTAAACAAAGATAAAATTACTTCAGATGGTTCACTAAACGTCCTCCGCCGCGTACCCTTGGGTGAGATGGAAACTCCAATCGAAAAAGAGTCAGTCTTTTTTGCGGCGCACTTGCTTATCCCCGAAAATCTTTTAGAAAAATATAAAAACGAAAGCGCCCACACACTAGCTAAAATTTTTGGAGTGCCGGATGACTTCTTAGGCTATCGTTTGCAATTGGAATTTGGTGCCGAGGGGGCGCAAAAAAAGTATGCCTGAGATATCCGTCGCTGAAATAAAATCCAAAATAGAGCTCGGTAACGAACTCGATTTTTCGGAGCGAAAAGAACAGGTTAAACTGGCCATTCGCGAGCGCGAAGCGCATGTACACGGCTTCGAGCGCTACTACAAACTCCGCGATCGCTGGTCCCTTTACCTCGTCATCTTCATTTCCATAATGATCGCCTTCCAAGTCCTGGTAACCGCTCTAATCGGCTTCGGCGCCTTAAACTTCCTCAACTATCAATATTTTCTCTACGTAGTCATCGGCGAAAACTTCGCGCAGATTATCGCCATGGGATTCATAGTGGTTAAATTCTTATTCCCAAACCAAACCGAACTTATATCAAATAGCAAATAACAAATAGCAAGAGTTTACCAAGTCTTCTCTTGCTATTTGCTATTTGTAATTTGCCATTTATAATGTGGTTATGCCAACTCAACCCAAAGTCGAGGTCAACCTTCCAAAAAGTTACCTTGCGAGAATCCAAAAAAGCATACGATCTAAAATGTTTCAGAATCTCTACGCTAAAGTAGATGGTAAAGAGCGAGACATTTTAGATAACGGCTCATTATCCTGCGCAATCTTTGTCTCAATAATTTTACAAAGCTTCGAACTGATTAAGAAACCCCACGCAACCGTCATTGAGCTCTTAAAAGACATGGAAGTATCAGGCTGGAAAAAATCACACAGTCTCAAAGTAGGGGATGTGATTGTTTGGGAGCCGTTAGATTTTACAGGCGACGGAGTCAAACATCTTCATGTTGGTTTTTACTTGGGAAAAGATAAAGCTGTTAGCAATGATTGGAAAGTTGGAACTCCCGCAAAACATCACTTCACCTTTGGCACAAGAGCTAGTAAACCAAAACGACGTATTGTAGCTATGTATCGTCACAAACTATTACAATAATAATCATTAATCTGCTGCCAGCTATCCGCTATCAGCTATAAGTTAATTATTTATGCAAAAATACCTATATTTGCTCTCACTTGTTCTTTTATTTGCTTTTGGGGCAGGCTGTACCACAACCAATCAGACATCAGATAATACCGCCAACACATCTGTTAGCGATGAAGGCCGTGAAATATATCCAGACGATATGGTTGGGGGCGAAGAAGCACTTGATGATAATATAATAAGCGCAGATGAAGTTGAGGAAGATTCTACTGCAGAAGAATCTGATGATGAATTCGCAGAAGATGATACGGATTATTACACCATGGAAGAAGTCGCAATGCACAGCATTAAGGAAGATTGCTGGTTTGTAATCGACGAAGTTGTTTATGACGTTACGGATTACGATAAACATCCTGGTGAAGATGCTATCTATGAAGGTTGTGGCAAAGACGCAACAAATCTTTTCGAAACCCGCCCCATGGGAAGCGGCACACCGCACTCGGATAAAGCCCGCGGTTACATGGTGAATTACGAAATTGGGGATTTGGAATAACATTCCCCACTGATTTAATACAAAAGTATTAAATCTGCCCCCCTTTCTTTAAAGGGGGCTTTTGTTATTTGGTTTTTCTGACAGGACGAACAGATGGGGATCATACATACAAAAAATGACGATTATGCTGTTTCTACAAACGATAATTTGAATTTGAGTGTATCTTGTTTCTTGTTAAAGTTTGTATCTTCCCGCTTCGCGGGATTTATCCCCTTGACATTTATTCTAAAAACCTCATACTAGAAAGTAGGTGTAGGGCGGCGAGAGTCATAAAACTTTCGTCGCTCTTTTTATTTCCTAGGGAGGTTGCTATGAAACGTATGCCGCATTGGTTGGTTGCTTCGTTCTTCGGTGTCATTGTCTTTGTGGGGGAGTTCGGTTGTGTACTCGAAGGTGAACCATTCAACATGGCAGAGGCTTCACAAAATGAAGTCGCTGGTGATGTTGCTGCGGAAAGTATGGATAAGCCGCCGAGCTTGCCCGAGATTTCACCATCATTTGCTAAGAATAAAAATTTTGTTCAAAGCAAAGTTCAGATTCCTACAGTCAAAAATCCACTTCCACTCACCAAAGAACCAAACAGTATCATCTTGGAGACTTGTGAGTCCGACCCGGATGAAGTCGCGGTTCCGCTCAATGTCGAAGAAGGCAAAGAGTGCCACAAGGTTCGTGCTTCTGCTATCTACGCCGATTCTGAAGGTATCACATACTTGGATACAAACTTCACCTGGAGCATGGCTGATGAATCCATCGTCAAAATCATCGGCGATGATTCCGCGAAGTATGATCCATTCATCGAGCTTGAATCTCATTCCGACATCTTCTCTTCTACCGGCCTCACACAAGAACCGCGTACCACGCTCACCGTATGCGTAGAGCCAAAGCAAGGTTGGCAAAATAAGTCACATTCCGCGCTTTGCCGCTCACTCCCGGTCTACGCCGTGGCCAACATGCAAGGTTCGTGGTGCTTTAAGGGTAACAATCTTTTTCAACCTGATCCGGGAGTTGATTGCCAAACCCTAAGCATCGAACAAGATGGCAGATTCCTACGAGTTGATAATTACGGCATGGGAACCATTTACGAAAAGCAAATGGATTTCTATTGGGAAGAGCTCGAGTTCCGTACCACGGAAAACTCCAGCTATGAAATAAATGGCATTATCCTCGCCGGTGAGGATCAAGAAGGTTCTTTCAATGCCTTCCGGCTCCCGCTCTAACTTCAAAATCCTCCGCACTCGCGGGGGTTTTTATTTTATTATCATTAACCTCCAATTGAGTTATACTATATTAATAAAATATTAATTAGAAATATGACCAAACAACTTTCCCTCAAAATTATTCTCGGTATCGCCATCGCTGGTATGCTCTTCTCTGGCTATCTTTCTTACGGTGAGCTTTTCGCAAAGGTTTGCCCAATCGGCGGCGGCTGCACCTCTGTCGCATCCATCCCAGCCTGTGTTTACGGCTTTGTAATGTATACAATTGTACTAATTGTGAGTGCCTTAGGCCTTAAAGCAAAGAAATAATAAGAAGGTCATAAAGTCATAACGTCTTAACGTCCTAACGAAGCTCCGTTAAGACGTTATGACTTTAAGACTTGTACCCGATTTGTGTATGAACAGTTTAGATAGATACAACGATAAGGTTTTCGCTTGGCAATACGAATACGGCGAGCAGGGTTCGAATCATGGTGATATTGAGTATTACAATAATAAACTTAAAAATTTTAAAGGAAAAGTCTTAGAATTAGGTTGTGGAACCGGTCGCTTAACAATTCCGCTTAAAAAAGCCGGCATAAACATCGTAGGTTTGGATCAAGCTAAAGCCATGATTCAAATTGCTCGCAAAAAAGCTTCCAAGAAAAACTTAAAGATTTCTTTTATCATAAGTGATGCAATTTCTTTCGATAGCCACACAAAGTTCGACACTATCATCTTCCCGTATAATTCGTTAACGCAAATTGCCGAAAAAGATATCCCAAAATTAATTAAAACTATTCAAGACCATCTAAATCCAGATGGTAAGTTTATTTTTGATATCGGCCGGCCGATTCCCGGCAATCACAAGTCCCCAAGAGTAAATCGAATCGACTGGTCTGATCCACTCTACATAAACGAACTTGGAGTTTCCGTTCGTCGTGAATCAACTTGGACAAGGCGCCCCGAGAAAAATCTGACGGAGATAAGTTATCACTGGGAGATAGCGCACAAAGGCGGACGCACAGAGCGTAGAAAAACCTCCATGCAGTTCTCTACACGCCAAGATGACTGGTACATCGAACAATTCGAGAAAAAGGGATTTAAACTAGTAGAGAACGAAGTTGAAATCGACAAAGCTCACAAAGTCCCAAAAAAGTATTCATTCGTAGAACTACAACTAACATAACAAAAAGCCCCGATTTTCGGGGTCTTTTTATTGTCTGAACCTCGACCATGTCCCTCGTAGCCCTTGGTGTAGTGGGATTCGCTTGATTCAACGATTAACTTGATTATCTTATTATATCTTACGATGATTGAAACTAGATATTTGATGTTCGACGAATGAGACTTAAAAAGTAATCCTCTTCACGCTAACATTATCTCCATCGCTAACTCCCTGCACATATAATCTTTTACCGTTGAACTCCTTAGTCAAAATCTCCACGCAAGTGTATTCTTCATTTGCAACAACACAAACACTCTCATCATCCAAAATAAGATTAACAACATTTGCTGCAGAACCGGGGTATTCATATGTCAGCTTCCAATCATCGACATAAGTTTCTGTCGCCACATCCCAATCTGTAATATTTCCGGTTTCTGAAAAATTAACATTCGCCAACCTATCATCAAAATCAATTACGTATTCACTGGATGTGGCGTTTTCTATATCCAAATTTTGATTTGCTATATCTATGGATTTAGAGCAACCGGAACCAATGAATACTAACAAAAAAACAATATAAATCAATTTACTCATACATTTTTTACTTTCTTACGCCAAAAAACCAAAACTGTTCATTATCTGAACCTCTCGTGCCCGGCCTTCCGCCATTCCAAATACTTTTAAAAGTTATAATTGGATATTTTGTATTTGCACCAACCCAAGGATCATGAAGATAAATATATTCTCTCCCTATTTTTGTCACGACCGCATAATGACCTCCCATGGATGGTAAAACGAAATTCACGATTATTAAAAAGCCTTTTTTATACGCACGGCGTAGGTCATTTATTTTTGTATTACCGCGCTCAATTCTATAATCAAGTTTATATTTCTCGGCAACTATTGGAAATTTTGCCGATCTGGTCCCGGAGATTTTATTCGTGCCTAAAAGCTTGGTAATTTGTTTTTCGGTTTTTTTAATGCCAAGTGCTTCCAAAACCATACGCATGCATGCAGCGCCGCATGTGTAGATGGTTTCTTGTTTATGGTAGGGGATATTATGCATAAATTTTGTATTTATATTGAATCAATATATCAAGCCCGCATATAATTCGCCAAGCCCACAAAAAAAGCGCCCGTAGGCGTTTTTTTTACAGTTTGTTATCTTAGATTCTGAACTGCACTTTTTTGCATGTCGTATTGAGATTTATTAATATCGCTCAGCATCTGATAAAACTTTTGCATCTTATCGGCCAATTCTTGTTGTTCTTTGGTTACCTGAGCCTCTAATTCCGGATCATCTTTTGCTGCATCCATTTTTTCTTGCAAGTCTGTCATATCTTTCTCAAAAATCGAGTTCACGCATTCTTCTTTTGTATAACTAATCATACCACCCTCTATTTTTTCACAGCCGGATGGATCTCTCTTTTGCTCTGCGACTTGTAAGTAACATTTATCACGAGTCGCCGGACCTTCGAGTGCGCTAAAAGTTTCCGCTTTAATCTTGCCACATGTATCAAAACTGTCTTTTCTCTTAGCTGCGTCCTGATAGCAGTGATCTTGGTCTTTTCCGCTGACGAAACCACAACCAAGCTCCTCGATTGTGCCCACAACTCCACATCCGGATAAAACCAGTGGAAGAACTAGTAATGAAACAAAAGGGATATATTTTTTCATAGATAAAAAATGTTATTTATTATTTAATTGTTATTATAGCCCATTTGACAGATCTGGGGGAGTATATTAATATATAGACAAACATCTATATATTATGGAAAACGTATTTAAAGCTCTCGCCGATCCAAACAGACGTAAAATTCTGGAACTACTTAAAAAAGGCAGTATGTCTGTTACCGACCTTTTAGAGCATTTTGAATTTACCCAAGCCTCTCTTTCTCACCATCTGGATATTCTTAAACGCGCCAATTTGGTAATTGCGGAACGCCAAGGTCAATTCATCTTCTACTCTTTAAACCTCTCTGTTTTCGAGGAAATTTCTAAAACAATGTTTAATTTATTTCAATATGAAAAACGCAAATAATAAATTGCCATATTCACGAATAGCACAATGGGGAATAGTCGCCGGCATGTTTTTGATTGGCGCATTATTATACTCACACTTACCGGACATGGTTCCAACTCACTGGAACGTAAACAATCAAATAGACGGTTGGATGCCTAAAATTTACGGAGCCTGGCTAATGCCGGTAATTGCTTTAATCATTACTTTGTTTTTTCCACTTTTGCGTAAAATAGATCCGGAAAGCAAAAATTACGAAAAATTTGCCAAAACTTGGGAGGTCTTTCAGCTCACTATAGTTGGTTTCTTTGCCTACATGTATGCGATTACATCGTATGTCGCTCTTAATAACGATAAATCATATTTAGTCGGGCGCCTGGTAATGCTTGGCATGGGAATCATGTTCATAATCCTCGGCAACTACATGGGCAAAATTCGTCACAACTATTTTGTTGGTATTAAAACCCCATGGACTTTAGCCGACCCAGAAGTCTGGCAAAAAACGCATCGTCTAGCCGGTTGGATTTTTGTGGCCGCCGGTTTACTGATTCTTCTTATGTCACTCTTCTGGATGCAATATATCTGGCCACTCTTCATCGCCATCATCGTAACAATAGTTATTATCCCAATGTTCTACTCATACTGGATTTCACGCAAATAAAAAAACGGCTACGGCCGTTTTTTTGTGCAAGGAAGACGGCACAGTGGTCGTCCCTACGGTTTTTACAAATTTATTGTACGAGGTACGTTGTACGAAGTACGAGTTATTTTATACTTCGGTCTCCGAACCCGCAGAACCTTTCTCTAATCGTAACGCATATTTATCCAAGACGATCTCTAGCGCTTCTTCTAGGTCCACATCTAATTGATTCGCAAGCGCCACTAGCGCAAACAAAACATCGCCAAGTTCTCCTTTAAGCTCCTCACGAGGTCTAGCCTCTGCCTTTCCGTAATCCGTCATTTTCAAAATCTCTTTAGCTACCTCGCCAACCTCGCTAACAAGGTCTAGCGCCCTAAACTCCGCCCCCGTATCCAACCCATTTGCCGTGATAAATTCAGCGACTTTTGTTTGTAGATTTTTCATATTCAAAGGTATTTATCAATAAAAGTTTTTAAATCTTTTACAGTTTTTTCTGTAAGCTCATGATCATCCAATTTATCTAGTGATATCCAATCAAACTCCGCACCCTCACCTAAAATCATCTGATTTTTAGATATCTCCGACTCCACAAAATACACATAACGATAGGTATCAAATTCTTCATTCAGATAATCACAAACCGCAACAATCTGATCGGTATCTACATCAATATTTAACTCTTCTTTGATTTCACGTTTAAAGCATTCCGTCGGAGTCTCATCATCCTCCGCTAAACCTCCAAAAAAAGCCCACATATTTGGATTAAACTTTGTATTTCCATCACGTTGATGTAAAAGAACGGATTTTGTCTTATTGTTATATAGAAAACCTCCTGACCATAATTTCGTCTTTAATTCTTTCATATCAGTAAATACTTTGACTAAGACTAAGCATTACGACTAAGTACTAAGATTTTGTACTTTAATATTTATCGATTGTTATTTTATGTGATATTATCAATATAACAAATATATGTATATCGAACCCACAATCAAGAATATCCTAACCCAATCATGGGAGATATTTCAGGCCAATATCAAGGCCATAATCATAATTACCTTAATAATCTACATTCCTCTGAATTTACTCTTGGAAGTTTTACCAATCGATGAATCCGGGGAAGGGATAATGATGTATTTTCGAGCTATACAATTGTTAGAAGGGCTATTTGGAATTTTGGCTACCATCGCCATAGCTTTATTAACCAAATCGGCCATTGAACACAAATCTATCAGCTGGCAAGAATCATTAAAACTGGCAATAAATAAATGGCCAAGAGTAATCGGTACAAATCTCATCTCAGGCATACTTTTGATTGGGCTATTTATTCTGCTCATTGTGCCGGGCATCATGTATTCCATGTATTGGTATTTCATAATATACATAGTTATCTTTTCGGATAAATGGGGCATGCAGGCAATGACATATAGCAAAGAGGTTGTACAGAATCGTTGGTGGAAAACTTTTGGATACGCAATAGTATTTGGATTAATTTCCTTAATTGTTGCAGCTATCGCCAGCTTCCCACTTGTATTTTTGCCAGAGTCACTTCCATTCTTGGTTTTTGGTGATCTAATTATAGATATAACGGTTTCCTTTTTTAGCGTCTTAGGTGCTGTCTTCTACCTAGCTTGGGACTCAACAAAAATTGAAACTCCCGCCAAGCAAAAAACGAGCTAGTATATGGCCAAAGGTAAAAAAGTATCTGTAACCAACGATTTCCAGAAAAACTACATCTACAATCTCACAGAACCAACAGGTCGTAACTTCGATTCTGACTTTAAACCCGATCTCACACCACGAGAGATGCTAAGGCTCGGTGTTTTTGGCGGTGCATACTTTATCGGTGTTAAAAATCTTGTGCCAAAAGAATATCCCAGGTCATGGTTTGAAGGAGTCAAACTCTCTCCTGATCACGAAAAGCATGCAGAACTTAATCGTTTCAAAATCCGCGCCAGCATGCCTCTTGCGCACTGGAAGGCGAAAGGTTGGATCAACAAACAAGACCCGCACGGTTGGTTCGAGTGGTATTGCAGATACTACCTAGGTCGCCGCAGCGCCGATGACGAATGTCAAATCAAGCGCTGGAAGGCCATTCGCCGGCACACAGCCCAGATTAAGAAAAATTGTAAAAGAGGGAATTTAGATTGTAGAAAAAAGCAAAGGCAAGCATTGCTGCATTGGGGCTACGATAGTAGGAAGATATAAAAAAATCAGACCCTCTCGAGTCTGATTTTTGTCTTCCCTTGTTTCCGTGTACCCTCTTTAATAAAGAGGGACAATTACGCAAAGCGTAATTTGGGAGATTATTTCTTTGCTTTTTTAGCAGCCTTTTTTGCTACTTTTTTTGCGGGTTTCTCTTCGGTTACTACTTCAGGAGCCTCTTCCTTAGCTTCTTTTTTAGCCTTCTTATCTTTCTTGGCTGGTTTAACTTCTGATAGATCTAAACCGTCGTAAGATTCTACTGTGTGAATCTTGTTTACCTGTTTTAGCTTATCGATCTCTTTTATGATCATATCAAGCTTAACATTCAACTGTTCAAACTGCTCACGACCGTTGTCGCTTTGTGCCGGTCTGTCGTTACGAACTGGTCTGTCACCGTAACTAGGGCGATCATTTCTGCGCTCCGGTCTTGGACCTCTGTCGTTAGCACGGTCACTTCCACGGAAGCAATCGTTACATAGCACTGGTTTGCTATTTGTTGGTTTAAATGGAACTTCGCATCTGTTGCCACAGTCAGCACATGTTGCTGGGAACATCTGCTTATCGAATCCACGGTCTCCACCGCGACCACCTCCACCTCCACCGAATCCACGGTCTCCACCGCGACCGCCTCTATCGTACCCGCCACCTCTTTGAAATTGTTTCATACATATATCGTCGAACATCGAACATCGAACATCAGCGCCATGGGCGCATCCGCCTCTGGCGGAGATTTTCGCTACAACCTCTTAGGACTCCTGTCCGTAGGTTAAGTTAAGACATTATGACGTTAAGACTTTTAACGATTCTTTAGTGATTAATTGCTGAACTGTACACTATTTTGCTGTTTTTGTCAAGAATTGAACCTAGGTTAACTATAAATATCAAAGTAATATACCAAAAACCGATTAACATTACAAAACACTCACATGTATTGACATTTCCTAAGATTTGGCTCATTATAGCCAAGTACATTGAAATACGGAGGTATATCATGGCAGAATTCACTGCAGAAGAGCTTATCGCTAAATTTGAAAGAGATGTGCAAATTGATGCATATGATCTTGTTACAAAAGTAACACATTCACTGGCCGCTCAAGAGCTTTTGGATGGAGGTAAGAAATATCTTGCCGCAATTGCAGCTCATCTAAAAAATAAAAAACCGGATGAATATTCTTATGACCTGCGTACTGCTTGGTGCTTACTCCTGAGTTGGATCTCTAAAGAGATCGATTGCAGAGCTTGTCCGCCAACAACACTCAGTCAGATCGAGTGGTGGGCAGATTGGGCTAAAGGGGAAGCGATTTAGACCATAGTCAAAACTTCAAGTATTTAAAAAAGGAGTTTCCCCATGACCTGTATCGGTATTCAAGAATTGATGGTCAAATTCGAAGCTGACATGCAGTTTGATGCTCATAGTAACATAATAAAGTTTGGGCGTTCCGATGCAACAGGCAAACTTGTCAATATGGGTAGGGAAGCACTTCCGCAAATTATAGCGCATCTCGAAGCAAATCCACCCAACGTGCAACTTGAGATCCACATCTGTTGGGGAATGCTGCTGCACGACATTGCTCTAAGAGTCAAAAGTACCGAAACACCATCCACTCTCGAGGATACGGCAGGTTGGATCGCTTGGGCTAAAGAGGAAGTCGAAAAATTGAGTTCAAAACCTTGCACTTCCAAAGGGGTTAGCAATGTCTGATGTAAAACAGTTAATTGCCAAGTTTGAAGACGATATCCGTGAAGCGTGCAGTCATATGCATATTGTGGACGTGGATTTTTCTAATGCGGCGCACAAGCTCCAGTCTTTGGGCAGGGAAGTACTGCCGTACATCGTTTCGCACCTCGAATCCACCCGCCCCACCAACCAATACTGCCAGCTTACCGCTTGGCAGGTTCTCCTGCACAATATCGCCGGCGAGATCTATACCGAAAACGCACCAGACGAAAATGCTTCAATTGAAGAATTGATTGCCTGGGCCAAAAAGGAAACAGCATGAAAAAGTTTAATCGCATTGCAGTTTTCATCCTGGCTTGCGCGGTGATCTTCGCATTATCTTATTTTGAGCAGACTATGGTAGAGGCAATTTCCATCTACGGAATGCTCATCCTTTTTACCACGGCTTTGACCCTTGGGTTTTACCTAGTACTGGATGGTACTCATAACGCATCAAAATGCGTCGCTGTCCGCTTGGCTCGCCGTAAAAACTCTTCAAAAAGATAGAGGGGAATATACAGGATGCAACCAGCTGAAGAACCAGATTCCATTGATCAAGATCAAGGAACCGAAGGCGAGTTATCGGGGTCGCGGCCTCTCATTCCTGATGAGATCTCCGTATTGTTTCGCTTGTTCGAGATGGAGATTCGATGTAGTGGTAACTCCGCATATTATCGCGTGATTACCTCACAACATGCTGAGAAAATACTCAGCCTGGGTAAACCCGGGCTCAGCTTAACAGTCATCTATCTTTTTGAAACTTTGGAAAACGACGAAACCAAAGCCGATCCCATGGTTCTTGAAGCCTGGTGTATACTCATCAGCTTCTTCGCAGAAAACCTCGAGGCAGATAATGCCCCGCAAGACAGCGATATCATCAGTGATTGGTTCATGTGGGCCGCGGATTTCGTTGGCATCGAATTTAGAGAAAAATCCAAAGACGACAATGATCCCGATGATGAAACTGAAGCTGAATTCGAAGATGATTCGGAAGATGAAGATTAAGATGAAGATGAAACGAGATCTCCGTTAGTCTTCATTCGTTAGAAAAACCTAAAAACCACCCTTCTCGGTGGTCTTTTTTTGTCTTGAACCGTGATTTACTTGATTAAGGGATTAACTTGATTATTAATTATACTTCGGAAGTTCAAAAAAATAATCATGCCAATCTTAGAATCCTACGGATCACGGTTCAGACATTGTTTAACCTTCTCCAAATCTTCATCTCTCACTAAGAGTTTAATCCCTCCAACCGCGATTGTAAGCAGGGGATTAATGCAAGCAACTCCAGCATCTATGAAGGATTTTATGCCCTCAGACTCTAGTTTGGATTTATACACCTCAACTTCCATTATATCATCACAAATTTCAATTATAACTAATTCCATATTTATTTATTTCCAGCTTTATTACCTTTTCCGGCTTGAATGCCGCCTCTGCGTATTTGCACGTATTTTTCTTTCGTAATAGGCTGTTAACTAAGCTTGTAACTATCGTAGCATTGACAGGTTAGTCTGAAAAGGATTAACTGTCTTACAAGGAGATGAAACAATGCCCCTTCGAAAATGGCAAAAGCTCTATACTTTGCAGCATTATCGTTTTGGCAATACGCACAAAAAATATTATGGAGTCGACCACGACCGTGTGATTTCGCCCGGCGGTATCGAAGTTGATTATTTTGTTCTACGCATGACACCGTTTTCTGTTATCGTAGCCGTTACACCGGAACAACAAATTCTCTGCGTTCGTCAACATCGCTACACAACCAATCAAATCACTATCGAGCTTCCCATGGGAAACGCTGACGGCGGAGATTTGCTAATCGCTGCACGCCGCGAGCTCGAAGAAGAAACAAGCTTCACAGCATCCGACCTCAAAGAAATTGGCAAATTTCAAGAAGCGAATGGCATAGGAGATCTGTGGGGTCACGTTTTTTTAACACAAAACGCACTCGTTGCAAAAAAGCCCGCCCAAGATCCTGAAGACAAGAATTTAATCGAACTCTGCTACTATTCCGTCGCCGAAATTCGTCAGATGATTGCCTGCGGCCACATGACTGATGCTTCAAGTATTAGCGCCTTCGCTATCACTTACTTTCAAGGCAAACTCACTAACATCTAAAAACCGCAACTATGCGGTTTTTTTTATATCCCAGGAAACCCCGGGTGGAGGCGGTCGCAGAAAGGTGAAACTTCTCAGCAAGAAACCGTAACCCGGGGATGAACGGGCGGGTAGATTGCCATGATTTTCATTACTCTAGAAATATAAATAATAATCTGGCAAGCTAGCTTGCATGAGAATACAAAGCCTAAACCATTCAACCTATGAACTTCAATATCATATTGTCTGGGGTACTAAGTGTAGGAGAAAATGGCTAAAGCAATATGTGAAGCAAGAATTGCTATCAAGCCTCTTTAAAACTGTAAAACAATATCCAACACTACACATTAAAGCAGTTAATACCGATAATGATCATGTACATCTACAAATAGAGATACCTCCCAACATCGCAATATCCGATGCCGTCCAAGCCTTAAAATCACAATCAAGCCAGCGTATAAGGAAAAAGTTTGGTTTTATAGATAGAATGTACCTCGATAAGGACGGCATCTGGAGTGTTGGATATTTCGTTTCGAGTATAGGCTTGGATGAGGCAAGGATAAAAGCCTATATAGAACAGCAAGATGAAAAAGAAAAACCCCAGATGCTCAGGTTGTTATAAACGAACCGGAGAATCACGGGGCTTTGGATTGTCATGAAGTATAACCAATGGAAACCCCGGGTGCAGCGAAGCGGAACCCGGGGAGGATGTCATTTATCTTGAACCATGATTTGCACGATTAATTGATTAACACGAATATTTATTATACTTCGGTCAGTTAAAAACAGTAATCATGATAATTCTAAAATCATACGAATCACGTTTAACGCGACGAATCAAGGTTCAGACAACGGCTGGCAATTCTCGCAATAAAACACACTCCTTCCACCCAACCTCTCGCGCTTAATTGTCGCTTTGCATTTTAAGCACAACTCTCCAGCTCGTCGAAATACTTTTAGATGATTTTGAAAGTTACCAATCTCGCCTCCGGGTAAACGATAGTCCGAAAAAGTCGTTCCACGATTTTTAATAGCTTTAGTCAATATCATAACAATCGCTTTATGCAATCGTTTCATCTCATCATCCGACAAACTGTCTGCTTTGCGCAAAGGATGAATCCCAGCCCCAAACAAAACCTCGTTTACGTAGATATTTCCCAAGCCGGATATTTTAGATTGATCAAGCAAAACCGCATGTAAAGTTCGCTTTCCCACTAAAATCAAGTTTAGGTCGCGCAAGCTAAAAGCAGGGGAGAGTGCATCAACTCCAATTTTCTTACTTTTCTCAAAATTCATCATTTCAGCGTTTCTGTAAACTTCACAAGTCGCAAAAGTCCGTACATCTGCCAAATGCAAATCAGCATCACCATCTAATTTCATGGTAAGCCGGCAATATTTTGGCACATCATCTCGCAAAAACACCTGCCCGGTCATCCTAAGATGAAAAACCAAATAAATATCCGATGAAAGTTGTAAAATAATATTTTTTCCTTTTCGAGTTACGTCAACAATTTCAGATCCACCTATCTCGTCGCGAAGCCGATTCGCATCAGACTTTCCAAACAACCTTCTCGTATACTCATAAGTCACCAAATCCAAAACCCGCCTGCCTACAATCAAGCTCTGCAAATCACTAACTATTGATTGTACTTCTGGTCCTTCGGGCATACCTTAAGCGCACTATCGTTCGCGAATTAAAAAATAACAAATAGCAAATAATAAAGAAAATCATTCCACTCGCTTTGTTATTTGTTATTTATTATTTAAGTTTGTATATGTTGCACTCTACCAACTTCCCCAGTATCAAGTCGTACTTTAATCCCGCGGTGATGCTCTGCCGAGCTCGTTAAAATATCCTTAACAATGCCCTGGGTCATCTCCCCGGTTTTTTGATGATGTTTTTGCACAATTATCACAGGCATTCCTGGCTTAATGTCTTTTCTTATTGTTCCGTCCATAATAGGGGAACTATAAAATAACGAATGGCAAATAGCAAGAGTAACTAAAGTTATATCACTGAGCACCGTTCACTTACTCAAATATTTATTGCCAATACAATAAAAGCAATAACAGCTAAAGTGACCCCAATATATGCCGCAGGAGATAGCATTTCTTTAAGTACTAAAAACCCAAGAATATTTGCGAGGATTATCGATACAGCACCAAATAGCGCAACAGTTTTTCCAAGTTCAACATTTGAAAATACATAAAGCTGGCCAAAAGTCGCAAAAGTCCGAATCAACATGTATATCAAAAACCAAATACTCAAAAACGCAGCGGCTTTAAATCCCGAACGCTCCATATAATGACGCGCCATTAAATCACTTGTCGTGAACAAGAGTTGCGCGCCAACTAAAATAACGATTGGCTAGTTAAAATTCATAAATAATTTTATAAAGTCAGTATACTACGATTACGACTATGTACTACGACTAGTTTAAAAAATATTTCTTTAGAAGAAAAAGTAATTCCGGATGAAACTTTTCACCATTTTCAATTTTATCCTTAATTTCATCGATTGTAAAAAAATCAACCATCTCAACATCCTCGGTATTTGGTTGGAATTGTCCGTTATAACGTGATTTGAATGCGGCGACGAATTTTATCGGCGTACCTTCGGCTTCATAAAGATCTTTACTGAAAAATTCCAATGCACCTATCATATTCAACTCTTCCTCAAATTCACGAAACGCTCCTTCCACATAGCTCTCACCACTTTGCACGTGCCCGCCAACGGCAGTAGACCAGTATCCCGGGCAAAAAGAGACAGCTTGACTCCTTTTTTGAAGTGCCATTTTCCCATCATCATTAAAAATCAAAACGTGAACAATCCTGTGACATAAAGACTTCTCATAGACATCATCTCGTGTGGCTTGAGTGATTACTTGATCATTTAAATCAACGATATCTAATATTTCGGGCATGTTTTTATCGGGTTAAATATTCTGTGGCTTCATCGAATGAGCTAACAAAAAATATACTGTTTCCATTATTACATTCAAAGATAAAATCTTTCAAACTTTGGCTTGAATACTCTGAAAAATCACCAACAATTGCAAGCTGTACTCCATAAGTTACAAACTTCTGCAAAATCTCGCCGGCTATCCGTGTGCTCAAATCGAAAAACTCAGGCATCATTTGCTCTTTGTAGATTATGACCTTTCGAGCACCTCCAGCATTAGCCATAACATCCAATCCATCGGAAAAGGAATCAATCTTAAAACCATCTCGCTCCAACTCGGCGATTTGGCAATCTTTAATGATATGTTGCTTAAGTTTCATGAAAGCCCAGTATAAACACTAAACAAAAAACTGTAAAATAGTTAGCTTTGACCCCACATCTCTTGAATTATTTTATTGTGATGAGTCTCATTATCAATCCCAAATAATTCCAAGCTCTTTTCATTGCTTAATTTCTTTTGCTCATCGCTCATCTCTTGCCAATTACTCCAAATGCGAACTTGCTCTTTCTGATCAGGCTCTTTATGAATAAGCTCAATACCTGATTCGGCTCTCCATTTATGAACAGGATCATTCATCAAAAATTCAGCCTTATCAGGGTAGTGCTTTTTTATCTCTTCAATTGTATATGGGGGATCGTACATATTCTTACAGCTAGGACTAAGTTAGGGCTTAAGTTTAAGTCGCCTATAAATCAACATACTCGAAGTCACGATAATTACGAAATAAAAGATTGGATAAAACAGATATGGTGCATCAAAACTATTTGGCATCACACGTATAAAGTGATTCAAAAGTCTAAATGTTGTAAACCAAATCGCAAAAGCCAAGATAGCAACTCCGGGAGTCATTTTTTTTCTCAAAATAACAATGGCGATCGCAGTTCCTATCAAAGCTGCAATAAGTTCATAGATTTCGGTTGGATGAACCGGCAACACATTAAGAATTGATGTCTTTCCTTCACTTAGTTGATGCAGATGCGCGTCACTCAACATGGGAAACTTAACTCCCCATGGCAAATTAGTCTCGATTCCAAAGCAACAGCCATTCAAATAACACCCAATCCTCATCACTGCGATTCCAATTCCCAAATTCGGCGCCAAAAGGTCGCCTAAGCGCCAAATATCCAGCTTCAATCGTTTCGCGGCCAATAACCCTGCAATTGCCCCGCCGACTATTCCGCCATATTCCGAAAATCCGGTCGCATTCAAACTCCAAATCCTCGTGGGATGTTCAATATACAATCCTAAATTTATCAAAATATTCAAAAGTCTCGCGCCAATCAAAAACGCAACAATCGCAACACCTAAAACTATTATCGACTTTTTAAAGTCTAACTCCGACTTTTTTATCATCCAACAACTTCCCGCAACAACAATCGCAATCGCCAGCAGCATGAAAAAGCGATACGAGCTTACGTGTATCGCTAATCCAAAAAAACTAAAGTCGAGTAGAGTAGAGAACATCTTTTTTGATCCATCGTCCTAAGTACATGGTCCTGGCTTCGATCAGAGCCAGGACCTAGGACCATGTACCGAGGACCGGAGTTTATTCGGCTGTTTTTGCTTTATTGGCCGTTAGACTTGCAATTATCTTCGCCATATCACCTTGATAGTTGATTGTTACGGTTCCACTCATTGAGTAACCGTTGTCATCCTCTGATACTGGAATCGACATTGTGGCAGAACCCTCATTTTCCGCAAAAGATCCGGTAATAATACCACCCCCGTAATTAATAGGTATTGATTTTGGCTCATCATCAGAATTTAGTGTCATGGTCCCGGTATTCTCTTTGTCAGCTGTAATTGCAATGGTCACCTCACCCGATTGGCCGATCAGATCTTCCAAACTGATATTCAAATCACAACCTTCTTCATCGGCGCTAGATTCTGCATCGGCCATTTGCGCCTTTGCTGCATCCGATAAAATAACATCAGTAATTGTGATCGTGCCATTTTGCCAAGCACCTTCCAGGTCTTTTAACTCCGGATACATCGCGACTCCAAATCTTTCCTGTAAATACTCTTTGTACTTTTGCTTGCCATCCGGACCAAAGAAATATCTTGCTCCAAGTACAATATCATCTACGGATAATTTCTTTTCCATGATTAATCCAATTTTATCTGATAACTCAAAACGGTTCGTATCTTTCATCATCCTTTGCGCAAAGTGATAAAGTACATCCATGCGAACTTTCAGATCTGTATGATCGGAAATTCCACCCGGTGCCAAGTTTCTATCTAAAAATTTTGCATCTTTAAAAGCATCAACTAGCATTTGCAATTCCTTTTCTTGCTTTTCAACTTTTGCATCATTCTCGAGGCGGCTCTTAAACTGCCGCTCAAAAGATCTTCTTACACCGTCGCGCACCATATCAGCCTCACGTTCATCCAGCTCTGGCATTCCCGCATCTCGCCTTGCCTCATTTTGCTTTGCAATAGCCTCAATCATGAGTTGACGCCTCACTCCGCGCATTTGTGTCCAAACAGTATCAAAATCACCCTTGTCATTGTTATAACCGTAGAAGTAACTGTCCGAACCTTTTTTGTAAGCCTGATAAGCTGCCTCAACTTCATCGCTCTTCCAACTCTGAATCTGATAATCAATCACTTCTACTGCGATCTTACCTGCTGTTGTGATCAAAAATTTATCCGCTATCTGCTCGCCAATAATCTTCGCCGCTTCCTTGTATTGCCCCTCAGCCGCATAGCCTGCAGCCTTGGCAACAGCCTCAACATCTTCCGCAGCATCGCCGGATAACTCGCTAAGTGCAGATTTAAATGCCGATTCAGGCACTCGTGTAGCTATCTTCTGGCCCATGAGCATCGCAAGCTTCTGATTAAATCCCGCGACATCACCTTTTTGATAAGCATCATACATGTCCTTATAACTGTCATCCGTCAAAATATCATTCAACACACTACCGCTAATAGATTTATCACTGATTCCCATTTTCTCCAGAGTTAACTCCACCATCTTATTGGCAATCTCATCCGAAACATCATTGATATTATCTCGCATCGTATCATCCAGCGCTTGCGAATGAATCCATTGCTTGGTCAAAACCGTATCATCATCAATCTTATTGGCACCCAGCAAACTAAAATGATAAATATCAACAGTCATCAACCCTTTTTCCATATCAACATTAGTTGGCACTAAATAATCCCATCTATCACCATTGTAATAACTTGCCTGCAATTGATCCGCGTAAGTATCCGGTGGCAACTCTGCCGGGTCAAAAGCAAAAGTCACAGTCATCTTCTCATTCAACCTAGCATCACCATTAGATTTGATCTCAATCGGCGACCCAATCGGCGTAGCTTCGAGCGAAGAATAATTCGGAGCCTTGTCAGGCGTCACTAGCTCAATCTCCGTCGCACTATCAAAAGCCCCAGCCGGAATTTCGATGGTAACCTTGGCCGTATCCAAATCTCCAAGCTTCACATCCGCATCACCAGATGTAGCTGTAATTGGCTCCGCGATAGTTTTCTCAAATTTCCAATTTGTATTCGCAGTCTGCCTATCACCATCAGAAGGCCTGGTAAAATACCACAAACCGGCTGTAATTACGGCAAATAAAATAACCGCTACAGCGATAATAAGGGGGAGCTTCTTGTTCATAAAAAATCTTTGATTGCGCTAAACCCAAAAATTTTAAACCCAAATGCTATAAATACTGCTTTAGGGGTTTGGGGTTAAGCTTTAAGCTTATTAAGTTGCGTTGATTATAGCCCGAAAAGCAAAAAAAAGACCAGCGAAGCCGGTCTTTTACTCTCTCACTATCTCCGATTTAAAATACTGTTCCTGAAAGTTCACATTCTCCCAAATTTCCTCATCAGTAACATTCATACCCTCTGGAACAATTATCAACTTATCGTCGTCGTCATCTTTCCGATGAATTATCGCTACGCATATTCCGATAAAATCGCTTAGTGGCTCATCTACCTTTAACACATACGCATCCAATTCCTCTCCATCCGGTGCCATCACCCTCTCAATAAATCCATAATTTACAGGATACTCAAAACCCCACTTTGGATGTTTGCTGCCAAGTTTTCGATCTATTTTGACGGATACTTTCTTTCCTAGAAATGGTTTGGAATAGCTCATTGTAATACATATAAGGAATAAATATTGAACTTTTCTTTTTTATATTTAAAATCTTTTCTCTTAATAATTTTCAAACCGATATCTTTGCACTGGATCTCAAATTCTTTCTCGTAAATAATATTATCAACAAAGGATATTTCATTGCCGTCTATCTTTTTAAAAGTTAATGTCGCTTTAGTGTCGGATATCTTACGGACTTTCATTACAGAAGATTTAAAACTATCACTCATGATGTCTTCCGACATATTAAAAACAAAAATTTTACCTTTTGAGCTCTTAATTTGCTTTAAATTTTTTAAAATCTTATATCTTTTTGTTGCTGAATCTACGCAGGATAAAACGTTAATCAGCAAAACGTCGCCTATAAGTGTTTTCTTTAGTTTAAAAGTAGCAAGGTCTGATTTAAAAGATCTGCAAGATCCGATATGTTTGTTGATTAGGTTTTTGTCTACGGAAACAATCAAATGCCCATCATTATATAAAAGATTGGAGAAATAACCGGTTCCACAACCCGCATCCAGAACTGGCTCCAAATAATCTTGTTTAGATAAGAAAGGTTCCGAGATGTATTTTTTTACACATGTTGGCACTGAAAAATCAAGAAGCGAATCCGCCCATTCTTGTTCAGTTGATTTTGGCATATTTTTATTTACTGATATCTCCAATATAGTATTCCTTCAATAAGTTCCAAGCAAAATTAGAGTGGATTGATGCAAATATCTGCGATGTCTCTTGTCCGCAAACATCAACTATTCTTCTTACTCCACCCGGATGCTTCCCGATGTAAGAAGATACATCATAAACCTGATTATTTACTATCAAATAACAATCCGTTTTAATGTTGTGTTTCGCCACTTCTTCTGTAGTAAAAGTTTTAGGGGGATTACTGGTTGTCGCGATGGTTTGATTGTGCGCAGTATTTTGTGTTGGCGGCTGAGAGAAAATAATCAGATTAGCCAAAGCGATCAACGCCACTCCGGCTACCAATATAATCGCGTAAGTTGTATTTTTTTTCATATTCTAAAAACTAAATTCTTCGGTATGTATCAAAGATTCATCAACTTTCATGTTTGCACATTGTTCTTTTAATATTTTCATTATACTCGGTGGGCCGCAAATAAAAATATCCTTATCTGACAGCCCGTTTGTTGCCTTGCTTACAATCTCGGCTGTGAGCAAACCTCTTTCCTCATAGCAATATAAATGGACTCGGAATTTACTACGTATTTTTGTGGCCAAATCTTTCAATTTGCTTAAAAAAGCCGCATCTTCCATCTTTCTAATCGAATAAAAAAGATCTATATCATAATCCGCTTTTTGATTGATTAAATCTTCGGCCATGCTTACAAAAGGTGTAATTCCAATTCCTCCTGCAATCCAAACCTGCTTTTGATATCTTGCATTTTCATAATTAAAGATGCCAAACGGCCCTTCGATTTTTGCAATCGATCCTTTCTTCAGCTTTGGCATAATCTTTGTGTAATCTCCCAACTTCTTTACCGCAATCCGAACTTCTTTCTCATGTGGAGCAGATACAAAACTAAAGGGATGGCTCTCGTTACCCACCGTATCATCATCAAAACTCACAAAACAAAATTGGCCGGCTTTATAATCAAACGCATTCTTTGTTTTAAGTGAAATCTCCGTCACCATGGAATTTACAGCTTTAACATCCACCACCTCAAAAACAATTTTTGGCACAAGTATCCATCCTAAAAGAGTTTTATAAGTATAAGCTAAAACACCAAGTGCTATCAAAATAAGAATATAAACTCTAAGCGGTAAATAGGTCGACACATCACTTGGAATTAAATAGATATGTAAACCGGCTAAAATTAAAGCCAACCCAAAAAACTTATGCGTAATTTTCCAAAAGTCATATCGCGGACGTAAATACAGGGTCAGCACAATCAAAATCAACATCACACCCAAGCTTAAAACTCCATAGTTGATATTCCAGTTATCGCCAGGTAGTAAAAACTTGATAGCTTCAACCAATGATCCGCTCGTGTACTTTGTAATGAGGAGCAGGGGATGAAATAGTAAAAGAGCAAAAGCGATTTTTCCAAAAAGTTCATGTTTAATATAAACATCATTTAAACCTTTAAAATATTTTTCTAAAGATTTGAATCTGGTGCTCAAAATAAAGTTGAGTGATAAAAGAACGGTTCCAACCAATCCAAAAATCTGCCCTAAATTGGCGAGTGTGGTCTCAAAATTTGTAAATCTTGATGGGTAGGCCGGTGCCATTAACCATAGGGCAATGGGTGCAATTGTAATAATTGCGATTAATATCCAACCAAAGTTTGTTTGTTTATTTTGCATAATGCTGATGGTAACATTATGAGATCAATACTCAAAACAAGCAAGTCGAACCTATTTTGCCCTGGAGCAATAAATTACTATCTCTTTCATGATGGATTTGTTGATTTTTATCCTTTCTACCATGGGCCTCTTATCAAAAACTTCTGTACAAGTAACATACGGAACGCCATCATCGTACATTCGCTCTTCAAAAGATCCATCCACCCGAGGTTTTATTACAATGCCGTTTTTTGCCGGCTGACGATATATTTTTTTGTTCAAACAGATCTCTCCGTACTTCTTTGCCGCTCCAATTAACTTGGTATAAATTTTTGGTATATGATTTTCGTCAAAATAAGCATAGATGTATGATCCTAGTTTATAATCATCTTCATGAAAAGTGGCCGCAAAGTACAGATCTTCCTTTTTTAAAAATTTCATAACATCTCTCGACTCGCGGCACATCTTGCTTTTCATAAAACGTCGGTTCAGATTCATTTTTCGCGAATTCCTGCGCCTTGTTTTATAAAAACCGAATGGGTTTACCACCGGTAAAACGATTATCTTTGGATGTGATTTTCTCGATTTGTATTCCTTTAAAAATTCTCTTATCGCATAAGGACCTGACTCTTCATCTCCGTGTATGCCCGCTTGTAACAATACAGTTCTTTTGTTCTTAGATTCTGGATTTATCACAATTGCATAAATTCCAAAATTATAAGGCGCGTTAGTCGTGCCTATTTTTTTAATTTGAAATTTTTTCTTCTTACAAATATCCTTAATCTCTTTTATGTAGTCTAAATATCGATTTTTCATACTTTAGTACTCAATAGATACATCAAAAGCACCTAAAAGCGCAAGTACATCCGGATACTTAAACTTTGCGCCTTTAATTTTATTCTTTGTGGGATCGATATAATAATTTTTTGCCGATCGAAAATCCACCTTCCTCAAATCCGCATTTACAAACTTACTCTTCTCCAAATCTGTCCCGCTAAAATCCGCCTCCATTAGATTTACTCCATCAAATTCACATTCTTTAATCTGACAATCAATAAACCCCGTCTTCTTCATCTCTAGATGGTGGAACAGGCAAAATTCAATCAAACAATCTTTAAAATTCCAAGTCAAAAGCAGATTCTTTATTTTTGCAAAATCAATCCCAATAATTTTACAATTACTAAAAACTACATCCTGAAAACTGCAATTCCTCACCTTTACATTAGATAGGTTGCAATCCAAAAACTTACAATCCATAAATTTCGCGCCCATCAAATCGCATCCGCTAAAATCACACTTGGAAAATGTGCAGTTCTGAAATTCGTGAAGTTTAAAATCAAAATCAAGGCAGTTGATATCTTCATTTTTTTTATTCTCGTAAAGTTTTAGCTGTGTCATAACAAAATACTTACTTAAATATATTTAAGACATTGGTTGACAAAGGGTGATGAACTGGCGTCGTTAATTGCGACAACTTCGATCCATTCTGCACCCAAAGAATCTTCTCCATCGCCATCAGACTTTAATCGCGTGTAATCAGAATTCGTTTCAATGCTATATAGAATTCCAATATGATGTATCATCTCTTCATTGCCGTCGGGTTTTGTGTGGTGGACTTTACACGAAAGAACATCCAATAGTTTAGATTTCTTAACAATAAGCCCGGTTTCTTCCATTAGTTCTCTGTGGAGTGTCTCTAGAGGTGCTTCTCCAAATTCAAAACTTCCACCCGGAAGATCCCATTTCCCGATATATGGTCCTCTGGCTTTTTTAATCAAAATCAAAGAATCATCCTTTTTGCATAAAGCATAGACTCCAATATGGGTATATTGTTTCATAGATTTTTTGGGATGGTGTGAAACACCGGCTTTTAAGAAACTCTATTTCTTAACACCAATATACAACCCTCGATTTTTCATCAAACCATTTTTGATAAATTTTGCCTTAAACCCGGCTTTTTTCATTATTGCTAAAGTTTTATCAACTTCAAACAGTCCAAGCTCATGTCTATCAACAAAATGTTTTACATCTTTGCCGCGCTCAGCTATTAAATAATGCATGTCCATAACAGAAAGCCCATCTTTAATTTTTGATGTATTTAATCTGGCGATTTTAAGATTTTTATCCTCGTAAACCGTCAAGTGCGGTTTGTCTATGGCGTAATATTCTTTGGTGAGCCATGGTTCGATAATTACGACCCCGCCGGTTTTTAAATGTTTTGCAAAGTTCTTCACTGTCTTTTCCAAGTTCTCATAAGTTTTTACATAACCAATAGAGCTAAATAAGCAGGTGATTACATCAAATTGCTTTTTGAGATCAAAATTAATCATGTCGGCTTTTTTGAAAACAACATTTTTAATCTTTGCTTTGGCAACATTTAATATTCCTTGATTCAGATCAATTCCCATGCAAGAAAAATTGTTCTTTAAATACTCTAAGTGATGGGCGGTTCCACAAGCCGCCTCCAGCAAATCTTTGCCCAAAGATTTTTTATTCTTTGCAATAAGTTTTTTAATCTCATCAGATTCCTTCTTATAATCCTTAAAAGAATAAATTAAATCATAATACTTTGCGAGATCTCGGTAGAGTAATAGTTTTTTCATAATACATATATCCTATCCCACCACAATCAAAAAAGCCAACCAAATCGGTTAGCTTTCTGTTCCAATAAGTGGGCTATACATCATAAGTGCATGATTCTCAGCCACGAGCTCATCGTCAACCATCTCGCCCGTCTTTTTATCGATAACTTTGCGATAGATTTTATTGTTCCTGGAGTAATCGCCAAATAACTCATGTTTAATCTCGGCATCTTTCTCATAAACATCATAATCCACATCAACATCTTCATCCGATAGCCATTTACCAACCAAATACTCATCCGTCACCTCTAATTTAAGTTGGAATCTTTGATCTCCTTCGTTTTTAATCTGCAAATCAATGTTAGGGTAAGCGCAAGTTGCACCACTACCGAAAGGCTGTTCGCGTTTCACATCCGGGAAAACATCATAACTATGGCGCCAGCGTTCGGTGACAGATAGGGGAGTATACAAAGTCATCCAAAAGATTAAATTTGATAATTGGCATAAACCCCCGCCAACTCCTTCGGTAACTTTTCCATTCTGCAAAACCATGCCATTAAGATAACCGTCACTCTTCTTTGGTTTTCCGACTATCTTCCAAAAAGATAATGTCTGCCCCGGCTCAATTGCAGTTCCATTCAATTTTGCTACGGCGATTTTTAAGTTGGTGATTTTATTCTCTTGCAACTTCATATCTACTCCTGCCAGTTCTCGCCTCAACAAACTCTTATGCTTAAAGATCACGACCGGCAAACTCCCACCGGTCTTTTTTGCAAAATCAATATTCGAAAAATGCCAATAAAAGTATTTCTTTATGGTATAGAATAACCTCCCTGCCAGCAATCTTACTTTAGATCTGTTTATTGGTTTGTTCATACGTAGCCATTGGAACGTATTGATACACGATTTCGTTACATTTATCAAGCCCTCGGTAACGCTCGAAACTTAAAAAAGCCAATTAAATTGGCTTTTTTTGCATAAAAGGCTCTAAACAAACCTACTCATCACTTCGTCAAAATCAATTTTAAAGTATTTGCTGAAATATCTTACAATATTTTGGATATCCTTTTTTAAGATTTCCTCGTGGTTGGGATTGGTCCTTAAATCGATACATTGAGGAAAATCTATTATGTAAGCCTCATTATTCCACCAAAGAATGTTGTATTCCGACAAGTCTGCATGGATTATTCCAATACTCCAAAAAATTAACAAATTTTGCATAATCTGCTTAAAAGCTTTTTGAGCTTGATTTACAGATAATTCAACATTGCACAATCTGAGAGCTGCAATTTCCGCATCTCCCAATAGCTCCATAAAAATAGCATTTTCAATTTGTAATATGGGCTTTGGTATTTTTGCGCCCAATTTGTACAATTTATTCAATATTGAAAACTCTCTTTTTATCCAATTATCTTGCTGTAATTTTTTTGCAAATCTATTTCCTTTTGCCACAGCCCTTTTCTCTGATTCCTTTTTGTAAGTTTTACCCTCCAAGTATTTACCTGTACTTTGAAACGCGCGTTTTTCCGGATCTTGGTAAACCTTCATAGCAACCAAATCTCCATCAAACATAACCCTATAAACAGTTGCCTCTTTACCGGATTTAAGATCGCCAATGATCTCAAGTTTATGCTTAAGGCGTTGTGCCCGATCAATTAAATACTGAAGTTGTAAGTCTTTCATTGCAAATTTTTCCTTATCGATAATGTTAGTATTTAAATCCTATACTACTACGATCAAAAAAGCCAACCAAATCGGTTAGCTTTCATTTAGTCCTGTGGTCGCCTCTCGCAATGCAGTTAAAAATGCATTCAAGAGTTCCTGACCCGCAGGCAATTCCATAAAATAAGAGTTTTGATAAAGTCCGTTTGATCCGCGAAATACATCCAGCCTCACTTGTTCGTAAACGATCTCTGCAAGTGAGTGGATTTTATCACTGCCAAGTACATTGTATATAGGAAGGGGAATGAAAAGGAATGTTTGCCCTCGGAACAGCCCAACGCCAAACTCTCCCAGTTCTAAAGATTTTTTGGCATAAGGTGGCTCGCTTAGCTTATCAAGTTTTTGTTCGTTCACGTTCACCACCTCTCACAAAGATCTTTTTTAAAGATCGGTTATTGCCTACAAACCACAAACATTGGTCATATCCTCGCAAGCTTCCGCATCTGCCATGCATTGTATTTTTTCATTATCCCAAGTGGCGCAAGCCTCCATACACGAATCCATTGCATCCTGAAGCAACGCACTATCCGCATTGGGCACTAACACTATGCACTTGTTTTCATAATTAGTGCAGGCTTTTATACAAGCATCTTGATTTTGCGGCAAAACCGGTGCACCAACCCCAACAGTACTCGTGACGTATTCATTATCTTCTTTAGGTTGCACTCCACAACCGGATAAGGATGTGATTAACACCACGGAAAAGATCATTAGGGCAATTTTTTTCATAAAAGTTTTTATATGATATGAATAATTTTTCAGTAATTAAATTATAAAACCTTTAATTTACTTCTCGCTGTTCCAAAGTGGATTATTTAAATCATCTTTATGAAGCTTTTTACGGCGGTTTTCATCCAAGTGCCAATATGAGTTGTCTATGGCTGCGGATGTGTAAGTGGATTTTTTATCATGATCAAATGGACACCACCAATTTTCCACCACTTCAATAAGATAAGCATTGTAATTAAATAAAGCTACGCTATATGGGCAGTAAACCCCGCAACTGTAAAACCATAAGATTTTACTTCGTAGATAATAAAAAGATGTATCTACCGAGATCTGAGATTTAAGATCGTATCGAAAAGAATCCTTTTTGGGAATGAAGTCCTTATATCTTCTCAGATTTTTTGCGCCAAAAAAATACAGATGCAACCTCACCAAGATACTGTTTAACAAAACAAAAGGCATTGTGGTAATTGCCGGGATATATATCAAAGGCATGCCAAGGGTTAGTTTCCATTGGGGTATCTTTTGGTAATGAAGTCCTATTTTGACTCGCTCTTCGTTACTAATATGACGCGGCACCTGGTCGTTTAACATAAAAATAAAATATTAAGTAAAACCTTTACCTTATTTTTCCCCATTCCAAATTGGGTTTTCCAGATCATCTTTATGGAGTTTTTTTCTGCGGTCTTCATCTATGTGCCAATATGATTTATCTATGGGCGCATTTGAGTATGTATTCTTTTTATCATGCGTAAATGGGCACCACCAATTCTCAACTATTTTTGTAAGATAGGCATTATACTCAAAAATGGCTACGCTATATGGGCAATAGATCCCGCAGTTATAGAACCAAAAAAGTCTTTGCCGAAGATAATAAGATGTATTGTCTACAACGATTTGTGATTTATAGTCGTAACGAAAAGAGCTTCTCTTGGGTATAAAATCCTTATATTTTTTTAGATTTTTAGCTCCAATGAAAGTTAAGTGTACTCGCATTAGAAAGCCGCTCAAAAAAACAAAAGGCAATGTGGTAATAGCCGGTATGTAAATCGCCGGAAAGCTGATTAGTAATTTCCAAAGGGGTATTTCTAGATAGTTGTTTGCAATAATGACTCTGTCTTTGTCGTTAATATTGCACGTTTTTTGGTTGTTCATCATGATAATTTGGAATTAGGAAAACCTTTACTAATAATGATTATATAATGCGTTGCACACAATTTACAATAGATCGTTATAAAAGCTTATCAAATCATACAAGGTTCGACCTTGACCAAAACACAAAATGATGCTAAATTCTCCGCGCTGCAACATTTTGTTGCAGAAAGGAGATCTGTGGTGGAGACGTTCTTTTATAATGGCTGTGATTACGAGGTGGACTTGGTTGCTCTCGAGCGGAGTAATAACATTTGCTACGTTTGGGACACGCGCCTCGGTTGGATGTGTCTCAAGTTGTCGTATGATGGATGCGCTCTGAGTGCGGTTACCAAGGTGGCGGTAAATGATCGCCCCGCCGGTTCTCTCGTTGCACCTCATCGCAACACATCGAGTCTCGAGCTTCGCATGCGCGAGCGCACCACCAGCAATAGCGAAGCGGTAGCAGTTGGCTTTTAGCAAAAAAAACGAGCTCATCGAGCCACTGTAACAGTAGATATAATTTGCGCTTTTTCTATTGTAATCCTCTCATCAATCCTCGTGATCTTTCATGAGGTTTTTTGTTTTATCGAAGCTGATCTCAAGCCTCTCTTTAAACTCTGGGTCGCTAATTTTTAACCCAACGTCTCCACTAAAATTATTTAAAAAGATTTCATGATCATTAAATAACTGATCCACTCTTTCCAGAGATTCAAAATACCCTTTAGCTTTATACAATCGCACCAACAAATCCTTACTTAAATCCAAACTAATAATAAACCATTTATAGCCACTTGCTTCAAGATTCTTTTTAAAAACTTCCCATTCTCTGTCCACGCTCACATCACAAATAAAAGATGTTCCGCTCTCCAAAATCCCTTTCAACCTCTCGTTCCTCCTGGCTTTATGAGCATCCTCATCAAACCCACCCAAATCCTCAATCACTTCGGTCCTTATCGCATCATTATTAAACACGGGTAAATTTAGTTTCGTGCTCAAATAATTCGCAATCGGAGTTTTAGAGCTCCCAACTGCACCGGCGAAAGTAACGCAAAGTTTATTGTTTGGCATAACCGTATTTTGTGTAAATATTAATTTATTGAAAAACAACGTTGCTCACACCAGGCAATCGCAACAAATTAACTTCAATTTCCGGGCGGCAGCTACACATTATTATAGAAACCCCGGCCCAAGCATCAATTGCTCCAATATACGCTTTATAACCCGCCACTTTGACCTCCGTTTTCTCCAATACGTCTTTACACATGCCCGATGTAGCCGCCAAAACAGTCGCCTTGGCCAACTCATTTTGCGTCATATCATCTATCACTGTGTCAGTTGTAACAACATCAGTGATGGTTTTTTTAAATCCCTCACTATCCATATTAGCGCCATCGCAATACTGCAACGAATCCTCGGTCGACTTTACGTAAGTTAAATATGTTGCATCTTTTGTTGTGGTTTGCGTTTTCTGATTGGTACAACCCCCCGCTAAAGTAAGTATCCCGATAAACAGGACTATCAAAATATAGTTCTTCATATTATAAATTCATTATAACAGATCTAACGTTTGTTTGTGGTAGAAAGTGACAAGAAAATTGCATCAAAGCTAATTAAAGCTTCGTGCAAACGGGCGCGGTTTTTTTGTAGGCAGTATAATTACTTAATCAAATTCTCCAACCCACTTTTGCGGACAGTGCAGTTATAACAAAAGTTCCCACGCCCAAGCTCTTCCGAAGTTTTGGCGAGCTCGGTTTTGTATGCTTCCATGTCCTCGATCATCTTCCTCGCCACACCCGTATCCATAGCCGCTTGCGCAATTACCGGAGTAATTTGCACGAGCAATCTTGGGTCAAAAGGTTTGGGAATTATGTACTCCGGGCCAAAAGTAAATTCTTGCCCGTAAGCATCAGCAACGCTTCGCGGAACCGGCTCATGCGCCAGCGCCGCGATTGCTTCAACCGCCGCAAGTTTCATTTCTTTATTGATCTCACTCGCTCGCACATCCAGCGCCGCGCGAAATATGAACGGAAAACCCAAGACATTGTTCACCTGGTTGGCATTATCACTCCTACCGGTTGCGATGATTGCCCCGGGCGAAGCCTCGCGAGCAAGTTTTGGATCAATCTCCGGAGTCGGATTAGCCAGCGCAAAAATAATGGGCTTTTCATTCATGGTCTTCACCATCTCGGCCGTTAAAATATTCCCGGTCGAAACCCCAACAAACACATCCGCACCTTTCATCACATCCGCCAGCGTCACATCTTCCGATTCTTGTGCAAAAAATAATTTGTACTCATTAAGATTTTCTCTATTTAGCGAGATTAATCCCTTACTATCCAGCATAAAGATGTTTTCTTTTTTCACTCCCACATCAATCAAAAGATGAGAGATAGCAATCGCCGCCGCACCCGCACCATTTACCACAATCTTCACCTCGCTAATCTTTTTTTCGGCAATCTCCAAAGCATTCTTTAACCCGGCTGAAACAATAATCGCCGTCCCATGCTGATCATCATGAAACACCGGGATATTCATCTTCTCTTTCAAAGCTTTTTCAATCACAAAACACTCGGGCGCTTTTATATCTTCTAAATTGATTCCGCCAAAAGTTGGTTCCAATCTTGCAACCGTCTCAATAAACTTCTGCGGATCTTGTTCATCAACCTCGATATCAAATACATCAACATTAGCAAATCTTTTAAACAAAACGCCTTTGCCTTCCATTACAGGCTTCCCGGCCAGCGCGCCAATACTCCCCAGACCCAAAACCGCCGTTCCATTACTCACAACTCCAACCAAATTTCCTTTAGCCGTATATTTGTACGCATCCTCAGCCCGGTTTTTAATCTCAAGGCAAGGGTAAGCCACGCCCGGCGTGTAGGCGAGCGATAAATCTTCTGCGGTCATGCAAGGCTTAGTAATCGATAGTCCGATCTTCCCTGGTTTTTTATATGAATGATACGCGAGTGCATCAGCTTTCAAATCTTTTTGCATATTATTGATAGGTTATTGCTCAAGTAAGTATCTTAAGCCCAGATGCAAACCGTTGCAAGAGTTAATTGTCTGAACCACGATTCGTAGGATTTAACGATTACCATGATTATTTATTATACAATTTCAGATATATATAATTGATAATCGAGTTAATCCGTTAATCGAGCAAATCAAAGTTCAAGACAATATTCGAACAATACACGAACAAGTCATGTGGAAAACTTAATAATCTTCCCTCAATCCAGCCATTTTATAATCCTCGACAACTGTTCTACTTTTGTTCTATAATCAAATTATCAATAAGAGTAATTTAATTTGTAAAAAAGTTTATGCTCCAACCCCTCACACCAAAGCAAAAAGAGGTTCTCGATTACATAATCGATTTCATCAACGATCGCGGCTACGCTCCTTCGTTCCGCGAAATCGCCGATGGCCTTAACCTCGCCTCTCCCTCAACTGTGCACGTGCACATCCAAGCTTTGCGCTCTCGCGGTTTCTTAAAAGCGGGCGGTGCCGCCCGTGAGCTCGAGCCAACAGATAAAGCTGTACGCTGGGGGCGCAGTATCATGCTTCCACTTGCCGGGCTCATTACCGCAGGTGTGCCAATCGAGGCTGTCGAGGAGCACGAAACAATCGCCATCCCCGTGGATCTCGCACCCAACTCCGCCAACTCCTACGTACTCCGCGTCAAAGGCCAATCCATGATCGAAGACGGCATTTTCGATGGCGACTACGTCGTTGTAGAGCGCAACCCATCGCCCAAAAACGGCGATGTCGTCGTAGCACTTCTAGATAACGCCTACGCCACCCTAAAACGTTTCTACCGCGAACGCGACCGCATTCGCCTCCAACCGGCAAACTCCACCATGAAGCCAATTTACTGTTACGACCCGGTCATCCAGGGGACTGTTAAAGCGGTGATTAGGAAGTTTGGATAAACTCAACTAATCGTCCTACGTCGCTCGTCCCAATCGTCCCACGTCATTATAAAAATACTTTTAACAATATAATTTTTTATGCAACAAGAAACTATTAAAAAATTATCTGGTGCAAATATGGATATCGACCTGACAACACCGGCGGATGAAATAAGCTGGGAGCAATCAAGATGTCCATGGAATACCGCGGAAAACACCAATGAGCATCGCTGTGCCGTACGCAGCAAATCCATCTGCAAATATTTTTGCGGCATTGATTATCTAGATACGGTTAAATGTTGTTATCCTAATAAGAATCCACTGAAATAAGGCCGATCGTCCCACGTCATTATGAGAATAGAAAAATTTGAAGATATTATAGCCTGGCAGATAGGGCGAGAACTCGTAAAATTTGTCTACGGAAACCTTAGGGGTTGTCGGGACTATGCTTTTAAAGACCAAATACAAAGGGCAACAATTTCTATTACAAATAATATAGCCGAAGGATTTGGGCGCAAGGGGGACAAGGAATTATCACGATACTTAAAAATATCAAAGGGTTCTTGTTTGGAGACGCGCTCCATGCTTTATTCTGCAGTGGATTTAGAATACTTCAATAAAGATCAGTTTAATCAAGCTTTCGAATTAACAGTTCGTATTGAGCAAACCTTAGTCAAATTCATCCAAAGCATTTCCATTTACGAAAACAAATAAGATGGCTCTTGGTTGGACGACGTGGGACGTAGGACGTGCGACGATAACAATATGTACCAATCCGTAAACGAACCGGTCGATGTAATCGCGACCTTCCGCCAGGATCGAGCAGAGCCGGTGATTTTTAAGTGGAACAACCGCTATTACCGCATCACCTCGGTAAACTTAGTTCATACGGAGCGCAAAGGCCGCAACAAAATGTACATCTATTCCGTCACCGACAAAGCCAACGCTTTTCGTCTACGATTTTATACGGAAACGCTTAAATGGGAGTTGGAGGAAATGGCGATTTTATAAACTTAAAAGAACAAAACTCAAAATACAAAGAGTAAATATTTATAAATATTTATATTGATTTTTAATACATTAAAATTATGGAACTTAATTACTACATAGAAAAACTGGAATTAGTTTCAGCTAAATATGCTGAGAAAAATGAAATATCGCGAGATGATGATTGGTTTGTTTTTAAACTGCAAGAAGAGATGGGGGAGTTGACTCAACAATATTTAATGCTTACCAACAGAGCGCGAAAAAAAGGTCTTACAAATGAAGAGATAAGAAATAAAATGGAGGATGAAGTTGCGGATGTCCTGGGCCAAGTATTACTGCTCTCTAATCACTTCGATATCAATATCGAGCAGGCACTGGAACGAAAATGGCTGTCTTGGCTCAAGGTGTAAAAATATAGAAATATCGCATCAGCGATTCCAGCATTGGTAATTGTTAATTCGTAATTGTTAATTGAAGTATGTCATCCCCACCAAATCAACCCAACGCAGGACGTGGGACGAGCGACGTGGGACGACGGTTATTCAGTCACGTCGACATGAACTCCTACTTCGCCAGTGTGGAGCAACAAGCTAACCCGCAGCTTCGCGGGCGTCCTTTGGGCGTGTGCGCATATTTACACAAAGCCGGCTGTGTCATCGCCGCATCCGTAGAGGCTAAAAAATGCGGCGTCAAGGTCGGTATGAGCATGGAAATTGCCAAACAAGTTTGCCCGCAGATGAAGTTTATCCAAAACGACCCCGCCAAATATCGTGCAGTCAGTTCACGCGTATTCTCGCTCTTCCACGAAATCACAGATAAAGTCGAGCATTATTCTATCGACGAAGTCTTCCTCGATTTAACCGGCTGGTACCGCGATGAAGCCGAAGCTTCTTGGGCACTCTGCCGTGCGCGCTTGCGCATTCAATCCGAAGTAGGCGAGTGGTTACGTTGCTCTGTTGGTATCGCATCCAGTAAGTTCCTGGCTAAACTCGCGTCAGAAGTACAAAAGCCCAATGGCCTCACAATAATCAATCAAGAAAACCTCGATGACGTGCTCTCCACTCGCGATTTGGAAGATGCTTGCGGAATCGGCAAACGCATCCGTCGCCGCTTAAATAAACTCGGCATCTACAATCTTCTCGACTTAAAAAACTATCCCGTAGGCAACCTCATCCGCGCTCTCGGCGTCGCCGGCTACTACTGGCACGAACGCATATCCGGCCAAGAAATCGACCGCTTCGAACAATCCTCTCCTGCGAGCGACGTGGGACGTGGGACGATTAGGACGAGCGACGATGTGCCAAAATCAGTAGGTCATTCCTTCTGCGTCCCCAAGCGCGCCAACGAAAATAATTTAATCTTACCAATCTTAATTCGCCTCACCGAACGCGCCGGTCGCCGCCTACGTTCATTTGGTCATTACGCTCGCGCTATTGTTGTCCAAGTCGGGACTGTTGATGACGCAGGACGTAGGACGTGGGACGTAGGACGTGGAACAACTATAAAGTTTGCCGATCCGGTTAACGATCCATTTAGTTTGGTTGATGCCGCCTGCAAGGCTCTCTCCGAAATGTGGCATGGCGAGTCCGTTACGTTTTTAGCTATCACTTTAATAGATCTTGTTCCACCGCTTCATCAACTTCATGTGCCATTCAAGAGTCCTCTTTTTATAAAAGATGGCGCAGTATCAAAACATCACGCAACAACAAAAGCGATCGACTCCATTCGCGATCGCCAGGGCGAGGAATCCATCATCTTTGCCTCCATGATGGGCTTATCAAATGATTACGCCCCCGACCGCATCGGTTTCCGCAAAACCGAAGGTGTCGATGTTCAAGTATCCAGCAACTGATCAGAGTATTTTGTTTGCAATTATCCTGAATTCATTTCAGGATCTAGCACGCCACCTGCTATCAGCTATTAGCTCTGGTTATTGGCTTGCACTCGGGTCTAAACAACCCAAACCGGGTTTAACAATTTCATCTCCTTTTTTGATCTCGCAAGATATTTGTTTCATGTTTCCCATCTTACGGTTAACATGAACCTCTTTCCAGTTTTCGTAAGGAGTCCCACAAAACCAAATTAATTCCGAAGGAGTAATTGTTTTTGGTAAGCACAAAGGGAAGTTTAATTGAGTTAAATCTGTTGTTGAAGTGTATGCTTGCTCTGTCTTGGTAATTGCCGGCATGGCCACAGCAATTTGTTTATAATCTGGATTTCGATAGGCATAGACAGTGGTTGTATCAGCAAATTCTACAGCCCAAGTGTAGACACCTAAAGATTTCTGAATGTTGCAAAGGCTGGTTTGCAACGCTCCATCAACTTGCGACATGCGCACGGCATTAATAAACTGTAATTCCGGTTTATCCGGCAAATGAATATTTTTTGCCATATTCAAAGCCTTCTCTTCCTCTCCTCCTTGGTAGGCATCAAGCCATTTTAAGAGACCGTCTCTGTTTTTAAATTGTAAACAAGGCATGGCCATTTTTGTTTGTGGCACGGGCTCATCCGGCGCCTCTGCCGCCTCTTCCACTGGAACCAATAAGGGCGTCTGTGAAACGGTTGGGGCGTTTTCTCTGAGGGGAGTTTGTTGGCATCCTGCGCTAAGTGTAGCCATTAATAGCAGTAGAAACCCGGAAAAGTATAGTTTATTCATATTTGTTCTTGCATTAAAGATAGCATTTTGCCTCATATCGTTGCAAATTTAGCTCTGGTTTCTTGAGCTTAGGCTTGCAATTTCCTGCTATTTGTGTTATACTCCTACTTGGAATGTTCGTGCGAATGCCATCCTAATAGGGGCCATCCCTGTCAGGGTCGAAGGAGTAGGATGTAGTTTTACGTCTGGTGTGCGCAAAGAAGTCCAGTTTAATTCTTCATGTTATACGCATGCCTGTAAAATTATTTGTAGGTGGTATTCCTTATCGCGCAACTGATGCAGAACTCGAAGAGATGTTCTCCGCAGCTGGCGATGTAGTATCCGTGTTCATCCCATTAGATCGCGAAACTCGCCGTCCTCGTGGATTTGCTTTCGTCGAAATGACAGACGAAGCAGCCGCTGAGAAAGCTATCGAGATGTTTAATGAGACTGACATGGGTGGTCGTCAGATCGTAGTCAATATGGCTCGTCCTGCCGAAGCTCGCTAAGTACCAACCAAAAATCAAATCCTCCATCTAACGATGGGGGATTTTTGTATCTGTTTTTGTACGATGTACGATGTACGAGGTACGATGATGGGTGATTTACAATCCTGTATTCTCGTGATAATTTGTTGTCATTATGGCAAACAAATATCCTTTTCAAGATATCGAACAAAAATGGCAAAAATGGTGGGAAGACAACGGCACCTATCACGCCAAACAACCATCTGAAACCAATACTGAGAAATTTTACACTTTGGTTGAATTTCCATACCCATCCGGCGATGGCCTTCACGTAGGCCACCCCCGCTCTTACACCGCTCTCGATATAGTCTCACGTAAAAAGCGCATGGAAGGATTAAATGCGATGTACCCAATCGGTTGGGATGCTTTTGGTTTGCCAACGGAAAACGCTGCCATCAAGAAAAAGATGCAACCCGCCATAATCACGGAGAAAAACGTAGCCACCTTTAAACGCCAAATCCAATCACTCGGCACAGGCTTCGATTGGTCACGCGAAATAAACACAACCGATCCCAAATACTACAAATGGACACAATGGATGTTCATTCAATTCTACAATGCCTATTTTGATGAATCATTGCAAAAAGCTCGCCCTATAACCGAACTCGAAATTCCCACCGAAATTCAAAAAGATGGTGACTTGGCAATTCGTGATTATCAAGATTCAAAACGTATAGCTTTTAAAACCACCACAACAATCAACTGGTGCCCATCTTGTAAAATCGGATTATCAAACGAAGAAGCGCAAGGTGGAGTTTGCGAACGTTGTGGGGGCGAAGTAGAGAAACGCGAAAAAGAACAATGGATGATGCGCATAACCAAATACGCCAACCGCCTCATTAACGAGCTATCAGATGTTAACTATCTCGATAAGATAAAAACCCAGCAAATTAATTGGATTGGTAAAAGCGAGGGCGCATCCGTCTTTTTCACGATTCAAAGTCCGGATGATAAAGAAGCGGGCAGTATAGAGGTTTTTACAACTCGCCCGGATACATTATTTGGCGCAACTTACATGGTACTTTCACCCGAGCATCCTTTGGTAAATTCATGGATAGAACATAAGGCGATAGAAAACATCAATGAGGTAAAGGCTTATCAAGAGTTAACTCGCAAAAAATCCGACCGCGAACGCCAAGAAAATAAAGAAAAAACCGGTGTGGAGATGAAGGGTTTAAAAGCAATCAACCCGGTAAGTGGTAATCGGATACCCATCTTCATCGCGGATTATGTCCTATCCGGTTACGGCACAGGCGCCATCATGGCAGTTCCTGCTCACGATGAACGTGATTTCGAATTCGCAAAAAAATTCGAGTTACCCATCATCAAAGTGGTAGCACCGCCAGCACTGGCCGAACTCTTGCATCCGCCGGCTAATATCACTCCGGTCTCTCAAGAAGATGTCAGAGTCGAATCAGACTGCTGGACAGACGAGGGGATCTCAATAAACTCAGAATTTCTAAACGACCTCACAACCGATAAAGCACAAGAAAAAATCGTAGCCTGGCTCGAAGAACATGGCGCCGGCCACGGTTGCGTCAATTACAAACAACGTGATTGGGTTTTCTCTCGCCAACGCTATTGGGGCGAACCGATTCCCATGATCCACTGTGAAAAATGCGGTTGGCAACCTGTTGTCGAATCGGAACTTCCTATTCTTCTTCCCGATGTCGAAAACTACGAACCAACCGACAGCGGCGAATCACCGCTTTCAACTATCGCCGACTGGGTCAACACCACCTGCCCAACTTGCGGCGGTGATGCTAAACGTGAGACAGACACAATGCCAAACTGGGCGGGCTCATCTTGGTATTTCTTACGTTATTGCGATGCAAACAACGACCAAGCTTTTGCCTCACCCGAAGCTCTCAAATACTGGATGCCTGTAGATCTTTACGATGGCGGAATGGAGCACACGACTCTTCACTTATTATACTCACGCTTTTGGTACAAAGTCTTGTACGATCTTAGTCACATCCCGGAGTCATGCGGCAACGAGCCTTATGCTAAGCGCACAGCTCACGGAATGATTTTGGGTGAGGGTGGAATAAAGATGTCCAAGTCCAAAGGCAATGTTGTTAATCCCGATGATGTCATCTCCGAATACGGCTCGGATGTTTTCCGTTGCTATGAAATGTTTATGGGCCCATTTGATACGGATGCTCCTTGGGATACGCACGGCATCCAAGGCATCAAACGCTTTCTAGATAAAATTTGGACACTGCAGGACAAACGAACAACGACTTCCAAACCGGATGTATTGGACGATGTACGAAGTACGATGTACGAAAGTATTTTACACAAGTCCATCAAAAAAGTCGGCGACGACATCGATGCCATGCGCTTTAACACAGCTATTTCGCAATTGATGATTCTAACTAACACTTTGCTTGAAGCTGAATCAATTACGGATGATGATTACAAAATATTCATTAGTCTTGTTGCTCCATTCGCACCGCACATCGCCGAAGAAATCTGGCATGAACTTGGCAACGAAACATCGATTCATCTTGAGCCTTGGCCAAAATACAATCCGGTCTTGTTAGTCGAAGACACCATCACGCTCGGCGTACAAATCAACGGCAAAGTCCGCGGTGAAATCAGCGTTGCCCCCGATGCTAAAGAGTCTGAAGCCATGGAAGCCGCTCGCCAAGAAGAAAACATCAAAAAATATTTAGAAGGCAATGAACCTAAAAAAGTAATTTATGTTCCAGGTAGGATCTTAAACATTGTCGTCTAACAAAATCGCTCCAATAATTAATGGAGCGATTTTTTTTGCCACAAAACCCCTTAAATGCTTTAATATACACGTATGAAAATCACCATAATCGGTACAGGTTACGTGGGCTTAGTCTCCGGGGCCTGTCTCGCCGAGTTGGGTAACGTCGTCACCTGCCTGGATGTTCAGTCGGAAAAAATAACCAAGCTAAAAAATAGCGTTATGCCAATCTTCGAGCCAGGTTTAGATTCTGTCGTGCAAAGAAACGTCCAATCGGGGCGTTTATTTTTTACCGATTCTTACGAAGAGGCGATTCCGGGCGCAGAGCTTATCTCAATCGCCGTTGGAACTCCCTCTGCGGATGATGGTTCTGTAGACATGCAGTATATCGAGGCATCCGCGCGCGATATTGGCCGGCATGTAACGGAATATGTAGTTATCGCAGATAAAAGCACTGTCCCTGTCGGCACCGCAGAAACGGTCGAAGCAATAATCCGCGAAGCCTCTGGTGTTCAAGTTGACGTTGTATCCAATCCCGAGTTTTTGCGCGAAGGTCACGCTGTTTACGATTTCCTGCACCCTGCGCGCATTATCATCGGCACCGCAACAGATGTTGCCAAAGAGCGCATGCTCCGCGCTTATGAACATGTAGATTGTCCAAAGCTCGTGATGGATCGCCGTAGCGCCGAGCTCACAAAGTACGCGGCCAACTCCTTTCTTGCTACAAAAATTAGCTTTATCAACGAAATGGCAGTCTTGGCTGAAGAAGTTGGCGCCGACATTTCCCATGTTGCCCTGGGTATCGGCTCCGATCCGCGTATTGGCAAAGAATTTCTTAAGGCCGGCCCTGGTTGGGGTGGCAGTTGCTTCCCTAAAGATGTTCGGGCTATGCGATATCTCGCCAAACAAAAAGGAGTTCCTTTACCCGTCGTAAATGCAGCGCACGAACTCAATGAACAAGCGCGCATCCGCATGGCCAAGCGCCTCGAAGAAAAACTTGGTAGTTTGGATCAAAAAAAGATTACGGTTCTTGGTTTGGCATTTAAAGGTAATACAGACGATACTCGCGAATCAGCCGCAATAGAAATAATTCGTTATCTCACAAGTAGGGGAGCGATAGTAGTGGCTCACGACCCCGTTGCAACAGTCGGCTCGCAAGATTTGGATGGTTACGAACTTACTCATATGGATTGCCCCTACAAAGCTTCCGAGGGCGCACATGCCATAATTATCGCTACAGAATGGGAACAATTTCGCACTATCGATCTCATTAAACTCCGCAACTCCGCAGAGGGCGATCTGCTGGTTGATGCCCGCAATCTTTTTGATCCGGTTCGCGCCAAAGAAGCGGGCTTTCAATATTTATCCATAGGAAGAAACTAATATGAAGTTATTAATTGTAAGACACGCCGAAACAAACTTAGATTTCAACGGCTTGCAACAAAGTGGTGGTGTTATTGGAGCCTTGTCAGAAAAAGGCAAAATTCAGGCAGAGCTTCTTGCGAAGCATTTAAGCTCATTTAAAGTCAGCTACATTTATAGCAGTGATATCTTACGTGCGGTTGCCACATCTTATGTAATTTCCGATGGAATGCCCGATATTACAGTAATGCTTACAAAAGATTTACGCATAAAAGATCCAGATGAATCTTCAGAAAATTTTCAAAAAAAAATCGAAAAGTTTTTAAAAGGTTTATGTCAAAAGTACGATAAACAAATCATAGTCATCGTTTCTCACTCGGATGTAATGCAGGTTATCTTTGGCTTACTTGGTTCATCAACAAAGACAATACCCGATTTAGCTTCGGTTTCGGAATTTGATGTTTCGTGCGAGGCAGAATCAATCGTTCTCAGAATGAATGATACAAAATATTTATCTTAAGAGTCTGGGTTTGTTGGTCTGTAAAATTTTGCAGCCAAGTATGTCGCAAGTGGCATCGCCAAAGCTATTCCCAAACTTCCCACCAATGTGCGTACTATCTCACTGGCTATCATCTCACTATTTATAACTTGAGTAAAAGTTAAAAAAGGAGGTTCTTTTATTGAAAACAAAATAAGAAGTGGTAAAGACGCACCAGCATAGGCTAGAAACAAGGTATTCACCATTGCACCGATGTGCGCATTGCCAACATCCAGAGCGAGCTTAATGGTTTGTTTAACCGGCAACTTGGGGTTGGCCTTTTTAATTTGTTCAACAGCTTCTATTTGGCCAATCACAATATCGTCTAACACACCCAATGCACCAATCAACACTCCGGCCAAAAACAAGCCTTTAAAGTCTATTGCCTTTTTACCAATTCCAATCAAAAATAAAGTTTCTTCGCTGGCAGTTCCTGTAAGTCGGGTCAGGTAGGTAAATAGCCAAGAGAACAATGCAACTATAACCATCGAAATTGCCAAACTTAATATTGCTAAATGGCTTTTATTGTTCCAACCATCCGTGATATAGATAAGGACGACAAAAATTAATACACAAGTCGCAATTCCAACCACAAGTGGATTCCACCCGGCCAAAATTAAGGGGACCGTTCCCTGCAAGATAATTATAAAACTAGTCACTAAAGCGATTAAAGATCTGAAGCCGCGTGTTTTACCAACCAGTGTTATCGACAAAGCGAACAAAAAAGCTAAAAAGTATAATGGCCACCTTCTAACATAATCGGCAATATAGTAAACATCATTCCCATCAGGATCAATTTGATGGTTAACTAAAACATGATCACCTTTTTTATAAACGTTTGAGCCTACAGAAATTATTTCCGATATTCCATCAAATTCAAATTCAACATTTTTCCAAGTATCTTTTAATCCGCGCATTTTAATTTTTTGTTGGGTAACGGACTGCCCCTCTGGGGTCTTTACCTCTTTTTCTGCAACGATCTCAATAATTTTCGCCTCGAATAGATCGTTAACAGGCTTGGCATCCGCATAGGCTTCCGCAACATCAGATGTGTCTGCATTTTGTTCATTGATAATTTCGGTACTTGATGTGTTATCAGTCTGGCCGTACGTAGTTTGCGCAAATACCTCAAAACCAAAACAAAATGCTAATGTTATAACTGTTATAACGCTTGCCAATCCAACGTATTTTTTATTTGTCATGCTAATAAACATACTAAACTAACATAATGATTATTACCAGTATTCAAATGTTGCCAAATAATCGTACAAGTAATAAAGTACATACCAATCATCTTACGTATCCATTATATACTACGGCTACAACTATTAACCACGACTTACAAATTATGAATGAAAATGAAATTTTAGCTGACGTTGGCATCATTGGCGCCGGCCCCGCCGGTTACTCGGCTGCGGTTTACGCCGCTCGTGCAGGTTTTAGCGTCGCTCTTTGGCTTGGTCCCGAACCGGGCGGCCAACTTACCACAACCAACGAAGTCGAAAACTTTATTGGTTTTCCCGAGGGCATAATGGGCCCCGAGCTTATGGAGCGTTCCAAGCAGCAAGCCGCTCGCTTCGGTACAAACTTGCTCGAAGGTAAAATAATCAAAATCGAAAAAGTTGAAGATGGTTTTATTTTGCATGGTGAAAAAACATCCGGAAAAGTCAAAACAGTAATCATCGCTACCGGCGCTGTGGCCAAGTGGCTCGGCACAGAGTCTGAAGAAAAATTTAAAGGCAGGGGAGTCTCGGGTTGTGCAACTTGCGATGGCTTCTTCTTCCGCGATAAAAACGTCGCAGTAGTAGGTGCCGGTGATGTTGCCATGGAAGACGCGCAAACCCTAGCAAAGTTCGCAGCCTCGGTCACCGTGCTCGTCCGCAAGGGCGAAGATGCTGTCCGTGCCAGCAAAATCATGTTCGAGCGCACCAAAGCTAATCCCAAAATCAAGTTCATGTTCAATACAGAGATTGATGAATTCATGGGAGATATGAAGATCGAAAAAATCCGCATCAAGAATAGCCAATCCGGTGAAGCTTTCGAAATGCCAATCGACGGAGTC
The DNA here is from genome assembly GCA_963816085.1 of Candidatus Uhrbacteria bacterium. GTDB lineage: Bacteria > Patescibacteriota > Patescibacteriia > 2-12-FULL-60-25 > 2-12-FULL-60-25 > MWCR01. Next base: position 787,041 of record CAWFIX010000003.1, on the reverse strand, counting down.
TTTATCGCCATTGGTCATCGCCCCAACACTGATTTCTGCAAAGATCTCATCACCACAGATGCCGAAGGCTACATAATCGCCCAAGGCGTCAAAACCAACATCCAAGGCATCTATGCCGCAGGCGATGTGATGGATCGCGTCTACCGCCAAGCTATCACTTCTGCAGGCACCGGCTGTATGGCCGCGCTCGAAGCAAAGAAGTTTTTGGAGGAACAAGAATAATACTAAATATAAAATAGCAAGAGAGGAGGCAATAAAAATCAGAGCCATTAAAGCTCTGATTTTTTATTTAACTCTTGCTATTTGTTATTTGATATTTGCCATAGTCTACTTAAACAAATCCCTCAATCTTCTTAATCCCTTCTTTGCATCGTGGTCTAAAACAATCCCAATTGCAAATTGCACGAGCTTTCTTTTGGCATCATAAACCGGTGCTATATCCAAAAGAGCCTTAAAGCTGTGTTTGGAAATATTTAATGTATAAATTCCTCTTTTGATGGTTGTACCTCTGTATACCTGTAATAAGTCTTTTAAAAACTTTCTATTTTCTGCTTCATCTACCATCATGTCCATCGGCTTTGATGTTAAACAGGCCTTTTTCTTTTTATCGATCAATTCACAAAAAGCGTCATTCGCATAAAGTATTTCGCCACTTTCATTCAGAATAAAAATTGGCGCGGGAATCTCATTGAACCATTCCGATGGAAAGCAGGTGGCTTGATTTTGTGGTGGGTTATTTTTTTTAGCAGCAGACTTCTTGGGCACTGTATTCTTTGTGTTCATATTGAAAATATTGTATCATATAAACAAATTATGAGCATAAAGAAGAGGGGAAACGAATCACCACGAGGTCGGCTGAATTTATCCGAATTGGAAAAAATCAACGGACCTTTGCCAAAATTGGAAGTCGCGGATATTATTTTAGTTAGACATAAAAAAGGTTTAATGCGTCGTTTTCTGAGAAGAGCGACCAATTCTTATTGGGATCATGCCGCGCTTATTATCTATCCATATGATTCCGCCAAAGGTTATTCCAATAATATTTTTATTGAGTCAATTCAATATGGAATCAATAGTTCGCTCAGGCGCGGTGTAGAAATTCATCGTCTGGAAAAGTACCTAAACAATCCAAATAAGTACGATATGGGCATCAAACGCTTCACCTGGTTAAGCAAGGGGATTAAATCCAGGGTCCGCTCTTACATGCTTATGAACATCGATACCCCATATTACCCTCTCGCAACCACTAAATTCTTCTTGGCTATTTGCTCTGAAACATATCGCAAAAACTTATTACGACGTCAACGTTTTTCTTGTAGCGGTTTGGTGCAAAAATCATTCTATGAAGCGGTAGATTGGAACAGCCGGCCAGATATTGTCTTCAAAGGTCCTGGCTATACTCCAATCGAGATTCAAGAAACAACTTCACCGGCAGATATTTCACGGAGCGACGCTTGTGAATGGGTTTGGAACAAGCATTGATTTATGCAAAAAGCTCGTTACAAAACAATGAGAGCGGCTTTGTCGAACTTAAAAATTGGCGACATAATTCTAGTACACACAAAAGGCTATTGGATATCAAAACTTATCCGTCATACAACGTCTTCTTATTGGAGTCATGTTGCACTGGTTTTTGAGGTTATACCCAATAACACCGATTATCCCGACATACTGCTAATTGAAGCATTAAATCGCGGAATCGAAATACATCGGATAGAGCATTACCTAAAGAAGCCCAAAAAATACCAAATCGGTATAAAGCGCGTTCCGGTTCTTACGGATGAAGAGCGCGATCGTTTCCGCGGTTTTTTTCTTGAAGCGGTAGATACTCCCTATGATTTTTCCAGGCTTTTTTCATATTTTACAAAAAAGATAGTTGATCATTTTTTTGGTCCCGAAATTGTTAATTGGGTTACAAAACATGTAATTGATATTGATCAATTTGTGTGCACCACTTTTGCGCAACGAGCATTTTATCTCGCTGTTTCCAAAGAAAAGCGTGACTTGGTACTAATGCGCAAAAAAGACAAACAATTGAATTTTCTTTTTCAGATGGAGGAGATATCGCCAAAAGATTACGCAGAAAGTGAAAATTCTGTTTGGTTATACAACCCACATCACTAAAAAACATCTACAAAATTTACAAATCCATACAAATATCTTCAAAACCGATCCCCGGTTTTTTTATATCTTGCCCGCCCCTCGTAGCTCGAAGAGCTTAGTGGGGTTTCTTGTTAGATTTTGGAAATTTTTGATTTTTGTCCCCTTGACAAAAACATCTTTTTCCGTGTCACAATAGATATGGGGAGAATAAAGATCTTACATTGGCTACATATACGCCGCCGGATGTTTTATCTTGCTGGTTTTTTAGTTGGCATCATCATTCACTCAATAACACCGCTTTTAAAATACTCACTCAACATCTGGATTATTACCTCAGTAATTCTTGGGTTACTGTTTGTCATAACTAAAAGTAAAACCAGATTCCTCTCAATAATCTTTTTAAGTCTAACTCTTGGTATAATCCGTTTCGATCTCTCCGTCCCGCCAAAACTTCCATCAACTCTTGATTCAACCACGGCCACCATCCAAAGCATCTGGCAAAGCACATATGGTAAAAAAGCTTATATCACTCTCCCTGCGAAGAATTTCTACGAAGCCCCAACTAAAATTCAAATTGATCTAAAGGATAATGTCAAAGTCGGCTCAAAAGTCGCAATCACCTGTGCACTTCAACCCCGTAAACAAGAAGATGGTGATTCAAGATATCAATTTTACATGTGGCAATATTATTCTCAGGGTTTTTGTAATAGTGTCAAACTTAACATTATCTCTCCACCAGCTTGGTACGACATGCGTGCTTCTTTTGCATCTTGGCGCGACGTTGCCAATCGTCGCATAAGCTCTAATATCGCCGGTGACGAAGGTATTCTGGTAGCCGGGCTTCTTTATGGCGAGCGCAATCTCTCACCTCAAGCAAAAGATCTTTTTCGCCGTGCCGGATTAACTCACATTATCGCCGTCTCGGGTTCTAATTTTACAATCATAGTAACAGTCGTCTTCTCCATCCTGCTTGGCATTGGTCTTTATCGCCACCAAGCATTCACCGTCACAACCGCTGTAATGCTGCTCTTCTTCGGTTTCGTTGGCTTCTCCGCTTCTGTCGCACGTGCCGCCATCATGGGCTGGATTTTGCTGCTTGCCCGCCATTTAGGTCGAGCTCCAAACATCTGGCATCTCTGCTTACTATCCGCAGCACTTTTATCACTTTACGATCCCTGGATGCTCGCATTCGATGCCGGCTTTGCTCTCTCATTCCTGGCCACGATCGGCCTCGTTATCTGGACGCCAATATTTATGGAGCAGTTTAATCGTTTGCCCGAGTTCGGTGGCTTGCGTGAGGCCGCGGCCACAACCTGTGCCGCGACACTCATGACAACTCCCTATATTTCACTGGTCTTCGAGCGTATATCTCTTGCCGGTCTTTTCACAAATCTTGTCGCTGTACCAATTGTACCTTGGGCTATGCTCTTCGGCTCACTCTCTGCTGTCTTTGGTTCTCAAATTCAAATCATCAATTTACCAACCTTGGGTTTAAGTAAAATTATTTTTCTCGCCGCAAGGATCGCGGAACTTTTCCCTTGGATGGATATCCACATCTCGGGCACAAATTTTTTCTTTTGCATCGGAACATACGCACTAATCATCCGATTATGGTTTTTGTTGCGCCAAAAAAACGACTTATACACAAAGCAATCAATTTTTTGTAATGAAACCACATGACAAAACTTACTTTGTCACCTCTACCTAACAAATATTTAACGATCTAAATTCCATAATTATTAATTCAAAATTCTTAATTCATAATTTATTTATTTGTTTGTCATTTGTCACTAATCACTTGAATTGACGATAAGTGCAATTAACCCGACACTGTAAGTAAGGCTTTCGCCCCCCAGCACCATTACAAATGCAAGTGCAGGTATAACAACTTGGCAGAAATATAAAAATAAGATTGGGTTGTCCCAAGGAGGTCACGGGCCTTGGATGCGACCTTAAGCTGGTATGGTAACTGGCTTAACATCAATCTTATGTATCAAGAGGAGATGATACAAATTTTGATAAAAACTGCTCTCAAAAAATATTTCACCAAGTGCGGTTATCCGCAATAATCAGAAAAAGATAAAAGTTCGTAGCAAAATGCAAGTAAAAAATCATTTTGTTCAGCTAGCCTCTCGCCACATTTTGGCCAAAGAGCAAGCGCGAATAATAATCTTACATCAGATGTATATACCGAATACACAAAAGTTATGCCTGCACTTCATTTACTCTCTGAGCGACTTTTACAAACTTTACAAACTTTCAACTTTATAAACTCTATAAACTTTTTACACAACACAACTCGTTATAAAAGTTACAAACGTGATGAACGTGATGAACGACTTGTCCGTAATGATCCCCCCAATATCCATCGTAACTAGTAGCGGTGGATTAGGAGGAGAACATGAAACGCACATCGACAACTGAAAAAAATACGCAAACGTCACTTCACTTAAGGAATGGTCTTCGTGTCATGAAGATTTCATCCCACGAACATACGCTCCGCAATTTAAATAAAACATTATTATTCTTAACCGCATTGATTGCCAGTGCTGCGCTTATTTCCTGCGATGGCGGTGATGAAATCGATCAAGCCTCCACCAGTGGCACGAAACTTGGGAGTAACGGTACATCGTCTTATGTAGAAGATGCACGTTATCCAACCAACTACGCAGATTTTCAAGATGCGAACTTGCTTTATGGCAATCGCGATTTCTTAAGTGAGTATCACGGGATTCCTCACCTTGGCCGCGATTTAATTTATACGGCGGGTGATGAAATTCACCCAATAGCCAATGGCAAGATTGTATTCTATGACAAAGCATCCGGATATGGAACATTGGTAACAGTTATTGAACACGTATTGGAAGTTCCTATTACAATTACAAATGGTGATGGTGAGTTTGTTTCAATCCATAAATTCCTAACCATTAATGGCCACGGCAGTAAAACCGACCCAACCGGTAAAAAGCCGGCCTTATCATGGAAGGCGGGGGATACTGTCACTACAAGTGATGTTATCCAGTATGTTCAAACCAATGCCTTAAACGGCGATGGTACAGAACATTTGCATCTTGGTGTCAGAATCCAAAGCTTGGCCGATGCTCAGGCTACGGAGCCCAAGTATTGGCTCCGTGGAGACGACACTATGGGAGGTGATTATAAAAAGTACTTCACAAAACCCGGTACTTTTTTGCCCGCTCTAGCTTCACATATCGGAGTCTCGCTTGAACATGGTACGGTCGGCATATCAATCACTCATCATTCAATTGGTACACTCTTGTTTGATGAGGGGAGTGGCAAAGATTGGCTTGTTGTTGAGGACGATCAAATCCTCGATGTATCAAGCTATCAAACTCTGCCGCGCACTTGCCGTATCCAAGCAACAAGCGAAGAGCTTGCGTGTTATCGCATTGCTGCATTCCACGCCATCAGCACTGTACTCGATGCCACGGTTATCAAGTTCGACGGCTTGCCTGAGGTTTATAGGCTTTATCCGGGTGGCGGCTTCGATGTCACTGGCTACCAAGTCTTCCTTTCTTACGAGTCCTTCTTATCCTGGGGCTATAAGGATTCAGACTTGCTCAACTATCCCGTATCCGAGAAGCAAGAACTTATGAGCGCTCTCGAAAACAAAGGTGGTATCGGTTTCATGCCCGGGGCACTCGCAAAGGGCTTCGGCGAAAGCGAAGTGTCCGTTGCGAGCCAACACGGTACACGCCGCCCGATCTTTAGCTGGGAGCTGTTTCAAAGCCTCGGCTATAACGCAAGTTGTGTTTATGAAATCGAACCAAGTACTCTTGATGTTGTTGCAGGTACCAGATCAAGTGATCTAGTCACCGACTCAACAATTTACGAGTGCCCCACCGGCACATCGCAATCAATCTGCACGCCCGGTAGCGTACTTCCTTGTTCTTGCGGCACAACATCCGGCACACAATCGTGCCTAGATGACGGCTTATCATTCGGCCCTTGCATGTGCGAACCGGGGACTGGCGGCGGCGGAACCGCAGAACCATGCAATCCACCCGGCGCTACATTGCCATGCGATGATATTTGCGATGGCGGTGTTCAAGAATGCCTTGCTGATAAAACGCTTGGTGCATGCATCTGCCTCGCAGAGGGAACCGGTGGCACAGCCGGTTCGGCCGGAGCATCCGGTTCCGGCGGCTCGGCAAACACCGGTGGAACATTCGGCACAGGCGGAGCACCGCAACCCGAGTGCACATCAGGCACAACCAAAGATTGCACATCCAAGTGCCCCAATGGTTACATCGGCAACGAACCTTGTGTAAACGGTTTTTGGTCCGGTACTTGCGCTTGCTACCCGGATAGCTCGGGCACCGGAGGAACGGGTGGGGCAGCGGGTACCGGCGGCACATCCGGCACAGGAGGTACTTCGCAAGATTCGGATTATGTAAGCATCAACTTACGCTATCAAGGTCCAACTTGGTCAATGCCCACCTTTACTTACGCAGTCGGATCCAACGATTGGAGCCAAGTCCCCGGTTGTTCCGCTCCAACGTCCCAAACTGCAGAGTGTAACTTCAGCTTACCTGTAGCATCACTCAGCTCATTCGGGTGGCAAGTATCGCTTGGTAGTAATCGCTACTGGGGAGATACTTCCGGCCTCGCCCCGGCACCATGCATTCCCGCCTCAGAGCTACCCAATTACTATGGCACCAGTGTCACAGTCATTGGCACAGTCTGGCTCGAACTTGATGGCATGCCTACATCATTCGGCCTCTGTTCAAACGGCATAATTGACAGCAACTATTCAAACATCTGCGGAGAAAGCCAGTTCCCTTGGATGAACGGCTGCCTAAATCCGTAGTCAAAGCTTAAGCCCCACTAACTCGGGGCTTTTTTAAACAAGAACCAGGATTAACCAGGATTTCGTATTAATTAACAGAATTATTCTTTTAGATTTCTTTATTATTTATAATTTTAATATTTTTGATTTTATGTAGCACTAGCGGAGTAGAGAGTTATCCCCAATGACTACTCCCCGCCAATTTGCTAAGCTGATGCTTATAGAACAAAAACAGAACAAACTGACTTTAGTATCTTGTATTTCGTATCTAGTATTTGGCAGTATATATGTAACCTTGGCTACTTAAGATATTGAATTACTGCTAGATACAAAATACCAGATACTAAATACTAAATACTAATTTAATAAATTCGTAATTCATAATTGAATGTTGTATGGCAAAAAAAGTTGTAGATGAGGCCGGCGCACGTATAGTCGCCGCTCAAGAAGCTATCGATCAAATAAAAGAACGCTTTGGTGAGGGTGCAATCATGCGCCTTGGTGAGGCTAAAAAGATGCAGGTGGAAACAGTCCCAACCGGCTGTCTATCTTTAGATCTCGCGCTCGGTGTTATGGGTGTACCGCGTGGTCGCATTATCGAGATCTACGGCCCCGAGGCATCAGGTAAGACCACGCTTGCCCAACACATTATCGCCGAAGTTCAAAAGATGGGTGGCCTTGCCGCTTTTGTAGATGCGGAGCACGCACTCGATCCCGACTACGCCAAAAAAATCGGAGTCAACATTAACGATATGCTCATCTCTCAGCCCGATAATGGCGAGCAAGCTCTTGATATTGTCGAAACCCTTGTCCGCTCCAACGCAGTCGATGTAATCGTTATCGATTCTGTTGCAGCTCTCACGCCAAAAGCAGAAATTGAAGGAGAAATGGGAGATTCTCACATGGGCCTCCAAGCTCGCCTCATGAGCCAAGCTCTTCGCAAACTTACCGCCATCGTTTCTCGTACAAAAACTTCTGTTATTTTTATCAATCAACTTCGTCTAAAAATCGGCGTCATGTTCGGCAATCCGGAAACAACAACCGGTGGTATGGCTCTCAAATTCTATTCCTCGGTACGCATCGAGGTCCGCCGCAGTGCTCAAATTAAGATGGGAGATCGTATAATAGGTAACCGTGTCAAAGCCAAGATCGTCAAAAACAAGATGGCCGCTCCATTTCGCACTTGTGAGTTCGATATAATGTATAACGAGGGTATTTCCATCGCTGGCGATCTCTTGGATCTCGGCGTCGAATGGAACGCGATTAAAAAAGCCGGCAACAGCTATACGCACAAAGACACAAAACTTGGAGTCGGTCGCGAAAATGCCAAGGCCGCCCTTAGGCAAGAGCCGGAAATCATGAAAACCATTCGTGCGGAGATTATTGAATCATGGCGAGTAAAAGAAGGTGTTGATCTGGCTTCCGATACAAAAGGTAAAGCAGAGGATCCCGTAGGCGAGGATGTTGTAGATATTCAAGAATAACAGCAGTTTTATTTAGTTAGACTATTTTGTGATTTTAAAGTAAAATAAGGCTTAACCATGGGAAGACGCAGAAAAAAAAGCAATGGCTTTCGTTTAAAATTGGACGCACAAACACAAAAAGGGATTGTGACTGTGATTTTGTTTGCTGTCGCAATCTTTTTGCTTTTGTCGCTTTTTGATTTAGCTGGCGCTGTTGGTACTGGCTTGGATTCCGCCATGGCTCATGTTTTTGGCTGGGATAAAATAGTTCTTCCATTTTTTATCTTTGCGGCTGGCATATTCTTATATTCACCTCTACGTTTACCATTAAAACTCTCAAACGGAATCGGTTTCCTGCTTTTCTTCATCGGTTTTAATCCACTTGTTCATCTTTTAACATTTAAAGATACGGAAGCCACAGCAACAGCCATCGACGCTGCCGCCGGTAAACTTGGTATGATTTTGGCGGAGCCATTTATCCCGCTTTTCGGTGTAGCCGGGGCTATTATCTTTTTTGCTGCAATTTTTGGTACGTCTCTTGTCCTCATTTTTAACACATCTCTATCAACCATAGGAGATTGGTTAATGAATATCGTAAATTTCATAGCCCGTATCTTCTCTGTCATCTTTAAACCTCTCATAAACATCGTGGTCAGTCTAAAAGATCGTAAATTCAACAAATCGTCTAAAGATAATGAAGCTGAGAGCGAAGGTGATGTAGAAACCGAAGAGGAAGTAGAGGAGGATGAAGGAGATGATGAAGAAGAGGAAGAAGAAGTTGTCGAAGATGGAGTCGTTAAACCCAAAAAGGTAAAAGCAGTATCCCAGCCGCGCAGACGACGTCCGAAAATCGATATTCCTTACGAACTTTTAGCAACTCACGATCAAAAACCAACCTCAGGCGATATTGAAAGTCGCCAACTCTTAATTCAGCGTACGCTCGAAACATTTGGTATACCTGTCGAGATGGGCGAGGTCGCCGTAGGTCCAACTGTTACTCAGTTTACATTTAAACCCGCAGAAGGCATCAAACTCAACAAAATCACGGCGCTACATAACGATTTGGCCATGGCCCTTGCCGCGCATCCTATCCGCATAGAAGCTCCAATCCCTGGCAAATCCATGGTAGGCGTCGAAGTTCCCAATCAAAGTGTTGCTATCGTCGGCTTGCGTGAGCTTTTTGAAACCAAGGAATGGCGCGATCGCAAGAGTCAGCTTACTTTCTCATTGGGTCGCGATGTAACCGGTAAACCGTGGCACGCTGATATCTGCCGCATGCCCCACTTGCTTGTTGCCGGCGCCACCGGTTCGGGTAAATCTGTCTGTTTAAACAGCATCATCATGTCACTCCTGTATTCCAATGGTCCGGATGATCTTAAACTTATACTTGTCGACCCAAAGCGTGTCGAGTTCCCAATCTACAACGGCATACCTCATCTCATAACTCCGGTTATCACAGATGTCGATAAAACCGTTAACTCCATGAAATGGGCAGTTCGGGAAATGAACAAACGTTTCGACCTACTATCCAAGATGCAATGTCGTGATATTGCAACCTACAACGCGCGTTGCAAAGAAAAACTTCCTTATATAGTAATGATAGTTGATGAGCTCGCCGATCTCATGGTTAATTCCAAACAAGAAGTGGAATCACAAATTGTTCGCTTGGCGCAAATGTCACGTGCCGTTGGTATTCATCTTATCCTTGCGACACAACGCCCATCAGTCGACGTTATTACCGGTCTCATTAAAGCCAATATCCCTGCTCGCATCGCTTTTTCTGTAGCATCTCTCATGGATTCCCGCACAATTATCGACCAATCCGGTGCGGAAAAACTTATTGGTCGCGGTGACATGCTTTACTCAACCGCCGAGCTCTCGTCGCCTCGTCGTATCCAAGGTGTTTATCTCGCAGATGATGAAATAAATCGTGTTGTCGAATACTTGAAATCAAAATATGAACCTGCAGATTACGATCCGGAAGTTGTCGAGCACGACAGATCAAGATCAATTTTCTCATCAAGTGGAGGCGGCGGTGAAGATGGTGATGTCTTGCTTCATGAGGCTAAAGAAGAAATAATTCGTGCCGGTAAAGCCAGTGCATCGCTTTTACAAAGGCGTCTTAAGGTTGGCTACGCCCGTGCTGCACGTATACTCGACCTCTTAGAGGAAGAAGGTTTCATCGGCCCGGCCGACGGCGCCAAACCGCGCGAAATCCTAAAAGCCGATTTCACCAACGCTCATGATCCTGCCGACGAATATCCGGTGGTTGAGGAAAAAGAAGAGGAAGAAGAAGATGATGACGAGGAGGATGATGAGGAGCTTGAAGAAGAGACGGGGGATTATCAAGGTGATGACGTAGAAAAAAATGAGGAAGAAGATGATGACGAGGAGGATGAAAGGAGATTTTAGTGCCTTATGGGTTTTATAAAAAAAAGTATTGGGACAGAGCAGAGTTTTGGAATAGATATTAAAGAACTCCGCGAACTCAGAGGTTGGACACAACAACAATTGGCAACAATATCCGGAATCCCCGAATATATTATTGACGCACTCGAGTCCGAAAAATTTTCTTTATTGGATGATCCTTTTTATTCGGAGAGACACGTGCGCACACTGGTTAAGGCTCTGGATGGAAGAGCGCCGTTTATTGTTGGAAAGTACAGGGCTGCTCTTTTACGCGATGGGTATGATATAAAAAATGGTGCAAAGAACTATTCCTTTACGCACAAAATAAAACGCAGCGAATTTTTTACACCCACAAAGTATCTTTCTTTTTTACTAATCATACCTTTGTTTTTTTTATTGGGTTATTATGTCTATAACGAGGCAAAGATTTTTCGCGAATCACCTCCGCTTATAATATTTTCTCCTCAAAACAACGAAGTAATAAATGGCCCCCGCATAATTGTTCAAGGAAAAACTGATCCATCTGCGTCCATTGTGGTAAATGGAATATCTGCCGTAGTTGAGGAGGATGGTACTTTTGCATTAAACATGGATATACCGCGAGGTTTAACGAGATTGGATATTTCTGCCAAACGTAGATATGGCTTAGAAGAAAAACTAACCAGATACATTACATACTCTCCGATACAGGGCCCAACACCACCCGATGAAACTATTCGCTACTTTCAAGATTTTTCAACCTCAACAATCGCAACATCCACCTCTATCAAATAAAAAAAATAACCAACTTGTGGTTATTTTTTATATACGATCTATAAGCTGCGAAACGGAGTACAGAGATGGCATGGAATTTCATGGGAGGAGAGAGAACTCAATAAATTGAGTAACCATGAATTTCGTTGCCGGTTGCACATCGCTTCGCAGTTTGTAAACCGCATTATTATTTTATGCTAAACAAAACCGCATTGTGTGTCAAGATATAAATAACTCTTTCAACTCCCAGGCACTTGTTTGGCAAATGCACGAGAGAAAAAGGCGGCTGCAGTTTGCAGCCGCATTAGTTTAAGTAAGGTGCAACACGCTACTCCTTGGGAGGCTGCGTGTCATCATCGGAATCTTCCTCCGATTCGTCGCCATCCGAATCTTCGGAATCATCATCCGGTTCTTCTTCATCATCGGATGCTGCTGGTGGCAACCTGTCCGAAAAGTCGCCGAACTCGACTTCTTCGCCCTCGTCCTTGGGATCACCATCGGCTACGGGCAGTTGGTCGTCATCCGCCCCCTCCACATCTTTTTGGGATGTGTCGGATTCGGGGCGCTTTTGATTGCGCTGTTCGTGGTACCGCCGACGAGCTTCCTCGTCGTCTGCCAAGAAGGCTTCGTCCGGGATAAGGAGTCCGTGCTGTTCGTAGAAGTGGTCCATACCACCGTTCACGAACTCGGCATAAAGAGCTCCTACCGCTTGCCGCGCCGTCTTAATGGGGATGATCACGAGCGCGCCCCTGTGCCTGTTCGGAATCTTCTGGCCCTTATCGTCGAGTGCGAAGTTCCACCGCCTCTTCTCGTCCTGCCACATCTCGTACAAAGATGCGGTGTATCCGAATGCCGCATAAGTAACAACTGTGTTGTTGTCACGAGGGTCGTTGACCCCCATGCAGCAGAAGAAGTCGTTGGGCGAATCGGTACGGGGCGCGGCGAAGTTGTTTGCCAGCTCATCCGAGATCTTTGTGTTGTCCATTGCTTGGACAAGTTTTTGAAAATCTTGGGTGAAGAGCTGACGCTGCCCGGGGCCGCCCGCGAACGATGCATACTCAGGAACCAAGTACACATCCAGCAAACATTCTGCAATGCTATGCAGAATGTTCATGTGCGCGCCTTCGAGCATCGGATTCTCCGAGCTCAGGTTGCCATGCTTATCCTTGGTAACCAGGTCTCGGTTACTTTGACGCATGTAGTTGTTTGCGTGCACACGGAGCTGGCATGTGCTCGGCCAAAAGTACGTGTCGTTGTACTCCTCAACCGGGGCGTCCTGATCGTCCGGGTTCACCTTGCGGTTTACCCAATACCCGAACCACTTCTTACTCATCGTCTGCAAACGGTGGTTCACGGTACGATCCTTGTTCACGTATCGTCCACGCTTCTGTCCTTGGCGTTGTTTGCCACCCTGGTAGGGCTCGAACACGCCGGCCACGTTGTCGAACTCTACGGAGACCAATGCATTACTGCAGTATTCGCCCATGGTGATACGTGGAAGGCTAATGCGTTTACGTATCACTGCCACCGGAGGCGGCAATGAGATGGTCACAACAACCTTTCCTTCCAATTGCTCGCGGTCGTAATCGACCTCGAGCAATTTGTCCTGCATTTTTGCCAAATCTTCGCGCGGCAAACAGACTTGGATCTGGTCGTCGCCCAGGCTTGCATCCATCACGATCTCGATGGACGCGATGTGGCCCTTCTTCTGTTCTGGTAATTCGATGAGGCTAAATTCGAGTGCCTTTTCAGGCACTGTCACCCGAACCGCGATCTCCATGTTGCGCCAGGCAATATGAGCATAGCGTCCGAGTCCCATGGTACGTGCCTTTTCAGGCACCGGGATCGAACTGTTGAAGTGGTAGCTGAAAACCCTGGTCTCGTTCGCGTCTGTCATTTTTCGTTCCTCGTTTTCTTTCGAAAAAAAGTTTCGTTTCTTATTTTGAATGTTCTCGAACAAAAACTCCTCGGGGCCAAATGGCACTTGAGGAAGCATCGTTTCTCAGTACTAAACGCACTGAGTCGATTTCCCGAAGTGGAAATCTTTATGGAGGCGACTCACAGTTTTGCAATTGCATAATGCGAGCCAAGGGTGCCAGGGCACACTCCAAGTCCAGCGCCGGCCGGAGTCGGGTGTGTTGTGGCTAATCGCTTTCCCCTCCATGAAGATTTCCATTTCGAAGATTTGAAACCTTAGCAAAAAAATGGCTAAATGTCAAGTGCTCGGGGCAAGATTCGGAAACATAAAAACCGGGCAAAATGCCCGATTTTTATTTGGTGTAAAGATCGTAGAAGAAAAGCTTGTATTTAAGCCATTTTTCTAACATCCTTCCACTTTATTCATCTTTTCCAAAATCCTGCCCATGTTTCTGTTTTCTGGAGTATCTGGGCTTATCTTTATGAAGTCTTGATGCAGGTGGCAAGGGTTTTCTAACCATTTTTTCAATATCAAAAGGATTAATAGTAATTACTATCTGATCGGATTTTTGAGTTACAACCTCATGACTCTTCTGTCTAGGCATAAAAATTAGTAATAACCAATAATCAAATTCCAATAACCAATTATAGCTACTTTATGTAGATAGTATAGTTAAATTCACGAAGTGACACAATCATTCTTAAATCTTAATTTATAATTCTTAATGTTTATTGTCCGTATTAAAAATATCTCGACAGATGCGGAGGGGATTACCTGGTATTAAAAATACCGGCAAATCCGCACCATAGCATCAAAATGTTAGTTCAGTCCTAAAACCAAACTGCATTAAGGTCTATGGAGCACCTGTAGTACATGGCGTTAAAACACCTGCCTACAGAGAGAATCTCTCTCCCCCACGTCTTTCGAGACATTGATTGTTTTTTAAATCATCTGGAAGGATCTAGAGGGCTCCGCAAGTAAATGCGGAGATGGCGGATATTCATAACACCGAAGCGCTGAATATCGATAAGCAGTACTATTATGAAATTCCAGTCGAAACCGGATTTTCATAATCTCCTACTCGTTCCGCAGAATTCCCTTGTTTGGGTATCTGCAAGAGTTGCCTTCCTCCTCTATATCTTTCGAGATGATTTATGGCGGTATCTCATTTAATGAACAAATAACTTTACCATAAAATGATGATTTTGTCAAGGGGTTTGGGCAGTTATTCTTGGCTAAACTTAGCAAAATAAATATTGCCTCTGTTAAGCCAAATTTACATAATTTGCCTAAATATAAAGAAATTAAAAAACCCGACACAAGGGTCGAGCAAGGTTTAGGCAACGTTGGTTGCGCTCTTTTTGGTTTGAAGCGACTGCTTTTTGGATGTCGCGAGTGCGTCCATGAGCTGCTTCAGGACCCTGGTTCTTTCGGTGGTTGTGGCTTTGTTCCACCATTTTTTCGCCGGCATACCCGTATGGGTTTCGACGCTCTTCATGAGCATCTGCTTCTCTTTTTCGGGTAGAGCCTTCCAGCGCGAAGTCTGGCTGGCGGCTTCAGCATGGTTTTTCTGGATTGCTTCCATGCCCCTTGCCAACAACATGATTCGCTTCACATGGTCTGTTGTGGTCAACAAACGTTCGGGCTTCTTGACGCCCGTAGCATCGGCAATGGCCGCAAAAGCAATTTCCCGCTCTTCAGCAGTACATTGCTTCCACCAGGCGTTCAAGTCTGCCAGATCTCGCTTCTCTCTAAGCTCGTCCAGATCGCGCAGAATCGTCAGGTATTCTTTGGAATATGCGTCTTGAGTTGCTTCAAAGTATTCTCTGAAACTAATCAAAACTTCTTCATCCACTCCTTCGGGGTTTTGAAGCTCTGCTACCATCGCTTCTCGCTCTGGCAAATGGTGAAGGGGGTGTTCGGAGAATGGAGGTTCAGGCAGCATCTCCAAAATGATTTGGATTTCTTCCCTGGGCACTTTCCCGGTCTTCAAACATCTGTTGATCGCAAACAAGGTGACCTTAAGGTCGGTGCTCGCCTCACTCAAATCAAGCAAAGTTGATACAAGCTCCTTTTCTTTTTGATACATGGGAACCTCCTCGGTTTGTGTAAAGATCAAATATGTTTACCAAAATTTAGACGATATAGTATCTAAGCAAAGTTTTGGGGATATGTCAAGTCCTGTCAAAGCGATTTTTTGCTAAACTTAGAAAAAAATATCAAATATATTGCCAAGGTAAGTAAAAGGTGATTATGGGGTTCATCCACAGAAAGCTTGACAACCAAGCCCAATAATGTAATAATCGCGCGAGTAAACAAAAATTTGACAGAAAATTTATCTGCTGCATAAAGCGGCAAAAAACTCTCCAAAATAGGGAGTCTACAATATTTCATGCTTATCACTTCTGTCTAAAAAATAAATCAACCCTCCAGACCGATGTTTCGGAGGGTTTTTGTATCTTATTTAAAAAACCCGTTATACATTCTTACTGTCGCCAGGCTCTCCGTCTTTATGTCTTCAGCCTTGGTCCGGATAGGAATATATCTCGGGATTAAAAACGTCACACCATGAGTAAAATGGTTTTCAGACGCCAAGATGTAAAAGATCGTGAGCGTCGTTATTTTACCGCCTCGCGCGATGCCATGGCTTTACCCGATCTTATCGAGGTTCAAAAGCAAAGCTATCGTTGGTTCATTGAAACAGGTATCAAAGATCTGTTTCACGAGATTTCCCCGGTTCGAGATTTTATCGGCCGCGATCTCGAACTCTCATTCGTCGATTATTTTTTAGACGAGCCCAAGTTTGACGAGAAGACATCCAAGAAAAAGAGCATCACTTACGAGGCTCCTCTTCGCGTTAAAACTCGTTTGGTCAATAAACGCACCAATGAATCCAAGGAACAAGAAATTTATCTTGGAGATCTTCCCGTCATGACAGACCGCGGTACGTTCGTCATCAATGGTGTAGAACGTGTGGTTATTTCCCAACTTGTTCGTTCTGCCGGTGCTTTCTTCACTGCAGAGAGTGCACGCGGACGCCGTTACTATGGCGCTAAAGTCATTCCTGATCGTGGTGCATGGCTTGAGTTTGAAACGGATTCCAATCACGTCATTTACGTAAAAATCGACCGCAAACGCAAAGTTGCGGCTACTTCATTGCTTCGAACTTTTGGCTTAACCGAAGATGAAGATATATTAAAAGCATTCGCTGATGTTGATATTCACCCGATGAATAAATACATCGAGTCAACACTCGCAAAAGACGTTGCCAAATCCGAAGACGAAGGTTATATCGAAGTTTACAAACGTATTCGCCCGGGTGACCTCGCAACTGCCGATAATGCCAAATCACTAATCCACTCGATGTTCTTCAAATTCGAGCGCTACGATTTAGGTTCAGTTGGCCGCTACAAATTCAACCAACGTTTTGGTATGCCTTGGGATCATGAAATGGTATTTGCTGAAGAGAATCGTATTCTCTCTAAAGAAGATCTCGTCGCAATTTTAAAAGAAATTATCAGACTCAATAACACTCAAGAAGAACCGGACGATGTGGATCACTTAGGTAACCGTCGCGTCCGCGCCATCGGTGAGCTCATCAAAGGACGCTTCCGCATCGGTCTTGCTCGCATGGAGCGTATCATTAAAGATCGCATGAGCACTCAGGATATCAGTGTTCTGACTCCGGGCCGTCTTATAAATGCTCGCCCTGTTATCGCTGCCGTCCGCGAGTTCTTCATGTCTTCCCAGCTCTCGCAATTCATGGATCAAACCAATCCACTTTCCGAGCTCGAACACAAGCGCCGCTTATCAGCCACAGGTCCCGGAGGTTTAACTCGCGAACGTGCCGGTTTCGAAGTTCGTGATGTGCACCGTACTCACTATGGACGCATCTGTCCCATTCAATCTCCTGAAGGCCCAAGTATCGGACTCGTTGGCCACATGGCCAGTTATGCGCGTATCAACGAATACGGATTCATCGAAACTCCATATCGCAAAGTAAAGAACTGGGCACAAAATGATGGTAAGGATGCAGTTGGTGGAATTCTTCGTGTGAACGTTAATGATGGCTCCGGAAAATCCATCGCCAAAGCCGGTGACGAGGTAACAAAAGAAATTGCCAAAAAACTTACCGATCTTCCACTAACACAAATCCCTCTTATTCCCAAAGTTACTGGTGAAATCATTTATTTAAATGCCTTTACAGAAGAACGAGGAACGACAGCTCCGGCAACCACGCCAATCGACAAACAGGGAAACTTTTTGGTAGATCGTACCCCGGCTCGTAAAAACGGTGAGCCAACGGTTGTTGATGTACATGAAATCGATTACTTGGATGTTTCCTCTAAGCAGATTCTTTCAATTTCAACCTCACTCATTCCTTTTGTTGAACATGATGATGGTCAACGCGCCCTCATGGGTTCCAACATGCAACGCCAAGCTGTGCCTTGTATAAAACCGGATGCACCGATTGTTGGTACTGGTGTCGAACGTCGTGCGGCTGTAGATTCTGGTCACGCAATTTTGGCACCGGATGATGGAACTATCACATCGCTTGCAGCCAATCACGTGGAGATTACAACCGATAGAGGAGATGTTCATCGTTACGAACTTATTAAGTTCCAACGTTCCAACCAATCCACTTGCTTAAACCAGCACGTCCGCGTCAATAAAGATCAAAAAGTTTACGCCGGCGAAGTATTGGTTGATGGCGCATCCTGCCAAAATGGCGAGTTTGCACTTGGCCAAAACTTGCTTTGCACATACTTGTGCTGGGATGGTTACAACTTTGAAGATGCCATCATTCTTTCCGAGCGCTTAGTGCATCAAGATCGCTTTACCTCTGTCCATATCGAGCATTTCGCTATGGATGTCCGCGATACCAAGCTCGGCCCTGAAGTCGTAACTAACGATATTCCTAACGTATCCGAAGAAAAACTTAAAAACTTAGATGAGAATGGTGTTATTCGTATCGGTGCCGAAGTAAAATCCGGTGATATTTTGGTTGGTAAAATTACACCAAAAGGCGAAACTGATTTATCAGCTGAAGAAAAATTTCTTCGGGCAATTTTCGGTGAAAAAGCTCGCGACGTCCGCGATACATCACTTTACCTCCAGCATGGTGCTCGCGGTAAAGTTGTGGGCATCACAACCTTCACGCGTGAAAATGGCGACAAGCTTCAACCGGGTGTTTTAAAACGCATTGTTATTGCTGTTGCCGACCTTCGCAAAATCCAAGTTGGCGATAAACTCGCCGGCCGCCACGGTAACAAAGGCGTTATTTCCCGCATCGTTCCGGTTGAGGATCTTCCTTTCTTGGGAGACGGTACACCTGTCGATATCATCCTTTCACCTCTCGGCGTTGTTTCCCGTATGAACTTGGGTCAGATTTTGGAAACTCATATGGGCCTTGCTGCCAATGCTGGTGGTTATAACGTAGCAACTCCGGTTTTTGATGGTATCTCAGAGCAAATAATTCACGAAGAATTGGCCAAAGGTAACTATCCTGAAGATGGCAAGATCCAATTGTTCGATGGTCGCACCGGTGAATCATACGAACACGCTCCAACAGTTGGTTATAATTACATCTTGAAACTGGTCCACATGGTTGAAGATAAAATTCACCAACGTTCCATTGGTCCATACTCACTCATTACTCAGCAACCTTTG
Organism: Candidatus Uhrbacteria bacterium; assembly: GCA_963816085.1. Lineage (GTDB taxonomy): Bacteria > Patescibacteriota > Patescibacteriia > 2-12-FULL-60-25 > 2-12-FULL-60-25 > MWCR01. The sequence goes on along the minus strand of CAWFIX010000003.1, from coordinate 767,915 downwards.
GGAGGCAAAGCACAATCCGGTGGCCAACGTTTCGGAGAAATGGAAGTTTGGTCTTTGGAAGCTTATGGCGCAGCCCACACTCTGCAAGAAATCCTCACCATCAAATCTGATGATGTGGTCGGACGTTCCAAAGCCTACGAAGCAATCATCAAAGGTGAACCAATTTCCAAAGTCAATGTTCCTGAATCTTTCAACGTTCTCATGCGCGAGCTTAAAGGCTTGGGTCTAGAGGTAGAGTTGTTAAAAAATGGAAAACGTTTAGAAGAAACCAGGCCGGCTGTTACCAAGCAAACCGCTTCTGCCACGGAAGAATTCACCTGGGAATCTAATAAGGAAGAAACTCCTAAATCTTAATCCTCGCTTATGTCATTTTTTCAAACAGAAAACGTCAAAACCACGGATTTCAACGGCATCAGGCTCAAGTTAGCCTCGCCCGAAATAATCCGTGGCTGGTCTTACGGCGAGGTTACCAAGCCGGAGACAATTAACTATCGTACACAAAAACCCGAAAAGAGCGGCTTATTCGCTGAAGAAATTTTCGGCCCATCAAAAGACTGGGAATGTTATTGTGGTAAATATAAGAAGATCCGTTACAAAGGAATCATCTGCGACAAATGTGGAGTTGAAGTTACTCACTCGCTTGTTCGCCGCGAACGCATGGGCCACATCGAGCTCGCCGCACCGGTTACGCATATCTGGTTCTTGCGCGGCGTGCCATCTCGCATTGGTACAGTTCTCGACCTCTCGGTTATGAACTTGGAGAAGGTTGTTTATTTCGCCTCCTTCATCGTAACCGAAGTGGATGAAGAGCTTCGCGAGCAAGTTATCGAGCAATTACGCACCGAGTACAAAGGCAAGCGCAAACAGATTGAGTCCGAGTATGAGCGCAGTGTTCAGCACATCAACGAAAAGGCCGACATGAAAGAGGCTGATAAGACAAAAGAACTCGATCGTGCCCACGGCGACAAAGAGCGCAAGCTTGCAGAGTTGGATGAAGATAATAGTGAAGCCGAGAAAGAACTCAAAACACTGCAACCTCTTAAGATCCTCTCAGAAAACGAATATCATCAATACGCTCTTAAGTTTGGGCATGTTTTTGAAGCTAAAATCGGTGCTGAGGCATTGGACGAGCTTTTAAAGAAGATCGACGTAGATGCAACGATTGCTGTTCTCGAAGAAGAATTATTAAAAGCTGGTGGTGCAAAATACGAGCACCTTATCCGTCGCTTAAAATTGTTAAAATCATTCAATCAACAAAAGATCGAACCAAATTGGATGGTACTTAAAGTTGTGCCGGTAACACCTCCGGATATGCGCCCAATGGTGGCTTTGGATGGCGGTCGCTTCGCTACATCGGATTTAAACGATTTATATCGCCGTGTTATCAATCGTAACAATCGTTTAAAGCGTTTAATCGAGCTCCACGCACCGGAAGTTATCACTAGAAATGAAAAGCGCATGCTCCAAGAAGCTGTTGACGCTCTTATTGATAATAGCGCCCGCCACTCCAAAACGGTTTTGGCTTCCACCGGTAAGAAACGCCAATTAAAATCTTTGGCTGATGGCTTAAAAGGAAAGCAAGGTCGTTTCCGTCAAAACTTGCTTGGTAAACGCGTCGACTATTCCGGTCGCTCGGTTATCGTTGTTGGTCCATATCTAAAGATGCATCAATGCGGTTTGCCTAAAACCATGGCTCTCGAGCTATTTCGTCCGTTTATTATTTCCCAGCTCATCAAACAAGAGATTGTTCACAACATTCGCAGTGCCAACAGATTCATCGAATCCGATAATCCCGAGGTCTGGGATATCTTGGAAAATATCGCACGCGACGCAGTTGTGTTATTGAACCGCGCCCCAACGCTTCACCGCTTGGGCATCCAAGGTTTCCAACCTGTACTTATCGAAGGCAAGTCAATTCAGATTCATCCTCTCGTCTGTTCCGCGTTTAACGCCGACTTCGATGGAGATCAAATGGCTGTTCACGTACCTCTAACCGAGGAAGCTCGCAGAGAAGCCCGCGATATCATGTTATCAACAAAGAACTTACTAAAGCCTGCTACCGGAACACCTGTCACAACTCCTTCTCAAGATATTGTTTGGGGTATTTATTACATGACCTCATTATTCGAACCCGAGGGTGATAAAACACGTAGCTTCGCGTCTACTGATGAAGCGGTTTACGCCTACCAAGCCGGCTACCTGCCAATTCGCGAAAAAATTAATGTACGCTTAAACCCTGATGAAAAAGTAACCGAAACCACTGTTGGCCGCATCTTGTTTAATCGCATTTTACCCGAAGGCATGCCATATAAAAATGACTTGCTTGGTAAAAAACAACTCGCCGAAATCACACAAAGCTCCATCGATAAATTTGGTTTCGAAGTAACGGCTCAGCTTTTGGATAGAATCAAAGCTTTGGGTTACAAATACATCACCAAATCCGGTTTCTCGTATGGAGTTGGTGACCTTCCAACCATCGTTGAGAAAGATGATATTATGGAAGAGGCTGCCGGCCGCGTTAAAATCATCGAAGAACAATACAGAGATGGTTTGCTTACAAAACGCGAACGCTACACTCAAATCATTAAAGTTTGGTCTGATATTCAGGATCGCATCAAGAATCTTTCCAAATCCGCTCTTAATAAAGAAGGCTCTGTAGCGGCCATGATTGATTCCGGCGCTCGCGGATCCATTGTTCAGCTTATGCAGGTTGTGGGCATGAAAGGCCTCGTGACGAACCCAAGTGGTGCCATTATCGAGCTTCCTATTAAATCTTCTTTCCGCCAAGGTTTGGACGTGCTCGAATATTTCATCTCTTCCCACGGCACAAGAAAAGGTTTAACCGACACAGCTCTTAAAACAGCAAATGCCGGCCACTTAACCCGCCGTCTTGTAGATGTTGCTCAGGATGTTATTATCACTTGCGAAGATTGCGGAGACGATGTTGGCCATCCCTTAACCCACGAAGAATGCGAAGAGATTGGTGAGGGCTTGCTAACTCGCATTTTGGGCCGTTATTCCGTCAAAGAAATTAAACACCCTGATACTAAGAAAGTTGTTGTTCCCAAGGATACGCTTATTACGGATGAACACATTCAGATCTTGAAATCAGCCGAGAAACCTCTTGCCGAAGCGCATGTGCGTTCCGTTATGAAATGTCGTAACGCTCGTGGTTTATGTGCCAGATGTTATGGTTATGATTTAGCTTATAACGAACATGTAAATCTTGGTGCTGCTGTTGGTGTGGTTGCCGCACAATCCATTGGTGAACCTGGTACTCAGCTTACTATGCGTACCTTCCATACTGGTGGTGTTGCAACCGGTGTTGATATCACACAAGGTCTGCCTCGTGTTGAAGAATTGGTTGAAGCTCGTATTCCTAAACACAAAGCTGTTATGGCCGAGGTTGATGGTAAAATCGAAATTGCCGAGCCCGAAGCACACGAAATTCAAGTTATTGGCGGCCAGCGTATCGTTGATCAGGCTAGAACCGGTAAAATCATCCGCATTCTTGCAGATGAGGTACGCGAAGAGGCTTATGTGGTTACCTCAAAAGATGAAGTAAAAATAACAGACGGAGATAAAGTTAACGAAGGGCAAGTAATTATCGTCCGCAAAGATGGCACGGAAATCGTTTCCGAACATACGGGCACGGTTCGCATGGACAAGCGCAAGCTGTTTGTAGTCTGGGATGGTAAATCCGCACATGAATATCAAACTCCGGTTGGCTTTAAGATTCTTGTTAAAGATGGTGACGAGGTTCAAGCGGGTGATGTGCTCACAGAGGGTCATTGGGATCTGCACCTCCTCTACAAAACAAAGGGTCGCCCTGCGGTTATGAACTACGTTCTCCGCGAGATTCTTTCCATCTACGCAACACAAGGCCAGCGCATCAACTCCAAACACATCGAAGTCATCATCCGCCAAATGTTCTCTCGTGCTTACGTTCGAGACTCAGGCGATACGGAATTACTACCCGGTGAAATTGTAGAGCGTGCTCGTTCCGAGGATGTTAATCGCAAGGTAAGAGAAGCGGGTGGTACAGGGGCCACTCTCGAAGAGCTCTTCATGGGTATTACCAAAGTCGCTCTTACTACCGAATCTTTTCTCTCATCAGCTTCCTTTCAAGAGACTGCTCGCGTGCTCATCCACGCTGCCATAACCGGCAAAGTCGACTTGCTCGAAGGCTTAAAGGAAAACGTCATCATCGGCCGCTTGGTCCCAGCTGGCACCGGCTTCTCCTACCATCATCCCGAGCTCTTCCCCGAGCTTCAAGAAGAAGATGATGAAGAAGGCACGGATGGCGAAGAAGGCGATTACGATCCAGAAGAAGTAGATAACGTAAAACCCGAAGCATTAGAACCCGAAAAAACAGAAAAATCAGAATAAAAAAAACTGTAGCGGCGACCCTGAGTGGCCGCCACCGCACACCAAAAACGCCCGCAAGGGCGTTTTTGAGTATAAGAAAAACCCGAGCTGTAGTTGCTCGGGCTTGTTAAGTTGGAAGGTATTTTAGGTTTTTCTCACTGGCGGATGGCGTCAAAAAACTGTTGCCGGATTTCTATATCAGTTAGCTCTTGAGGAATTACGGCATTAACCCAAAAGTCAATGAATTGCAGTAGCGATTCATTGGATCCAATGAGATCGCTGCCAATACCCACCTGTTCCCAAAGGTTATCGCCATAAGCCAGCCCAAGCCAAGCCCTCTCGAGATCGCACGAACTCCTCCAGAGCAGTTTCTTATCGACCTCCATTGGCATAAGGCTGAATAAGCCGCTAAAGAAAGTATGAAGGCGTTGGTACAGCTTGGTCTGAATTTCGGAATCATTACGAAACCCCGGAAAGTGGCTTAGGAAAAGTCCCAGAGGATGCCACCCACAACCTCCGCTGTCGCAAGTAAGGCCATTACAGTAAGCGAACAACTCAGTAATGAATTCATCCAAGTTTGTTTCACTCACGCCAATTGCTCCAAGCTCTAGTCGCAAGTACTCGAAGATCCGTGCAACTCGCTGGTCGGAGACTCGCGGATCGGGGACGCCAAGTTGGAATTCTTTATTGGATCTGGAAGTAAGCGCCCAACCCCAGGTATCTCGGATCCATTTGCGGTTATTTGTTCGCCCGTGGTGCTCTTCACCGATAATTATCAAAGTCGCTTCTTTGGATTTTTCTACAAACTGGACTTCAGTGTCTCCAGCAAGGCGCCATACAAACTCGTTCGAGACATGCGTTTTCCAGATTTTAATCATTCTTCAGCTCCTCTGAATTTTAAAGGACGTTAGCATCCCATCTAAGTCGACGAAAGCTTCATCAACTTGGATAGGGGAGGGTCGCGAGTTTGCGACCCTCAAGTTAGTTCAAGGAAAAATTCTTGGACTTGGATCTTTGATCAGATCCTCTTTTTCCAATCTAAAGATTTCCTCGCGAAGCAATTCTTTACAGCGTGGCGTCAACCGCTCAGCCATCATAGCGTCTCCTGTGAAAGCTACACCTACACGGCTGAATCCATTGATTGCGTAGCCGTGGTCGGCATTGTTTTTGTGACAACACCAGATGACCTTTCCGGAAAAAGTTCCGGTTTTGTATGCGTCATCGACGGCGGCGATGATCGCTTCTCGATGTACCTGGTGCATGCAACACGGGCACATGTAGCCAAAGTCATCTCTTTCGAAATTTAATAGGTATGCTTGGTTATTTTTGACAACCAAGAATACATTCAAGTTCATATCAAAAAACGAAGTAATATATTGGATTTTGCACATGCTGATTTCCTTTGTTGTAATGTTCGGGGTTTTTATTCTCTAACAACATACTATACCACAAATTTCCAATATTGTCAAGATAGCCTCAACAAAAAACAAAGCTTAAATAAGCCAAAATATTAATACTGTTGACCAAACTTAAACAACATGCTATACTTTTTGATATGGAAAATACCAAATTAGCTCAATTAGGCTTTTCTGATAAAGAAATAGCGGTTTACTTGGCTGTTCTAAAACAAGGCAAAATCCTGCCTGCCGAGGTTGCTAAGCTTACAGGCTTAAACCGTTCTACTGTTTATAGTGTTGCCAGAGAGCTAAAAAAACGCGGTGTTATCAGCGAAGATATTGGTGGCCCGGCCAGCTACCTTGTAGCCGAGTCGCCCGAAGATTTGTTTCATTTAGCCGAACAAGAAGAGTTGCTTCTGGAAAAGAAAAAACAGGTAATTAAAGAAGCGGTTCAAGATTTAAAGCAAATATCAGCTAGCTCAGTATACTCACCGCCTAAAATCACTTTTATTACTCAAGACGAACTTTTACCTTATTTGTATAAACGTGCTCCTATTTGGAATAAAAGTATCATGAACACAGACGGTATCTGGTGGGGCTTTCAGGATCATACCTTTGTGGAGCATTATGGTGAATGGATAGATTGGTACTGGAGCAAAGCCGCACCCAAAGGCTTACATTTAATATTACTCAGCAACAAATCACAAACAGAGGCTGAGATGGTTAAGAAACAATTTGTAGATCGCGAAATTAGTTTTTGGAAAGATGCCGGAGAATTTACTGCCAGCATCTGGATCAACGGTGATTATATTGTAATGATAGAAACTCGCCAGGAGCCAAATTTTTTAGTCGAGATACACGACAAAACTTTAGCGCATAATATGCGGGAAGTTTTTAAAGGTATAAATAAGTCCGTAAAATAAAAAAGACGCAAGTTTGCGTCTAAAAGCTATCAGTCACACGTCCCTCGAAGCTTCAGCGAAGTGGGATCAGCTATTTGCTGTCGGCTGTTTCTATCACGGCGGGGGATAGGATTTCTTAATTAGCTCAGCCTCATTCACTCCCAACTCGAATGCTTTGACGAGCAGTTCTTCGATTGCGTGGGCTACATTATTACCGATATCATTATCCATGCTGGCTAAGCTCATGATAGTATTTGTGCCACTTGAATCGCTGATCAGAGTGCCTAAAACCATACCATCAACGCAAGATACTTCTTCAGCACAACTTCGTTGCACCTCAACCCGAACCGTTCCATCTTTCTGTGATCGAATTATGCGCGCCACCATCTTCATCATTCCCTCCGTGAAATTAAAGGTGCATCGGAAGTAAAGAATATTGCAATAATTGAATCTTCGTGTCAAGAACTTGCCCACAATCAAACTTTGCGGTAACTTACCAACTAATAGTCCTAGTACTTAGTCCTAGTACTTAGTCGTTATATTAGGATTCTTTTGTAAAGCTTTGTAAGTATTTGATTAAATTTGATAATGTTTATTTAGTATGTCCGGTCACAGCAAATGGTCTACAATAAAAAATAAGAAAGGCGCAGCCGATGCAAAGCGTGCGGCTAGCTTTACCCGCCTTGCTCGCGAAATCGAGGTCGCGGCTCGTAATAAAGGCCCTAACCCGGACATGAACTTTCAGTTGCGCTTGGCAATCGACAAAGCTCGCGCCGGCAACATGCCCAAAGATAACATTGAACGCGCAATCGCTCGCGGCTCCGGTGCCGGCGATGCATCTAGCATGGAAGAGCTTGTTTACGAAGCGTACGCACCCGGTGGAACGGCCTTAATCATCGAGTGCATCACTGATAATCGCAATCGAACCGGTAATGAGATAAAACTCATCTTAAGCAAAAACGAAGCAACTCTTGCCGGCCAAGGCTCTGTTACTTATCTCTTTGATCAAAAAGGAATTATTCGTACCAATTTAATCCCTGATGCGAACCGCGATGATTTGGAAATGGAACTGATCGAAGCCGGTGCCGAGGATATTGCACACGAAGAGGAGGGGAGTGTAATCGTATCTTCACCCGCAGATCTCTCGAACATCAACGATGCTGCAACTAAAGTCGCTCTAACAATAATTTCCGCTGGCCTGGAATGGATCCCAAAATCCACCGTTCCTATCGACTCAAACATCGAAGCCAAAGTATCAGACATCATCTCCAAACTCGAAGAACACGATGATGTAACCAACGTCTACACAAATGCCGAGTAAACCTCAATCACAGCCTGTAGACCTAGTTAACAAGCTACCCTCTTTAACAAAGAGGGACAATTGCACAAAGTGCAATTGCATGAAAAGCCCCCTCGTCAAAGGGGGATATTCGACGCGAAGCGTTGGATTGGGGGATTTCCGAATCCTCGGCGTCGACCCTGGCTTTGGTCGCACCGGCCTGGGAATAGTCGACATAAAAAATTCCAAACTAACACACGTTTGGCATTCTTGCATTGATACCCCGGCTGATGCTCCATTCACCGAGCGCCTGCAAACCGTCCGTAACGATTTAACGGAAGCTATTCGCAGATTTAAGCCCGACGTCGCATCCGTTGAACATCTTTTTTTTCAGAGTAATGTAAAAACCGCAATTAATGTGGGCATGGCACGCGGTGTCATCCTCCTCGCTCTTGCCGACGCCAACCTCCCCACAGTTGAACTAACTCCAAACGAAATCAAGCAAACCGTGGCCGGCCACGGTGCAGCCGATAAGAAGCAAATTCAATATATGGTTACGCGTCTGCTTTGCCTCAAAGAAACCCCCAAGCCCGATGATGCGGCTGACGCTTTGGCCATCGCTATCGCCGGCGGCTTTACTTATCAGACCAGAAAAAAACAGGATATAACTATCAGAAAACAATCCTGAAAATCCTTAAAAATCGGGGTCAATCCTGGTTAAAATAACCCTTGCCGAATTGGGGTGGCTATGTTAAAATTTCTGGGTTAAAACAGGTAAAAACTATGCAAATATATTGGCAAGGATACTCATCGATACGCATCGAAACTAAGCAAGGTGAAGAGTCTTGTATGCTCATGACGGACCCATATCAAAATGAGGCCGCTATGCGCCTGCCTCGCGTTGCCGAGCCGGAGATACTCCTCCTCTCCAACCAAGATCAGAAATTATTTAATGTAGAGGGTGTTGCGGGTAAGCCTTTTATTGTTTCAGAACCCGGCGAATACGAAGTCGGTGGTGTTTTTGTTTACGGCGTCCAAGATCCTTTGGCCGATGAAGGCAAAAAAAGGCCCATCCTTTTTCGTATAGAAGCAGAGGATATGGTTGTTGCTTTTTTAGGCAACCTCAAGAGGCCTCTTACAAACGATGAAATCGATGGCTTGGGTAATGTCGACATTTTAATTCTTCCGGTTGGCGGTGGAGATGTCTTTGACGCTAAAACCGCCACTAAAGTCATGTCGCAAATCGAGCCACGCATTGTAGTTCCGGTTCACTATCAAATCCCGGGCATCAAAACCGATTTAGGTACTGTAGATCAATTCTGTAATGCACTCGGTGTCTGCAAACGCGAAAATGTAAACAAACTAAAAATAACCAAAAAAGATCTACCCGCGGAAGATGTAATGGTAATGGTAGTGGAACGTACTTAATCAATTTCGTCTTAACGTCTTAACGTTTATAACGAAGCATGCACAAGCAACTACGTTATGACTTTATGACTTTTAACGATTACAGGAGGATATGCCCCGTAAAAAAGCCACAAACGAAGAAGATGCATCCGCCGCAGTACCAAAGCGGACTCGTCGCTCTACTGCCAAACGAGTTGCCACAGCGGCAAGTACTCCGCCGCCCGAGCGCCCCCGCTTCATGTCTTCCGAAGAAAAGCGTCAGCTGATTTTAGCTCACGCCGCAGAACGCCAGCCGGTAGATGCTGTGCAGCGCTTTTCACTTTGGACGGGCGTTGCTGTTTGTATCCTGGCAATTACTGTGGGTTGGGTTTATACTATGCGCCAATCTATTGCGGGCGCAATAGGATCGGCGCAATAGCAACTCGGAAGAGCAGGTGGATTACGGTGAGCTCAAAGCATCAATTCAAAGCAACATCAGCGAGATGGTTGAAGAAATCGATAACTTACAAGATGATCAGCTTATGGAGCTCAGGGAACAGGCTGCGCTTCTGCAGGCCATAGATGCTGCCAAACTATCTACTACCACGGATATGGCAACTTCATCCGAGTCTTCCGCTCGTGGTGACTTGTTTCAACCCACAAACGATTCCGCTGCACCAAAGTCAAGTGATTTCCAGATACCTCCGGGAGTAACAATTGAGAAACTAAATAATAACTAACAAATAAAAGGCAAACAATACGAAAGTCGTCTTTATAATTTATAACATGTAAATCTATTAATTATTGAAAGTAAGCTATGGCCGAACAAGAACCAAAAGAGCAAAAAGCTATCGGTAACGTAATACCACAATCCCTTTCGGAAGAAATGCGGACTTGTTATTTGGATTACGCAATGTCCGTTATCATCACTCGTGCCCTTCCCGATGTCCGTGATGGTTTAAAACCCGTGCATCGCCGCATTCTCTACGCCATGTGGCAAGAGGGCTTGCGCTCCACAGCCAAATTTCGCAAATCGGCTACTGTTGTCGGTCGCGTGCTTGGTGACTTTCATCCTCATGGCGATACAGCGGTTTACGATGCCATGGTCCGCATGGCGCAAGATTTCAGTCTTGCGCTACATGCTTGTTAAAGGCCAAGGTAACTTTGGTTCTGTTGATGGCGACCCGGCTGCTGCATACAGGTATACCGAGGCAAAACTCTCTCTAATCGCCGAGGAGTTACTTCACGACATTGAAAAAGATACTGTTGATTTTGCTCCTAACTTTGATGGCACCAAAAAAGAACCAACCGTAATGCCCGCCAAATTACCAAACTTGCTTTTAAACGGCACGCTCGGCATCGCTGTTGGCATGGCAACAAACATTCCACCTCACAATCTTACCGAACTGTGTAATGGCATCATGGCTTTAATCGATAATCCGGATATTGAAGTAGACGATCTTATCAAATTTATCCCAGGGCCCGATTTCCCAACCGGAGGCATCATCTACGATAAAAACGAGATCAAACAAGCCTACGCAACCGGAAAAGGCGGCATAGTAATGCGTGCAGCAACCGAGATTATTGAAGAAAAAGCCGGTCAGTTCCGCATCCTCGTAAGCGAGATCCCTTACGCTGTAAACAAATCAACGCTCTTGGAAAAAATCGCTACTCTTGTACAAGAAAAGAAAATCGAAGGCATTCGCGGTTTAAGTGATGAATCAAATAAAGATGGAATCCGCATCGTAATTGATCTTAAAAAAGATTCTTATCCCAAAAAAGTTCTCAATCAACTTTTCAAGATGACATCTTTGCAAGAAACTTTTCACGTTAATATGCTCGCCCTTACCGAGGGCGGAATCCAGCCGCGTGTTTTAACTCTCAAAGATATTTTGGGCGAGTACATCAGTCATCGCCAAGAAGTTGTTCGCCGTCGTACTGAGTTCGATTTAAACAAGGCAAAGGATCGCGCGCACATCTTGGAAGGTTTGCGCATCGCTCTCATAAAGATCGACAAAGTAATTGAAACAATCAAAAAATCCAAAGATAAAGATGAGGCACGAGTTAACCTCATGAAAGGCTTTAAACTTTCCGAAATTCAATCCACCGCAATTCTCGAAATGCGCTTGCAACAACTCGCCAATCTCGAACGCTTAAAGGTGGAACAAGAATATCAAGAAAAATTAGCACTCATCAAAGAGCTCGAAGCGATTCTAAAATCCGTAAAAAAGATGCTCGAGATTATCAAGGGCGAAGTTTTGGATCTTAAAGAACGATTTGGAGATGCACGCCGTACCAAAGTTATTCCTCACCCGGTTGGCGATTTCTCCATGGCCGATCTCATCCCCGACGAAACCGCAATCGTGATGCTTACAAGTGATGGCTACATCAAGCGCTTGCCTCCCGACACTTTCCGAATCCAAGGGCGCGGAGGAAAAGGTGTAACCGGTCTTAGTACCAAAGAGCAAGATGAGGTTTTCCAAATGTTCTCCACCAGAACTCACACAGACATCCTCTTCTTCACATCTCGTGGTCGCGTCTTCCAGCTCAAAGCCTACGAAATCCCTCAAGGATCGCGCACTTCCAAAGGCCAAGCTATCGTCAACTTCCTCCAACTCGCCCCGGGTGAACGTGCGGCTCAAGCATTGCCTCTTGCTGACATGGAAGGAATGAAATATATGATGATGGTAACCAGCCAGGGCACAATTAAAAAAGTTGCAATCGAAGATTTCAAAAACGTTCGCCGCAGCGGCTTAATCGCCATAAACCTCCACGAAGGTGATGACTTGGAATGGGTTAAACCAACCACCGGCAAAGATGAAGTCTCCATAGTTACCCAAAACGGCCAATCAATCCGCTTCGACGAGGAAGATGTCCGCCCCATGGGCCGCGCCGCCTCCGGTGTCCGCGGTATCAAACTCAAGAAGGATGATACGGTTGTGGGTATGGATATCATCAATTCCGCACTGGCCAAAAAAGGCAAGTTCACCCTCTTCACGCTGTCGCAGTTCGGATTGGGTAAACAAACCAATATTAAGGAATTCAAAGTCCAAAACCGCGGTGGCTCCGGAGTCCGCGCTATGAAAGTAACAGCCAAAACCGGCAAAGTAGTTGCCGCTTTCATAGCTCTTTCCGAAGAAGAACGCGATCTAATGATGATAAGTAAAGATGGCATTGTTATCCGCCAAGCATACTCAAATGTTCCATTGCTCGGCCGCGATACTCAAGGAGTTCGCCTCATGCGCTTCAAAGAAAAGGATGATAGCGTCTCATCCGTCACATTTGTAGGCAAAGATGAGGAAAGTAAGTTGGATGGTTGATCGTCTGAACCTTGATTCGCACGATTTAAATGATTCCAAACCGATTTCCAAAATGATTTAATTTCATCTTATAGAAATCAAAAATCCCTCGATTATCTCGAGGGATTTTTTGTCTTGAACCTTGATTTACTCGATTAATGGATTAGCTTGATTATTCTCTCAATTATATTCCGGAAGTATAAAAAGAATAATCACGTTAATCCTAAAATCCTACGAATCAAGGTTCAGACAATTATTCCAATACCTTATCTATAAGTCCATAAGCCTTAGCTTCTTTTGGATCCATGAAATAATCACGGTCCGTATCTTTCTCTAATTGTTTAAGCGGTTTACCTGTATGCTTGGATAAAATTTTATTTAATTGTTCTTTGGTCTTCAAAATTCTTTCTGCGTGAATCTTAATATCAGTCGCTTGCCCCTCAAATCCACCTAATACTTGGTGAATCATGATCTCGGAGTTGGGGAGCGCAAAGCGTTTTCCCGGAGCTCCGCCAGCAAGCAATACTGCGCCCATCGATGCCGCAAGCCCGGTACAAATCGTCGAGACATCACAACTAATATGTTGCATCGTGTCATAAATCGCGAGCCCCGCAGTCACGGATCCGCCCGGTGAGTTAACATACAACTTAATATCTTTGCTTTTATCTTGGCTTTCCAAAAACAATAACTGCGCAATAACAATATTCGCAATATCATCATTAATTGCTGTTCCCAGCATGATGATTCTGTCTTTTAAAAGACGGGAGTAAATGTCATAAGCACGTTCGCCATTATGTGTCTTTTCAATAACCGTAGGTATCAGATAGCTCGCTGGAGCTTGTGACGTAATTTGATAGGGATTCATATATAACTCGAACTTCGAATTTCGAACAACGAACTTCGAACTAGTAATTAATTGTGTTAATCATTTATCTTGATGAACTTGTTACTTTCATCTTTTATCGTAAATCCAGTATAGGGGATAATGATTTAGCAGTCAAATACCAAGAGTGCTAAATAACCTCTCCATTGACTACGACTACGACTAAGCACTTCGGCTAGGACTAGGACTAAGTACTAGGACTAAGTACTAAGACAATGTACAAAAGTAAGTTAAACAACCTCAAATCCTGTTTTAGTCTCTCGTATCGTCCCCTTAACCGCAAACCCGGCTGCGAGCTTATGCCCACCTCCACCAAAAAGCTTCGCGATTGCCGAGACGTCGCGGGTTACGGATCTCATTGAACCCTTTATTGTACCATCACCACGGTCATGCAAAACCAAAATTGATTCCGCATTATCCGTTACGGATTGTAAAAAGTTGGAGATACCTTCAACCGCCGCCGGCGGAACATTGTGTTTTTCAAAATCCGCATTAGTCACAAACGTCACCGCAATATCCTGTTTATCATTTTTCTGCAATCGCGATAAAGCCAAACCCCAGATTTTCAAAATTGGCAACTGCTTATTTTTAAGTAAAAATTTTGTAATCTCATTCATGCGTGCGCCACTCGCAATCAACCTCCCTGCCACATCCATTCCTCGGCTCGTTGTCGCTGCATTACTAAAGTGCGAAGTATCTGTCAAAATCCCGGTCATTAGCGAAGTCGCCATTGTAGAATCGATCATCACATTATTCGCTTCAAAAAACATTGCCACAACTTCGCAAGTCGAAGTCGCTTCCACATCAACAATATTTACATCTCCATAAAACTGATTTGTTTTGTGATGATCGATGTTTACTAAAGTAGGGGAGCCTGGGAGTTTGGGAATCAGTTCATCGACTCCAGAGTAAACCATATCGCCAGAATCAAACATAATCACCATGTCATAGCTTTCGTCGAAGACTTTTGTGTCATTCGAATAATCCAAAAAAGCATTTAAATACTTATATTGTGGCGCGGGTAGATCCTTACAATATAAAGTCGGCTTTTTGCCTTCACGTTTTAGCCAGCTATAAAATCCACTGGTAGACCCAAGCGCATCACCATCCGGTTTCTGATGCCCAATCAAAAGCACGCGCTCGCATTTTTGCAGCGCATCATGAAGCTTTTTTAATTGGTTTAGAAAATCCATAAATTTGTAATAATCAATAACCAAATTCCAATCATCAATAAATATCCAATAAACCAATATCCAACTCTAAACCCAAATGCAACAAAAGTCAACCCTCAAACTATTTGTTATTGAGTTATTGAATTTTGGTTATTTATTGGTTATTGTTTTGTTGGTGATTGGTTATTGTGATCTAAAGCTTTCCCTGCTCTTTAAGCTCGTTGATATAATCATTGATATCCGCGCCAACTTGTTGCGAGTTATCAAACGACCAATGTAATTTTGGCAGACGCCTCATATGCAAGGTGTCGGCCATCTCTTTTAAAATGTCGTGTTTAAATTGTTCCAGTGCTTTAAGTACATCATCCTGTGCAGAAACCGGCAAAACGCTTAAAACGGTATTCGCAAATCTAAGATCATTTGTGAGCTTTGCATCCACAACCGTAACCAAAGACCCAAGTGGAAACTCCACCTTGCGCCTTAAGATACTGGCCATTGAATCCTTAAAGTGTTCTTTGCGTTGTGTGTAATCTGTCATAACCGCTCTACCGTACTACAAAACAATCATCTTATCAACTCCCTTTGACGTAGGATGATGGGATATGCGACATAGGGCGAAAATAATTGACTCTACCCTCTATATAGCCTAAAATACTCTCATATTACACATTCGCCTTGCGTCTGTTGTTAACTCGTGATGAACGTGATGAACGTGTAACTATAATCAAAAAAGTATGTATTTAAAAAGAATGGAATTGCAGGGTTTTAAAACTTTTGCCAGCAAAACGGTTTTAGAATTCGAGCTCGATAAAGATGGTCGCCGCGGCGTCACGGGTATTGTAGGCCCCAACGGATCCGGCAAATCAAATATTGCAGATGCGGCACGTTGGGTCATGGGCGAGCAAAGCTTAAAACTTTTGCGTTGTAAAAAATCCGAGGATGTGATCTTTTCCGGCACAGAAAAAAAACCGCGTTCCGGTTTTGCAGAAGTATCAATGACAATCGAGAATGATGATAAGCCTGATTTGGATTACTCTGAAATCGTAATTACCCGCCGCTTGTATCGCGATGGCCAATCGGAATACGAAATAAATAAACAAGGCGCACGCCTCACCGATGTTGTGATGCTTTTAGCGCAAGCCGGAATCGGCCAGCGCACATACAGTGTTATCGGCCAAGGTATGGTCGACGATGTCCTCTCAGCTACTCCAATCGAGCGCAAAGCTTTTTTTGATGAAGCCGCCGGCTTGCGCCCGTTCCAACTCAAGCGCCATTCCAGCATGAACAAGCTCGATGCCTCGCGCGATAATCTCCGCCAATCAGAGCTCCTAATCCGCGAAATCCAACCACGTTTAAACTCACTCGAGCGCCAAGTAAAACGCTTGGAAAAGCGCGAAACTCTAGAGCAAGAACTCGCATTATTGCAAACTCAATACTACGGCGCCATGCACCGCGATCTCGAGGCCGCTTTATCATCTGCAAAAGCCTCTCGTGACAGAGCTGCTAAAGAGGCTGATGATGCAAATGTTGAAGCCGAAAAATCCGAAGCCGAACTCCGCACCATGGAAGGTGCAAATCCGCCATCCGAAGAATTTGGCAAACTTCGCGCATCACTTAATCAACTCATGGAAGAGCGCACCAAGCTCCGCGAGAAACAATTCAAGCTCGAGGCATCTGCTGAAGTCGCCAAAGTTCGCGCCGAAAAACCATGGGCACCCTTACCGCTTTCTAAAATCATCAGTTCCATCGAAGCATTGGGTCAAGATCAAGATTCGCTTTTGAAAGCCATTGAATCCGATAAGATGGATGCCGAAAAAATCAAGCAACTCGCCACCAGCATCCGTGCACAAATCACAGACTTAACATCAAAACTCCAGCGCCCGGCTCCCGAACCCGAGCAAGAAAAAGACGCCGATCCAAAACTCCAAAAAGAAATGGCCGAGTTACTTTCTGCGATGGACGACATAACTCATCAGATCCAAGCGGTTCAAAAAGAACTCGAAGATTGGAATGCAAAAGAGCAAAAGAATCGCTCGCATATTTTTGATGTCCAGCGTCAACTCTCTGCCAAACGCTCCGAGGCTGCCCGTGCCGAAAGCCGAAAAAGCCAAGCATCTGTAGAGCTCGCTCGCATCGAAACCCGCCGTGATGCTTTTATGGAAGATGTGCGCATGCATATTCCCGAACAAGAATCCGAACTTGCATCGCTCGCCTCCAAGGCCACAGATATCAGAAATCCAGAGTCTCTCGCACCTCAGCTAACCAAGCTCCGTGCCCAGCTCGAATGGATCGGTGGTATCGACCCCGAGACAATGAAAGAATACGAGGAGACCAAAAAGCGCTACGAAGAGTTAACCACTCAAACCGAGGATTTGGTTGGCGCTATGGCATCTTTGGAGACAATAATTAAAGAACTGGATCAAACTATTTCAGAACGCAGCCGAACCGCTTTTCGCAAATTGAATCACGAATTTGGCCTTTACTTTAAAAAATTATTTGGAGGTGGAGAAGCTGGCCTAAGCGAGGTTTTTCCGGAGCCAGAAATAAACGAAGAGGGGATCGTAGTTAAGCCGGTCGAAGCCTCTGCCGGCCCAATCGGTATCGATATCCAAGCCACGCCCCCGGGCAAGCGACTTAAGGCAATCGCCCTTCTTTCCGGTGGTGAACGCGCGCTTTGCTCCATAGCCCTCATTTGTGCCATTATGGCCACAAACCCGTCGCCATTCGTTGTTTTGGACGAGGTAGATGCCGCCTTAGATGAATCTAACTCCCGCAAATTCGCCGAAATCATCAGCTCCCTGGCCGATCAGACTCAGTTTGTGGTTGTGACTCATAACAGGGCTACCATGGAACGCGCTCATATCCTCTACGGAGTCAGTATGGGCGATAACGGTACGTCACAGCTTTTATCGGTAAAAATGCAAGACATGCTGAAAAAGTAACCAAGTTTATAAAGTTCGTAAAGTAACAAGTTCATCAAGAGTAACCCAAACTTCTCTTTATGAACTTGTTACTTTAATCTTGATGAACATTTTCAATCGTCCGGTTTTTGTCCATATCAACTTTACAAACTTTACAAACTTTTAACTTTACAAACTTTTTTATTATTTAGCTAAAATAAGCCAAAAATAGTAGTCTTGACGCACCCCTGAACCCGTGAGATACTTTTAGCGTACCTTAATACGTCTTGCATACGGCAAGACGTCATTTGTCATCAGTGGTTTTTGGCCACGTTTTACAAGTATAAACCCTTGACACAAACACTAAATCGTGATATAAAACATAATCAATTGAACATTCAATCCCGAAGCAACAAATAAAGAGAGGCTTCAAACAATCCGCGTCCACGACAAGCATGGGATCTAATAGTAGGTTAAAACTGGTCTTCGGACTCGTATCATCCTACAACTAGATTTCTTGGGTGCGGATTGTTTGAGGTCTTTATTTGTTTCTTGTTCACGTCAACTCCATAATATGTTTTTCAGTATAACGTGGGACGTAGGACAATTGGGACGTAGGACGTGGAAATGTTTGACGTTTGACGATTGGTACAGGTAGTATGCATCTATGATTAATGCAAAGGTTGTAAGTAATAAAGATGGCAAAGTTACGTTATCCCTAGTGGATGGACAATCTTTGATTGTGCCAGAGTCCGAAGTGATGGGAGCGGTCAAAGAAGATGATATAATTAACCTCCTATTCGCATCTCCGGGGCTCGAAACCCAAGCCTCTCAAGCACTCGCTAAAGACCTCCTCAATCAACTTATAAAATCTTAAAAATAGTTTTAATAAATCTCAGCCAATATCTCTAGTCCGCCTCTGGTGGAAATAGCTAGAGGCTAGAAGCTAGTAGCTTAATAAGTATGTCTGATCAATCCAAAAATTCGGATGCTAAAAAATCCGATAACAAGCCGGCCGAGAAAAAGCCCGCCAAAGACAAGAGCAAGGTTGCCATCGCCAAGCCCGCACTTTTGTGGACCGGCATTACAATCGGCGTACTCCTGATCCTGGGTACCATGATAACTTTTGGTGCCTTTGCCTACATGCGCATGTATGAGGGCAAAATCTATCCCGGAGTTAAGGTGCTCGATATCAGGCTTGATGGCCAAACCCAGGATGAAGCTCGTGCTAGTCTGATTAAAGCCATTGATTCATCTTTAGACAAAGGTTTGCAGTTTTCTTTAGATGGTGAAGATATCGCTATTCAGGCATCGGCAAACAGCGATCTCCCGGATATCATCCTTTATGACATAGATAAGGCCGTATCTGACTCCTATCATATTGGTCGTGCCGATGAACTCAGGAAAGTTTTATATCAGCTACTTCGCTCCAGAATCCGCCCATACAACGTAGATATTCCAATCACGATCGACGAACGCCGCGTCGAAGAAGCTCTCTTACTTGAATACAAAGACAAGCTCCCCAAACCGGTTGATGCAACTTTCGAGATCTCGGTTTATCAAGACGAAGCTCCCGAGGTAATAGTTATCCCTGATACAGATGGCAAGACTTTGGATATGCAGGGAGTCTTCGATAAGATCCGTGCCCAAGCACAGATTTTGGATTTTAGAACTATCACATTGCATGTCAAAGACATGAAGGCAGAAAGACAAGGAGATGAACTGAATGCAATTACTACAAGTGTAAAAGAAATGCTTTCGCGTCCGCAATTAACCTTTGCGTATGATGGTGACGATTATCCGATCGAACCAAAAATGTTAGCCGGTTGGATAGTTGCCGCAGACGATGGCGTCAATGCATCGATTGATAAAACTGCTTTTGCATCCAGCATTCACATGATTGCAAAAGATATCGAAGTCGAAAGTAAGAGCGGTAACATGGATGTTAAGGATGGTAAAATCGTATCTTTCGAAGCCGGTACTTTAGGCCGTGTGGTAAACATCGACAAAACTCTGGAACCGGTTCTTGCATCATGGCCGCCAACCTCCACCTTCCCTCTGGTAGTCGAGGAAGAACACGGCAAAATCACAGGCGATAATTTACAAGAACTTGGCATCGTAGAATTGATCGGAGTTGGAAAATCCAACTTCCGCGGCTCGCCCTACAATCGCACTCGTAACATTACCAAAGCCGTTGAAGAACACGTCAACGGAACTCTACTTGCTCCAGGCGAAGAATTCTCAATGCTAAAGTCTTTAGGAGAAATCGACGGTGCTCATGGTTGGCTTGCAGAGTTGGTCATCAAAGGTAATAAAACCACACCAGAGTTTGGCGGCGGCTTGTGTCAAATTGGCACAACCATGTTCCGCGGAGCGGTAGATACCGGCTTAAAAATTACCGAACGTCGCAATCACTCTTACCGAGTTTCCTACTACGAACCGGCTGGCACAGACGCCACAATTTACGACCCGGCTCCGGATTTCAAGTTCGTAAACGACACGCCAAAACATATTTACATAAACGCCTACATTGTGGGTACTGAAATAATCTTCGAGTTCTGGGGTACTAATGATGGACGCGAAGTTGTGGTTGGCAAACCCAGTGTTTACAACATAACCGCTGCCCCACCAACTAAACTGATAGAAACAACAGATCTGGCACCCGGCAAAAAGAATTGCACAGAATCCGCACACGCTGGCGCAGATGCAAAATTCAGCACAACTATCACATACGCCGACGGTCAGGTTCGCGAAGAAACTTTCTTAAGTCACTATCGCCCTTGGCAGGCCGTCTGTTTAATCGGAGTCGAAAAACTTTCGACCGATACTGAAGCAGGGGATGGAGCAGTGGAAGCGCCGCCAGCTGAATAAACATTCCCCCGGATTATTAAAAAAAGACCCAAGGGTCTTTTTTTAATAATCGTCCCCCTTTCATAAAGGGGGCTTACTGAAATCCCCCAATCTAACGCTTTGCGTTTGATATCCCCCTTTGACGAGGGGGCGTTTTTTGAGATTTGGCAAGAGATGTTTTCGTTATTGTAATTTTTGTTATTGATTATTTATCCCGCAACATACTTTAAATTATAATGAATATGCGGGATCACGCCAGAGGCGTTGATTGGTTATTGGAGCTTGGTTATTGGTTATTGTTTGGTTATGTTATAATAAGTTCGTATGAATCAACTTTCAGATTGGATGCCCTCAAACGAAGAGGGGCAACTTTCCGTCGATGTTTATCGCGATGGCGATATGCTCGTTATTCGCTCGCTTGTAGCCGGTGTAGAGCCCGATAATCTCGATATCTCTGTCCATGGAGATTTGCTAACTATCCGTGGCAAACGCGAACACGAAAAGAAAGAGCAAGCTACTGATTGGTTTTATGAAGAGTGTTATTGGGGAGCTTTCAGCCGCTCCATTGTCCTTCCATATCACGTAGCCTCCGATGCCACCGAAGCTAAAATTAAAAACGGTATCTTGGAAATCCGCATCCCCATCCGCAAAGATGGCAAACAGGTTAAGGTTGAGTGGGAGAAATAGAGGCTCTGGGGAAAGAATATCCTCCCAACCTCCTTATTAAGGAGGAGCTGCTACGATTTGTTGGAACCCCTTAGCAAGGGGCAGGGGATAAACCATGTAACTACCTGGTTAGAACCCCTTAATAAGGGGCAGGGGATAAACCATTTTTATGCACAATGAACGTATAAAACGCGTTCTTTTTTGATTGCTATTATGATATGATAGCTCTGCATCTATGCAGGAGGAAAACGCCCAAGAAAGTGGTTCGATCCGGATGCAATGGAAACAGCTAAACACAGAGAAAAAATTTGCAATTATCGCATTAGTGATAGGTGCAGGTTTTATTTTTGTTTTTTCCGCATTACGCGTCCGTCAAGGTATCTATTCTCCATTTTTAGCATCCATCGAAGATTTCGAGAAAAATCGTGAGTTAATCCAAGACCCAATCGCCGAATACGAAGCCCTACAAAAACGCACAGATACAGATGGCGACGGCCTTTCCGATTGGGCCGAGGAAAATATTTATAAAACATCCCCTTATCTCTGGAGCACTGCCGGTGATGATATCCCCGATAACGTAAAAATCGCTCTCGGTGAAAATCCACTTTGTAAAAGCGGAGAGTCTTGCGATATAGGAGCCATGAAATTTAATCTCCCAACAACTACATTGCCTACGGATTTCGCTAATAGCCAGGATCCTTCAAGTAGGTTGAACGATGTTCTTTTGGGTACAAGCCCGGGGTCAAGTAATTATCAGGATACAGCTTCGGAATATGGCATCGATATCGAATCCATGAAGCAACAAATTCCTAAAGATCCGGCAACACTTAGGAGTGTAATTTTACAAACCGGAAAAATAACTCAAGAAGAACTGGATAAAATATCGGATGATGATCTTATGAAACTTATGAACGACGCAATGGCGGATCTAGAAACAGAAATGAAAGCAGAGCAACAAGCAAATCAATAAACAAATTATGAGGAAACTCGATTGGAAAAAAACCATAAGCTTAACCAGCATAGGCATTGCCCTTGGGGCCATGTTTGGCATTTCGATTCTAAGCGCATTACCGGCTTTTGCCGCCGAAACGAAACCGGTAGATATTTCTCCGCCACCGTTACCACCAACCATGGAGGAATGCGCGATACTTGCCTCATCAGCTCTGGCATCTGCGGGTAAACCGGGAAACGCAACAGATATTTACAGTGCGGAGCTGGTAGCTTGTTTGCAAAGATATAAAATAGAATTATCAACATTTCGCCGTGATGCAAGTGACTATTGGTATCGTAGAGAAGAACAGATATCACAGAGTTTTGAATTTAAAGTTAAGCTTGCCGCGATGGGTGCACTTTTGGATACCATGGCATATTTCACCACTAACTTTGCTTACGATACAGCTAACATGATTTTGGGTGTAGATAGACCAGATGGCAAACCAAGTTTTTATGAAGCGGATTTTGGTGATTATTTATCGTACCATGCAGATCAGGCATCGGGAGTCTTCTTTGAAAGATTTGATGCCGTTGGTCAATTTAGTGCGGATTTTGGTAATGGCGATCCAAACAATAAAACAAGTTTTGGCTTTACCACACTTTGTAAAAAACCCAGCCCTTTAGATATTCGTCTTGGCTTGGGTTTAAGCGATATGGGTCCTTTAAACGGTGCTACTTGTACACTTTCCGCCATGGTAGATAATTTTGAAGCGATATCCGACATGGTTAGCTCCGGAGATGCTTTGAATATTCACAAGGCGGCATTTGAACCATATGGAAATGATCTGCATGTTGGTTTAGAAATCCAATCCAATTATGTAGATGCAATATTAAGCGAAGACCGACGCGCGAAACTATCTCGTCAAGAATCCGAGGGTATGATTCCGGTTATCGATAAAATTACCCAGCGAATACAGTGGCCTAGTATGATGGCTAACCAGGGTATGAAAAGTTTGGAACCAACCGGAATGGCTCAGGTACAGCAAGACAAGCAAGAGTCATACATGGTTCAAGCATTTTGGGCAACCGGTCTTGATGGATTGGGAATTTTAACATTATCAACTTTTTTAAATCGTTTAGCTTTTGGTTTTTTACAAAAATTGCTCACACCATCACAGGGTTTGGAGGGATCTGTTTATGGCGATACGCAAAAAACAAGCATCACTTTTCAAAATTTAATTAATGAGGATGCGTCCGGAGATTCGCAAAACTACTATGAACGTCAAGCTTTTGCTAAATCCTTAGGCGATTTCATAATTCCTTCGTTCTATTCTCAAGAAGATAAAGACTTGGTTACAGAGCTGGCTACTTGTCCATCGATACGAAGCAAATGGAATTGCTCTTTAGATCAAGCATTATCAATAGCGATCAATTTAGGAACTAGAGATGGTGCATTAACAATTGGCAAAGCGGCAGGAATAGGAAGTGAGAATTCAGCTTTTTCACCCAGCGTAGCCGGATTACATGCTGATTGGGAACTTATTCCGGAAAGCGATATAGCCAATAATACCGATCCATCTTGCTATCAACGTGCATATTGCGCAGGCAATCTCAAAAAACTCCGCCTCGCACGTATTTTACCGGTAGGTTTTGAGATGGCGGCAAACTCTCCGTATAATGTTAAACGTGCGGGTAGGTATATAACTTTGGGAGATGTAATCCGTGGGTTTTACGATTGTAATGATGAGGGCAAGATAGACAAAGAACATCCTTGGTGCCATCTCATCGATCCAAACTGGATTCTCGCAGCACCAAAATATCAATGTTTGTCAAAAGGTTATGGTGAAACAGTTATACCGGAGCTGGGATCGCGTCAAGAAGAATGTGGTGATGTTGTTACATGTTTAGGTACGAATCAAGCCGGTGAATGTGATAAGGGTTATGGGTATTGTTTAGCTGAAAGGCCGGCTTATAAGTTTGATGCTCAAGAGTGTAAAGAGCAATACGCATCTTGTCGCACTTACCAATCATCCAAAGGTGAACCTCTAAGTGCTTTGCGCTACACCGTCGAGCGCGGCGCCTGTTCCGCCGAAAACATCGGCTGTATGTGGTTTGCAACTAATCGCTACGTAACAAGCTCCGCATCACCCGATGGTTTATGGGAAGGAACTTTAACAGAGGGCTCGCGTATTTATCTTGATGGAGGTGCTGAGCCATGCTCATCCGAAGGTTGTACTAAAGTTTATAATTTTAAACCAGGTGAATCAGCTTTCAATCTAATAAATAACAGTTCATTTGAAAAGGTGACGGAAGTTGAGCAAAACGGAGATTTGGTTCTGCAAGATGTAGATGCTTGGGATCTTCAAAACGCAGTAATTCAAAATATTGATACTACCAAAGAATCTTACGATGGCACCAGAGGCTTATCAATGGATTCATCTGTGGGTGATGAAATAATTCAAACAGTTCGCATTATTCCTAACCGTAACTACACTTTTTCGTACTATTCCATCAACCCCGGCAATATTTCAAGTGGTAATATAGATCTTCAGTTTGGAAATATCGATAGTGCTACGGGCGCATTTAAAAGTTCACAAGGAACTCAAGCCGACATAGCTTTCTTTGAAGACTGTGCTTATGTTGGCGGCAATTTGTTGCGATTGCGTGCAGTTAATTATGATATAACCCCCAATGAATGGCAAAGAAATGTTTGTCAGTTTGTTAGTCCGTTAAATTCTACTTACGTCCAAATAAGATTAGGAGCGGGCGGTACGGCTAGTTTAACTTTTGATGCTCTATCTCTCGAAGAGGGTGAATACGTAACCGATTACGTAGAAGAACTCGCCGAGCTCAAAGAAAGTCACATTAAGATCGCACCGGATGAATACCAGTGTACCGGTAATGATGATGAGGATCACCCATCTTGTACAAACTTTGCTCGCGTTTGTCGCCAAACCGAAGTAGGTTGCCAAGGCTATACGGATGTAAACGATCCTACAGCTCCCGAAATCCCTGCAACTCTCACAGCTAAAGACTACTGTCCAAAAGTTTGTTCCGGTTACGGCGAATATCGCAAACTAGCTTCTGCATTTGATTTGGTTTACAACCCTGTTTATCCGCAATATAGCGACCCGGCTGATGATGGCAAAGCCTATTTAATTCCAAACACTTCGCAATCTTGTACTTTGCAAAATGTTGGTTGCGAACCGTTCACAAGCCTCGAGGCATCAACTGCAGGTGGCGAACAAGTTGCGTACTACGACAGTCTCAGGACTTGTCAAAAACCAAACGATTTATCTCGTACCTATTTCACATGGGAAGGCTCCGATAACGAAGGCTATGTTTTACGCACATGGGCGCTTATCGCTTCAACAACAAGTAACAATGCACCGAAAATAGTTCTTAAGGGTGCTTCATTCGGCGATATTAAGGATCCTGATAGTTGTAATGAGGATTTGTGGGATTCCGGTATCGACCAGGATTGTCGTCAATTTTATGATGAAACCGGGGCTGTTTACTATGCTTACTATTCTCAAACTGTAAGTTCCGATTCTGCTTGTACTCTTTATCGCAAAGACGATTCTTCCGAAATAGATTGTACCAAAACTGGCGGTCACGAATTCGTTCCTCAATCCGGCTCTTGTCTTTACTATGCGCTACCAAGCGAAAGCAGCATGTGCCCCGCAACTGCAGGAGGCTGTCGCGCATATCTTGGCCCAACCGGTAGAAATGCGATTCAAACTTATTATCAATCTTTCATGGAAGATGGCAGTGAATCAGGCTTTAAATCAGGGCTTAATTCAACAATTTCTCGTTCCGAAGAATCTGTTTTGGTTGGTGATTATTCCCTCAGGATTGATTCGGTCGGCGGTAGCAACATACAAGTACAAACGGATATTCCGGTTATCACAACAACGACTTTGTACAGAATTTCCTTCTGGGCAAAATCATTAGTTTCGGACGAAGTGTCTGTCACAATCGATGGCAACGGTATCGGTTCTTTTACACCAACAACCATTTGGCAGAGATTCGAAATAGGCCCATTCGAAGTTGAAGATACAACCTCGACCTTGGCTTTCTCGGGGCCGTCGGCAATGGGATCACTTTTCATCGACACAATCAAGCTAGATCAGCTCAACGACATCCGTTTCCTCATCAAAAACAGTGGAATAATTCCCGCCGCTTGTGATGCAACTATTGAAGGCACACCCGAACCGCGCGCCATGCTTGGTTGTAGCGAGTACGTGGATCGTGATGGAAATCAAATCTTCGCTCGCAATTTCTCCAATCTTTGCCGCGCGGATAGCATTGGTTGTAAAGCTTTCATCGACACCAGAAGCGTGTCTAATCCTTATCCCGAATCGCGCACGATAACCGGTACGCCGGGTCCATCTACACGAAAAGATGGTGATGCACGCACTTACGAAGAGCAATATCTTGGCGATTGGTCCATAACCAGCCAGCCTTGGCGTTACTACTATGCTATCGATGATTCCCGTGCTCGTTGTGACGAGAGTCAAGATTCTTGCCGCGCTTTTGGCAAACCTCATTTCGCTCAAGATCGTCTAAGCTTAAAAGAAACGGGTTACACTGTAGATCCCGCCAATACAGAACTCTTAAAAACTCAAGATGCAATCTACGAATTTGAAACAGTCTTACTCAAGCATAATTGGGATGCTTATTATAATAATGATGGCTCACTCAATTTAGCCTGCCGCAAAGATGAATTACATTGTGATAAATACCAAAGCGGTAATGTAACGGAATACTTCCGCAACCCCGGCGATCACACCTGCGAATGGCGCGATGCGAAACAATTGGACGCCAACCCCGATATTGGTATTTATACCGCCGGTACTTATGGTGGCTGGTTCCGAAAAGGTACTGATACACCTTGTTACCCGGGCGATACGACAGAAACACCGCCTAAATCACCTTATTTAAAAAATGGCGATAACTTTGGTGCATACTTTACCGGCGAAGATCCGTATTCAGGTTGGGTCAGCGGTTGCCCAATCGATCAAAGTGAATGTACTGAATTTATTGATCCTAATGATACTTCAGATTCTACACATCCGCTTGGCAGGTCTTATTTCTTGGTAAATAGCAGGCAACTAGATACACAATCTTGCGGATACGAAGCCGATCCTTTAACCGGTTGCATCTTATTCAACAACAAGAGTATCAATGATTTACAGGCTAACAGCCAAGCTACATATAAAAAATCCAACGATCAAAGAGGTGCACCACAGAGCCCGATAGATTGTAAGAACGATCCCGAGAATCCATATTGCAAAGTTTGTGTGGGTTTTGAATTTAAAAATTTACCAACGGGTGCAAATCCAACAACCCCGGGAGAATTTTTAAGTGTTTTACTTAAAAACGAAAACAATTCACTCAAATATTACAAAGAGCTTCTGGATTATGAGAAGAAATTACAAATTGAAAATTACACATGCAAAACAAATGAAGATTGTTTGGTAGTAGGTTCTGAAGTTTTCCCTTATACAGCGCCAGCCGATATTGGTTACGCTGTTGGTACTTGTGGTAGGCAAAATGACTCCAACGTAATAATTAAAGTTAAATTAGATAGAGAGTGTGCGCGTTGGATGGGTTGTCGTACCGGAGAAACGGTTTACGATCCATCGCAACAAAAATACATCAATCAGTGCAGTGAGTTGGAGTTATGTGAAAAGATGGGATCTCGCAACGATGGAGTTTATTGCGAACAATTTTCCGATCGGAACAAAGAAGATTTTCTTAACGCAGGCCAACTGGTTACCGCCGATAGTTATAGCTCGCGTAGTACGGGTTTTGGTTCTCTTGATTATGCGGGTTTCACCATTCCTAATCAATATCTTTTAGCGGATTTGGAAGTGCGTTCCGTGGGTAGTGATTTGTTTGCTGATCCGGATAAGCAGAATCAATATCGTTATGATAAACGTCTCGTTGCTGAAATTTCAATGGATAGCCCGTATATCGAGGCTGTAGATTCAGTAACCGGTTCAGCCGATAAAGTGTGTCGTGATCATGTGCTAATCAGTTGTTCCAGTTACGGTTGTGAAGATTACCAGGATTTTATTAATAAAAATCTTGGCAAAGCTTGTGCTAATGACAGTGATTGTTCTGAGTTCTTAAATATCCCAAGCGGTTATGATGTTCAGGGAAAATGTGGCCTCTCGCTGTGCCAAGATACAAGAACTAAGCGTATTGGCTATCAAGACATGAAAAAGAATGTTTGTGTTTTAGCAATTAACGAGCCACAGGCATATTCATTCGTTTCCGGTGGGCAAACCGGGAATGACCTTTCAAGAGATATCGGCAATATATATCAAGAATACGTCAAAGATAATATTTCCAGTAACAATGCACTTCTTCAAAGCGCCATGCCTTCGCCCGAGTGCCAACTCTTTCCCGAATCTACATCACCACTATCTAACGAATATGTTGAAACATGGAACACGGACGCTGTTCCGCCGGTCCCCGAAAAAATGTTAGCTGGATACGAAAATGCCGGAGCTTGTGTTTATGGCGAAGAATGTTCTTGCTCATACAGAAAAGTTAGATATAAGGATGGTGCATATAAATATTACTCTGTAAATGGCTCTGCTCCATCAGTTGGTGTTTGTTCCGGTGGTCAAAACGACGGCCAAGCTTGTGTGCCTGGGGGTTATATACCGGTAGATTCCGATAATCGCATTTTGGCATCAGTCAGCCAATTGAATCCGCTTTCTTTGCAAGGTTCTTGTACGGGTGGTACGTGTATGGCGATACAAGACGTTGTGTTCTTAAATGGTCAATACGGCTACTGCTTGGAACGCGATAGAACTCAGGGCAGCAATATTTCCAAAGTGAACGCTCCATGTTTAACCTGGAGCCCACTATCTGTTTTGGGCGGCAGATTCGACACGACCCACTTTTCACCAACGGCAGGATATCTCCCGCCACAGGGAAGTGGAGAATATTATTGTGTTAGTGGCGCTAACGAGCAAAGGCTTGAAACCCCATCCACTCTCATGAAATACGAGGATGGTCTAAGTCATTGGGGAGATTATTTTTGGGCTCCTGGGCAATTAGAAGATTTAGCCTTCTCACGTGCAAATGTTTGGTGGAACAAAGCGATAAGTGAATATTCTAATAAATCTATAGATGGTAGGGCTAACACGTCAGGATCCCCGGACGAGCTTAAGGGTGGTCAAACTCAAACTCTAATGTACGCCTGCAGACGAGCTTCATTATGCGAAGGATTCCCGGTTTCATCAAAAATATATTCGGGAGGTCTGCGAGAGTTGCCTTGGGCAAGTGGAAGCTCTTTGGATTCCAACGAAAAAGAAGGACGCTGGATCATGACCGGTAATTCTGTCAATCAATCATATTTGGAGTACTTTGTTCCGTACATTCCTCGAAAACAAGATGGTCCCGAAAAGCAAGCGTACACACGCAACGAGAATGCTTTTGATTTCAAATTCGGTTTGTTCAGATTCCGACTCGAGCCCTTTGCTGCCGGTTCCGCATGTAAATGGAATCCCGGCTGGTTGGGCATGTCTTACCCCGCCTCTCAAGCTGAAGAAAGTGGTAAATTTGATATAGAAAAATTCTCCTGCCAATCATATTTAAACGAGGTAAAAACATTATCTGATCAGTTCTCTAGTTTGTTCAATCAAGCTTTCCCAGGCGTGCTCGATCGTACAAGTGAAAAACTTTATACAGACGAGCAAGATCAACCAATTCAATTGGGTTGTGTAGAAAATACTGATAAATCTTGTTACTACAAATATTGGGAAACCGGTTTCAGATACACTGGCGCAGAAGAAGCATTTACCTGGCCCGGAAAACAACAAACAAATTTCCCCGATTCAGATCAATTTAACTTTGCCGAAAAATCCAGGCAGAATGTATTTTACGGTAAAGAGTGTGGTGCGAACAATCCGTATTTTGCAATCCGCGCCATGTTCCAAAACATGAACCCTCTGGAAAATAGTTTGGAGCCAGAAGAAACACGTGTAACAAAACTATCCGGTCCATGGCAGTTCGTCGGTTTCTGGGTAACTACCTGTTTGCCAAACAAAACTGCCGGTGACCCGGGTTGGTTATACTTGCGACTGGATACAATTCGCACCGATGTCTGTCGTGAAGTTGGCCAGGTCGTTTCTCCGCTTACACGCGAAAATGCAGCCTTTGCCGATCGTGTTTGGTCACAGGGTAGATTCTTAATGCCGGCCCTTGGCCTCACATACGGATCACGTAACGAGCCTTTTGGTTCCGCGCTTGCTACACGTGAAATTGGCCATGACCCAATGATTATGGGCGCATCTGTTCCACTATCATCCGACCCGGCATTACACCCCGTATTCGTAGATTCCGGTGTTGGCCAGCAAACAATACTAATGGACCAACAAAGCGCTTGGGCACCTCTTACTAATCTATTCGCCCGTGTCTATAAAATCTACCGTTGGGAATCCAGCTTGGTACTTGCCGGTGACTGGTCTTGCGTAGATGGCGTAAACCGCGGCAAACTCTGCGGGCCAAGTGTCGGTGATATTGGAAACCACTACGACGGTTTAAAAACCTGTAGCGGTTATGCTTCTTGTGATCCCAATGTTGATACTGATGTTAAAAACTTAAACTGGCGTTGTAACACCCTCTCAGGTGTTAACCGCGGTTTAAGTTGTGGTGATGAGCTACCCAGAAATACCGATGTAGTATGTCATAACGCCGCACGCGCAGTGGATTATAATCCCGATGTTCAAGATGAAGTTGCCTATGATCTGTTAGCTCATTGCGGCCCTCCAACAGCGCCTTGGGATGCAGACTTTGTGCTTAATGCCGACGACTTATCAAACATGGGTGTTTGTAAAGATAATAACAATACCAATTGTCGCATACTGAGGGCATTTAAACCGGCACTTACAAACTTATTGGAATGTTTGGGATGTTGATAATGTTTGTTCACCAAATGTTTCAACAATTACCAAAGATGCCTGCAGTCACGCCGGCAATCCCTCAACACTGCAACAGCGACGGAGCTGTAATCGATGCAGCCCACCTTACACAGTGTCTATATACTGAACAAGATAATAATTCAGGCCCTAAACTTACCTTCAAGGTAGAGAGATGCCCCGGTGGAATTCCCGAGTATTATTTGGTTCCCCAGATTGATGGTATAAAAAATTATGTAACAACCCTAAATGCCCCTTTGCCGATAATTTATTATTTAGCATACAAAGCCTCTTCGGCCGCGAAAGCAAATTGTGGAGGTAATGTTGGTGGTACGACCGAAGCGATAATGTATGATCAATTAAGTAAGTTATTACCCATAGTAAATTTTTCAGGTCTGGAAAACACACTTAAGGGTTGGTTCCCATCCATCCCGTGCTAACGAAAAGATCAAACCAAAATTAATTCAAGGTTTAGCTTCGCTCTGGAATCCGAATACCGCACAAACTCACGCACCCGAAGCAAAACTCACAGCCAACTTTGGCCCATACTCCAAAGACACAATTAGCAATATTGCCATGTTCCGCTGTGAGACAAGAAATGGAATAGTGCCTGTTAATGAAGGGGCACGTTGTGGTATGTACACACTGGATGAAGATGGCGGCACATACGATTGTCCACGACAAATAACAGCTTGTACCGGCAACACTTTAAACGACAGTCAATGGGTAGCAGGCTTTAAGGGACAAATCCCAAGCTGTGGCTTCTGCACCAAGGGCACATCTTATGAAAACCTTGACCCCTTTAAAAATGAAGATCAATTCGAAGGAACCGGTTACTGCTTGGGCTTCAATAAGCTCTCTCGTTGTAATTCTCATGCAGATTGTAAATTCACAGAATATGAATTTTGGGGTGCTAGCGATACGGGCGGTGCTTCGGGTGTAGAGTATGGCGCAGGAGAACTTAACCTCTATTACTCAATCGAAGATGCAGAGGAGGGGAAGGCCTATACAAGTGCCGCATCGAATAAAACTATAAAATTGCCAACACCTTTATTTCAAGATATTGATGACAAGGATAAGGACGGAAATACCAGTGAAAATATTACTGAGGTGCCACAAGTATATTCGAATCCGGCCATATGGACCGCCACAGGCAACGGCGGAGCTGCACACGATTTGATTTTTGGTATGCTTTCGCATTGCGATGATCGTGAGAATTGCCAGTCCCCAGTAAAAAAGAGTGATTTAAATTGGAGTGGAGACGATGATGAAAATTCTTTTAGTGTTGATACCGAATGTCAGCAATGCAACATTAATGGATATAGTTCGGGTGACACGCATGGGTCGGGCAGCTACTCTTTAGAAGAGGTCGGAATGGGATACCAGTTAAACACTTTAGGAATGGGTCAAATTTTATGCCCAATAAAACCAATGGAAACTATCTGTAGGGCATTATTAGAGTTTGGTAGCTCAAGTTATTGCCCATTTGGTCAACCTACGGGGTTATTTTCTGGTAATAATGCCGATTATTCAGGTTATGGTGATGATCCAACGCAGGGAGATGGCGATCCGGAGCAATTTTGGTGCAAACAGGCACTCATTACAGAGGTTATATATCGCTGTTATAAATCATGTTCGCAAATGGCATTGTTATATCCAAATTCGTACGCATCAAATTTTGATCAAATAGCACAAGCAAATATTGCAGCAAGTAACAATGGCACAAATAGAAGGCAGGCTGCTGTTGCGCCTTTTGCGATCAACCCCTTAATCAGAACCTTAAAATCGTTGGGTTACCTGGTTGATAGTGTTGGTAAAGATTCTGATACTGGAGACGAAAAGTTTTGGCCTTATCCATACCAATTGTATATGGGTTGGATGCAGGGTAAAATGTTTTCAACATGGGTTGGTTATGGTGCCAATAATACTGATCATACACAATTCTCCGCATCAGATGCTTCGTTGGGTTCAAAGGAACAGATCGACTATACTTTTCCGGTTGGTAAATTAATAACAATTCCCACAAATAATTACTTTGATAATGTAATTACTGGCGGGGGTTATAATTTCCGAAATGGTATATAGCCATTTTCTTGGGCATTTCACACATCCAAGAAATAGCTGACAAAACAATAGAGGAATTAGGTACAAACGATCGTTTTCCATGGGATGAGTCTAAGGTGTACTTTACAACCTTGTTCCCATTGGCATTTGATAATCCCTCTCCTAGCATTTTTGGTGCATCCAAAACAAATGATGCCAATTTAGATGCTAATTATGGCGCCGCTGTAGTACCTTATGATCAAGTTTGGTCTGGTTATGGTTTTTCGGATGATTTGTTTGATAAGTTCAACATAGTTTTAAAAGAATATATTGCAAATAACAGTGTTGAATTAAAAAAAGCAACAACAGCTTTTACAAAACAATTCAAAAAAGACATGAAGGATAACTATTTTAGTGAAACCGGCTGGGGAGTATTTATTGATAGTTCACTCGACCCACAAGGTAATGCTAATGTCGAACAACTGAATCTTTATCCCGGTGCTATGCCTGCCGCAGTTCCAGCGGTTGGTAATGAGAATAAAAAATGGACAGTATTTATTCCTGGTCACTGCGAACCGCCACCCGGTGGCACCGACATCGACAGTTTTAGTGGTGAAACTTTTGAAGTAAATAATATTCAACCCTTGGTTTATACTGGTATTCCAAAATTCGCCCCATATTGATGGTTTAGTAGCAGATGGGTTAAATCGGCTTGGACAGATATCCCACGATACAAGATGTTTTAGACTCGAATGAAGATCCACCACTTGTAGATGGAACAGGATTTGTAAATCCCGATAGTTACGAATGGACACCTGTTGGACTAGATCAAAACACCAGTGGCGACTCCGCCGACATCAAGATGCCCGGCCCGGTAGGTGCGGATATGCAAGCCGCGCGTTCCACTTGTCGTTGTGAGGGTGGTACTTTGGATGGTCAAATAGTAGAAGCCGAAGTTCAGTGTAACCCGGGCATGGAGCCATATCAAGATCCGGCAAATTATAATGCGCTCGAGGGTGTCCCGGATTGGCAATATTGCAAACCGGCAACAGCTTATGGACCAACCGGTGGTTATGGTTCATATAAGGATATAATCTCTCATTGGTTGGGTTTAAATGACCCGGTTAGTGGTTTGCCTACCGGAATTGATTCCGCATATTTAAACGCGCTTGTAATTGGTGAGCCTATTCCTGAATGTCAGCAACAATTTGGTACACCCGGCCACGCCAATCCCGATCTGGATAACAACAGGTGTACTCACTTGCCCGGTTATTTACCTCGTGGAGATGTCTGTGCCGATGATAGACCTGAATGTTTAATCACTTACGATTTAACAGATAAAAAATCAATTAATCACAAATCATTGGAAGATAAGTCTGTGCTTTCCGCAACTGATGTAACTTTTGGATTGGATGCCTTTAAATATCTATCAGGAGGTAATGAGAATCAAAGCGGAAAAGAATACATTGCTTGGTACAGACCAAGGCCACCGGCCATCGCCGCACCGGATATTACCAAACAAAGTCAAAGTGCAAATTCACTACTTGTTTCACAAATGGATGCTTTCAATTTTAATGGCAGACCCGAAGGTTTAACGTATTTTGGTGGTGGTCAAGGTTTATCGGTAATTCAATTCTATGCATGGACAGCTCACAACCAAGGCCCGGTTAAGAATATTGTAATCGATTGGGGCGATGGAACCGTTCAGCGTATTAACGATGCACAAATGAAAAACCGTAAGCCGGTTTGCAATACGGATCGCGAATGTGAATTCGTCCCCGGCTTGGCCTGCTCGGGTGATGCGGATTGCCCTGCTGGTACCGGCGCTTGTTTGCCAACGGGTATGTGTAAGAACAAATCCTATCTCGAGTGTCATTCAGATGATGATTGCGGACAAAATGATCAGTGTATTACCCGAACTTTCTTTGGTAATAGTAGCGAAGCATGCCAACAAGGTTACTTCGAGTTCAAGCACATTTATAAGTGCGACGGACAAACACTAAGTGAGATCGATGCTTTGTGTGACACGGCTAATAGATGCGAAGACGAACCAGATCTCGCATGTTCAAGTTGTAGATCCGGAGAAGACTGTATCAGTGGCTTGGCGCCAAGAAGTGGTTGTTATAACGAAAAGTTAAACCGTTGCAGGTACACGCCAAGAATCATGATCGTTGATAACTGGGGCTGGTGTACAGGAGATTGTTCACAAGTAAACGAAGCTGTTCCCGGTGGCCCGGCTGTAAGCCGTTCTCAATTGGTCAGGCATCCATATGGCGGTTGCTGGGATGGATCTAACACCAAAATAAACATGGAGGTTGTAGATGATCCAGAAGGTGCTATTACTTTTGCCAATGAATGTCAAGAAAATTTCACATCTGCAAGTCAACAAAATATCTACAGACCATGGATTGTTTACGACGGCTCCATTGAAGTAAGTCCGGCGGATGATATTAGAGTGGTTGCCGGAGGTAGTGGTGGCACGTGGCAGCTTTTTAGCCTAAAAACAGGAAGTACTACATTAAAATTTAATCCGTTCTAAGTTGTAGTTTGTGCTAATTTAAAAAAATGAATATGAAAAAATCACAAAGCTTCGTACTTGGTTTGGCTGTAAGTCTCCTCGTGACATCAGTCTTTGCTTTCAGGTCTCATGTACCACAAGCAAACGCACTTACCTTTATTCCAACCTTTAAGCCTTTCATATTTAATATTCAGGCACTTAAATTAAAGGGTATATTTAGTTTTGGATTCAATAAAGGTTTAATGTCAAAAAGATTAGTTGGTTGTACGGAAATTGCCGCGGCTTGTGAACATGAGTACCAATCCTGTCGCGGAGGGCTTGATTTCTTCGATCAGGATAATCATGAGTTATTACTACAAGCAAAGAATGCCTGTATATATAGCTGTGATTCACCACCCGAAAAATGTTTTGGTTTGGATATTAACCCCACAGAAGAAGTCCCCCAAACTTATTTCAAAGTTCCATACATACCGATTCCGGATATTCTTTGTACAGGCCCTGCTAAAAAAGCTTGTACAACAGCCACCGGCCTCCCCGGCACCCAATCCGCTCGCAGCTGCGATACCACCACCGGCGAGTGGAACTTTGGTATATGCATCGCCGAAGTGATTATCCCGCCCCCTACACCTCAATGCCAAGGCACCCAACCAGCTTGCCCATCCGGCTATTCCGGTAGCTATGTTTGCAGTAACGGCCAGTGGGTTAATCAGTGCCTGATGTATGAATCACCTCAGTGTAATTCCAATCAACCACAATGTCCGGTAGGTTACGTTGGAATATATCAATGTGAAAACGGTACATGGGTAAATCACTGCCAGGTTGCGATTCCTTGCACATATAGTTATACGCCTTGGGGTGAGTGTGAGCCCGGATACATGATTTGCTATAGGCATCGTATTAACCTAGGAGGTGAACCATGGACATGTAATACGCCATATCCAATAGTAAGTGAGATCTGCCCTTGTCCAAATTAGTGATGCTAAATTGAGTCACTTGTAATTAAGTAATTGGCTATAATAAACAGTTATGCAAATGAAAAAATCATACAGGCTTATACTCGGTGCGGCTCTGAGTTTCATTACAATCTCCTCTTTTGTGTTTAGCTCGCACACAATGGAGGCGAAAGCGCTTACCTTTATACCAACCTTTAAGCCTTTCATATTTAATATTCAAGCACTTAAATTAAAGGGTATATTCAGCTTCGGGTTTAACAAAGGCTTAATGTCTAAAAGATTAGTTGGTTGTACAGAAATATCTGCAGCTTGTGAGCATGAATATCAATCTTGTCGTGGCGGCCTAGATTTCTTCGATCAGGATAATCATGAGCTATTACTACAAGCAAAGAATGCCTGTATATATAGTTGTGATTCACCTCCCGAAAAATGTTTTGGTTTGGATATTAACCCCACAGAAGAAGTTCCACAAACTTATTTCAAAGTTCCATACATACCAATACCAGACATACTTTGTATTGGTCCTGCTAAAAAAGCTTGTACAACAGCCACCGGCCTTTCCGGCACCCAAATCCGCACGTAGCTGCGATACCACCACCGGCGAATGGAACTTTGGTGTGTGTGTCGCCGAAGTGATTATCCCGCCCCCTGCACCTCAATGCCAAGGCGCCCAACCTGCTTGCCCATCCGGCTATTCCGGTAGCTATGTTTGCAGTAATGGTAATTGGTTGAATCAATGCGTAGCTCCGCCACCACCGCAATGTAGCCCAAATCAACCGCAATGCTCACCCGGGTATCTTGGAAATTACGTTTGTCAAAATGGAAACTGGATAAATTATTGTTATCTCCCTAGTTGCTCTGGCAATGCTCCAACATGCCCTGCAGGGCAAACCGGTTTTTATGTTTGTCAAAACGGCGCCTGGGTTAGCCAGTGTCAACAAGGCAGTTCTTGCCCGGTGCTTGAACGGGATTATAAGGATTGTATTATGACGGATGGCCGTTATGGCAGGGAATATACTGATCGCTGTGATGAGGCAACCGGCAAATGGGTTTACAGACTGTGTAATGTGTATATCTGGTTACAACCGGCTTGTACATCTTTTACATATAATGAATGGAGTACCTGCACAAACGGTCAACAATATAGAAGTGTAGCTACAAGATCCCCGTATGGTTGCGCACAAGGTAACCCGGTTGTTCAACAAAGTTGTTGTTCGGGCGCTCAGCCATCTTGCCCATCTAATTGGAGCGGTGCATATACTTGCTCTAATAATAGTTGGCTTCCAACCTGTGTACCGCCAGGTCCTGACATGTGTTACAGGGGAGTAAAATTCAAAGTTTATCAAAATACATCTTATGCTCCATGTGTTGGTACTGGTACACCTGATAATGTGAATGGTCAATCTTGTAACAGGCTAAGAAACTCATGCAGTCCTAATATTTGGAATAGCTACAATACAGAGGGATTAATTAAATCCTACATTGATACAATGTATAGTCAAACAATTCCTAATAGTTGCGATCCCACATTCAAGTATACCCAATGTTAATTAAAGTTGGTGCTAAAAAAAACAGGCAAAAGCCTGTTTTTTAGTAGGTGGTCAAAATTACATTTTAATATCGATTGGATTAGTTGAGTCTTCTGGCTGGCACTTAAGTTTAGCCATTTCCATCATGGCTGTTAGAATGTGGGCCAGGCTTTTCCAAGGTTTTGCGCAAAAACCCCGGAAATCATCTTCGTTAAAGTCCAATTTGCAGTTGAAATTTTTTTCCGCAATATCTACTGCCGCCAAAATACAATCAACATGATCCTCGATCCGCTGATTCCATTCGGGGTACTGCAGTATGCCAATGCATTTTCTTTGCAACGATGGACGGATCAAACTTTGAACATCCATATTTTTATGCATAGGGTAGCATAACAGCACCAGGCGAAGGTGGTTAAGGTGTCCTTCACTCATAAATTCTTGAGTGCCCTGTGGGATTTGGGTTGCACAAGGAATGAATAAAGCATCAACCTCTTCAGCGTCCGCATCGCGAGCGGCTTGTCGTTCATTGCCTGGGGAGGCGGTGATTGAACGTTCAAGCGACAATCGCTGCATCAGGTGCTGAAATAGTGCCGGGGCTTCAATCAGATCACCGGGATGACCCAGGACTAAAATAAAGTGACCCATCTTGGCCATGTGAAAACAACGCTCCACGAAAGCCTGCATGGCGCCACTTTTCGCAATCAAGGGCAATTGAATTACGGGTTCATTGCGAGTGCCATCACTATCATGCCTTGGTCTTGAGTTACGTAAAAGTTTTTTGTACGTCACTGCAACCTCATTTTTTTAAAGTACATATTTATTATCTTTTTGCGGAAGAAATATATGCAAAAAAGCCAAAAATGTCAATAATTGACAATATCTTGAAAAACATGTATTCTTAGCCCATTGACTCGTTCTGGATGAACGAGTTTTCTTTTTACCTTAATGTGCAGGATTTTCAGGATTACAAGGATTGTTATACGGCGAGTATGAAGTTTGAAGAGTTGACTCATAAAATCATCGGCTGTGTTATGACAGTTCACCATGAATTGGGAACCGGGTATCCTGAGAGAATCTATCAAAGAGCATTGGCATTGGAGTTTGAATCCAGAGGGATACAGTTTCTTCAAGAGCACTCCATGGATATTAGTTATAAAGGCACAAGAATCGGTCAACGTAGAGTAGACTTTCTGGTTGAAGATACGATCATGTTAGAGTTAAAAGCAGTAGATCAACTAAATGACACATGCTTGGTGTAGACAAAAAATTATCTGGAATCATCAGGGTTAAAAATCGGTCTCCTAATCAACTTCGGTGGTCTAAGTCTACAGTTCAAAAGAATCTACAATAATAGATTTTATAAATAATTCACTAAATAAACTAAATAACCGAATGTACAGAATTAACAATCCTGCTAATCCTGTCCATCCTGTAAATCAAGGTATATATGGCATCTCAAATTTCCCAGGCTATCAAAGCCATCTGCGACGAAAAGTTGCTCACCGAAGAAGCGGTACTAGAGGCGGTAGAAGCATCACTTGCTGCTGCTTACCGCAAAGATTTCGGTAATAAGAATCAAAATATCAAATGCGAATTTGATCCCGAAAAGTATGACGGTGAAACAGCCGGTATGCGTATTTTTGATGTAAAAAACGTGGTCGAAGACATGGAGCTCCCCGATGATTATTTTGAGCGTTTTGATGCAGCTCACGGCGGAAAGAAACCCGAAACATTAAGAGGTGCTCCCGGCGAAAAGAAAGAGGAAAAAAAGGAAACGTCTAAGGAAGAGCCAAAAGATGGCGAAGCAACAGAGGGCGACGAAGAGGAAGAATTTGTCTTCAATCCCAAAACCATGATCATGCTTTCCGATGCTCGAGATTTAAAACCGGATGCTGAACTTGATGATGAAATTCGTGTCGAATTAAATATTCCGGCTGCTTTTGGCCGCATGGCAGCACAAACCGCAAAACAAGTTATCATGCAAAAACTTCGCGAAGCCGAGCGCAATGTAATCTATCAAGATTTCAAAGAACGCGAAGGTGAGCTTATGAATGTAACCATTCAGCGCCGTGAAGGACGTATTATTCTTATCGACCTCGGCCGTGCAACAGGAATCATCCTCCCCGAAGATCAAATCGAGGGTGAGCGTTATTATGCCGGCACTCGCATCAAAGCAATTTTGCGCGAGGTCACACTCACTAACAAAGGCCCCGAAATCCGTCTTTCGCGTTCCAGCCCGGGGCTAGTCGCCGCACTTTCGGCTCAAGAAATTCCCGAAATTGCCAACGGTGTAGTCGAAATCAAAGATATCGCCCGCGAAGCCGGTTCCCGCACCAAAATTGCCGTTAGCACAAACGATGACATGATAGATCCTATTGGTTCTTGCATCGGCCAGCGCGGTACTCGCATTCAAACCATTATCCGCGAACTCGGCGGTGAAAAGGTTGATGTTGTTCTTTGGAGTGACGATACTCAGGAATATATTTTAAATTCACTTAGCCCCGCTAA
This sequence comes from Candidatus Uhrbacteria bacterium, assembly GCA_963816085.1. Classification (GTDB taxonomy): domain Bacteria; phylum Patescibacteriota; class Patescibacteriia; order 2-12-FULL-60-25; family 2-12-FULL-60-25; genus MWCR01. The sequence goes on along the minus strand of CAWFIX010000003.1, from coordinate 727,390 downwards.
AGCTGTCAGTATCGAAATCAAAGAAGATGAACACTTGGCATTGGTCCAAGTCACATCCGATCAACTCTCACTTGCAATCGGCAAAGGCGGTCAAAACGTGCGTCTCGCCGCTAAACTCACCGGCTGGAAGATCACCGTAATCAACACGGAAAGCGATGAAGTAGTCGCCGATTCAGATATTGGGGTTATTGCTGATGATGTGGTAGTACCATCAGAAGACTCTGAAGAAGTAAGAGAAAAGCAAAATGAAGATAATGCTACAGAAGAGATTACAGAGCCGATTGCAGAAGAAACTCCGTCTGACAAGACAGAAGAAAAAGTCGAAGAAACTCCTGAGGTATCAGAAGTTGTCGCCGATGAATCGGAAGCAGATCCCGAAGAAGATAAAAAATAATCAATAACTTTCACAAGACCATTTAATTTATAAAGCGCTCTCGATAGACTTTTAGCTTGATGGATTTGTGACTAAAGTAAATATGATTTGGCTATATACAGAAATTTTATTTCGCCCAATATTAAACGTACTAATTTGGCTTTACGGAGTAATTCCGGGCGCTGATTTGGGTATCTCAATTATCGTTCTAACGGTAATCGTTAAAGCAATCCTTTATCCGCTCACAGCTCAACAGCTCAAGCAACAAAAGGCCATGCAATCTATTCAGCCCAAGATTGCCGAGGTACGAAAACGCTTAAAAGATGATAAAGAAGCTCAAGCAAAAGAATTGATGGAGCTATATCGCAAAGAAAAAGTAAACCCCGCATCATCATGTTTACCGCTCTTGATCCAGCTCCCTGTATTTATCGCTTTATATCAAGCGCTACGAGTTGGCCTTTCGTCTGAAACTCTTACTCAGCTTTATAATTTTATTCCTAACCCTGGCCACATCAACGCAACACTTTTAGGTATTGTAGATCTTGCAAAACCAAGTTACGTTTTAGCCGTCCTTGCCTCGGCGGTACAATTTTGGCAATCATGGTTAATGTTCAAAAAGACAGGTGTCACCAAGAGCCCGCCCGAGGAAGTTATCGCCGATAAGGGTGCGAAAGATGAGGATATGACTGCCATGATCAATAAACAGATGATGTACATGATGCCAATCATTACACTTATCATCGGTATCAAGCTCCCTGGCGGCCTCACTCTTTACTGGTTTATAATGAGCGCTTTAACTGTAGCTCAACAATATATCCAAAACCGTAAACCGGTCCCACCCTCCATCACCGAACCCCAATCACCATCAACAAATATCCAATCACCAAGCTCCAATATCCAATAAATCACCAAGCTCCAATATCCAAATAACCATTTGATGATTCTGAAATTGGTTATTGATATATTTATTGATTATTGGTAGCTTGATTATTGGTTATTACTACAAGATATGAACAGTTTCACCCCAAAATCCAAACTCTGCGCCTTCACCAAATCCGGAATCGATTTGGGCAAAGTTACGTCTATCGAAATAGATTCGGCAACCGGCAGAATCACATCATTCTACGTATCAAGTTCTCATGTCATTCCGCGTTTACTTGAATCAGAGTTAATCATCAGCTGGCATCAAGTCATAGATTGGAATAAAGATAAAATCATAGTAGCCGATACAGCCGTCCCCGCCGAAGCCAAAAACATAGCCTTAGCCACAACAAAAAAAGCCGGCGCACACCTCAAAGAATTGTCGTAGAGACGTCGTTTATAACGCGTCTCCGCATTTATATGCGGACATAGGTAATGTTTGTCAGCATTTGTAAATATTTGGTTATATCTGTTAAGGTTTCTCCAGTATGCAAGAACAACTAAGAAGCGCCATCCTTCGCACTCTGGCATTCCAGGCTGCATGGAACTATGCACCTACGCGCTTACAGTTGTTTTTGTTTTTGGATTCCGGCGGGGAAGATCTTAGTTCTGGCTCAAAAGAATCGTTTGCGGGCATGAATGCAATCGTCGATGAACTGATTTCACAAAATATTCTTATCGAAGTTGCTAACCGCATCACTCTCAAATCTCATTCACAAATTATAGAAGAGGGAAGAGATAACGAAATTTATTTTCCTCGCAAATTAAGAAACGTTCGTCGCGCCGTCAGATATCTAAAGCTCTTGCCTTGGATCCGTGCTATTTGCCTTTGCAACACCTCCGCACTTGGCCAAGCTCGCGATAATAGTGATTTGGATTTTTTTATAATTTGCCGTGCAGGCACGATTTGGCGCACAAGATTTTTTGCAACACTTCCATTTAAGATCCTAAACGCGCGCCCCGGTGAACGCAAGGTGGACCCTGTCTGCTTGTCATTTTTTGTTACGGATGATGCTTTAAATCTAAACAATCTCTCACTTGATACCGACGACCCGTACATGCGCTACTGGTTCCTCTCTCTTCTTCCACTTACAGACGATGGGATCCTGTCACTTCTTTGGGAGCAAAATCGTGATCTCCGTCGTAAGCATCCCAATGCGGAAAAGTGGATTGCACTCGATAAAAGCCCGGTTCCCGGCACCATCACAATCAAAAAAAATACGGGCGAGCAACCAATACCATTAATCGAAAGATGGTTACGCCAAATTCAAAGCGTCCGTTTCCCCAAAGCACTCGCCGAAATTGCCAATCAAGATACGCGCGTCGTTATTAACGATAATGTGCTAAAATTCCATGTAACAGACAACCGCAAACTCTTCCGCGATAAATACTACCAACTCTGCCATGCCCTCAACATCAACCCCTAACAACTCGCAAAACAACGATACAGACATTAGACGTTCAACTTTACGTATATTTGGCGCCTCGCAATTTTATTATTACCCCTGCAGGCTAGATGGTTCAGCGAAGCTACGCTCGCCGGCTGGCCATTTGAACAAGGTAGATTTAGTTTCTATATTTCTTGGATCCCGCTAATCCTCACTATCATCTTGGGTTTTTTTGTTCCCAAAACAAATCTTTCTAAAAAACTTCGCATTAATATTTTTTGGCTCGTTGCACTACTCGGAGCAATCAACATAGTATCAACACCTGTAGATATCCGCGCCGCATCCATGTGGTGGGTTCAGATATTTTTACTGGCCGCATTTTTCATCACGCTCCTGCGCACAAAAGTTTCACTTACGTCGATATTATCCTGGTTCATCATCTCTCTTGTTCCGCATGCAATCTTTGCAATAGCGCAATCATGGCTACAATACGTCCACGGCTGGTCCTGGATCGGAGTTGCCACACAAGACCCAAGAAACCTCGGCGTCTCTGTTGTCGAAGCCGGTGACCTCCGCTTTCTCCGCGCTTACGGAGGCTTTCCTCATCCCAACATCTTAGGCGGCTTCATGGCTTATGGAATTATTATTGCCACCTGGCTATCTACAAAGCTCCCCTTTGATCAAATAAAAAGTAAAATAGATGTAAAGTGGAGAAGGATATTCTACCTAATAACCATCCCGCTTTTCACCACAGCTCTTTTCTATAGTTTTTCCCGATCAGCCTGGATAGCTCTCGCGATTAGTCTGCCTTTTGTACTGGTAAATCTCCCCTTTGATCAAATAAAAAGTAAATTAGATGTAAGGGGGAGTACCCCGACGCAAGGAGGCGGGAGGGGGATAATTTACTTAAGATCACTTGGTGTCCTACTTTCTATCCTCGCCACCTTCTCAATTTTCGCTTTCATTAACTGGGAACTATTCAGTACCCGCATCGGAATCACTCCAGAGCCTGCACGTCTCGAAGTACAATCAACAACAGCAAGAAGCGATAGCCTCGCGGATGGTATCAAAGTCTTCCAAGCCTACCCAATCTTCGGTACCGGCCCCAACTCCGAACTCCCCGCTCTCTCACACCTCAGAAATACCCTCTTTAGCAAAGGGACATCCAACACAAAGTGTTGGATTGGGAGACTTAAGCCCCCTTGTCAAAGGGGGGGATTTAACGCAAAGCGTTAAATCGGGGGATTCCCGTCATCTCGAACCGCCTCACAACGTCTTCATCCTAATTCTTGCCAACTTCGGCGTCGCCGGCTCTCTCATCATCTTCGGCTTCCTACTTTTCCTCCTACGTCAATTCCTGATTCGCTGGAAAAATGGAGACCTGAACCTCCGCAACCTCATTGCAGCCCTCCCTGCATCCTGGCTCGTCATCTCACTTTTCGATCATTATTTATACTCACTTTGGAGCGGACAATTTTTATCCATTTTTACAGCCTTCATCATCATTTTTTGGCTAAATTCAAATGCTAATCAAGTGCTTGACGCATGAGTCTCAAATTGTATATCATATGTCAACAATTAGCAGTCTAATACTTTGATTGCTAATCTCGATAGCAAGTCACAAATAGCAAAACCTGGTGTAACTTAATACACTCTTGCTATTCTCGACCCTCGAAGTTCGACAGAGCGTAGTGGGTTGCCATTTGATATTTGTTATTAATAATCTTGTTAATCATTTTTAATCCAGGTAAATCCTGGTTCAAAATATTATGAATTTACGTCCCTTAAACGATCGTCTGATCGTCAAAGCTTTTCCAAGAGAAGAAGTCACCAAGTCGGGAATCATCCTCCCTGACACAGCCGATAAAGAGCGCCCTGAACAGGGCGAAGTAATCGCAGTCGGCCCAGGCAAGTTAAAAGATGATGGCAATCGCGTAGCCATGTCCGTCAAAGTTGGCGATAAAATCATGTTTAAAAAGTACGCTCCGGATGAAGTAAAAATTGAAAACGAGGAATACCTCGTCCTCTCCGAATACGACATTTTAGCGGTAGTAGAATAATTTTACATTTGTAACTATTTAAATTTATGGCAAAACAATTAATATACGATGATAAAGCCCGCCAAGCGTTAAAGCGCGGTGTGGACCAGCTTGCAAATGCAGTCAAAGTCACACTAGGGCCAAAAGGCCGCAATGTTGTGATCGACCGCGGCTATGGCGCGCCTACAATAACTAAAGATGGCGTCACAGTCGCAAAAGAAATCGAACTCGAAGATAAGTTCGAAAACATTGGTGCTGAACTTGTAAAAGAAGCGGCTTCCAGAACATCCGATGTAGCCGGAGATGGCACAACAACAGCCACGGTTTTAGCCCAAGCAATAATCGCCGAAGGTATTAAGCATATTACCGCAGGCGCAAATCCGCTCGCTGTTAAACGCGGCATTGATTCTGGAACTGCCGCAATCGTAAAAATGATAAAAGAAGAAATTGCAACTCCTGTTAAAGATGATGATATAGAAAAAGTAGCAACCATTTCCGCTAATGATCCTGAAATCGGCAAAATAATTGCCGAGGTTATGAAAGAAATGGGCAAAGATGGTGTAATCACCGTCGAGGAATCCCAATCTTTTGGCATCGATAAAGAAGTTGTGCTTGGTTTACGCATCGAAAAAGGTTACGCATCTCCTTACATGGTCACCAATGGCGAGCGCATGGTTGCCGAGTACCAAGAACCTTACATTCTTATAACAGATAAAAAGATCAGTTCAGTCCAAGAGCTCTTACCAATCCTCGAGAAAGTGGTTCAAACAGGCAAAAAAGAAATCGTTATTATCGCTGATGATGTAGAGGGCGAGGCTCTTACGACTTTGGTTTTAAACAAACTTCGCGGCACATTCTCCGCACTTGCCGTTAAAGCCCCGGGCTTTGGCGACCGCAAAAAAGAAACATTGCAAGATATTGCAACAGTAACGGGCGCAACTGTTATCACAGAAGATCTCGGCCGCAAGCTGGATTCTGTCACTTTGGAAGATCTTGGTACTTGCCACAAAGTAATCTCCACAAAAGAATTTACAACTTTTGTAGATGGCAAGGGCGATCAAGCTGCTGTTGATACTCGTATTTCACAAATCAAACAACAGATTGAATTGGCTGATTCTGAATTCGACAAAGAGAAACTTACAGAACGTTTAGCAAAACTAACCGGTGGAGTCGGCGTCATCAAAGTCGGTGCAGCTACAGAGGTGGAGATGAAAGAAAAGAAAGATCGCATCGACGATGCTGTTGCTGCAACTAAAGCCGCTGTCGAAGAGGGAATAGTCCCAGGCGGAGGTGTAGCGCTTATCAAATCCATGAAAGCGCTCGACGCGCTTAATCTCACGGGCGACGAAGCAACCGGTGTTCAAATCTTGAGAAAAGCTCTCGAAGCCCCTGTTTATGCAATCGCCGAAAACGCCGGCCGCAAAGGCGACGTTGTTGTAGAAGCTGTCAAAACCTCCGGCGGAGATGTGGGATATGATGCTGCTCGCGATGAAATGAATGTAAATATGCTTGAACGAGGCATTATCGACCCGGCCAAGGTAACCCGCTCCGCACTACAAAACGCTTCCTCGGTCGCCGGTATGTTCCTTACTACCGAATGCGTAATCACTGATCTGCCTAAGAAAGAGGATCACGCGGCAGGCGGTGGTATGCCTGATATGGGCGGAATGGGATACTAAAGTATTGGTTATTTACAGGCGGTTATGTTATAATCCCTGCGTAATATTATTTGTTAATTATTATTTGTTATATAAATTGTTATGTCAGAAGCAACAAAAGTCCCAACATTTGACGCAAAAGATGTTGAAGAGAATAAACTCATCGCAGCCCTTGGTTACGTAGGTATTCTCTGCTTAATCCCATTACTCGCCAAAAAAGATTCCAAGTTCGCACAAGAGCATGGTAAACAAGGCTTGGTAATGCTAATCGTTTGGGTTATCGGTTCATTCGTTTTCTGGTTCCCAATCATCGGTTGGTTGATGGCTCTCGCGGTTCTCGTTATCAACATCATTGCTTTCGTAAAAGCTCTCATGGGTGAATTCTGGGAAGTACCTGTTATCGGCCAATACCGCAGCAAGTTCAACTTCTAATACAAAATTTAGATTTCCAACAAAGCCTCGCAACAGCGGGGTTTTGTTCTTGGAGAAACATCAATTTTATGGCATAATATGGTAATGGACAAGATAAAAGCCGAGCACGAAATCAAGGAGCTTTTAAAACAAATCGAAACAGATCTCGATGATTACAATCGTCGCTTAGAAAAAATCGGAGTTGAACGCCGCGAAATCCTCCGTCTTTTTGCGCGCCGCCTGGAAAAGATCGAAGTTGCAAAAATGCAACAAAGAGTTAAAGAACAAGTCTATGGAGAAGCCAAAGATTAATACCGAGACACCTCGGCAAGAGGTTTTATCACCCGAATCACGAAGTTCTGTCTCCGGAGTTTTTGATTGTATCAGCCAACTCGAAGATTCACACAACCCTTCCGAGACCCCTCAAGAATCTATCGATAAAATTACCCAGGGTGTTAATGTTCCTAAAAAAGAATACCAAGATCTTGCAGACGAAGTACTGGAAAAACTCGAACAGCTCGAAGCTCAAGAAGCGGCAGTTAAGATTGAGGCAAAACAAACGATACTTAAAAAAATGCGCGCTTGGGCCAGCAAAAACAAACTTGCTTCCACGCTACTTGTTGCTGGGGCGCTACATTCGCCTATAATCGCTCGATCTAGCGGGTTTATAGATAAAATTGAAAACGCAATTAATACTGTCAAAGACTGGGAAAAGAACGGCGCATTTATTATGCCTCAATCTGCCGCCGAGGCTAAGCACGCTACCGATCAAATATATGCCAGAGGCGCACGGATGGATCGTGAGAAAAAAGAAGCCTTCGAAAACGAGCAAAGAGAAAAGCTCGAGCGCGGTGAGGATGTTAAATTAAATGAAACATATTTAAAACTTGAAGAGGTTAATGGAGAAGATCCGGAAAAAGTAAAAATCGCTGAGCAAAACAAGCAAGAAATGATAGAGAAGTTTGCCCAAATAATGGGGGATGATCTGAGTGAGGAATTTATCAAGTCCACCGTAAATGAAATGTTTGGTTCCAATGAAAATTACGAGTGGGGTCAGGGTTCTGTAACGGAATATTTTAATACAGGCAAGCGTAATTGTCTTTCTATCTCCCGCGCCGAGCAAATGGTTTTTGAGGCTCTGATCGACCGCTTACCTCAAGAAAAACGCGCTAAATATCAACTTGGTACAGCTTTTGAAAAACAACACGAAATAGCAATTTTAAAAGTTTTAAACCCGGATGGCAGCATCGAGAAAACTTATTTTTTACAACCACCGGTTAATGATCTCGTTGGTAAAGCGGATAGGCCTGGGTCACCGACTGTGGATTTAAAGACTTTGCAAAAAGCAATGGTCGCGAAATCCGCAATTACAATTTCTTCAAATGCTAAACCGGGAGAAATCGCGTCCAGCCCGGATATTATCACTGTAGGCAATCAGCCGGTTTCGACAAACATCGAAATCGAAGGCGATCTCGTAGCTTCCGGTTACATTGAGCGAATCGTCGAGGAGCGCAATATCGAAATTAAATGGAAAGAACCATCAACAACAGATAAAGTAATGGATTTAGAAATTATCCATGATGATGATGTTGCAAAAGCACAGCAAAAAATTGCAGAGGCTTATAAGTTTATCGAAGCTCATGAGCCAACATGTGAAAATGTGAATAATTGCCCACCCGAAGACGAAATTGACAGAGCTATACCTTACACAAACATAGATCTTTCGTTTATTGATTGGGAAAACCTCGATAAAAATCAAAGCGGTGCAATAATTAACGAATTATTAAAAGTTCGTGAAATGCCCAAACCTGACGCGATCGATTACGGAAATATCAATGATGCTTCAGACAATTTAATCTGGAACATGCCCAATTTATCGATTTCAAAGGAAATAGTTTTTAATTTAAAAAAAGACCCTAAGGGTAACCTATCAATGGAAAAAACTTTTAGGTTGATAGACCAATACAACTACTTAGTCAGAAACGTTAACAGTGAGAATATAAAAGATTTGCCTAAAATACATTTGCAGTACGAGGAAGGAATTAATGAAGGTGCGATTGTTGATATTCTAAAAAGTTTCTCAGGCGGTGAATTGATGCTAGATCAAAAAAATACTACTGCTCGCCCTTATTATTCTGAAAACATAGTGACAGCGATTGTAGATTCCAATGTAAATAATTTATATCTCGAAGGCTCGGATTTAACACCCGAAGGTATTCAAACGATCATAGATAATCCCAACAAAACTTATCATTTCGGATTAACAGCATATGTTGAAATTATTCGTAAAAGACCGGATGTGGTAAATATACCTCATATCAAACCATGGGTGGATAAGCTTGTTGTAAGTCTCCCAAGAGGTATAGAGATTGAAATCTTTAGAATCGGTACGGATCCTGATACATGGCAGAAAATTGGACCCACTGTTGAAAAACTCGTTGAAGAGTCTATTCAAAAATATGATCGTGGCCATTATAATGATTCTGATAAAAAATAAAATATCTCAAGTTGCTTTATTGTTTATTATTTATTAATTATTATTTTATTGCCATGATCCAAGAACTAAACGATCGCATATCTGCCTTAGAATCCCGCCTACAAGAAGCCTGGAAGATTTTAGATTTGGATGCCCGCAAAGAAGAGGCCGATGCATTAGAAGTCGAAGTTAGCGCCCCGGATTTTTGGTCTGATCAAGATCGTGCCAAAGACGAAATGCAAAAGCTATCGGATCTTAAGTCGGAGTATGAGCTGTGGAACAATTTTAAAATCGAATTGAATGATTTGCATGACCTTGTAGAAATCGCTGAAACCGAAAAGGATGAAAGTGTTATCGCTGAAGCTGAAACAAAAATTGCTGAGTTAGAATCAAGTTTTGCTAAAATGGAATTTGCGATGCTACTTGGTGGTCCGCATGATGCATCAAATGCCGTCATGTCCATCCACGCCGGCGCCGGCGGCACAGACGCCCAGGATTGGGCCGAGATGCTAATGCGTATGTACTTTCGTTATGCCGAGAAAAAGAATTGGAAGGTTAAACTGGTCGACGAAAGTCGTGGTACCGAGGCTGGTATCAAATCCGTAACTTTTTTTGTTCAGGGTCGCCATGCTTATGGCCACCTCAAGCGCGAGGCCGGCGTTCATCGCTTGGTTCGCCAATCTCCTTTTAATGCCGATGCACTACGTCAAACATCATTTGCGCTTGTTGAGGTCATTCCCGAACTGGACGATAAAGTAGAGATAGAAATCAAACCGGATGATTTGCGGATTGATACTTTTATGAGCGGTGGCAAAGGCGGGCAATCCGTAAATACGACCTATTCTGCTGTCCGCATAGTACACCTTCCAACAAAAATCACTGTTTCCTGCCAAAACGAGCGTTCACAAACGCAAAACAAAGAAACGGCAATGAAGATTCTCCTGTCTAAACTCGCCAAGCTAAAAGAGGAAGAATTGCTTCAAGAAAAGCAGGAACTTCGTGGCGAGTATCATAGTGCGGAATGGGGTAACCAAATTCGCTCCTATGTTCTTCATCCTTATCATATGGTAAAAGACTTACGCACCGAATACGAAACATCGGACACAGACGCGGTCCTGGATGGCGATCTCGATGGCTTTATCGAGGCCGAGTTACGTAAAGATGCGGCTAAAAAAGATGTAAGAGGGGATTTGAATAAAGACTAATATGGAAGAAAAATTGAAGGAAGATATTAAAACCGCAGTACAAATCCTCAACTCCGGAGGAGTTATTGCTATTCCAACCGAAACAGTTTACGGCCTAGCTTGTGATCCGCGAAATATAAATGCGGTTCAAAAGATATTCGCCATAAAAGGCCGCAATGATGGCAAGCCGCTACAGATGATAGCTTCCAGCTTTGCACAAATTGAAAACATAGCCGACCTAACAAGCGCCGAACATCGCGTAGCCAAAAAATACTGGCCCGGTCCTTTAACGCTGCTCATCAAACTCAAAAAAGACATTAAACTCGCACCACAAGTTAATCCAGATCAAATAATTGGTATCCGCATAACCTCGTCGCCAATCGCCTCGGCAATCGTCAAAGCCTTTGGTCATCCAATCGCGGCAACATCCGCCAATCGCAGCGGAATGTCCCCGGCAGTCTCTGGCATCGGCGTAACACGTGCATTCAAAAACTACGATAGCAAACCGGATTTTGTCCTCGATGTCGGTGCTATAGATAAAAACCAGCCCACCACGGTCGCGAGCATTGCCGATGATGGAAAAGCTACCATTCATCGACAGGGCGCAATTACGCTATGAACAAAAATGAGATAATCTCTACTCTTAAAGATTTGGGCCGGCGCCCCAACAAGGGTCTCGGTCAGAATTTTTTAATAGATAAAAATATCTTAAATAAGGTAGTAGATTCTGCAGAAATCAAAAAAGGCGATAGAGTCCTCGAAATCGGTCCCGGCCTGGGCGTCCTCACCGAAGCATTGTTAGACTCCGGCGCCCAAGTAACTACAATCGAAAAAGACAAAATCCTAGCCGAAAGACTCTTGCAACAGCAGCCCCCTCGTCAAAGGGGGACAATCGCGCAAAGCGCGATTCGGGGGATTTGCGCTGACGCAGCCAAAACCGACCTCGATGACCTAATGTCCACAAAACCCTGGAAGTTCGCCTCCAATCTTCCATACTCAATAACTTCAATAGCTCTCCGCAAAGCCCTCTACGCAAAAAATCCACCAACGCTCTTAGTCGCACTCATTCAAAAAGAAGTGGCAGAGCGAATCTTGGCGGAGGATAAGAAGGAGAGGATGTCTCTCTTAGCTCTCATGTCGCATCTAGCTTGTTCTGATATTAAAATCATCCATCGAGTATCACCCTCATCATTTTACCCGGAGCCAAAAGTAGATTCCGCCATAATCAAGATGGTTCCGCTTTCACAAAAAGATCGCATAAAAAAATGGGGGATAGACCCCGAGACAGTGATGAAAGTCGCCAAGCTTGGATTCTCTCATCCTCGCAAGCTCTTAGGCCGTAACCTTGGCATCAAAACCGAGGCATGGGACGTAATATCAGCAAAGCTACGCATTAACCCCAAAGCCCGCGCCGAGGAGCTTAAAGCTGAGGAATGGGTGGAGTTGGCGAAGCTTGTGAAGGTTTAGTGTTGGTTAAACTCACTCTAAATCTCTCTCTTAAGATCAAGAGAGAGACTTCAGATAACAGTTTTTTAGAACCCCCTCTATTGATCTTATAGAGAGGGGGTAGGGGGTGAGTTCACCCCCAGAGCAAAATCAATGAAACTAGAAAAGCTCCGATAATCGAGTGATCATCGGAGCCTTGTTGAGTGTGGTGGTTTTATGCAGCTTCGACCTTGAGTTCCTCCTTGGGCGGAGGCAGGGTCGTAACTGCAGCGAGTCGCGCTCGTTTAATTTCATCAAACAAGCGCTTGAGCATTTTGGCGTTCTTACTGATATTGAGGAAACGCATGGTTGTCGCTCCCCCAAAATTTTTCCCTTCAGTCTCGGCAAGACGTCTGAGAATTTCAAAGTTCTCGTAGACGATTCCAGCTGCCTTATTTGCGAGCTGTGCGTCTGCTCGTCGAGCAAATTCCACAAGAAGCTCACGAAGTTTCAAGGAGAGTAGAATCTCCTCGATAGCCGGCCTGTTGGTGATCGACTCGTGCTCCTCCGGTTTCGGGAAAAGCAGGTCGAAGAACGTTTGGTTCTCGCCCTGCTCAAGAAGTTCGGTTAGCTCACGTAGAACCTCGAGCCTTTTTGCTGCATGGCACATAACTTCTCCTTATGCAGCCTGGCGCTTGCTCGGCTTCTGTTGGGGGAGATGGGTAACACCCTTGGGTTCGGTTCGCATCGCGAGTGAGCTCAAGAAGCGGGCTTTTTCACCACTAAACTTGCGCGCGCGCCGCCGAAGGTCAATTGCCAAACCTCGAGCCATATCCGGACTCAAATTCTGGAGCTTCTCGAGTCCAACCTGAACCTTCTCATCCACGAGCCTCGCCTCGGCGATGGCCTTAGCCGCAGCCTTGGTGTCGCCTCGAGCCAGCTCGCGATCGATGACAGCTTGAAGCTGTTCGGATTCCGGTTTAGGTTGCTTCGCGGGCCGCTCGGGCTTTGCCCTGAGCTTCCAGTTCAAGCGCTGTGTCATGGAGCTGAGGAAACGCGCCAGACATTCCTTCCTTTCGTCACATGTGAGCGCAAGCTCGGTTGCCTCGGCTTCAAAAGCCTCAGCAACCGCCAAACGCAGAGACTGAGTCGCCGACGTCAGCACGGTCTGCGCATCAGCTTCGATGCGCATGCCTTGCTTCATGGCCTCGATGAGGCCTGCGGCGATTGGGGCTCCTTTGCCGACCTTGAGGATTTCCTCCATGGCAGGCCCACCTAACCAGTGTTTGTACACTAGCCGTGCGTCGTCCTTCCAGTCACGAGACTCCAAGGTACACTGAGTGCGAACCTCGGCCAGCTGGAAGTCGAAAGCCGAGTCTCTGTGACAGAAGTACAATCTCCCGTTTTTGGATCTCTCGTTCTTCTCCGCGGTGACGTTACGTCCTTCGCGATTTCTTTTTCTGCTAGGCATTTTTATCTCCCTGTTCTTAGCAAGGGCGATCACAAGGATGCGCCCCTACGGTTTCAAAATGTTTTCGTAGGGATAATCCTTGTGATTATCCGTGCTTAAATCAAAATCAGGGTTCCCACCTATTTGTAAGGAACCGCTTAATATAGCATAAAATTGCCTTTTTGTCAACCCTCTCAAATCGACGTGGGACGTGCGACGTGGGACGTGCGACGTTGTGATGAGTAAAGCCCGTATTCCTCCTCTAAACAAGGCTAAAAATCAGTATTTAGGCTTATCCACAAATATCCATAGTGTTTTCTTGACAAGTTATGGGGAATTGGCTATATTTCTCGCACCTTCCACAAGAAGGTAAAAAAATCTCAATTTTTCTAATAGTTCTTGGCAAACACGACAATTCAAGAGAACAAGAAAGTGAGACGTAAATTGGACAATGAAATAGTGATCGTCTAAGGAAATACGTTTATTCCACCCCAAAGCTTCGGCTCTGGGGATGGCCTCTAAAGCTTTATGTTTTAGGGGAACCGGTCTTCAAAGAGAAGGTCGTTGTTATTTTCCGCAAGGGAGTAACTAAAAACTGACCCTACATATCTACCAGGAGTGTAGGGGTTATAAGCCGTAAGGCTTATTACTGAGAGTTTGATCCTGGCTCAGGATGAACGTTGGCGGCGTGTCTAAGGCATGCAAGTCGTGCGGACATCAATTTGTAGCAATACGTGTTGATGTTAGCGGCAAACGGGTGCGTAACACATTGGTAATCTACCCTCCAGTCGGGCATAACTCCGCGAAAGCGGGGCTAATTCCACGATGGACATGCGGGGACATATGTCATTCGCATGTAAAGCGCTAAAACGCGCTGGAGGAGGAGCCTATGGCCCATCAGCTAGTTGGCGGAGTAAAAGCCCACCAAGGCTATGACGGGTAGGGGGTGTGAGAGCATGACCCCCCTCACTGGGACTGAGACACTGCCCAGACACCTACGGGTGGCTGCAGTTAAGAATATTCCTCAATGGCCGAAAGGCTGAAGGAGCGACGCCGCGTGCGGGATGAAGGGTTTCGGCTCGTAAACCGCTTTTATTTGGGAAGAACGATGACTGTACCAAATGAATAAGAGGTTGCTAACTCTGTGCCAGCAGCAGCGGTAATACAGAGACCTCAAACGTTATCCGGATTTATTGGGCGTAAAGGGTCCGCAGGCGGTTATGCGCGTCGTGAGTTAAATGTTAGGGCTCAACCCTACCACCGCTCGCGATACGGCATAACTAGAGTTCGGGAGAGGCACATGGAATTGCCGGTGTAGGGGTAATATCCGTTAATATCGGCAGGAACGCCAAATGCGAAAGCAATGTGCTGGAACGATACTGACGCTCAGGGACGAAAGCGTGGGGAGCGAAAGGGATTAGATACCCCTGTAGTCCACGCCCTAAACGATGGATGCTAGATATTGGGAGTATCGACCCTCCCAGTGTCGGTGAAAAAAGCTAACGCATTAAGCATCCCGCCTGGGGAGTACGGCCGCAAGGCTAAAACTCAAAGGAATAGACGGGGACCCGCACAAGCGGAGGAGCATGTGGTTTAATTCGACGATAAGCGAGGAACCTTACCTGGGCTCGAAATGTAGCTGCAAGCCGATGGAAACATTGGCCGCCTTCGAGGGTGCTATATAGGTGCTGCATGGTTGCCGTCAGCTCGTGTCGTGAGATGTACCGTTAAGTCGGGAAACGAGCGCAACCCCTGTCCCATGTTATATTTTCATGGGAGACTGCCTCGGATAACGGGGAGGAAGGTGGGGACGACGTCAAATCAGCATGGCTCTTACGTCCAGGGCTACACACGTGCTACAATGACTAGGACAATGGGTTGCCAAACCGCAAGGTGGAGCTAATCCCATCAAACCTAGCCTCAGTTCGGATTGAGGGCTGAAATTCGCCCTCATGAAGTTGGATTCGCTAGTAACGGCCGATCAGCAATGCGGCCGTGAATACGTTCTCGGGTCTTGTACTCACCGCCCGTCACGTCAAGAGAGTTGGCAATGCCCGAAGGCCCCGATAAGGGGACGAAGGCAGGGCTAGCGATAGGGACGAAGTCGTAACAAGGCATCCGTAGCGGAAGCTGTGGATGGATCACCTCCTTTCTAGGGAGAAAATTCCAACACTGTTGGAAATTCGATTCTACCGAAATTGAGCTTGCTCAGTTAGGTAGACCCGAGGTCGATGATGTATCACCGAGTTTACTCGTGTGACATCTCATTTCGGCGTATTTCCTTCAGATGGTCACTATTTCATTGTACAAAATTAAAATCAGGCTTACTGCCTGATTTTTGATTATCCAAATAAACCACCGGCGTCAGCCGGTGTGTGCGTTTAAAAGCGTAGCTCGTGGGTAAGTTGCGAAGTATCACAATTCTACATACCTCCACTATTTATCCAAGTAACTTTTTCATAATGAGGGGTTAGCCTTCGGCGACTCACTTTTGTCGCCAAAAGTAAGCAAAAGCGCTGGGGTCCGCGATGCCCTCTCATTTCATGGGTTGCAATAATCTCTTTTATCCACCACGGTTACGCTACCCCCAGACCCCTTGGAGCTTCAAATCGAATATATTGCAATTAGTTGAATTGGAGTAGAAGTGACTTCGCGGACGTAGTCCGCATGATAAAAGCCACCGGCGTTATAGCCGGTGGCTGTTACTATATTAGGAATCATTTAGTCGAAAACTACTTTTATGATTTTTGCGTCTCCATGCTCACTCATTTTTTTTGGAAAAAAAGTTGCATTAACACAAAAAGATGGTTTCGAAACAGGTTGAATTATTAGTGGAACATTTGTTTTTTTGTTGCCGCTGCAAGCATTAAGCATTGCATCAAGAAAAACGCGCCCACTCTCATAGGCGATAAATGTATCAAATCTCTTTCCTTTTATTTTAGATGCCGGAATATTAAAAGGATTATTCCGCATTCGTTGTTGATCACTGATAAATTCGATCTCAGAATTTATATAGAATGAAAATTTCATAGAGCGCAAAGGTCATTCATGATATACTATACACTGTCACGCCATAATATACCAAATTGAATGCATTATTCATCAGTAGAGAAATGTAAATTGGCAATGCGAAAATATCCGCTAACGCCTCTTGAGAAAATTCATGGAAAAATTCCTCAATTAAAAATTGGCGATATTGTATTAGTTAGAATGAAAGAAGGCGGATGGACGCGAGCTATTTTACGTAAACTCACCAATAGCTATTGGGATCATACGGCACTCGTGGTTTTTCCTCGTGACAGTTCGCGCGGACATTTTCATGATATCATCATGGAATCTTTTCAGACCGCTCGTAAAACCACATTTATTCCCGGTGCAACCATGCATCTTTTGGATAAATATTTGATGAAACCGGAAAAATACGACGTGGGTATCTGTAGATTTGGTTGGTTGAGTACAAAGATACAAAAACGTATCCGTTCATTTGCATTAATGAATGTGGATACTCCATATTATCCGATTCGTTTCCCTCCATTTTTTTTAGCTCTAATAAATAAAAGATACCGTAAAAGATTCATGCAACGACAGCGATACTCTTGTAGCGGATTCGTTCAAAAAGCTTTCTACGAGGCCGTTGATAGAAAAGATAGAAGAAAGGTAATTTTTAGAAAGGGATATTCTCCAATACAGGTTCAGGATATAGTTTCTCCGGGAGATATACCAAAAAATTCTTACATTACATGGGTTTGGAATAAACATTAGTTTTTATGTTGCGATCAAAATACAAAACCCAAGATGAAGCAATTCGGAATTTAAAAATTGGCGATATTATTTTAGTTCATTGGAAAGAGGATTTTGTTTCCGGTTTAATCCGCACCAGCACAGCATCATACTGGGAACATGTGGCTATAGTATTCGATGTTCCTCATCAAATTGATGATGGGGCTTCTTTGGATGAGGTATTAATAGTTGAAACATCACAGAGTTCGGCCTTAACTCTGCATCGCCTTCAATCATATCTCCGCTACACGGAAAATTGCGTATTGGGTTTTAAGCGCATGCCCGGACTTAGCGATGGGGAACGCGAGCGTTTTCGTGGTTTTTTTCTTGATGCTCTTGGTGCGCCATATGATCTGAAAAGAATTTTGTTTATGCTTATTCAAATACTAATAACATGGATTTTACATATAAATATTTCAATCGAACATGCTGCAAAAAAAATACAAACCCAAAGATATACATGTACTTCTCTTATTCAGCGGGCATACTATTTAGCGGTTGATCCAAAAAAACGTCCACAAACTTTATTTCGTGATAATGATAAAGATGCAAACTTTATCCAAAAAATGGAACAAATAACACCCGGTCAAATCGCTACGAGCGAGAATACCATTTGGCTACATAATCCACATAATTGATTAGTTCCAATAAAATAATCAACCGCGATAGTTGATTGTAAAGTCTTCAATTAAGCGTTTTTGATTAAAATAAACCCCCGGTTTTGTTTTTAGTTGCAAAACACATGATAATGTGGCATAAATAGGGCCACATCGGGCTATGGCGCAGTTGGCTAGCGCGCATGCATGGGGTGCATGAGGCCGTGAGTTCAAGTCTCACTAGCCCGACCATAAAAAATCTGCAAAAGCAGATTTTTTAAATTAAAAACTAGCTAATCGCTAGTAAGTCGAATCTAACCGGTTTGTATCCATTTGTTAGAATCGCAAGGTCCATTTTCTCTGTCATGGCAAGCGGGCATTTTTGCGCCCGGTTCCTCGGAAGGGTCTTGGTCTGCAGCCACATCCGGTCCAAAGAATTCATATTGCTCACCTTCAAATCCGCAATCTCGGCATTTAAAATACCTTTGTTGAAAAACATCATAGCTTTTGCACTTTGGGCAAGTGGAAGATTTGTCAGAATCAATTACAAGCGCTTTGGGTTTACCTTTCCAGCCACATTCCATGCACTTCCATTCTTTGGTGGCCATTTGAATCTCCCTTGGTCATTTCGCTTCCCATTGTTCCCAATTATCCGAATCACAGATTTCTGTGTCATTCACTTCAGTCTCCGGATCGTATATCCAAATTTCATTTTGACATAGAAATTCGGAACGAACGGTGGGATCGGTTGGATCCATATCAAGAAGAGTTTCTCCAAAAAATTTATCTTGATCCGCGTGATTACCACAGTTAAAGCAGAAGAAAATGCGATACGGGAAGATGTCTTCACTTTTACATTTTGGGCAAAGTGGCCCCTCGTACTCATCAAGCGGCATATCCTCCGTTGGCCCGCGCCATAGGCAAGCTGAGCATTGGTAATGATTGGTAGCCACACTAACCTCCTTGAAAAGAGCGATTTTATCTTAACACGGCTGTGATTTGAGTCAAAAAACGGGTATTTTCTTAGGGTTTTCCACAGGCTAGCCCTAAAACCCTTGATTTTATTGGCTAAAATGCTTGCAACGTGAATTATACTCAAGTATACTTGTTCACATTGAGTAATACTCATATTTAATTCCTTATATTTAATTACTTAATTCGTAATTTTTCCAGCCTCGTGCTGGGCCGCCTCTGGCGGAAATTGAATATCGTTATGCCAAAAATGACCAAGTCACAAATGTTGACAACCCTATGTGAGAAATGCGAAATGTCTAAAAAAGATGTAACAGGCCTTATGGACGAACTCGCAGAACTCGCATACCGCGAAGTTAAAAAGAATGGTGAATTTACAATCCCAGGTATCGGCAAGCTCGTAAAAGTAGCTCGCAAAGCTCGCATGGGCCGCAACCCTGCAACCGGCGAAACAATCAAGATCGCTGCCAAAACAGTTGTAAAATTCCGCGTTGCCAAAGCAGCCAAAGAAGCTGTCTTGTAATCAATCAAAAAATAAACAAAACAACCCTCAGCCAAATACTGGGGGTTTTTAATTTGTCTTGAACCTTGATTAAGCATGATTACCGGCCGAATTTAGCTTGATTGCTTATTGAGCGATTATCTATATAATTAAATCCCATTGTTTGGTAATCATGGTAATTTGAATTCAGGTAAAAACAGTAAACAAGGATTTGTAACCTTTTTTTGTAGGGATAGATCTTGTGTCTATCCGCACCCGTCTAAAGCTATACAGCTCCACCTGCGCTGACAGCACGGATAACCACAAGGGTTATCCCTACGATTAGGTTATTCAAATCAATAAGTAATCATGAAAATTTGGTTGTAAATTGGTTTGATAATCAAGGTTCAGACAATGTGTGTATCAAGGTTCAGACATGTTATAATGTCCCTATGCCAATTTCGGCCACCAAAAATAAAAGTACAACACAATCACTTCCGCATCAAGCAACGGCAGCTCCGTCATTGCGTCCGTCTCCAAAAGAATTGGAGTCTGCTTTAAGTGAGTTTGGCCACAAGCTTGTAATGATGGCATCAGATAACTGTCGCGTTCTCCCGCACATCTTGCATCTTATTGGCAAAGGAGGGGAACATATTGTTTTTGAAGATATCCGCTTTCCCAACTACATTCTCAAAGTCGACTTCATCGAAAGCTTGCCGGTTCTCTACGCTCAAGCTCGCGGAGAGGAGGCTATCGCAAAAGCCGTTACAGATATATCTCGCAAAGCCGACGAACATCGCAATCGCATTAAGCGTTTACAATCCTATTTTTTACCCGGCCAAGTCCCCATCGAAATTGTTCGCGTCAAAGAAATCCCACTTACTAAAAAAGTTGTTGTCGCAATTCTTAAAGATCGTAACATAGAGATTCCTAAGAAACTTGAAGTACCAAAAACGATGCCCGTTCTTTGTACTCTCCAGCACAAAATACCTCGTCCTAAAAAAGAAGATCGCGTCGACATCTATTCCAGTTATTCGGAACTAAACCGCACAATCAAACTCTATTACTACACCGAGGGCCATCGCTTGCTCGCATCCGCAAAATCAATCGGTCCCATTGCACAAGAATCACGCGAAAAAATAATCTCCTACATCTATCCATCTTTAAAAAAAATCATCAAAATCACGAACGAAGATGAAAGTTTTAAGCATGCACTGGCAAGTTATATCAAACGCGCAATGAAATATTCTGCCGATACGAACGAGATTATCGATATGGCAGGCGGGGGAAATGTGATGTTTATTAAACGCGAAACAAATACTTGGGAACCTTTCTTGATGGACGCTCTCTCGCCCGCAGAACTAAACTTCGATCTCATTCGCAAAGCTTCACTCATGATCAAGCACAATCAAGAAATCGACGTTCGCACAAAAGCTAACACGCTCAACGTCTTAAACTACATCCGCTTCGCCAACGCCCTCGCCATGATCTCGGGCATCACAACCCGCCTCGAAGTCCCCGGCATCACATCCATCCCGCCACAACTTTGGCACGAGGGCTTGATGATTGAAAAGTATTTAGATGTTTATACGCCGAAGAAGAACCTCGATTCGTCGCGTTGAACGCGATTTGCAAGATTAAACGATTTACACGATTATCTGTTCATCGGTAGTAGAATTTATGTACCCATAAATTCAGTTAGTATCTGTTGTTTTATTTAGATCTAAAAAAATCCATTTTACTAAGGTTTTTTAAGGGGCTGTGCCACGTGAAATCGCGAACTAAAAGTGACATGCCCCGTAAAATCCGCTAAAGCGGATCACGGGGCACGAAAAAAATCGCCTAATATTACTTATAGCGATTTTTTACGTGGTGGACGTTGGAGGACTCGAACCTCCGACCTTTCGAATGTGAATCGAACGCTCTAACCAGCTGAGCTAAACGTCCTTTTGCAACTACTGCTTGCCCCACGAAGCTTCGCGCGAAGTGGGGAGCTAAACGTCCATGATGTGCCAAAATACTACTTTTTATATTCTCCGCTGTCAACAAATCACATATCATTAAATAAAACATTGTGGATATTTTGTGTTTCATGAGATGTGTTACATGATACAAGAAGTTATGTTATAATCAGGATACCCTTCTTATGACGAAAGATACAACTAAAAAACGTGTGATACGCAAACGCGCGAAAGCCGGTAACAGCCCATCACCTTCTACCAAATCAAAGTGCGGCCCATGTGGCCACTCGCACTGCGATGATAGATGTCGTGTTCGCTATATCGGTCCAACCACGCATGTTCGTGACCACCACATACTTCACGCAGCACGTGGTATTTCGCACATTTGGCCTGCAGTTATCATTGCCGGTTTAGCTGTAGTGCTAACCGGTGCAATTGCGTACCAAACTGTTAATGCGCAAAATAAACAGATAGATCAAGAGTTATCACAAAATTCAACCGAACAAATACTAAATAAGTTGGATAGTTTAGAAACGCGCATAGATGTTATGGAACGGGATATCGAAGGGTTATTCCGTGCACAGGGAAATACTAACAGCGTAACACCGGATTCCGTGTTTCCACCACTAAACTAAGGTTAAATTATACAAAAACAGGCGGCGAATTGACCAATTGCAAAGATTCTCCGCTTTTGCTATTCTCAGTCGAGGGATGGTAGGCGAGTTCTACGAACGTGTTCTGGCGAGGATACCGTTCGAGATCTCACCTACCATCCTTTTTTGACCTTGATTTACCATGATTTTAAAGGATTTCCTTGATTTAAATTATTGAGGGATTTTTTATAATAATTGAGTTATTCAAAACAATATTTGATGGTATCTGTATATATTTGTAAATAATTGTTAATGTTTTTAAATTATGTCGATCAGGCACAATAAACACGATAGAGTCTCGCCTTTGGGCGGAACTCGCGAAGAGCGTATCAACAAAGTCATGAGCGATCGCTGGCAAGATCTGGAAGTCGTTTTAGATAACGTTGATGACCCGCATAACATTGGGGCGATTTTGCGCACCTGCGACGCAGTTGGAGTAGGCACTGTTCATCTCCTATACCCCGAAGGAAGCCCACCGCGTTTAAGAGAAATGCGCGGAGATTCCGCAGCATCAGCCGCCAAGTGGCTCAATATAAAAAAATGGACCTCCATCGAAGAGTGCGTAGCAGATATCAAATCTCGAGGGATAACAATCTACGCAACCGCACTCGATCCAAAAGGCAAACCACATTTTGATTACAATCTCGCCGCGCCATCCGCTATCATCATCAGCAACGAAACCCACGGCATTACAGCAGAGCTAAAAGATCTATCAGATAAAATAATAACAATCCCCATGCGAGGCTTTGTACAATCACTAAATGTCTCAGTCGCAGCCGCCACGGTTCTCGAGGAAGCGATGAGACAGAGAATGCAGAACAGCAACTCGTAGGGGCGCATCCTTGTGATCGCCCGTGCTTTATCACAGCTATTTGGTTACGCATTCTGCGATGGTACGGGTAAACACAAGGTATTACCCCTACGAAATAAAAAAACATCCTTACGGATGCTTTTTATTTTTAATTTTTTAATTTTTTAATTGCGAGCGAAGCGTAGCAATCGTATGCTCCTTCGCCTCAACAACCGGCATAGCAATAGCACCACCGGATTTTTCGCGCGTTCCATCAAATCCAAGTGCTCGCCCTAAAATCTTCGCATCATGTGGAGCTTCTGCAAACAAGGCTGCGCGGGTTGTGTTTTCATCGTGCTCAACAAAAATCGCAACCAACTTTGCATCCGGCGCATAAGCGATTAATTCTTGCACCAACTCGTCAAGCTTAGCTTCTGTAGTTCCTGTCTCCATAATGTCTCGCTTACTCAAACTGGTCCAAACCATTTCATTGGCAGTATCTTGCTCTAGTCTCGTTAAAGCTCGCCCCCAAAGTTTTAGCGTGCTTACACTTCTAGTTCTCCAAAGTTGATGCACAACAGACTCCCTATCCGCACCAAGCGATACAAGCTTAGCAGCACGCTCCAAAGTCTTCGGAGTCACACTCGCAGATTTAAAAGATTGCGTCTTCCAAATCATCCCCGCCATAAGAGCGGTCGCAACCTTCTCATCGATCTTTTGCTCGTTCCACTCTGTAAACCAATTTAACAAAACTTCTGTCACAGACCCTGCTGTCATATCAACTAAATTGATCGCACCCCAATGTTCGTTCTTAGCATCATGATCGATGTTGATCACCGGAGTTCTATAAATAAAATCAGCATGATTAGGAAACACGTCAGAAAGCACGTTCCTATCATAGCAACCCAAAGTAATTATCAAATCATATCTATCCTCGCCCTGGTGAAAGCTCACATCGTGCGCAGTCCACTCACCATGCTTTGGAGTAAGAACGATATCCAAATTACCATCTTTAACATCATAAGCCAGCTCACCCACAGGGATCTTATCTACCTTCAGAGAGATCCTAAAATCACGCATTGCGGATAACTGAGGCAGAATCAACTCTTTCATTGGCAAGTACTCTGGCAACTTATCAATATTCAATTTTGGGCAATAAGCATCAACTTCAAGTTCATGAGCCCGCAGGTACGCTAAAAGCCCAGCCATGGCGGCCGCCGTGTCTGCTGTGGGGTTTTCTGGAGCAACTATGAGGGTGCGTTTGGCGCGCTTTAAGGCCTCTGTTGCTTGCGTAAATCCTTGATAGGCCATACTTTATCCAGTCCATCAAGTCTATAAAGTCGCAAGTCTTTCAAGCGGGTTTTCTTTAGCTTGACGGACTTTTGGGACTTTTAGCTTGATAGACTTTATTTTTAAAACCTTAGTGCATGAGGGTGAACTAGGGAATGGGATAGATTACCTTTAATTCAGGATTATGTCAACGGTTTGACATGTTTATAAGTCCTTATCTCAACCAAGCCCAGAAACCCCATCAAAGTCCGTCAGCCACCATTGACAAAAACTCAAAAATATGATAGCTTGGCAATTATATTCAAATTTCTGTTCCTAGAAAACATAAGGAGAAATCTCATGGAAAGCTTCGCAACTTTGAGAAACGGTGGGCAAGTGCCCTTACAGCTCGCGAGCGATGTTTTTTTCTCGTTGCAATCACTATGCCAGCAGTACCCGGTACCTTTTGTGGAGCTGGTTGCTCTTGCACGCAACCCCGAGCATAAGCTTTTTGGAAGCGCTGGCAATATCTTGCAGGAGCGGAAGCTTCTCGAGCCCGACATGACACTCAGCGACAATGTCCGACTGATCGTTCTGTCCGCAACAGAAGGCGAGGGTCTGGATCTCCATACGGTTTTGCCGATAAGTGGAATCGTGGACAAGGAGCCAATAGATCCACAAAGACGGCGCTTGCTCGATGATCCTCAGCATTTCGCTCTCGCTCGTGAAATCATCGATTTCATCTACGCCCAGCCATCTAAAGAGGAGGACTTAAGAGAAACGGGCAGGTTTGAATGTCTGGATCCTTTTCGTGGACAGACTGCCTCAGGCTTTTTCCTGGAGTTTTATTACGGGATACCGAAAGATCTTTGGACCCCTTGGGGAAAGGTGTCGGTTGTAGGTATGGCAGTAGGAAATTGGGATGGTGTAGCTGAAATGCTTATAGAACGCTTCGGTGCCACGCTACACATCCCAGCGACTGCAGGGGGTGTCTTTGGTCCGGTATATGCGTTGCACAAGCTGAACGGCAGTGACTTTCCGGAACCAATTGAGTTGGACCGTGAAGAGTTCACATGGCACGAAGATGTAACCGCCGCATGGCGCAGACTATCTTCGGCCTCCAAGTAGACTTTTCGGCTCCTTGTCGGAGCGGATGGCCCCGTGGCGGAATGGCATACGCAGCGGGCTTAAAATCCGCGGGCCGGAAGGCATTAAGGGTTCGACTCCCTTAGGGGCTACCAGTGTTCTAAAAAGCAAAGGAGTTTGAGATGAGCGAGGAAAGCGTAACGAAGATTGAGGATGTCGCAAAGTCGCTGAACAATGCGGCGTTCAAATTCAGAACATCGGTTGAAATTGCAATTGAGGGGCTATCGGAGCTGCTCAGATCAGCAAATAAAGCCGCCACCGAGCGTCTTGGTGAGCTTCATGGAATCGTCCAAGATATGGAAAGGGCATCCGAAGGAAATCAACGCGCCGCGAAGATAATGCTCGAGGCCTCGGAAGCAAATTCTCGTGCTGCTGCGCAAATGGCAGAAGCGGCGGAGCAGATGCTGCGCGCGGCGCACACCATTGAACGTTAGGTGTAAGATCTAGCCACTCAGCTCGGTTATCCTGGTTTTTAACTACTATCCACCGCAAACCAAGGAGAAACGAGATGAGTGCAAGAAAGCCCAGAGGAGCGCAGTTCCCGGTTCACTACCAAGATTGTAACTTGAAGGTTTACACAAATCCTTCGGGCGAAGTCTTCGTCGAAGATGTCCAGACCGGTGTCAGCCTGCGCATCAGCGCAAATCGCGCCGAAGGTCTACACTTCACAACCGGCGGCAGGCTCGAACCTATCCTGGTCACGAACATGATCGGATACCGCGTCGAGCCTCGCAAACCATAGTCCCGGAATCTTTCACGGGACTACTCACCTCCCTCAACCACTCGGTTGGGGGATTTTTTTTAAACTTTTACCGGATCAAGATATTTGTAAAAAACTCTTTTACCCATTTCCACAATTCCCGCGTATCCAATAACGATAAGCACGATGTAGCAGAGTAGCGTGGGGTTTATACTTACAAATTCAAAATCAGCTCCTATTCCGCTGTTAACAATGAAAAAAGCTATCGCGATTGTTGCACCCGCTAAAAGCATCAAAGTTTTTGATGGTAGATTTTTAAAGTTGGTTTTTTTGGATCTTAGTAAAAAGATAATAATGATTTCTGTAAGCAATGACTCAATAAACCAAGCACTGCGGAAAGTTGGAATATGCGCATGAGCAATAAATAGCAGAAGTGCGAACATGGCGTAATCAGCCAGACTGGAAATACTTCCAAAGAAATACATAATGTTGGTAATGCGCGGCATATTCCAAGTCTGCGGCTTGGAGACTTCTTCATCTGAGACTTTGTCGTTGGAAATTCCAATCATGGGCAGGTCACTAAGCAAATTCAAGAGCAATATCTGCGCGGGCAAAAGGGGAACGAATGGCAAAAGCAAAGCCGCACCCGCAAGTGAAAGCATGTTGCCAAAGTTGGAGCTGATGGTTGTGTTGATATATGTCTGGATATTCGCAAAAGTCCGGCGTCCTTCGCGGATTCCGTCCGCAAGCACACACAAATTCCTTTGCAACAAAATAACACTGGCCGCTTCTTTGGCAACGTCGATTGCTTCTTCAAAAGAGATTCCCACATCCGCGGCTCGCAATGCCGGAGAATCATTCACTCCATCACCCATAAAACCAACCGTGTGCCCGTTCTTTTTAAAAGCTTGAATAATATTCAATTTCTGCTCGGGAGTAATTCCGGCAAACACATTGGCTTTTTTAACTGCACTACTTAATCCGCTCGGAGTCATTTTTTGAATTTGAGCACCGGTCAGCAATCCGGAGATTTTATAATCCAGTTGTTTGGCAATGTGCTTTGTTACCAAGTCCGTATCTCCGGTTAAAATCACAACTCTGACATTTAAATCCGCTAAAGTCTTTATTGCCTCCTTGGCCGATTGTTTGGGTGCATCACTCATGTAGATAAAACCCAAAAGCTCCATATCTTTTTCATCTCTTGGCGCATAACTGTTCTTTTTACTAACAGCGCGCTCAGCCACGGCAATCAGCCTATATCCTTTAGATTGATAATCTTGCGCCATGTCCTTAATTCTTTTTCTGTCGTTGGCACCCAAAACTTTAATATCAGTTCGCCCCTCCTCGCGATAACCGGTACAAATATCCAATACCTCATCAACAGCACCTTTAGTAATGAGCGTGCAATTGCCGTTGGTTGTTTCGTATGCACAGCTCATGCGCCGGCGTTTAAAATCAAAAGAAATAACATCCAATAATTTTTCTTTGGCAAATTTCGTTCCACCACCCAAAGAAGATTCATAAATTGCCTGATCCACAGGATTGCCGGCCTTGCCGGATTTAGTCATCGCCAAACAATGCTTTGCATAAGCCAATGGTAGGGTGTTTTCCGCACCATGCACATCAAGTGAGCCGCGCACTCTAATCTTTCCCACGGTGAGCGTACCCGTTTTATCAGTGCACAAAATATCCATATTACCCAAATCTTCAATAGCAATCAGCCTCTTAACAATAACTTGCTTTTTACTCATGAGCATCGCTCCGCGGGATAAGTTGATGGTAACAATCATTGGAAAAAGCTCTGGAGATAAACCCACAGCCAAGGCTAATGCAAATAAAATCGCCTCCGCCCAGTCGCCACGCACAACACCCAAGAACAGGGCGACAAAAATAACCAAACCCAAAGCGATTTTGATTAGGAAATTACCAAAATTGTGTACTCCTTTTTGAAAGTTTGTCTCAACTGCTTCCGAGCTTAAAAGCTTCGCCGTCTTTCCCATCTCCGTCTGTTTGCCAATAGCCACTACAATTCCCTTGCCGGATCCTTGTACAACCCTCGTGCCTAAGAAAGCCATGTTAATTTGATCTTGCGGCATGGGGCGCGTGGCCTTAAGTACCTCGTCCGTTTTAGCTACGGGAAGTGATTCCCCCGTAATCATCGATTCATCGATCTCCAAATCTTCCACTTCAAGTAATCTCAAATCCGCCGGCACAATATTGCCAAGTTCAATCAAAACAACATCGCCAAGCACGAGATTTCGTGCATCAATTTGCTTTAGTTTCCCACCTCTAAAAACATTTGCATAATGAGTTAATTTTTTTCTGAGTAAACTAAAAGATTTTTCACTACGGTATTCCTGAATAAAAGCTAAAATGCCACTTAAAAAAATCATTGATAAAATTATGATCGATTGTGTAGCTTCGTGAAGCACTAAAGATATAATACTCGCAAAAATCAAGATTAAAAGCAGTGGGCTGGTAAACTGCCTAACAAAAATTTTCCAAATCGGCGTATTGATTTTTGTCTCTAAAGCACTGGCCTTGGCAAAGCTTTTACGTTTACTTACCTCGGTTTGGTTAAGCCCTTTTTCCGAACTGCCGAGTTCGGCAATCGTTTCATCGGCGCTAAGCGCCCATGGTTTTTTTATACCCCTCATTTTCATTTAGGTATTATATCAATTCCGTAATAAAAAAGCTCACCATAAAAAATTTGGGCGGGAATATCCCTATCCTTGACAAAATGCTAAAATACTGATATCAATTCAAATGTTCCTTTTATCCCTTGCTTTGAGATTTTTCCAAACAAGGAGATTGTCATGTTCTTGAAAGCTCAAATCCGCGCATTGGAAATTAACAGAATTTTTTCCGAGGAGGGGCCCTCTTCCGTACGTGATGTCTTGGCGCGTGACTCTGACCTGCGTGAATATCATTTAGGTGAACCTCACGAGTACCATATAAGCGAACCACCTGATTGTTCGGATTTTGATATCGACGACATCAAGCTCGATCCTTATGGTGATCTTTTTGTAGACTGCGATAGCCTAGAAGATAATCAAGAATAAAATTCACAGTTAACAAGCCGTTTGAGATCCGACGTTTAGCGTCATAAAAAAGGGGAGGGTAAAATGGAGCTCGAATGTCACACTGGGAACATTCGTGTTCCCTGTACTGTAAACCAGGCTTTGGCCTTCCTGTTGCAATCTGGTTTGCCAAAAATCGACAATCGCGAAACTAGAACCTGCAGGCTTGTCTTTGTGACGCATGTCCCACTCTCTTTCCATGGCTTTGCCCATTGCTTGCGCTGCCTTCGGGACGAAATCACCGAGCTTCGCAAAAACCACCCACTAAACGGTGCCGTCGTCACAAAGTGGATGGATCTCATGCAAGTACCAGTATCTTGCATGGATGATTGTCAGAAACTCAAATCACACGATCTCGATGCGATTTGGGAATTGGCTCTCAAGCAACAAGTTCCAATCTCAACGATCATAAGGATGTTCTCGTCCTAATCCCAACTCTCGAACTCTCGAGAGTTTTTCTTTTGTCTTGAACCTTGATTCACACGATTTTTCGATTAACTTGATTATCTGTCGCTACTAAAAATACAGATAATCAAGTAAATCCCGTAATCAAGCGAATCAAGGTCCTTCTTGATATTTCCGCTCCATTCCCGTAATATCTTGGTTATTATGGATTTCAAAGATCTACCAAAAGCCTACGATTCAAAAGACGTAGAAGCCTACATTTACAAACGCTGGGAAGAAAGCGGATATTTTAATCCGGATAAACTCCCCGAGCGCAATCAAAACGGCGAGCCGTTTTGTATTTCCATGCCGCCGCCAAACGTAACCGGTGTTCTTCACCTTGGCCACACTTTGGAAAATGCACTCATGGATACTATGATTCGCTTTCAAAGAATGCAAGGCAAAAAAGCTGTCATCATCCCCGGTACAGATCACGCCGCTATTGCAACACAAGCTAAAGTTGAGAAAATGCTCATCGCAGATGGTATGGAATATCCACGTGAGGAACTGGGACGTGAAAAACTTTTGGAAAAAATCCGCGAATTCGCAGAAGATTCCAAATCCACGATGATTAATCAAATTCGCAAAATCGGTACCAGTTGTGATTGGTCTCGTTTAGCTTATACATTTGACGATGAGCGCAATGCCGCGGTTAACGAGCTCTTCACCAGAATGTACAACGATGGGCTCATCTATCGTGGATACAGAGTAGTAAACTGGACTGTCAAAGGTCAGTCCACCTGTTCTGATGACGAAATTGAATATGTAGATCGCAAAGCAAAATTTTATACTTTCAAATACAGTAAAGATTTTCCAATTGTAATCGCCACAACACGCCCCGAAACAAAACTCGGCGATACGGCAGTCGCGGTTCATCCAAATGATGATCGCTACAAACAATACATCGGTCAAACTTTTTCTGTAGATGTTGGAGCCGCAAAAACCCTGGAAATTAAAGTTATCGCCGACGAAGAAGTGGATCCAAATTTTGGTACGGGCGCTCTTGGTGTTACTCCGGCTCACAGTGCTGTAGACTTTGCAATGTACGAAAAGCAAAAAGCCAAAGGCGATCCGATCGATATCATCCCGGTTATTGGTGAAGATGGAAAGATGACAGCAGAAGCGGGGGAGGCTTATCAAGGTTTAACCGCAATAGACGCCCGCGAAAAATTTGTTCAATATCTAAAAGATAACGATCTGCTCATCAAAGAAGATGAGATTGATCAGAGTGTTGGCACTTCCGACCGCTATGGCGATGTAATTGAAGCCATCCCCAAAACTCAGTGGTGGCTCAATATGAATAAAGAAATTCCCGGACGCGGTAAAAGCCTTCGTGATTTGATGCGCGATGCAGTTACTACGGGCTTGGATGGTGATAAGAAAAAACTAGTAACTATCATTCCTGAAAGTATTACTAAACAATATCTAGATCGTATAGAAAATCTTCGTGACTGGTGCTTATCCCGTCAAATCTGGTGGGGGCATCGCATACCGGTTTGGCACAGCAACGATGAGATTTACGTCGGTAACGATGCTCCTGAAGGCGAAGGCTGGGAGCAAGATCCGGATACTTTGGATACATGGTTTTCATCCGGTACATGGACGTTTTCCACACTTGGTTGGCCAAATGAAACCGAAGATCTAAAAACATTTCACCCAACAAGCTGGATGCAGATGGGTTTTGAAATTCGTTATCTATGGCTAATGCGCATGATCTTAATGAGTACCTATGTCTTTAATGATATTCCATTTAAAGATGCCTACATTCACGGTGTATTGCGTGATAAAGATGGTAAAAAATTCTCCAAATCATCCGGAAATGGAATTGATCCAATTGATGTTGTAAACGAATACGGATCGGACGCGCTTAGAATCAGCCTGCTCTTTGGAGTTTCGCCAGGAAACGATTCTCGCTATTACACAGAAAAGATAGAAAACGGCCGCAACTTTACCAATAAACTCTGGAACATTTCGCGTTTCATGCTTATGCAAACAGGGGATGAGGCGCAAAAGCCAAGTGGTGAAAAAACACTTGCCGATAAATGGATTCTCGCTCGTCTCGAAGAAGTTACAGCCTCTGTCACAAAGAAGCTCGAGACTTATCAATTTTCCCCTGCTGGTGAAGAGCTCCGCGATTTCACTTGGAATGATTTAGCTGATTGGTATCTTGAGATTGCTAAAGTAGAAAAAGGCAAACAAGAAATCTTGATGCAAATCTTGCCAACAATCTTAAAACTATGGCACCCCTTCATGCCATTCGTAACCGAGTTTATCTGGAGCCAATTCAACGAAGATCAACTGATCGTTGTCGAGTGGCCGACCTCATCATCAAACGTCGAACATCAAACGTCGAACGAGTTTGAAGTTCTTAGACAGTTGGTTACCGATCTCCGCCACCTACGTGCAGAGCAGGGTATAGAAGCTGCAAAATTTGTTGAGTACTCAATCGTTGCCAACCCCGATCAGAGTCAGCTTATCGAGCAAAACTTTGAAGTAATAAAATCACTCACTCGCGCAGAAACAATCAACCTCGTCGAATCTATCCCCGAGGGCTGGGCAACTGATGTATCGGGTACGATGACAATCGGCTTAAACCTCGCCGGCGCAATCGACATTGAAGCGGAAAAGGTAAAACTGCAAAAAGAAATCGACGAACTTGCACCATACATAAAATCCACAAAAGCGAAATTAGAAAATACCGAGTTCACCTCAAAAGCGCCGGAACACGTCGTCGCCGGAATGAGAGAAAAACTGGATGAGGCGAAAACGAAGAAGCGAGCGATGGAAGAAAGGATGAGTTCATTATAAGACTAAAAATAAAATCGAGTCATCTGGCTCGTTTTTATTTTTAATTGAATGGCGACCTGGTATAATACAATTGGCACTTTAAAACTTACCATAATTGAAATTAATTTGATCATTTTTTTAACAAGTGAAACCCTAACACCGAAAGGAGAACGAATTTGTCAAAAAGCAGGGCGAGAAAAACCCTTCTCCCTAAATCTCTCGGAACACTCATCATCCCAACTTCGATTGAAGATTTGGCAAGAGAGCTCGGTGCAACCGAAAATGATCTTGCCACCCTGCGAACCGATTTACAAAAACAATCTGATCCAGTAAGAATTGTACTCGATGAACCAAAGGAGATTAACAATGGGCTAAAAGCAGCACCTGATACGCCACAAAACGACCAAACTATACGAAAGAACACATTTTTTGTTGATTACAAACCTATCAGTACAAATGAACTGGAATTACTCTTCAATAAAGTTGACGAACGCTTTCAAGAAGCGGTATTCGAGCGGAGTCATCGTTGTCGTGAATTGGTATTGGCTCCTCAAGAGCTAGGATGGACGGTATTCCCTCATCAAGATCCTATGTACCCGGTCTATTCTCAAGTGGAGAATCAGGGATTTCGTGTTGGATTACACGAAGAACTTATAGAATTCGCAAAAATATTTCCTGCCAAATATCGTGGTAAACGTATTTTTGCCTTTGGATCCTGTGCTATCTTTAGGGGATTTCGTGGCTTTGTTTGCCTCGAAAGCAAGGAGAATGGGTTAGATCTAAAATTAAGATTGGTGATGGAAGGATGAAAAGATGACGATCTTTGTCTGGCGGTTCGCGAAGCTCGCTAAACAAATAATTATTTGGTAAGTTGAATAAATCTCCAACCTTCGTTTTATGCGAGGGTTTTTTAATAAAAAAGCCACCAAAATTATTGGTGGTTTTTAGTAGTCATCATCATTGATACTCCCAAAACTATCACAGAAAACCTCTGCTCGAGGCTCGTACGGATCTTGGTTACGCATTTCCTGTTCCGCAAGCCGAGTAGCGATTTTACACTCGTAACAATCGCAAGTGTAGCCGTGGTCAGAGACTTTGCGATTTTCACGTATCCGAGTAAAGATCGAGTGATAAGATTCTCTGCCCATTATTCTTCTCGCTTTCCATCAACAATAGGCAACTCCACATCACCCCAATCACCGTCAACATCCCTGGTTTCATCCTCAGCTTTCTCAATCCCCGGAGGCCTTTCGGTTTCCGGTCGATCTCTTAGAGGTGATATCGGGCGCGACTTAGGTTTCGATGATGGGCGGTTTGCCAGATTGGCCGGTACCTGAATCAGCGACAATCTTCCGATTGTGTCGCCTTGTCGCCTTCGCACCGAGTCTTCGGGAGGAATCGGCTCGGATGGAATACTGGGAGGTTGCTGCGCTAGGGCAAATGCTTCATCTGCCCACGAATCATATTTTTTACGCGTCGGAGGAAGTATCCCTCCAACAGTTGCATGAGATAACTCGTGAGGTGGCTCAACCTTTTCCTGGGAGGTAGGCTTCATACGGGATAATAACGATGTAATCGGTTTACCGGTGCGCCTAGCCTCCATCAGTCTATCGCTAAGAGGTATATAATCGGCCCGAACAATCGCCCCCGATAAAATCTCTGCCGGGTCTTCATCCTCTGATTCCGGAATTATCGGTATCATTCGGCTTGGCGACAGCATGCCAGCCTCAAGCAGCTCCTGGTAGCGAGCATCCGCATCAATATACTCAGGAGGAGCGGTTGATGCTTTGATTTGCTTAATGGTGGCTTTTAATAACAGAAAATTCTCTCTTTCATCTTCGCAAGCGAAGGGGGTGATATTTTTTTCGTCTCTTACTGCTTCGAGCAATTCTTGAAAAGTGCACCATACAGTGACTTTATATATTTGCTCAAAAGTTCCGCCAACATCGTTCATGTAGCGAATCTCAAATAAAGTGGGATTATGTTTGCTTGGGGTAACTTGCAACGCCAAAGCATCGTATACATAATTTGAAGCACCCTCAAGCTCATTATTTTTAAGTGCCAGACGAGCGAAAAAAAACATTACCCTGCCAACACCAGTTTTGGGCTTGGAAATATTTTCAATGTGCCTCAAAAAGGCTTCGGTTTGATCTTTTGTTACAACAGCTGAGCGAAAATCATCCTCCGTTATCTGTGCGCATGTTTTAAGGTACGAATAATCCATTTCTACCTCCGGCACAAGCAAATCATAATTTTGACCCAATGTAAAGGTTGGGAGTTGTCATTTTCCCTCTATTTCGCTATTATTCCTGCATGTCTAATATTAATACCGACAAGGAGGTTGTAGCCAATTTTTTAGAGAGGGCAGTAGAAAATGCCTATCCTAATGATAAAGCCTTTGCTAAAGCACTTGGCTCCGGTAAACGTCTTACCGCCTATTTAGGCATAGATCCAACCGGCCCAACTCTTCACTTGGGGCATGCTATCGCCATGCGCAAACTTCGTGAGTTGCAAAATATGGGGCATCGCATCATTCTGCTCATCGGCGATTTTACAGCCATGATTGGCGACCCAACCGATAAAGCTGCAACGCGCAAAAAACTCACGCGTGATGAGGTGCTTGAAAATTGTAAAAGCTATCGTGAACAAGCGAATAAGATACTTGACATGGATGGTTCGCAAACCGGCAATCCGGTAGAACTTAAATACAATAATGAATGGCTTGGCGCCATGTCTTTTGCGGATGTGTTGGAACTGGCTGCCAACTTCACCGTTCAACAAATGATGGAGCGCGATATGTTTGCTCGCCGCATGAAGGAAACTCCACCAAAACCAATTTACATTCACGAATTCATGTACCCGCTCATGCAGGCTTACGATTCGGTTGCAATGGACGTGGACATCGAAATTGGCGGCAACGACCAAACTTTCAACATGCTCGCCGGTCGTGATCTTTTAAAGAGCTTAAAAGGTAAAGAAAAATTTGTCCTCACTTGTAAACTCCTCACCGATCCAACCGGCAAAAAGATGGGCAAGAGCGAAGGTAATATGATAACTCTCGCTGATACTCCCGAGGATATGTTTGGCAAAGTCATGAGCTGGACTGACGGCATGATTGCTCCGGGCTTTGAACTTTGTACGGACGTTGCTGAAAAAGAAATCAAGAAAATGATAAAAGATATGGAATCAGGAGAAAACCCGATGATATCCAAAAGAATACTTGCTCGTACGATTGTTACCGCCTGGCATGATGCATCATCTGCAGATAAAGCCGAAGAACATTTTAACAATCTTTTCAAAAAACACACTGCTCCCGATGAAATGCCAGAGCATATAGTAAAATCATCAAAGATTAATCTCATAGAGCTTCTTATTGAAACCGGATTTGTTACATCCAAAACCGACGCTCGCCGCCAAATCGGCCAAGGCGCTGTCCGTATCGATGGTGAAGTTGTAAAGGACGCAGCCTCCGAAATCACAATAACCTCCAAAGGGATCATCCTCCAAAAAGGAAAAAGAAATTTTGTAAAAATAATTAAAAGCTAAACGTCAAATCTTTGAACCCTGATTAATCATGATTTTTACAAATTCCACATCCGATTTTCGATATGATGAAATCTCATTCTATAGTAATCAAGAAAATTTGAGCGTGAATCAAGTTCAATCAAGGTTCAGATGATAGATTATGTACACATTAGATGCAATCCGCTCCAATATCGCGAGGCTTGTTAGTGAAATCGCGGAAGTCGCCATCCAGCCAAGTGAAATCGTATTCCCACCCAATAAAGAGATGGGTGATTTTGCTTTTGGCTGTTTTCGTTTGGCCAAAGAGCGCAAAACAAATCCGGCTGAACTGGCAAAAGAGATTGTCTCAAAAATAAAATCCGGAGATCAAGGTGTAGAATCAGCCAGTGCCGAGGGGCCATATGTTAATTTTAAACTAAATGGTCCGCTTTTGGTTCATCGGGTTTTGCATGAAGTTTTGGAAAATGGCGATAAATATGGAACAAGTCAAATTGGAGCAGGTAAAGAAATAATGCTCGAATATGCCAACCTGAATTCTCACAAAGAGTTCCATGTTGGCCACCTGCGCAATATTCTCTACGGTTTATCGGTTTACCGACTTTTAGATTTCTCGGGTTTTAAAACCATTCCAGTATCTTACATCAATGATATGGGCGTAAACGTCTCCAAATGTATTTGGCTTTTAGTGCGCCAAGGTTCAGCGGAAATTACACAAGCTTCTCCTAAGCTGAAAAAAGGTGAAAAAGAAAAGCCTTTCGTACCCATGCCCGAGGAAATCTGGTCGTCACATGTAATTTCTAACATGAACATGGATTGGGCCAAGGCAATCGTTGAAAATGTACCGGTAAAAGATCGCACCGGTAAATATTTGGGTAATATTTACGCGGAATCAACCAAGCTCTTGGAAGAAAACGAAGATTTTAAAAAAGAGGTATCTCTCATACAAGCAAATCTTGAAAAAGATGACAAAGCCTGGAAATTTTTATGGCAAGAGACGCGTCGGTGGAGCCTGCAAGAGCTGTATCGCTATCTGCAAGATTTTGGCGTGGTTCTAAAGCGTCAGTATTTGGAAAGTGAATTTACGGAAGAAAGTAAAAAAGTAGTCGAAAGATTAATCAGAGAGGGGATCGCCATAGAATCCGATGGGGCAATTATTATCGATCTCGACGCTTACCCCGATCCCGAAGTTCAAAAACAAAAACTTGGCGTTTTTATGTTGCGCAAGTCTGATGGCAACATGCTCTATGCTACAAAAGATATCCCGCTGGCTGAGAAAAAACTCGAAGAATATCCCAAGATGGATGAGAGCTTGCTCGTCGTTGACACTCGCCAAGCGCATTACTTTAAACAGCTTTTTGCAGTCCTCAAAATCATGGGCTACAACATCCCGCTTAAACACCTTGGCTATGAATTCGTCACTTTACCGGAGGGCGCCATGTCATCTCGCAAAGGTACAGTTATCACTCTGCAGGATTTTATCGCGCGCGCCATAGAACTCGCCGAAGCTCAAGTTGTATTACGGCATAAAGATTGGAGTCAGGGAAAAATCGATCATACGAGCTGGTGTATTGCCATGGGTGGTATAATCTTTACCATGCTAAAACAAGATCCTGAAAAAGCCATCACTTTCGAAATGGATAAAGCACTCGCTTTCGAGGGTGATACGGGCCCATATGTGCAATACTCTATAACACGTTTAAATTCCATCTTGGAAAAAGCCAAGGTGGAGGATATAACTTCCTTAAAAGGGGATGCTAGTTTTTGCAAAGAGATTGCGGAAAAAAATCTGGCCCTGGCCATTGCCGGATTACCCGAGGCATATGAGCGTGCGACCATGGAATATAAACCGTCAATTTTGGCACATTGGTGCCTTGATGCCGCCTCAGCAATTAATGTTTTCTATCGCGATATCCCTGTCCTTGATGCTAAGCCGGAGCTCCGCGATGCCAGGTTGCGTTTGGCGGCTGCGGCAAAAATCGCACTGCAAAACGGCTTACACGGGCTTGCTATCCCAATCCCGGATGCCATGTAATTATGAAAAAAACAAACAAAAAAAGCGCAAAGAACTCTGAAATGAGTTCCATGATCGCTCACGAGCTGAGGAGCCCCATTGGCTCCATTCGTGCTGCTGCATCACTTTTGGCGGATGGTTCTTATGGCAAATTACCAAGAAAAGCCAAAGAAACAGCCTTGCTCATACAAAATGCGGCCGATAGGTTACTGAGCCAAACCGAGGGCTATCTTCAGCTAATGCAATTATCCGGAGGTGGATATGAGTTACAGAACGAACCATATGCAGTTGAAGATCTTATAAAAAAACTTATTGCCGAATGGAAGCCTCAGGCTAAGCTAAAAAAATTAAAATTGAAATCCATATACTCAAATATTCCCGAAACTTTATCTATAGATCAATCTGTTTTAACACATGCTATTTATAATTTACTGGACAACGCTATCAGGTATACAGACTCAGGCTCTATCGAGGTATCCTCTAAGTGGCGGGCGGGTATGCTTACAATAAGTATCAAAGATACTGGGCGCGGAATAACAAACGAAATAAGAAAAGAGCTGTTTATGCACCCCAAGTATTGCATGAAAAAGAATCGAACCAAGGGTTGCGGCATGGGGCTTGGTTTGTATATTGTTGCCGAGTTTATCAAATCAGCCAAAGGTACTATAAACATACAAAGTAAAGGCAAAAATAAAGGGTCTACATTTATTGTTCATTTGCCGGCCGAAAAAGTTGACGCCGCAAATACTAACAGATAAGGTTTTATCACTATGTCACTTTTTGGAGCACAACAATCAGATATTGGGTCAGAAAACCCAACTACGCCAACGGTAACACCACCAATGGCAAAGCCATCGCTTAGCAAAAGCAATCCATCCACAATAATCGCCAATGGCGTGCGTTTGGAGGGTGAGTTTAAAAGCCAAGGAGATGTGCAAATAGAGGGCGAAGTATTGGGCACTGTCGAAACAAGCGCCATGCTCAGCATCGGCTCCGAGGCCAAGGTAAAAGCCGGCGTAAAAGCCGCCGACGCAGTAATAGCCGGTGAGGTTAATGGCAATGTCAGTGTAACAAACAAACTCGAACTAAAATCAACCGCAAAAGTTACCGGAGAAATCACCTGTGCCACCATAGTCGTTGAAGCTGGCGCCAAAATGCAGGGAAACATCAAATGCGGATCCGATAGTTCAGCTAAACCCGCAAATGAGCCTGTCAAAAAAGAGGTCACTACTCCAATTTCTGCAATGATATCAAAACCCAACCCGGGGAATGATAAACAGGAGTCACCTTCCGTAAAAGCGTCTTAAGATTCACATTTTGGCCGGAGGGGGATCTCGCCTATGAATCCGGCATACGCCTACATATATGATGATTTTTTAACAGATCGTCGTTACCAAGATATTGTGGCCGCGCTTGAAACGCGGCTTTCCAGCATGAGCTTAGATGGCAAAATTGGCCGCTTGGCACTTTTTCGTAGTGCCAAAGAAATGGTGGAAGGTTTTGTGAATCAAGGTGCCAGCAACATCATTATTGTAGGTAATGATGACACTCTAAATAAAGTCATGTGGTTTTTGCCCGATCTGCCGGTTGTAGTTGGCTATATTCCAATCGCCGAACCATCAGATGTTGCTACTCTTTTAAACGTCCCCGTTGGCCTGGATGCTTGTGAGGCTATCGGTGCGCGGCTAATTGAACACCTGGATTTGGGTAAGCTGGGTGATAGATATTTTTTAACCCAGGCGGTTTTTGAAAATACAACAGCCAAAGTCAGAGTCAACAATTCTTACACACTTTCTCTAATCGGCGGTGGCACAATACGCGTCAAAAACCTGGGCAGTATAACCCATGGTCGCTACACAGTCGCTGATGCCCGCGATGGTCAATTGGAAATTACCATGATCCCGCACGAACCCGCCGATCTTGGCTCAAGAATCTGGAATCGTATAGGACGCAAAAAACAAAACCGCACTCGCATTCAGGTCAGCTCCGCTGAAATAATTTCCGAGCAACCAATCGAGGCCCAAGCCGATCGTTTTGCAGTAAGCGGCTTCAAATTCCCAGTCTCCGCCGTCCCCGCCAAACTAAAAATAATCACCGGCCGCATGCGCAGGCTAAGCTAAACCTTCAAATATCACTTATCACTGTCCACTGATCACTGTACCGGGTTTTTCATTTTTTTATTATTGCATTCCTTCATTTTTTCTTTTAATTATTTAATTTTTTCATTGTTTCATTAATAAAAAATCCCTCTGTTCACTTGCAAAGGGAAAGATATCTTTTGTGTAGAGCATCAGCTCTTTTTCGAAGTTCGTCGATTGATCCATTATTTGGAACTCGCTCATTCGATCTGTCGAAGATTTTTGTCCATTCACGTTCAATTGGATCGAGCATCAAGCTTTGATAGCCGGTTTTCTTTCCACCACGTGCCACAAAACGATCTACGCTGGTTAAATAAGGTGTATCCATAAATAGGATAATGAGATTTGCACCGGCTGTATATAGGTCTGCTAAAGTGCTCAAATTGCGAATACCTGATACTGCAATTGGCTTTTCCATTTTGGTGAGACGGCTCAAAAGCTCTATCGAGAATGCTTGCGGCCGTGACCCACTGACCAGTTTCAAAGCCGCCTTGCGATATTGATCCTGCTCCGAGGCGGATAGGTCTCTTACACTTTTGGTGCCAAGTATCTCCGCAATTATTTCGCTGGCTTCCAGTGTATTCCAACCAAGATTTGCCAACAGTTTCCTTAGTGTACTCTTGCCCGATGCCGGCTTACCGCAAATACACAAAATACTGGGTGATTGCTGCATTGTTACATCCTTTTCAAGGAACAGCTTAACATTTGCACTAATTGAGACAAAAGTCAATGCCCGCTTGGTTATTTTTCATTCTTCCTCTACAATGAAAGTCCTTTAGCTGAAAAAGCATATAACTAACTATGAACATCATTCACGTAGAAAAATTATCCAAAAAATTCAAAGATTTCACCGCTGTGGACGGAATTAGCTTTGATGTGCAAAAGGGCGAGATTTTTGCCTTTTTGGGCCCCAACGGAGCCGGTAAGTCCACAACTATCAACATGCTATCAACTCTGCTTGATCCAACGTCCGGCACGGCCAGTATCAACGGATTCGATATCACAAAGAGTCGCAACGACGTGCGCAAATCAATCGGTCTCGTTTTTCAAGATCCATCTCTGGACGATCGGTTAACCGCCGAGGAAAATCTGATTTTTCACGCACGCCTCTACGGAGTTTCCTCCAAAGATTATGCCGAACGCCTCAAAGAGGTTTTAACTCTCGTCGATCTCTGGGATCGTAGAAAAGATATTGTTCGCAATTTCTCGGGTGGCATGAAGCGTCGCCTCGAAATCGCCCGCGGTTTAATCCACTATCCCGCAGTTTTATTTTTAGACGAGCCAACAATCGGTCTCGACCCGCAAACACGATCTCATCTTTGGGAATATATTCTCAAACTCAAGCAAGAAAAACAGATGACCATCTTCATGACAACGCACTATATGAATGAGGCCGAGTATTCCGACCGCATTGCCATCGTTGATCATGGAAAGTTAATCGCGCTCGATACACCAGCGAACCTCAAACATAATGTAGGTGGCGATATCATCACATTACAAAGTAAAGATCACGACGCACTATTGGCAGAGCTTCAAAACTTAAAAGATATTAAACTCCGCAATGAAAACGGTAGTGTCTTTATCGAGGTTAAAGATGGTGAAGCATTTTTACCAGTACTCTTGAACGAACTAAAAACTCCTATCACTCGCGTCGAATTACGTAAGCCAACGTTGGATGATGTTTTTATCTCTCTAACCGGCCGTCAGATTCGTGAGGAAGAAGCTACAAGTAAAGATCGCATGCGCCAAGATATGCGCTTAAGAAGAGGACACTAATATGAATTTTCTAACAACAGTTTATACAATTTGGTTAAGAGAATTAATCCGCTACTGGCGCGATAAAACCCGCATAATCTCTACAGTTATTCAGCCGTTAATGTTTTTAGCGATTTTTGGAGCTGGTCTACAAAAAACTTTGGCATCGGGAAACTTTGGTGTAGATTTCGTCCAATTCATGTACCCCGGCATCATCGCCATGAGTGTTATGGGAGTCGCATTCTTTTCCACCATCTCCACAGTCTGGGATAGGGAATTCGGTTTCCTAAAAGAAATCCTCGTCGCACCGGTCTCCCGCACATCAATCGCTATCGGTAAAACCCTGGGTGCAACCACAATGGCCTCAACTCAAGCTCTCATCCTCCTGATCCTAGCTCCCTTCATCGGTGTCTCCATCACATTTTTCGTAGCTATAAAACTTTTCCTCTTCATGATCTTAGTTGCTCTCGCCATCTCCGGCATGGGCCTTTTCATCGTTTCGCTCATGAAAACCACAGAAAGTTTCGGCTTGCTAATGCAGCTTCTAATCTTCCCCATGTTCTTCCTCTCAGGAGCCTTTTTTCCACTTACCTCAGTTCCAATTTGGATGACTGTAATTTCAAGATTAAACCCGCTCACTTACGGAGTAGATGCCTTCCGCCAAATCATCCTAGGTCATCAAATCAGCGCCGAGGTATTATCCAAGCTCACTTTATATCCAATAGCTGTAGATGCTCTATTCTTACTCATCTTCGCCACAGTCATGCAATCCGCCGCTGTTTGGGCTTTTAACAAGAAAAGCTAATTATCTATCTTGATAAGGCGGTGTGTCGTAATTTTTTCAACAAAAAAACACCAATCATTGTGAAAGGTGTTGAGTGTGGTTAGTTGGCCTCGTCTTTGTTCTTTTATTTATCCAACTGCTTTTTCTCGACCGGCGGGCACCGAATGCCTTTAACATTTTCCAGCCATTCACGCGCGACGCTTGCCGGTACGTTCTCCTGATACCCTAAGGCTCGGCGTACCTTTTGTTTTGACACAAAAGAGATAATGGCGATTTCATCAATCGTCAATGATTGATCCAGGGGAAATTTTCCCAGAGCCTGCACTTGTAGCTGGTAGTCTTTGTTTAGGAAGGAGATTATCAGTTCGCTCACAAATCCTGCAGTCAGTCCAAATCCTAACAGCAATGCAAGTGCACCAGTGTTTAAATCACAGAAATTAAAATACAACTCATTGCCCAGGATAGTCGGGACTACGACAAAAATTGCACCGAGAAGCACCGGAACAATGGTATCAGCAAACTTGATGTCTTGATGACGGGCATTAAAGAGGTTTATTCTAGCTGCCATCCACAGGAAGGTTATCAAATTAATATAGCTTAACGCGATAAAGACGGAATCTAAAATACCTATAGGTGGACCCCCAACAACGAAAATCAAATAAAAAGATATAAGCGAAAGCAAGACTCCAACCCAGGGCATGAGTCGAGGATCAATCGGATTATGGAGTTTCTTATTCATCTTCCACCTCTTTCTAGATTGTGACGGTACTGTTTTTAGATTAATCGTTAATTTTGAAAATGTCAATACAAAAAACTCGCTTTTGCGAGTTTTTAATGTGGTGGACGCTGTAGGATTCGAACCTACGACCCCCTCGGTGTAAACGAGGTGCTCTAACCAGCTGAGCTAAGCGTCCCTATTTGTTATGGAGGATATTATACCATAATCCAAATCTTGCCAAGTTTTTGGTTATTTGGTACTGTTTGCCACACAAACACACCCACGCACGGGTGGCGGAATGGTATACGCGCTAGCTTGAGGTGCTAGTGGGAGCAATCCCTTGGAGGTTCAAGTCCTCTTCCGTGCACCACCACAAAAATTCGCTTAGGCGAATTTTTGTAATATCCAAAAATTCCAAGATATAAAATACAAACTATCGAAATATTTGGTGTTATGTATAAACTTGGATACTGGTTGTTAAATATTTAATAATAATCCTGAAAATCTTTGTTTGTAATCCTGATACATCCCGGTTCAAGCTATTAAAAACCCCGAGAAGTCTCGGGGTCAAAAGTTACGCGCTTGCGCGCATGCGAGGTCTTTTTATCTCTACCACATTGGGTTTGAGGTTGGAAAAGATCTCTTGTGCTTCAAGAAGAGTGGGAGCTATACCAAAGGCGGTCAGTTTACCTTGCTCCAGGCAACCGGCATTTGCCAACAAGAACCCGGGTCGGCAACTGCCATCCCATGGGCGCCCACAAAGATAACTGTCACGTATCTCGTTGAAACTGAGATTCGTTGGGAGCTCGGTGAGGTTCTCCATCACAACCGCAGCTTTGCCTCCACCAAAGCGCAGCATAGCCTCAAAACAAACCGCCATGGCATAGTCCGAGGCACTGGAGCGGGCGTTGTACTCGAGCATGAAGGCATAGACTTTGCCATTATGACGCACGACCAAGAAATCGATGCAGGCGGTTCTTGGTAGCACCATGCCATAGCCACTTTCACGCGCCGCGTTGTTAAACGGGTTCGCTGTTTCAATAATTGCTTCCATTTCGTCACGCGGCAGAACATCTTGTCCAATCGCTACAACGTTACCGCTATGCGCCTCATGATCAATACGCATATCGGTAAAGAATAAAGGTT
The DNA here is from genome assembly GCA_963816085.1 of Candidatus Uhrbacteria bacterium. GTDB lineage: Bacteria > Patescibacteriota > Patescibacteriia > 2-12-FULL-60-25 > 2-12-FULL-60-25 > MWCR01. Next base: position 683,329 of record CAWFIX010000003.1, on the reverse strand, counting down.
CCCAGCGGTTCCCGTGAAACAGAATTTTCACAGAGCAAACTTTGGTGTCGAAAACATCGCTGGGGTAACCCGCATCAACGATCAAGTTATGTCCGGCATATTCAGTCAAGAAAGCGCGCAAATCCTTCTCAGGAGTGTCTGTGTTAAGCCGTAAAATTCCCGCACCTCCATCATAGTTGTGTACTTTTAAATATACTATATCCGTTGGGATGATGTTTTGTGCGAGTTGTAGGACGCGCTTCCTGGCCTTCATGACCTGCTCAAAATCCGTAGGTACAAGTTCCCATGGCGAAAACGCCTTGCGCATGTTAAGCCCATCGCCAATACAGCGCAGGCGGTACTTATCATCAAACATTTCCGCAACAGTGGGTTGAGGTGTGCTGATTTGATGCCAGCCGATTCCCAACTTTTCTACAAAAGGCTCAAGACCTCGCGACAGATAAAAATCCAAGGGCATCCCCCTTGCAACCGCATTACGAATTCGTTCAACATGCCCAAAGGCGCCGTCTTCTTTTAGGATCCCTCCCGTGATATTTGATCCGCGTACCATTACAAGCTCTTCGGCGCCAATGCCGATATCTCGTAGCCAGTAGAAGTTATCCATGATGTCGCGCCGACTGCGCTCATCCTCATAGCCCGAGAAAACAATCCCTCTTTGTACCAAGGCGCGGCTTGCATAAGATCCCAAGCCTTTGATCTTGTCCAAGAACCCAAATGGGTACATGTCATGAATGCGAACACGTGGTTTAACAATCTCCATCCATTTGTCTGCACGACGTTGCATTGTTCTCCCTCTCTTCTTGTTGTGTGAATGTCCGAAAAAAAATGACCTCACAATGTGGGTCATTCTCAATTCTTCAAATTTTGAAAAATTAAGAATGACACTCATTAATAATGAGGCTAAGGCTAACAATAATGTTTAATCCGAAAATACGATTCATAAAGTCAACAAAAATAATATTATAAGTTTATTCAAGCACTGTCAAATCCATTATGCTATAATGAGATCAATATGCCGCTAAAATTAATTGCATTAGGAACGGGTATTTGCTCAAATGGCTGTTCCCCCGGCCCTCGTCGTTTCCCTCCGGGTTTTTTAATTGATTATAATAATGAATTGCTTTTGCTTGATGCTGCCGAAGGGGTCCGCTATCGAATAGAGGATGAGGGTTATGATATCGGCAATATTGCAAAAATAGCACTCACTCATGTACATCCCGATCACGCTGCACTGGCTCAGCTTTTACAGGCTAAGCTTTGTCGCGTGCTTTGGGCAGATGCCAAACCGCACATGAGAGAGGCAAAAGTGTATCTTCACGAAGCATCGGCCGAGGGTTTTGAAGCTGTTTGGAATTGGCACCACCCCGAGGCCGGAGGCAAACTAAATCACATGCCCGATAAATTTCAATTTTCCATCGAACCGGTCCGTAGTGGCTGGGAACAAGATGTTATTCCCGGGCTCACACTCAAACCGTTTGGTGTCTATCATGGTTTTGGTCAACATCCGGCACTTGGCTACAGGGTCGAAACTCCCGAGGCAACAATCGTCTACACGGGGGACGCAGGCATTACAGATTCACTCTTTACCTCGGTCGCGAACGCAGATCTCCTAATCGCCGACGCCAGCACGCGCATTGGCCAAAGCTACACGGCCGGCTATGGCCACATGGCCCCCGATCAATGCGGTATGCTTGCCGCCCGCTCCGGAGTCAAAGAACTTTGGCTCACTCACTACATAGGTATCGACGAACCCGCAGCCATGGAAGCAGAAGTCCGCAAACAAGGATTTACCGGAACGCTGAAGATAGCAACTGATGGATTACAATGGACTAAATAATTGTCTGAACCTTGATTTTCGAACAGATTACCGACCTTATTATCATGATTACTAATTGAAAGATTTTACATAAATAATAAATTCCTACAGTAATCAAGAGAATTTGAGTCTTGAATCAAGTTTAATCAAGGTCCAAGACGTGCTATAATCAACATATTATGTTTACACGAATTTTAATTGGCCTTATCTTGGTCATAGTGGGTGCTGTCATGGTTATCAAAACAAATAAGTTTCAAGATTTTTTTGGTGAAATGGCATGGACTTATAAATATCTTGGAGCCGGAGGTACCAGGTTGATGTATAAATTTATAGGCCTCATCATGTGCTTTGTTGGCTTCATGGTCATGACCAACCTTTGGTCCGCATTTTTGAATGCAACACTCGGCACCTGGCTCATTCACTAAACCTATGAAGGGTTTTGTTTTAAAAAGCGGCACCGAGCTTATAAATCCTTTTAAATTATTGGAGCGTGTTGGTATACAATCGGGTTGGCATGTTGCAGATTTGGGTTGCGGCTCCACCGGTCATTTTGTTATTCCGGCGGCGCAACTTATTGGCGCCGACGGTATCGCTTACGCGGTCGATATCCGTCGTGATGTCTTAGAACATCTGGATAAAGTAATAAAACACGAACAACTTTATAACATAGTAACAGTCTGGTCCGATATCGACGTCTATGGCGCAACACGCATTAAAGATGGTTCGCTCGATCTCTGTCTTCTTATCAATAACCTTTTTCTTTCACAAAACAGACCGGCCATGATCCGCGAGATGGCACGTCTCACCAAGCCCGGAGGCCGTATAGTTATCGTAGAATGGCGTGCCGAAGCTACTCCAATTGGCCCATCTCTCGATCACCGCTTATCGATTCAGCAAAGTAAATCCATCTGCGAGTCCGAGTACTTGGAATTTCTAGATGAAATCGAAGTTGGTCACTCTCATTACGGCTTAATGTACGAACGTACTCCGGCAAAGGTCACCGGTTGACATTGTACTTGATAATTGCTGGTTTTTAATGCAAGCTAATACACAATATGCAGAATCTTTTAACTTTAAAATTTTGGTTTGGCCTTTATCCACCAGCTCTAACTCCTTGGGCCGGGCGAATCATGCTGGTTATTTTTGTGGCACTTTTTCTACTTGGCGTAATCGCTAAAATCTATTCCATAAAAACCAAACTCGAAAAATGGAATCGCCGCGCTATAGATAAAAGCGCCAGCCTCCTCCTCACAATGGGCGTTCTTGGCCTTATACTTTATGTCTTTGCCTTTGAGCAAATCCCGGTACTCTCTATGCGAGCCGGTTATTTACTCTGGTTAATGATTGTAGCTATCTGGGCATATTTCCTCTACAATTTCATCTCCAAAGAGATTCCAAAGCAACGCAAACTAAAACAAGAACGCGAACACGAAGACAAGTGGCTCCCAAAGTCGAAACGTTAATCACGTTTATAACGTTCATCACGAGTAATGTGGTTTTGAATCGTGACAAGCGTGAAGAACGTGACAAACGTAATTTATGTCCCACAATCAACATTTAGGAAAAACCGGCGAAGATATCGCTGGTTTATTTTTTGAGGAAAAAGGTTACATCGTCACTCATCGCAATTGGAGATGCAAAGCAGGAGAGATAGATCTCATTATAAACAAAGATGCTGAGTGGCGATTCATCGAAGTCAAAATGAGATCCGGAATCAAGTACGGATATCCCGAAGAGGCAGTCACGGAGTACAAAAGCGAGAATTTCTATGGTGCGATATCCGAATTTTTATCTAAAAACCCACAAATCAACGAAGATAATGTCCACGCCGACATCCTAGCCATAATCTTAAATGACAAAGAATTCGATATCCGCTGGATAGAGGATGGAGTATAGGGGCTTGACAAAAACCCCGGAATCTGCTATCCTAGGCCATATCACGTTTGAGACAGACATGTCGTTTGCTCTCAAGCGCAAAAATTGCCACCTCCAACCCAAGGAAGGAACACCGCCATGTGTGTGTCCAGCCGCCCCCAACGCCAATCGTAAAACGACGCCGACGGCGCGAGCGCCAACAACAACGGCCCCAGCGGCCAGAAGGTGAGGTGCCCCTTGAAGGTCTAAAGTCCCCCGCAGCCACTCGGCTCCGGGGGTTTCTTTTTTTACCTTGATTTATAGGATGCTCAGGATTTCCGCCAAAGGCGGATCAGCCCATGGCGGAAGTAGGATTGTTACTGGGTTTGGCTCAAGTTAAAAATTTGACATAACTTTTACGATATTTTATTTTGTACTCACGCCGCCATTGAGTGTAGCACCTGCTCAAGAGCAAATCGCAACGGGACATTCCAGAAAGGAAACCCCAACCATGAATGTCTGCATTTCTCCGAGTTCCAGCGATCGGTGCCCGTAAGCGACAACCTGCAGTCCACCCGTACGAGGTGCATCTTGATTGTCCATTGCTCCCAATAACGGGGGCCAACTCAAAACCGGTAACACGGAACATCCCACCCCTCGAGCTCCACTCGAGGGCTTCTTTATATGCAATGATTTTCTGGATTTACAGGATTTCCGCCAAAGGTGGATCAACCTAAGGCAGAAGCAGGATAGTTGTTAAGTTTGGCTCAAGTTAAAAATTTGACATAACTTTTACGATATTTTATTTTGTACTCACGCCGCCATTGAGTGTAGCACCTAGCTCATTGGCAAACCGCAACGGGACATTCCAGAAAGGAAACCCCAACCATGAATGTCCGCACACCTTCGTGTCGCTCCCCGTCCCCGCGTTAACCGCCTTCATGGAAAAACCAAGAATGCGAGGTGCTCCTTGATTGTCACTTGCTCCCGCTCATGGGAGCCAACTCAAAACCGGTAACCCGGAACATCTCACCCCTCGAGCTCCACTCGAGGGCTTCTTATTTATTTCAGAACCAGGATTTTCAGGATTTTGAAATTATTAACAGGATTATTAAATCAAATATCTATAAATAAAATAACAAAGTAGCTACTTTGTTATTTGTTATTTGTTATTTGTGCTTTATTATTTTTTTAACCGCAGGTTAAAAGAGTATCATCGCATCACCAAAAGAATAAAATCTGTAGTCTTTATTGATTGCTTCTTGATACGCATTGAGTACAAACTTACGCCCTTCATCATCATTCTTCATCTTACTCTGTGCAAAAGCACTCACGAGCATTATAAGCGTCGACTCCGGCAAGTGAAAATTAGTAATCATAACATCAACAACTCCAAACTCATCCCCCGGCGTAATAAACAAATCTGTAAAACCACTAAAAGAATTCAAGCCCCCTTTATGAAAGGGGGTGTCGAGCTCAGCTCGACGGGGGAATCGCGCAGCAGCCTCCAAACTCCGCACGCTCGTCGTCCCCACTGCTACTACTCTCCCACCATTATCTTTAGTCTGATTTACCAGATTAGCCGTCTCCTCGCTCACCTCAACCCATTCTTCATGCATCTCATGATCTTCAACTTTTTCCGTCATGACCGGGCGAAAAGTCCCAAGTCCCACATGTAGAGTCACGTAAGCGATATTTACTCCTTTGTCGCGAAGCTTATCCATTAATTCCGGCGTAAAATGAAACCCTGCAGTCGGCGCAGCCACGGATCCTGTCTCCTTTGCATAAATAGTTTGATAATCATCAGCATCATCCGGCGCTTCTTTAACATACGGAGGCACGGGTACACTTCCATGTTTTTGTGTGTATTTAAAAACCTCATCATGCGAAATTGAAAATTTGATTATAACTGTTCCATCCTCTTTTTTAGATATGATCTCGGCCGATATACCATCTTCAAAATTAATTTCATCTCCGATGCTTAATTTCTTTCCAGGTCTTGCTAGTACTATCCAAGTGTCATTTTCCGGCCTAAGTAGAAAGATTTCAAAAGTAACTTCACCTTTTTTAGCAGCAAGTCGAGCACGAAATACCTTGCTATTATTCACTACTAATAAATCCCCGGGATTCAAATAATCCACGACATCATAAAACTTTTTTTGCAATATCGTCTGCTTTTCGCAATCTAAAACCATGAGCCGAGAATGGTCTCTTGGCTTCATCGGGGCTTGTGCAATGCTCTCGGTTGGTAGGTTGTAGTAAAAATCTTTCGTTAACATAGCCAAATACTAGACCATATTTAACATCTTGCCAAGTCCGGCAAGTTCTGGTATCGTACACGCGTTATGAAAGCAAATCTTCATCCGGAATATCACAAAGACGCAAAAATCATTTGCGTGTGTGGTAACGTAATTACCGTAGGCTCCACAGTTCCTGAAACTCATGTTGAGCTTTGTTCAAATTGCCATCCATTCTACACCGGCAAAAAAGTACTTGTAGATACAGAAGGCCGCGTTCAGAAATTCAAGAACAAGCAAGCCGCCAAAGAGGGCAAACAGACTCAGACCAAAAAGGAAAAAGCCGACAAACGTGCAGCCACACGTGCCGATAAAAAGAAAGCCAAACAGCCAGAGCTTTTGCTCGAAGCTTAGCAATTTAAAGATACTCCCAAAGTCGTCAGCCTTTTGTCTCACTTTTCTAGTTTGACATTATGCGCTCGGCGCCAAAGGGAGTATTTTTTTATACTAAAATTATTGTACGAAGTACGACTTACAAGGTACGATCGAGCTGGGCTCGACGATTGATAAAAGTTATGAATTATACTGAAGAATTAAAAGAGGCAAAAGCCAAATTTACCATACTCGAAGCTAAAATGGCAGATCCGGCAGTTCTTGCCGATCAAACCAAAGTTCGAGATATTTCGCGTGCCTTCATGACCGCTAAAGATCTTGTTCAAAAAGGTGAGGCTTATGAATCCTCCTTAAAAAATCTACAAGAAGCTAAAGATACTTTAGAGCAAGATGATGTGGAAATGCGTGAATTGGCAGAAGCGGAGATTCCATCACTCGAAGAAGCTTTGGAAAAAGCTAAAGAAGAATTCGATTTAGCTTTGGTTCCTCCGGGCCCATATGACCATTCCAATGCAATTATCGAAATCCGCGCCGGAGTAGGCGGTGAAGAAGCGGCGATTTTTGCGGCAGATCTTTTTCGTATGTACTCGCGTTTTGCCGAAGTAAAAGGTTGGAAGACATCTTTAATGTCCTCGTCCGCCGCAGAACAAGGGGGCTATAAAGAAGTTATTTTTAATGTAACAGGCGCAGGCGCTTATGGAGTTTTAAAATACGAAATGGGAGTCCATCGTGTTCAGCGTGTACCGGTTACCGAGAAGCAGGGGAGAGTCCACACCTCCGCGGCATCCGTTGCTGTGTTGCCGGAACTCGAAGAAGCTGAATATAAAATTGAACAAAAAGATTTACGTATCGATACATTCTGTGCAGGTGGTAAAGGCGGGCAATCAGTTAACACAACATACTCTGCGGTCCGCATCACTCACATCCCAACGAACACGGTTGTTAATTGCCAAGATGAACGCTCACAAACGCAAAACCGCGAACGTGCAATGCAAATTTTGCGCGCCCGTCTTTGGGAGGCGGAAGAGCAAAAACGAACAGATGCCCTAGCCCAAGAGCGCCGTGATCAAATCGGCTCGGGCGATAGATCGGAAAAAATCCGAACTTACAACTATCCTCAAGATCGCATAACAGACCATCGTATCAAAAAAACTTGGCACAATATGGATCAGATTTTAGATGGTGACCTGGGCAAGGTTATCGCTGCAGTAAAAAGCGGTAAGATGGGTACTGACGAATAAAATAGGTAAAAACAGGTGAAAAATCGCGAAAGTGTCATCTTGTAAACATTTTTTATGTTATATTCTTAAGGTACTAGGATTGACAAAAGGTGATTTTTATGCTTTAGTAGTGAGTATAAAAGCTAAAACAAAAACAAAATTTAGGGTATTATTTTGCCCTAGAACTGAGAGGTCGAGACATGTGTACGAATCGTTTTGTTGCATTTGTTTGTTTGTCCTTTGCATTTATTTTTAGCGGCTGTGTATTGGACCGTGATGGCGAATTCAAGATGAAAGAATCGAGCGATGCGGCTCTGGCGCCCGATCAACCACTTGATCAAGCCTCAGATGCTGATTCGGACAATTGGCCCGAAACTGGAACACCCGACGCGGATGCATCCTCGGACGTTGCTCCTGATGTACCCGTGGACTCTCCCGAAGATGTCGCGCTCGACACTCCGGCAGATACAGAGTCCGAGGCTGACGCTCCGGAGGATGTACTTCTCGATGTCATCGAAGAGGATTCGCCAATCGACTCTCCCGAAGATGTTGTCGAGGCCGATGCGCCCAGCCCGGTTCTGTGCCAAAATGTTCCTACGGAGAATGGTAAAGTGATGATCTGCGCCGAGCTCCCCAATGGAACCGCAAAGAGCTTGATGTTGAAGGCGGAGGTCAACTCTACGGTGAGCGGTCAAAGTATCCCCTTCAAGTCCGTTTGCTGGAGTGATGTGGGCGTTAAGACGCTGGTTTGCTTCCCATGCCCCGGTCCCAACCTTTGCTATCCGGTTCCGGATGGTGGCCTCCCTCATCTCAACGTAAGTTCGGGCAACGTCATCAAGTTCCAACCCGGCATCGCCGACGCCCCCGGTCAGGACATGAATAATACGATCTGTGAACTGGGCGCTTGTTACCAGGGCATATACATCGTCTACTCTGGAAACACTGAGGTTTGCCGAGTAAACACGGATGGTACGCTCGAAGGTAACGCCACATATGAAGGTAGCGGAACCAACGTGAAGATCGTCTGTACTTTATAAGCTTTTAGCTTCTGGCTACTAGCTTCTGCTTCGCCTCACCTAACCGTGAGGCGTTTTTTTATTGTTAAATTAGCAAAATACGTCTAAACATAGTCATTCTTCTATTGACAAAACCGTTTAAATATGGTGTTATTAGACATCGTCTCAAGCCTTGATATTTAAGGAATGGGACAAAAACGCGGACTTTCACTCTACAAAAAAAGAGTCAAGACAGGAGAACATCATGGCACGTAATCTCGCGATCGTTTTTTCAGCGTTTTTCATCCTCACCTCCTTCGTCGCTTGCGATAGCGGAGAAGAAGCCGACTTCGCGGCCGGCCATGTCCCCGCGGACATCCCGGACGAGGCGGGTGCCGAAGCCGCAGCCGGATCATCTGGTAGCGACTCAGGCACCCACTGCACACCAGTCGGCAGCACGCTCAAGTGCGACGACGAATGTGCCGGCGGAGTGCAGGAGTGCCTCACTGGCAACATCTTGGGCTCCTGCGTTTGCCCCGACAGCGGTTCGGCCGGTTCCTCGGGATCGGGTGGAAGCGCTGGCTCATCCGGTTCTGGTGGCTCGGCAGGCGAAGCCGGAAGCGGTGGCACGGGCGGAAGCTCGGGCCAAGCCGGTTCAGGCGGAAGCGCCGGTTCTGCTGGTAGCGGTGGTTCGGCCGGGTCCTCCGGATCGGGCGGAAGCGCTGGCGCTGGTGGAGCTCCGTTCTCCGTAGAATGCGACCAGTACGGAATTCCCGGAAAGGTCGCAGTCTACATGAACGCCCCGGTCATCGCCGATCACGTTCTCTCAATGGGGGGCTGGATCGACTTCCCCAACTGGATGGGGCCCACAGCCGACACGGCAGGTGGGAATTGGTGTGAGGGCTTGGCCAACAAGAATAAGTTGGTTTGCGAGCCCAAGCTCGACGACGGCACCGTTGCCGAAGTCGTCGACGGCACCACGCTCATCATGTGGCCGGTGCTCGCTTCAACAGGCGCATCTCCGGACACCTACTTCTGTGAAGAGGATGATTGCCCCACGGGCACATTCGTCGTTTGCAAAGGCAAAGACGAAGTCTGCGGATCCCGCAACGGAGATCTGACCGGAAACATGGAGCTGGTCAAGAATTCGCAGAATTGGATGAATCTCTCCTGCAAAGTCGAGTAGCAATTCCGCTTCTCGACTCACTCAAAACACAGAGCCTCTAATCTAGAGGCTCTTTTCTTTTTTTGTGTATCGTAGGGGTAAACCTAGTGTTTACCCGTTCTGACGCCGCAGGCGAAACTGATTGGCACTGGATTGGTACGGGCGATCACAAGGATACGCCCCTACGAGAAGTTACATTGGTTTTCCGCCCAGTTAAGCCCTTTTCAAGTGACTATTCGTAATTCGCGCAGATTCGTAATTCGTAGAGGTTGACAATTTCGCTAAAATATGGTGAATTTGCTGTATTCGCACCGTACAAAAAACTCTTCCGGAGGTGGTAATGTCATATCATAAAAGTCTGTTTGGTCTGGTTCTTCTCAGCATCCTTTCACTCTTCGCTTGCGATGGCGGTGATTCCACCGAGTGCTCGTGCATCGATGGTGTGTGTGAGTGCCCAATGGATTACGGCCTCGAAAAAACTGAGGTTTTCATTACCTATGCCCTCAGGGATGGGCATGAAGCTTCCAAGGCCGGCATGGAAGTCAACGGAATTTATCAGCTTATGTACGAGAATTCCGAGGCTCAACCCATCTCCTGCAAGACCAAGTTTCAGGATACGGAGAACAAGCTCCAGTGTTCGCTTGGCAAATTGGCAGTGGATAGTGAAATCCACTTTATGATCATGGTGCCCGACGGCGATAAGCTGGTTCCGGCTTGCCAAACTTCACTTCGAGCCGATTGTCGAGGGATTCTCAAGGTTGAAATTTTCCGGGAAAACGGTAAAACCGAGTTCCCAGAGGATATTCTCATTGTTGACAGTCAACTCGGAGGTTCGTACGCCTATCGTGTACGCATCCAATAATAGATAAAAAGCTGGGTTGACGAGAAAATCAGCCCCTGCTATACTCATCGCGCCTTTAATTAGGCGCTTTTTAAATCTCAGTCTACACACGACACCTCATTTTTTGCCATTTTATCGCAAGAGCCTGTCTCGGGTTTGGCAACTCGGGATCCTTGCAGATTGCAAAAGAGCGGGTTAAGGCTAAGCCGAGCAGAGCTCGGCAGTAAAAAATCTTATGCCAAAAGTTCCAACATTAGTTGAAATGCTAGAGTCTGGCGTGCACTTTGGTCATCGCACGTCTAAATGGCATCCGAACATGAAAAAATTCATTTTCGATTCCAAGAACGGCATTCATATTATTAATCTAGAAGAAACGCAAAAAGCTTTGGAAGAAGCTATGGCGTTTTGTAAACAAACGACCATGCGTGGCGGAACAGTATTGTTTGTCGGTACCAAAAAGCAAGCTGCTCCAATTATCGAAAAATTAGCCGGCGATGCCAAAATGCCATACATCACCAAGCGCTGGCTCGGTGGTACTCTTACCAACTTTTCGGTTATCTCTCAGATGCTTAAGAAGTTTAAAGATCTTAAACGCAAGAATGAAAAAGGCGAGCTTGGTAAATACACCAAACTGGAGCAATTAAAGTTCAGCGAACAAATCGAAACTCTCGAGGAGAAAGTGGGTGGCATCCAAGATATGGCTCGCATCCCCGAAGTTATCTTCATCTCCGATATACACAAAGATAATACAGCGCTTGCCGAGGCAACTCGCCGTGGTATCAAGATTGTCGCTGTTTGCGATACCAATGTAAATCCACGTAAAGTAGATTACGCAATTCCTGCTAATGACGATGCGGTTAAATCAATCGAACTTATAGTTGGTGCCATTGCGGCTTCTTGTAAAGAAGGTCAAAACGAATGGGAATCCAACCGTTCACGTTTAGGAAGTGCATTGGTCCAAGGTGGTCCACGCAAAGCAACTAAAAAAGTATAAAGTCATAACGTTCATAACGTCATAACGTAGTCACCATGTTGATACCTTTATGACATTAAGATGTTAAGACTTGTCCCAATAACAATTCGTCCTTTATTATTTATTATTTGTTAATTGTAATTTATAAAAGTATGGCAGATGCAAAAATCGTGGCCGAACTTCGCGCCAAAACCGGCGCTGGCATGATGGCCTGTAAAAAAGCTTTAGATGAAGCCGGAGATGATATGGAAAAGGCTATGGAGCTTTTGCGCAAGAGCGGGGAATTGAAGGCTGCAAAAAAAACCGCAGAACGCACAACCGCCGAAGGAATCTTTGTAACCTACGTTCATCATAATAAAAAGATGGCAGCGATGCTCGAGCTCCAATGCGAATCTGACTTCGTTGCTTTAAACGAGGACTTCGTAGCCTTCGCCAACGATTTGGTTATGCAAGTTGCTGCCATGAGCCCACAGTACGTATCACCCGAACAAGTTCCCGAGGCTGACATCGCAAGGCAGAAAGAATTATTCGCTCAAGAAATGGCGAACGATAATAAGCCGGATGATATCAAAGAAAAAATAATGCAAGGTAAAATGGACAAATGGTTAAACGAAGCTTGTCTCACTAAGCAAGACTTTTTCAAAGATGATGAAAAGACAATCGAGCAAATGGTTAATGAGAAAATTGCTACTATCGGAGAAAAGATCGTTATAGCACGCTTTGTTCGATGGGAGATTGGCGCAGCTCCAAAAGCTTGCTAAACATACCCATATCACAATATAAAAAACAGTTCAGTTAGTCTGGGCTGTTTTTTTATGTTATCATACTGATATTAAACCAATTTTTGGTAATGTTTCTATGCCTATTAAGAAAACCACTAAAACCACAAGGACAAAACCCAGCAATGAGGTCGCCCATGTATACCGCGAGCCAAAAAAAGATAATCGGATGGGCATGTCGTTCATCGTTTTTCTCTTATTTGTCAGTCTCGCAATTGTTAGTTTTGCTTTATATCGGGTTTATAATGAACAAACTCGATTATTAAGCGTCGTTAACAGCTTAACCAGCGAAGTCGGCGAGCAACAAGTGGTCGTAATTCCAGATGATAAAGACGAGAATGCTATTCAATATGCAGACTCCGAAATTCAAGGATTGCGATTGGCCTACACGGCCTGCCTGCCAACATTTACCGGTGCCTGTGACGATCTCATGATCTATAGTTTAAATCAAAACGGTTCCAAGGAAGTGCTTGTTCCAAGTGTCCGCGCCTTATCGGGTGCTCCTCTTACCAACGAACTTTTACAGCCTTTGGCAGCTAACTCCGACAATTCACGTATAGCATTTGGCGCATGGGCTTATGGTAGTAAACGCAATACTAGCGATAAACGAGTTTGGATTGCGGAAACAGCAACCGGAAAAATTTTACTCCAATCAAACACCGTTCCCTCGGACGCCATCTACTCGCCGGATATGACTTCGGCAGCATATTTCTTGGTTAATGAAGATGGCGAAGAGCGTGTCATGGTTATCGATCTTGAAACAGATAAAGAATATCTTGCAGCTCGAGCTACCAATGGTATCACATACAAAGATGCTAACTCTAAAGCCACAATAAACTGGCTCGATAGCAACAAAATTGCCATTATCCAATATGAAGCGGACGTAGACGGAGGAGAACCAACAATCGTAGGGGAACGAGAAATTACTATCAACTAATCAATACATTTTTTGTACGATGTACGTCGTACGATGTACAAATTTCATATGCCACGAATTGCCATAAATGGTTTTGGCCGCATCGGCCGTAATACCCTCAAAGCCGGTTTAAAAAAGGTGGGTTTCAATATAGTTGCCATCAACGACCTAACCGATACGGCCACTCTGGCGCATCTTTTAGAACATGATACTGCCTATGGTCATTATCAAGAAAAAGTATCTTTTACAAAATCGTCACTCACAGTCGCCGGCAAAAACATCCCTGTCTTCGCCGAGAAAGATCCTACTAAGCTTCCTTGGAAAAAACTTAAAGTGGACGTAGTCCTCGAGTGTACCGGGAGATTTCGCGATTTGGAAAGCGCCGGCATGCATCTAACGGCTGGTGCTAAATCCGTAATCATCAGCGCTCCTGCCAAAGGCGATGGAGTGCCAACGCATGTTATTGGATTGAACGAGAAAAACATAAAAAAGAATGTGCATGTCATCAATAATGCTTCTTGCACAACAAATTGTATTGCCCCGGCCATGCAAGTACTCATGGAAGAGTTCGGTGTCAAGAAAGCCGGCATGACAACTATCCACGCCTATACCGCAGATCAAAACATTCAAGATGGACCGCATTCTGATCTTCGTCGCGCTCGAGCCGCGGCTGCCAATATCGTGCCAACCACAACCGGTGCTGCAGTTGCGACTACTCAGGTTGTTGATGGGTTGGATAATAAATTCGATGGCATCGCCATCCGTGTCCCTGTGATCGTCGGATCGCTTACGGATATCACAGCGCTCTTAAAACGTCGAGTAACCGTCGAACAAGTTAACAATGCCTTTATTAAGGCTGCTAAACAACCACGCTGGAAAGATATTCTGACCGTAACTGACGAGCCTATCGTTTCCTCAGATATTGTTGGTAATTCATATTCCAGCATCATCGACTTGGGCATGACAACGGTAATTGATGGCGATTTGGTAAAAGTCCTCGCTTGGTACGATAATGAATGGGGCTACTCGCACCGTTTGGCCGAAATGGCACTTAAACTTGGTAAAACCATTTAAGTTTATAAAGTAACAAGTAACAAGTTTATCAAGAGTTTTTTAATAACTTTGAGTTACACTTGATGAACTTTAATCTTTAATCCTGTTTCTCACTGTTCGTCATGAAGCAGATCGACCTCCAAAATTCCATCGAAACTTTTGCGGTATTTGATATACTCATGATTTTGATTGCGCTTTTTGGGTCGTTTTTTGGTCTAATTGGTTTTTTACTCGGCGACTTCTGGATTTACCTAACATATCTCATGATTTTAGGTGAGCTTATGCTGGCATATGGCATTTTGATTGCACCGCAAAGGCTTAAGGCCGTCGTTTATCGCGAAGCTATAGGCCAAAACTCCAGCGTCTGGTTAAAAATCGCTTTTATTTCTGATCTGCATCTTAGCAAGAAAAAAGGAAAAGCTTGGATAGAAAAAATCTCCGCAAAATTACAAGAATCCAAACCGGATATACTTTTGATTGGCGGCGATATGGTTGTGCACGATGCTAAAGATGTAATTGGTTTCGAGCCGCTCAAAAAAGTCGAAACTACATATGGCGCCTATTACATTTTAGGAAATCACGATTATCAAGATGATCCATCCCAAATATCCGCCAAATTATCTGCATTGGGCATCCACAATCTCACCAACTCCGGCATCAGCATTAATGTCCAAGGTAAAGAATTACGCCTCTCTGGTTTAGATGATGGCTTCTACGGCCTACCAAAACTTCCAATAAATCGTGGAGATGATAAAGCGGCACACATTACCTTGGTGCACGAGTCCGACCTCATCCACGATATGAAAGAAGGGGATACGGATTTGGTTCTTTGCGGTCACGCTCACGGTGGCCAAATCAGCTTACCGATCATCGGCGCTCTTCACGTTCCATCAACTTTCGGTCGCAAAGCCGACGGAGGCAGAAAAATTATCAAAGGCATTCCCACAATAATCTCGCGAGGCCTCGGCGAAGTTGGTTGCCGCGCCCGCCTGTTTACACCGCCGGAGATTGTCATCATCGAATTGGGAATCTAACTCAAAGCAATT
Organism: Candidatus Uhrbacteria bacterium; assembly: GCA_963816085.1. Lineage (GTDB taxonomy): Bacteria > Patescibacteriota > Patescibacteriia > 2-12-FULL-60-25 > 2-12-FULL-60-25 > MWCR01. The sequence continues at coordinate 668,041 of CAWFIX010000003.1, read as the reverse complement.
AGCCGATAGCTGATAGCTAACGGTCATTTTTTAATATTTGCTATCCGCTATCGGCTATCCGCTATCAGCTGTGTTATAATGGTTTAGTATGAAATCTCTTCCATCTTTAAATAAAAAAACCTCTCTCAAAGGCAAAAGAGTTTTGCTTCGCGTTGATTGGAATATTCCACTGCATGATATGCCCACGGAGGGCGACTTGTTAAAAATCGAGCAATCCGCGGAAACGATTAAATGGCTAAAAAAGCAAGGAGCTATAACGATGGTTTTGACTCATCTCGGCCGTCCCAAAGGACGCGATGAAAAGCTTTCAACTGTTCGCCTTTTGCCTTTCGCCGAAGCTTACCTTGCCGACCCGGTTATGTTTTGTGGCGAGGATATAGAAACCGAGGAGGGGATGATCGAAACCGCGCAATGCCTTTCTTTAACAAAAAACGGTGGAGTTGTTTTACTGGAAAACGTCCGCTTTTACGATGGTGAAGAAAAGAATGATAAAAAACTGGCAATGCTCTACTCATCTCTTGCAGATATCTACATGAACGACGCTTTCGCATCCTGCCATCGCAAGCACACAACCGTCTCCGCCATCACAAACTTCCTTCCTCATTACGCGGGTCCAAAACTAATCGACGAAGTCGATGCTATTTCAAAGCTCATAACCAAACCCAAGAAACCTTTTGTGGCAGTCGTTGGCGGAGCCAAACTTTCTACCAAAATGCCAGTCATCTCAGCACTCGTCAAAAAAGCAGATCACGTCCTCATTGGCGGAGCCATGGCACACGCTTTCTTAAAAGCCAAGCGTATCGAAATCGGCAAATCGTATTTGGAAGATGGAAATGTGGCACTCGCAAAAAAACTTATTAAAAATAAGAAGATAATGATTCCTGAAGATGTTATTGTTGGTAAGTCAATTAAACCTGGTGCTATCGTCCATCGTGTAGATATCAAAGATGTAAAGAAGAGCGAAATGATTGGCGACATCGGCCCCAAGACAATGCAGTCCTGGTCCGCAATTATCAAAAAAGCACAAACAATTCTCTGGAACGGCCCGGTCGGTGTTACTGAGGTCCCAGCTTACATGCACGGCTCACTTGTTTTGGGCTACGCCATCGCCTCTCGCGCTCACGGAAAAGCCTACGGTATTGTCGGCGGCGGAGACACAATCCCGGTTGCACTTGCTACAGGCATGGAAGAATGGTTCGATCACATCAGTACCGGTGGGGGAGCACTGCTCGAGTTTATTGCAAATAATGGCAAAATCCCAGGGCTTACGTCACTTTTCGAAAAACAACCCAAAGCTAAAAAAGCTCCGGCTAAACCTCGCGTAGCCAAAAAAGTTCCAGCTAAAAAGTCATCTCCTGCTAAAAAGAAGGTAGTTAAGAAAAAGCCAGCCAAGAAATTAACTAAGAAGTAAAGAAGTATGCGTTTCGCTAAATACTTCTTAACATTTAAAAACGTCCTGCAAAACGAACTCGAGTTTCGTACTAATACGGTCATTAATTTTTTGTTTGCCTCGATTGTACTCATCAGCACGATTTATCTTTGGTCTAATGTTTTTACGAACCGCGTTCAAATCGCCGGCTATACCAAGGAGCAAATTATCACTTATTATATTTTGGTAGCTTTTTTATTAGTAGCTATAAATTCTGATCTTACGGTCATCGATGATATTCGTACCGGGGGTTTATCGGCATACATAACTCGGCCAATAAGTTATATTTGGTATCAATATTGGCAATCACTGGGCCGCAAATTATTCCGAATAGTTACCGGACTACCAATATTGTTTTTAATATTCTTCATTTTTCGCAATCAGATTTATTTAGTGACCAATCCTTACGCTTATTTGTTATTGATGGTCACTATATTCTCGGCCATTAATTTATTATTTTTGATTGATTTACTTGTACAATTTTTAGAGTTTTGGTTTACCAACTCTTTTGGCTTTAATTACATAATTGAGATAGCTATCAGGATATTTGCCGGCACACTAATCCCACTGGCTTTTTTACCTGGCTGGATTGTCTCCATTGGTAATTTTTTACCTTTTCAATATACGGGTGCTTTTATTATAGACGCATTTTTGGGGCGCCTGTCATATAATCAAATATTTTTAGGCATTGGTATACAAATCTTATGGACATTTTTTTTGGCGGTTATGGCACAACTTATCTGGCTTAAGGGGTTAAAAAAATACGAAGCTTATGGATCATAATATGAATTTGGCAAAAGAAATAAGTTTAGCTCGAATATGCTTTAGAATGAAGTTCATGGACAGAATGGAAGATGTTGTTACTTTTGTATTTTTAAATTTAGGAGTCGTTCTTAGATTGGGTTTATCCATAATTTTCTTTCAAGCAATATTCGCCCAAGTCGACGTAATTGGCGGCTGGAGTTTTGCGGAAGTCTTAGTATTGCTTGGAACCTGGGAATTCATGCACAATATCGCCTGGGCAACCTATTTCCGAGGCGGGTTTAGAAGGATGCCTGTATTTATGCAACGTGGTGAGTTGGATATGTTATTAACACGCCCAATTAATCTACGCACTTTTTTTATTTATGACAACAATGATTTATTTTTTTCGTCGCCACAAATCATTGCCTCTTTGGGGTTGGTTATTTACGGAGCCAGCATAAGCCAAAACCATCTTAATATTATAATTTACATACTATTGGTATTTACCGGATTGATTATTCATTACAGCTTGGTTGTGATTTTATCCGCCATTAACTTTTGGACAATTATAGAGCATGGTGGCTGGCTATTCGGTGAACTTACCGAACTGGGACGTTATCCAATTACTATCTATAAAGGTGTAACACGCTTAGCACTTACAATAGCTGTTCCGGTTGCTTGCATGTACACATTTCCCGTTGCCGCACTTTTTGGAAACATTAAAATATCTGAATATGGAATCTTGATTGGTGTATTAATATTCTTTTTACTTTTCAGCAACTATATCTGGAACCGCGGCCTCCGTCGCTACGAAAGTACCGGATACTAACTTTTTAAACTATGAATGCCATCACAGTCAAAAACGTTTCGAAAACTTTCACCTACCACAAAAAATCGGAAGGTCTTCGTGGTTCCATGAAAGCTCTTTTCCGCCGTGAAAAACTACAAAAAGAAGCGGTAAAAAATATCACGTTTAGCTTGACGAAGGGAGAGTTCGTCGGTTTTGTTGGTCCTAACGGCGCCGGCAAAACCACAACACTAAAGATGCTCTCGGGCATACTTTATCCAACGGATGGAGAGATTTCGGTTGCTGGTTTTGATCCTCGTAAACGTCAGAATGATTTTAAAAGGCGCATCTCCATTGTCATGGGCCAAAAATCCCAGCTTTGGCCAATCTTGCCCGCCGTGGAAACTTTTCGTCTTTTGCAAAAAATATACGAAGTCCCGGAGAAAGATTATCAAAGACGATTGAAAGAATTAACTGAGCTTTTTGGAGTGGAAGAGATTTTAAATACCCAAGTTCGCAAACTCTCGCTTGGTCAGCGCATGAAGTGCGAGATCATTGCATCACTTTTACACAATCCGGATATCCTCTTTCTCGACGAACCCACAATCGGCTTGGACATCATCGCTCAAAAGAAAATCCGTGAGTTCTTGAAAGAATATAATCAAAAAGCCAAAACAACTATCATTTTAACATCTCACAACATGGAGGATGTTCAAAATCTTTGTGAGCGTCTCATTGTCATAAACGAAGGTATAATTGGATATGATGGATCGCTTACTGGCATCGTTGAAGAATATAGCAAAGATAAAATAATTAAACTCCAATTCGAGCAAAAAGTCGCTAAAAAAGATCTCCAAGCATTAGGAAATGTTATCTCATGGGATGGTTACGCTGCGGAGTTAAATATTCCTAAAGATATTGCTCAAGAGGCCATTGGGAGGCTAATATCAAAATTTCCTGTTAAAGATATTAATATATCCAGCATCACGCTGGAAGAAGTTATAGCGGATTTGTTTAATGGAAAAGGATAGACCTCAACAATCTTATAACGTAAACTATTGTTATGTCCGAAATTATCCATTTACCCGGTCAGGCACAAGAGAGTTCAATTCAGTCTCTAAATCCCTTTGAAGCTCAGATACAAGTTGTTGATGCTGATATTTACGGTAATTGCCAAATTGATAAGCCTTGGGAGAAAATGGCAGATCTCGAAAGAAACGTTGCAGCTTTACCGGATTCCACACATCAGATTATTTTTGGTATAAGCTTGCAGGAGGCTGATAAATCAGCGGAACAAAGTTCAAAACTTATTGAGTTTTTTAAGGCAATAAGAGGTTTAACATCAAAAGAAAGGGCTGAAAATTCATTAAAGAAAAATTCATTTGAAGACAATAAAGATATATTATCTTTTGCAATTGAGCAGTATTTGAGCAGAACGGAATTTTTTAATCCTCTTTTTTCATTTACGCTAAAAAAGTATTGGTCAGAAAGGATAAAAAAGGGAACAACGGTTGATGAATTATCACAAGAAGTTGTGGATTGGATGAATTCAATGTGGGATCAAGGTCAAGCACCTTTTTATAGCGCCACAGAGGCCAAGGAAATTTATAATGGATATAAAGAAGAATATAAAACTTCAATTACAGAGATAAGAGAGCGCGAGAAACAGAAATCAGAGCTCTCGAGGGAAATGTGGGCTTTAGCTGCAAGTAAACGTAGGCAAAGAGCTGATCTGGAAAGAAAAATTCAAGCACTTTATGCTGATCCGCGTCAGAAAGAAAGAGAAGGCTTAGGCAAGGAATCCGGATACAAAGCATCTGACTGGCAAAAGGTTATTGATGACGCTGAATATATTGAAACATTGTTTAGAGGAATTAAATCTAGGATGACACAGGAGGACTTTGCTGATATCTGGATGAGAAGCGCTCGTAGATTCGAAGCTGATAAGTTTAACCGTCAAAATAATGACTCACAACTTTCTGATATCTTTTTGCAAGGAATAATTTCTTGGCTGGAGGATACGAACAAAGAAGGTATACCACAAGAAAACAATGAGGAAGCAAAACGTCGTTTGGAAAAAAAGATTAATATCTTAAAAGAACAGTTTGTTAATCTTTACAATTATTTAAAAAGAGCTAAACGTGATGATACTTCTATGGCTGCAAGCATCCAACACTCACAGCAAGTTTTACGTATGCTATTAAAAGCCATGGAAGAATTAACCAAATTATCCTAATTTATCACTCGAAATTTGTAACTGACAACAATAATATGCAAAAATCCGACTTTCTCATAAAATTCGTAATCGCCCGCGAAATCCTCGATTCCCGCGGCAACCCAACCGTCGCTTGCCGAGTAACTTTAAAATCCGGCGCCACAGCCGAGGCCAAAGTGCCATCCGGCGCCTCAACCGGAATCCACGAAGCCTTAGAGCTCCGCGATGGTGGCAAGCGCTATCATGGCAAAGGTGTTGGGAAAGCCGTAGATAACGTCAATAAAAAAATCGCACCAATCCTCAAAAATATCGACGTCCGCCGTCAGAAAGATATTGACTTCGTGATGCTGGAACTCGACGGAACCGCAAACAAGAAAAAACTTGGAGCTAATGCAATTCTCGCCGTCTCGCTCGCTTGTGCTCAAACTCACGCGGTTGCTGTAAAGCAACCTCTTTGGAAAGTCCTCCGCAAACTCTATAGTTTTCCTCATAAAGCATCTCTGCCTATTCCCACAATGAACGTGCTAAACGGCGGCGCTCACGCCAATTGGAGCTTAGATGTTCAAGAATGCATGATTGTCCCGCTCCGCGGCAAATTCTCTGAACGAGTTCGCATGGGTTCTGAAGTATTTCATTCGCTAAAAGATCTACTTGCCAAACAAGGCTTCGCCACAACAGTAGGGGACGAAGGAGGTTTTGCTCCTAAACTTAAAAATGTAGAAGCGGCTTTCGATCTTCTTAAAGAAGCTATTAAGACAGCCGGCTATAAACCCGGCAAAGATCTTGGCCTGGCCACAGACGTCGCCGCTTCAGAGTTTTATGATCATAAAACGGCAGAGTATATCTTCCGCGCTGAAGGTGGTAAAAAGTTCACATCAGAAAAACTTTTAGATCGCTACCTCGGTTGGCTTAAAAAATATCCACTCGTAAGTATCGAAGATCCTTTTGATCAAGATGACTGGGCAGCATGGAGCGGATCCCTCTCTCGCCTTGGCAAAAAGATTCACGTCGTTGGCGATGATCTGCTTGTAACAAACATCACACGTCTCAAAAAAGCCATCAAAGAAAAATCATGCAACGCCATCCTCATCAAAGTAAATCAAATCGGCTCCCTCACAGAATCCGCCGAAGCTATAATAATGGCTCACAAAAACGGCTTCGCAACTTCCATATCCCACCGTTCAGGCGAAACCGACGACACAACAATCGCAGATCTCGCGGTTGCCTCAGGCTCCGAATACATTAAAACCGGCTCCCTCTCGCGCTCCGAAAGAGTAGAGAAGTATAATAGGTTGATGGAAATTGAGGCGGGGGAACTGTAATCCCCCAGTTTAGCGTTCACGCTAAACATCCCCCTTTGCTAAAGGGGTTTTCTGGCTTACTAAGCAAACACACTGTTCACTGCTCCCTGTTCACTCACTAAACATTCCTGGTGACACCACAACTAGGACTACGACTATGACTAAGTACTACGACTAATTTAAATCATTTATAGTGTTTTTAAGTTCCTCCATTTTCCGTTCATCATTCTCGGCCAAAATATGCTTAACTTTTGTATGATGTTCCTCCAAAATTCTATCCGCTTCTTCGCGGTATTTTTTTAATATTTCCTGAACTTTCTCGATCTGCTCAGGCGTGAGTTTTTTATCTGACATAATAAACTAATTATAACACAGCTAATAGCAGATAGCAGTTAGCTAATAGTAATCTTCCGCTATCAGCCATCAGCTATCCGCTATCAGCTCAGATTAAGGTTTGACGTTAGACGTAGGGAATTGTAGTATTCCCTAGCATGATTAAGCCAAAATACTTCATTAAGACCTATGGTTGCCAAATGAACACCAATGATTCCGAGCGAATGGAGGGGCTTTTATTATCCGTTGGTTTTGAGGCGGCAGAAGATGAAGCGACTGCGGATCTTATCATTATAAACACTTGCTCAGTGCGCGATCACGCGGAACAGCGTATCACGGGGCTCATGCAACAGTACATAGATCGCAAAGAAAATGGCGAGCGCATTCTTGTTGCAATCACCGGTTGCATGGCCGGCCGCGATACGGATGGCACGCTTCGCGCTCGCGTCAAAGCTGCAGATCTGTTTTTTGCTACTGCTGAAATGATTCATCTTCCGCGCTGGATAGCAGAGCTTCGCCCTGAGTGGATTATTGAAGGTGATGCTGTAGAGGATTATTTAAAGATAAACCCAAAACGCCAGTCATCCATTCAAGCCTACGTTTCCATCCAAACCGGTTGCAATCACTTTTGTACATATTGCGTGGTACCTTATGCTCGCGGACTTGTGCGTAACCGTCCGCTTGCCGACATTTTGAAGGAAGTTAAAGACTTGTCCGCACAGGGCATCAAAGAAATTACACTCTTGGGTCAGGTTGTTAATGCCTACAAAGCTTCAGATCATAATATTTTTCAACCATCAAATCCCTATCAGAATCATTTCGCGGCACTCTTGTGGGAGTTGAACCAAACAGATGGAATCGAGCGCATCCACTGGACAGCCGCTCATCCGCTTCAGATGGACGACCAAGTTATCCACGCATTAACTCTCCCCAAACAAATTAACTATCTTCACCTCCCCGTACAATCCGGCTCCACAGAAATGTTGCGCCGAATGAATCGCAAATACACGCGTGAAAAATTCTTGGAAATCGTCGAAAAGATTAAAACCGTTCGACCAGGTATCGCGCTTGGCACAGATATTATCGTCGGCTTTTGCGGTGAAACTGATAAAGATTTCGAGGATACGGTAGATCTTTTTAAAACTTGTGATTTTGATATTTCCTACACAGCACAATACTCACCACGCTCGGGGACTCTCGCATATCGCCTATATACCGATGACATCACAGCTGATGTCAAAAAACAACGTTGGCAAACTCTGCAGAATTTGATGGAAGAAACAGCTCTACGCAAGAATCAGGCTTATCAAGATAAAATTATAAACGTTTTTGTTGAGAATCGAGATGGAGAATGGCTTGTGGGTACAAATGACGAATTAAAACGAGTTCGCATCAAAGCTGGTGAATCTGAAGTTGTTCCAGGGGCTATCATTCAAGCCAAAATCACTAAACCAATGACCTGGATACTTGAAGGCGAAATCGTACAAAATCCCGAGTAGTCGTGTTATAATGAAATTATGAAAAATATAGGAATCATCTTACTTTTTGGCATACTATTTTTTGGCGCCGGTTGCGGTAAAAACGCCAGCGATAATTTTGAGGTAGATATGAATGCTGATTGTAACAAGGCGGATTATCCTTTTGCCTGTTTTTTGGACAAATCAACAGCCGCCAGAGACCCAAATCTGTGCAATGATTTAGGATCGAAAAGGATTACTTGTATTAGTGCATATGAGGAGCTTTTGGAAGAAGAAGTTGCTTGCGATACTCTAACCGATCAAACTTTTCAGATGGAGTGCGAGCAATACAAGCAGAGTCAAAATAGACCTAATACGGAATCAGATATAATTAGCGCCACAAGTACCCAACCGGATACAGATCCGGCTTACATGAATAACTAATATGCAAACAGAACAAACGAAACGCGGGGCAGAACAAGATACAGATTTGCCGCGCGTTCTTATTGTACTCGGACCCACCTCTTCGGGAAAAACGGGTTTGAGTTTGCATATCGCTCGCGAGCTTAATGGTGAAATAATTAACGCAGATGCACGTCAAATCTATAAAAAATTAACTATCGGAACAGGTAAGCCCCCGGGCAGGCGCGGTAAATTTATGGGTCATGGTGCATACTTGGTTCAAGTCCCGCATTTGCGAGATTATGAAAAACTTGGCATCAATCCCGAGGACAAACCCGGGCATGAGTCGCCTTATCCAGAGATTCCTCATTATCTAATGGATTTCATGGATCCAAAAAATATCATTTCCGTATCCGAATGGCGCAGGATCGCGCTAACGGCCATCAAAGGCATAACTCGTCGTGGGCATCTTCCTATCATTGTCGGCGGAACCGGATTGTACATAAAGGCTTTGGTGGAAAATTTTGCCATACCTGAAGTTCCTCCCAACCCGGCACTGCGCAGTTCCTACGAAAAACAACCCTTAGACAAACTCGTAAATCTTTTATTAAAGATGGATCCCGATGCCGAAACATCTGTCGATCTTAAGAACCCCCGCCGAGTAATCCGCGCACTCGAAATTTGCACCTTCACCGGCAAGCCTGTCTCTAAACTCAAAGTAAAACGCCCACCTGTAATCGAAGCTTTTCAGGTCGGTATCAAATGGACGCGTGATCAGCTAAAAGATCGAATCAATTTATCTATAACTCGCATGATGGAAGAAGGTTGGCCCGAGGAAGTGCGCAAACTTCACGATGGTGGTTTAAACTGGGATGCACCAGCTATGACATCAATTGGTTATCGTGAAGTTGCCAGCTACATTCGCGGTGAAATTATGCTCGAAGAAGCGGTGGAAAAAGCCAAGCTTGCTACGTATCAATATGCCAAACGCCAAGAAACTTGGTTTAAAAAAGACCCAACAATCAACTGGGCCAAAAACGAAAAACAAGCCCTGGAACTAATTCGGGCTTGGTATCACTTTAACTGAAATAATCAATAACCAAATTCCAATCACCAATAAATCACCAATCATCAATATGCATAATCACCAATTGGTTGTTTGGTAATTGAGATTTGGTTATTTATTGGTTATTGTTTTGTTGGTGATTGGTTATTACACGTCGAGTTGCTTCCTAATCTCCGTCTCCACCTTCATCGGATCTGCCCTGCCCTCTGTGTCGCGCATAACTAAGCCTACGAACCATTTGATAAGCGGCATCTTGCCGTTTTTAACTTCCTCGGCTTTTTCGGGATTTGCTTCCAGATTCCTTTTTACAATCGTTTCCAAATCATCATCCGCCATATTCTGTCCCAAATTGTGAGTCTCCATTAAATTTGATGGATCTCCGCCGTTTTCATGCATGAGTTGCAATAATCTTTGACCATTCATGCTATTAACAGCTTTTTGTTCCAAGAGATGAATAAACTCCGCAAAATTCTCGGGATCGATATTCGCGTTTTTGATTGTTAGATTCTTCTCGGCCAACAACCCGGCGAGTTTACTTGTTAACCATCCGCCAACCAGTTTTGCGAATACTTCTTTCTTATCAGCCAAAGCGTCGAGTCCGCTTTCGATCTTATCATCCGAGGCTTCTATCCAACCCGCGAGCTCACTCATCACATTCTCAACATATTCCACATAGCCATCATTAGCCACGAAAAAACCGGCATTGGCTTTGGAAAAACCAAATTCTTGTTCAAGTCTAAGTCGAGTCTGAGCAGGCAACTCGGGTAATCTACTTTTCATCATTTCACGTATTTCGCGCAAATCCTGAGGTGGCAAATCCGGCTCTGGGAAATATCTATAATCTGCACTCGATTCTTTAGTGCGTTGCTCGATAGTTTTTCCCTGTGAATCATCCCAACCGCGAGTTGCCTCTACCGGTGGAGTCATGGAAGCGTAAAGCGCACTCTGCCTCTGAGTCTCATATGCAATCGCGCGCTCAACAGCACGAAATGAATTCAAGTTTTTTACTTCAGTACGCGGATTCAAAGTCGATTTGGTTGGAAAACCATCATCATCAACCTCAAGCATCGAAATATTGACGTCGCAACGCATTTGCCCCTTTTCCATATCTGCATTGGAAACTTTAATTGCACGCATGATGGCGCGGAGTTCTTGCAAAAAATATTTTGCTTCAGCCGGCGATCTGAAATCCGGTTCGGTCACAATTTCCAAAAGGGGAGTACTCGAGCGGTTATAATCCACAAGCGTTGCGGGCTTGCCTTCTATCCCTTCCGGAGCATGAAAATTCTTAGCCGCATCTTCCTCCAAATGAGCTCGGGTGATCCCGATTCGGGCAAATTCTCTATCCGGTAATGCATCCTCGGGTATTTCGATGGTTACACTGCCATTTAAGGCCACAGGAAGCCCAAATTGCGATATCTGATAGCCTTTGGGCAGATCAGGGTAAAAGTAGTTCTTGCGGTCGAAAGCGCTCGTGTCGGGGATATTACAGCCCAAAGCCATACCAGCCAAAACACCCTTTTTCAGAGCCTCGGCATTTAACGCGGGGAGTGCGCCAGGTTGGCCTGTGCAGATTGGGCATATCGCACTATTTGGTGGTGCGCCATCATCAACATTTGCGCACGAACAAAACATTTTACTCTTTGTGTTTAATTGAACATGGATCTCCAGTCCAATGATCGGAATCATTTTCATAATACAAATATACTAATCTAACTGACCACTAATCGCAAGAGTCTATAAAGTTTCAAGTAGCAAGTTCATCAAGAGTAGACTAAATTAATCAGGGCTTCTCTTTATGAACTTTAATCTTTATAAACTTGTGTCAATCAAAAAGCCCCAGATTTATCCAGAGCTTTTTTTACTGCTAGCTAGTAACTAGAGGCGGGTAGCTAGAAACTTATTTTGCCGTCTTCTTAAATACTTTATAAAGTTTAACAATAAAGATAAATGTAAGTGGCATAAGTATCACTTGGATTCCACCCTGAAGCGCTTGGCTCATGAGTTCGTTGATAGAGCCGGCATATCCGCTTGATCTTAAGAAATAAATCGGGATAGCGAGTACTAATCCTGCTGCCATAAGTAAAGCAAATGTCGCAGCCCCAACAACCATTCCCCATAATTGGTTCTTCCATAACATACCCCACCATCTGTTTTTAATAATCCGGCTGGATTCTCTTAGCGCCATCATCCCCGTTTTATCATCCATTAACAATGCGGGGATAGCTTGAGAATATTGAACGGATTTGTAAATCATCCAAATCCAGGAAGCGATAAACAATATCGCAAAAATTATTCCACCACTCAAAAGTGCGCCGATATTATTTTGGAGCATCTCTGCAATATTCGAAATTTCCGCACCGGTACCGCCTATAAAAGGTAGCAAAGAGGAAGCTACAAATAATCCCCCAACAATCAGTATCAATAGAAAAGGACCAGCTGTAATAAGTCCCACTAAAGCCGCTACCCAAACATATTGTCCAAGTTTCTTTGTTGCCAAATTTTTTTCATCACCCTTTGATGCTTTTCCATCATCTAAGCGCAAGACTACATAAAATAGCTTGATACTGATCCAGAGCGATGCGAACATGGCAGCCAGTGATATTAAAAAGTGCAAAGCTCCCCACGGTGCCCAAAGGCCAACCAAAGCACCGGATACACCAAGTATCAATCCCAAATATAGGAAATAGATCGAGGTTGTAACGGTTGTTTTTAGCGAACTAAAGAAAAATTTCCAGCTATCTTTTATAATACTCCAGGTAAGAGGCAATCGTTCGCCGGTAGGTTTATTATCGGCCATGTATTTGAGAGGTTCTAAAAAGAGCATGCCAATAAGGAAGACTCCAACAACCGGTAGGAAAAGCCACAAAAACGCCCATGGTGTTACTCCTGCCTCGGGGGCTACCTTCCAGAGTTTAGCTATTAACCAAACGAATAATCCCAACCAAATGATGGCAAGCGCCAGGACTACCAGCTCCAAACTTTCAAAACCAATAGCAACCAAGACTCCAGACAATATGCCGGAGAAAAGTGGCCACACAACAATCACGAGCAGCAACCCAAGCGTACTCATGAACATTGATTTTGCTTCTGCGGGTTTTAACATAATATTAATTCACATTTACAAATAACAAATATCAAATGGCAAGAGTTACCTAAGATACTCATGCTCTTCGCTATTCGCTATTGATTATTAAGAGTTCGTAGACATTATACCAAAATTGGCTAATTCACGCGATAAGAGCTCGCGAACAGCGTTTGAAACCTCCTCGATTCCCATATTTCCATTCACAGCCCCGATTTTACTACCGGCTCTCTCAAACGGACCCAAAACATCATCAGATAAAAATCGTTGCACTAATTTTTTCTGAAAATCTTCTTCTTCAAAAATTACTCCATCTTGTTTTTCCGTCCTTGCATCCAACCTGGCCATCGCCGCTGCCGCCTCAGTTCTAATCAACAATAACATTGTTGGATAAAAAGCCAACGTCTGCGCGTTACCCGGCAATTCAAGCAATCTATCTGTCGAAAGCCTATTATCTTGCAATGGCTGATACGCCAAAGTCGAAGCTAAGCTTCTATCTTGTATAACAATTCTCTCCGGGTGATTTTGTAAAAAGGGGATTATCAATCGCCTAAATTGTACCAATCTATCCACGGCAAAAGCATGAGCCGTTTCCCAGCCATCATATCGAGGAGTTTCCTCACCTTCACGCTTAGCAATAATCTCGTCCCGAATAGCTTTTCCAGTCCAACAAAATGTCGGCTCTGCGGCTAAAAGCCCGCTCATATCGCTCACTTCATCGATTGTTGGCAATCTGTGCTCCCGCTCGCAAAATTCAATAACATTAAAAAACTTGGCACCTTTTTCCTCAGCCCAAGCCTCGCAAGCCTTAGAAACCGTCGACTTCCCAGATCCATCAATCCCTTCAATCACTATATGCAAACCATCATTTTGTTGTCTCATTATCATATCCACAACATTTTGGCATAAATCTCACTACAATAGCAAATAACAAATAGCAAGAGTACTTAAGTTAACTCTTGCTATTTGTTATTTGCGATTTGATATTGTTTAGAATCCTTTCGGCTTCTCGCCCAGTGTCGAAATTCCGGTCTCGCTAAGGTCGACTCTGATAAATGATGCAATAAGTGGATGTGCTTCGTTTAAGCTGTGCCACAGATCTTGCGCTACTTTACGATAACTCGGATGTCCTTTTTTACCACTGCGTAGCTCGATAAAGTGGAAAAGTTCGCGTACATTCCAGCTAACAACAAGTCTGCGTCTATAAGCCATAGGCACAACATACTCTGCCTCTGTCGCCATGCCCGCGTCTAGCAATTTGTGATTCAAATCCCGCGCCATATCCATTACCGCAGCATAATCTTTCTCTTTACCAATTTCCTCAATCTCAACCGGTACATCATAACCCAAGTCCGTACCAAGCGGCTGGTTACTTTGCGTGCACATTCTGTGGCGTTGGATATCTCTCCAGCCTCCGTAATCCATTACTATTTGATGCTGGAACCAGGCGTGTTCAAAAGCGCGCGGTGGCGGGTCGTGCGGTCCGCGTTCTTTCATGGCCTCGGCAATTATCACATCAATCATCTCCGGTTTATGAGCCAAAATATCCAAAGCCTGTGCCATATTAATTTTGCCATGCAAAGAGAGTAGCGAGGCTGCGATTCTGCGCTCCGCATTCACATCATCCGAAGTACAGATTACTCTTTTGTCAGCTTTACCGTCACTCAAATTTTCTTTACTCAGAACCTGGTCAGCCAACTTTGCCATAGTCTTTGGCATCTCAATCTGATACGCATTCGGATCCGCATATTTCAAAAGAGTGGGAAGTGGGAATTTCTGCAAAGCCTCATCCGGATTAGTATCGACTCCTCCGCGTAAACTGTCTTTTATCTGATTTCCAACATCAAGTGCAATCGAATCATCCGTCGATAATAATTTGGTAATCGCAAAACCCCAATTACGTGCATTGGCTGTCATTCCCACCATGGTCAAACTCGCCGATGGCAATAAGTATCGAACTCTGTCGCAGACTAATGCTTTTAGTACCGCTTTATAAGCACCATCCGATAAATCACCTTGTGGATTCCGTTCGCTCATCAAAGGCTCCAAAAGCCCATAGCACTCATCATATAAACCATAGAGTTTATCAAAAAGTTGATTCACCTCACTCATGTACGGGCTTTTCTCGAGCGTCGTTGGCACTGCGACACGATCGCGAGTAAAAACTTGGTAGCGTGATGATTTTTCAGTGTAAGAACAAAGCCGGCTATCTTCCACGATCTTAACCACAACCTGTGGAATGTTTTCCATAGCAACCGAGGCCACAGCATGCTCAGCAACAGAACCGTGCCCATAACCAACAACCCATTTCTCGTGAAACGCCGCTGCCTTTTCCAAATCAACATCATCCACATTCTGATCAAATGGAGTCGAAGACCGCGAGCACTTGGCAAACGCAACAGCTAGCTGTTCCGGTGTAGGTGTAAGCTCAACTAGTGAGCCATCCTCGCGCTTTGTCCTCATCTTATTCATCCAATAAATTCGAGGCTTTGTAGTATTACTAGGCTGTAGTAGGGGAGCCTTTTTTGTAGGTTTATCCACAGGCATATACATTCGTTAGTCTATCAAGTTAAAAGTCTATAAAGTCCATCAAGTGGGTTCTTTTAGCTTATAAAGGTTATTAAAAAAACACGTGGCCTCTACTTTGGCACACGCGCATTTAACTCGCAATAATATAGCTTCTAGCTTCTAGCCACTAGATAGCAGCTAGAGGCTAGTAGCTAAAGGCTAATTTAGTTATCCCGTTGACCCAAATCCACCTCTCGACTCACCTTCAGCATCGCCTTCAAAAAACTCAGCGCGTGTTACGGGCATTATCATTCCCTGTGCAATTCTTTCGCCAGTCTCAATCTTAACCTCTGTTTCAAGTTGATTATAGACAGCCAAAAAGATCTGATCCTCAGGCCCGGCGTAATCGCTATCAACAACTCCAATTCCATTTGCCAGAACCAACCCTTTTTTCTTAAACAAGCTGGATCGCGACGCTAGAATCAAAACATGCCCAGAAGGCGTCCCAATCACTAAACCAGTTGGTACTAATTTTAAACTCTTAGGCGGAACTATAATCTCATCGGCACTCGCCAAATCAAAAGCCGCCGCACCATCTGTTTGATACTTAGGAATCTCCACATCATCGCGGAGTCGGGTGATTTTTATTTTCATAATATTTTAAGTAGCAAGTTAAAGTTCATCAAGAGAAGTTTTGGTTAACTTAGTATACTCTTGATGAACTTGTTACATTTGTCATTTATCTAAAGCATAGCGATTAGCTCATCCAGTTTCGCTTTAAAAGTCTCAAGGTTAGAGTCATTTTCTATCTTGTGATCGGCTTTTGCGGCCACACCGGCTATCGTAACTTCGGTCTCGCGCTGGCTCATGGCTAAAAACTCTTCCCAAGTCATATCACCCTCACCAGCTTTTTCGTTTCTATTTTTTAGCCTCTCGAATCTTACCTCAGGCGGTGCCCAGATCTCGACCAAATGAAATTTATCATCTTTTTGCAGATCTTCGATATCCTCCATACGGCGGATACCATCAACTATAACTATGTCCGCAGTAGATGCCTGTACTTGTGCTTCCATAACATTGGCAAGCGCATCTTGCCCAAATGCTTCGCGTATTGCTGTGGAAGCTTTGATCAAGTTATCTCGTGATTTTTCTTTAAATAATCTTTTTAAAACATCCGCTAAAATATCACTGAAAGTAAATATTTCCGCATTTGAATTTTTAGCAAGCATGTCACCCGCCGTCCCTTTCCCGGCACCGGCTTGCCCTACAAAACCTATTATAATTTTTGGCATAACCACTCCATTATTAACTAGCGAAACTCAACTGTCAATAAAAGTATCTAGTATTTTGTATCTTGTATCTTGCAGTGTAATTGGCTATCAAATTTAGCATTTTAAGCATCTACACCACCGCGAGATACTAGTCGCTAGATACAAGATACTAAAAACAGCCTCGCGGCTGTTTTTTGTTTAGAAACTTGATGTATCAATCGGGATCCCCGGGCCCATGCTTGTTGTGAGTGTGATGCTCTTTAGGTATGCGCCTTTTGAAGATGATGGTTTTTGCTTTTTGATAGAGTCCATGAAAACCTGCAAATTTTCTCTTAAACCGGCTGTGTCCAAACTGGTTTTGCCGATAATTTGGTGCACGATTCCTGTGTCATCATTTTTATAAGCAACTTTACCTTTCTTCAAATCCTCGATCATCTTGGTAACGTTTGTACCAACTGTATCAGTCTTTGGGTTAGGCATGAGGCCTTTAGGACCAAGCACGCGAGCGAGCTTAGCAAGTTTAGGCATCATATCAGGAGTAGCAACAGCTACATCAAAATCGATAATTCCTTTGGTTGTGATCTCGGCAATTAATTCCTCACCACCAACAATATCAGCTCCTGCATCTTTAGCTTCTTTCTCTTTATCAGCTCCAACAAAAGCGGCAACCTTGCGTGTCTTACCAATATCATTTGGGAACACGAGAGTTGCGCGTACGATCTGATCACTCTTTTTGGAGTTAATACCCAAACGAACATGTACTTCAACGCTAGCAATAAACTTGGTTGTGCCTGTTTTTTTAACAAGTTCCAACGCCTCATCCGGGTTGTATAACTTGCCATTTTCGATCAATTTTTTCGCTTCAATAAAGCGCTTGCTATGCTTTGGCATAAACTTTAGAAGGCCGGCTTATTTAGCCATAACCTCCGTGGTGCAGACGTCTTTTCAGACTTCCACGTTAGCTTAATAATGGGCTTAATATAGACTAAAGAAGAGAAACCGTCAAGTCCATAACTCATTGTCTTGGACATTGATTCACTTGATTTTTGCTCACATTTAACATGATTATTTATTTTACTTAACAAACATAAAAAAACAGACAAGCGGCCAGATCTTTTTCGTTTGAATCAAGAATCTGGTGTTTCGCGTTTTAAGCCTAAAATCCCCCTTTTTTGAAAGGGGGATTTTGAGCAACACAAAATAGGGGGAATTTTACTAGGCCTTCTTCTGCTCTTTTCTAATAATCAACCAATGATATAGAAATAGAGGAATGCCAACGAATAAGAAGGATATGTCGCGAACCGCAGCTTTTTGATTGCGTATGACGCGAGCATCTTCCTCACTAACTTTATTTGCTTCGCATTCGGCAATTCTTTGCTGGTAAACCTCATCAGTTTCTACCATGCCCGGATCTTTAACGATCATATATGAACAAGATGGCTCGCGGTATTCATTTAAATCAGCCTTGGGGAATACCCAGGTTTTAAGACCAAGGTTTACGAGGTCAGCAGTGGAAAACACAACCATCATAAGGGCTATCAAAGAAACCAGGTAAAAATACACGGTCTTGATAATCTGCGATTTAGACATTTGCATATTGTTAGATTCTTTATCATCGCGAAGCAAATAGATTAGCCCAACGATGAGAAGTATAAAAATGATAAAAATACTTAAGGGAAAAAACATAGATAACATATCGATTGCATTCATTACTTTATTATACCCCATGAACGCAATAATTGATAAATTACAAATTATAAATTATAAATAACAAATAATAAAGCGAGCATAGAAATTTTCTTTAGTAGTATAAAAAAACGGGCCTAAGCCCGATTTTTTATACTACTTCCAGTCCCATCTGTCTTGCTGTGCCTTCTACCATCTTGCATGCCGACTCGATTGTGCGGCAGTTAAGATCTGGCATTTTCTTTTCAGCGATTTCTTTAACCTGTGCCTTGGTTACCTTTCCGATCTTATCAGATAAAGGTTTGCCGGAGCCCTTTTTGATTCCCGCGGCTTTTTTAAGCATTTCGGCAACAGGGGCGACTTTGAGGATAAATTCGAAAGTTCTGTCTTCGTATACTGTTAGTACACAAGGAACAACTTCACCCATACGGTCGGCAGTTGCGGCGTTAAATTTTGAACAAAAGTCCGCAATGTTTAAGCCGTGTGGGCCGAGAGCTGTACCAACTGGAGGAGCAGGGTTTGCCTTGCCACCTTCGATCTGCAGCTTGATAAGTGTCTTGATTGGTTTAGCCATAATATTGCGTTCATCACGTTACACGTTCATCACGATAGTAATTACGTATTCTCGTAATATTCGTGATAAACGGATTCTCGTGATAAACGTTATTTAGTTATTAACGTTTCCAGATGTGATGAGAAGCAGCTCTTTAAGCCGTCACATCTGCACCGTTGATAACGATGCTAGATTTTTTTGATTTGTGTAAAGTCGAGTTCAAGTGGAGTTTCGCGACCGAACATGGAAACCAAGATTTTAACCTTGCCACGTGCGCCATCAATCTCGATAACCTTGCCCTCGAATCCTTTAAACGGACCGTCGCCAATTTTAACCGGTGAACCAGTTTGAATGTCGATTTGATAAGCCGGCTCTTCTTCGGATCCTGATCTTTTTACCAAGTAATCAATTTCTTCTTTGGAAAGAGGGGATGGCGTTGTGCCGGTGCCAATAAAACCGGTCACGGAAGGAGTGTTTCTAACAATGTACCAAGAGTCATCCGTCACGATCATTTCTACAAGCACATAGCCCGGAAAAATCTTTTCTTCAACCAATTTACGCTTACCATTCTTGATCTTGATCTTTTTCTCAACCGGAACCATGACATTAAAGATCTTATCTTGCATTCCAAAGGAATCGATACGACGTTTTAAGCTATCTGTGACAGCTTCCTCGTATCCCGAATAGGTATGGATTGCATACCAGCGGCGACCAAGGTCTAGGGTTTGTTTTGGCATAAAATTATTAAGCTAAGTTTTTGTACGATGTACGATGTACGAGGTACGAATAATTTATTGGTTGTTAGTTTCGTCAATTGGAACTGTTTGTACATCTATATCGCTAAAATCAAACTCCGGTTGAATTGGTTGACCTGATGCATCGGTGGGAACCGTTGTAGGTGTAACTGGTTCTTGTGGAACTGTTGCAGCCGGCGCTGTTTGTACTGCGCGTTCTACCAAAGTTTTGTTCACGAGTTCGGTTAAACCAACGTCCAAGACGCCAAAGAAGGCGGCTACTCCCAAGCTAATTACGATTACCAAAACAGAGTAACGGGTGGTGAGTTGCTTACTTGGCCAAGTAACCTTTGTGAGTTCTTGCTTTGAAGACCTGATGTAATTGACGAATTTTTCAATAATATTCATAAAAATTGTTCTTAAAAAGCCCCCTAAAGGGCAACTGGAATATAACACGTATTCTTTAATTAGGCAATAGCCCCAAACTTCCGCCCTTCCCCACTGTGGATATCTGAAAAAATGCTAAATTTAGAGGAGAATGTGCATCGGACTATCCTCCCAGCCTCCTTATTGAGGAGGTGTTTTGATACGGGTCGTATTTGCAACATAATTAACTACCCCTTAATAAGGCAAAGCTCAGCTTAGCTGTGGGGTGGGGGATAATCCGTCACCTCATTATTTTACCGCCTTAATATACCTCGCCCAAGCTCCGGTCAGCATCGGCAACAAAACTAAAGTTGTGATTATCACCCAGCTTCCAATTGCAAATGCAACATCCCCATCCGGCAAAAACGCAGAGTAGGAAACTAAGAGTACGGCAGGGATAACACCCGTCTCGCGGATAGCATCGATGAACAAAAGATCGCGCCAAGCAAAAGTTTTTCCTTTTCCGGTAAACAAGCCCAAAGTTAAAGTCACTGCTATGGGCCTCACTATAAAGATGAATGCGATACTTACCAAAATCCCAATCCACGCATATTGCCAAAAGCTGGATGTAATCAGTGCCCCTAGAATAATAAATACCGATGGCTTCACAAAACCATCAACCAAGTTCACAAAAAAGTGTTCTATGTTTTTATAGCCAGCCTGCGCATCAAATAATAAACCGGTGATGAATGCCGCCAAAAATCCACTGCCGCCCCAAACCGTCGACAAAGTGTATGCCACAAGTGCTACGCCGATGAAAAACGGAAAGCTCGCGAGCTCCATACCTTTTTTGTCTTTCCAAAGCCTGAGCAAAAAGTAAGACATGTAACCAATCACCACACCAATTAAAATTTCTTTCAGAAAGATGCCAAGCACATCCACACTCAAAAGATGTCCATACAAACTCGCCAGAGATTTTACCGGCACTGTTACACCAATCACCAAAGTCGCAAACGTCGCTGTCATTATCGTGCCCAACACATCATTAACAGCACTCTCCGAAATCGCCATAGTCGCATCATCCGGATTCCTGAGTTTTAATTTCTGCAAAGTCGGCACAATCGCCGCCGGATCCGTGGAGCACAACATCGCACCCATGAGGCCGATTGTCCCAATCGTAAGCGGGATCCCCAATATCATTGTCAATCCCGATAAACCTAAACTGAATAACCCCGCAGTAACCAATGTTCCCACAATCGCCAAACTTAAAATCGGCAAGAGCAATTTTTTAAAAGATCCAAACTTCACCTCCAACCCTCCGCCAAAAATAATCAAGATACCAAATATCTCCACGATGATTTTTAAAGTCTCAGATGTTTCGGTTAGAAGCGTCAATTCATTCTTAAAAAGATAACCGAGAGCGATTGCCCAAACAAAGTAGGGGATATTGAATGTCTTTTCCAACCTATGTGCATAAAAAGCCAAGATAGGAATGAGGGCGATTATTAACGGTACTCCAATATGCGCCTCCAAAATACGCGGTCGTAAAAATAAAAGAATAAGAAACAATCCTCCAACCTCAACAATAAAATTTAGGATGGTAATTATCCTTTTCTTAATATTCTTAGCGCCCCTCTTTTGCGGCATTGACTACATTATAACATAAATAACGATTTTCGAACGTCTAACTATGAGTATCGGTTTTTTCGCGTAGGGATAAATCTTGTGTTTATCCGTTCCGTCACCGAAGGTGTAACTTTGGGTTCTTGTATCAGCACGGATAATCACAAGGATTATCCCTACGAAGATTTTAAAGAGTTTTGTCCCATAATCCCATTTGGCGTATACTCTAATTAATGTAACAAGTTTATTACGTAACAAGTTCATCAAGAGTCAAAGCAGTCTTTACGACGTGGGACGATTGGGACGTGCGACGTAGGACGATTATTAGTTTATGAAATACCCCAAACTCTTCAGTAAAGCCAAAATAGGTACTCTGAAACTCAAAAACCGGTTGGTTATGCCACCCATGGTGCGTAATTATGCGGATACATCCGGCAAAGCCACGGATCGCTTTGTGGAGCATATCAACCGCATCGCTTTTGGCGGTGTTGGCTTGCTCATCCTCGAAGCCAGCTACATCAGCCCCGAGGGTAGAGGATTCAAAAACGAGCTTGGTATCCACTCCGATACTTGCATCCCGGGTTTAAAGAAAATCGTTAAAGTCGCCCACGATCACGATGCCGCTATTGCCATTCAGCTATATCATGCCGGCCGCCAAACCCACTCCAGCATCACCGGCAAAAAACCGGTTTCAGCCAGTGCAATCCCTTGTCCAACGATGCAAGAAAAACCTCACGCTTTATCTCAAAAAGAAATCAAATCCCTGGTCAAAGCTTATGGTAAAGCTGCGGGTCGCGCTCAAAAAGCCGGCTTCGATGCAGTCGAAATCCACGCTGCTCACGGTTACCTCATTCAACAATTCCTCTCACCATTCTCCAACACTCGCACCGATAGCTATGGTGGCAGTTTTGAAAATCGCATGCGCTTTTTGCTCGAGGTAATGGAATCAGTTCAAGAAAACGTCGGTCCAACTTTCCCTGTCATCGTCCGCATCTCTGGTGAAGAAATGGTAGAGGGCGGTCTCGAGATCAAAGAAATGACCAAAGTCGCAGAGCTCCTCGAAGCTGCGGGCGCAGACGCTATCCATGTCACCTCCGGCAACTACGGCTCATACGCCGAGGGCCATCTCATACCACCGATGGCAATTAAAGATGGTGTAAACATCCCTCTCGCTAAAGCTATTAAGAAAAAATTAAAAATCCCAGTAATTGCAGTCGCCAAAATCCGCACTCCCGAACTCGCTGAGAAAACTCTTAAAGATGGCTCTGCAGATTTCATCGCTATCGGCCGCTCACTCCTCGCCGATCCGGACTGGCCAAAAAAAGCCAAAGAAGGCAAAGCCAAAGAAATCAATCCTTGCATCGCCTGCAACCAAGGCTGTATCAGCCGTCTTTTCGCGCAACAAGATGTTTGGTGCACGGTTAATCCCAAATGCGGCCGTGAGATTGAATTTGGCAAACAAGAACAATCACCTAAAAAACTACTCATCATCGGTGGCGGCCCGGGCGGTATGATGGCAGCCATCATCGCAGCCGAACGCGGGCACAAAGTCACTCTTTACGAAGAATCAGATAAACTCGGCGGCCAACTCAGCGCGGCTGCGGTACCTCCTCACCGCGAAGACTGGGAAACTTTCCGCAAATCTCTTATCCGCCAAATTAAAGCGCTTCCGGTCGAAATCATCTTGGATCACAAATGCACATTAGAAGATGCTAAAGCCGGCAAATTCGACGCGGCTATTGTCGCCTCCGGATCCAAAGCCGTACTTCCAAATATATCGGGTGTGGACAGTTCCAATGTCATCATGGCTCGTGATCTTTTTGAAGGTAAGGTAGAAGCTAAAGGTAAAGTCGTCGTAGTTGGCGGCGGTTGTATGGGCGCGCAAACCGCAGAATATCTGGCCGATAAAAAACACGAAGTCACTCTCGTCGAACTCACAGAAAATATCGCCATGGAAGCCCCAATCGACGATCGCCATCTCTTGCTCGGTCGAATAGAAAAACTCGGTGTCAAAACAATGTTAAAAACCAAGGTTCTAAAAATCCAACCCGACGGAGTTTTGGTACACACTCACGAACAAGGTAAGCGCCACCTCCCGGCAGACACGGTTGTACTTTGCCTCGGCTCTAAACCTGATGAAAGTTTTGGCTACAAATTAAAATTCGCAATTAGCAACGTCCAAATTATCGGCGATGCTAAAGATGCTCGACGTGTAACCGATGCTGTTGCCGAGGGTGGGTTGGCGGCGCTGGGGGTGTAATCTCCCAATCGAGCTGAGCTCGATATCCCTCTTTGCTAAAGAGGGTTTCTCCAAAAATGTTTAACTAAAGTTTCAATAGTATTAACTGTATGAAAGCATCAAAAGGAGTTCGGCTGGTAGTGGGTTTGGTTTTAGCTTTCGCTATAGCCGGATTGGTTGTCTACAAAGTAGCTGTCACCCCGTCGGTTACTGATTGGATTGCTGATAAGTATGATTCGATCATTGTACCAAAGTCACAACCGGGTAACTTAACGCCGGCGCGGGATTTAAGGGGTACGTGGGTTTCCAGCCTTCCGGGTAAAGGTATTCAACTTTATGGCAAGTTTGAAGCCGGGGGCGGTGTCACAAATGTTTATGAAGATGGTGATGTGGAATTAATTATCGAAAAAGTGGAAAACAATACAGCCACCGGTAAAATGCGGTTTTATAATCTCTGCGCTTATGGGGAAGGAATTTTTCCCTCACCCGTTGGTAAGATTGCCGTGCCCAAACAATGCTTTAGCGATGAGGGTTTTAAGCCGGTCAGTATCAAAGTCAGCGCATCGAGTGTGGATTTTGGTACGTTTAACAATGGCACCGTAACCGCAAGTATGCGTGGTAGTTTTACAACAGATATTATGTCCGGCGCAATGTCTTCAAACATCGAACCTTACGGAACGGTCAAGGGCGAGTTTCATTTTATTCGCAAGCAATAAACATAAATCTCCCAATTCGACGCGTTGCGTCGAATATCCCTCTTTGCTAAAGAGGGTAAATCCCCCGATTGAGAGCTAACTCTCAATATCCCCCTTTGACGAGGGGGCTGGGGTTGTAAATAGTAAAAAAATCGGCAGGCTTCCTAAATTTTGAATTTTGCATTATTAATTTTGAATTATATTATTATGCGCGCAGGTGTAATCATTATCCAAGACAACAAAATCCTACTCATCCATCGCTTCAACGAGGGTAAGGAATATTTTGTTTTACCCGGTGGGGGAGTTGAGGTCGGAGAGACTGTTGAGGAAGCCGCTATCCGCGAAGCTAAAGAAGAAACAAGCCTGGACGTCATTCTCGCGGAAAAGTATCTGGATTTTATAGATCCGCGTGATGGCAATCCACATCGCTATTATTTTGTAGCTTCATTTATCGGCACACTCGCACTTGGTGGTAATGAAGCCATTATCAATAATCCGGAAAATTCCTATAAACTCGAATGGCATCCACTCAGCGATTTAAAAACCCTGACTTTTTATCCGACGGAGTTGGTAGGGAGGATTGCATAGGGGAGTATTACGGGTTTCATGCTACAAGCTACATGAAGCTGTTCACCATCGGCGAAAAATATATTATCTATTGCTATCAAGCCATGGTATAATATCGCCATATTGTTAATAACTTTTGTTTATTTTTTCTTAATATGAAAAAACTGTTAATCAGCTTGGGTATTGGGGTTTTTGCCGCAACTTTTTTTGCGTGCTTACCAGTGGCAGTGGAAGCGGCAACGCTTGTCACGAACGGTTCGTCGGAAATCGGTAGTTTTCCGATTGCCGAATCAGAATTGCCCAATACATCTTGGCGCATCGACACCGCTGTCACAGACGCGGCTGTCGTAACTTCCACACCGTTTGATTTTGCGGGCCCTTCCAATACAACTCTTTCCAATCCAACCGGTTGGACGAGAGCAATAAATGATGACATGGACGACGACTACGTCAGAATTCCTTTTGGTTTTGAAGTCAATTTTAACGGCACAGCGTATTCGGATGTCTTCATCGGCTCCAATACTTATTTTACTTTCGGCGAGGGCGATAGTCAGTATTCCGATTTGGCCGCCGATGTACCTCCACTACCCGGTGTTCATATCTGTTCAGACGACAATTCCTATCAACGTGTCTATTACCGGTTTGACGATGCAAATACTCTGCGCGTCAGATATGAAGGTACCGATAGTACCGGCGGTACGATTGGCGAACCGACAATAGTCTACGAAGTTGTGTATTATGCGGGCGAGTCTTATCATGACTTATATATTGGTATAAATGAAAGTTGTAGTGGCGACAGTGGACCTGGTGTAACGGCATTGGGCAATGGTTATGATGGTGATTACTCTTTACCGGCAACATCGCCCGGTTCAACCGAATATGATAGGGGTGATTTTTACGCGGATTCCATAGACTTCTCTGAAGAGCTGGATGCCGCAAGCCAAGCCGCAGTAGAAGCTGCAATAACTGCAGGTGCAAGCTACCCGCCTCGTTTTTATGAATGGGTCGGCAGCACATTATATATTAATGCTACAACATCGGTAACTTTTTATGACGATGTTCTTTCGGCCGTCACATCAACAGACTCTGATTTTGCCGCGCGTCTCTTATTAATAGATGCTGATGATGTTGCGCCTGAAGTAGATTATTTGGGCGACGGTTCAACTACTTATACATTACCAAGCACTTGCCCATCTGTCGCCTGCGATCGGGGTGATATTTACGGCGCATCACTAACGTTTACCGAAGATTTGTCTGCCGGTAGTAAGTTGGGGGTGGAGGCAGCAATAACAGCCGGTGCAAGTGTGGCGCCACGCGTTTTTGTTTGGCGAGATAATGTTCTGAGAATATATGCCACTACAACCGTTCTGTTCTATGGCGATGTGTATGCAGATTTATCAGATGCTTTGGGTAACACGGCTACACATCAAAGGCTTATAGACTCTGTGCCTACACCACAAACAGAGATTTGGGTTGATGATGATTACACAGAATTAAGTTGTGGGGGCCATAATTGGCAAGAGAATGCATTTGATAATTTTGGCGATGCTTTTGATACGATAGCGGAGGGCGGAGTGATCCATGTTTTGGCCGGAGATTACGAAGATGATTCTTTCACCATAGATAAGAATGGCGTATCCATAATCGGACCAACTTCGGGTAGCCCGGCCAGATTTTCCGATGATTGTTCGGACGTATTTACCATTGATGATGCAAGTGGAGTTACCATTTCTAACTTGACTATTTATCAAACGGATGGCGGTAGTATTGATGATTCATATTGCTATGACAACCCTGTTGTCCGCGTGGGTTGGGATTCGGCTTCTACAACACTATCCAATAATATTATTGCCGGTGGTTATATCGGTGTCGCTTTGCGTTATGATTCCATGGATAACACTCTCACCGATAACAACATTAACAATAACAGTTGGGCTGGTATCGTGGATTTGGGTTTTGGCGTGCAAACCATCACGGGCAATACTTTAGAGTATAACGATCGTGGCTTATCACTTGGCGCCGGCCCGGATCGCGATGAACAGCAGGATCTGGAAGGTAGCGAAATATCCGGCAATATAATCAGAGAAAATTCCAATGTAGGCATTTACTATATCTCCGGCGATCAACCCGGTCCGGTAAACATTGGCCCTGATAATGAAATCTACAACAATGGCGACGGAATCTATATCGACGGGCCAGCATACGATGTTCATATCAACGGAAATCAGATTTATGATAATGTTCTAATTACCTCCGGTTTGCATGTTGAATATGCGGACACCGGCCTGGATGCCACTGAAAATTGGTGGGGTGATGCCAGCGGACCTTATGAGGTAAATGCTCATCCATTAGGAACCGGAGATACAATCTACATTGACGAGAATTCGGATTATGTATACTACCGCCCTTACTGCCTGGATGAAGACTGTATCGCGCTAAGCTCGGTTACTGCAGATCCTGATAACATCGCCGATTTATTACAAAACGGTGGTTCGATTACGCCAATACTCACAAGCCCTGATGATGGCGACCCCTCAACGTATTTGGTAGATAGTTTGGAAGTTAATGAGGATGTTATAATCGAAATCCCCGGTTCCGGTGGAACTCAAGTAACACTTCCTGCCGGCACAATCATCACAAAAACAGATGGAGGCACTTTTGATGCCAATGATCTTTCCGCTGCTGAAGTAGCTTTAGGATCGCTCTCCGGTTTTACAGCGGGTACGGTTGTTGAGGGTGCTTTGCAATGGGGTGTACCAAGTTTGGGTCTATCATTCAGTCAACCAATCACAATCAGTATATTTGTAGGAACGGATTTAAATGGTCAGACTTTAAGTGTGGTTCGCTCTAGCAACATGAACTCGGGCTGGACAGATACAGGTATAGTTGACCCGGCCAGTTGTGTTGTAACCCTGGGATTATGTACATTCCAAGCAACTATGGCTTCGTATTATTCGGCCACTTCTTATTCATCATCAGGCGGTGGTTCGGGTGGAGGTGGTGGATCCTACATGGCTCCTGCTGCAATAGGTGATGGCTTAATAACCGCCAATATTCAAATGGGTGGAAGTGCCAACATCGGCAGAATCGGAACCAAAGGTGTAAATATCTTGCACTACGTAAACAGCATTGCAAATTTTGAAACCTATGAAAGCGGCAATGGTGGTTATGGACAACACATGTTTACAATCACTGAACTGGATATGGTAAATAAGAAATATACTTTCCGCATCCAATCCGAACCGCAAACTTTAACTTTAAATCTCGGCGAATCTGTTTCCGTTGATTTGGATGGTGATGCTGTAAACGATATCAGCATCAAATTCACAAACTTATACGTAAACAGAATTGAAACCACAATCAAACAATTATCGCCCGCCGCAGCCCAAGCCGAAGATACGGAATCAGACGGAACTTTCGTGGTCTCAGTGCTTGCCGATTTCATATCCATTAATAACATTGTTCGCAATTCGGCGCTCGAGAAGACCATCATGGAGCAAATTCAGGCAGATGCTAAAGAGTTCGGCCTTACACTCGAAAACATTGCATCGATCGTAGATTACGTTGCCTATGGAAACTCGCAAGCATCACTCAAGTTTGGCAGTGGAGAACGCCGCGCCATAATGCGCGATTACATGGAAACCGTAAACCATGCCATTATCTCTTGGGATGATGTAGAACGTTTGGCTATCGGCCAAATTCCCAAAGTCCGCAACTTGGCAAATGAACAAAAGAACGTCGCAAAGGCATTGCCCGTATTCCGCAAGATATTTGGCCACGATCCAAACTTCCAGGTTGAAAAAGAAAACTTAGCTTGGAACACCCTCATGTATCGCATCCGCTTCACTCGCGATTTAGCCAAAGAAGCCCCGGGTATAACCGCTTACCGCAAGCTCTACGGCCATGACCCAATAACCCCATTCAGCTGGTCTGTGGTGCGCGTACTGGGTTACGTGAAGTAAAAAACACTAACATCAAATAATTAAAACCGCTCGTTAAGAGCGGTTTTTGTTTTGGGATAATCTCCCAATCCGACGCTTTGCGTTGGATATCCCTCTTTGCCCCACCCGCCTCGCAAGCGAAGCGTTGCGGGCAGGTAAAGAGGGTAACCGGACGAGTTCTGCTTGATATTCGTCAGTATTGACTCAAACTCAATTTTCTGCTTAGATCCTTATACGAAACTTGAAAACAAAGGCGGATGAGATGAACGAAGAGGATAGGGTAAAAGAGCTAAATTCTAAAGTTCTTACAGCAAAGGATTGGATTATTAGAACTGAAAATGCAGCATATTTTCCGGATCAAGCGTGGTACAACATTTTTCACTTTTTAGGATTCTATTTATTGGGGCTGGGGATTCTCGTAACTGCTATCGAAGGAATCCATTATTTCATTCTGATTTTTTTAGCATATCTGATTGGTTTGCTGATAATTAATGCAGTAACATATTCTGCCAAACGTAAAGCGAGGCGCCAACCTCTCTACATCCGCGCCAAGCAAATCATGCAAGCGTGGGAAGATTATAAGGTTTTGGTGGATAAGGTATACATCTGGAAAAAAGCTGTTGAGTTCGGTGAATGCCCTCATGATCCGGAATACGCTACATCCTGCCACTCTCAACTGATAGCTGCCGAAATCGATCTGCTCGCGGCTTGCGACATCTTCCTCAAATACGCCGAGCTGGATAAATTGGAACGCGCTTTCCGCAAAACCAATCCCAACTCCGCCTTTGTGGGCGAGGTTGACTTGGCACAAAGCCTGGCTCAGCTCCGCCTGCCACTTGCTACGGCCAAATACCGCGTCACCGAAGCCGACGTGCGCGCCGAGCAAGCCAAGCTCCTTGCTGAACTCGCCCAAAGCCCTGGCGCAGAAGAAGTTGAGTTGATTGAGAAAATCGATGAGCTCAAAGTACATTAAACTTGCCCCCATGTGATGTGGGGGTTTTTAGTTAAGGAAAAATCTCCCAATCCGACGCTTTGCGTCGAATGTCCCTCTTTGTTAAAGAGGGTTTTTTGTACTCATGATGAAAAAAAGACAATTTTCTCATCAACAACTTGTTAACACAACAAATTTCTGAGAATCAGTCTCATGTAGTAAACTGGATTCATATGTTAAAAACAAATGTTGGAATCTTGGATCGCTTACTGCGTGCCACATTCTCTGCCATCCTTTTGCTAGCCGGATTATTCTGGTTCGAAGCCGGTTTAAAGTTTATTGCGATAATTATTGCAATCATACTTTTGATCACCGCTATTGTTGGCTTTTGCCAAGTTTACACACACTATAAAACCGATACGATTAACTTTGGCCATCGCATCCCCAAATGGGCAATCATACTTTGGATATTTGGTTTATTCGTACTCATGTTTGGAGGCGCTTACGGAGCCAACTTTTTTACCAAAAAAGCTTTCATGGACGATTATAACCGGATGAATAATCCATATAAACAAGTTTTGTTTCAAACCGGGCAGGGGAATGCCGAACTGGCACAATCAAATCTAACCGAATGGCAAAACGAATGGTCTGCTTTCACAAATAAATATTCCAGCTATCGTCCTTGGTCTATTGCTATGGATAAACAATTCCCAGCCGACCTTGCTAAAGTCACCGAAATCCAAAACACAGCCGCTACCCAAATCGCAAATCAAAACTTCCCAGAATCTCACCTAACCCTAGAACAAGTCCGCCCCGTATTTAACGACATGCTAAAGCGCAACGGTTTTAGTTTGGAGGCAGTTGCATTAGTGGATTTTCACGATGCTATGGAGGTTGTGCTTGATGCGGCTAATGCTAAAAACGGGGAAGAAGTTTTAAGCTCGTATGTTGATGCGGATATTAAGTTAAAAGATGTGGAGGCTATCTCTAACGACGAAGAAACTCAAGAAATCAGATCTAACTTGGAAGTCGTAAAAACATCAGCTACGGAAAACCTCGACGCACTCCCTGATTTGGCTGCCAAGTTAAAATCATCCTACGTAAAAGTTTATTTAAAGAGGGGATAAGTATTATCCTCCCAACCTCCTTACTAAGGAGGCGCTGCGATTTGATAGAACCCCTTAATAAGGGGCAGGGGATAAACTCAAAAACTAAACACGACGCCCAACCCACAACGTGGTATTATATTGTTATTATGTTATTCAAACAAAACGAAGGAACGTTAGATAGATTATTACGTGCCACACTTGGTACAGTTTTATTGCTAGCCGGATTGCTTTGGACATCCGGATGGCTAATGTGGTTGTCGCTCATAATCGCAGTTCTTATGTTCTTCACTGCAATCCTCGGCCACTGTGTCCCATACACCTGGCTAAAGTTCAATACTCTTAAGCTCGGCCTTGGCATCCCCAAATGGGCAGTATGGCTCTGGCTAGCTGTATTGGTCGTTGGGTTTTTGTACGTGTATTTTAGGAACTGAAAACGTCGCACGTCATACGTCCCAATCGTCCCACGTCAACATTTTTGATTTATATAACCCCCGTCTAAAGAATGTGCTTTTAGTAAGCGTTGTCGCATTTTTCATAAAATGAGGACAGTTTTTGGAAGGGGGTTTGATTGTTTAGGCTCATGTGAGCTCTCTTGTGATTATACTGATCGACAACTTCCTATAAAGAAGCACGTCTTTCTTCAGCTGAACCCCACATTGTTTTATCAGGGAAAATATCCGCGGCCAAGAATCGAGTACTGTCATCAATTGCCACAAATAAGACCTCTCTTCTGCTTAATTTTTGACCTAATATTTTGATTGGCGGAAGACGTCTTGTGTCTCCATGAATCATTTCGCCGGGTACATTCTTTTCATAGCGTTTATGTTTTTGTGCCAATCTTTCAAGTCTCTTGCGTACCTGTTCTTCTACTCTGGATAGTCGTTTCAAGACGAACTCTATAGTTCTAAATCTATGATTTTTGCTGTCATGTACAGTGAAATCTCCTAATCTTCCTCTTTTTAGAATTCGATATATTACGTTTCTATCTACATGATAACTTTTAGCTAATCTAGATACATTTCTTTGACCATTTAGCCAAATGGTATAGACCTCCCTACGCAAAGATGGTGTTATTTTGGTATGCTTGTGCATAGCAGGATATGTTTGCTTGTTGAGTTAGACCTTACAAGTATGACATGTCCTGTTTTTGTTTATGAGTGTATAAAGTGCGACAACGCTAGTATAGAACACACTAATGGGACAGGGTACTTTGCATATGACAGGCGCGGGCTCGGGCACCATCCAAATCGGCGCTTACGGCGGTACGCGTTCCATAAACGCCGAAGCCTCGAGCGACCCGTTCACGGTCGTGGTCACCGGCCCTCTGGTTCGCTTAACCGTTGAAATCACGGGTGTGGGCACCACTTATTTTGACGGATATATCAGAGGAGAGGGGAGGTGAGCTTGCTAGCTTCGAGCTTCCGGATTCCTGCTCCAGTTCCACGAGCGTCGATACAAGATAGCAACTCGAAGGATCTGGGTGAAAGTTCATCAAGAGTTACTAAGGCTTCTCTTGATGAACGGAACTTGGCGACAGGCAACTTTCATTTCAGTATATTAGTAGGCAATTATTTTTTTCATGATATAATACCATTACATACATGTTTTCCAACCGCACGGTCAAGGTGATGGCGCTAATAGCTATTATCGCTTTATTTGCTTATTTTGAGGTGCGGTTGTTTTATTTTATTATTTTCAGTTATACGTTGTTGGAGCGGGCTATAGCCTTGGCTTTATTGCTCGGTGAAAGTCATGCCCTGCATCATGCTTGGGGGTTCATGCTGGACATCATCAGTTTGCAGGGCGGTAAATATAAAATCCCCAGAGTTAAACTCATCTCCGGCAAAGAACCGTGGGTGGCAGTCATTGTTCCCGTTAAAAACGAGCCTCCGCAAGTCGTGGAGCAGACGATGATTACTTTGTACTCTCTTAACTACCCAAAGAAAAATGTTTATTTGCTCGACGGTTCGGATGATAAAAGAATAATTGCCAAGTACAAACAATTCGCCAAAAAATATAAAATCCAATACAAGCACGTAGCTAGGCCGACTCGTTCCAAGGCGCAAACCATCAATCATTTTTTACCAAGCTTTAAAGAAAAGTATTTGGCGATTTTTGACGCCGATCAAAATCCGCTCCCCGGATTTATCACCGAAACCATTCAAGTCATCGAGTCGGATGATAACTTGGCTTTTGTGCAAACTCCGCAGTTATATTCCAATATCGATGTCAGCCCCATCGCCAAAGGCGCTGCCATGCAGCAATCAATTTTCTACGAAAGCATTTGCGAAGCCAAAAGCACGCAAAACGCCATCTTTTGCTGCGGTACCAATGTACTTATTCGCACCAAAGTATTGCAGGAGATCAATGGATTTGATGAAACTTCGGTCACTGAGGATTTTTCCAGCTCAATCGATATTCACTCACTCGGTTACCGGTCTTTTTATCTCAACAAAGTTCTGACGTTCGGTATGGCTCCCGAATCCCTTCCTTCTTATATCAAACAACAAAACCGCTGGGCGACGGGCACAACCGGAGTCATGCGCAAATTGATAACCAAATTCATCCGCGAGCCGCACTCTTTGTCATCAATGCAATGGTGGGAGTATATGCTCTCCGCATCATATTATTTTGTGGGTTGGGCGTTTTTCTTGCTCATGATTTGTCCCGTATTGTTTTTGCTTTTCGGCATACCTTCTTATTTCATGCGCCCCGAACTGTATATCATGACATTTATTCCTTATTATTTTATGACTCTATTGTTATATTACAATACCATGCGTACCCGGCATTATTCTCTGTCATCGGTTGTCTATGGCATCATTATGTCGTCGCTGTTTTTTCCGGTTTTCATGTCAGCGACTGTAAGCGGCCTCATCAACCGCAAAACCAAATTTTTAACCACACCCAAAGGCAAGACCGACAAACTTGGTTTTTGGCAATTGTGGCCTTGGCACGTCATGATCTTATTGAATATCTTGGCCATAGGCGTAAACCTTGCCGATTGGTATAATTTATCCTGGCCCATATATATCAACATGATCTGGTGCACTTATCACATCGTTATCTTATCCACCATCTACCGTTTGAATAAACTGCCAAAATTGCCCACAAACCCGCTTTATGCCAACTAAACATACAACCGAACAAGAGGTTTTGCGTGAAATCGAAGATGCCATTCAAAAAGAAGAGGTCGCAATTCCCATTTACGCGAGCCACATTAAGGCGGCCATGTTTTGGTCCGGCCTTCCGGCCGAGAAACAAGCCAAAATCAAAGCCGGTTTAGAAATATTGCTCAAAGAATCCCGTGGGCATGTATATCTATTGCGCGAGGTCAAAAAAATCTATAGCCGTGAAATCCGCAAAAAATCAGCCAAGTAACTTATGTTTCAAAAACAAGATTACAAAGATTATTTCGATAATCTATATAAGATAGAAATGAGCATGGAGCAAGAAGGCCGCGTTTTGTTAAAGATGGTTGCCGATCCAACTGCTCGCAAGTTGCTACGCAAACTTATTGCGGACGAAATTCGGCATAAAAAGATCGTACAATCTCTAATTAAATTACTCTAACATATGCCCTCAAAATTCAAAAAGATAACGACTGCCTTGGTACCTGCCGGGGGATACGGCACCCGTTTTTTACCCGCCACGAAAAGTATCCCCAAAGAGATGTTTCCACTGGGCAACAAGCCCATAATACTTCATGTGGTCGAGGAGCTGGTGGCTTCGGGCATTAAAGATATTATCTTTATTGTTTCGCATCACAAGCAGTCCATCGAAAGTTTTTTTGCTGCCAACGAAATTTTAGAGGATTTTTATCTCAAAAACGGCAAGCGCGAGCAAGTCAAAGATTTGCGCCGTATTCAAAAACTCGCCAATTTTACTTTTGTTTATACACACCCTCCCTACGGCAACGGCGGATGCATGCAAGCGGCACGGCACCTTTTGCAAGATAAACCGTTCGTTTTGGTTTGGGCTGATGAACTGATTGTGGCCCGTGGTAAACCGCGCGTTCGCCAATGCTTGGACGTATACGAAAAATACGGTCTTCCCGTTGTCTCCGCTTTGCGTATTCCGAATCCCGGCGACCGAACTCGTTACGGCATGGCCAAGCTTTCGCCCGTAAAAGGGGAGCGGGGCATTAAAAAAATCGAATCAATAGTTGAAAAGCCGCCGTTAGGGAAAGAGCCATCGGAATATGCCACTCACGGCGCTTACGTACTCACTCCCGATATTTTTTCCGCCTTGGATAAAACCAAACCCGGTAAAGGCGGAGAGCTTTGGCTTGCGGATGTGTTAAACCGCTACATGGAAAAAAATGATCTGTTAGCTTGTCTCATAAAAGAAGGCGATTATTACGACTGCGGCAATCCGCTTGTTTACCTGCAATCCCAAATCGACTTTGCCATCAAGCATTCCGCTTACTCCAAAGATATTAAAGATTTTATTTGCACCCGTTCTTGTGATATCAATAAAAAATCTCCTCGCCGCAAAAAAGCTGGGTGATAACCCAATCATCAGCGCAAAAAAATCGAGCACCGCTCGATTTTTTAAATCTATCTATTTTCCTACTTCAATAAACTATTCGCCAATGCTCTGGAACTTGGACCGAAATATCCTGTACCTGCTGCGAGGTTGCTTGGTTTTAATATCTGATCAAAATATTTTTCTTGAAATTTCACAACCGCACCAAATGTTGCCGCACCGAAGAATTCGGTTTCATTCCCAGGCGAACCCGGGCCTTCTATGGCCACAGTTATACCTTGGTTATTTAAGAATTGCTGTAACCTTTTTACTTCTGGTCCGCGCATACCGGATCGCAAATTCGTATTGAATTTAGTAAAATTTAAACCAGTCGACTCTTTTAGGATATGAGAAGATGCACTTTCTTGAGTTGATAATTCGATACTCTCTTTGATGATAGGCGATTGGCGGCCCCATGCCGTATAGTATTTAACAAATACATTGTATTGACCGTCTGGGCATAAAACTACGGGTAATTGGCTATTAAATGTTGAACAAAGATTCCAATTCATTCCCGTATTATCATAATCCGATAAACGCAAGATGGACGCATTGCTAAAATCTTCGGTATTGGAAATTGCAAAACGGTTTGCGACTGGGGCGGGTTGATCTTTTGAATTGTAGTTGAATTTAATATTTACAACTTTATTATCTGTAACATCCGCACCATCATTAATTTTAAACCCTAAACCTCCTAAAGGTTGGGAGGGAGCGGCGAATCCTTCAGCCGGCATACCACCACCTCCAATTGATGCTAAAACGGCAAAAGTTGATGACGATGATTCTGAACCTCCATTGGGATTGTAAACTGTAATATCCAGGTTTCCCACGCTTTGCAATGAGGTAGAGCCAATACTAAAGCTCAAGCTCGTTGGACTTAAATAATTCGTAGTTACGTTGGTGCCATTAACTCTTACTATTGAGCTTTGATTATAACCGGTTCCGGTTACGACAGAATTGGCATATGGGCTGCCGCTGTAAGCCGAACTAGGTGACAAGCCGGTAATGGTTGGAGCGATTCCATCATAATGGATGGTAATTTTCTCATCCGTTATATTTGATACTACAATTTCCAGTCCGCCGTTATTATCAATGTCTGCAAATTCAGCATCAAATGGGTATGTCGGTGAACTTATGGTGTTGTTTCTGAATACTGAAGCAAATGTACCATCGCCTGCATTTCTAAACAGGTTCATGTCATCGCTTCCGGTATTAGCAGATAAAATATCCTGATCTCCATCTCCATCAAAATCCCCGCCCGTTATACCATAGGGAATAGAACCATTTACATAACTCGTAACCGCACCTAAACTACCATCTCCGCGGTTTATCAATACGCCGATGCCATTGTTATTTCTGACGGTTACGGATACATCCGGGTAAGTATCTCCGTCAAGGTCGCTGCATTTTACCCGCATTGCGCCTTTACCTGTGCTATAGCTGGCTGGAGCCAAAAAAGTACCATCTTGATTATTTATTAAGATGGATGCCGAGCCATTGTTATATGGCAAAAAGCAACCGGCACAAGAGTTGGCCGCCACAATATCCAGGTAACCATCTTTGTCCATGTCAGCAGCCGCAAGACCTGTGGGGTACAGACCAGCCGCGTAATCAACTTTGGCTGTAAATGTTCCATCTCTTCTGTTAATAAATATTGATGCAGTACCATCGGACATATTAATTGCGGCCAGATCTGTATATGTATCATTATCAAAGTCTGCGCTGATAATCTCTCTGGGGTCGGTACCTGCCGCATAATCGGTATTGGCACCAAATGTTCCATCGCCATTTCCCATTAGTACGGAGATTGAATTATCCGTATCGTTAGTTGTGGCCAAATCCATTTTTCCATCTTTATTAAAATCTCCGTAAGTAACACCAAAAGGTGCACGGCCCGTGGCATAACCTCTTATGGCGCCCAATGTTCCATTGCCTGCATTAAGTAAGACGCCAACTTCGTTGGTATCATTTAGAGAAACCGCAACATCTAGTTTATTGTCGCCATTAAAATCAGCAATCGCGATTTCACGTGGGCTGGCACCTGTAGCGTAGCTAACCGAATTGAGATAAGGAAAAGCTAGGGTGGGGTAGGGTAGTATTAGAAAAGCTCCTAACGCCAAAATCAAAATTTTTTTCATAAATCGAATCAAAGAATGAGTGTCTAAATTATAGCATTTTACTAATAAATTTTCCCCTAAACATGTTAATATCTTTTTAAAAAATCGAGCGCCGCTCGATTTTTTGAAATATCTACATTTTATTTGTTTCAATCTAAGACTATGACTAAGTACTACGACTATTTATTGATTTGCACGTTTATACTCTTCCCCTCAGCCACATAACCAAGCATCTGCTTCACCTCTTCCTTGGCTCTGTCTGTAGCACGAGTCACAAACTCTTCCTGAGTTGCCGTCTGCTCCGCGATCTTCGACAGTTCGCTAAGTGCTTCGTTGTATCCATCTTCATCCTGCAATAGTTTCTTCAAGATTCCTTGCTTATTCTCAACTTCAATCGGCCCCACGAGCCTAACATTAAACAGAGTCGCTTCAGGAATCTTGATCGTAATCGCATCATCCACTATCGTCACATCATCACTCGATACATTCGCCAAATCAATTCCCATATTAACTTCCATGGCTCCGCGCGCAGTAATAGTTTGCCCAAAGAAAAAATCCTTTAGTGCACTGCCACTCGTCTTTTCGATTGTAACCGGTTGGTCAAATATATAAGTCTGCGTCACTAAAAAACCTCTGTCGCGAAGTGCGGTCAAAATCACTTGGGCATCAACATTACGTGTATACTCGGCCGGCCGTGAAACAGTCCAACCCGCATAAAAACCAAGACCCGCAAGTAATATCATCGATAAACTTAAAACAATGTAAAAATCTCTTGTTTTCATATATAAGAGAATTTAGCTTTTATTTCAATCAAAGTCAATCATTGCTATTTGCTCCATCATCACAATCTGTGATACTTTCTTACTAAGATTATTAGCCCCAACTTATGAAAAATATTTTTTCGATAGCGCTCATGTCGCTTGGCATCGCGTTGTTCTTTCCCTCTATCGCCTCTGCTCATCCCGGCTCAACAGATGCTAAAGGCGGCCACTACTGCCTAACAAACTGCGAGGCATGGGGATTGTATGACAATGAATACCATTATCACAATTCCAACGGCACATCGGTTTTTACTTATGATAACAATAAGGGGTATTACGACGAGTCTTTATCGGAACGCCTAAAAGGGCGAATCCTCTTGCAGGTCGAAGATCATGGCGAAGCCTGGTATATCCGCAAAGAGGATGGCATGCGCTACTACATGGCCGATGGTAATGCCGCCTATGAAATGATGCGCTATTTTAGCTTGGGCATCTCCAATGCGGATTTAGATAAAATACCCAAAGTCAACGATTCGCTGGCCATGAATAAATCAACATCAATTTGCAAATCCAACGCGCTCGCTAATCGTTTAAAAGGTGAGATACTTTTGCAAGTTGATAATCACGGCGAAGCTTACTACGTTGACCCTGTAAAATGCCGTGCAATATATATGGCTGATGGCGCAGCCGCATATCAAATCATGCGCTACCTGGGCCTGGGTGCTAAAAACGAGGATATCAATAAAATTGTTCTCGGTATGTCTGATACAATTCTTGAATACATTTTTGCGCCAGATGAACCAGCTATGGAGCCGGTACCGGAGCCTACTAATCCTGTTCTCCCGGCAGTAGACTCGTCTCGCGATCATGTTTGGGGCATGGATAACGCAAGAGTCACCATGATTGAGTACTCTGATTTTGAATGCCCATTTTGCGCACGCCATAACGATACAATGGACGCTATTAAGGCAACTTATCCAAATAATGTTCGTATCGTGTATCGCCACTTCCCATTATCATTTCACACATACGCGCAAAAAGCGGCAGAGGCCTCCGAGTGTGCTGCAGATCAAGGTAAATTTTGGGAAATGCATGATAAGATATTTGAGTTAAGTAAAAGCGGTTACATTAGCATAGACAGCCTTAAACAAGCGGCAACAGATCTAAGCTTGGATCGCGGTCAATTCGACCCATGCTTGGATAGTGGTATCAAAGCCTCTCGCGTTACTGAAGATCTAAACCAAGGCATGGTGGCAGGAGTCCAGGGTACACCGGCAACATTCATAAACGGTGAACTTGTTTCGGGGGCAATGCCGCTGGAAAACTTCACAGAGATAATAGATAATTTAATTGCAATTCGAAATGATCTGGCTTTCCCGGGAGTATTACCGGATGAACAAATTAAGAATAAACAAATCCGTATTAAAACCACAAAAGGAGATATCGTTTTTGAAGTCTTACCAGAAGATGCTCCAAAGGCCGCGTCAAATTTCATCTATCTCACCGAGCAAAGCTTTTATAATGGTTTAACCTTCCATCGCGTCGAGCCGGGTTTTGTGATCCAGGGTGGGGATCCATATGGTAATGGCACAGGAGGCCCGGGCTACACATTTGAGGATGAGGCAGTCAATCTTCCATATAATGAGGGGATAGTGGCAATGGCTAACGCCGGACCAGATACAAATGGTTCACAATTCTTCATCATGTTGGCCGATCATTCTCTTCCACCAAATTATAGTATTTTTGGCCGCGTAATAGCCGGTATGGATGTCGTAAAACAGATATCAGCAAACGATATTATGACATCCGTAACTATAGAATCTTTAAAATAAGCTGATCAAATTACATTAATAAATCCCCCTAAATTTGGGGGATTTTTACTTGTTCGTAATTCGTGCAGATTCGTAATTCGCACCGTCTTAAACATCAACAGTTGCTTTCTTTGCATGAGTCTGAATAAACTTCTTACGCGGAGCAACTTCGCTACCCATGAGAATTGTAAATGTTTCGTCAGCCTGCGCCGCATCCGAAACCACAACTTGTTTCATTATTCTGGATTCCGGGTTCATTGTAGTTTCCCAAAGTTGATCCGGATTCATTTCACCCAAACCTTTGTAGCGCTGTAAATTGATCCCCGCCATTTTCTTTCTATCTTCATCAACTTCTTCGCCAGCATCTTCCTCTGTAACCTCAATTTCTTCCGCTAGTTCTTCATCAACATCGGCTTTTTTGCCCTTCTTCTTAGGCTCCTCTTTCAACTTCTGCAACTCAGCTACGATCTTATCCTTTTCTTCCTCTGCATACGCATACTGAACATTCTTGCCCTTGGCGATGCGATACAGTGGAGGTTGTGCTACAAAGATATGACCTTTTTCAATAAGTTCCGGGAAATATCTGTAAAATAAAGTCAGCAAAAGTGTGCGGATATGCGAGCCGTCCACATCAGCATCAGTCATGATAACAACTGTGTGATAACGGAGTTTTTCCATATCCAAATTCTCACCGATTCCCGTACCAAGTGCAATCACTAAATTTTTGATTTCATTATTTGCGAGCATCTTATCCAAACGCGCGCGTTCCACGTTCAAGATCTTACCGCGAAGTGGGAGTATGGCCTGGTGCTCACGGTCGCGCCCTTGCTTGGCCGAGCCTCCTGCAGAATCTCCCTCAACAATATAAAGCTCTGAGTCTGATGGATCTTTACTCGAACAATCAGCGAGTTTACCTGGCAACGTCAAACCCTCCAAAGCGCCTTTGCGAATAACCGTATCACGTGCCGCGCGAGCCGCAGCTCTGGCTCTTTGCGCAAGCACACATTTTCCAATAATCGCTTCCGCGTCTTTAGGGTGTTCTTCCAAATAAATTGCAAAAACCTCATTCATGAGTGATTCCACAGCCGTCCTGGCCTCCGTATTACCAAGCTTAGCTTTTGTCTGCCCTTCAAATTGCGGTTCCGGAATCTTTACAGAGATAACCGCCGTTAAACCTTCACGCACATCATCACCACTCAAATTATCATCCTTTTCTTTAATATATCCTTTGTTGCGAGCGTAAGTATTTAAAACACGAGTAAGCGCAGTCCTAAAACCCATCACATGCATTCCACCCTCAGGGTTGTAAATATTGTTAGCAAAGGCCATTACAGTTTCTTTATAATCATCCGTATACTGAACGCCAATCTCTACGCCAACCGTATCCATCTGTCGCTCGATGTAAAAAATATTATCGTGCTTCCGTTGTTTTTTGCTATTCAAATGCTTAACGTAAGATTTCACACCGCCTTCAAAATAAAAACCATGCGCAATGGGTTGCTTCTTATCGCGTTCATCCACAACCAACAATCTAACGCCTTTTGTTAAATAACACTGTTGGCGCAAGTGATCCAAAATATATTTTAAATCAAAAACTGTCTCGGTAAAGATCTTTGTATCCGGTTTAAATGTAATTGTAGTTCCATGTTTTTTACTGGCGCCAACCTTCTTAATCTTAGTTGTGGGTTTTCCGTATTCAAACCTCATTTCCCACTTCGCTCCATCGCGCTCAACCTCAGCCACCACCCACTCAGACAAAGCGTTTACAACAGATACACCCACACCGTGCAAACCTCCGGAGATTTTATAGCCGGATCCTTCTCCGCCAAATTTTCCACCCGCATGCAATTTTGTCATCACCAATTCCAAAGCCGAAACTTTATATTTCGAATGGATATCAACCGGAATGCCGCGGCCATTGTCGCTAACGCCAACACTGCCATCTTCATTCAATACAACGGTTACCAAATCGGCGTGCCCGGCCATGGCTTCATCAAAACAGTTATCGACAACCTCCCAAATTAGATGATGAAAACCCTCGGACCCTGTTGAGCCGATGTACATTCCCGGGCGTTTGCGCACCGGGTCCAAACCTTCCAAAACAGATATCTGCTCGGCTCCATAAGAGCCTTCTTTAGCCTTAGTTTTTGGCTTCTTTTCCTCAGTATTTTTTGGCATATTTCGGACGTATATTAGCAAAATTCCCCCAACTAATCAAGAGCGTTTGTCAATACTATCCGCCCATTGTCTGAACCTTGATTTACTTGATTAACGGATTTGGGACATGATTACTGTTTATATCTCTTTTTATACAATCTCACTCGTAGGGTGCGAACCTTGCGGCGCCACTCGAAAATCGCAGAGTCTAGTGTGATGTTCGCCCGTTCTATCGCAGAATGCGTAACTTAATTACTTTGGTATTGCACGGGCGATCACAAGGATACGCCCCTACGAAGAATTCATTTATATAACCAAGGTAAAAAAAATAACCGCCTTTACATAAAGTATCGGCGGATAAACGTTGCAGACAATTGCCGCGACGTAAAAGATGAAAAAGGCGCACTGCGTTCCGGGCGATCAAGGGTGCGGGCCGAGTGGCCCAAAAGTTCCGCCCGATCAAATTTGCAGTGCGCCAGAGAGTGGCTCGTAAGGGAGTCGAATAACTCCCCCCGGACAAATGATGCAAAGCGGTCGCATCAAATAGTCTTCGCCCCCCGTAGGACGTAAATCCGCCTGTCCCGACGATCGTTGATAAGCTACCACAAAATTTAAGTTTTGTCAACCCCCAAGACGATTGTCTGAACCTTGATTATCAAACCGATTACCGACCTAATTTACTTGATTACTCATTGAATAATTATTTTATATAAATCGACTCCTACAGTAATCATGTTAATTTGAGCGTGAATCATGCTTAATCAGGGTTCAGACAATTAATTTGTACGATGTACGACGTACATGTACGATATAAGAATTATGAAAGTCTATCTCATCCGCCACGGCGAAGTCGAAAATCCTAAAGGAATCAATTTGGCACCTCGCCCGGTTGGCATCTTTCGGAAGAGGGGATTTATCAAATCTCTGAACTCGGATCAAGGATTAAAGATGAAGGATTAAGTCCGTGTATAATCGTTGCATCGCCTCTCGAACGCGCTCAGGAGACTGCGTCGATTTTATCGCAAACGTTAAACATCGATATCAAAACCGACGATCGTCTTTTAGAATGGAAGATGGGGGAGTGGATGGGGCAAACCTGATAAAGATTTCTACGACAAATCCGGTTATTATTCCAACGAGATGAAAACAGATGGTATGGAACCGCTCGAAGATCTCGCGGATAGAGTCGTCGGTGCTATAACAGACGCAATCAAATCTTGCGAAGGCGACATCATCATCTGCTCGCACCGTGAACCAATGGCCGCAGCACTCGTAAAACTTCAAAATCTACCCTGGCCCGAGATCCACAACATCGACATGCCCATGGCCAGCATCTGGCAATTAAACTACAAAACCGGCGTATTTCAATCTGCAGAAAAAATCTTCTAAAACAACATGGGACGATTGGGACGCGCGACGTGTGACGTGTTATAATATTGTCATATGTCAGAAAACACAGTTGTTGGTCGCGGCTGACCGCAAGACGAGTTAAAGCCGCAGGTTGGTGGGTTCGTAATCATGTGATCATTCGCACTTGGTCGCGAATTATTTTAGTTGCATTAAACGTCATCGTTTGGGATATGTTTCTTGGGGTTTGCTTGATGCTTACGCAATTTCTTACGCCCGCGAATCTAATATCACGATGGCTATTGCAGTGAATCAGCAAAATCTTGATCGCTTAATGCAAGATCGCCCTCTTAACGTTGGCACATCCGCAGTACTCGTTTTTCCTAACACCGAAGAACGTGTTGATATCGCGGTTGATATAGAAAATCCAAATCCATCATGGTGGGCTGAATTTTCTTACAAGTTTAATGTAGCCGGCGAGCAAACCTCTGCGCGCCAAGGTTTTGTTCTTCCCGGCGAACTCACAACACTAACCGAACTTGGTTTTAAAGCTTCATCGCCCAGTGTCCGTTCTGCACAATTGCTAATCGAAAACATCCGCTGGCACCGAGTAGAACCATCCGAAGTGGAGTTGGATTACGATAAATATATCAATAAACGCTTTGGTGGGGTTAAAGTAGAAAATGTGCGTTTTGATCCATCCTCCGTAGCCGTAAACCGTACTGCCTCACGCACAACTTTTGATGTGGTTAATAATGGCGCTTACGGATATTGGTCTATAGATTATATAATCAAATTAATGCGCGGCAACACGGTCATCGCCATAAACAAAGTCAACATGCGCGAGTTAAAACCCGGTGAAACCCGCAACGTGGATCTTTACTGGTACGACACCATTCAATCTGTTACTAAAACAGAAGTAATCCCTATTATCAATTTCCTCGATACAAACTCATACCTACCTTCCAGTCGGTTGAATAACTAGCACAAGTCTATCAAGCGAAAAGTCCATAAAGTCCGTC
This sequence comes from Candidatus Uhrbacteria bacterium, assembly GCA_963816085.1. Lineage (GTDB taxonomy): Bacteria > Patescibacteriota > Patescibacteriia > 2-12-FULL-60-25 > 2-12-FULL-60-25 > MWCR01. The sequence goes on along the minus strand of CAWFIX010000003.1, from coordinate 623,257 downwards.
AAGCACCCACAAAAAGCTTGACGGACTTTTAGCTTGACGGACTTGATAGACTTTATGAACTTTCTACTTTATAAACTTAGTTGTTTGACGTTAGACGCCCGTAGTGTAAATTATCTCTCATGGTTCGTTCATGGCTCGAATATTTGCGCAGAACCGATTGGTTTTTAATCGGCGCGCTATTTGCATTGTCCGCCATTGGCCTGCTCATGATTTACGGTATTGGCAATTCTTATGAAGTATCTTCACTTTTGCAATTTCGCAAACAAGCAATCGCTGTTATTTTGGGAATAGCCGCAATGGTGGCGTTAATGGCTTGGGATTATCGTCGCCTACGCAGTTATGGTCTCGTCGCTTATGGAATAGGCATAGCTCTTCTCGTAGGCGTTTTAATCTTCGGTACTGAAGTGCGCGGAACCCAAGGTTGGTTCCGCATTGGCACGGTCGGCATCCAACCTGTCGAGATGGCAAAAGTATTATTTGCGCTTTTTTTAGCATCATACTTTTACCGCCAAGTGCATCGTCGTTTGGATTGGATAACTTTTTTTGGCAGTTTTATGGCTATGGCAGTTTACGTTGGCTTAATCATGCTGCAGCCGGATTTTGGTTCCTCGATGGTTATAGTGGTTATCTGGCTCTCCGGTATAGCTTTTGCGGGTTTACGTAAACGTACCTGGCTACTCTTGATCGGCGCGACCGCGGCAGCAATCTACATCACTTGGAGCTTTTTTCTTGTCCCATATCAACAACAGCGCATAACCTCTTTTCTTAACCCCGAGGCCGATCCACTGGGCGCCGGCTATAACGTCATTCAAGCACAAACCGCAATCGGCTCGGGTGGCTGGTTTGGTAAAGGGATAGGGGAGGGCAGTCAATCTCGCCTGCGTTTTTTGCCTGAGGCATCCACGGATTTTATGTTTGCTGTCATGGGAGAGGAACTCGGTTTCGCAGGGATCGCGCTCATCTTGGTTCTCTTTGGCGTAATCCTGGTCCGCATCCTTTATATAGGCTATTCCTCGAGAGATGTTTTTGTACAAACTTACACTGTGATGATTTCGGGTATGTTTGGTATGCATATATTGGTTAATGCGGGCATGAATATGGGCATAATGCCGGTTACCGGCATCCCGCTTCCTTTTGCCTCAGCTGCCGCATCCTCGCTTGTGGCCGGCTATGTGGCAATCGGTATTGCACTCAATATGCGCATCAGCGCCCGCTCCGCCGATCACAAAGACTCTTACAATTGACCAGTGGCCAAGAAAGCGATATTCTAAAGGCATGAACTTAGGATCAATGATGCCGCTTATGACGCACTGCCCAATGTGCAAATCGTTATATGCTACAGAGTCTGTTAAGCTCGTTCGTGAGCAATCTCACGTTCGGCTTTATCATTCAACCTGCAATTCTTGTAAGCATGGTCTTTATTATTATGTAGTTCAGTCCGAGGGTGGAGTTAGTGCGGTTGGCCTCATCACCGATGCTTGTGGGTCCGATGCTCTCAGATTGGCCGAATCTTCCACAATAACCGCCGATGAGTGCATAAAAACTCATCGTATTATCTCAAAACAAAGCAAAGCTCTGTGCCAAAATCTACTTGACATAAGGGAAAAACTCGCCTAACATACGGCAACAATCATAACAGTCGCAAAACGTCACAAGTTAAACGTCAAAAGTCATCAATCCTCAGACGTTCGACATTCGACATTTGACGTTCGACAAAATAACAATTTATGGCTTTATTAACAGCAAAAACACGCAATCCTAAAGAAGTTGCAGAACCAATGAATGGCCACGAGCCAATCAAAGGAGTGGTGTATGGCAATGGCATACCCTCGGTATCGATTAATATCGGTCAATCGGATTTCCTTCATTTATTCCGCGAAGTAAAATATTCGTCTTTATTTGATTTGGTGATTGATGATGGTGAGCCGGTAAAAGCGATTATTCAAGAAGTTCAGGTGCATCCTGTAAAAATGAATCCTGTTCATATAGATTTCCGCCAGATTCGTATGGATCAACCAATCACCGTCGAAGTTCCTTTGGTATTTATCGGTGAATCGGATGCTGTAAAAATGGGTGGTACACTTATTAAAAACTTAGATGAAGTAGAGATCGAATGTTTGCCTGGCAAATTACCTAAAGAATTGGTTGTTGATCTCTCGGTATTAAAAACTTACGAAGATCGTATCGTTGTCAGCTCTCTCGAAATTCCCGAAGGCGTTGCTTTGCATCACGAGGTCGACGAACTGATTGCTATTGTGGAAGCACCTCTCTCTGAAGAAGATCAAAAGAAACTTGAAGAACAGGATATCGGCGATGTTGCAGCAGTTAAATCTGAAGCTGATGAAAAGAAGGAGGGTGAAGCTACCGCCGAAGGCGAGGCTCCAGCCGAAGAAAAGAAATAAGATTAAAATTGATAGTGCAATGATCAAGCGTCAGGAGGGATCACAAAAAAACACACAAACCATCATGGCAATTGCGGATGGGTAAAGCGTCACTGGCCATATTTGGCCGGCGGCGCTTTTTTGATTTTAGCTATCAGTGTCGGCTTTTTGGTCTACGCATTACGCGGTGGCAACGATCAGCCCGCAAGTGATAACAATTTGGTCGCTCCAACAAGTACTGAAACTGATGATGGCCTGGTCGCTCGCTGGCTCGATGGTATTCGCGTTCCCGAAGCTGAGTCGCGCCTGCTACCACGCGCTGTCATGATTGAAAATCATGTAGACGCTCGCCCTCTCGCCGGTATAGCAGACGCCAGCCTTGTATTCGAAGCGCCTGTTGAAGGTGGTATTACACGCCTTATGGCCGTCTTCAGCGCATCTACAACCGTCGACGAAATCGGCCCGGTTCGCTCTGCACGCCCGTACTATGTTGAATGGGCGCAATCACTCGATGACAATTTATGCTCACGTCGGCGGCAGTCCCGAAGCTCTAAACCGTATCGGAGGCTTAACCAATTTTCGCAATTTGGATGAGATGGCGGGAGAGAGGTATCTGGCGTTCAAAAAATCACCCAGCTCCTCACAATGTCTACACAAGCTCGGAGAATCTAACCAAAGTTCAAACTGATAAAGAATGGAAACCAGGTGATTTTACACCTTGGAGTTTCAGACCAGGAAGAGGGTTTTGAGCCCGGTAAAATCCGCGATGTCACCATTCCATTCGACGGCAGTTATAAGGTAAAGTGGGTATACGACGCAGCGTCCAACTCATACGGTCGTTATCTATCGGGCTCCCGCGATAAAGATAAAAAGGGAACTTCAATCAACGCTAAGAACATTCTTGTTCTCGCCACGGATGAAAAAGTTTTAGATGATAAAGGCCGCCTCTTCATCCGCACAACCGGTGAAGGTAAGGGCTGGTATTTTGCCGGAGGTGAAAGTAAAAGAAATTGTCTGGAGCCGCACGGGCAGCAACTTCTATAAGATAAATACACCGGATGGCCGCGATGTTGCTTTTCTACGAGGTAATACTAGGAAGAAATCGCTTCATTGCCAAGATACGAACCAAAGTTTAATCTAGAGGAAGAGTAATCTTACGAATTACGAATCTGCGCAAATTACGAATCTGTCGCCCAGCCTCATTTTATCCCTTGGGATAAAATGTAAGTCATTCGTAATTCGCGCAGATTCGTAATTCGTAATGTAATATGAAAAAACATTCCAACCCCGCCTACATCGTAAACGGTGGTAAACCTCTGCATGGCTCAGTAAAAGTCAGCGGAGCAAAGAATGCTGCAACCAAACAATTGGTAGCATCTCTTTTAACCGATGACGAGGTAAAACTAACCAATGTTCCACAGATCGGTGATGTTGATGCCACTATCGAGCTCTTACAGGGCTTGGGCGTTAAAGTTGTCCAAAGAAAGATGTCGTCACAATCAACGCCAAAGGAATTAAGAATGGCGATGTGGCTTCCGCCTTCAGTCGCAAGAATCGTATACCGATTTTACTCATTGGCCCGCTTTTACATCGCTTTGGCGAAGCTCGCATCCCAACGTCGGGGGGTTGTAAAATAGCCGTCTCGCCCTGTCGACATCCATCTCGAAGGATTCAAAAAAATGGGAGCGGAAATTATTTACGAAGAAGATTGCTACACCGTTAAAGCTAAAGAGCTTAAGGCTGCAATGATAGAACTTCCATTTCCATCTGTCGGCGCAACCGAAAACTTAATGTTCGCCGCAGTTCGCGCCATAGGAACAACTACAATTTCAAACGCAGCCATCGAACCAGAGATAATGGATACGGCTAAACTTTTACAATCCATGGGCGCCATCATCAACCTCGAAGCTAATCGCACTTGGGTTATCGAAGGTGTTGAATCACTCACAGGTGCCGAGCATAGTGTTATTCCGGATCGCATCGAAGCTGCATCGTTTGGCATCACAGCCGCAATCACCGGCGGTGAAGTCTTCGTCGAGGGTGCTGAGCAAGATCATCTTTTGTCTTTCCTAAATGCGTTGCGCCGCGTCGGCGTGCCCTTCGTTATTAAACCAACCGGCATCGTCTTCGGTTCGGCTAAAAAATACAATCCAATTACCTTAGAAACAGATGTTCACCCCGGTTTTATGACCGATTGGCAACAGCCTTTTGTGATGCTTCTAACTCAAGCGAGTGGCGTCTCTATTGTTCACGAAACTGTTTTTGAAGATCGTTTTGGTTATACTGAAGCACTAAAAAAAATGGGAGCCGGCATCCAACTCCACTCAGACTGTTTGGGCTCTAGAGCTTGCCGTTACCAGCATCAAAATTTTAAACACTCTTGCATCATCGTCGGTGCAACTCCATTAACAGCCGCAGAAATTACAATACCAGATCTACGTGCCGGTTTCTCTTACATACTCGCCGCACTCATGGCCAAAGGCAAATCCACTGTCACCGGAGTCGAACACATCGAACGCGGTTATGAAAATCTAATTGAAAAACTAAAAGGCTTGGGAGCGGATATCAAGCGCGCCTAATTATCGTCATAAACCTTTCTCTTCCGCACAAGTCTTTCTCAAATTTTACTTTAGCATTATTAAAATTTTCTTTTATAAATTTCTTGAGACCTTTAACTTGCCGCGGATCAATTTCAAAATACAAATGCCAGCTTAATCTCGAAGCGGAGTAGGGGGTTAAGAATTTTTCCAATTGTTGAATACATTTTTTAATCAACTCCATGCCATCATCATCTGCGAATAGCGCATTTTTGGGTTCATACTTGATCACATCTTTTTGCATGGTCTCCATATCAGAGTAGGGGAGGTAGGGGAGGTTGGCTGCTACAAAAAGCGCTACACTCTCTTTTGCAGAAATTTTTCGAGCCACTTTGGAGCTCATTTTTTTATCAAAAAGATTACTGTGGATAACTTCTATGGGTGTGGATAATTTATTAGCATTGTATTTTACGACGCTTAGTGTAGTGGGGGAATTATCACTCGGCTATCACCTCTGCCTCGGGTCTGTTTTTCTTAATCGCACAAGCGATGCATCCTGAACCTGTACCAATATCTACCGCAATCAATTTTTTCTTGCGTTTCACTTCCCTATTCATGTCCGCGATAATTTTTTCAACCAAAACCTCGGTTTCCGGTCTGGGAATCAGCGTAGTGCGGTTTACTTTAAAATTAATACCATAAAAAGGTTGGTATCCAACCAAGTACGCAATCGGTTCATTTTTTCGTCGGCGCTTAATCAAACTCAAAAACTTTTTGGCTCCAGTGTCGCTCACAACTTCATCCTCATGCGATATAACGTGAGTCTCGGATTTTTTTAATACATGTGCTAAAAGCAACACCACCTCGCGTTTATCCAAATCCTTTGCATCACTTAAAAGTTTTTTGATGGTAGTCATAAATGTATCCATATAATGCCGTCATTAACTCCTAACGTCAAAGCCTTACACATTTCGTACGATGTACGAAGTACGAGATTGGTGTGTGTCTTGACCTTAAATCATGGATGTGATAAGTCATTCTTGTGCAAAGGAGGCACTTTAAAACATGGCGAACGATGCGGAGCTATCAATGAAACCTTTTAGTCAGATCCGGCTGGATCACCCATACTACATCGTTCCTGCGTACCTTGAAACTCCGGTCTGTGAAACCAAATCAATGTATCTGCTAAGGCAGGATCTAAGACTACGCCGTAAATCAATCGAGCGGGTCAGGGTTATACAAAGTCCCGGAAGTATATTTCATTTTAGTGGAACCAAAAACCGCACTTTGGCCTGTGTGGTTCTTGCCGGCTCATCGGAAACTTTGACATACGAATCTCTTCGCAAATATGTGTCTCAAGCTGTTGTTCGAACCGTAGAAGATACGGCAATTATCGGTGATGGTTTCCGTTTGCCTTCAAAAACCAAAAACCGAGACGATATTCAAAACGGTTTTGAGCTCCTGTGCAGGGTTCTGCGCAGACTTGGTTTTACAGGAACCTTATACGAACCTCCGGAGTATCAGACTCACCCCGATCCATTATCCGGTTTTCTTGATGAGCAAATCACCGATACTCATACCATCTTAAGATGGGACGGATCGGTGTCGCCTTCGTTTCCTCCGTCTATGCTTAAGTTCAGAAAACCAAAGTCCGAGTAAAGTTATGCTCTCCCCTCCAACTGATGGAGGGTTTTTTTGTGTTATAATATGTGCATGAATTTAACGGCCATTTTCGATGGCGCAAGAGGTGGGTTAAGCCGCCGTTTTTACGATGAAAAAAAACCCTTGCAATGGACTGTTATTAATCATGCTGATGAATTGCAGAACTTAAATAAACTTCCCATCGAATTTCAGTATTCCATCGCTATTCATCCATCAAGATTTTCTGCGTTAGAATCATTATTACGAGATGGCCACGGAATTGCCTTTGGTCGCCAAAAGCAAATACCATCCAATGTTCTTGATGCTGTTGGTCACATTGCATGCACACATCATGGTGCACTTTATCCTTGGCTCGAAGACCTGGTAACCAAACAGGCCGTCCCCCGTTGGAGTGAGTCTGATCTAGACGAGGCGGCGGATGAGGGTATCGATCTGAAAGAGCAGGCTAATATCATAAACGGTCACGTGGCAAGCAGTGTCCAAATAAAGTTAATACAGGCTCCAAATACCGAGTCCACTAAGAATCCACAGCTTTGCTACAAGCGATGGAGAAGGATATCCAGAAGGTACACTCACTCGAGGTGGCACACTCGCTCTGTGGCGAACACTTGGGCAGAACCAAAGATTTTAAATTTCTTATTATTCTAAGTCTCGTCCTGTTTGCACCCGTCGCGCACGCACTTCGAATTGTTATTGGCCGGCCTAGGTAAATTTGCGGCTGTCATACTCCCCGGGTTGTACCATGAAAGTCTGGCGCACAAACGTTCGTATTCTCTGGGAGCGGCTTCATGGCAGGTGGTCGATAAAGTCAAAGCGAAGTGGCCGGAAATACTGACAATGATCGTCGCCGGAGTTTTAATTCAACTTTTTCTAAATCTTGGTTTCGCAATTTTAGCAGGCATAAGCTTTTCAATCGCCAGTTGCGCGATCTTTACCGGTACTGAATTTAGACGCTTAAAGAAAGCTCGCTTGGTTCATGAGATATTAAGTACCCAGGGTAAGATTTCGCAAACTTCAAAAACCATTTGGTTAAAACTATACTATGGTCCGATTTGGTGGATTCACGGTGTTAGCATCATTTCATCCATCGTTGCCAATATCATAATATTCGCTACCTTGGGCACATATTTAAATAACGGGTGGATTCTTGTGATGTTGGCCATTTTGCCTATGGTTACCTATGAGTTATTGCTTCTCTTGTGGCATTATACACTTGGCTGGCGTTTCAGTTCTAAGGTTAAGATTATGCTTTCAAATGCAATTATTTCCTAAATTTAGCCATTTTTACCACTAGACAAAGAGTGTCCAATGCTGTAATATACCACTTACTATTGTTGTTACGACTTAATAAATTACTTAATATATATGGGTATTTTTACTAAAAAAACCAATCAAGGAGCCGATCTGGCCGGCGAAACGCCAAAGGTGGCACTCCACTTTTTCCTGGAACTTGTCCAAGTGGTCGCCATCTCTTTGGCAATCATTATCCCTGTACGTTACTTCTTGATCCAGCCTTTTTATGTTAAAGGCGCTTCCATGGAACCAAACTTTTTCGATCACGAATATTTAGTAATAAACGAAATTTCATACCGCTTTTCCGAACCAAAACGAGGTGACATCTTGGTTTTTCATTATCCCAATGACCCAAAAAATTATTTCATCAAACGTCTTATAGGCTTGCCGGGTGAAACTGTCGAGATTGCCAACGGGCAAGTTAAAATTTATAACGATGAATATCCAAACGGTATCGTTCTTGATGAGTCTTTATATCTATCTGATAAATACACTGCCCAAACCAGGCGCGATACATTGAAAGCAAATGAATACTTTGTTCTTGGTGATAATCGCGCCGCAAGCCTCGACTCCCGCTACTTTGGCCCCATAGAAGAAAATGTAATAGTCGGTAAAGTATGGGTTCGCGGATGGCCGCTTGATCGTTGGAAAATTTTTCAATCCACAGATTATAATTTATAAAATATGAGCACTGATAAAAAACCCGTTGTAAAAAAAGCCGGCGATGTAGCTTCAAAAAAAGCGCCGCAACCCCTATCCTCTGTTCGTGGCATGAGAGATATCTTACCCGCGGATCAGCATTATTGGCGCCAAGCATTTGAATCCGCTCAAAATATCTGCGATTCTTATCGCTTCGACCGTATCGAAACACCTGTTTTGGAAGAGACACCTCTTTTTGTTCGTGGCGTAGGTAAACAAACAGACATAGTTGAAAAGGAAATGTACAGTTTTGATACATCGGGTGGCGACAAGGTAACCATGCGCCCCGAGAATACTGCTGCGATTTGCCGATCATATATCCAACATGGCATGCTCAATCTGCCTCAGCCGGTTAAGTTATGGTATTGGGGCCCGATGTTTCGTCACGAGCGTCCGCAATCGGGTCGTTATCGCGAATTCTGGCAATTCGGTTGTGAGATGATAGGAGATGACGATGCAGTTGTCGATGCGCAAATAGCTCTTTTAGCTTGGAAATATCTACAAAGCCTGGGGTTAGATACAGTGGTTCGCATCAACTCAATTGGTACACCCGAAAGCCGCCTCAATTATCGCAACGCTTTAGTCGCTTACTTCCGTCCCAAACGCAACCGCATGTCCGAGGATGATAAAAAACGCTTGCTCAAAAATCCACTGCGTTTGCTCGATTCCAAGGATCCGGCAATTATGGAAATGAAAATGGAAGCTCCGCAAATTGTGGATTGGCTCGATGAATCATCAAAAAATCACTTCATGCATGTTCTCGAATACTTGGATGAAGTCGGCGTTCCATACCAACTCGATCCATTCCTGGTACGCGGACTCGATTATTATACACGTACCGTCTTCGAGTTATACGAAGCAACAGACGATCAGAATCAACATCAAAATGCACTCGGCGGCGGCGGTAGATACGATGGCTTGATTGAACTTCTTGGTGGTAAAGAGACTCCGGCTGCCGGATTCAGCATCGGCGTAGATCGTGTGGTAAGCCTTCTGAAAAGTCGCGAAGTCACCCCACCTCCGGCCGAAGAAACAGAAGTTTTTGTAGCACAACTTGGTGAAAGCGGACGCAAACGTGCACTGGCTCTGTTTGAAGAGTTACGTTCCGCCGGTTTTAAAGCCGCTGAATCATTTTCAAAGAGCTCTATCAAAACTCAGATGGACAATGCCAATCGCATGGATGCTAAATGGACAATAATAATTGGTCAAAAGGAGGTTTTGGACGGCACTGTTATCATCCGCGATATGGATGCCGGTACTCAAGAAATAGTTGATGCTCAAAAGATGGTTCAAGAGTTGAGGAAGAAAATGATCCAAAAAAGCTCAGAAACCGCAAATTAAAGCCAAATTTTAATGTTCACAATAGAGCGCCTTCGGTCGCTCTTGGATTTGACGCAAAGTCCTAGATGGGCTATCCTGTAGTCGTATCCAAGCAATGGATGCATAGGTTTGATATTACATAGAAAGGAGCAAAAAACATGATTGAAGTTAAACGTAAAAAAGGCGAAACATTCGAATCTCTACTTCGCAGATTCCAAAGGCGCCAACAACAAAGCGGAGTTATTTTGGAAGTTCGCAAAAACAGATTTCGCGCGCAGTCCAAAAGTAAAAATAAGCTTCGTGAAAGCGCTTTGCGCCGCGTAACTAAACGCGATCAGTATGAGTATCTTCTCAAAACCGGTCAGCTCAAAGATACCCGCAAGTAAAGTTAAATTTCAGTAAAAAATTATTACCAAAAGTCACTATGCGACAAATTTCATCAAACTCAAATGTTTGTGAAAATTTGTTAATATTTGTGAAAGTTTGGTAATATTTTTTTTGTGATTAATAAAAACTTAAATCTTTTTTAAATATCGAATATGTCCCTCAAGAGTCAAATTAAAGACGAGCTAATAACTGCCATGAAAGCAAAAGACGAGTTTCAGACATCTATTTTGCGAATGTTGAGCTCGGCATTTAAAAACAAAGAAATCGATCTTGGCCACGAGCTTAGCGATGAAGAGGCTTTAGCTGTAATCAAAACTATGTTGAAACAAGGTAAAGATGCATTAGTGGATTATCAGTCCGGTGGTCGCGAAGATCTTGTAGTTAAACAGGAAAAAGAAAATCAATTCTTAGAGCGCTTCATGCCCGAGCAAATCTCCGATGAAGAGATCGAAAAGCTGGCAACTGAAGTTATTGCCGAAACTGGTGCTACTTCTCCTGCTGACATGGGTAAGGTCATGGGTACTGTTATGAAAAAAGCCGGCGGCCTGGCCGATGGTAACCGTGTCCGAGAGATTGTGCAAAAACTTCTGGCATAAATTATCGCAAACATACACTAACTGTGCTATAATATCCGCATGGGGATTAAGGTAATGTTGGGTTATCTCCTTTAGCTTTCTTCATCCATGCAGAGGAAGGATTTTGTAAAAAGAATACTAAAATTTTTATTTGTGAAACGGCCAGTTACATCCGTGATTATTTTGTTTGTAATTTTGGGCGGCTTATCTTTTGCGTGGCCTTCGTTAGCGCAATTTGCAACAGGTCAAGAAAACGTAAATACCGTTGCAGCATCTGCCGGGGTGACTCAATCCGCTGATCTAATCACCATCATCGGACGCATCATAAACGTAGCTCTTGGTTTTGTGGGAGTTTTACTGCTCATTATCATGCTTTATTCGGGCTACGAGTACATGACGGCTGGCGGTGACGCTACAAAGGTTCAAAACGCAACCACGCGCATCAGAAATGCGATTATCGGTTTAATAATAATTTTCCTTTCCTTTGCCATAGTCAATTTTGTGCTTGGGATTTTTGCTCCGGGTGGAGGCGGAGGTTTCTTTCAGCCATCTGGGTTTGGTTTTGGGGGTTCCGGTGGTTTTGGGCAATGGGGAAACTCCGGTTCCTTGGGTGAAGGAGTGATAGAATATCATTTTCCCGAGCGTGATCAAAAAAACGTGCCTCGCAATACTGCGATTTCCATAACTTTCAAAGAACCAATTGATCCGGCGTCATTCATCACGGGTTGGGATCCGGCCGCGTCACCCGTGCCATATCAGCTAAATAGCGATATCATCAAGATCCACCCACAAGACAATGCGTCGCAAAATTTACTCGCCGATCAAGCGCGCGTTACGATTTCTGCCGATGGCCGCTCCGTCATAGTTAAACCCAACGAACCTCTTGGTAATTCAATCTCCAATACTTGGTACGAAGTTGTTCTCTCTGGTGGCGCGGACGGCATCAAAAATGCATCAGGTACGGCTATGTTTGTGGGTAGTTTTGATAGTGGTTATTCCTGGAGCTTCGAGGTTTCCACTGAAATCGATAACACTCCGCCCAAAGTAACATCCTACATTCCCTATTCCTCTGGCACATATGCTCGCAATATTGTAGTCCAAATCAACTTTAGCGAACCAATCTTGCCAATGAGTGCTTCCGGTTTCTTCGATCCAAATGTATCCAGTGGCAATTTTCAAAATATCACAGTTTCTGCAGATCAGGGTGGCACGAGCCAGCTGGTTGCCGGCGAATATCGTATCAGCAACGGTTACAGGACTGTTGAATTCATCACAACCGATGAATGCGGTACTAATTCATGTTTAATAACCATGTATTGTTTGCCGGGCAATAGTGCCATTGATGTCACCGTTAAGTCTGCAACTTTAAGTGCGACTCCTCCGCTTGCCGCCGAGGTTGGTGCATTTGGCTTTGATGGTGTTGTTGATATGGCTGGCAATTCTTTAGATGGCAACAGTAACGGTATCGCTGAGGGTCCGCCCCCCGGTGGCAACGACGATAACTCTTTTGCATTTGCAACTAACGACGAAATTTTCTTGGATCCTCCAATAATCACCAAGATTTTACCCGAAGTGCTCGAGGGCAACGTAGCAGCCGATCTCCCAGCAGTGGTCACTTTTGATTCAATTTTATTGGGCTACTCGGTCAACTCCGGCAATATCGGTATCAAGCGCAGCGGTCCCGCTGAAGACGCTCTTGGTGCTAATACCTGGTACTACTATTCATCACTCGAACAACTAAATGCCGCGGGCGACCCTGTTGCTACGGGCGAAGAGCCGGTAAGTTCTCGCATCTCTATAAAACACAGGCCATTCTTGCCTTCCGAAATTCCAGCCATAAATCAAGATCCATGGAAAGCCATGAGTATCTATGCACCGGTTGTTACACATCGGATCATGAATGTTTATCAAAATTGTTTCAATCCGGCAGCATCGGATCTGGATAAAAACGGAGTGCCTTTTAGTGGCGGGCCCAACAATCCAAATTTGTGCAATGAAACACCTTGGAATAAAGACTGCGAATCATCGCCAGCCTGGAAGCCGGCTCCATAATCTATGAAAAAATTTCAAATTCTTAGTCTGATTTCGATCTCCCTGTTGGCAGGGATGTGTTTCGTACTACCGGTTTATGCTAGCCCTATCGACATAGGTCAAAACGCTTTATCCGAATGGCTCAATCTCTCCGAAAAAGATCCACGAATCATTGTTGCGGAACTTATTAATGTAGTTATCGGCTTCCTGTCGCTTATATTCGTAATCCTCATTCTTTACGCCGGTTTTCTCTTCATGATCTCGGGCGGCGACAAAGAAAAAACCGATTATGCGAAACGTGCTATCGGAAATGCAATCATCGGCCTCATTATTGTCCTCTCTTCTTGGGCTATAACCACCTTCTCAATTGACGCGATAATAAACGCCCTCAAGTAATCTAACCATGAAACTGCGATCGTTCTTTGCCGCTCTTGCGGTTATCACAAGCCTCTGCATCTTTGGTGGAGATTTTATTGCGCCCGCACACGCACAGATAGATACGGGCTTAAATTCAATTGGTCAAACTATAGCATTACCCGATACCGACCCGCGCGTTATTGCAGCCCGCTTAATCAACGTCTTTTTAGGTTTACTTGGAGTCGTCTTACTCGTCATCATCCTTTACGCCGGTTTTCTTTGGATGACTGCCGGTGGCGATTCAGCTAAGGTTGATAAAGCCAAAGCCTGGCTCCGAAATGGCATCATTGGAGTGGTAATCGTTCTCCTTTCTTGGGCTATAGCATCATTTGTAATCAATTCATTAATTAATGCGGCAACGGGTGGAGCGGGTGGAGCGGGTGGCGGAGGCTCGGGCGGTGGAGGCTCGGGCGGAGGCTTTGGTTCCGGTGGAGGTGATGTCTTTCGCGTAGTCGCAAAAAGCCCCGAGGGGTCGGTTGCAAACGCTGATCTGATTGTCAGAATCCTTTTTAATAAAGATGTCGATGACGCTACACTTGGTGCTTTATCGATTTCACCACAAGCCAGCGGAGCCTGGGCGGTAGACCAAACCAATCCCAAACGAGTTATCTTTACTCCATCTGATCCTTGCCCTGGCGCTCCACAAAAAACCTGTTTTGTTTTTGATACGCAATATACGGTTACGATTACCACTGATCTGCGTTCCACTGCCAACCAACAATTGCGTTGCGGCGGTTTCTATCCTGATTGTACTTTTAGTTTCACATCCGGCAACACGGTAGATACTCAAGCGCCAAATGTGCTAATTCAGAATTTATATAATGGTAAGAGCGTTCCCGTAAACACAGCGGTTGAAGTCGCTGCCAAAGCCACGGATGATATCGGTATCTCGGGCATGGAGTGGGAAGAAGGCGGCCAAATCTTTAATAGTGATGGCCCGCAAACATCACCATCACCCCAATCTTTTGAAGCTTCCGGTTACTGGGACACTCTCGGAAAAACTCCTAAACAATCATATACAATAACTGTAAGAGGTACGGATTTGGATTCCAACACCGGTTCAAAATCCGTAGACGTTATCGTCCTTGCGGAGCATTGTTTTGATACTGTACAAAATAACGATGAAACCGGCATAGATTGCGGAGGTGCAGATTGTCTCGCATGTTCCTCAAGTGCCTGTCAAAACAATAACCAATGTGCATCCGGCTTGTGTATCAACAATGTTTGCGTTGAGCAACCAATTATTACAGATGTCCAACCGCTTGCAGGCGCAGAGGGTACATACGTATCCATCTGGGGCGACAACTTTGGTGACACTGGCACAGTCACATTTATGGGGCCACCCGAAGTCACCGCTTCAGCCCCACAGGCGTGTGTAGCTGCCGGTGCAGTCACTTGGAGCAATCATTACGCTTTAGTCGAAGTGCCAAGCGGAGCCGGAACCGGCCCTATCCGTCTACTAAACGGCAATAGTAATCTCACAGATCAGACCGATGATACCTTGGGTCCAGAGTTCACTTTTACAGTAAATAACGATCAAATCCCCGGGCTTTGCGGAGCAACACCAAAAGAGGGTGCACCAGGCGTTCAAGTGTCATTGGACGGTACAAATTTTGGCATAACGGCGGGAACAATCAATTTCGGCAACGGTAGTGTCGCAAGCCAAAATTGGAGCAACTCATCAGTAAAATTTTTATCTCCGGTTTTAAACGCCGGTCTTTATCCTGTTTGGATCAAGCATTCAAGCGGAGCCGAGTCTAACAAAGTGCCTTTTACAATTAAAAGCACAACCGCAGCGCAAGCTCCTCCCGTAATCACGTATCTCGACCCGGCTTCCGGCCCTCGCGGACAATTCATCACGATAGTCGGTGATCGCTTTGGCTATGTCCCGGGCGTCGTTCGTTTCTACGACAAAGCTGCCGATAAAACCTACACAGGTGATGCCGCTTTTAGCCAGGGTTGCTCCGAAGGTTGGTGGAAAAATAACAACATTGTAATCAAAGTACCTTCTGTAGATGCTAATGTTACAAAACCCGCGCAGTTCGCTGTCTACATCGAACGCAATGATTCTGAAAGCTCAAATCAAGTTGATTTTACATATACCGATGGAGTAGCCGGCCCGGGAATCTGTACGCTCAACCCCAATTCCGGCCCAGCTGGTTCATATATAGAAGTCCACGGTGAAAATTTAAACCAAGCCGCACCGGGTAATCAAGTTATATTTTCCAATGGTCAAATTGCGGATATTCTTTCTTGGCAACCAACTCAAATAGATGTCACCGTACCAAACCAAGCTATAACGGGCCCATTGTTTGCAACCGTCTCCGGACAAGATTCCAACGCTATGCAATTCGCTGTCGCAGATTGCCGTGATAACGCCAGTATTTGCGACCCGGGTCAAACTTGTTGTCCCAACGGAACTTGTTCCAACGGCGCCTGCCAAGCCGCATCTTTTTCGGCGCTATATTCTTGGCAATTCTCAACGGGTATCGTTCCCAAAACCCCACGCGTTGTAGAGTTCTGCGACGCATCGGGTTCTGGTACTCAACTCCCTTCACCAACGCCCTGGCTAAATCAAAGCGGTGGCGATCAAGTTTGTATCAACCCCGCACCACGCATCGGAGTCTTATTTGATATTCCAATCAATTGGCCGCCCGCACAAAGCCCAAGTACTCTATTTTCCTTAAATAAATGCATAGGAACAGGCGCCGACCCATGCGATGACTTGGAGGATGTTGCAATAACTCAACCCAGCATGATCTCGGGTGGCGATCCTTTCGTTTCTTTTGAGCCGATTGGTCAATTATCGCCAAACTCAACTTATTACGTCTTTGTTTCCAAAGAAATCCGTTCAGAGGATTTGCAATACGGTACAACAATGGACGAAAACACAAATTGCCCCGAACCGGGACTTGGTTATTGTTACCGTTTCCGTACTCGCTCTGATACGGGGCCCTGCCAAGTTGGAGATATTTTTATTAACCCTTGGAAGGCTTATGTAGAAGGCGGCGAAGAACAAAATTTCGAAGCCATCCCATCTGCCAAAGGAGCGGCTTGTAATATAATGAAATGTGATGGTTTTGATTTTGATTGGAATACAGACCCACTAACTAAAGCTTGGCTAAAAAATTCATTAACTCCAAATGCATGTAAACAAACGGTAGTAGCCGGTGATTCGGAAGCCATGAACCCGCCGGTTGTAGTAACGGCCGAGGAAGACGTTTCCAAAATACAAGGTTCGGGTGATCTTTACATACAATTTATTGCACCTCGTGTAGTCGATAAATTCCCTGAATGCGATACGGCTTGTTCCAATATATATATTTGGGCGCAGATGAACACCTCATTGTGGAGCAACCCGCCGCCAGCTGGTCAGAATTCCGTAGAAATTAAAGATTCGGTCAAAATCGGGGATTATTACAAAAATGTAAAAGTCTACCGCTGCGCCACAGAGAATTGTTTTGCTGAAGGTTTGGTAGAAATCCCAATTGAAGTTTCTCTCGAAGAAACCTCGCCATTGGTTCAGTATCAAAATAAACCATTCAGTTTTATTCAGATAGAACCGGTTCAGGATTTGATTCGTGGTACTTATTATAAAGTTTGGTTAAACGGTGGCGCCGGAGATTCTATTAAGAGTAAAAATGGCACTCCAATGCCTCAATCCGAGACCTGGCAATTCCGTACACGCCTGGATAATGAGGTTTGCACACCGGAGGCTGTTAATGTTTATCCAGCACAAAGAATAGAAGATAAAGTTGGTGATAGAGAATTATTTACAGCTAAAGTCATTAGCCCGGCTGATGATTGCCGTGCTGATGGCCAATTGCTAAAAGTAACCCAATCTTTTAACTGGTCTTTTGACGATCCGAATCAGCAAGTTGCATCCTTTATATTTCCATCAATCGATACGGGTGCAGCCCTACCGCATGGCTGTTCCGGCAAGTGTATTGCTGTTGGCGCTGATGGTGTGTTTGGTGCAACAGCGCGTTGCGGTAATGGAATCATAGAAACTACAGATAATAAATACTGTGTTGGTGGCACAACCCTGGCAGGTCAGGCTTGTGTTGTTTTACCCATTACATCCAGCGCCGGTGAGCAATGTGATGGCGGTGGTCTTTGTGACCCGAATACATGTTTGTGGAAGCCTGTACCTGAAAACACTTGCGGTAACGGAACGATTGATTACACAAATGGTGAAATGTGCGATCCGGGAGTCAGATGTTTTGATACAACCAGCACATCAGCTGGCCTCGAGGGTGCTCTGTGTAATACTCAGTCTGTTTTTGATGCTTGTAACGATGCGGGTGGCCTTTGTGAAATTAGAACTCATAATGGTTGCACGGAAGGCTGTAAAAACTTGGGCGCATCATCTGTCCCCGGTACAACCTGCGGTAATGGTGATATAGCAGAAGGTGAGGATTGTGATTTAGGAAATCAAAACGGAACCGGCGGTTGTACAAACAATTGTTTGCATCGCGGCTCTTCTCCATCTGTCGCATCAGTTTGTGGCAACGGTGTTCTCGAACCAGGCGAAAATTGTGAAGCTCCTGCACCCGGTGCGCAAATCCCCGCTTGGTGTGATTCTACAAAATGTATCAAACTCGGTTCAGTGTCCTGTGCAGATCCATCTTTCCCAAATTGTTGCGGTAATAACGTCATCGATAATGGCGAGGAATGTGACGACAACAAAATCGGTGGTGATGGTTGCAGTGCCAAATGTTTGCTCGAAGGCTCAGCTTGGCAATATAAAAATCCAAGTTTCTGCGGAAATGGCATATTGGAAACAGGCGAACTCTGCGAATCAATCAAGCAAACAACAGGCGCAATCGTTAGTGGTGCAACCGCTGGAGTTGGTGATGGAAAAATCGATCCCAAACAACTCGCGATTATCGACCCGGGCCTTGGTACTCCAGACCCTGCTACAAAAGTTTTAAAAACAGATTTAAGTTGTACTTATGATCAAATAATTGGTAATGCAATTTATGGTGTCGGCTGTGGTAAAACGGATGAATCCCAATGCGAAAATGGATACGGCTTGGACAATAACGGTTGCTGCGCTCCACGCCCAGCCTTTGACCCGGCAATTCCATCTTTCCCTCAAGGAAATAATAATAACCTGGGTTTCTGCCGCAATGTTTTAATTGAGGCCCATTTTGAAACCCCGATGAATGTCCAGAGTGTTATCGGCAACTTCACAATCGCCAAAGAAATCCAGGGTAATGATTGCCCTGATGGAACCGAGCCTTTAGCAATCGCACCAAAACAGGATGGATTCTGGGGTTGGGTAGCTTATAAATGGCAATCGCTTGTAAGTTGGGTAACCGGTGAACCGGCCATGGCTGTTTATTGCACACAAGCCGTACCCGGTACACTGGTCGCCAAAGGCACATCTACAACAGCTTTTGTCTACCGTTTATCCGCAGCTTTAGATCCTGATACTAACTATATAGTGCGTTTCAACGGCGATCCTGATCTTGGAGGAGGTGCTGATGCTGGAGTCAAAGAAGGTATCCGCACAAACTCCGGTGTAATTAGTTTTGCTGATGCCGGCGGAGATATCAATAGTAGTAATTCTTGGGAATATTCTTGGTGGTTTAAAACCGGTAACGATATTTGCCGAGTCAACACAATCCAAATCGAAGATACTGGCAAAGCTGATCCGGCGGAAGATTACAGTCCATTCTATTTTGAAAAAGCATTTGAAGAACACTTATTCGTCGCTAACGCCAAGTCCGTACAAAACGGACAGGCTCAGTCTATTAGTCCAATCCCCGGTTTATACAATTGGTTGTGGCAACCCTGGGTAATAAACAACCCCGAAATAGCACAAACCAACGATGATCAGGCATCCTATACTCAAGAGGTTACCCAATCCGCTATCAGAGTTTCCGATAAAAGCGGTTACGCTTGGGTTTTCGCCGCCCTAAAAATCACAGAAGATAATTTGGGCAATGGAAGCACCAAGGGCTCCTTGGTCAGCGGTTCAGAACCAATAACAGTATTTATTTGTGATAATCCTTGGCCTCTTCGCGATAGCACTAGCGAACGTTTTGATCCTTTCCGCGACGCCGACCAAACCATCGTTAAAAATCCAAATGAGCTCTGGCTTAAAGATCTTTATAACACTCTATATACAACATATCCCACCGGCCCATTCTTCAATTTTCAAACAATGTACTGCCGTGATCATGAAAATGGAGTTTTGCCAACATTGCACCCAAGCCTAATACCTCTATCACCTTCCGATATTTCCTCTGGAATCTTAAGACAATATCTGTTTACTTTTGATGTTCCTGCCTTTAAATCCGATGGTATCGGTGTCCGTGTCTACCGCAATCCCAATATGGATACGCCTCTCGAGTGGTATCGAAGGCGCAATTTCACAGGCAACCCTGAAGAGTTTATGATAGATGGCTACCCGGCTATTCGCGATGGCGGCACGGTTTACATCAGTTTCCCCAATACAACCGGTCGTAACGAAAGCATATATCCAAACATCTTGGTCATGTCGCACAATGTCGGTGCATCGGTTGTAACGCAGGATATTTTTGATCGCCTATTAACAAACTTTGCTTTTAACATCAACTTCGATTTCGATAATGGCAATGTCTGCGTCAAAGGTGGTGAAACGGGTGTAACGCAAGGTGAGATTTACCTGGATCCTACCTCATCTGCTCCGGTAACCTGCGTCTCCGATTGGGATTGCTTAAAGATAGATAGCGCGCCTGCCGACAAACTCAGATGTGCCAGCTTTAAGTTTAAACTCCAACACGATATTCAACGCTTAGCTGATTTCAAACTCATCGATAATGCAATGGAAACGTATTACAGTCGTATACAAAAGTATCCTGTAATTTCCGAAGGTACTTTTCAAAAGAGCCGTTCCAATTCGCGATGGCCATCATGGCAAGAAACTTTGGGCAAAGAGCTTGGTATCACTATGCCTGTTGACCCGGTAAACCGCTTAATCACTTGCGGACTCTGCAAACCAAGCGATAGTCCGGCTGCACAAAGCACAGTTCCTTGCGCTACGGATACGGATTGTACAGACGGTTATTTCTGCGAATCACAAGATGGTTATGATACTCAAACTTGCTGGAATTCCGAGTCTCTGCAATTCAAATGTCCATACATGACAGCAGATGGCTCCCAACCGCAAACCACTTATGATCCATATGGCACAGATGAACCCTTCGCTCCTTCACGATTCTACAAATACAGAGCTCTAGATGGCGGTCGCCGTTATGAACTTGGTGCCAACTTCGAAGTTTCTCCAATGAGTTTTGTAAAAGATGGTAATGGCGTTCCATTATATACGGAAAAATGGTGGACCCCAGCTTATAACGTTCAATTAAAATATTGCCGTACAGATGACCCAATCTCTAACAATCGATGGTGTGGTTCGGATTTCGATTGCAAACCATGTTTGGATCCTGCAGATCCAACCTGTACAGCTTCCGCTCCTGTCAACTCTTGTAAGCCCACTGGCTTTAAATATCAATTCAAAAACATCTGTAACAACGATGTAGTTGGCGAAAGTGGTATTTGCGGTGATGGTGTCAAAGGCCTGGTCTGCGCTAGTGGAGCCAACCAATATAAACCTTGTACAACAGACACGGATTGCCCGGGCTCAACATGCTCCACAGATGAATTCTGTGAACTAGGTGATACCAAAATTCAAACCTGCGATTATACAAACCCGGGTGCCAAGGATGGCTACATGCTAACCGTCTGCGAAGATTGCCAACGTTTTGTACAAGATCCGATTCTAACAAAATGCTTGCCCAAAAAACAATGCGGTAATGGTCGCCTAGATGGCTATTGTGGCGGAAATGCTCAGGGTGACGCCTGTTCCTCGGATTCTGATTGTGCCGGCGGTTTATCCTGTGATATCCAAGAAACTTGTGATGATGGCGTATTAAACGGCACTTATGGTCATTGCAACACCAGCTGTACCGGCTACGATAAATACTGTGGCGATGGTCAACTAAGTCCCAACGAAGCTTGTGATAATGGCTCAAGCCCGGCTGATGGCAACGGCGCATATTGTGCCAATACAGCCGCTTGTTACGCAACCCAAATCCCACTCGCCCAAACTTGCGGCCTCGGCTGTACCGGCAAAGCTCCATACTGTGGAGATGGCAAAACAAATGGCCCAGAGCAATGCGATGGTGAGGTGACACGTACAGTTTCGGCGATTTGTTCGGATGATGGACCTTACAAAGAAAAACCATGCACATCACCCGATGATTGTGGTGGCGGAACTTGCGGTCCTGATAATTTGGATAATTACAAATCCTGCATAGATATCAAACAATCAAGATGTGCGACTGAGGCAAGTGTCTGTTTAACCGTCGCAGATCGTAACGCACTAATTGCAGGGACTTTATTACCAAGCAATCTAAACATCGCATCAACCTATCAAACCTGCCAAACCAACGCAGGATGTTCAGGTGGTCGCGAGTGTGTCCCGTTGTCACTCGGAATCAATTGCAAAAGTGACTCTCAATGTTCTACGGTAAACAAATCCGGAGTATGCCGAGATTACGGAACCGAGCACGTTCGCAATTGCCAAGATCCCGGCACCGCAAATCAATGCAAATGGGAAGCTACTTGGAGTGTATGTAAAATCGCTCATTTCTGTGGCGATGGCGTTTTGGATTCCGGTGAACAATGTGATGATGGCCTTGATAATGCTTCAAACAAAGCCTGCTTGCCAACTTGCAAGCTAAACGTCTGCGGTGATGGTGAGGTGTTTACTAATGTTGAAGAATGCGATAAAGGTGCTAATAATGGAGTTGATACTTGTTCGGCAAGTTACGGATCCACATGCAATGATTGTAGCTTGCAATGCAAGAATGTTGCCAAAGCCGGTGGATATTGCGGAAATAATATCAAAGATCCGGGTGAGCAGTGCGATGGAAATATGTTGATAGAGACTAAAGTATTCACACCGGTAACCAGCTTTGTAATAGGTGAAGAGGTAACATCCAAAGATGCTAACGCGATAGAATCTAAAAAATATATAGGCAGTCTTTGTGAAGATCCTCCATGTCAAGTGATGAAAGAAAATAATAACACTCAAACCGATCTAACTTGTCAGTTGCTCGGATATGATTTTGCATTAAATGATTTGTTTAATCAGGCGATACAGATTGGCGCTTCATATAATACTAATTATGCAGATCTAACATTCCCACTTAGAATTGTACAAGATAATGGGAAAAATAATTTAATCAATCAACTCTTTGCTGATTGTGGACTAATGGGAGTTGAGAATAAGACGGAATGCATACCGCAGCCCGGAGGTACTTGTAAAAGCATCAAAGGCCCCGGTACGTATTGGCTTCCACAAAACGAATGGCCAACTGTTACTGATTTTAGACGTTGTGTAAATCTCTTGGGTATCACTAATGGATTTAAGGTAATTGGAACAACAAATGAAAAACCATCCTGCTCTACTGGTTGTAAGCCCGCCGGATGTGGTAGGTGCTCTGAAGAAATTGGGGATGGGAAAATCTTTGGTTACGTTATGGATCGCATCTGGCTCCAGCCTGTACCCGGTGCACGTGTAACACTGCAATATCGTGGAGTAAATGTTGACCAGAGGTTAGCCGATGAAGATGGTAAATTTGAGTTCAACAATATAAGTTCGCGTGGTGAATGTGATAAGTTTCGTTTAGTTATTGATAAATTCGATAATAATATTTGTACGGAACAGCTTAATCAACGCCCTACGGAGGGTTGCTTGAAGGACATATCCCCGTTATTCGACCGTAAGGTTGACGAAGGTCAGAATGGCGGTTATTGGTCGTTTACAACGGATGAATTTTCTGTAGACAGCTTCCCATATCAAGAAATGTTGGGCATGATTTTCATCTATCCACGACCTGCAAAAGGCGAGGGCTATGTTACATACGGTCGCCCAACACTGTTCACGGAGTCCGCTTGGCAGAAGGTAAAAGAGTGTCAGCAAAATAATGATTCGGGTTGTTTATTGCAGAATTTATCTTTATGGTTGCCGTGGTCTGGTTATTGGGCACCTCATATCGTATGGCCAAATAATCAAGCGCGGCTATATCCTGTAGTTGGTAGTGGTATAACGCCTTATAATTCCACAAAAGCCGGCAACTTCGCGTGGGATAAATGTACATACGAACATCGTGGACGTATATCTCAACATGATGAGATTGATGGACAAATGTTAGCTTGTTCGCGAGATTATAATTGGCTTGATCAAGGCTCTTTAGACTTTAACAACGCTCCATATACTGGCATGCTATGCCCCTCATTGCGTTGGGACCGTGATAAAATAAACAATTGCCCATTGGCGGGCAAGGACATTTGTCTGGACCAATGTAATTCTGGAGCTGGTGGCGTTTGGAAGCTTGTCAAAGATTGGACTCAGTTAACTTTTACTGCTCAGCAATGCGAGGCTTCATGTAATCCAACCGGTTCGTGTTTAACTTCGGCACAGATCTTGAGTCAGTTTGGATCAAATCCACCACCTGATCCGCTTCTACCTGTACAAAGATGCAATCTTGCGATAAATAACGCTCAAGCGACAGGATATTTCCGGTATAAAGGACCGACTGATCTTAATGATCCAGTCCAAATATATTTCTCTGGTCCAGAATATGAACCGGTTCGTGGTGAATATTTCTTTACTGCCGCTCTTGATGCATCAACATTCGATAAGTGGATCAATGGCCAAAAACCACTTCTATATCAAAGTTTGTATCCAGATCTGCCTAATTACGTTCTGTCATGGCGAGAGGTTTGGGAGAAAACAAATATCAAAGTCTATGTATCTACTGATAAAGGTCTTTATGAAATAGATCCGGTTGGCGGAAACGCACGCCAAGATTTCCGTAAACCGTTTTGGCACATAGCTAGTATCAGTAGCAACGGAGATGTTTCACCAATCAACTCTTGGTTAAGTGTGAATGAATTAGCTGCTAATAAAGTTTTACTTTCTGATACGAACGGCACATATCAGCCTGATACAGAGACAACATACAATCATTCTTTAGCTACACTACGCCCACCCGGTTTAGCCTGTTGGAATATTTTTGGCGCGGCGTGTCAGTTCGTAGCAGGTAATCCTTGGCAAAAGATGTGTTTGGCCAATTCGGATCAAAGCATACTCAATTATTTACCAGCAAATGCCAATAATACAAACTGGCAAAATATTTGGAATGTATATTTGGGATCTATCCCTATCACATCAGTATGTAGTAATTATAATGATCAAGTGCGCTTTAATTCTATGAACTGGTAAACTATGTCCAATAAAGCTCTAACAATTCTAGCGGTAATTGTCGCCGGCATGGTAATAATAGTCGGGATGATTTGGTATCTTCGTAGCCGCGATACCGAAGTACCTGTGTACAATCCCTTTCAAACTACGGTACAAACCTCTCAGGAAACGGAATACGACCCGCCTTCAAATTTTTCCTCGGAATACGATCGGGTCGTACCTGCAACCTCAGAAACAGACCCTTCGCTAGTAGAGCCGATTTCTCTTCCGTCCGGCCTCCTTCAATAAAATAATTCCTTTCATTCTTTAATCTTTTAGCTTATGTTCGACGCCCCATCAAACCTCCCTGTAGAACCACCACAGAGCCCTCCGCCAATGGCACCAGAGAGCGCACCGCAACCGCCGCAAAAAATGGATGGTGGTATCAACATGTCAGGTACCAAAGAACCCGAGGATATCTTTAGTGATATACAGGAACCGGCTCCAACTCCAAAAACATCCGCACCAAGTGCCGAGCCCATGGCTCCAAAAGCCGGTTTTCCTTGGAAGTTGGCACTTGGCATCATCATACCCTTGGCCGTAATCGGAGCAGGTATTGGAGGGTATTTCATCTATCAAAATTATTTTGCCGGCAACGATGGCTCACTGATCACCGATTCCGGTAAAGTTGTAGCTCCAACAACCATTCCCTCAACCTCCGAGCCATCCGATGGTGCTCCTGTCACTTCGCCAATCCCGGAACCAGACGAAGATAGGTTAGCCGCATCACAGGCGTCTATGGCACTACTAAAAGCACAAGCCGAGCAAGAGCAACAAGCTTTTGCACAATCAAGTGGCACGGAAATGATGATGTTTGATGAGATGATGGCCGCAAGTAGTACAATGGATTTTGGAGAATCTAATGGAGATTCCATGGTGGGATCTGATACGATTATTGAAGACGGTGCCATGATGCAAGATGAAGTTGCACCGGATAATCAACCGCAAGCTCAAATTGAAAAAGGAGTAGATTCTGATGGCGATGGGCTAACAAACTCCGAAGAAACACTTTTGGGCTCCGATCCAAACGTAACTGATTCTGATGGAGATGGTTTTGCGGATGGCAGCGAAGTTGTGAGTGGCTATGATCCGGCAATGGCTAAAAGTGCACTTGCATCTTCAGCAAACATGAAGACTGAAAAGATTGGTACGGTTATCTTTGCAATGCCAAACACATGGAAACGTAATCCCGGTCCTGCCGGAACAACCGTCATCTACACTGGTACTCCGGCAAGTATCAATGTGGAAATGGGTAACTTTACCGGCGCATCTGGTTTGCTTAGCTGGCTCATTGCGCAAAATGCGGGTACCAGCGTTGCCAATTATACAACCGGCGATAATATGAATGGAGCCGACGTGGTATACTCAAAAGACAGATTAACTGCCTGGCTTTTAATTGAAAATACAGTTTACACATTAAGATATTCTACCAATGGTGCGAATACTTTAGATTTCGGAATGCTCTTCGAATACATGGTAAAAAGCGCTACCATGGCTAAAAATTAATATATATGCCAGAACAAGAGCCACAACAACCAAACACACAGGCTGTGCCCGCAGAGGCCCCGGCATCAAAGCCGGATTCGGGGCAAATTCATGTAATCCCCAGTCAATTCTATGGCGCCGCTTTAAAAACCAGGCTCCAGAATCAAAAAAAGGATTCAACGCCGGATGACGGCGGGCCACCGCATAAAAAATCAAGCATGATGCCAATTATTATTGGTTTGGTTTTAATAGTTTTGTTTGGTACAGGTGGTTACTTTGTTTATTTATATCGTGACGCACTATTCGGTGCACCACCGGCAACAGAGCCTATTGTTCAAATTGAGCCCGAACCAACGCCCGAACCCGAATCGCCCCAACCCCCACCAAGCGCACCATCGAATCTAACAGCCACTTCCACAAATCCTCGCAGTGTTACACTAACCTGGACAGATACTTCCGATAACGAAGCCGCTTTTCGTATAGAACGCCGTCCCGAGGCTCAAACCATATATTCTCGCGTTACAGATTTGCCACCAAACAGCACTACCTTTCAAGATAATTCCGTTCAAGCCAGTTCCACATATTTTTATCGAGTCATAGCGCGCAACGACCAAGGTGAATCACAAGGTAGCAACGAAGCCAGTGTTGTAACACATGCGCTTGCCCCCGGCACCGGTTGCGGTTGAGCCCCTCCCGCCGGCTGGCCTAGATACAGACTCCGATGGCATTAGTGACCTCGAAGAATCTCTTTTTGGTGCCGATCCACGTAGTCCTGATTCGGATGGGGATGGTTTCCTGGATGGTAATGAGGTCTTTAATCTTTACAACCCAAGTGGCCGCGCGCCGGCAAAATTAATCGAAAGTGGTTTAATGAAGACAATCTCAGCGGATATTGGCTGGTCGCTTTTAATTCCCAAGGATTGGACATCAGCCATGGACACTGCGGATGGGTCAGAAGCAACAATTAAATCAACACACGGAGAGACTTTTGTCGTAAAAGTGGAACAAAATCCCCAATCCCAGGATATAATCGATTGGTACATGGCAAAAAATCCCGAAGTAGATAAATCGCAAATATTATTTTTCCGATCAAAAGGAGGCTACGAGGGTATTATTGGTGTTGACTTGCTAACAACTTACATCCCCTGGAATGGAAAGATCTTTACTTTCTCTTATGAGATGAACAATCAACCGTTTATTAATTTTAGAACAGCATATTCGATGATGTTGAATTCGCTTCAGCTTTCTGGTCTTACACAGCAAGTTGTTCCGGCTGGCACGGGTCAACTCCCTTTTGAACCCGCTGCAAACAAACAAGGTGAGTTTACGCAACCGGTATCAGTGACTGAAGCTGCCACATCATCACTCGAAAATACGGATGTATTTCCAGAAACGATCAATCAAGAAACTCCAACCACCACAGGGCAATGAAGACTATAAGTACAAAACCGGAGATAAATATTCACGGAAAAATACCTTCAGAATATTCTGAGACAAAAATAAAAAAAATGATCTTAAAATCACTTCAGCTTTCAAAATCTTCAGCTACGAATATCGGAGTTGCTTTTGTGAGTCCGGCAAAAATGAGTACATACAATAATTTATACCGCAAAATATAATAAGCCAACCGATGTTTTATCTTTCGCGTACCATAAGTCAAAAAAACCCAATCAGAACATAGAAGGAGACATAATTATTTGTCCATCTTTTGTTAAGGTGGATGTAAAGGGGAGTGAAATAACTTTCAACGAACAACTTATCGCGTCTTCTTGTTCATGGGGTATTGCATTTATCCGGCTTAGATCATGTCGAAAGATAAGGATGAAAACGTATATGTTCGCTAAACAAGAAAAGATTCTAAAAGCACTATGAAGTCACTAACAGCCTATTGAGAAGTTTTTCTCATGCTTGGCAAGGTCTGCTTAATTGCTTTTAAAGAAGAGCAAAGTTTTCGTTATCAAATAATTGGAGCTCTTATAGTTGCTATCCTGATATTCATATTTCCTCTGGAAAGATGGGAGCGTGCTTTGCTCGTACTATGCATTGGGGGTGTGCTTGTGTTAGAATTGTTAAACAGCATTATTGAGCGATTTGTGGATATCGTTAAACCACGTGTACATGAATATGCACGAATTGTTAAAGATTTATCCGCAGCCGCAGTGCTGGTTATGGCCATAACAGCCGTTATTTTGGCTATAATTATATTTTGGCCTCATTTATATCTACTCGGTCGTCTATGAAAGGGCAATTAATAGTAGGATTAGACCTTGGTTCCTCTGCGATTCGCATTGTTGCCGCACAAGTAACACCCGGCAAAGGTGAATTTGAGCCGTTAACCTGTATTGGTGCGGCAGAAACCAAGTCTGAAGGAATATCAAAAGCAAGTATAAGCTCATTTGAAGATGCTGTGAGTTCTATTTCAGCATGTCTGGACCAAGCTGAGCGTGTTATTGGAATTCCCATTGAGGAAGTTTACGTCAGTATCGGCGGAACACAAGTTAGCGTGGAAGATGCCAAAGGAATCATAGGAGTTTCTCGCAACGACCAAACAATTCGCCGTGAAGATGTGGCTCGTGCCATTGATGCTGCCCGTGCTTATGCACAGACTCCAAACTACGAGATAATCCACGTTTTACCAAAAAAATTCAGCGTTGACAGCCAAAACGACATAAAAGATCCGGTCGGCATGCAGGGCATCCGCTTAGAATCTGAAGTAAAGATTATCCAAGGATTATCCAATCATCTTCGTAACATCACTAAGGCGGTTTTTCGAACAAAGGTTGATATTGTTGAACTTGTATATTCACCAATTGCCGCCGCCGAAGCCGTAATGAGTAAGCGCGCAAAAGAGCAGGGAGTTTGTGTAATAAACCTCGGCGCAACAACAACGGGAATGGCCATCTATGAAGATAACGAGTTAATACATGCTAATACCTTTTTAATTGGCGCCGATCACATCACTGCGGATCTGGTTTACACATCTACGTACCTCTTTCGAGGTCGCTGAACGCTTAAAACGTGCGCGCGGTAATGCCAATTCAGGTTCATTGGATAAAGAGGATGTAGTTGATTTAAAAGATTATGGCGCAGAAACCAGTGAGCAAATTCAGCTTAAATTTGTAGCCGAGGTCATCGAAGCTCGTGTGGAAGAGATTTTTGAAAAAGTGGAAGAAGAGTTAAAGCGCATCGAACGCTCTGGCATGCTCCCGGCAGGTATTATCCTTACCGGTGGTGGTGCAAAGCTTCCAGGCATAACCGAAGTTGCTCGACAAGTCTTCCATCTCCCGGCTAGTGTTGGCGCTTCATCGCTCGATAGCTCCGTACCCGAGTTAATCCAGGATCCGGCCTTCGCCACCGCTGTAGGATTAGTAGAATGGGGCTACGAAGCCGAAAGACAAGAGGATGTATCATCGGGTTTTAGCGGTGGTGGCAAAATTGGCTCACTCTTTAGCAAAGCCTCAGAGCCGTTAAAGAGAATCTTCAAGAGCTTCATGCCATAAACCTGGAAACAACCAATCATCAATAAAACAATAATCAATAAATAATCAAACTTGTGAAAATAGTTTGATTATTTTTTTACTTTCCGAGCAGCTGATTGGTGATTGGAATTTGGTAATTGGTTATTGCTGTGGTATGTGGATAACTTTCAAATCGATTTAATTAAAAATGCTTGACTCATAAGTTGTATCTGGGTAAGCTCATATAACGAAAGAGCAATTTTTTAGCTCAATAGACATTACTTTGTTCACAATTGTTACTCATTATATGCCAGAAATTAAGCCAGACATCGAAACTTCTGCCAAAATAAAAGTCATCGGCGTAGGTGGATCCGGAGGATCGGCCGTCAATCGCATGATCCAAGCCAAAATTCGCGGCGTGGAATTTATTGTCATGAATACAGACGTTCAGGCTTTGCATGCATCAATGGCAGGTAAAAAAATTCAACTTGGCAAAACCGTCTCGCGTGGTCTTGGAGCTGGCATGAATCCCGAGGTAGGTGCCCGAGCCGCCGAAGAAAGCGCTGACGAAATTCGTGAAGCTCTAAAAGGAGCGGATATGGTTTTTATTACAAGTGGTATGGGTGGCGGAACAGGTTCAGGTGCAGCTCCAAAGGTCGCAGAGATCGCTCGCGAACTTGGTATTTTGACCGTAGCCGTTGTTACGCGTCCGTTTCAATTTGAGGGCTATCAACGCAAAGCCATCGCGGACGAAGCGCACGAAAAACTAAATCAACACGTAGATACCATCATCACAATTCCTAACGACCGCATTCTCCAAATCATCGATCGCAAAACATCTATTATGGATGCATTCGAAATCGTAGATGATGTTCTTCGCCAAGGAGTCCAAGGCATCTCGGATATAATTTCCGTTCCTGGTTTAATCAACGTCGATTTTGCAGATGCCCGCTCCATTATGGAAAATCGCGGTTCCGCGCTGATGGGTATTGGCAAAGGCAGTGGCGAGAACCGTGCAGCAGATGCAGCCAAGGCCGCAATTGCATCACCATTGCTCGAAGTTTCAATTGAGGGCGCCAAGGGCATACTCTTTACGGTAACCGGAGGCCTTAACCTCGGCATGTACGAAGTTACGGAAGCGGCCAAAGTCATCACCGAATCCACGGACACACAAGCACGAATTATTTTTGGTGCAATCTTAGATGAATCACTTAAGGATGAAGTTAAAGTTACAGTCATCGCAACGGGTTTCGATGACCGCCCATCCCCGCAACGTTCCGTTATTGCCGGTGGCACATATGTGCCGGAGCAAACAAACGAAAAGTTAAATTTTCAAAAACCAATTCCTCAGCAACAACCATCGCAACAATTTTCCAGACCATCTTTGGAAACTACACTAAAAGATGTTGAGCTACAAAGGGAAAAGGTTAACGAGGAACCAATCTAAAGATTCAAAACCCTCATCTCATCAACCTCATATTCAGCCTCCCAGTTACGCCCCGATTGCCAAAGAATCGCCTAAGTCAACAATGCCACCCCGCGTAGCACCAGAAAAAGAAAAAACAGAGGAAGAAGAGGTCGCCGACATCCCTGCATGGTTCAGGAAAAAGATGATGTAACTCTTGAAATAACCAATAACCAACAAAACAATAATCAATAAATCACCAAAACTCTTCCAATATTCAAAATATGAAATAGGTAGAATGCTGATTTTAATTTAGGTATTGCTTTATAACTAATTTTTGGTTATTGTTATTTGGTAATTAATTGGATATTGGAATTTGATGATTGGTTATTTTTTTTAAGTTATGCATTGTCCAGTTTGCAATAATCAAGACACTAAAGTAGTAGATTCGCGGTTAAGTAGTGACGGAATCAGTATCCGACGCCGCCGCGCTTGTGATGCTTGCGAGCATCGTTTTTCGACTGTCGAAGAAATAGCGCTTTTAGATACTACAATCATCAAACGTGATGGCAGGCGCGAGGTTTACAACCGCGACAAGTTAACATCCGGCCTACGCAAAGCTCTGGAAAAAAGATCCTACACAGAGGATGGATTTCGCGGTTTGGTACATTACATCGAGAGCGACATTGCCAAAAAAGGATCATCTGAAGTCACCTCATCCGATCTTGGTGAAATTATCATGACTCATCTCCGCAATTTTGATAAGGTAGCCTATATCCGTTATGCCTCCGTCTACCGTGCCTTCGAAGATGTCCAAACCTTCCAAAAAGCACTCGATGAACTGCGCTCGAAAAACAAGCGAAAGAATAAAATAAATTAAGAATTAAAAATTAAGCTGGAGACCTCCATCGATCTGACCTCGACTCCGGTATTTTTTATTATTCACAAAGTGATTCAATCATTCTTAATTAATAATTCTTAATTCATAATTTTTGGGGAGTCAGTTTGCTCCGTTTAAACATCAAAGGTAAAATAGCTCCATTATGCCCATGCCCAAAAAACGCACCAAAATTGTTTGTACAATAGGCCCAGCCGCAGCTTCACCCGAAAAACTTGGAGAGCTCATGGATGCCGGAATGAACATAGCTCGTCTTAATTTTTCGCATGGTACATACGTCGATCACAAACTCATGATGAGCCGAATCCGCAAAGAAGCGGCCAAGCGCAATATCCCTATAGGCATTTTACAAGATCTGCAAGGGCCTAAAATACGTGTTGGTGAAATTGATAAAAAGGGGATAGAGCTAAAATCCGGACAAAGCATAATACTCACTACTTCAAAAAAGCCGGCTAAAGACAAAATTCCTGTAACCTATATAAATTTACACAAAGATGCTGAAGCGGGCCAAAGAATCCTTATGGACGATGGGCTCATGGACATGAAGGTGCTAAAAGTCGTAGGTCGTGATGTGCATTGTGTAGTTGGTACCGGAGGAACTCTACTTCCGCACAAAGGTATTAATCTCCCTGAAACTAATGTTAGTGCATCTTCTCTTTCCGACAAAGATAAAAAAGATGCCTTTTTTGGGGTGCAAAATGACGTAGATTTTATAGCACTTTCTTTTGTCCGCTCAGCTAAAGATATTATTGATCTGCGCTATCTCATCAAAAAGTACGAAAAACAGTTAAAGAAAAAACCAAGCTCAGATATTCGTATAATAGCAAAAATTGAAAAGCGTGAAGCCGTGGAACGTATAGATGATATCATCGAGGCCACGGATGGCATCATGGTTGCTCGTGGTGATTTGGGTATAGAAACACCCGCCGAAGATGTACCGCTTGTTCAAAAGATGTTGATAGATAAAGCGCGAGCCGCCGCCAAGCCCGTAATTGTTGCCACCCAAATGTTGGATTCCATGATCAGAAACCCCAGGCCAACTCGTGCCGAAGTTTCGGATGTTGCCAACGCAGTCATCGATCACACCGATGCCATCATGCTCTCTGGTGAAACCGCAACCGGTAAATATCCCATAGAAACAGTGGCAACAATGGCGCGTATCTCCTCCCGAACCGAAGCATCAAAATTCGATGACGTCCCGCCGCCAAAAATTCAAATGTATGAAACGGAAGAAGATGCGATGTCATCCGTTGGCACCATCTTAGCCCGCAGTACGGATGCTAAACTCATCTTGGTGGCATCCCTTTCCGGTTCGGCTGGTCGTATCGTTAGCCGTTATCGCCCCGAGTTGCCGATTTTTGTTTCAACAAATAAAGACCGAGTTTACAGGCAATTAAATGCTTCTTGGGGCGTTGTGCCATTTCTATTGCCAACTTGTGCATCTATCGAAGAATTGATCGAGCGCGCCACGGCATATTTATTGCAAAACAAATACGTAAAAAAATCCGACAACATCATCGTAATAGCGGGGGAGCCGGTTGGCGTCTCCGGCCACATTAATTTTGTCGAAATCCGTAGAGTTGGCGGAGTTGCGTAATTTTTTTAAAGACATGAAAAAATCCGCTATGCGGATTTTTTAAAAAATAATTTTATTGTAGAAGTACGCTGTACGATGTACAATGCACTAAGTATGTCTAAAAAACAAAATGTTTTCGTTTTACCGTTTAGCAAATTAAGCCTCCGCGATTTAAAAAAAGTCGGTGGTAAAAATGCTGCGCTTGGCGAAATGTTCCGCAACTTAAAACGTCGTCATATACCGGTTCCCGATGGTTTCGCTGTCACAGTGCAAGCTTATTGGGCATTCGTCGACCATAACAAGCTCCGTCCTCTAATCCGCAAAACTTTACGTGGTATCGATATAAACGATTCAACGGATTTATCCGAGCGAGGCAAAACTATCCGCGAAGCTTTTTTAGCTGGTCAAATACCACCTGATGTCTCAAAGGCAATTCAAAGAGCTTATAAAGATTTGGGTAAACGTTTGCCACAAAGCGGGAGGAAATCTAGCCAGGTGGAATTTGCGGATATCGCGGTTCGATCCAGTGCAACCGCTGAAGATCTCCCAACCGCATCATTTGCCGGCCAACAAGAATCCTTTTTACACGTAGAAGGCAATGAAGAATTATTGGATAGAGTTCGCAGTTGTTTCGCATCACTCTTTACGGACCGAGCTATCGTTTATCGAGTCAATAATAAATTTAATCATCTTAAAGTCGCTCTCTCGGCTGGTGTTCAGCAAATGGTCCGCTCGGATCTTGGCTCTGCCGGTGTCATGTTTACTTTGCATACAGAATCCGGTTTTCGTGATGTGGTTCTTATCAACTCATCTTGGGGGTTGGGAGAAAGTGTGGTCAAAGGCACGGTTAACCCCGATCAATTCCTAATCCACAAACCACTTTTAGAAAAAGGTTTTCCTGCCATTATCGAGCACCGCTTGGGTATTAAAAACAAGAAGATAATTTACGGAAATATCAGCACCTCCAAAAATGCCACAAAAAGCATTAAAGTGGAAACCAAAGATCAAACTAGCTGGTCATTAAAAGATGCGGACGTTCTTCAATTGGCCAAATGGGGAGTGGAAATCGAAAAGTATTTTAGTAAATTACATAAAAAACCAACTCCAATGGATATCGAGTGGGCAAGAGACGGTAAAACCGGACAGCTTTATATAGTTCAGGCTCGACCCGAAACCGTAGCTTCCCAAAAACAACGTAATTTAATCCAAATTTACCAACTCAAAACCTCGGCTAAACCCATTTTAACCGGAACAGCCGTTGGTCAAAAAATTGGTATAGGCCCGGTTCGTAAACTTTCATCAGTAAAACAACTTTCCAAGTTCAAACCCGGCAACGTTTTGGTCGCGCGCATGACAGATCCTGATTGGGTATCAATCATGAAGCAAGCAGCAGCTATTGTCACCGAGCAAGGCGGGCGTACCTGCCATGCTGCAATCGTAAGTCGCGAGCTTGGCATCCCTTGCGTTGTTGGAGTATCCGGCGCAATGTCTAAGTTACATGATGGCGATCAAATCACAGTTAGTGCCGCAGATGGCGAAATTGGCCACGTTTTTAAAGGCAAGCTCGACTATACGGTTAGAGATGTAAAACTCACTCGCCCCAAAAAACTTCCTTGTAAAGTAATGATGAACATAGGCAACCCGGATTTGGCTTTCTCCTATGCTTCGCTACCTGTCGATGGAGTCGGTTTGGCGCGCATGGAATTTGTTTTTACGGAATCGGTCAAGATTCACCCCATGGCAGCACTTAAACCGCAAAAACTCGACGAAAAGACAAAAGCACAAATCACAAAACTCACAGCAGGTTACCCAAGTGCCAAACAATACGTAATCTCAACTCTTGCCGAGGGAATGTCAAAAATTGCCGCCGCCTTCTATCCCAAACCCGTTATTGTAAGGCTTTCGGATTTTAAAACCAACGAATATGCCAATTTGGTTGGTGGTAAATTTTTTGAACCTCATGAGGCTAACCCAATGCTTGGTTGGCGCGGTGCATCTCGTTATTATGATCCCAACTATGCACCAGGCTTCGCCTTAGAGTGTGCTGCTGTCCGCCATGCTCGTGAAACCTTAGGCCTCAGCAATATAATTATTATGATTCCATTTTGCCGCACAGTTGCAGAAGCGAAACAGGTTGCAAGTGAGTATGCGGACAAAACAATCTCGTTCGTGGCAAGAAAGGTCTCAAAATATATATGATGGTTGAGATCCCTGCCAATGTCATCCTCGCCGATCAATTTGCTGATCTATTTGATGGCTTCTCCATCGGTTCCAATGATCTAACTCAGCTTGCCCTTGGCGTGGATCGCGATTCAGCATTGGTCAGCCATATTTACGATGAACGTAATCAAGCCGTAAAAGATCTGATATCAAGTGTAATTAAAGTGGCTAAATCCAAAAACATACCCATCGGCATTTGCGGTCAAGCACCATCTGATTATCCGGATTTTGCCAAATTCCTGGTCAAACAAAAAATCGACACCATGTCTCTTACACCGGATACGGTTATGGAGACAATGAAGAAGATACAAAAGTCATAGAAACATCTGATACGAAAAAATATATTTTAAAAAATCCCTTATCATAGGGATTTATTAAAAATTATCACGTCCCGCCCTTGACAAACCTGTCGATTTCTGTTATATATCAAATAGAGTTGATGTCTGGCATAGGCATTATCTCGGTTCGGATATCAACGGCATGAGAAGCCGAAACTGCCGGCCTAAAGTCGTCAGTCAAAACTCCGGTTTCGGTGTGCAGTGGGTAATAAGCTAAACGGCTTGGCCGCCTGTTAGCTAACGCCACGATGCCCGTCACCATCAAAAGTGACACACCGGGATTTGGATAATGCTAAAAAGCAAGTTTCGTTTTGCGAAGCCTGCGCGGGGGATTAGCCAACCCTGCACTATGCCAACCTTCTTTACCCACGATAACCTCGTGGGTATTTTTTTTAAAAAAAGGCCCGACTAGCGAATCTTTGTTATTTATTATTTGTAAATTGTTATTTAAGTGTCGTTTTTCCAATCCTCAAAATTAAATCCCACTGTTCCTCGGAAACCGGCATTACAGATAATTTTGGCTGGCTCTTAAGCGGGAGCACATTCAACATCGGAGTATTTCTAATTTCATCCTGGCTCACAGAGCGTTCGATCTTTATAACCGGCTCCACATCGATAACGGCCCAATTACCCTCACTTGATTCAGGGTCGTCATATGGCTCGGATACAATCTTCATCACACCAACGGCACCAGGCTCTGGTTCCATGTGAAACATAAATGCCAAATCCCCGGGTTTCATCTCCCGGAGGTTATTACGTGCCTGATAATTTCTGACCCCGTCCCAACGGGTTTTTCCGTTCTCGACCAACATGTCCCAATTAAATACTTCGGGATTGGTCTTCATTAACCAATATGCCATATATCCACAGCATAGCATGGTGACAGAATTTGGCTAGTTTGTATTGACATTAAGCAAAAATAATGCTTAACTGAACTATCCGCACATCGACAATAATACCTCAACAAAAGGAGAAGAATATGAAGGCGAAGACTATGATTGCTCCATATGAGTACCAACGACCAATTATTAGGAGTATCAATGAGACGCTTCAGCTACTAGGCAGAGCACTCATGGTTATGGCGCCCGGAACCGGCAAGACTATCTGCAGTGCATTCATTGTTAGAGCGCA
Source organism: Candidatus Uhrbacteria bacterium (assembly GCA_963816085.1). Taxonomy (GTDB): domain Bacteria; phylum Patescibacteriota; class Patescibacteriia; order 2-12-FULL-60-25; family 2-12-FULL-60-25; genus MWCR01. Next base: position 586,145 of record CAWFIX010000003.1, on the reverse strand, counting down.
GCTTGTGCAGGGTCAGCGCTGCTTGTTTCTTTGTCACAACAACACCATCCTTGAGCAAGCCAGAAAAGCATGTCAACCGGAACAAAAGAAAACCCAATCGCGTCATCTTTAGATCCAATGGTGGATCAGAGAGGTGGAAAATACTGCCTTTGCGGTTCTTGTTTAAACATAAAAAGATGCACACCGGATACCGACTTCTACAAGCGCGAAGGTTTGCACTATCTGCTTTGTGAGAGCTGCATCTGCGTAAAAGACGCAGCTCGCCTCGAAGCAGTTGAGTTTGCTTTTGATGTTTTGAATAGGGCGCAACAAACCGGTAATCAACAAGCGATCAAGAGTTCGTTGCAAGCTATTCAGAGTTTGAAGGAACTATTTGCGGCTTAAAAGATTCTATGGTCGCGGAATCTTATAAACATCACTTACTGCCAACTTCAAGAAATGATGTATGCTGATTAGTACACTCGCCAGGCAAGTAATTGCCTGATTTTTTTACAAAAAAACAGCCTTTCGGCTGTTTTTGTACGGGGGGACAGTGGTAACTTGGCTTATAAAGTAATATCGTAGTTACTTACATCCATGAGTTTCAATATCGATTGCAATCTCTCTATTTTCTTCAAGACATTTAAGGGCATAAGACCCTCTCTAGGTGTTATACATTTCTAAACCTCCACCAGCCCTCACTGCTAATTAATTGTTTTCGCATTAAGTCAGAAGTTATTACTGAGCATTGACTAGGCAACAATTCAACTCCAGCAATAATTCGATGATATGAATAAATCTGGTGTCCTGAGGTTTTTAAGATTAGACCATAAAGCTTGTCATCAGATGCAAATATCATCTTATCATCGCTCGTCTTAGTCTTTTCGATGTGACAGGAAGATAATGTTATATACTTATCTGATGCGTCTTGGTTGGTAATCCGAATTTCACCTTTAGTGTAAGAAATTAAAACTACATCAATGATCTGATATCCATAATAGATTGTCAATAAAAAAACAATGGGGAAAATTACATAGGTTGCAATTTTTTTATAAGTTTGTTCAGAAACTTTAGACATACTTAAATAATACAGTACCTACATGAATCAATCCAATCCCGAAGGCTTACAGAGGCATAAAAAAATCGCCCAATAAGGAGTTTCTTGTTCTGGCGGTGCCACGTGATGCGAAAGTAAAAAGCCCAGCTTTTTGCTGAGCATTTTACGTGGCGGGTCCGACCGGATTCGAACCGGCGATCTTCACAGTGACAGTGTGACGTGTTAACCAGGCTACACCACGAACCCATCTTATTTGTGTCGCGTAAATGTATCATAAAGCCAAAAATATGGCAAGATGTGAGCAAAGTAAGAATAAACTCACTAACTTTCGGCGTATATAAGCTAGACGGGAGGTTCTCCAAAGTTTTTAGCGATGAAAGTTAAAATATATAAAATCTAGGTAGCTTTTTTTTGCTTGTTACATAACTATATCTTGACACACATAAAATCAAAGGCGTATCTTATCTATAACCAGGTTATGTCTTTGGAGTATCCAGAAAACATTGGGAGTGCATCAAACATTCACCAACCAGAATCAAGCGCTGATCCTTCGCTGACTTTTGTTACCTGGAATGTTGGGATGCTTTTCATTAAACGCCTGAGCTATGTAATCATCGAGCCCGCCCCCTACAAGCACATGCGTTTGCAATATTTGCCCGCGGCACTAAATAGCTGCCCAGCCAATATCATCGCTCTCCAAGAGCTATATGATCCGCATGATGTGGCATTCGTTTTACACCAAACTCGAGATCGCTATCCGTATTATGCAGTAGCCGAATACAAACATCATGGCTCACATCTAAATCCCGGCTTAATCATCCTGTCTGATAAGCCAATTCTACAATCCAAATTTCATCCTTTTAAAATCGTTCCACCCGATGAGGCATTTTTTATTCGTAAGGGCATGCTACATTGCACTATTGATGCCGGGGTATTTGGAAAATTGGAAATTGTTAATACTCACAACACTTCGGGTGGTGTCCTTTGGCAACCGCATGATTGGCTCATGCATAAAGTCCGCAAACTGCAATACGGCCAGATGTTTAAATTTTTAGATAATTACAAAAATTCCCAACGCATTCTGTTGGGAGATTTCAATTCTAGCCCCGAAGCAACCATGCAAAGTTATAGTGCTCTTACACGTCCTGATTTTCATGACGCTTGGTCACTGCATTACGGCCCCGAACTGCATAAACGCAAGCCCACTTGGGATTCATCGAATCCACTAAACATCGATGGACCACACAGTAAAGATGAACCCGAGAGTATGGATCACTTCCATCTTGATGTGAACTTTTTACAATCAATTGCCATTAATCATCTGGACACAATTTTTACCGAGCACATAGTCCGCGGTCCCAACGACCAACGCGTCACAATATCCGATCATTATGGATTAGAACTGCGGCTGGGTTTAAAGAGGCAACAAGCAACGGCGTTTTAGCCCGTGGTTATTACTGTTGTAATATTGGTTATTGCAAATTGTTAGCATTTTAGCTAACATTTGCGGATATGGCACAACAAACAGACGAGCGACAAGATCGCCTAAACCGCCGCGAAGCATTAATCGCCAAAGGCATAGAACCGCACCCGGCCAAATTCGACCGAACTCACACTTTGGCTGAACTGGTAAACGTCCAAGATGGCGAAGAGGCAAGCGTCTGCGGGCGCATCATGCTTCAGCGCGTAATTGGCAAGCTGGCTTTCTACCAACTTCAAGATGAATCTGGCCGTCACCAAATCGGTGTTAAAGTCGATGATGTTGGAGCGGATAATTACGAGCTCGTCGATCTTTTAGATCGCGGAGATTTTTTAGGTGTAAACGGTAAAAAAGGAGTAACCAAAACAGGGGAGCCTACTATTTGGGCGACCTCCATCAAAATCCTTGGCAAAAGCCTAATCCCACTGCCTGAAAAATTCCACGGCGTCACAGATGTTGAGCTGATTTATCGTCATCGTGAAATGGATTTGGCTGCTAACCGCGAATCTTTCGAGCGTTTTAAACTTCGCTCTGTCTTTCTGTCCAATTGCCGTCGCTATCTCGAAGATAACAATTTTATCGAAGTCGAAACTCCAATCCTCACTTCGGTCGCAACCGGTGCAGCAGCTCGACCATTCCTAACGCATCACAACGATTACGACATGGACATGGTTTTGCGCATTGCTCCCGAGACATATCTCAAAAGATTAATCGGCGGCGGTTTTGAGCGCGTCTTCGAAACAGCAAAATGTTTCCGCAACGAAGGCTCCGATCCATCTCATCATCAAGAATTTACACAAATCGAATATTACGTGGCCTACAAAGATTACGAATGGAACATGGATTTCACGGAACATTTACTTCGTGATGTTTTGCAAAAAACTTTTGGCAAATTACAATTCGAAGTGATCGGCAAGACGGGATCCGCTCATACCATCGATCTATCTCAACCAATACCACGCTACAAAATCACAGATCTCATCAAACAAAAAACCGGAATTGATGTCCTCGAGTTTTCTGAAGCGAAAGATCTTGCACAGGTTATCAAGGCCAAAGGCATCGTTGTCGAGGATATTGAGAAAAAGGGTATTGGTACTTTAATCGACGAACTCTACAAACACTCCGTTAGACCCGGTTTGGTGGCTCCATGTTTCATCACCAAACACACAACTGAGATGAAACCTCTTGCTCGCCGCAGTAACGATGATCCACGCTTAGCTGATACTTTTCAACTTGTTATCGCCGGCTGGGAAGTTTTAAATGCATACTCCGAGCTCGTTGACCCAATTGATCAACTGGAGCGCATGCAAAAACAAGCCGAGTTCCGCGAAGCGGGCGACGAAGAAAGTTTTGAACTCGATGAAGATTATATCCAGGCAATGGAAATGGGTTTCCCACCAATCACCGGCTGGGGCATGGGCATCGACCGCATCTTCGCGTTACTCACCGGCCAATCCAATCTCCGCGATATCATCTTTTTTCCAATAATGCGACCCGAGCAACATTAATTAAATTATGAAACGTACAGTAGAAGACTTCGTTTGTGAAAAATGCGGCAAAGAAGTAAAAGGCAACGGTTACACCAACCATTGCCCAGCTTGTCTTTGGTCCAAACATGTCGATGACGTTCCGGGCGATCGCGAATCATCTTGCGGTGGAAAGATGAAGCCATTTGGAGTTGTGGTTAAGAAAGGGGAGATCGCACAAGTTGTTCTTAAATGTGAAAAATGCAAATTCGAACGCCCAGCCCCTGTTTTACCCGAAGATAATCGCGAACTCCTCATCCAAATCTCCGTCCACGATCCACGAATGGATTAAAATTTAAAATGCAATACCCGTAGGGGTGACACCTCGTGTTCGCCCGTTCTATCGCCAACGGCGTAACTATAAAACTTTAGTTAAAGCACGGGCGATCACAAGGATGCGCCCCTACAAAAGTAAATTTAAAAAACCTCCCATGGGAGGTTTTTGAGTTATTCCGCGGTGAAATGCGGAACAGTGAATGTGCACTTCGAGTAATCGAAGCATTTGCGGCTTGGATCAAAGCTCCACTCGCAACTTTCCACATTGATGCGCAGGCCGTTCCTTACATCATCGGGAGAGCTGTAGTAGGGGAGTACTGCTTCAACAAAGCAGGTTTGATCTTCTTGGTGAAACCAGGATTCGGAAAGCTCCTGCGTCAGAGCGTAAGTTCCCTGTTTGGCATTTGCCGGTATCGATATTCTGCAACTGCTAACGTCGCTGGTTTTTTCGTTCATGTCATAAACCGGCGATTTTTCGCAGAAGATCCCCAAGCTGTTTGGTTCCACTTCGCCGGTAATGCTGCCGGGCATCTTAGCTATGTTCTGCTGATAGAAGAAAGCTCGAAGATTCTCGGCATTCATGGGGATGGTGTGCTCCGCCGGGTCTCCGACTACCATAACATGTGCCAATTCCAGCGGTTCTGCAGGTGCTTCGCTAGACGTAACTGAGGATTGGACGACCGTTGTTACACCTTTTTCCGAACTCACAGTTGCTGCGTGTGCACAACCGTCCGTTGGGGCTACCAGCACCAACAGGTTGGCTAAAAACAAAGCGCCAATTATCATTTGCAGTGCGACTTTGGTTCTGTCGCTCACCGAAAAACGAACAGCCTTTGCTGAATCATCAACAGAAGTTTGCGGTTCGTTATATGTGTCTTCCTCAATGTCTTGATGGGGTGCTGTATTGGTTGTCGCTACAGGTTCTGGAGTTTTTTCGATAACCTCAACCTGAGATATGGAGATAATGCAGTCCGAGGTATCAACACCCGAATTCAGACAAGTTAGTCTTGCAGAGTCGATTTTGACCCTACTAAAATCGCCATCCTCATTACTGAGTACGACGGTTTTGCCTTTCACGATATGTGGTATCTCGAAGATCACGCAAAAGGTTGCATCCTCGGTATCTGCCCTAACACACCTAGCCTCGATGGCATTCACGCTATCTCTTGGCAGTAGAGTGATCATCTTGCCAACATCGGGCAAGGTGGTGAAGTTTCGTTCCACTAACTTGAGAATCAAACGCACCCGCAGCGGTTCATCGCTTTTTTGTTCGGGATCGTTTTCGATCCTAAGCACGGTTGCGTCACCGATTACGATGCAAGAGGTTCTGCCCTCAACATTATTTTTGTAATGCATCTGTGCACCCGGATTCAAGTGCGGCAGTAAACATCGTATCTCGGCCAGGCTGTCTCCATAAATTGTTTCGCCCTTTGCCCTCAGACCATCTTGAAAATCCAGCTCAAATGACTGAGTTTTGTTTTGTGCCATATGTCCTCACATTCTTGTCGAAAGATCATTTTTGTTGGTTTTAGAATAACCTAATTAACCACACTTTGCTTCAAAAGTCAACCTTCCTACTGTCTGAACCTTGATTTACAAATCGATTACTAGCCTAATTCACTTGATTACTTATTGAGTAAATTTATTCCTGTAGTAATCAAGAAAATTTGAGTGTGGATCAAGTTTTCATCCATAGGCAGATCCGCCTTTGGCGGAAATCAAGATTCAGACAAAATCAAGGTATTAAAAAACCCGTAGAATCGCTTAGTTTAGCAATTCTACGGGGTAAGGGGTTATGTCACTGGCCGCACGTGCTGCACTTGACCATATTCGGGTCAGGCACAATCACGTTACAGCCGCGAACATCGCGACAGTTTCGAACCGGGTCGTACGGCGCGAGAGTGTCGCAACTGAACCTAATCGACTGACCGCTCGGCCACATGTGGAACTTGTAGTCGTAAGGTTCCGTGTAGCACGAAGGATCGATCTGCGCCGACAGGTTTTTCATGTAGCCTTCGGCTTTGTAAATACCGGGGCCACCAGGCACACAAGCTTCGCAGCCTGAAATGTCCGTCAGCTTGCTGGCCGCATCGTAGACCGGAGCGGTTGCGCATTTGATGCGCTTCTTTCCGGCTTCGAGTTGGGGCACTTGTCCGTGGATCTTGCCATCGCGGAGCTCTTGTCCAAAGAACAGAGCAATCACATTGGCATCCACCGGATAACAGGTCTCCGGCAACATCACAGCCGCCGGAGCTTCATTTGCTTCAGCAGTCTCCGTAGCTGGCTCTTCCTCTGCATCCACAGCTTTGCCTTCAAGAGTATTGGAGACCTCGCCTTCGGGTGCTTCGGCGTTCGCACTTGCACTGGCGCTTGTTGCGGCCGAAGCTCCAAGGGAAGAATTGTTCATTCCACGAGTTACGAACATGTAACTCGCAAAAGCACCAGCGATGAGCATGCCCACCAGTGCCAAGAGAACCAGGGGTTCCTTGAAAGGGTTTTTGTGGGTAGTTGGAGATGCGGACTGATCGGTATTTTCCAAAGCTTCACGGATTCGCTGTTCCCGTCCATCCAATGTGGCATCGGGATCCGGGTCGAGCCTTTTTAGCGTCTGATGAAGATCCTCTCTTTCCGAAGTCACTTTGTCGGCATGCTTTTTCCAGTCGTCAAGATTCTGGCGCACGCTATCAAGATCAGCCACGGCTTTCTGAAGGTTGTCATTGCTTTCATCCTTCAGGGCGGCTTCGTGATTTTTCATTCGGTCGAGCTCAACACAACGTGCTTCCAGTCGATTGATTTCATTGTTGCAGGTGTCATGATCGCCCGAACCCGCTCTCGCCAACTCAGATTTCGCTTGCGCAAGATCCGCCTTGAGCTCTGTAATCATATCGTTGATACGCTTAACGATCAGCGAATCGGCTCCGAGTTTCTCCGGATCAAGGGCATTCAACTCCCTCAAGATAATTTGGAATGTCTTGAAATGCCCGCTATCAACGGGGGTTTTGCCGTCGAAGCGATCTTTTAGTTCATCGAGCTTCTGTTGAAGTTCGATGGCCGCTGAAGTCTCTTTGGCAAGCTTGTGCTCAAGCTTTTCGCATTCCTGCGCAAGCTCGGCAATCCGCCGCTTCAGAGAGTCGACTTCGACAGTGCTACCACTGTCAGCGCTCAAGTCGGCAAGTGCCTTGGCCAAATCTTCTTCGGCCTTGGTCTTGCTTTTCTTGAGCTTGTTCATATCCTCAGTCAATGTGGCAAGCTGCTCATCCTGCCTTTCGATATAATGCAGCTTTTCGACAAAAACCTTGTCCAGTGTCTGGTAAGATTCTTTTTCGGCAGCTAGCTCAGCAGTGAGACTTTGGACATCTGTTCTTAGCTGTTCACATTCTTCCTGCACGCTCTCACGCATGACAACTAGCTCGTCATACGTGTTGTCGCCGGTTTTGGCGCCAGCAACCTTAGTTTCGGAAAGCTCTTTCTCAATGCGGAGGATTTTTTCCTCTGCCGCGGCAAGAGCGTCTTCCTTGGCCTTGAGTGCTTGCTCATGAGCCTCTTGTCGGCTCTCGAGTTCGCTCGCGATGCGTCGGTTCTCCTTTGTTGTGGAGTCCAGCGCATCCTGGATGGCCGTAAGCTCTGCAGCTGACGACCCGGGGTCGCTTGTTTTTGTCTGTTTTTGTGCACGAGGGGGACGGCCGGGGTTTAGTCTGGATGGCTTTGGCATGATGTTCTCCTTATATCTCAATATTGAGTCTTGTTTTTTGTGTTAAAGGGCGATCGCCCTATTTAGACGATGTGTTAATCTAGCACAATTTTACACTTTTGTCAAGGGTAATTAACAAAAAACGTGTTATCCTACAAACAAAACTATTTTTCTATATTTAGCCAAAAATCCACTTGTTATATCATGGTTTAGGCTGTAAAATAGCCAAACAACTTTTAAAACCTTAGTAAACAATAAGAAACTAATGGTTGTGCGCTTTTATTTTTTATATGACCACGAGAAAAATTCTCAAACCCAATGGCAACAAACCAGTAGTTCTGCTTATTTTGGATGGTTTCGGTATTTCACACAGAAAGCAGGGCAATGCAATAATCTCTGCCAAAATGCCAAACTATCAATCTTTATTAAGGCAGAATCCTCACACTGAGCTAATAGCCGATGGCGAAGCCGTAGGCTTGCCACGGGGTGAAGTTGGCAATAGCGAAGCCGGCCACGAAACCATAGGTGCGGGTCGCCCGGTTCCTTCCGATAAAGTTATAGTAGACAGAGCTATCAAAGATGGATCATTTTATAATAATTCGGTTCTTCTGGAGGCAGCAAAACATGTTAAAAAAAATAATAGTGTAATGCACTTAATGGGTTTACTAACTAACAATCAAAGCGCACACGCTGCAATAAATCACATTGTGGCACTAGCTAGCCTGATGCAAAAACAAAAAGTTACAAATATTGCATTGCACATTTTTACAGATGGAAGAGACACCCCTCCATATCATGGATTAAAACTACTTACCCAACTAGAGTCCAAGCTACCAAAAAATGCTTACATCGCTACCGTATCAGGTCGGTTTTATGCAATGGACAGAAATCGAAATTGGAATCGTACAAAAAAAACCTATGAAGCCATGGTTTACGGCAAGGGCAGGATAGCAAGGTCAGCAACAGTAGCCATAGAAGGCGCGTACTCACGGGGAGAGAGTGATGAGTTTATTAAACCAACCATAATCACAAATGGTCACAAACCCGTGCACATCAAGAAGGATGATGCGGTGATTTTTTGGAATCTCAGATCCGATCGGGCTCGTCAATTATCAAAACCTTTTATTTCAAAGAACTTTGCAAGTAATGGTAATAAGGGTTTCAATCGGGGTAAAAAAATTCCCAACCTATGTTTTGTTACTTTAACTGAGTTCGGTAAACAATTAGATCATGCCTTGGCAGCTTTCCCGCATCACGAAATCACCTGCACATTGGTAGAAGCTTTAAGATCGCATAAACAGATTTACATATCAGAGTCAGAGAAATACGCGCACGTAACATATTTTTTCAATGGCGGTTTTGATACTCCGCGCTTCAATGAGGAACGTATTAGGATACCGTCGCACAGGGTGGTCAAGTTCGATGAGCAACCGCAAATGCGTGTTAAAGAAATAGGTCACACCATAGCCGATTCTGTAAAAAAAGGTTATGATTTTATTTGTGCAAACATAGCCAATCCTGACATGGTTGCCCACACTGGCAATTTTGAAGCTACGATTAAAGCCTGCGAAGCCACCGATCTAGCTATTAAAGAAGTTACAGAGGCTATTAAAAAAAATGGAGGAATATGTATAATCACAGCAGATCATGGTAATGCAGAAGAAGTCTTGGCAAAAAATGGCGAAATAGATACACAGCATAATGCAAATCCGGTTCCATTTTTACTCGTTAACAGCAAAATAAAAAATGCGAAACTCCGCAAGGGGACACTTGCGGATATTGCTCCAACCATACTGGGTCTTTTAGATGAACCAATTCCCAAGGTAATGTCAGGAAAGAGCCTTTTAAGAAAATAATAAATTATGGATCGCCCTAAGCCTATAGTTTTACTAATATTAGACGGATTTGGCATTGCACCCGCTTCGGATGGGAACGCCATTACTCGTGCCAACATGCCCGTATACAAAAATGTAATCGAGCATTACCCGGCAATGACAGTTCGCGCTTCGGGCGAAGCTGTTGGTTTGTCTTGGGGGCAAATGGGTAACTCTGAGGTGGGGCATCTTACAATAGGCGCGGGTCGCATCTTCTTTCAAAGTTTGCCTCGCATTAATATGAGCATTGAAGATGGCAGCTTTTTTGAAAATCCTGCCTTGCTTGGAGCGATAAATCACGCAAAAGAAAACAAAGGAACTCTGCATTTAATGGGTTTATGTTCGCCCGGAGGAGTCCATTCTCATATTGATCACCTATATTCATTGCTCGAACTTTGTAATCGAAATAAATTTAAAGATGTAGCTGTACACGCTTTTCTCGATGGTCGCGACACAATCTACAATAGCGGAACAACTTTCATTCAAGATCTGGAGAAAAAAATAGATGAGCTGAAAGTGGGAGAGATTGCTACGCTCGGTGGGCGTTTTTATGCCATGGATCGCGACAACCGTTGGGATCGTATCCAAAAAATGTATGATGCCATGGTTAATGGTGTGGGCGAGGAGGCTGAGTCGCCAACCGAATCGATCGAAGCATCTTATACCAAAGGTGTTTATGATGAGGAGTTTATTCCAACAGTAATCAAGAAGGGTAGTAAACCTGTAGCTACCATGAAAAGCGGAGACTCTTGTATTTTTTTCAACTTTCGCCCCGATCGTGCCAGGCAAATCACCAAAGCTTTATCTTTACCTGATTTTGATAAATTCGAACGCGCTCAAATTGAAAACTTTCACATGGTTACCATGATGGAATACGAAAAAGATTTCCCTGTCGAAGTCGCTTTTCCTCCGCTCAAAATCGATAACTGCTTGGCCAAAATAATTTCCGATGCGGGCCTGCGCCAGCTTCATATTGCCGAAACCGAGAAATATGCCCACGTTAGTTTTTTCTTAAATGGAATGATCGAGGATGAATTCTCGGGAGAAGATCGTGTTATTATCCCATCTCCTCGCGTCTCGAGTTACGATAAAGCTCCGGAAATGGCCAATGTTCAAATAGCAGATCGTATAGTCAAAGAGATCGCCGGTGGCGGATACGATTTTATCGTTGCTAATTTTGCCAGCCCCGATATGGTTGCGCATACGGGTAACCTTGATGCCACAATAAAAGCCCACGAATCAATCGACAAGCAGATGGGGCGCATAATCGACGCCGCTCTCGCGGTCGGTGGCATAGTCCTCATTACTGCAGACCACGGAAATTCCGAGGAGCTTGTTAATCTCACAACTGGCGAAATAGATAAAGAGCATTCCACTAATCCTGTGCCATTCCTCATCATCGGTAAACAACTGGAGGGAATGAAAGCCCCAACCGGCGACGTGATCGGCGGTGATTTAAGCATGACTCCACCAGCCGGAATGCTAGCCGACGTAGCTCCAACCATCCTCCGCCTCATGGGCTTGCCCCAGCCCGATGAAATGATCGGACGAACGCTTATTTGATAGTTGCGTAAAATTGTTAAGAAATTATGAACTACATTCTTGTATGCAATCTCCAAGGCGATGCTGTTGATTATCACAAAAAATTAGCCAATGAGATTTTTGAAAAATTTGGCATCTTACGTCCAATCAAGCAAAAACTAGATCCTCACTTTACACTCAAATATCAGTTTGTTGCTGATGACATATCAACTCTCGATGAAGCACTCAAAAAATTTTGCGAAAATGAGAAACCAACGAATTTACGTATAGGCGGCTTCGGTTATTTTGATCAGGATGTAATCTTTTTAAAAACAGATCTGTCCATCGAAGCGCAAAATGTTCATAGTAGACTCATCTTACTTCTCAAAACTTTTGATTGGATGACCTGGCAGCAATATGATGGTGAGAATATCCACGTCCACTCGACCGTCGCTTCGCATTGTGGAGAATCATTTACAGATATTCAAAAATTTCTCGAAGACAAGGAACAATATTTTGATTGTGTATTTAACAACATTACTATCCTCGAGGAGGATGTAGTACTTGATGGTATTACTACATGGAAAAAACATGCCGAATTTATGATCGCCCATTCTGTTCCCGTGCTATCGTGAGAAGTGATTGGTATCGCCTATGGCGTCAGAACCGGTAAACACAATCCATGCAGAGCCCTCCGGGCGGAGCAAGGTTTACCCAACAAATTCAATGAACCAAGCTCGATAGACTCTTTAAAGTTAATATTTTATAGTTTTGCTATGAACAAAGATCCTGTCAAAGTCTTAAAGATTTTAAGAAGTCAGTATCCGCAAAAAGCGGACATGGATTTGGGTAATCCGTCCGACAGCCTCATTGCCACAATAATGAGCGCCAGAACCACCGATGCGCAGGTGTTAAAAATGTTTCCATCTTTTCGTAAAAAATTTCCCAACTGGAAAAAGCTTGCCGAGGCAAATGTTAACGATATCGCCAAAGCAATGAATACAATCGGCCTCTATCGCAACAAAGCGAAATCACTCAAAGCCTTAGCGCAAAAAATTATCGCTGATTATGACAGCAAAGTACCTGAATCAATGGATCTGCTTGTTACTTTACCCGGTGTCGGCCGAAAAACCGCAAGTTGCGTCCTATCAAATTGTTTTGATAAACATGCTATTGCGGTTGATACTCACGTTTTTAGAATTAGTCGCCGCTTGGGATGGGCAAAAGGGAAGGATGCAATAAAAGTTGAAAAAGAACTAGCCGATCTTGTGCCAAAAACATCTTGGTCCAACATTAATCTCACGTTCGTTCCATTTGGCCGCGATATCTGCAAAACGCAAAAACCCCACTGCTACAAGTGCCCTATAGCAAAATATTGTGAGTACAAAGATAAGAACCCAAATTAACCTTAATTTTAAAATATTAACTTTAATCTCTATAAGATGAAATTTTATCATATAGAAATTTTGGTTAATTTTGTTTAGAAAAATTATAGTTAATCTGGGTCCTGCGATTGTGCTATAATAGCCCCATGTTCGATCAAGAAATGGTACTGCTGGTTCAACGGATTTTTATAGCTTCAGAAACCGGTCAGTGGATAGCAATCGCTCTTGCTCGCGTTTGGATTTTTTTATTTCTACCTGTTTTAGCCTGGCTTTGGGCTTATGGCTCCACGCATGAACGTCACGGTGTAAAAGAGGCTTTGTGGTCTGTTGGTGTCGGTGTACTTAGCTCTGAACTGATTGCACTGTTCTTTATGCGCGATAGGCCGTTTCTAGCCATTCAAAATATCATCACTCTCATCCCGGCTCCACTTACAACTTCATTTCCATCTACGCACACAACAGCAGCGGTTGCCATCACGGCCGCTATGTATTTTGTTAACAAAACAGCCGGCCGCATTGGTCTCCTCATCACTTTAGGTATCATAATCGGACGCATCGCTGTTGGTGTCCACTACCCAACCGATATACTTGGCGGTATAGCGCTCGGTCTGCTATCATTCGCTTTGGTACGCCTGGGCCACAAAGCCCTGCGCAAACCCATTAAAACTAAATAAATATAGGTATCTAGTATTTTGTATCTTGTATCTAGCAGCTATTTCGGTCATACTGCGAGATACTAGATACTAGTCGCTAGATACAAAGTTATGCGTAAATTTCTATTTCTTCTCGGAGTTCTGCTTTTAATTGCCGGCATTTTCACTGCTTGGTTTTTTCCATCTGCCTACATCGGAGCACCGGCTGAGTTCATAGTCAAAATTACAATCGAAAAAGATTCTTCGGTAAGCGATATTGCACTACTGTTAAATCAAAAAGGCATTATAACTTCTGCTTATGGTTATCGGTTTTTCGCTTTATTCGACGCAGCGGCAAAGCGCGCCCTGCCGGGAGAGTACGAGCTTGCTCCAGGTTCATCATACAAACTTATCGCCAGGCAAATATCTCTTGGTCCCAAACGCAATGAAATAACTTTGCAATTTATCGAAGGGCAAACTCTTGATGATTGGAAATCAAAATTAATTTTAGAGGGAATCTCCGAAACATCAGTCAGTGATTTGGTAGGAGATACACGCATCGGTAAATCATTCGCCAAAGGGTTGGATAATCAATTCGATTTTCTAAAAGATTTACCCGAGGGCACATCGCTCGAAGGTTACCTCTTTCCTAATACTTACAGAGTCTGGAAAGATCAGCTACCGCTCGGAATCGCGCTTAAGCAATTAAACGAATTCGAAACAGAAACCATGGGCTTTGCTGCAATTGCCGCAGATCAGGGTCGCACGCTGCACGAAGTTGTAACTTTAGCATCTATTGTCGAAAAAGAAGGTCGCAATCCCGAGGAACGTCGCAATATCGCTCGTATATTTCTAAACCGTTTAAAGATTGGTATGCGCTTACAATCCGATGCCACAGTCAACTATGTAACCGGCGCTAACAATCCACGTCCAACTCTCGATGATCTCGAAACAGTTTCCGCTTACAACACTTATAAAAACGAAGGTCTTCCACCTGGTCCAATCTGTAATCCCGGCAAAGAAGCACTCGATGCAGCTTTAAATCCAGCAGATAATAATTACTATTTTTATCTCCACGACGCCGAGGGTAAAATCTATTATGCCAGGAACGCCGAGGAGCATAAACTAAATCGCTGGAAAGCATATGGAGAATAAATTCACATTAATTAAGAATTAAGAATTAAGAATTCAGGAATCGCTATTGCGATATTTATCATATGAAAGATAGTCAAAAGTCGCGTTTACAAAAAGCGATCGCGGAGTCGGGTTATTGTTCCCGTCGTCGCGCTGAAGAATTGATACAAGAGGGGATAGTCACGGTAAATGGTGAGGTTGCGATTATAGGTCAATCCGTCACAGATGAAGATGAAATTTTAGTTGATGGAAAGCCACTTAAAAGCCAGGCTCCAAAAATTTACATTGCTCTAAATAAACCGCCCGGTTACACTTGCACTAACAGGCGTTTTGAAGGTGAAAAAAACATCTTCGACTTAGTCGATGTCGACGAACGCCTCTTCGTTGTCGGGCGCCTGGATAAAGATAGTCGTGGTTTAGTTATCCTAACAAACGATGGCGACTATGCATTAAAAGTTACTCATCCTCGCTATCATCACGAAAAAGTTTACGAAGTCACAGTAAAAAACGAAAAAGACTTGGATTCTAAGGGTGTCATTTCAGTTCTCAAAAAAGGAATCACAAGCGATGGCGAATTTTTAGTGGCAAAAAAAGCAACCTATCTTGGCGAAAATTCATACAAAATCACTCTTGCCGAAGGCAAAAAACGCCAGCTCCGCCGCATGTTTGGCTATATGGATTTATGGGTCACTGATCTTATTCGCACACAAATCGGCAATGTTAAACTTGGGGATCTTGAAGAAGGAGAATGGCAAGAAATCAAAAACCCTCTTGCTAGAGGGTAAGAGGTTAGCCGATATCACCGTGATCGGGGTTGGATATTCTGGCTAAACGATGTGTACTTGTTTTTTGCAAGCTACGCACATCACGTTTACTTAAGGTGCGAAGAACCATTTCCAGCCTACCGGCCATGAAATCGCAAAGTAGCACTGCTGTCTTTGGATTGTTTTGGTCGGCGGCCGCCAATATGGAGGCTACGTAGAGGCACTTGGCTAAGATGGTGGTATCCTTGTACAAAAATGTATGTTCACGCAACGCCCTGTAAACATCATAACTTCGTTCGTCTAACACTTCATAAGCGAATCGGGCACTCGCAGGGCCGGTGAGGTGGAAGACTGTCCAATACTCTTGTGGTAGGCGTTGCGCGAGGGTGTCTTCACACTCCGCAACAAAGCTAATCATTTCTTCTGTCTTCATTTGTCGCGAAACAAGGTGTAATAACCCGGCTAGCCGTGCGTGGTTTTCGTTTAAGCTATAGGTATTTGCCACCATTAACAGAAGCTTAACAACATACTGAGAACGCTCATAGTGCTCTGGCAGTAATTTTGTTTTAATGTACGCATCAAGTTCTTCAAGCTCCACTTGCACCTCCTTGCTCCTAAGTTTTTCACATTTTTTACTTTTTGTCATCTATGAAAATACCCCTCATGGGGTAAAGATTCAGTAAGGGTTGTGCAAAAACTCTCTCCAACCGAATGATTCGCGCTTACATTTGTAATTTCTTCCGGAGATTGCCATGCTCGCAAGAACCCATGATCCTATTCCCGGAACGCACTTAAAAGATATCATGCCAACTATTGGTGCGATTACGCTTGCAGCCATCACTTCCAGCGCATAGACCCACCCATATATTGGATCAAGATCATTTTCTTTTTCGATAATCTTCGCCACACGCATCAATCTCATCGGATCTATCGCGCCCTCAAGTATATTATTCGGAATACTGGGAGCGAGACGAATGGTACTTACTTGATCCGATTTGATCCAAATAGAAATTGTGGGATAAAGGGAAGTTGCTACAGGTTTTTCCAAATCAAGCGCTACTCCAAAATAGGCGCGAAAATCTTCCATTTTTCGCAAAGGGCGCCTTACCTCACAATTGATGGGAAATGCTTTACGGTTGGCTGTTATATTTGTCAGGGAACGTTCTTTTTGCATCTTAATCTCCCAAGTCTGCTGTCACACTTCTTAGCATTTATCAACCGTTGTGTCAACCGCGAGGGCTTGCTAAACTCATAACTCAGCCGATAGCTGATAGCCGATTGCGGATGGCGTGCTATCTGCTATCAGCCATCTGCTATCAGCTATGAAAATCAATTTCTCAGAAGAATTAAACGAAGAACAATTGGATGCAGTCCTGCATGGCGACGGCCCTTGTTTGGTTTTGGCTGGCGCCGGCTCCGGCAAAACGCGCACAGTCACATATCGCGTAGCTTATCTTTTGGAAAAGGGCGTTGATCCAAGAAGTGTTCTTCTCCTTACCTTCACCAACAAGGCCGCTCGCGAAATGCTCGATCGTATCAGTATGCTGGTTGGTCCCCAAGCTAAAGGAGTTTGGGGTGGAACTTTTCACGCCGTGGCCAATCGCTTACTAAGGTCTTTCGCCGGAGCGGTTGGCTATACTCCCAGCTTCTCCATCCTCGACGAGTCAGATTCAAAAGCGCTCATGAAGGCTGTTTTAAAAGATGCCAAAATCGATCCCAAAACCCGCCGCTTCCCATCCGCTTCGGTTCTCAAAAACATCTACTCATACTCCCGCAATACCAACACGCCCATCAAAGAGGCCATAGAAATGAAGCACCCAAACTTCATGGATTGTACCAATGATATTGATTGGGTTTGCTCCGAGTATCAAAAGCGCAAGCAACAATCTAACGCCATGGATTTTGATGATTTACTCTGGAACTGGCTCAAGCTCATGGAAACACAACCTGCCATAGCCAGCCAAATCAGCACAAGATTTCAATATGTCCTCGTCGACGAGTATCAAGACACGAACGCACTTCAAGCTCGCATAATCAGCGAGCTCGGTAAAGCTCACAAAAATGTTTTTGTGGTAGGAGATGATGCGCAATCCATTTATGCTTTTCGCGGTGCAGATGTAAAAAATATTTTATCTTTTCCTGATACTTGGCCGGATTCCAAAATTTTTAAACTCGTTTCCAACTATCGATCAACCCCGCAAATTCTGGATCTGGCAAACGCATCTTTAAGCAATAACGAAAATCAATTTGAAAAAAACCTTGTTGGCCTCAAAGATCCGGGTGTAAAACCTATCGTCACCGCCTGCCCATCCGCCCGTCAAGAAGCTAAAAATATTGTAGATAGAATCCTAGCTTTTAAATCCCAAGGCTTTCCACTCTCCGAGATGGCAATTCTTTTTCGCGCCTCATCACACTCGCAAGCCCTGGAGTTCGAGCTCATGAAACACGAAATCCCTTTTGAATATCGTGGTGGTTTAAAATTCTTTGAGCGTGCACACATTAAAGATGTTCTCACTTACATGCGTTTGCAAGTAAATGGCAAAGACGAACCAGCTTGGCTCCGAGTTTTAAGTATGCAAACCGGCATTGGTGCCGCAACCTGTGCAATCATTCTCGAACAAGTACGCGAGTCCGAATCTAAAGAAGTTGCAATTATCTCAACACAAGTAAATATCCCCGCGCGCGCTCAAGTTGGCTGGGCGGATGTACAAAGCGTATTTGCCACAATGATAGATGCAACGCCGGGTGCCATGGTCCGAGCTGTCGCAACTTCCGATAATTATAAAATCCATCTCGAGGCCGAGTACCCCGATTGGCGCGATCGCCTCGAAGATTTGGAACAGCTCGCTATCTTCGCAGATGCTTACCCGGATACCGCCGCATTTCTTGCCGATGCAACTTTAGATGATGCCGCATTCCGTCGCGAAAAAGGAAGTAGTGCAAGCTCCGAAGATCACATGATCCTCTCCACAATCCATCAAGCTAAAGGACTCGAGTGGGACACGGTTTTCATCATCCATCTCACCAATCAAGGTTTTCCATCACCGCGAGCTCTCGAAGAAGAAGGCGCGATCGAGGAAGAACGTCGTTTATTTTACGTAGCTTCAACTCGAGCAAGAAACCGCTTATACCTCTCTTACCCTCAAGTCGCGGGTTACGACGCAATGAGCATTTGCCGCCCATCAATGTTTCTGGAAGAACTTCCAAGCAACCTCACCGAGTCCGAACAACTCGGGCATAGCGCTTCAATTTCATCATCTCCAAGATCTTGGGGAGATGAAGACTCTGGCTGGGGAGATGATTTCGATGAACCCACAATTGAACTCGATCGCTTTGGCAATCGCCGCAGATCACGCAGCTCAGATAAAACCTCAACTCAAGAAGTAAAAGTAACCTCAGTCTGGAAATCCAATAAACCCAAAAAAGAACTACCAAAAATCTCATTCTTACGAGATGTGGAGGAGCTTTAGTTGTCTTGAACTACGATTCGTAGGATTTAAGGATGAACATGATTTATATTTTAACAATATAAATGAGATAATAATCAAGATAATCAATAAATCGGGCGAACCAAGGTTCAGACAGATTTGACGCAGTCAATTTGGTTAGCTAATGTTTGCCCATGCAAAGCGGATATTGCCCATTTTTGGCTGAACCAAACAAACTCTGCGACATAGTTGCTGCAGGCATAGTAGACGAGTATTTGAAGCGCGACCCGGATAGCCGCGTGCATATTTCGGTTTCCGGCGGCCACGGAGCACTTTTTGTAGCCGGAGAACTGCAATCCACCGCTGATTTTGATGTATCCGCAAGCGTTCGTCGCATACTCGGGAAGTACGGCATACCTGATGGTTTAGAGCCTTTTATCGCTTTGGAGAAGATCCCCAGCGAACGCATCATGCACGCTCGCCAGGCTTGCATCGACCCTGTTGTAGCTTTTGGTTATGCAACCAAAGAGAGCGAGTCACAAATTCCTCTTGTTCAACATCTCGCCAACAAAATCGCACAAGTATTAGATGATAAACGTGCAGAAGATCCCGAATGGTTCTGGATGAGTCGCGTTGGTGGAGTAACTGTCACTCGCGCTCAAAATAACATTTTAGAAATAACCATTCGCATCGATCACGGCTCTCATGACCTGGGCAGCATCCGTCAAGAAATTACTAAAGTTATAGAATCACTGGATTTACCCGGATCCTACAAACTTCAAATCAACCCACTTGGTGCATCCGATTATCACAATCTAAAAACCGCTATCGGCCAATCGGGCATTTGTATCCAGCCTTATGGTTCCGCATTACCATCAATCCCAAACTCAGCCGGGCTCGATTGGCATAAGGCAAAAGTAATAGCTCCAATCATTGCCCGCAATATCGCCAAGCGAATTCTAAAATCTTCCGATGCTAAAGCTATCATGGTTCGTTTAGCCTACATGCCCGGCGAAGATGAACCCGCACAAATTTGGATTCGTGATGAGGCGGGTCATGATTTATCTGCAAAAGCAGAGGACATGGAACTTCACCTCCAAAAAGCCATGGACACCTGGAAACAATCCGACCTAATGACCCAAATCATAATCCACGGCATCGCAGGCAATCAAAATCTCCCCTGGGAATAATATCAATAACGCGGGACGTAGGACGTGCGACGATATGGTGAAATAGTTTTCCACTTTTCATACCCAGGAGCAGGGGATAAGATGCACATACTATGAAATATGGATTACTACTTACAACGCTTTTATTTGCAGCCGTCTTAATCGGCGCCGGATGCAAACCATCCGATTCACCGGTATCGCTTGATAAATACAAGATGCCCGGTTCATCAGATCAGCAGGCTTCTAACCCCAGCCCTCCAATGGATGCGCTAATCCCAGAGGCTGGCGCAGCTACAGTTCCTGAGGCTCCCGCCGAGGAAATGCAAACCTCAACTCCTCCAACCGCTCCTGCCGAAGTTCTCCCACCTACCGAAGATTCATCTAAACCAAAAGAAGAAACAACTATGTCAGAACCACAAGTCCCAGAGACTCTAGCCTTCCCGGGCGTTTTACCCGAGGCACAACTCGCTAATAAACAAATCCGCATTAAAACAACAAAGGGCGATATTGTCTTCGAGATCCTTCCCAAAGAAGGTCCTAAGGCCGCATCCAACTTTGTTTATCTTACAGAGCGTAGCTTTTACAACGGACTCAAATTCCATCGTGTAGAACCAGGTTTCGTTATCCAAGGTGGCGATCCAAAGGGTAATGGTACCGGCGGCCCAGGTTACAAGTTCGAGGATGATACTGTTAATCTTCCATATAAAGAGGGGGTAGTAGCCATGGCCAACGCCGGCGCAAACACCAACGGTTCACAATTCTTCATCATGCTCGCCGATAACCCACTCCCACCAAGTTACAGTATCTTTGGCCGCGTAACATCGGGTATGGATGTGGTCAAAAAAGTCGCAGTTGGTGATGTAATGACTTCAGTCACGGTAGAACCGCTTAAATAACATATTACAAGTCCCCTTTCTGAAAGGGGATGTCCTGAGAGGTATCGAAGGACAGGGGAATAAAACTAAAGACGCTCTATCAGAGCGTCTTTTTTATATCCCAGGAAACCCCGGGTGGAGGCGGTCGCAGAAAGGTGAAACTTCTCAGCAAGAAACCGTAACCCGGGGATGAACGGGCGGGTAGATTGCCATGATTTTCATTACTCTAGAAATATAAATAATAATCTGGCAAGCTAGCTTGCATGAGAATACAAAGCCTAAACCATTCAACCTATGAACTTCAATATCATATTGTCTGGGGTACTAAGTGTAGGAGAAAATGGCTAAAGCAATATGTGAAGCAAGAATTGCTATCAAGCCTCTTTAAAACTGTAAAACAATATCCAACACTACACATTAAAGCAGTTAATACCGATAATGATCATGTACATCTACAAATAGAGATACCTCCCAACATCGCAATATCCGATGCCGTCCAAGCCTTAAAATCACAATCAAGCCAGCGTATAAGGAAAAAGTTTGGTTTTATAGATAGAATGTACCTCGATAAGGACGGCATCTGGAGTGTTGGATATTTCGTTTCGAGTATAGGCTTGGATGAGGCAAGGATAAAAGCCTATATAGAACAGCAAGATGAAAAAGAAAAACCCCAGATGCTCAGGTTGTTATAAACGAACCGGAGAATCACGGGGCTTTGGATTGTCATGAAGTATAACCAATGGAAACCCCGGGTGCAGCGAAGCGGAACCCGGGGAGGATGTCATTAATCAAATTGCAAAACCAAGCACAAAACTGTAACATCATTTCATTATGGACACAGATTTACAAAACTTACCAAAATGGGATTTAAGGGATTTTTTCACAGGAATTGATGACCCAAAAATCGCCGAGCAAATTCAAGAAGTGCATCAAAAAGCCAAAACTTTAGATGAGAAATATCGCGGTAAAATAAACAATCCGCAAGTCTCCTCAAGTACACTATTGGAAGCTTTGAATCTATACAACGAAATCCTGGAGCAGATTTCAAAAATCGGTAGCTATTCTCATTTGGTTTTTTCCGCAGATTCCGCAAATCCTAAAAACGGTGCCTTTATGCAAATGGTTGAAACCGAATATGAAAAGCTAAATCAAGTTATTCTCTTTTTCGATATTCAAATTCTCGAACTCCCCGAGGCCAATTTGGAGTCACTCATAAACGATCCGGAATTTAGCCGATTTAAACACTACCTAAGCATTTTAAAAGAGCAAAAACCGCACCAGCTTTCAGAGCCCGAAGAAAAAATCTTATCCGCAAAGTCACTTACTGGCAGCCAAGCATTCGGAAGATTGTTTGAGCAAGAAATGACGGCCAAGATTTTTAAAATCGCAGAAGAGGAAAAAGATTATTCGGAAGCGGAAATATTAAGTCTCCTCTATGATACTGATAGAGACAAAAGAAAAAATGCCGCATTCGGAATCACGACCGGGTTAAAAGAAGAAATCAGATTACTTTCTTTTATCACCAATACTTTACTTCAAGACAAGATGATAAACGACAGACTGCGGAATTTTAAAAGTCCCGAATCAGCTCGGCATTTGGAGAATGAAATATCAGAAGCAACCGTCAATCAACTGGTAAAAACAGTAAAAGATAATTATTCCATTGTAGAAGATTACTACAAACTAAAAAAAGAATTCCTTGGCTACGAAGAAATATTTGATTACGATCGCTACGCGCCAATTACCGATGTGTCGCCAAAGTATACCTATGAACAAGCTCAGGAAATTGTTTTAACATCTTTCGAAAAATTTGATCCCAGGTTCGCGCAAATAGCCAAAGAATTTATAGATAATAATTGGATTGATGTCGGTTCGCGCCCGGGTAAACAAGCGGGCGCATATTGTTCGTTCATAACTCCAAGTCATCACCCGCTGGTTTTTCTAAATTTCCAAGGAACGGTTCGTGATGTTCTAACTATGGCGCACGAGCTTGGCCATGGCATTCACGCTTACCTCGCTCGCAAACAAAACTATCTTCAGTTTCACGCCCCGCTCACAGTCTGCGAAACTGCCAGCATTTTTTGTGAGATGCTAGTCTTCGAATCACTAAAAGAAAAGCTCCAAGATGAACCTCACGCACTAAAAAGTTTATACATCCACAAGATAGAAGAAATTTTCGCATCAGTGTTCAGGCAAACTGCCATGTTTGATTTTGAGAAAAAACTACATGCTACACACGCGGAAAAAGGCGAGTTACTAGTCGAAGAGATAAATTCCATCTGGCGCGAAACCCAATCGGAAATCTTCAAAGATTCCGTAACCTTAACTGATGATTATAAATATTGGTGGAGCTACATACCGCACTTCATCCGCACTCCTTTTTACGTTTATGCATACTCTTTTGGAGAATTGCTAAGCTTATCTGTTTACAACCTCTACAAACAAAAAGGCGATGCTATCAAACAAACTTATTTTGATTTCTTAGAAGCCGGAGGCTCAGAATCGCCAAACAACTTGGTCAAAGGCTTTGGCATGGATCTGGATAATCCCGAGTTTTGGGAGGTTGGAATGGGGCTTATTCGGGGCATGATCGAGGAAATGAAAAAGTTGTAAACAAGAAAAGACGCCAACTTGGCGTCTTTTCTTGAATTTTAACCATTTCTTTGCTACCATTCAACCAATATGAAGCGAAAAATCATCATTATTTTGGGCATTTTAATGCTCTTGATTATCGGAGTTTATTTGGGTCGTCACTGGCTACGTGATCAATGGACTTTGATGACCCGTCCAAATCTTCCTGCTGCAACCGGTTATTCGGATAAAAATGAAGCCGAAGGCTCAATTAACGCCGATCTTCCACAGGGTCCGCCATCTCATATCGAGGGCGGTGTTTCGGAAAGTGAAAATTTTAAGTTGGAATCCAGCCCTCAAACCGGCGATCCTCAAGCAAAGCCCGAAGCGGCCGATCCACTTGCAGGCGATGTTGATATTCCCACCGAGTTAAACCTGGATGTTCCTTGGATGAGCCAAGCTCCCAAATCAAACTGGGATTTCCCATATCAAGAAGCTTGCGAAGAAGCATCCATGATAATGGTCGATGCATTCTACAACAAACGCACCGGCAAAATCCCCGTCGACGAGGCGGATTCGGAAATCTTAAAGCTTGTTGATTACGAAAATAAAACACTCGGAAGTTATAAAGATACATCAGCCGAAGAAATTGCTCAGATTATTCGGGATTATTATGGCTATAATGATGTTCGTGTTTTTCCAGTTAGTGAAGCATTAGATATTCAATCGGTTCTCGCTCGTGGTTATCCTGTGATTATGCCTTTTTCAGGCAAGCAACTCGATAACCCCAATTTCCGCAACGGCGGCCCGCTTTATCACATGCTCGTCGTCAAAGGTTATACAGATGACGGCCATTTCATAACCGGCGACCCTGGCACGCGCCTCGGCCAAGATTATATTTACACCTTTGAAAATCTCATGGAATCCGCGCATGATTGGAACGGCGGAAATGTCTCAGAAGGTAAGAGATTGATGATTGTGGTTCTTCCAAATAAAGAGTAATTATGAATTCCGCACTAAAACGTGCCGCAGGATTAACACTGCTCATACTATTAATCACAGTTGCACTCTGGGTTGTTGTTTATTTTGGCAATCAATCCATTAAATCAAAAGAACAGATAAAAGTTGCAAACACCAATCAAAATGCAGATACAATCAAAATCGCACCAACATCAACTCAAAATACGCTGGAAGTAGGTGTTCAGGCTGGCGATTTTTTACCGAACCCATTCTTGCTTCCCGCAACAACAACATTCATGGAAAATCGCGACTGGATTGTCGTTGACAGCAGCGGAGCCGTTATCGTCTCTAGCACTATACCGGGCCTCATCTCGTCATACTCGGCTTTTGGCGATGCATATTGGTATGGCAAGCTCCCAATTTCTGAAGATGGCGAACTACGCATCTTATCCTCGGAAAATGGTCCGCAAATCTTTATCCCGGTGAAACTCCAAACCAAAACTCAAACCGCCGAGATCTATTTCAGAAACGCCGCCCTAAGCAACTGCGGATCTGTAGAGCCCGTGAAACGCGCAATAATCTCAACCGGTGAAAATGATTTATACTTTTACGAATCAGCCCTGCATGAGCTCTTACAGGGCCCAACAAAATCCGAGGCAGATAAAGGTCTTGTAACGATGATCCCCGAGGATGTAAAAATCATCCGCGTCGGCAAAAACGAAAAGGGGAGATATATCGCTGATTTTACACAAAATCTTAAAGATCCAAATCAAATTGATTGCTTCTGGAGCATCGCCAAAAACCAAATCCAAAAAACCCTCTCAACCGTCCCTCTTCCCGGCACAACCTTGGAGGGAGTAATACTTATCGAAGGAGAAGTAGTTGAGTAAGTTACATTTTGGGCGGTTCACTTTACCGTATTTACTAAGTACTAAGACTAAGTACTAAGACTTTATAAGTTATGAAACAATCAGTTAAAATTGCTATTGTAGCAGGTTCGGCGGTCGTGCTTTTTGGTGCAATTGTTTTAGGTCGCTATCTCTACTCTGAGATCAATCGCCTCAAAGTTGGCGATCAACTTCTTCAAATAGATGGAACAGTGCCAACATCAACCATGGTACAAGTGCCAACATCTACAATATCCGAAGTGGTGGTAGAGGAAACATCAACGGGTTCGATGGAGTTTAAAAGTCCCGATAATTGGACGTCTTTCGTCTTACCCGATGGCACACAACTTTCCAATCCTTTCACATTCTACGGCACCACAACAGCTTTCGAAAATAGTATCAGCTGGCGTTTACTGGATGAAAACGGCGTTCAAATATCTATCGGTTATACTATTGTAAACAGTCCGGATATTGGGATCCCTGGTCCATTTAAAGTCAAAGCATTTTTCGATACAGTACCTGCAACCAAAACCGGCACATTACAAATATACGAAGCCTCCGCTAAAGATGGCGAAACACGCCACGTTGCCGAAGCTCAAGTATCTTTTCCCACGGAAACTCAAATTACAACAGTCTTTTTTGGCAATACGGAAAAAGTAATCGAGGGAGAGGAATGTGAATCAGTCTATCCGGTAGAGCGTATGACCGTAATAGGGGACGCTGCAGAAATCTCAATTCACGAATTGCTTAAAGGCCCCAATTTACTCGAGTCAAACTCCGGCTACTATACTTCGCTCCCGGAAAACATTCCTGATCCAGAGATTTCTTACAAAGATGATGGCACACATTTTGATTTTACGGAGGCTCTCGAATATCAAGTCGGTGGCTCTTGCCGTGTAGGGCACATCAGAAAGCAAATTCAAGAAACATTTAAAGAAGCGACAACGGATGAATCTGTAACCATCTCTATCGATGGTAGGATAGATGATATACTGCAACCGTAGAACCAGGATTGACCAGGATTTCTCTTTCGCTTAAGCTCAAGATGATTTACAGGATTATATTTATAAATAATCCTGTAAATCCTTGAGTGTTAATCATGGTAAAACCTGGTTCAAACAGTGAATATGAAAAAATATTGGATTGTCGCGCTAGCGGGCTTTGTAATACTTCTGGGCACAGCGGCTGTTTTTTCATTGGTTGCTTTTGGCTCATCTCGTGCTAACTCAGATAATCAAACCAATCAATTTATTTCAGTCACTATTCCAGAGACTGTTGTTAAAAGCGAAACCATTGCGCAATCATCACAAAAAGAAATTTCGGTTGTAGTGGAGTTGGTTGATCACGTGGTAATTCCGCCTCCGGTCGAGGTCGCAAAAAGCACCAAAAACAACATCAATCTCTTATTTGTAGGTGATACGATGTTGGGCAGATATGTCGCTACCCGTAGTCAAAAAGTCAAAGATTTAGCTTACCCATTTCGAAAGATGGTAAACGGAAACAATAATTTCTTCGGAAATTACGATGCAGTCACAGCCAACCTGGAAGGCCCTGTTACAACAAAAATCGCAGCACCCGATAAAGGCGATGTTGATTTTATATTTGATCCCAAAGTTGCACCTATGCTTAAAGAGATTGGTATCACTGCTGTATCTCAGGCCAATAATCACACTTTAGATCAAGGTCGTGCCGGCGCGGATGAATCTCGCAAGTTACTCACTGAGGCTGGTATTACAGTCTTTGGCGACCAAGTCCGCGATGATGCAACATCATCTCTCGCTATAATCGAAGCTAACGGTCAAAAAGTCGCTTTACTCGGTTTCAATATCACCGACAACCCAATAAACAAGACAGATGCCGAAGCCGCACTAAAATCCGCTTACGAACAAGCGCGTTACGTCGTCGTATTCATGCATTGGGGCGCCGAGTATCAATCCAATCCTAACATGACGCAAATCGAACTGGCTCACTGGTTTATTGATAACGGAGTTGACGCTGTTATTGGCTCCCACCCGCACTGGATGCAATCCATAGAAGTCTACAACAACCGTCCAATCATATACTCACTCGGCAACTTCGTCTTCGATCAAGATTGGTCTCGCGAAACCAACTACGGACTCATCGCCGGCCTAAACCTCAGCCCCGACGGTGCCGAGGTCCAACTTTTCCCAATCCAATTAATCGAAAGCCAACCGCAAATTCTCGAAGGAGCAGATCGTCAATCGCGTTTAGATCGCTTAGCAAATATTTCAAACGAAAGTCTCAAAGAACAGATTAAGAGAGGAATAATCAAACTTAATAATTAAAAAACATCCCTCGCGAGCCGCGAGGGTTTTTTGTAGTTACAACTCCCAACCAAGGGAGTTGATTTGTTGTGCATAATATTTGAGCTCGTTGTTCACGATATCAACCTCATCCATAGAGTCAAAAACGGCTCCACCTCCTTCACTTGGTGCAGATCCATACCAAACCGAGGTGTATTCGCCAATCAAATATTGCCTAAACTCCTCAAGGGAGCTAAACGTGGGGTAGTGACCACCCGCTTCTTCGGAGGGTATGCGAACCTCTTGGTTGTCCGCGTCCCACTTTGCGTCACTTAGTAAGAATTGTACCCGCCCCAATGACTCTGTTTCCCAAGACATCGGAGGATCTGAATGTGCGTCGTCTTTTGGCATCGGTATCTCCTTTTTAGGAAAACACAGCTTAACATACAATCAAACAATGGAAAATGCTAATCTAGACACTAATTATGATTTTTGCTATGGTATTTTTCGTGACTTAGTGCCACATTTGTCCTTTTTAGTCTTATATAGGCAAAAACATCACACATTTACGAGGGGAAAATGCCGTACAAGAAATTAGTACGCCAAGATATCGATAGTAGTTTTATCTGTCATCATTGTGGAAAATCGGTTAAACCCGATCAATTCTGCACCGAGTGCCAACAATGCGATCCGCATTGCGGTTGTCATATCTCCAAATTCCACTGTCGTGTTTGTGAGCAACCATTTTTGGCCGGCGAACTTTGCGAATGTTGTGGAAGGTGCGAAGGATGTCGCGCCTGCGACCAAGAACTCCAACTGCAAAAGGGGGCGTAAGATGTGCTGTGCCGAACCGGGAAATAAGTGGTATGTCGAAGATCATAAAAGGATTGCTCAAACAGAAGAGTGTAAAGCGTGTCATCAAATTGTAGATAAGGCGAATGATATCTGTCCAAGATGTGGGAGATGTTACTATGGCTGTTGCACCTGTGAAAAAAGCTCTTGAGGAGCTGGCTATTCGCAGCTCGCAACCATCCTTAATTACTTATCGCTGTACACGATGCAAAAGAATTTATGATGAAGATAATATTTGCGATACTTGTAATGAATGCATAGCTTGTTGCGAATGCAGATGGACACGATCACGTAAACTCAAAACAGGGTTTGTAGAAGTTATTTGCCCGGGTTGTAATGAGATGTATGTTAACGTCATCTTCTGCGAGGCTTGTAAACAATGCAAAAATTGTTGCAAGTGTGGCGAGGGTGAAAAGAAATGACACAACAACGCTTCTATCCTTGCGGAATAATCAGCTGTAATCAAGCTGTACGGGAAGCTTATTTTTGCATGATTTGCGAACGTTGTCCCTCGCATTGCGCCTGTGGTTGGAAAAAAGTTCCCGAAGAACCTGAAGAGTTTGAGCCACTGGAGCTCGAAATTGAAATCTGCCCGGGCTGCAGTGAGGGTTTTGAGCCATTCGTTCTTTGTGAAAAATGCCACAAGTGCCCTACTTGTTGCAAACATTAGATCCCAACTCAGGGGTCTTTTTCTTTTCTTTCATTCTTTCTGCCTTTAATTTATACTGTTTTGATATGACAGTTTTTACAGTTGCAGATTTCATTGCCCATATTAATGATGTTTTATCAAAATCTTGGGATGCGAACGAGCTTTGCGTGGAAGGTGAAGTTTCGGATTTTAAAATCAGCCAAGGGCAATGGGTAAATTTTAGTTTAAAAGACGATAAAGGTTTAGTGCCAATTTTCATGACAGTTTGGAATCTTCGTGTTCCACTGGAAGATGGTATGCGAGTTCAAGTTTATGGTATGCCGCGCATCTATCCAAAATTCGGTAAGTTCTCACTCTCTGCAGAACGTGTGGAGCTGGTAGGGGAGGGTGCCTTAAAAAAAGCACTCATCGCATTGCAGATGAAACTCGAAAAAGAGGGTTTGTTTGATGAGTCTCGCAAACGTCAGCTTCCCGAATTCCCATCACGCATCGCCCTCATAGCTTCCCGAGAAAGCGCGGCTTATGGGGATTTTGTGCGTATCTTGGGCGAACGCTGGGGTGGTTTGCAAATTGATCTCTATCACGTCAAAGTCCAGGGTGCAGGTTCTGCGGAAGATCTTGTTCGCGCAATTAAGCAAGCAAATATCAATCATAAAGATTATGATGCACTGGTAATGACTCGCGGCGGCGGTTCGCTCGAAGACTTGATATCGTTCAATGATGAACAGGTTGTTCGTGCCATTCACGCCTCTAAAATCCCAACCATGGTTGCCATCGGTCACGAACGCGATGTCTCTCTTGCTGAACTGGCTGCAGACGTCCGCGGCTCAACTCCAACCGATTGTGCACGTCGTCTTGTGCCGGATAAAGCTGATGCGCTACGTAATCTCGCATATCAAACAGATTCCATCGAACGCACACTTAAAGACAGCATAAACAACTATCAAGATATTTTATCTCGCGCCATGCGCTCACCAGGAAATTGGATATCACGTCAAAAAATTGAATTAGATAGAAAAACTTCACTCATCAGTGCAAATATGAGACAATTGCACTCGGCGCTCCTAGAGAGATACCGTTCGCAGATTCGTCTCCTTGCGTCGCTTGATCCAAAAGGAGTACTCGCACGTGGGTATACCATGCTTAGCGACGCAAGGGGGCGCGCAATAACTTCCACTTCCGCGCTTACTATTGGCGCCAAAATCACAGCCATCCTCCGCGATGGCGAGAGCGACCTCATAGTCGATAAAATCCGCGCTAAGCGATCCGAAGCGCAGCAAAAGCTACTTTAGTTAGTCGTAAGTAATCGGAGCTAATTCGTAATTCGCGCAGATTCGTAATTCGTAACGCAATATGCCAAAGTCTACAAAGTTTGATGTCGGTAAAGCATTTAAGGAACTCGAGCAAATAACCGAGTGGTTTGAAGGTGAAAATGCGGACCTGGATGAAGGGTTGAAAAAATACGAACGTGCCATGGAACTCGCGGAAAACCTTCGTAAACAATTGGAAACCGCAGAAAATAAAATCAACGAAATTCAAAAAAAGCATAACGTTGAATAATTAGTAATTTTTAATTGATAAAAATATATGTTGATATTTAGATGGGTCATTAGCACCCTCGCACTCCTGTTTGTCGCCTACATTGTACCGGGCGTCACGGTTGAGTCATTCTGGGTGGCGCTCGTTACCGCGCTGGTGCTCGGTTTAATCAATGCAATCATTCGCCCGCTCGTAATCCTCCTCACTCTACCAATCAACATCGTGACTCTTGGATTGTTTACACTCGTCATCAACACCGGAATGTTTTGGCTAGCTGCATATCTTGTTCCCGGATTCTCTGTAGATGGTTTTTGGCCAGCATTTGCCGGCGCACTCGTCTTCTGGGCGGCAGGATGGCTCGGTAACTCATTTGTACACGAACCCAAAAAATAATCATGAAAAAATCTCCCATTGTCATTTCATTGGGCGGATCCATCGTGGTTCCTAAAAGCGGTATTGATGCCGCTTTTTTGAAACGCTTTGCCACCCTCATTCGCTCACAAATAAAACTCGGCGAGCGCTTCATCCTCGTCGTCGGCGGAGGTAATACGGCTCGCGTTTATCAACAAGCTGCACGCGACGTCACCAAGCTTGCAGACGAAGATGTAGACTGGCTCGGCATCCATTCAACGCGTCTCAACGCTCACCTCATGCGCACAATTTTCCGCAACGAAGCGCAACACGTCGTGGTCAAAGATCCAACCCGCGCTCACGCGTGGAACCGCCCAATCCTAATTGCCGCTGGCTGGAAACCTGGTTGGAGCACTGATTATGTTGCCATTCGCCTCGCAAAAAAATACAAAGCCAAGTACGTCATCAACCTCTCCAATATCGCACAAGCCTACGATAAAGATCCTAGAAAATTCAAAGACGCCAAATCTCTCACAGAGATAGATTGGAAATCTTTCTGTAAAATCGTAGGCAACAAATGGATCCCCGGCATGAACGCACCATTCGATCCCATCGCCTCCCGTTTCGCATCCCAAAGCAAACTCCAAGTAATAATCGCCGACGGCAAAAATCTAGATAACCTAAAAAAGATACTTAAAGGCGAGAAGTATTTTGGAACGACGATTGTGTGATTTTGTTTTTTCTTCCGGGGTGAGTACACGGGCATCACCCCTACAGAAATTTGGTTGCAAGGTTTAAGGCTGTATTTTGGTTAAATCTCCATTTATCACGACCGGGTCAACTAATCTTACCTCTACAACCCATCTTGCATCATCATGATGTGGAGTTTCATTTAATAAAAAAATCTTTTTACCCAGGTGAAAAGCGATACCCATTTCCATCATAGACGATGTCCCAACATAACCCGGGATATTGTTTTTTGGATAATTCAAAAACAAAACAGCGTCACTTTCGGCAACATACCCAAAACAAGTTTTTAGTACATTATTTTCCTTTGCGTGCTCGATATCCGCTTCTAGATCATCAATAAAACTTGCATCTTCAAGATGCTTCTCAATGTCACAGGGAACTTTAACCTCGTGCCCCATTTCCTCCAATTTTGCTTTTGCTTCTATCATCTCCTTAGCAAAAGTCATGCTCCCACAAATCATTACTTTCATATTTATAGATTGTTATTTCTTCCAGGGTGAGCACACGGGCATCACCCCTACAGAAAATTGGTTATATCTGGTTATTGCGTAGCCCAGCGTTTTAAGTTTGGCAAAACACCGTTAGCCCAAGCATTCGCTTCTTCCTCGGGCATTTGTAATTTTTCAACACCCATTTTCGTAAGCTTAGCGATTTGTTGTTCCAATGTCAGGTCCGGTTCTTTAAAATTACCATCAACAAAACAAAAATGGCAGTATTCCTCATTTCTGCTTCCATCAGCATTTGTACCTCGTGCATCAGCATTATTTAATTCGAGCGGCATGCCACAGCTCTGGCAAAGCGCACTTTTTTCATCGTTCATATAATGTAAGTTAAAAGTTTTTAAAGTTTGAGTTATTTTACCCGGGTGTAAGATTCAAAGTGAATTTCATTCTCATCAAACACTGCAATCACTTCATATTTACCTTTTGTAAAAACTCTTTCATTATCTAAAAAATGTGTCACTTCGATAATTTTTATACTTGCTTTTGGTCTTGATAAGATCTCATTACCTTTTGTCTCAAGTAACGGCAATTCACCTTGTAACCAATAATTCCTTTGACCTGTTTTTAAAAACGAATAAACTTCACCAACCTTTAGATCGCGTGGAATACATTCTTCTAATTTTCTATTTCCATTCTCAAACTCCGCAAAGTCACGCAACGCCAAATCTGGATTAAATTCAACTTGAATACCCATAATTTTAATCCTTAATCCTTAATCCTTAATCCTTAATCCTTAATCCTTAATCCTTAATCCTTAATCTCTTTCTCTTTTAGCGAAGACAAGGTCAAGCATCGGCATCCAAGCATTAAGAGGCTGGCGCATAATATTACGAGTTTTCCATTCTCCAACTCGCAAAAGCCATCTCATAAAGCGGTTACACTTTTTCATATCGCACTTCCAATCCGCATCTCCGCCTTTAAGATTCAAACATTCCGCATCTGGAATTGCTTTCTTGATCTTCCAATAAGATCCACCAACAATTCCCTCAGCAACCATCTGTTCTTTTGTGAGTCCGCGCTTAACCTTCCAACTCAACGTCTTTGCAATCGGATAAGCGAGCCAAAGTGGCATCCAAGAAATTAGCGGTAAACCTGTCGTATGGCCATCATATGGAAAAGCTCGGTTCGGTGTCTCTGTAAAAACAATCAAACCACCCGGTGTGAGACATCTATACGCTTCTTTGATGATATCCGAGCGAAGTGATGGGGGAATGTGCTCAACAACTGCGCTAAAAGTTACAATATCAAATTTACCATCTTCAAATGGCAACTTGGTTGTATCTTTCAATTGCAAAAATGAAACATCATTTTGAAATCCTTCATCACGCGCACGCATTTCCGCAAGTTCCACAAACTGCGCATTCGGCTCCACACCCTGCACATTCTTCGCACCTTTATCCATCATCACGAAAGCTGATGACCCACTACCCGATCCAATATCCAAAACACGTTTGCCTCGCAAAGATCCAAACCGATTTATAAGTGTAATCAATCTTTTCCCAACATAATCAAAATCCTGCCTACGCTCTTTTTCATCCAACCACCAATCACCCTTAAGCTCCACTAGCTTTTTGATAGTAGCCGCCGAAAGGGGAGTCTCCATTGTATCCAAAAACTTAACAAATCGCCCACGGTGATAAGCTTTCCCCTTGGTCATTATTTGCCTAGTTTTACCCAAATCCACCACCCTAAGCTCCGCAGATGGAGCCTTTATTATTTGTGTTTCCATGGGTTTATTATGGCATGTGGCTGAGGTTTAGACAATGTAAGCGGTAAGCTCCACGAACACTTTGGATTATATTATAAAATTTAAAGTTTGACATATTTTATTACATATAATAACGTAAAAATCGGTAGTCACGCATATGGCTTGGCTGCGTCTAACGCACTTTTGGTGGAGGATTTCATGAAATTCAAGATTCTGAATCGAGGCAATCGAAGAGTTGTGATTCTTACGAAAGAATCACAAGGTGTCATGTACTACAGAGGGCAATGACTCGCGCGCAAAGCACACTTGGCGGAATTGATGGTAAGTCTTTTTCCGCCTTTTTAAATAGGGAGTGAAACCATGGCCACTGTATCGCTGCTGGAAAAACCGTCGATTTATTGCAAGGAAGATGCTGCAGTCGTAATCTTTCCGTCTAAACCATACTGGTTCTCGGCGACTAAAGAGATTGCTGACATTCTAAAAGCATTTGAATTAGAGGAATCGCAACTGATCATTGAAAACATGGCTACTCGTTTGATGCTTTCGCTCGGTGAGGCTGAACAAATTTACGAAGATGTAAAGGAGTTGCTTTATTCTTCGGGTGTACTTTATGTAAATGGAAGTTTTGATCAAACGCAGGAAGATGCTCCAGATTATCAAGTTAATGACGTTGAAAACGTACTGGTTATCGCTACAACACAACGCTGTAACATGTCATGTAGTATGTGTTATGCCAATGCGTTAAGAGCACTGGAACGCGAGATGACTACTGATGAGGTTAAAAGTATTATTAATCAACTTGCAAAAATGCCCTGGCATAATGCAGTGTCACGTGTCGCGCTAACGGGTGGTGAGCTTTTTACCAGGTCGGATGCGCTTATTCTGATTGAATATGTGCACAAGATGGGATTCTCCGCACAGGTCAATACTAATGGAACATTGCTCACCCCAGAAGATATTAAACGCCTTGCAGATTTTCCTCGTCTAAAAATGTCCATTTCACTTGATGGTTCTTGTGCGGAAATTCATGATGAGATCCGTGGCGCGGGCATGTTCGACATCACGGTAAAAAATATCCGAGCCCTATGCAAGGCGGGCGTCTCTGTTGCGATCAATATGTTTGTCCATGCAGGTAACTTAGATGATATTGGTGCAACATTGCGATTGGTGGATACTCTTGGGGTACAGGGTTTCAATTGTTTAAACATGATGCACGTAGGCCGTGGTAACAGCCCAGCAGCTAAAAAACAATTGATTGCCGTTCCATTGGCGAAGTTTTACCGTAAAATCTTTGATACTATACGCCATAGTGAAAGGTATCAGGAGTTAATGCTAAACTCAACCTTCGCTAACCAAATCATGGGTATTACGGCTGGAGTAAAAAGCTATGGTTGTGGCATTGGTACGAATAGGGCGGTGTATGTTAAAGCCGATGGGAGCCTTTATCCATGTGCTGACACCGCGATATCTGCATTTCACCTAGGCAACCTGCTAAACGAGGACTTGTCCGATATCTGGGAAAACTCCACCATCTTAAAAAAACTTCGATCACTCCATATAGACTCGATGAATGTCAAATGCGCGGCATGCGACGTTCGGTATGTTTGTGCAGGTAATTGCCGTGGTGAAAACTACCAAACAACAAAAGATATCAATTGCCCACATTTTAAATGTGAAGAAATTCACGACTCAATCCTTGAGATGATGTGGATACTAACTGAAAAACCGGACCTTTTCGTAGGAAAGATCACTAAACTATACGAAACTATAAACTCACATGCCGCATCGGCATGAATTTGAACTACTCAACGGGCAACCTTGCCCGTTTTTTTTAATTAACATTATAAGACGTGGACTTTTAATAGAATATTCTTCAAGCTTATAGTCTCCATAAGTTGAAACAAGTGAAAACCCGGCAGCTTTTATCCATTCTTCCCACATAAATAAAACTGGATATGGCACTTCTAAGCCTCTTTTTTTATCTACGAGCATTAATCGCTTTGCATCAAAAGTATATGCAGAACCGGGATTTTGTAAAAGATATGTTAATATGCGGAATATATTGTCTGTATCAATTAATACCAATCCACCGCGTTTCATCGAATTACTTATTGAATGAAGAGCCTTGCGTAAATCTATTTGCGCCAAGTCGGTAAAAAACCAATAAGCTTTATCATACTTTTGTTTCAATTCCATGTTTTCCAAATTTTCTTTATAAAAAAATGGTTTGTGGTTTGTGGTTTTTGAAGCCACCTTCTTGGCAATATCTAATAGATACTCGGAAAAATCCAAACCATCTACCGAATAACCTTTTTCTGCCAAAGTTAACGTATGGCGTCCTTGACCACATGCTATATCCAATATTTTATCTGTTTTTTTCAGACTTAAAATTTTTGATATGAAATGTATATCATTTTTCAGTCTTTCTTTGGTTAAGAACCGGGCATGGTCTTCTAGATAAGTACCATTTTCTCCATAGTAGCTGGCGGTTATCTTTTCTATTTTTTTCATAGCAGGGTAATTATTGATGGTATTTATCGATTACTGAACAAAAAGTATCAAGCCATTGTTTCCTCCATACGGGTTCAGCTCTTTCCTCTAACAATAACTCAGGAAGGATCTGGAAAATTGTCTGCAATATAAAATTATATTCCATAGCTTTTTGATCATCAAAATTAACCTCAGTCCACTCTTCATCTTGGCTGCCAAACATTAATTTTTCCGTATAATAAAGCGTTGCTAAATCATAATAACTATTGTTAACTTGGCAATTTTCCCAATCTATAATATACAAGTCTCCATCGCTAAAAATTGCATTGCCTCTCCAATAGTCGCCATGAGTTAATACTTGGGGTAATCCGTTCAGGTAATCAACGGCTTCAATTGTAATCGAGGCGCAACCAGTTAATGATTCTTTTAGTTTTGTGGGTACGGTTGATTGAGATACTTCGGTTATCAACTTCTTGACGTTCTGTGCCACATTAGCTTTGTTCGAAAATTCACCCTCAAGAGCAGAGCGTTCCGAGGTCGTTAAAACGGCACTTTGTATTTTTGGTAGCTCATGTGCTAAACGAACTTTATTTACATTTTCTGTGTGGTTTGTTAATTTTTCAAAAATTTCAAATCCCTCAACCATACCAAGGTATGAGGGGACATGGATATCTATTTTTCGGGACAAACCTTCATAAAACATAACCTCTCGGTTGATGCTGGAATCGAGCAACTGGCTTTGGTTTCGTAATTTTTTTGCAACATACTCTTTTTTCACTCCGTCATCCGCAACACCCTCAACTAATATAATGTTGGGTTGCATCGTTTTTAATCTGACGCTTGAGATGCCAAATTTTTCGCATACACCGTTGACTAAAACCTCATCTTGAAATCTTGATAAGTTTTCTAAATCCCTAATATTTTTTTCTTCAATAACAGGCTTCTCCATATCGAGTTGAGTTTATTTAAGCGGAGTCTCCATTGTATTCAAAAACTTAACAAGCTTACCGCGGTGATAAGCCTTCCCTTTGGTCATTATTTGCCTGGTTTTACCCAAATCCACCACCCTAAGCTCCGCCGATGGAGCCTTTATTATTTGTGTTTCCATGGGGTAAGTATGGCACGAGATTGGGCTTAAGTCGAGTTAGTGTGTTTTACAGCACATCCCCCCGCCCCTTATTAAGGGGTTGTTTTCAGGCAGCTTACACCAAAGCACCTCCTTAATAAGGAGGTTGGGAGGATAGTCCGATGCCCCTTGACAAATCCCCAAATTTCTGCTACGTTAACCATTATAACTCTTTGTACTTTACACTTTGCACTTATCACTTAAGTAGATGGTGAGGCTTTGTCGGTGCATGGTGCACCGGCAAAGATAATCCAAGCAGAAGGAGATTCGTCATGGCTACCAGAGTCGAAGGCGAAATGTATTACAAGCTTGACGGGCAACTCGCAGAGATCAAACGGCAGCTTCGGCAAAAGGATGGCTATCCGTACGATCCGGATCAACTTTCAGCTGTACTGCAGGGGTGTATAGAAGGGCGGTTACCGAGTAAAGAAAAACTTATCAACGGATACTTCACTCCCATCGAGAAGCAGATCATGCGCATCCGCGAGCTCAACATCCAGCGCTCCTGGTACTTCACGGACGAGGACTTCACACTCATCGAACAGTCTGTTCCCAAGTGGCCGGATCGTGAGCTGGTAGCTCTCACGCTCGTGCCTTACTTTCCTGATGGAGCCGATATGGGCGGAGTGGAGTACACTTTCCAAGAGCTCTGGCAGATCGCGGCTTCTCTCCAGCACGCCAGATCGCGTTTGGCAGATTACGACGATGCTGGCTCGGATAAGCTCCGCCTCCTTAAGGGCATCGAACACCCGGCCAAGGATGAGCCAGTCTTGCGTTGGGAGGTGATCAACTTGGGTTGCAATCGCGACCGCGCACCGATTGACATTCGTGATCCCGATACTTCGCCCCATGCCGGCATTCTGGCCACGGCCGCACTTCACCCAGAGTGGGTCAAGGCCATGGCCGACTGCGAGGTGCCATATGTCTGGATACCTGGTTACGAGGTCAACATCAAAAGCGAGGATCCGTGGTAGGTCGTACCGGATCTGGACTTCTATCAGGATGAACGCGGAATCAATTTGGGCGGCTACTGGCACGGCCACCACAGCCCGTACGGGGGAGTGCCATCGTTCTTTCGGGAGTCACCCGGCTCTCGATAGTTGGCTCTTGGGGCTTTTGTAACCTTGGTCTTTGGACTTTGGTTGCAGAAGCCCCATTTTTTTATTTGACTCATTCCTCCGCTAGCGCAACAATTAGCTCATTGAGAATCTAAGCTACTAAGAATCTGAAAATCTGAGCAGCCCGCTTAGATTCCCAGATTCTTAGCTTCTCAAATAAAATAAATATCGCGTCTCGTCCTGAGCGAAGTCGAAGGGCAGCGATTCCTAAATTGTTAATTGTTAATTCGTAATTGATAATTAATATGAGCGAAGTCCGTGTCGGCCTCGGAGTCATCATCATACGCGAAGCATAAAGTCCTTTTGCACAAACGCAAAGGCGCACACGGCTCCGGGCATTGGAGTTTCCCGGGCGGTCACTTGGAGTGGATGGAAACTTGGGAAGAGTGCGCTGCTCGCGAGACAAAAGAAGAGTGCGGTTTAGATATCGAGAACATCCGCTTCTCAACTGCAACCAACGATAAAATGCCTGATGAAGACAAGCACTACATCACAATCTACATGCTCGCAGATGCACCGGCAGGGGAACCACAAATCATGGAACCCGATAAATGCGAATGCTGGCAATGGCACGATTGGGACAATTTGCCGGAGCCACTTTTTATTCCGGTGCAGAATCTGATCAAATCCGGGTTTAAGCCTAGTTAACTGTAGCCTGGTTTTGACTCACCCCCTTCCCCCTCTCTTAAAGTCATTAGAGGGGCTGAATTACAGTTTCTTAAACCATCCTTCCTCTTAATTAAGAGGAAGGGTAGGGATGGAGTTCATCCCAGAGCTATGTTGACACAATGTTCTATTCGGTTTATATTGTGTCCATCACACATCCAAAGACAGCAGGGCTCCACCTAAAAAGGAGTTAAAAGATCCCCTGCCGAGGCTGTAAATATCGCTTAATTTAGCGATTTTACCCACAGGATGCTGTGGGTACTTTAATAACCAATAACCAACAAAACAATAACCAATAAATAACCAATAACCGATTCAACTCAAATGATCAATTTGGTGATTGAAAATTGTGTGATTGGATATTTATTGATGATTGGAGCTTGGTGATTGGTTATTTCAGTGTCAAAGGTCGTTAAATATTACAATAGCTCGTAGTACGCAGTACTTAGTACGAGTTAAATAAGTACGTTAAGTTTTATGCCAAAAACACGTCAAGAAAAAGAAGTGATCATAAATTCACTTACTCAGCTCTTTAAAGATAGTCCTTCAGTTGTTTTTGCGAACTACCAAGGTCTTACAGTGCCGCAAGTTGATGAACTTCGCGACAAAATGTTCGAAAGTAAGATTCCTTATGTTGTTGCTAAAAAGACTCTCATCAACCGCGCAGCCAAAGAAGCCGGCTTCGAGATCAATTCCAAAGAATTCCCGGGAATGCTCGGTCTAGCTTTCGGAACAGATGACGAGGTAGCACCGGCAAAGATTTTGGGCGACATGACCAAATCAACCACATTACAATTAGTCGGTGGTTTGTTCAACGGATCGGTTGTAACACAAGAATATGTTGTTACTCTTTCCAAACTCCCTGGCCGCACACAACTGTATGGCATGTTCCTAAATGTCATCAACGGTCCAACTTCCGGATTCGTCCGCGCCTTGGATGCAATCCGCACCAAGAAAGAGGAAGAAGAAGGTGCGCCAGCACCAGCTCCCGAAGCTCCTAAAGCCGAAGCAGAGGTCGCCGTAGCACCAGATGAGGAAAAACCTGCAGAAGCCCCGGTAGAAACAACAGAAGCACCTGCCGAAACTCCAGCACCAGCTGAAGAACCAAAAGCAGAAGAAGCTCCTAAAGCAGAGGAAACTCCAGCAGAAGAAGCTCCTAAGGAATAAGATTACGTTTGTAACGTTCATAACGTTTATCACGAGTTAAGACGTGGGACGTAGGACGTGCGACGAGCGACGAATCTTTATTATTTATTATCTATTATTTATTAATTAAAATAAGTTTATGTCCGATGAGAATACACAGGCAACAGAGGAGAAGAAAGAAGTTGTAGTGCCTGAAAAATTTAAAACAATCGTAGAAAGCGTAGAGAAACTCTCGGTTCTCGATTTATCCGAACTTGTAAAAGTTCTCGAAGAGAAATTCGGTGTTAGCGCAGCAGCTCCTGTCATGATGGCCGGTGGTGCAGCAGGTGGTGCCGAAGCAGCTGAAGAGAAATCTTCATTTGATGTAGAGCTAACAGCAGCAGGTGGCAATAAAATTGGTGTCATCAAAGTTGTTCGCGAAGTCACAGGCCAGGGCTTGAAAGAAGCTAAAGACATGGTAGACGGCGCTCCTAAAGTTATCAAAGAAGGCGCTTCAAAAGCCGAGGCGGAAGAGATCAAGAAAAAGATCGAAGATGCCGGTGGTTCTTGCGAACTCAAATAACTATCAAATCGACGTACGTCGTACATCGTACTTCGTACTTCGTACTTCGTACAACAAAAAAACGCTCCGAGCAATCGGAGCGTTTTTATTTCATTTTTTCATTATTCAATTCTTTCATTTGTTTCCCGCTATCAGACATCGGCTATCCGCTATCAGCTGGTTAGGGAAGCGGCACCAGTAGCAGCCTATTATCACTCACTACGAGCGCTTGTTTTGCGTTTAGACGAGAGGAAACATCTCTTAGAGTTCCAAACTCATTCGAGGTAAGTTGAGCTGTTAGGAGTCCATTTTTATCGAATAGTAATAATCTCTTTTCTGCGGGGTCTGTAACCATGAGTCTTGCGTCATCAGTATCGGTCCAAAGCGCGGAAATCGATCGAAGTGCCGGGTCAACTGTGCCCAAGTCCAAAGGCTTGTTGCTCACCCGATAAGTACTTGGTAATTGTGCCATTGGATTTAGCGACATATACATTGCTATCAATCGCTAGGCTGACTCCACCGCGTATCAAATCATCAGCATTATCCAAATATGTACTTGGTCCGCTAAAGCCCGAGTTTGTCTGGCCTAATCTATAAATTTGACCGGCTGAACCATCCAACACATAAGCACGTTTATTGTAGAGTAAAAAGTCGCTGGTAGAGCTGGCGCCTGTAAAAGCGTTGAGTGGAGTAAAATCATCGTCAGCTATAGCTACTGCATAAAATTTACCTTTGTCATCCATAAACACAACGGATTTATCTCCGAGCGACCCCCCAACCAACTTACCGGCCGGGTCTGGGCAGAGTTATCTCATTTTTTTCGCGTGATACTAAATTGATAACAATTATCTTTCGGTTTTGATTATCAACAACATAAGCCTTCGTTTCGGTTAGAACCGGGGCTGTCAGCATCCCATCTTGCGCCACCACGGGCAAAGAATATAACTCTGTAATTCCGCTTACCGCCACAACTTTGCGTAATCGGTTCTTCAGCTGATCGAATTCATTGTTTAATGACTCGATTCTTGTCTTTCTGTCGTCCGTTGCGACATCCAATGAAGCAATAATTTGTTCGGCTTGTGTTATTTTTGTTGATGCCTGAGAATCTTTTGCATATAAAAGATCATTCTCAGCTCGATTTCTGAGATCCGTAACCTCCGCAAAACTTTGCTCCCAAGCAGCCTGTTCGGCAGCTATGCGCTTACCTCTTTGCCAGCTCGAAAACGCTACAAGTATTAGAATCAGGGCAACTGCAACAACGCCAGCCATTATTTTTCGTTTGGTTGTAAAAAAGCTTCCTCGCCCGGCATGCAAACCGCGCAAAGCAGTTTCTGATGTGGGAGTCGCCTTAATGCGCTTTTTTGTTATTTTATGTAAAACCTTCTGCCAAGATTTTTGCAAAGATGCAACCGGCGATGGTATTTGCGGCTTGGCCATTGTTTCCGAGTCTTGCTTGCGATTCTTTAAGTGGGCTGATAGATGGTGCTAAAGTCTGCTGAACATCGTTTTCATTCGCGTGTAAATTTCTTAAAGATTCTTCGGCCTGTTTTTTTGGCTTTCTATCTACAAAATTGGGGGATTCATCTTCACTAAGAGAAATCGACAATGCAACAAAATCATCTAACAGGTTCTCTTTTTCCAGGTCGCGTTTTATCTCGGTTGCGGCCGACACCATAGGCAGTTCTGAAAAACGCTCCTTTATTCTAAGCTTCTCTTTTGTTCTTTCAAAATTATTTGTACCAATAAAGAAAACATCACCAGGATTCATGTCACCGCAAATTAGCGACGCAAAAACTTTCTTAGGATCTGTCACCTCGGGCTGTTCCAGTGAGCCACACAAATCAAAGCTTTGATATCCATCGGTTTGTTTCTTTAGAAAAATATTCATCAGTTTGCCATGTCCCGATACGCAAAGCTGATCGCCCGAGCATTCAATTATATAAATATTCAACCTATCCCAATTAATTGGTGTTGGTTCCTTTTCCTGGAAAACCGTTATCGCCTCATTCACTCTTTCGATAATCTTTTCAAATCTCGCGAACGGATCGAGAGCCATTCCGGCCATCAGTGTGCGCGATTGTTCGACGGTGGCATTAATTGTGTCGAGTAATTGCTCATATGCATACAAAGCCGAATCAATCTCGGCCACAACTATATGATATGGGCCTTGGCGGTTCTGGCGCCCTTGCTCAAAACGAAACACCCCAACGATGTTTTCATTTGTTGGGCTATTGCCAAACTCGATGTCCGCGAAGCGGAAGAATTTATCAGACATGGGATTATTTAAAAGTATACGCAATTTATAGCTATTTCGTCTATGGGGGATAGTATCTGAGTACAAAATGCGGCACCTCTTGTCAAGCTCGCTCGAAAAGGGCAGGATAGTGGAAGACGATATGCTTGAACACCTTTTTGGGTCAAAGACCCGCGTAAAGCTCCTAAATTTGTTCTTAACCAAACCGGATGAGGCTTATTTTATTCGTGAGCTTACTCGTGAGATCGATACGCAGATAAACGCCGTACGCCGCGAAATCGACAATCTTATCAAGGTTGGCTTAATCATTGAGGCCGAGGATAAAGATGATGACAGTGCAAAAAGGCCGGGTTTAAAGCGCAAATACTACATTGTTAACAAAGGCTTTCCACTTCTTAAAGAGATGCAATCGCTTTTGGGCAAATCCCATTTTCTCATGGATCGCAAGCTGGATAAAGAAATTACAACTTTGGGTGATATTACCTACTTGGCATTCATGGGCACATTTTTAGGCAAAACCGCACCTGTGGATTT
This sequence comes from Candidatus Uhrbacteria bacterium, assembly GCA_963816085.1. GTDB lineage: Bacteria > Patescibacteriota > Patescibacteriia > 2-12-FULL-60-25 > 2-12-FULL-60-25 > MWCR01. The sequence continues at coordinate 542,445 of CAWFIX010000003.1, read as the reverse complement.
GTTCATTATTGGTGAGATCGCGGATAAAGATGAATTACGCCGCATTGTCCAAAAATCCGAAACCGCCCTTGGGTTCGATATCAACTACACATGCCTCACTCCAAGCGAGTACTCATACCGCCAAGATATCGCCGACCGTTTCCTCGCATCCGTCCTAAATACCGAGCAACACATAGCTGTCGATAAACGAATCAAGAAACCTGTGGCATAATGTAGATGGATCGTCGCACGTCGCACGTCAAACGTCCTACGTCATTTCAATGCAGTTTAACGTTAGAAGTTCAACATTTGACGATCAATTAACTTTATCATGAATTTGTTCTACATCGATACTCACGCGCGCGGGTTGGCAAGCCTGGGATTTTTGGATGAACAAAAAAACACAATCAAATCTTTCGATATAAAACCCGGCGCACTCGTTGGTACTATCGCTCACAAATTCTCCAAAGACAAAATCGCTAGCGCAGATGGTATAGTGGTAGTGCAAGGCCCGGGCTCTTTCTCCGCAATCCGTGCCGGCGTCCTCGTTGCCAACTTATTATCACGCATTTTCACCAAACCTCTTTATGGCATCACAGTGGAAGAGTCGGGGAGTCTCGCAAGCGTCATCAAAAAAATTACATCAGGTAAACTAAAAAAATTAAAATACGCAGATCCAATCTACGATAGCGAGCCCAACATAACCATGTCCAAAAAAATATGAACAAAGAAAGACTAGAAAAAAGATTTTACGAAATCATCCCGGCACTTTTGGTTTGGCTCACCATCATCCTCAGTATCACCCTTTCTTTCATTCGCCCGCTTTGGGTGGTTTATTTTATTATCATTTACGATTTATACTGGCTCTTCCGCGTCGCTTATTTTTTGCCATACCTCATCCTTTCCTGGTTCTCCTACCGCTCTGACATCAAAAAAGATTGGCTAACAATGGCTAAAGCCATGCCCGGGTTTAATGAGGTTTACCACATAATAATGTTGCCCACGGTTAAAGAAGATATTGTAGTTCTTAGAGATTCTTTAAATTCATTGATTCAATCCACATATCCAAAAGACAAGATGATAATCGTTTTGGGTGGTGAAGGCCGTGCCAAGGAAGCATTCGAGGAGAAGGTGGAAATCATTAAAAGTGAATTCGGATCCAAGTTTTTTGCATTTTATACCACCATCCATCCAGCAGATTTACCCGGTGAGATTATCGGCAAAGGCTCAAACATGAATTACATGGGCCATCAGTTGATTCCAAAAATCGAGGCTTTGGATATCGACCCCGATAAAATCATGGTTACAGCTTTTGATGTGGACACCATCGCGCACCCGCAATACTTCGCCTGCATCACCTACAAATTCCTCACTGTCGAACAACCCCTCCGCTGTTCCTATCAACCGGTGGTTCTCTACAATAACAATCTCTGGGAATCTCCGGCCGCAGTTCGCGTCGCCATGTTCGGCACAACCTTTTGGCTCATGACCGAGCTTGCCCGCCCAGAGACAATGATGACTTTCTCCTCGCATAGCATGACTTGGCGCATGCTCTTAGATGTCGGCTTTTGGCAAAAAGACATTGTGAGCGAAGATTCTCGCATCTTCCTGCAAGCATTTAACCACTATCACGGCGATTACCGAGTCGAAGCAATTTACTTGCCCGTCTCCATGGACACCGTAATGTCCGGCTCCTACAAAGATGCTTTATTCGCTCTCTACAAACAATTACGTCGCTGGGCTTGGGGAGTGGAAAATTTCCCGTTCATGGCCATGAGTTTCTCACGCGATAAAATCATGCCACTGGGTCTAAAAATCCGTTTTCTATTTAAACAACTCGAAGGCATGTACACCTGGGCCACAGTCCCGCTCCTCATCTTCTTACTTGGCCAACTCCCATTCTGGTTCGCCCCCGAGCAATTCCGCTCTTACGCAATTTTTCAAAATACTCCGTTCACACTCGAATGGCTCATGCGCTTCGCTATGATCGGCGTTCTAGTATCCGCAGCTTTATCCGCAACATTACTGCCTCCACGCCCCAAATACATCCCACGTTGGCAAACAATCATCGTAGTCGTCCTACAATGGGCACTTTTACCAATCACCTTCGTTCTCTTTGGCGCAATCCCGGCTATTGATTCGCAAACACGGTTGATGATCGGGAAGTATCTTGGTTTTAATGTTTCGCCCAAGAGGACTACGGAACTTGATAAAAAATAAATAAATATCGGGTTGCCCTATCGTTGCGTAGCCGTCATAATCCCAATCTATGGATAACACCCCCGAAAGATTATCACTCAACATTGTCAGCTGGAACTCGATGGCTTACTTGCCGGCTCTTTTTGAGTCATTAGATGAGCAAATTATCCCTTTTAGAACAATAGTTGTAGACAACGCCTCAAACGATGGAGCTCCGGCAATGATTGCGGCCGAACGCCCAACTGTCACGGTTTTGCGCAACATGAATAATCAAGGATTCTCCCGCGCACATAATCAAGGTATCACATTAGCACTTTCGCGCTGGAAGGAAGTTGATCTTTCAACTTGCTACATCATCATCTGCAACCCGGATACGGAGCTCGACCCTGGTTGCCTCGCAAACCTGCAAGAGTTCATGGATTCTCACCCTGATGTAGATGCTTGCATGCCCAAACTCCGCCGTGCCTATTTGCGCATGACAGAAACCGAGCACATAAAAACCGAGCGTTCCAATCTTCTTGATGCTACCGGCCTCGTACTCACAAAAGCTCGTCGAGCATATGATAGAGGAGCTGGGGAGATTGATGAAAATCAATACGACAACGATCGCGAAATCTTCGGCGTCTGCGGAGCATTCAGTTGCTTCCGTGCATCATCTTTGATTGGAGCGCGCGAAGCCGGCGATCAATTTTATGATGAAGACTTTTTTGCTTATCAAGAAGATATAGATGTGGCTTGGCGCTTAAAACGTTTGGGTATGAAATGTGCCTATGTTCCACAGGCTTTAGTTTGGCATCACAGAGCCGCTCCATCTACAGCAAAAAATAATTGGCTCACAGCTTTTGCATATCGCCGTAAAAAACCGGCTCATATCAACTATTTCTCAACCCGTAATCATACTTGGGTTCTCGCAAAGCACCTCGCATTGTCGGATATTTTTATCCACGGCCTCTGGATTTTGCCTTATGAAAGCGCAAAACTGGTTGCTTCCATCTTTTCTTGGGCTAGCGTCAAAGGCTATTTCTCGGCCATCAGGGGCTTGCCAAAAATGTGGAAAAAGCGTAAGAACTTGAAGCAAAAGGAAAAAGTTTCCTCTGCACAAATCCGAGGGGCTTTGGTATGAGTAAGGAGAATAATATTAAATACAATCAAGAAAACATAAAAGCCGGGGATCCCAAGGTCTCTTTTGTGACGGTTTGTTATAAAACACCAAATTTAATCAGATTGCTTTTGAAAGGTTTTGAAGATTCAAAAATCGAGTTCCCTCACGAATATTTTTTAGTTAACAATGCCCCCGGCGACGAAACAGGGGATTTGGTGCGCAATAAATATCCTTGGGTAGATCTTATCGACACTCCCAGAAACGTGGGCTTTGGTGCGGGCAACAATTTCGCTCTCCGCAGAGCGCGCGGCGAATACATAATGCTTGTGAATCCGGATTTGGTAATCTTCCCCGGAGAGTTGGAAAAGCTTGTAAAATTTATGGACGAACACCCTGATGTTGGGTTGGTTGGTCCCAAGCTTTTAAACCCGGATGGCACACGGCAAGATTCTTGCTACCGTTTTCCCAATCCTCTCATTCCTATTTATCGCAGATCACCACTGGGTCTCACTCCTTGGGGCAGGCGCGCTATCCATCATTACTTAATGAAGGAGCTTTTAGATCAAAACCGCGCTATCGAAGTTGATGCCTTAATGGGTTCGGCGATTTTAATCAGAAAAAAAGCTTTAGATGAGATCGGATTATTTGATGAAAACTTTTTCATGTACTTTGAAGAGGTGGATATTTGCCGCCGTGCCTGGAAATATAATTGGCGCGTGGTTTACGCACCACATGCAAGCTTGGTTCATTATCATGCTCGCGAAAGCATGATTACTTGGCCATGGCAGATTTTTACCCACAAGTTAACACGCAAACATATAGGAAGTGCGGTATACTATTTCTGGAAGTACCGTGGCGTAAAAAATCCCCATATCGAAATACGCCAGGTGCTTTAAAGTATCATGGTGCAATCACCGAATTTTCTAACTTGCCCAAGCGTCCCCTCACTACCGCCTCCCCACGAGCTGGATTCTTCAGTTTCCGAAGTTGTACCCAATAACGTTATTGGTGTTGCTGACGCGGGACGTGGGACGAGCGACGTGGGACGCGTTGACGTAGGTAAACCCTTCATTCCTCTCCGCCCGGATGATGATATTGAACGCAACGCAGCCGACGTAGGACGTGGGACGAGCGACGTGGGACGAGGAAAAGTTAAGAAAAACCGTAAACTCAGATATGCAATTCTTGCGGTAGTAATTATTTTGGGAATTTTCTTTATCCCGCCGCTTATCGCCTTGGGTCGTGCCGGTTGGTCTGGCTATCAAGCTAAACTCTCGCTCGAGAGCATGCAAAACATGCTGGAGGCAGGCGAGTTCGATTCCGCTAAATCCGAAGCCGGCACAGCGCAAGAACAGTTTGATGCCATGCAGAGCTATCTAAACGGCGTTGGCTTTTGGCGCGATATGCCTTACCTTGGTACTCAAATCCGTGGATTACAAGATACTGCTCAAGTCAGCTCACAAACATTAGATGGCGTACAAGATATTTTAAATGTTGCCGGCGCATTGCAAGAAGCAATGTTCCTTGCCACAAAAACAACCGGTGCGACCCAGGTGGATGTCGATGCTTCCGAGCGCCTGCAAGATCTAACCAAGGAAGAGCGTTTGGCATTGTTGGAATCACTTTACAGATCTTTACCCGAGATCCGCCTTGCTCGTGATAAAATCGATATCGCTCTTGCCATGTGGAACGATTTGCCCAAAGATCAACTCGCCGGCCCAATCCGCGACGCGCTCGAGCCAATGACTGTTTACTTGCCAATTTTGCAACAATCTCTCGAACAAGGAGTCCCTTTAATCGAAGTATTCATTCCTTTGCTTGGCTATCCGGATCCACAAAATTATGTGATAGCAACTCAAAATGCCGACGAGATTCGCCCGGCTGGAGGTTTTATCGGAAGTATCGTCACAGCGGAGCTGGATGCGGGCAATATCGAATCATACGAATTTTTTGATATTTACGACATCGATAATCCAGCCTCAGGAGTTTGGAGCGAAGTACCGCCCGCACCCATCCAAAAAAATCTCGGTGTTACCAAATGGTTTATGCGCGATGCTAACTGGTCGCCCGATTTCCCAACTTCCGCCGAGAGGATTCTGGATTTCTACGAACGTGAGCGCGCGGTCCCACTTGGCAAGCCCGCACCGCATCAAGATGGTTTTATCGCCTTGGAACCGGGATTTTTCGAATCCCTCCTAGCTTTCACCGGCCCGGTCATCGTGGAAGGTAAAACATTTAATACTTCAAACTTCATGGATGTGCTTCAATACGAAGTCGAAGTCGCGCCCGATATCACTCAAGAAAATCGCAAAGATTTAATGGGCAAAGTAGGGGATGAGATTCTGGCTAAAATCCAAGCTCTACCAAGGTCCGAATGGCCAAAAATTATCAGCATCATCACCACAGCACTCGATCAAAAACAAATCCTCATCTACAATCGCAATCCCAAGATTCAATCTGTTGTAGACGCTCGCAATTGGAGTGGTAGAACTAAACCAACAGATGGAGACTTTCTTTGGATAATCGATGCCAATCTCGCAGCACTAAAAACGGATGGCGTGATGTCAAAATCAATTCAATATACTCTTGATGCACGCGATCTCGAGCATCCGAAAGCCAACGTCACCTTCACGTATCAAAACACAAACAGGCAAATCACTTGGCGTTACACTCGTTACCGCAGTTACACTCGCGTCTATGTTCCCGAGGGTAGCCAACTCATCTCATCTACCGGCGCCATGGCAGGCGACCTCACTCAAACCGGCGGTCGTTTTGCTCCGGGTACCGTCGACGTCATGAAAGAACTTGGCAAAACCGTGTTCGGTGCATTCTGGGCTATCGAACCTGGCAAAACAGGTAAACTTGCTTTCACCTACGAGCTCCCCAAATCGTCCGTCGCATCAATTTTAGATGGCACCTATCGCCTCGATTGGCCCAAACAACCCGGTGTCGATAACGCAGAACTCAACGTTAAAATTCTCTTCCCACAAAGTATCGCCACCGCCGAGCCACCCGAGCCCGAGGAAAAATGGGGCGACACAAACTACGAAGCGCAGGCCGGGTCGCTGTACGATCAAGTGTTTACCGTGAAATTGCAATAAACTCTCGTAGGGGCGCATCCTTGTGATCGCCCGCACCTAATAAACCAGACGACCTTGTGGTGTTCGCCTTCGCTAAATAATCACCATCACAATCATTATCTTATTGATACATGAATAAATTGCCAAACCGACAATCAATTCGTATCCCTGGTTTTGATTACGCCGATTCCGGCTCTTATTTTATCACTATCTGCACAAATGACTCCGAAAATTATTTTGGCAAAATTCAAAATCACAAGATAATATTAAATCATGCCGGTTGCATGCTTTATGCCGAATGGCGGAATCTAGAAAAACAATTTCCTCAAATTATTCTGGATGAATTTATCGTAATGCCAAATCACATTCACGGGATTATCGAAATTCAAAATGACCGCGTAGGGACGATGCCTAGCATTCGCCAGTTTTCGATCGTAGGGCGCGAACATAGTGTTCGCCCGTTCTGTCGCCAAAGGCGTAACTTGATTAGCTGTAGCCTTAGTGAGGGCGATCACAAGGATACGCCCCTACGAGTTGAAACAAGTAGACATAGCGGTACAAAACAAGACACGCTTGGAAGAATCGTGCAGGCTTTTAAATCAAGAACTTCAGTTGAGTATATTAAGAACGTTAAAAAGAATTCATGGAAGCCTTTCCAAGGAAAGCTTTGGCAAAGAAACTATTATGAGCATGTTATCCGTGATGAAGAAGATTATGAGAAAATCTCGGAGTATATAAGCTACAATCCGATGCAGTGGGATAAGGATGAAAATAATAAGGAATTAAAATAGTTGATTTGGCACGGATAAACACTAAGTTTATCCCTACGAGGTGTTTAAGGGTTTGTTTGAGTAATTTTATTGCTCAATTAAGCTCTTGCGAAAAGTCCGCATTGGTGATGAGATAGGCAAGAATTATGTTTGGTAAAAAGGTGGCTATCGACCTGGGTACAACAACGGTACTCGTTTACATCCCTAAAAAGGGGATTGTTATTAATGAGCCTTCTGTTGTGGCAGTCTCAATCGCAGATAAGCGCGTGCTTGCTGTTGGTAAAGAAGCGAAAGATATGATTGGGCGCACACCGGATACAATCGTTGCACGCCGCCCACTAAAAGATGGAGTCATCGCCGATTATCACACAACCGAAGCCATGCTTCGTTACTTTTTGAATAAAGCTTTAGGATCCATCCGTTTCTTCCGCCCCGAGGTTATGGTCGCCGTCCCCGGGGGCATCACATCAACAGAGCGTCGTGCAGTTATCGATGCAACAATCGCAGCCGGTGCACGCGCCGCATATATCATTAAAGAACCAATCGTTGCCGCCATCGGCGCAGATATCCCCATCGGCTCCGCATCCGGCCACATGATCACAGATATTGGCGGCGGCACATCCGAAATTGCTGTCATCTCTTTGGGCGGCATAGTCTCTTCCGCATCAGTTCGCATAGGTGGTACTAAACTCGATCTCGCAATTCAAGAACATATCCGCCGCAAATACGGCCTGGCCATTGGCGAGCGTACAGCAGAGGAAGCTAAAATCCGCATCGGATCAGCACTTTATTTGGAAAATAAATTGGTAATGGAAATAAAAGGCCGCGATATGATCAACGGCTTGCCAAGAATCGTCTCCATCAATTCCGACGATATTACAGACGCAATTCAGCACGAACTCCAAGGCATGATCGACACCATGAAAGAAGTTCTCCGCAACACTCCTCCGGAACTATCGGCAGACGTTATGGAAAAAGGTGTCGTCCTCTCCGGCGGTTCATCACAATTAAGAAACTTAGATCGCATAATCTCCGAAGCTACCGGTATCCCGGCCTTCGTAGCCGACGAACCCCAATACTGCGTGGCCAAAGGAACAGGCATCGCCCTCGAAAATTTAGACTCTTACAAGAGGTCTATTTTGGGGAACTCGTAAACAACTCTATAGTCTTAACGTCATAAAGTCGTAACGTCTTAACGGGGTGTTTTTTTGTACATTAGGACGTTATGACGTTAAGACTTTAAGACTTCATCAATAACACATCAATAATCTCAGTAATCACCACTTCGGTGTCTTTTGTGGCATCAATTTTTTTGCCCGCCTCAACTGAGGTGGTTTTTTCGTATATTACTCTGGTCGCATCTTCGCCAAGTGGATTCTCGCGCTTAGCGTCTCTTTCGATACAAACCTCAAGCGGCGCATCCAAGGTAAATATCGCATGCGGATAAATGAGCTTTTCCGCTAAATCATCAATTTGCGATTTCCAATAAAAATTACCATCAATAACAACCGGTATTTTTTTATCCAAAAACTCTTTAGCTTTTTCCGATAAGTAATTATCAGCCTTCTTAAAACTTTCCTGTGAGATAAATCCATCCCCCATATTATCTTCAAGTTTATTTTCATCTAAAATCTCATCCACAGATAAATACTCAGCGCTTAACCTCGCGGCCAGTGCTTTTGCTATCGTCGTTTTTCCGCAACCCAGCGGCCCGCGGATAATTATGTAATAACCCATAACGCAAAGGTTATCATCTCAACTGGAAAGTCGTAAAGTCATAACGTCTTAATGTCGTAACGGAGTTGGAGGTGGTTTGTACGTTACGACGTTACGACGTTATGACCTCAGGTTTGTAATATGTTATAATGTTGACATGTTAATCGGTATTGATGCTTCTCGTGCCAATAAAACCAATAAAACCGGTGTAGAGTGGTATGCGTGGCACGTTATTCAGAATTTAAAAGAACTTACCAAAGATAGCGAGCATTCTTGGGTTTTGTATTCCAACGAAGTATTGCAAAACGGTTTGGAAAAGCTTCCTAAAAATTGGTACGAGGTTCGCGCGCATTGGCCAATCGGTAAAGGCTGGACTCAAGTTCGTCTCTCTTACGAGCTTTGGCGCCGCCCCACGGATGTCTTTTTTATTCCGGCGCATGTGCTCCCTCGGGTCTCACCAAAAAAATCCGTAGTCACAGTCCACGATGTTGGTTTTAAGCGCTTACCGCAATTATACAAACCCCGTGATCGCAAATTCCACGAGTGGAGCACAAAAGATATCGCTAAACGCGCCGAAAGAGTTATAACCGTATCCGAATTCTCCGGCCGTGAAATCGCGGAAACTTATGGTATAGATCCATCAAAAATCGCAATAACCCCAAATGGAATAGATCACGATCGTTATCGCCCAATTTCCGATTTGGCTGAAATCGAAGAACGCTTAACTCGCTATCGTATTTCTAAACCATATTTTGTTTCCGTTGGCCGCCTCGAAGCTAAAAAGAATATTGCCAATTTGGTCAAAGCTTTTACTTTATTCAAAGCTCGCCGAGGCTTGGGAGATCCAACCAAACTTGTCCTCATAGGCAACCCGGGTTTTGGTTATGAGGAAATCAAAAAAGCCATTGCGGATTCAAGCGCTAAACAAGACATTTTACAGCTCGGTTACGTCCCCGAGGCCGATAAACCGGCGATTCTAAATGGTGCACAAGCGCTCATCCATCCATCTTGGTATGAAGGATTTGGCATTCCGCCTGTAGAAGCAATGGCCTGTGGTTGCCCGGTACTCTCATCAGACGCCGCATCTCTTCCCGAAATAATTGGCAAAGACGCAGCTATCTACTTCCCCCCGGGTGAACTCGAAGGTATGGCACACGCCATGACGCGTATTCAAGATGAATCCGGCCTCGCAAAAAAACTCCAAACCGCCGGCATAGCCCAAGCTTCCAAATACACCTGGCGCAACACCGCCGAACTAACTCTCCCCGTTCTAACACAATGGTAACTCACTAACAACCTCGTCAAACGTCAAACGTCAAATGTCCGAAATGCGTTCGACGTTAGACATTCGACTTTTGACGTAAATAAATATGAAAGACTTAAATGAATGCTTGGCCGAATATGGCCTCTCGGACAAAGAATCCCTTGTCTACCTGTCCATGCTCGAGCTTGGCCCGGCCAGCGTGCAAGATATTGCCAAAAAATCCGGTGTAAATCGCGCAACAACATATGTCATGATTGAGTCGCTAAAACGCCGCGGCTTGATGTCGACTTTTGATAAAGGCAAGAAAACGATGTTTGTTGCCGAGTCTCCCGAACGCTTAAAACGTCTCATTGAAAAAGATGTCCGTCTGATCCAAGAAAAGGAAGACAGGCTTAAAGAAGCATTGCCATCATTTTTGGCACTATATAATTCTGCCTCAGAAGATAAACCAAATGTCAGATTTTTTGAGGGTGAGGAGGGCTTGCGTACGGTTCGTGAAATCTATTTGCAAACCAGGGGAGAGATATTAACCATTTCCGCACTTGATGAGGAGATCGAAAAAATGTCTAAGATAGATGAAACACAAAGGATGCTTTTAACTAGGCAGTTACGCGGCCGTGTACTTGTTGCATTAAAGCCGGGTTTAAAATTACCAATCTATAATAAAGAAAATTGGCAGGTAAAATTCATACCATACGAACAATATCAGTTTACAGGGGAGATGACTTTATTCGATGAAAAAGTGGCGATAATCTTACCTAAAGCCAAGCCGGTTGTATTTTTATTCGAAAATAAAGAAACTCGCGATATGTTGCGTGCCATGTTCGAGCTCATCTGGAGAGGGGCGCAATTAAATCCGTAAAATAAAAAAGAGCGCCTGAGTAGGTTGGCGCTTTCGCTTAGGGAACACGGCTGTAAGTCGTGTTTTAATTTTTTCCGTCTCGCAGATCAAGGCTCTGTATGGGAGCCTAACACTATGGTGGTATAAAACGAAAAGGTATTACTGGGCTCAGAGGCCCCAACCTAACCACCAAACGGGCAGTGCATGTGTGGCTGTAGCTCACTGGGAGTATATAGCCTTTTTGAGTCTGAAGGTCCGATTCCATTCGATCGATTTCGATCGATAGTGCGCTTCGTATTCATGGCGCTATTTCCTAATATATACACAAGGTGTACAGCGTGGACTCTTGGAGCTCACAGTCCCTGTGTTACACGATAATATTCACCATGATTCAGTATGTTGGTACGCATTTCCTTCTCCTTAATTGCTTGGAGTGAGGGGGTTCTGCGTCCTGTCTCTATAAGCGCGCTTGTCGATTAGGACATTTGGACTGTAACAGTATTTGGCTAAGTTGTCAATAGTTCCTATCAATCCACACGTATAATATTTTTAGCTTTGTTAAGCCGTTAATTAAGATATTTCTAATTTTATTTGACTATAGACAAAAACTCTGTCCAGCTACCATTGACAAAATGGCATTTTTATGCTATATTTATATGTTTTCCAATGGAGGAGAACGCCCATCGAACCTCGAAAAACGTCCATTTCCTCCGTACACAATCCCAGCTAATTCAACGCCAGGATTTATGTATCCAGGATTATGGACTAAAGACAAGGAGAAAATCATGTATAGCCGGAAATTGTTTGTTTCTTGTATCTTGTTTGTATTTGGAGTATTTGGTACGGGTTGCATCGAAGACACTACCTCCCCCCAACCGCTTTCGGCGGCAGGGGCAGCAGGAGGGTCCGGCTCGGCCGGCTCTGCTGGCGAATCCGGCGAAGCCGGTGCCGCTGGAGCTGCGGTCGATCCCAACCATTGCGCACCAATAGGTGCGTGGAAGTGGTGCGACTGCCCTGATAGCAACGACGGAAAATTGCTCTGCCAGCCCGATAATACATGGGCTGAGGGGTGCAAGTGCCCCGATTCCCAAGGCACCGGTGGATCCGCAGGAGCTTCTGGCTCCGGTGGAACAGCTGGTACAGGTGGATCCGCAGGAACCGGTGGAACATCTGGCACGGGCGGAAGCTCGGGCACGGGTGGCACATCCGGAACCGGTGGAACTGCAGGCACGGGCGGAACATCTGGGTCAGGTGGAGCATCTGGTTCCGGTGGTACGTCGGGCACCGGTGGAACAAGCAATTCTTGTACTGCCGTTGTCGACTGCTCCTATCGCTGCGGCTCCGGTTTCAATGGAACGCAAGAGTGCATCAACGGACAATTGTCCGAAATGTGTAACTGCTATCTCATCGAAACCTGCCAAAGCGATGAATCTCGTAGTTGCGACTGTGATCCGGATTACGTTGGTACTGAAAAATGTATCAATAATGACTGGAGCCATGTCTGTAGTTGCGAGTGGAATGGCACGGCTGGTGCCGCAGGAGCATCCGGAACCGGTGGAAGTTCAGGCACGGGCGGAAGCTCGGGCACGGGTGGAACTGCAGGAACCGGCGGAGTTGCCGGGTCTGGTGGAACCTCGGGAACTGGTGGAGTTGCTGGATCGGGCGGAACGTCTGGTACTGGTGGCACATCGGGTACTGGCGGCACTGCCGGAAGCGGAGGAACTGCCGGAACCGGTGGCACCTCTGGCACTGGTGGCTCGGGTGGCGGGATTGTTGATGACATCGACAAGGATGGTTACACAGTCGCCGAAGGCGATTGCAACGACCAAAACTTCAACGTTCATCCCAATGCAACCGAAACCTGTAATGGATATGATGACAACTGCGACGGCGTTATTGACGAAGGTGTCAAAACCACCTTCTACCGCGACGCCGACAAGGATGGTTACGGCGTCGACAGCGTCACCACGCAAGCGTGCTCAAAGCCCGCGAGCTATGCGGATCAGGCTAGTGACTGCAACGACAGTCGATACGACATCAACCCCGGAGTCGCGGAAGTGGCCGGAAATGACGTGGATGAAAACTGTGATGGTTACATCGCAGATCCTCCGCAACAGCCGGCAAACGAAGCGACTCTGACTTGCTTCCTCCGCCACCCGGATGGATTGGCTCACGATTACTACATCCTCGGAAAGGATGTGGATCACGAGTCACAGAATCCGGTTGAATGGGGCGACTTCCTTGGTGAGTACAACAATACTCACGCTGTGCACTGGGCCAAGTTCAGTGTTCAGATCAAAGAAGGAACTGCCTTCGAGTGGAACGCAGCAACCGACCCCGTGAATTACGACCCGAACACAAACGATTTCTGGTCGTTCTCCGCGATCTCATCCACAGAGCAGTACGGCTCACCTGTATATCAGATGAATACCTACTGTTTTGTCGAGAGCAATGGTATTGTCACCTGGACTGTACCGCCTTACGCCAAAGACAATGGCGGCGGCTGGTACAACCTCGAGGTAATCGCAGAGCCTTCACATCTCATCACCTCAAGTGATGTTGATGGCGATGGCTACACGGTTGCCGAGGGTGACTGCCTCGATTCTGACCCGCGCGTCCGCCCCAATGCTGTTGAAATCTGGGGCGACGGTGAAGACCAAAATTGCAACGGCAAGGATCCGTTTGCAACTGTGGTCGTCACGCTATGTGGTCCGTCTGAGTATGTCCACCCGAAGCCCACGCTTTGGGAAGTGGCTCCCGAATGGCAGCCTCACACCATGAGCTACAACAGCTCATGCTTCGAGAAGTCGTTCACTGGTTACTATGCCCCCCGCGAGTTCTACTTCGAGTGGGGCAACCCCACCGAATGGGATAACTCCTACTGGGGTGGAACTTGCCACGAGCTGAGTAACATCAGCGCTCGTGGATACGGCTTCGGCCAATCCACCTCCACGCCAATCCCCGTCAGCCTTTCCAAGGTGCCGACGCAGAATTCCTGCCATCGGTACATCTCGGAGAATTCGCTGACCAACTAACCAGCTCTTTCAACCTCTAACACACCCTGAACTAGGAACTCAGGGTGTTTTTCTTTTTGTCTTCGTAGGGGTGATACCTCGTGTTCGCCAGTTCTGTCGCCAAAGGCGTAGCTTAATCAGCTGTAGCCATGGTGCGGGCGATCACAAGGATACGCCCCTACGAGGATTGTTTATTAAAAATATTAAGGAATAATCCTGCAAATTTGTAGTTTTTAATCCTGGTAAACCCTGGTTCGAGTATGAAAAAACCGAGGCAAGAATTGCCTCGGTTAAGGTAGGTAGGAGTCAGATCCGGATCACTTGACCCAGCGAACTGCCATGTTCACACGATAGGTCGTGGTGCCAACGGGGTCACCCGGATCTTTGTAGATCTTGACGAAGTATGATCCCGGAGGAGGAGTTGCACCGGCGGCGTCCACATACTCTTCGAGCATGACGCCGTTGTACCAGAGCCTCCAAGTACCGGGATAGAAGAGTGCACTCTTCTCTGCTTCCGTCGCAACAGCGTTGCCCCAGTACAAGGCGCTGTCGTCCGTGTAGATGGTGCAGCCCGGAGGAGTGGTGGTCTGGTCCGCCGTTTCCGTGAGGACCAACTTAGGCATGACCTCGAGGAGATACGTGACCGTATCCTCGAGCGGGCAGATGATGGGCGATTGCTGTGACGATTCCGTCACACATCGCATCTGCCAATCAGTATCGAAGTATCCGCCGTATCCAGCAGGTCCGTTGTCCCCGTAATCCGTCCAGTTGTAGAACGCCGCATGGAGCGGATCGGGGTAGGAAGGAGTGAGATACTCCAGGTACAACCCTGTTGCCGGGATTGCCGACAAGCTGGTCGTATAGACCTCGGTCTCATCGCAGGCGACTTGTGTGTTGCCCGCGAATCCACCGGTGCCTGCCGTACCTCCAGTTCCACCAGTGCCAGCGGTTCCGGCACTGCCCGAGCTTCCGCCCGCGCCACCCGTACCACCAGTTCCACCAGTGCCAGCGGTTCCTGCTGATCCCGCCGTTCCAGCCGCGCCCGCGCTCCCTGCGGAGCCCGCGCTACCAGCTGATCCGCCCGCACCACCCGTTCCACCATCGGTGTCGGGGCACGTGGGCACTCCGGTCAATTCCATATCCGGCCGGAACAAGTATCCACCCCGACATTGGAATGTCTCGGTGTCACCCAACACGCCACCCAGTGCAGGGCCAACGCAAGTGGCGCATTCCTCTGTGCATGGATTGGACCACTGGCATTCACCCAAGCATGCCCAAAGGCCGGTCGCCGTTGGGTCCGACCAGATGCTCTGGTAGTTCTCTCCGGCGTCGTCCTTTGAAAGATCCAGCACACAGCTGCATCGCAGGGTATCGCTACAGGCGTATTCACCAGGAGGCGAACAGTAGCCACCCTTCGTCTCAGGACAGAGTGGCGCATCCACACCCGCATCCACCTCAGCATCCGGTTCCGCATCAGGTGCAGCATCCGGTTCTGCGTCGGGTTCGGCGTCTGGGGTTGCATCCGCGCCCGCATCCGGTTCTGCGTCGGGCGCAGCGTCTGGTTCCGCATCAGGTGCAGCATCCACCTCAGCATCCGGTTCCGCATCAGGTGCAGCATCCGGTTCTGCGTCGGGTTCGGCGTCTGGGGTTGCATCCGCGCCCGCATCTGAGCCCCAAGGGACACAGACGCAAGAACCGAATGCATTGTTCGCGCATGTCTGTGTGCCGGTGTGCTCCGCTGGACAGCTCGGCGAACAGTTGAGTGTATCGCCATCGTTGCAAACGAGGGCATCCACACCTGCATCGGCTCCTCCGACTCCGGCTGATCCTGCGCTCCCTGCGGAGCCTGCCGAACCAGCCGATCCTGCACTACCCGCATCGGGGTGTTCGCAGTTGTCGAAATCGGGGAAGGCTTGTTCGAGTCCCGGAATCTCGTTCGCGGGGACTCGCAAGCACCTCCAACACGTCAAGATTGTCTGAGATGCGTTGTTGTAGCAGGTGTCGTTGATCGCTGATTGTTCGGAAGTGCAGTACCCCGAGTTTTCACACAGGGCTGCCTTACTGCTCCGCACCGGCTCCTGCCCGGGATCATTCATCCCGCCGCAGTTCACCGCGGTCGCACCGAACAAAAATACCAAAACCAACCCACTGGACATCGATCGAATTCTCATTTTTCCTCTTCTCCTCCCAAAGGGCTTAGAAACACGCTATTGCGTTGTGAAAGGTCGTGTTTTCAGTGCACGAAAGTGTGCACAGATACGTGCTTCTTATCACTAAAATGCGCTTTTTGTCAAGGGATGACGGAGCAAAATATCGTTTCACATCTAGCAAAGGGTGAAATTTCCCTTGATTGCGCACTTTTTTGCCATTCTCACATATGCTATAATATAGTTCATAAAGTTCATAAAGTTTAAAGTTCATAAAGATGCAAGAAAGCCAACTTTATGAACTTTACAAACTTTAAACTTGATAGACTACCTAGTTCATGGAGGAAAAACACCTTTCACATAAGCACACAAAACCGGAGAATAAAGCCTCAAGTTGGCCAATATTATCCTGGGGTCTTTTCTTGTTACTCTTTGTTGGCAGTATTCTTGTGGTTTTTGGAATTCCTTTTGGCCCAATCGCTATCACCATCGCCATCATCCTCCTGGTTTTCGCCTACCGCGCAACTTACACAACTTTTTACTTATCAATATTCTTATCTCTTTTTCTTGGCCTTACCGTCTCCCTCGACACCGGCGCGCTAAACATTGGCGAACGTGCTTTTGGTGGATCTATCGATATATTTTTAGGAGATGTTGTTTTGATGGCACTCATCACAGCTTGGGCTGTTAAAGTTATCTTGCTCTGGTTTAAGCGCCACGATGTAAACTGGCGACCCATCCTGCCGGTCTGGAAATCATACGCAACTCTGGCGGTTGCTCATCTAATCACAATCTTCAGCTCCTACGGCCCGGATCCTGTCTTGATTGGCAAATTTGTATTGCGTCCTGTAATTTTTTGTTACGTTGCATTTATCGCATTACCCGCCAACCTCATCCGTTCCGAGCGTCGCCTTCGCGCAGTATTTGGAGTGCTGGCTTTTGTTGGGGCTCTCGCGGCTTTAAACGCTTATGTTTCTCTTTTAGATATCGAGCCCTACGCTTGGGCCGTGCGACGCGCGCATCCAATTCCAATGTTTGGAATCAATGCCATCGGCGATAATCACAATCTACTTGCCGAACTTTTAATGTTTGCAGCACCGGCAACAATCGCTCTTGCGATTTTATCAAAAAAATATCGCATGCAAACGGTTTTGATATTTTTGAGCGCAGCACAAATTTTAGCGGCTCTGCTTACTTTTGCTCGCACGGCCTGGATTGTCTTTGCTTTTCAACTCGGTTTTTTGCTTCTAACTATTTGGCGCCCTTTTATAAAAAAATATATCGGCGCAATAATCGGCCTCGGCATCATCATGATTCCCTTGGCCTTATATCAAGTTCAATTTAGTTTTTCAACAACAGCCGAAAACTCCAACACCACCCGTTGGATGCTGACCGAAATCGCCTGGACGGCTTTTACCGAGCACCCAATTATCGGCAGTGGCGCAGGAACTTTTATCTGGCGAGTTGGCAACGCTCAAGTTTTCCTAATCGAGTTTGGCGCTCCGCTTGATGCTCATGGCTTTATCCAAAAACTTATTGCCGAAGTCGGCGGGTTCGGTCTCTTGGCTTATCTTCTTGTACTTGCCATGTCCGCCAGATATGCCTGGATTCGTATGAAAGATCTTCACGGCAAACCGCTCGTTGTTTGTTATCTTCTCGCAGCATCAGCATCAGGTGCCGTCGTATATCAACTATTTAATACGGCTTACTGGACATCTCATCTCTGGCTACCTATTGGTCTGCTTTTAGCCACTGCCGAGATGTATCACATCCGCGAAAAGCGTTTGCAAAAAGAGAATAATTTGTTTGGAGTTACATAATTTATGAAGCCAAGTTTACCTCATCACGCAACAACATCCTTGCATCGCGTTCCCGGTGGGCTTCGAGCGCTCGATCTTTTTATTGAGCGCATTACTGACTTTGCGGATGAGCATCCGGATCAAGAATTTAACATTTTGGTAACAGGGGATGAGCATGCAAATTTTGCTTTACCCATTGCAACGCTCGGATTCCAAGTCACCAATCTCCACCTATCGGAAACCCAAGCCGAAAAAACCCAAAAATTATCATCCGAGCTGGGAATTTCCATCAACTCCAAAACAACAAAGCTTTCTGAAGAATTATCTGGAAAATACGACATTGTGTTAAACCCCGCGGTTATAACTACGGAAGAAATAACCGACCTATGTAATTTGATGCTGGATAAAATCAAATCGCACGGCATCATCCTCATCGGCACGGATAAAAAAGATACTAACTATCAAGAAATTCGCAATAAGATTAAAGATGCGGACTTGCGTATCTATTCTTCAAAATCCTCCGGTTTTTGGTTTTCGGGAATTTTTACCAAACATGCATCACGCATAAAAAAAGGCAGTTCGTTATTTCACTTTTTAGATTCACTGGATGGATTATTATCGGGAATTATCTCCAAAAAAAGAGCCTCATCTTGGGTTTTTGAATGTCGCAAAAAGTTGTCATCTAATTTGGTTGCTTATATTTTGCCAACATTATCCGCAGGCGGAGGTGCAGAGCGTTTGGTGATGCAACTCGCGGCGCGCATGCCTGATTCGGGTTACGAAGCCCACATCATCACCAACGTTCGCGGAGGCGGGCTGGAGGATTCGCTTCGCAGGCAAAACATCACGTTCACAGTTCTCGATCGCGAAGGCATTTTTGGCAGGTTCAAAAACATCACGCGTCTAAAAAATCTTCTCATGGATTTGGAACCGAATGTTGTACACACCAATCTTTTTGCCGCAGATTTCTGGGGCCGCATCTCGGCACGTATGGCCGGATGTAAAAATATCGTAACTACAATCCACAATGTGCAAAATCATTATGGTCAACTTGGCATCTTCTTCATGCGCGCCTTAAAATCCTATTCCCAAACTTACATTGCTATTTCTAATGATGTAGCTCGCTATATCCAAAGTGAACTTCATATAGCTAAAGATAAAATAAAAACAATTCCTAACGGAGTCGAAATCAACAAAATAGTAAAAAGGCAAAATCGTCCTTTTTACGATGTTCCGCGTCTATTGTTTATCGGCCGCCTTGAGCCTCAAAAAAACCCCGACATTTTCTTACGCGCCCTTGCGGACGTTCGTGGACGGTTCGAGTGTTCTATCTATGGCGAAGGCTCAATGGAAAACGATCTCAAACATTTAGCTGATGAGTTGGGCATTTTGCCGCGAATTTATTGGAATGGCGTGGTCGATAGCACTCACGATGTTTATGCAAATCACGATATCTTCATCTTGCCTTCGGCATGGGAGGGATTTGGCTTGGTCGCAGTCGAAGCCGCTGTTGCCGGTATTCCCATGGTGGTTACAGATTTACCGGTAATGCGTGAGTTGTTTAACGAAAAAGTAAAAATGGTAAAACCCGGCAGTGAGGAAGATCTCGCCAGAGCAATAGAGGATATCTTAGACCGCCCCGCTGAAGCCATTAATCAAGCTCAACAAATATCATCACAAGATTTTTCCAAATATTCCATCGACAAAATGGCAACCGATCACGTCGCATTGTATGATTCATTGATAAAAAAAACATATTCGGTCAGATTCGCGACTGATTCGTAATTCGTAACATATGAAAATCCTTCAAATAAACAAATTCTTCGATCTTCGCGGTGGCGCCGAGGTCTACATGCACGAACTCTCGCGTAGGCTTACGGAGCGTGGCCACGAAGTTCACGCGTTTTCCACAAGATCGCCAAAAAACCTACAATCTGCTGATAAGGATTTTTTTGTACATCGCTACAATTACGATCGCAAAGAGGGGATAAGCAAGGATGCTAAAAAGGCTATTAACTTCATTTGGAATCGCGAAGCAAAAGAAGCGTTGGAATCGCAAGTCACGGAAATTAAACCCGACGTCATCCACTTGCACAACATCTATCACCATCTCTCATCCAGCATTCTCTCCGTTATCCGCAAACACAAAATCCCATGCGTCCAAACTCTTCACGATTACAAACTCGCTTGCCCTAATTACAAAATGTACACCCAAGGCTCCGTCTGTGAGCGTTGCAAAGGAGGAAAGTACTACAACGCAATTTTACACAAATGTCTTTTTCCCGGCCTCGCACCCAACATCCTGGCCGCCGCAGAAATGAGTCTCACCAAAATCACGCATTCCTACGAGCGGACGGTTAAAGCTTTTATCTGCCCATCAAAATTCATGCTGGATAAGATGGTAGACTGGGGAGATCCGCCCGGAAAACTCACATACTTACCAAACCCTGTCGAGATCCCAACGCAAGTATCTGGCAATCGCGGACATGGGGCTTATGCTGTTATAGGTCGCCTCTATCCCGAGAAAGGAATTGAAACTCTAATCCGTGCCGTGGCACGTGTGCCATCTGTAAAACTCGACATAGTTGGCGAAGGTCCGGATCGCAACAAGTTAGAGTCACTCGCAAACCAAATCGCGCAAGGTCGTATAAACTTTGTGGGATTCCAAACCGGCGAAGAACTAAAACGCATCCGTCGCGAAGCCAAAGCACTTTGCATTCCATCCGTCTGGTACGAAAATGCACCTCTTACCGCGCTCGAAGCTATGGCCGAAGGTGTGCCTCTAATCGCCTCAGACATCGGCGGCTTACCCGAGCTTGTCACAGACGGTGTAAGTGGCTTCCTCGCCAAACCCGACTCCATCGAATCCTGGATCGAAGCTTTGGACAAATGGAAACTTTCACAAATGAGCAACGCCTAGAACTTGGCGACTACGGACGTGATCAAGTCATCAAAAATTTCGGTTGGGAAAGTCATCTGGAGAATCTGGAAAAAATTTATACTGTCTGAACCGAAACTTATTGTCTGAACCTTGATTAAACTTGATTTACCATGATTTGCCTTGATTACCATTTGTCTGAACCCTCCGGGCAGAGCCCTATGGGCAGAGCCTTGATTACCACTCAGCTTCTCGATCAAATTATCTTGATTCCTGTAGGAGTTGATTTAAATAATATTAGCGTAGGGGCGTATCCTTGCGGCGCCCCTCGTAGTCGAGTGACGAAGTGAGGTGATCGCCCGCGCTGTTGTCGTAGGCGGAAATGGATATCTGGTGATAAAGCACGGATAACCACAAGGGTTTATCCCTACGAAAAAACTGCCGGATATCGCTCGATCTTGAGAGATACGTCCCGGTATATTATTTTTAAAACTCCCGAAACGCGCTCGGGAGTTTTTTTGCTATTCTCATTGAAAGCTCCAAGGATACAATTTCCAAGGAACAAACAAATATCAACTTTCAAATAAGAAAAATCAAATATCTTAATTTAAGTCTGTAATTTCTGGATTGTTTGGATCTTGTATCTTGTGATTTGGAAATTTGAATTTTTGTATTTGTATCTTGAGATTTGGTTATTTTTTGTCTTGTGGTGGTACCGCGTGAAATCGTTTTTTAGATATCCGTGCCCCGTAAAAACAGCTCTGCTGTTCACGGGGCGCTAAAAATCTATTTTTTTACTCTATCGATTTTTTACGCGGTGGTCGTGGTGAAAATTTTGGGTTTGTTATTTTCCATTTTGAAACCCATTGCCCCAAGCCCGCTTGGTCGCGCTTTTTTTGGAGTCTTGGCATTTTTTGTGACCAATTGAGCATGGAGTCAAAGTGGATTTGATAACGGTTGCGAACAATGATGTAGCGGATCTCTTTACGGGCTATGGCCCTGCGCACTGTTCGATCTGACACGCCAAAAAGCTTCGCCGCTTCTGAAATATACAAGCGAATTACTGGAGCTGGTTGGGTTGCGGTATCTGGCATGTGATTAACCATATTATTTCAATTTAGTAATAACTTGTCAACGATAGATTAGACAAACTGTTGATAATAACCAATAACCAAACTCCAATAACCAATAAAAGCATTAAGTCAGTAGTCCTTAGAACATTATCCGGACATCCACTCGGTCCAAAGCTCCGGATCTATCATTTCTTTGAATTTATTATATTTATTGCTCTGTTAGTGGGTATTGACGTCTACACTCGACAAAATTCGGTTTTTATGGCAAGCTAAGTCTTGCCTTTTTATGTTTATTGAGCGAATAGCTCAGCTTTTCTCAACATTATTTTTGCCATGGCAGAACTCCTAGATCGCTACTTGCTCTATCGGGTTCAGGTCAAGCAGGATCCGGAGGCATTTGCGAAAATATATGATAAATATGTAACAGCCATTTACCGGTTTGTTATTTTAAAGTTGCCCAGAAAACAAGATGCGGAAGATATCACGGCCGAGACTTTTACCAGATTTTGGCAACACTTACAGTCACAAAAGAAAGTTAAGAGCGTCCGCGCTTACCTATATCAAATAGCCCGTAACCAAATCGCAGACTTTTATAGAACCCGTAAAGATACGGAATCTTTGGAAGTTGTAACATTTGAGGCGGATGACACGTCTACATCTATACACGAGGCCAGCCATGGGCGTGCTTACATGGAGGCTCGTACCGAGCTCTCCCTCATCCTTGGGCAGTTAGATAAGCTAAAAGATTCCTATCGTGATGTTTTAGCCCTCCGCCTAATAGATGACCTAAGCTTCGCGGATATCGCCAGCATCCTAGATAAAACCCCCGGCAACGTCCGCATTATCTACTATCGCGGCATGAAAGCTCTTAAGGAGCAAAAATAATACAATGAGCAGTTATCACTTATTCAAAAGAACCAGAAACATCAGGTCTGCCGCCAAGCAGATGAAGCCTGATGCTCTTTGGGTTGCCGAAACGCGCCAAACACTGCTCATGCAAGTTAAGAACTCACAACCCGCCCCGGCTAAAACCAAAACAGCTATTAGCCGCAGCTTTAAGATTTTTGTACCGGTCATATCCTTTAAATGGATGCGAGCTCCGGCAGCCATAGCCATTGCGATCATTGTGGCTCTTTTTAGTGGCTCGCTATTCTCTGTCTCCGCCGCAGAACGTGCCTTGCCGGGTGATCTTCTCTACAGTATTAAACTCGTAACCGAGCAGGCTCGCATAGCCATGATTAAAGCCCCCGAAGATCGCGTCAAACTCAAAACTGAATTTACGGAGCGCCGAGTCACAGAAATGAAACAAGTGATCGATAGCCCTCTGGCCGATAAATCCGAGCGTGTCATGCAGGCGGCGGAGGTTTTAAAACGCGACATGGATACAATTAAGAATCAATTGGACGAAGTGCAAAATACGGCATCCCCGGCAAAAGCAAAAGAAGCGGCTCGCATCGTAGATGAAAAAACAACATCCGTAATGGCCGATCTGCAAGAATCAAAATCCAAGCTTTCCGCAACGGAAATAGTCAAAGTCTCAGAAGCTCAAGCCGCCGCATCAGATACATCTGTAAAAGCTTTAGAGCTTTTGATAAAAACTCACGAAGAAGATGCTGAAGTTGTAACCGAGCAAGAGGTAATCATTGTGTTAAAAACTCACAATGAAAAAGTCGCCAAAACCATCAACCAGTCTACCGGTCTTAAAGTTGAGGTAACCACATCAACCAAATCCACAACCACCGAATCAACCACAACTTCTACTGCCGCAACAAATTCCACATCTACTCCGGATTTAAAAACAGGTAGCGAAGGTACGCCAAAAGAGCAACTTAGCGATGCGGCCAAATCTTTCAACGAAGCCGATAAGATGGTTGCCGATAAAGATCTCGACGGAGCGGTGCAACTTATAAAGGTTGGCACCCAGCAAGCATTTGCCGCCCAAAAAACCGTAGAAGAGGGTGTGGTAAAACAGGAAGCGGTAACCAAACAAGCGGAACAAGATTTACTCACTAATCCACAACAGCAAAATTCAGGATCCGGCACCACGACTAACCCGCTACCTGGCACTTCTGCTCAACCGGCTGGTACGGTAAACACCAGCGACTCAGACAGCGGAACAACACCGGCACCAAAAACAAATTAGTATCTAGTATCTTGTATATAGTATTTGGCAGTTAAATAAGTATAAATAATTCTTAATTGGTAATTGGTAATTGGTAATTGTTAATTCTTAATTGGTAATTGGTAATTGGTAATTAGTTCATTCCCCCATGTCACAGGTCACCTGTCTTAACTGACGGATGCCCTGACGGGCGGGGGAATCGTATAAACAACTAACTCGGCAAATGCCCTGAAAGTTATTTGTACGGGGTCCCCAAATCTAGCAGGGATCTCGAACTCTAACGCCCGGCGATACAAAATCCTCGCCACGGCTATCTAAAAAGGTCGAACTCGGGTTTAAACTCGGGTAGGTACGCCAGAACTCTTCATTAATCACATTCACAGGAAATCATTCGCAAGGATGACTCCTGTATCCGGACAGGTAAAACTGTCCTTAAAGGCAAATCCACTAGGATTATTATGTTAAGAAAAGCTTTTTCAACGTTTGTTACCTTTTTGACCGTTCTCTGGTCAGTAGGAGCAGGCGCATTAGCGTTCCCGGTAACAGCTCAGGCCGCCACACTCGCTGCTGGCGACTTAATCAAAGCTTCCGGACCAGCTGTGTATTTCTATAACACAGATGGCAAGCGCTACGTATTCCCAAATGAGAAAACATATTTCTCATGGTTTAACGATTTCTCGTCTGTAGTAACCATCACAGATGCAGAACTCGCAGCCATTCAAATCGGCGGTAATGTAACAGTTCGCCCAGGTACAAAACTGGTGAAAATTACAACCGATCCGAAAACCTATGCTGTCACCAAATGCGGCACATTGCATTGGATCGAATCCGAAGCAATCGCCAAGGCACTTTGGGGCGATGCATGGGCAACTCGCGTAATTGATGTACCGGATAGTTTCTTTGTAAACTATGAAATCGGTTCTTCAGTATCTTCTAACGTTCACCCTGATGGCCAGCTCATCACCTATGCAGGTGATAGCAACCGCTATGTAGTGGAGAATGGCATGAAGCGCATGATTGCCGATGATGCAGCATTTAACGCAAATCATTGGAACATGATCAATGCCGTCGAAACCGCTATCACTTATACTGATGGTGCAAACGTAACCGGTGTTGACTCAAACTTCTGGAATGTAGCTTGCCCAGGCCAAGTAGTTGGTGGCGACGTAACAGTCTCACTAGCATCCGACACCCCGGCAGGTGCAACAGTTCCTAAGAATGCCATGGGCGTTCCTATGGTCAAAGTTATCGTTCAGGCTGGCGCCCAAGGTGCTATGCTTGAAGGTTTACACTTCCACCGCGTAGGCGTTGGTTCAACCAGCGATTTCGCAAATGTCTACTTGTATGACATGGAAGGCAACCGCCTCACAACAGGCCGCTCGGTAAACTCATCATCAAACACAGTTGAATTCAACAGCTTAAACCAGACTTTGGCTGCAAACAGCATGAAGTCTTACTACGTTTATGCTGACTTCAGCAACCCGGCAACAACCGGCGGCAACCACGCTTTCGAGCTTATGGATGCAGCTTCAGTTGTTCTCTCCGGTTCAGGTACTATCTCGGGCAGCTTCCCAGTACGCGGCAACGTCTTCGTAGTAGGAACAGCTTCCGCTGGTACACTTACAGTTCAACCAGGCCCAGCACCGGCAAACCCGGTTATCGGCCAAAAGGCAGCTCCTATCTCGAGCTTCAAACTTACAGCTAACACCAACGACATCTATGTCCACCGTGTAGCTTTGTATCAAGCCGGTGGCATCGACAACTCGGACTTGGCAAACTTCGAACTCTTCCAGGGTTCCACAAAGATTGCTTCCGTAGCTGGCGTAAATGCTAAGGGTCAAATCGTATTAACATTCGATACTCCTTACTTGCTACCAAATGGCGTCACACGCGTTTTCGATCTTAAGGCAGATGTATCCGGTCGTGCAGGTCGCACAATCATCACTTACCTCGAATACAACTCGGACGTTATGGCTGTAGATTCAGTTTACAACTCGGGTGCAGCTATTGATATCACAGCTTTTGACACATCAGCTGAGGGTGTAACAGTAACCACACAAGGTGGTAACCTTACATTCGCTTTCAATGGCCCGGCATCAGGTTCAGTTGCTAAAGGTAAACTCGGCGTTGTTCTCTATGAGTTCTCTTTGACCTCCTCAGATAACGACCTCGAAATCCGCAACTTGCGCACAACATTGGCAGGCGTTGCAGGTACAGATAAGATCATCGGTTCAGCCGGTACAAAGTACTTCCGCAACATCAAGATTAAGAACATGGACACAGGCACAACTGTAATGGGTCCAAAAGAACTTACAGGTGCTAATGGTGCAACTACCGAAAACTTAACTTTCAACGACACATTCAACATCGATGCAGGTGAAACAATGAATCTCGCTATCGTTGCAGATCTCTCCAATACAGAGGATGCGGCTAACGAATTCTACGGTGATGGTAACAACCAATACCGCGCAACCTGGCTCGCTTTCTTGGATGGCGACGTAAAAGTTGTTGACACAGGTGAAAGCTTGGCATTGTCCAAGATCGTTCCTAATGCCAACACAGTTGGTAATGCACAAACAGTTAAGCAATCAGATCTCACAGCCGACTTAGCTTCCACTCCGGTTTCCGGAACAGTTGTTAAGAAGTCGCAAGACAAACCGGTTGTAGGTATCTCGCTTGACGCAGGTTCACAGTCCGACATCAAGATCACCAATATGACTCTTGATTGTAAGGCTGATATCGGCATGACAGGTACATACTTGGCAGCCGACTGTTCACAACGTATCACCAAACTCGCTCTCTATGATGGCGACACATTGGTTGGTACTCCACAGGCTCCTGACACAGTAACCGGTAAGGCTCAGATCACTAACATGAATCTTGATATCCCAGCCGGTACAACCAAGAACTTAACCGTTAAAGCAACATTCAGCTCTGCTGCAACTGCTGCTCCAAACAATGATCGCGTAGCCGTAGGTGCTTCCAGCATTACAGCTCAGGATGACGATGCAAACACACTTACTCCAACCATCACAACAGCTCTTGGCACAACTCAGCTCAGCAACACACCAAGCGTATTCCAAACAATCTTGGCTAGAGGTACACTCACAGTGTCCCAAGATGCTCACCCGGCCGCAACAATCGTTGTAGCAGGTAAAGATGTATGGGTACCAATGGCACGTTATAAAGCAACAGCACAGTACGAAAACATGCTCGTTGACTTAATGCGTGTAGAATCAATCTCCGGCGATAACTCTAACTACACTCAGGTTGCAGTAGCAGCAGGAGGTGCAGTTAAGGGTGCTAGCGTATTACCAGCCGGTGCAACCGGTGCTGTAGACGTCAGCCTCGCAGGAAACAAGATCACAATTCCTAAGGATGGCTCGGCCACTTTCGAAGTATGGGCTAAATTAGCTTCCGTACAGGCTTCATCGTCTGTAAGTGGTGCAACAACCGGCGTAACTCGCTCGGGTATGACACCTGCTCTCGGTATTGATGAAAATATTCAAACCGGTAACTGGGATGCTAACTATGCAGCCATGTTGAACATGCAAACTATCGGTGAAGCATCCGGCGAGCGTGTATACGCAGCTCAGGGCGCAACTGATGGCAATGCTATGGTTCTTCGCAAGACAAAACCTGTAGTAACAATGCAATCACTCTCGAACACCACGCTTTCCGCTGGTGAACGCGAATTGTATCGCGTACAGGTTGGTGCTGACTCAGCCGGCAATGCTGCTTTGAAACAGATGGTATTCAACATCTCAAAGACAGCAGCTACAGCGCTTGCAAACTTCCGTCTCTATCGCGGATCCACACAGATCCCTCTAGCTGACATTGCAATCGTAAACGGTACCAGCACAGGCGACCTCGAAGCAGGTAGCATCCCAGCGGGTGTTAACCAGGCTTACGTAGTCGTATCCTTTACCAACGAAGATTCAGTAGGTGGCACGGGTAATGTTTACTCGCTCCGCGCATCAGTTTCTTACACAGGTACTGGAAACAACGTAACAACTAACCTCTACACAGATCCTGCAACAGCGATCGTTACAGGTTACTTGGACAATGCAACTGCAGTTGGCGCCCTTGGTGCCAGTGCAGATATCTACAGCATTGACACCGCAGTCGCACCAGATGGTGCAGGTGACAACGTAGGTACATTTGTCTGGTCCGACAACTCTGAGGTACCACACTCCTCAGCCAGCCAGACCTCTCGCGATTGGACCAACGACGTTTACGTCGAAGATCTAACCCAGAGCCAGTCATTGAGCAACTAACACCCCGCTCTCTTGCTCTCTGCATCGCGCAAGCCTTGCAGATCAAGATGATGGATTAGAAGTTCTACGTTCCGGATTCGTCTGGAACGAAAAATCCCCCCGCAGAAATGCGGGGGGATTTTGTATATTTTCAAGTATCTTTGTAGGGATAACCCTTGCTGTGCCACTCGCAACTCGGAGAGTGAAGTGTGGTGGTTATCCGTGCTTACTACACTGTCTATGCTATCATTACAACATGGAAAAACTACCCTATCGCAAAACCAAACGATTAAAAGGTTTTGATTATTCAGAATCCGGTTTTTATTTCATTACAATTTGCACAAATGATTTTAAGCATTATTTTGGTGAAATAAAAAATCATTACATGTTTTTAAATGAGGCGGGGTGCATGCTTTATCGTAATTGGGAGAATCTCGAAAAAGAATTTGATATCGTCATCCCACAAGAATTCATTGTTATGCCGAATCATATTCATGGGATAATCGAGCTGCGTAACAAAAGTCTACAACCTGTCGTAGGGGCGTATCCTTGTGATCGCCCGTGCATATTAAGCAATAGAAATAGTACGGATAACCACAAGGGTTATCCCTACGTAAGAAATACGACATCGCTTGGAGATGTAGTTGGAGCCTTTAAATCAAGAACTACCGGAGAATATATAAAAATGGTTAAAAATAAATTATGCTTACCGTTTCCAGGTAAATTATGGCAAAAAAATTATTACGAACGAATCGTTGATAACGAGAAAGATTATGATAATATCGCAGAATATATAATTTATAACCCAAACCAATGGTTAAAAGGAGGTGATAAGTACGGATAACCACCCCACTTCGTCATTCGACTGCGAGGGGCGCCGCAAGGGATTATCCCTACACAAACCACGGAAGATGCATCTCTACAAATATCTACACTCTTATGGTACTCTTTTTCTCATATGCAACGTACTCAAGCTATAAAAATACTTAAATACATCGCTTATGCGGGTATTTATGGTGGGCTGTTAATGCCCCTTATGTTTCTGCCGGTGGTTATCTTTCCCTTTGTATTTTCCAAACTAATATTTTTCCAGGTAATTATTGGCCTAACCTTCCCGGCTTATCTGATTTTAGCCTGGGTCGAACCCGAATATCGGCCTCGCAAATCATTCTTGTATTTTGCGTTCATAGCATATTTTGTTGCCCTCTTTTTATCCATGGTTTTTGCCATCGACCCTCTCCGCGCTTGGTGGGGCAATCAAGAGCGCATGAACGGCCTTTTTACTTTACTGCATTTCTTCGCTTGGTTAACGATGGCAACAGCCGTCTTAAAAACCTGGAAACAATGGCATTATTTATTAAACTATCTGATTGTTCTGGGAGTTTTTATGGGAATCGTGGCGCTTTTGCAAAAGCCGTTCCCTAATTTACTGAAATTCCCTGCCACCAGCCGTGTTGGCGGCCTTCTGGATAATCCTATTTACCAAGGCGCGTACCAGATGTTCATACTTTTTTTCCTTGTTTTACTTTGGTTTAAAACCAAGCGAAACGATTTAAGAGCTTGGTATGTAATTGCTGCGATTGTGTCCATGTCTGCCATGTTCGCAGCGGGTTCACGTGGACCATTTATGGGTCTTATGTTTGGGGCGGTTATATCGACTATTGCCGTGGGTGTCATGTATAAAAACACCAAAGTCAGAGCCGTACTTTTTGGAGGTATCGGTCTTGCTGCTTTAATATATGTAGGCATAGTAACGGTAGGTGTTAATACTGCTACATTTCAATCTCTACAAAAATCCTACCCAACTGCAACCCGTATCTTCTCTCTGCAAACCGGAACTGCGGGGCGCTTTATAGCTTGGGATATCGCCTGGCAAAGCTTTTTGGAAAGGCCGCCAACCGGTTACGGATTGGATAACTTCCACATTGCTTTCAATAAACACTACAATCCCAATTCACTCAGATCCGGCTATTACGAAACCTGGTTCGACAGAGCGCATAACACGGTAATGGATGTGATTAGTATGACCGGTCTTTTTGGTGCGCTAACTTTCTTGGGAATTTGGATTGGTATTTATTACACGGTTATTTATTCACGTCGTAAAAGATATATCGACATTCCTACAACCGCAGTTCTCCTGGGATTACCGGCTGGATACTTCTTGCAGAATCTATTTGTTTTCGACCACCCTGCCGCATTCAGCATGAGCTATCTTCTTTACGCTTTGGTAATTTGTGTGGGCTTTAAAGCCTTTAAGGATGGTGAAGC
Organism: Candidatus Uhrbacteria bacterium; assembly: GCA_963816085.1. Lineage (GTDB taxonomy): Bacteria > Patescibacteriota > Patescibacteriia > 2-12-FULL-60-25 > 2-12-FULL-60-25 > MWCR01. The sequence goes on along the minus strand of CAWFIX010000003.1, from coordinate 511,937 downwards.
GGAGCATGTAACCGGTAAGAAACCCGTACCCTGGATTTCTTTTGCTGTATTACAAGCCGCTTTTCTTCTATTGGTTTATCTAGCCTCGGTAGTTCCTTTTTACACATCCATGATGGTCATTGATGCTAATACGGCTTTTGCGAGAGGTGATGTAAACACGATGATGAGCCTTATTGGGAAGATCAAAACCAAACAAACTCCGTATCTTGATGAGCAGTCATTCCTTTATTCGCGAAACTTAATCAGCTTGGCAAATAGTGGCAGTTTCGAGAAATGGCCCGATTGGCGTTTGTTCTATAATGAAACAGTGGATGTAACGGAAAAAAGATTAAAAACACACGATCACGACGCGCATGGATTATTTGTTTACTCAAGTATGTTGGCATCAGTTGGCAACGCCGCCAAGGACCCTGAAATATTAGCTAAAGCCGAAGACGCATACAGAAAGGCTATTGTATTGAGTCCCAAGCGCCAGCAATTGTTTTTTGGCCTAGCCGAGTTGTTAAAAGCTACCGGCAGAGTAGATGAAGCATTGCAAGCATATCAATCTGCCGCTTCATTTGATGAGGAAATCGGCGAACCTTGGTGGTATGTGGGTATTACTTACATGTTTAACAAAAATCAACCCGAGGTTGCAGCCGAGTATTTCCGTAAAGCCATGACCGTAAAATATCCACAAAGATTACAAAATGCACAAGATGCGATGATAGTTGCTCAGGCTTATGTGATTTTGGATGATAAGGAGAACATGCAAAAATTAATTTTGCTATTACCCAACCTACCCGCATCGCAACCACAAACATACGTTCAAATAGCACAAGCGGCCGAAAGTTTGGATCTTATTGCCGAAAGAGATTTGATTATTAACGCAGTTGCGCAAATGGACCCGGCCACAAAAGCCGCACTGTTGCCATTAATCAATGGTGATGTAGAAACAATTAATGAGGCTTTAACAATCACAAAAGCCCAAGCTGCCGCCCCCGCACCAACTCCTTCTGTGGTTAACACGGATTCCACCATAGCTACCGCAACCCAAGAATCGGAACCCGAAGCGGTTTACAAAGGCCCGCGCCGCTAAACTATTGATTTATAATCTCTATTGTAGAATCAAAAAGTTTTTGCAAATCAAAATTATTTAAAAGCATCTCGTGGGCCATCTGCGAGATGTTTTTTTGTTTTTCGGAATTAAACACTAAATCCAAGATCGCAGATTGCATCGCATCTGCATTACCGGATGGGACTATCACACCACCACTACCAAGCATCCACTTTGCCGCGCCAACATCCGTGGCAACGATTGGGACTTTTGCAGCCATGGCCTCGAGCAATGTAATACTCATACCTTCTTTAGAAGAGGGGAGTACAAATAAATCAAAAGCCTTGTACAAAGTTGGTGCATCCATCCTACGCCCGGCCAGCATAACATAGCTCCCTGCACCCAAGGCATCTCTTTTTTTCTTTAAATCCGCAAATTGCGGCCCCTCGCCAATTATTACGAAGCAGATTCTCTTATCTGCGTCGTGGATCTTTTTACAAACTTCCAAATACCAAAAAAGATTCTTAGGTGGATAAGCATTTGCGATATTTCCAATTATTATCGCTTCAGGATCAATGCCAAGTTTTTCTCTTGCTTCGTTCCGACTCAGTAATTTAGATTCAAATTCTTCGATTGCAATTCCATTGGGGATGGTAACCAGTTTTTTTTGCGGTTCTATCTTTAACTTTTTCGCCAACTCCTCATCACCCGGATGCACAACAATAATCACATCTTTCCATCTTGCGCTAAGTCTCTCTATCCAAATATACAAATTCTTTTTCCAGGTTGGTAAATCTTCATTAAAAACCCAACCTCCAATACAATAAATCCTCTTGGGGACTCTGGTCAAAGTCGCGGCAAGAGAACCCACCACACCCATCATCGTAGAGTTTAGATGCACGACCCGTGGTTTTAGTTGTCTAAAAAGTTTTATGAGCTCGATCATCGACAATAACATTTGCAATTGGATTAATATCACGAGCCACATTTTTCAGCTCGATAAAATTGATGCCTTCTTCTCGGCATCTTTGGCCCAATTCATGGCCCGGCGGATATCTCCAATTAACGCTTTGCGTTAAATGTCCCTCTTTGACAAGAGGGCTCAAATCCCCCGATTCAATGCTTTGCATTGAATATCCCCCTTTTCCGCCATAGGCGGATCCGCCTATGGCGGAGACGAGGGGGCGCTTTGGTAAAGTCTCCTTGTCAAAGGAGATGTCTCGAAGAGACAGAGGATTTCCGTTACTCCCAGCCACCACGATAACCTCCTCACCTCGCGCCTTTCAGTTCCTTGGCCAATTCAAAAACATAGAGCTGAGCTCCGCCCCAATCTTGGCTGGTAATCATGAGCATTACCGCTTGTTTAGGTAAATTATCCACAATGGTAGTTTTAGCATAAAAAGGCTAAAAAGCAAAGGGTGAACTCACTCTAAATCTCTCTCTTCCCGCAACAATTATTTAATAAGTATTATTGTATGCGGGATCACGCCCGGGGCGGTGATAAGATCAAGAGAGAGACTTCGGAAAACAGTTTTTAAGTACCCCCTCTATTGATCTTAAGAGAGGGGGCAGGGGGTGAGTTCACACAAAGCCAATATAACAACTCCAAACCTCTTTTTATTGCCTTTTTCGCTTCATTAACGTAATGTAGCCCATATGACGCAGATTAAACTTGCTGTTGTAACCGGTGGTGCGGGATTTATTGGATCCCATCTTTGTCGTCGTTTAAAAGATTCCGGAGTCCGCGTCATCTCGCTCGATAATTACTTCACCGGCTCGCGTGATAAGCATATTGATGGAGTTGAATATCGAGATGGTCATACAAAAGATATTGAAGAAATAATCACAGAAACTCCGGATATTGTTTTTCATCTTGGCGAATATTCTCGCGTCGAAAAAAGTTTAGAAGATCCTCCCGAGCTGGTTTGGGATTTAAATAAGATAGGGACTTTTGCGGTTTTGGAATTTTGCCGTAAACGCGGATGTAAAATTTTATACGCGGGTTCATCCACAAAATTTTCAGACGATGGCAGAGGGCGAGATTTAACTCCTTACACCTGGACAAAAGCCACCAACACAGAACTTGTTAAAAACTACGGCGCTTGGTATGGCGTCCCTTTTGCGATTACTTATTTCTATAACGTCTACGGACCGGGTGAAATTTCTTTTGGCCCTTACTCAACCCTCGTTGGCATCTTCAAAGAAGAATATCGCCACGGCCAACCACTCACAGTGGTTGCACCCGGGACTCAATCAAGAAACTTCACACACATTGATGATATAGTCGACGGCTTGATGCTGGTTGGCGAAAAAGGGGAGGGTGATGAATTTGGAATCGGTGCCAAAGAAAATTTTTCCATTCTCGAAGTCGCCAAAATGTTCAGCGATAATATTGTGATGCTCCCGGAGCGTCGTGGTAATCGCCAAACCTCAAACGCGGACACGACTCGTGTGGCGGAACTTGGTTGGACACAGAAGCACAACCTCCCGGATTTCATCACCGAGCTTAAACGCGAGGCCGTTCAAGAAAAGTCAAATGAAAAGCGAGTTTTGGTTTTCTCTACAACTTTTCATCCAATCGAAGGTTTGGCAGAAAAAGCTTTGCGATTGTTAATGGAAAAAATGCCTGATGTGCATTTTGATGTAATCACAACGGCTTTTTCATCGGCAGCTAAAGATGTACAATCGCCGCTTCCAAATGCAACGATTCATCGCTTGGGCAAGGGCAGAATTAGTAATAAATATCTCTTGCCGATTTTGGGCATGAAAAAAGCCAAAGAACTATCACAAAATCACAAATATCTTTTTGCATGGTCTGTCATGGCGAGCTATGCGGCCATAGCCTCAATTCTCTGGCGCCGAAAAACAAACACGCCACTTTTGATTACTCTCGCCGACCAGCGTATAGAGCGAGTACCTTGGTATGCGCGGGTGATTTTGAAATACATCCTAAAAAACGCAGACCAAATCAGCGCCGCATCCGGCAATCAATTGCGCTATGCATCAAAGGTTGCAACTCGCGCCAGGCTTACCGCATCCAATCAAGCCGGAGATGTTTTTGCTAACCAAATCAGATTCGTTTATAACGTGATTTTAAAAGAGTTAACAAAAAAGGATGAGGTGGAAAATACAAAAAAGAAAATACTCATCTTCTCCACCGCTTACTACCCGCTCGTCGGTGGAGCGGAAATTGCAATTAAAGAAATTACAGACCGCTTACCCGATTGGAAGTTCGATATGGTAACCGCCCGCATCCAGCCCGGGTTAGCATCTACCGAGCAAATCGGCAATGTCACAGTCCACCGCGTAGGCTTTGGCAAATCTTTCGATAAATATCTCTTACCCATCTTGGGAGTCATCAAAGCTATCCGAGTCGCGCCAGCCAAAGACGTCCCCATTGTGTGGCCCATGATGGCCAGTTTTGGTGGCTTCACTGCACTCATTTACACCTGGATCCGCCCCAAAACCAAGATGATGCTGACTTTGCAAGAAGGCGACCCCCCCGAGTACATCTTAAAGCGCGTAGGAGCCTTTAAACCGCTCTTCCTGAGGATTTTTAAACGCGCAAATGCCATTCAAGCTATTAGTAAGTTCCTAGCGAACTGGGGCAAGGAAATGGGCTTTAAAGGTGAACCGGTAGTTATCCCCAATGGCGTCAATATCCCACATTTTTCAAAACAGATAAGCCCCGAGGAACGTCAAACACTACGCCAAAGTTTTGGTTTTGCGGATGGCGACATAGTTCTCGTCACCGCCTCTCGCCTCGTCCTAAAAAACGGCACAGACGATATTATTAAGGCATTATCAGGCATGCCTGATAACAACAGAATTTTGGTGATTGGTGATGGGGATGATCGCAAGATGCTGGAAGATTTGGTGGCGGAGCTGAATTTACAATCGCGTGTCGTCTTCCTCGGTCAAAAATCTCATGACGAACTCCCATCACTAATCCAATCCGCCGACATCTTCATCCGCCCATCACTCTCCGAAGGACTCGGTAACTCTTTCTTAGAAGCAATGTCCGCAGGCTTACCAATCATCGGCACACCGGTTGGCGGCATTCCTGATTTCCTCGTCGACGGTGAAACCGGAGTTTTCTGCGAACCAAGAAACCCGGAGTCAATCGCGAAAGCAGCTATGCGCATTCAAGAAGAACCGGGGTTGAGAGAGAAGCTCATCCGCCAGGGCGCAACGCTCGTAGAGGAGCAGTATGATTGGGAGGGGATAGCGAACAAAATGAGCAACATGTTCAATTCATTGTCTTGAACCTTGATTCACTTGATTAAAGGATTAACATGATTATTATTTTATACGGACATCCGAAATATAATGAATAATCAAGATAATCGAAATAATCGAGTGAATCTTGGTTCAAGACAATATCTTTATCACCACGGCTGTTCCTCTTGGGGTTTCTCTTTACTTGTTACGAATTTCTTAGCTAACTTAAACTCAATAGGCCAATTGAAAAATTTTAGTTTCCATCTTAATTTGCACAGAAGAATAAATCCCAGCTTGATAATTTTTTGCGCTTTAACACTCGATCCCATGGCGCTTTTTATACTGTGCGCACCAAAACGGACATAGGCTTCCATGGATTCAACGAAATCTTTATCTTTTACCCAGGGAAAGTTTTTTACCGTTAAATAATTCAACTCGTTTTTAATTAAATGCGACCATTCCTCCAAAGAGTTTGGCGCCTTCCAGCCCGCTTCCAAGCATTCATTGTACAAGGGTGAGCCCGGATATGGGCGAAAAGCTTGAGGGCCTAAGATTTGCACCTTGTCGCTTAAGCTGACCAATTTATCGATCACCTTTAACGTCTCCATCATCTCGTGCTTTTCCTCACCCGGCAGGCCAATCATAAATGAAAATTGCGGGATTATTCCGTGCCTTAAACTCATCTTGGCGGAATTGATTATATCTTCGGGAGAAATATCTTTTTTAATCTTTGATAATATCCTTGGGCAACCGGATTCAGCTCCGAATGACAAAAGATAACAGCCCGATTGTTTGAGTTTTGCCATAAACTCATCATCAACCATGCCATGCCTTAAATAATTGCATCTCACCGTTGTTTCCCAGGGCATGGACAAACCTCTTTCCAGCATGCCATTGATTATTTCTTTGGCTCTGAAAATGTTAACAAAAAAGTTTTCGTCCCAAAACCGCAAAGGTTTGCCTTTAAAATAAGGTTTGCTCTGAATGATTTCCAAATCTTTTAGGACTTGCTCGGCCGTGCGTGTGCGCCACTTGTTTTTGGTAATTGCATTAATACAGAACGTGCAACGGTGAGGGCAACCTCTGGATGTGAGCGATGGTACGATGTAAAGATTTTCCAAGATCTCTTGTGATACAAGATCCCAATTGAATAAGGGCATTGTTGTTGGGTCGTGCAACGGCCTGATATCGTTAACCTTTACACTGCCATCGTCCTGTTTATAAGCGATTCCCAATACCTCGGAAAGACTTTTATTTTCCGCAATTTCTTGAAGGGTTATCTCGCCCTCGCCAACGCAAACAATATCCACCAGGGGATGTATGGCGGTTTCTTCCGTAAAAAAAGTTGGATGCGGACCGCCCCAAACCGTTTTACATGCCGGGTTAATCTCTTTTACGATTTTACTGATGGCCAAAGCGGCCGGTATTTGTGTAGTCATCACCGAAATTCCCAAATAATCACAATCCGGAGCACTGGCTTTTATAAGCTCGAGGTAATTCTTTTGCCTTACTCCATCGATAATTTGTACGGATATACCATGAGCATCGAGCGCCGTAGCAATGCTTAACAGCCCAACCGAGATTGAGCTGTCGTAATTCTCTTTGGCAATATTAAACGGGGGATTTATCAATAATACTTTGCTCATAATATTTCATTAATAACATTAATCGTTTCTTTCACATTATCGCCCCAGTTGAATTTTTGTAATTTGGACTTGGCATTTTCCGTGTAGGTTTGCGCCAGCTCGGGGTTTGATAATATTTTGACGATGGCATCTTTTAGTTGTCCCCCGTTATTATACTCCACGAGCAAGCCCTCCTTCGCATCCTCGATTGTTTCGGGATTTCCGCCAACATTGGTTGAGACAACGGGGATGTCAGCATGCATTGCCTCGAGTATTGCATGAGATAACCCTTCGTAATTTGTATTCAAAACGAATAAATGCGAATTTTTAAGGCATTGCATGGCATCTTGGTGCTTAACTCTGCCCAAAAAAATAACTTTGTCTTCGACCTGCATTTCTTTTGCCAGATTCTTTAGGCGATCCATCTCTGGCCCGTCACCGAGTATCAAAAATTTCACTTCTCCGCATTCTTTTATAATAGACGGTATGATTTTAATGATACCATCCACCCCCTTCCAAGGAGTCAGCCGGCAAATCGTGGTTATGATTTTATCGCCGTTGCCGCTATTTTTGCATTCATTCAGATCACGGCCCGTATCATTTATAAATTCAACGGAATTATAAATTACTTTGATAACATCCCTTTTTACGCCCATTTGCGTCAACAAATCCGCTAAAAAATTGCTGACAGTTATTATTCTATCGGCGTTATGCAAAATCAAATTCCGCCTTTTTTTCATGGTCTCAATTTTTCCATCATATGTTTTATGTTGAAAGTCCACAATATAATCTTGAGTCCACGCGTTGGCTACGGCAGTCTCCCAGGCGCTATCGCCGGCAAAACGAATAATATATTTTCGACCGGTGATTTTTTTTATAATGTATGCAAAATAACCAACGCTGTATGTTTCCGTAACATAAAAAACGTCACTCCAAAAAGATAAAAAAAACATCCGTAAAAAATACACCGCTTTACCAAAAACTCCATTTTTTCTAACACGGATAATATTTTTTTCAGATCCGGCTTTTTCGGAATAAGTTAATATTTTGATTTGGAATCCCGCTTGCTCCAACTCGTGTGCCAAGGCACCAAGCATCGTTGCCGGCCCGCCAATATCCGGAGGAAAGATCCCTGTACACATTAAAATCTTTTTCATCATAAGACCAACCAAGATTATCAGGTTATAGCGTAATTTACAAGCAAAAATGGCTATTTTTCGGCAATAATCTCCAAATAAAGTTGAAATTGCATTTTTGTGGACAAAAGGGCGACTTTTACTATAATCTAATGTAAGATCTCGATACCGGTGTGTCATATTTATCTTATCTTTCATCCCATGCCCGATCAAAATGAAAAGCGCAAACCATTGTTGGTAATCGGCCTCGAGAAAGGCCTTTTTCAAGATGGGCACCCGGCGAGGGGAAGGATTGCCAAACAACTCGAAGAGGCGGGCTTTGAATCCACGATCATCGTCTTTGCCAAGCAAAAGTTTGACGAGCGAATAACGCCGAATTTGCGCGTCATCTCCACCAACTCGTGGAACAAGTTTTTTTACGTTACCGATGCGCTAAGAATCGTTTGGAAATTGCGCAAACAAAAATTTGCAGTCATCACATCCCAAGACCCTACAGAGACAGGCTTGGTCGCCTATTTAGCGTCAAAGTTCTTAAACTCAGCACTCGCTATCCAAGACCACGGCTATCACTTCCACGGTAACTATTACCGCCAAGAATCCTGGCTCAACCAATTCCGCTATCTCTTTGCTCGCTTCATCGTCACCCGCGCGGATGCAATCCGCGTCGTCAGCCAAAGAACTGAAGAAGCACTTATCAAGCTTGGCGTGCCGAGGGAGCGAATCGTCCGCTTTCCGGTCGTGCTAAATGAAAACTTCAAACTGCAAACTGCAAAGAGTAACTTAGTGAACAGTGAACAGGGGGCAGTGAACAGTGATCAGTGGACAGTGACGGACGACGCTCAGGGATCAGCGAGATACGAGATACAAAATACAAAATACTTTTTAGTCGTCTGCCGCTTCGTCCCCATCAAGCGCATCGACCTCGCAATCCACGCCTTCAGCATCTTTGCCAAGCAAAACCCTGATGTTAACCTAAAAATCGTTGGCGCAGGCCCGCTCGAGGATCAAGTTAAAAGATGGATCGCTGATTTTGATTTGCATAGCAGAGTGGAAATAATCCCCTGGACAAACGATCTCGCCGAACTCTATCGCAACGCTATCGCCACACTAATCACCTCGGATCGCGAAGGCTTTGGCATGACTGCCGTTGAGTCGCTTGCCTGCAGCACGCCTGTTATAATGACAGATGTCGGCTGTGCCGAGGAAGTCGTCAAAAACAGCGAAAACGGCATCATCGTCCCCGTCGGCGATGTAGTCGCTCTAGCTAATGCAATGGTATCTGTTTTGGGAAAATCGTTGTTCGTTGTTCGAAGTTCGATGTTCGCGAGCGAAGCGAGCATGAAGGTTTTCCTGCTATCCGCCATCAGCCATCAGCTATCCGCTAAAAAAAAGGAAGATGAAGATTTTTGGAAGTTTAGTGAGGGTGCTCACGAGAATCGATTCGATGAAGAAAAACAATCTATGATAAATCAACAAAATTCAGAAGAAAAAGTTAAAATGCTTTTTTTAACGCAAAAGATCAATCAAGATGATGATGATTTAGCTTTTACCATTCTTTGGATAAAAGAGTTTATTAGGCAAGGAGTCGATGTCGAAGTCATTTGTTTGGAGAAGGGGGCTTTTGATGGTTCTTTCCCGGTTCATTCCCTGGGCAAAGAAAAGGGTTACGGCAAAATTCGGAGAATTTTTGAATTTTATAAAATAATAATTTCATTAAAATACAACAGAGTTTTTGTTCACATGAATACCGAGTATGTGACTTTGGGTGGGTGGTATTGGGCACTAAGGAGAATCCCGATATATCTTTGGTTTACTCATTACGTCATGCATGTACATGTTTTCCTGTCGGGGTTGCTTTGCCGGAGAATGTTCGCTGCAACAAAACAAAGTCTCCCACAATATGAGGGGAGAACCAAGAAAGTTGTTTTGGGGCACGGAATCGATTTGGATTTTTGGCTGCAAGAGGCAGAAACGATCCGCGGTTCAGACGATGAAACAAAATATAATTTACTAACCGTCCATCGCCTATGCAGATCCAAGCGCCTTGAATTGGGAATTTTAGCATTAAAACATTTACCGGAAAAATACAACTTAACAATTTACGGTAGAGATGTTGAGAAAGAATATGTGGAAGAACTTAAGGCGCTGGTTGCAAAAGAATCGCTGGAATCGCGTGTTAAATTCATGGGTCCGGTCCCCATGCACCAGCTTAAACAGGTCTATCCTAAGCACAGATTGATGGTCAACATGGCCTCAGAGACAATTGATAAAACCATGGTAGAGGCAATGTTGTTCGGTATTTACCCCATTACCACAAAAGGCAACTCAAATGCTATCGGCTTGCCAGTATCCATCCAAAATGACGATCCCAAGGAAATGGCGGATTTCATACTTGCTGAAAAGTGGAAAGATTATGATATTGAATACTTAAGAGATATAATTAAGGCAAAGCACAGTCTGCCGGCTTTAATTGCCAATATGAATAAATACATAAAACCCGGTAACTAATTATGAAAATTGCATTAATCTGCGGTGCGCGTCCGAATTTTATGAAAGTGGCGCCATTGTGCCATGAATTTGAAAAGCGGGGCATTGATTATATATTGATAAACACAGGGCAACATTTTGATAAAAACATGTCGCAGGATTTTTTTGATGAATTCGAGATAAAACCCACACACCACTTAAGCCCAAGAAGAGAATCTGTCATAAAGCAAATTGCGGATATCGCTTTGGGCTTGGAAGAAATCTTTTTGCAAGAAAAGCCGGATCTGGTAATGGTTGTGGGTGATGTAAATTCCACATTGGTTGGAGCTATGGTGGCTAATAAGATGGGCATCAAACTCGCGCACGTAGAAGCGGGCTTAAGATCCTTTAACCGCTTAATGCCCGAGGAACATAACCGCATTTTAACAGATCGAATTTCTGACATGCTTTTTGTAACCATGGAAGAGGGGATAGAGCATTTGGCCAACGAAGGTATAACAGAAAATGTTCACCTTGTGGGCAATATCATGATAGACACACTGGCAAAATTTGCCGAGCAAGTTCCGGAGTCTCATGAGGAATTCTATTTTTCAACTTTGCATCGGGCGGAAAACATCGATAACGAAGAAGTTTTTAATGAAATTTTAGATGCACTGGAAATTATTTCGCAAGATGCGCCCATATATTTACCGCTACACCCAAGAACGCAAAAGATGGCTGAAAAGTTTGGTATGATGGATAGGTTAAATAAGGTTTTTAAAATTTTACCTCCATTAAACTATAAAGATGCTGTTTACTATCAAAAAAATGCTAAATTGGTTTTAACCGATTCCGGAGGAGTGCAGGAAGAAACTTCCTACCTTGGAACTCCGTGCATAACGCTCAGAACTGAAACGGAAAGACCCATAACAGTAACACAAGGTACAAATGTAATTGGTGGTATTACAAAAGACACGATCCTTGATGCATATAAGAAGATGGATAGAATAAAAAACAGATTACTATTCCTCTTTGGGACGGAAAAACAGCGGAGAGGATTGTTATGAGAATTTTTAATACCGTATGAATAATAAAAAAAATAGAAAGTTAAAAATTCAAGCCGGTTTTTGTAAAAATACAGATAGGATTTTAGATATAGGATATGCAGCCAATCCAAATTCATTTCTTAAAAACGCCGTTGGTCTGGATATTGCAGAGCCTTCCAATGTCCCTTCAAATTATTCAAAGACAGTTGTCTGTAATTTGAATAACAGTAACATGCCTTTTCAGAACGCTTGTTTTGATGTAGTTATCGCCGGTGATGTCATTGAGCACGTTGAAAATCCATCGCATTTTTTAAGAGAAGTGAATCGTGTATTAATAAATAATGGCAAACTCATACTATCCACTCCGCAAGCAAATGATTGGTGGACGACATTACATAATTGGTTTTTTCGCAACCTGATTAATGACCCCGATCCTGGCGAACATCTACAAAATTGGACTTTTCTCGACATGCAAAGATTGTTAAAAAAGAACGGCTTTTTTCTGGATAAAGTCGAAGGTTATTATATGCATTTTCCTAAAATTAACATACAAATCAGAGTAAAAAATTTTCCCGCTCTATCATGGCAGGTGTTTTATGTTGCTGAAAAAATAGGTGAACCGGTGAACACTGTTTTGGTAAAAATTGATGGCGTTCAAAGAGAAGTAACGCAATAATATGGCCATCGCTAAACCCCAAGTCGAAAAAAAACACTACGATATTAGTAATTACAACAATAATGAAACGTGGATGAATTTTTGGTATCAGATAAATTTTGTATTACAAACAGGAGCGAAAAAAGTTTTAGAAATCGGCCCCGGAAATAAAACGGTTACGGACATGCTAAAAAAAGCCGGAATTGAAGTAATCACTGTAGATATTGATCCAAATCTTAGGCCGGATTTTTTAGCTGGGGTGACTGAATTGCCTTTTACGGATTCGGAATTTGATGTGGCCTTGTGTTCAGAGGTTCTAGAGCACTTACCTTATGATAATTTTATGCCTGCGCTTAAAGAGTTGAAACGGGTTTCGAGGAAATTTATTGTATTGGGGTTACCAAACGCAGGCGCTGTATTGCGTTTAGATGTAAAATTACCCATTTTGAAACGCTTTGTTATATTCACGAAAATCCCATTTTTCTGGAAGGAACATAAATTTAACGGGGAACACTATTGGGAAAGCGGTAAAAAAGGGTATTCGCAAAATAAAATAAGAACGGATATAGCTAAAACGGGTTTAATTATAACTAAAGATATAATTCATACTGATGATCCCGCGCATTGGTTAATGGTTTTGGAAAAAATATGAAGATACCTTGTTCGGTAGGTATTTTAACCTTTAATAACGAAAATACGCTGGAAAAAGCGATGGATTCAGTTAAGAATTTTGAGGAAATAATTATTTGCGATGGGGGGAGCACTGATAGAACTTTGGAAATAGCCAAGATGTATAACTGTAATATTATCGTTCAAAATCAAGAATTTAAATATCCCGATAACCGCATTGCTGATTTTTCAGGTGTCAGAAATCAAATGTTGAAAGCTGCTGGAAACGATTGGTTTTTGTATTTGGATTCAGACGAGTTTATTTCGAATGAGCTTAAAAATGAAATCTGCAATATTATTAACGATGAAGAGAATAGATTTTTCGTTTTTAATGTGCCTCGTAAATATATTTTAAATGGTGAGATGATAGATTGGGCTTCAACTTATCCAAACTATCAAGTTAGATTTTTCCATAGGCAACATGTAAAATTTTTTATTAAAAAAGTTCACGAAAGGATTGATGTTTTGCCATATGAGGAAAAGGGATGGCTAGTGGGTTATCTTTTAGTGCCTCATGAAAGTGATGTTCACAAGTTGCGCAGTAAGTATGATTATTATTTAAAAATTCAGTTGGAAAAATTTAAAGATGTAACTTTCAAAAGTTGGTTGCATTTGTTTTATTTTGTTGTACGCAGTACATTGGGTGGGATATATAAGGTTGCGAGAAATATTATATTTCACAGAGAAAAAAGACTGCCGTTAAATTTAGAGTTAATAAAATGGTCGAATAATATAAACTTGATCTGCAAATCTTTGTCGTGCATCAGCATTTTTCAACGCTCAAATTATAAAAAATCCAATAAACAATAAACACTTGTCCATCATGTTAAAAAAAATTAAATCCAATGTATTCGATTTGCTGCGTCATTCTGAAAAATACACCAAGACTGACATGGTCTATCTGGCTAAGGGCGGCAGCCTGTTGTTTTTAGATAAGATCGTAACCATTCCTATTACGATAATATTATCTTTGATCTTCGCAAACTTCTTGCCCAAAGAAACTTATGGTACATATAAGTATGTCATTTCAATAATAAGCGTATTATCTTTGTTTACATTATCCGGCATGGGCACGGCCATGGCCAGATCTTCAGCGCAGAATAAAGATGGTTCTTTAGGTTTGGTTATCAGGACTGAAATAAAATGGGGAATGATCGGGGGGGTGGTTACGTTATTTTTGGCGCTATATTATCTGTGGAATAATAATTTAATTTTAGCGAATTCTTTTTTTATAGTTTGTATATTTATTCCTTTTTTTAATGTTTATAATCTATATAATGCAATACTTCAAGGCAAAAAAAGATTTGATCTATTGGTTAAGTACAACATATTTACCCAAATTACAAACTTTATACTTGTGTTGCCGGTTATTTTATTGACTCAACAAGTTTGGATTTTAATTATACCCTATCTATTCGTTAATTCTTGGTTGCAAAGATTATGGTTGTATCTTACTAAGAAAAAAATCAACTTAAACAAAGAACAAGACCCCGATGTAGTTAAATATGGCAAACATCTTAGCGCCTTAAATGTTTTAAATATGGGTGCGGCTCTGATCGATCAAATATTGGTTTTTCACTTTTTAGGTGCTGTTAATATGGCTATTTACAATATAGCCTTGGCACCGACAGAGCAATTAAAGGCTGTTTTTAAAATGATTAATCCATTAGCCTTCCCCAAATTCGCGGAGCAAAAACAAGATATACCGGCCGGCGCACTCTACAAAAAAATGTTTAAATTTGGCTTGGTTGTGTTTTTTATCTGTCTTATATATATTATTGCCGCGCCTTATTTATATGCTGTTCTATTCCCGGCTTATTCAGAGTCGGTGATGTACACTCAAATTTTAGCGATCTCCTTAATCACTATAGTAAACATATTACCAATCACCGCATTGCAAGCGCAAATGAAAACAAAAAAATTATATTGGTGGAACAGTATAGTAGCAATTGTTCAAATACTATCTGTTTTTGTGGGTGTGGTGTATTTTGGCTTATTAGGTGCCGTTTTAGCAAAAGTGTTTGTAAGGTTCTTTGAAACAGTGTTTATTATATTCTTTATTAATAATTCAAAAAAATATGAAAATAGTAGACCGTAAATTTAGATTACCAAGAATCTGGTCAAATAATGAATTAAAAAAATTCGCCCATTTATTTGAGGGGGATATTGTTAATGTTAGTGGTTGGCAAGATAAAGATAAGGAAGGGGATGAATATAAAAATTATTTTAAGAATAAAAAAAGTTACACAATTACCAATTATAAAACCGAGGCCATGGGTTTTCAGGGCATGGAGGGGGAAATTTTTTTGGATTTGGAAAAAGAATTACCCAATGAGCTGGTGGAAAAGTTCGATGTGATTTTTAATCACACTGTTTTGGAACATGTTTTCGAGATTGAACAAGCTTTTAAAAACCTTTGCTTAATGAGTAAAGATGTTGTAATTTTGGTTATTCCTTTCTTGCAACAAATGCATACGGATTACGGTGATTATTGGAGAATGACGCCTTTGGCGGTTAAGAAGATGTTTGAAAAAAACAACATGCACTTACAATATTTAAGTTTTAATGGTCAGCGCAACGCTTCAGTTTATATTTTTGCTATTGCCGTAAAGGATAAAGAAAAATGGGCGGAAAAATTTGGCAATGATTTTAGTTGCATTGAAAAAAAATCTTTAGTAGGAAATTATGAACCGTATATCGGATGTAATGCGATTTATAATACTTTTTTTGTTTATATGCAAAAACTGGGTTCGTTTCTCAAGAAACTTGGATTATTGCATTAATTTAGAAGAATCCTATAATGCTTAAACATCTTTTTTTCCAAGTGTAAAGTTTGATTCGTTCTAACCCTTTTGCGCCTTTTTGCTGCATTTTAGAGTCATTTATTGATGAAGCAATTGTTAGTTGAAGACTTTGCGATCTGTCTGCACAGAAAAAAAAGCAACTGTCATTATCTAAAATTTCTCTGATACTTGGCAGATCGCTGGCAATAATCGGAGTTCCGCTTGCCATGAATTCAAATAATTTCAGCGGTGAAGTGTACTTGGCTGAAATTTTTTCTTTGGCGCTATTCGGCAAAATCAAAAAATCAGCGGCCTTGAGCCAAATCGCAACCGTTGTTCTGGGTACGGCAGGAATATTCATAATTTTATGATTTGGATTGCGTTCTGTAAATGCCGCTATTTCCTTTGCGTCACCTCCCACTGCATAAATTAAAAAATCATCAGGCAAATTTTTTGAAGCTTCGGCCAAGGTATCGACTCCCTTCCACGTATAAAGATGACCTGTATATAAAATGATTTTTTTATCACTTGGTATGTCTAATTGCCCGCGTGCTTCTTGGCGTGTTATTTTTATATCAAATGTTTCCAAATCAACTCCATCGGGCGCGGTCAATATCTTATCGGCAGAAAAGGCATAATCTGCAACAAGGTCTTGTTTTAAGCCATTGGTTATGGTTACAATCCCGTGAATTGTTTTTATGAAATATCCAAACAATTTTGATTTTTTTTCCGGCAACTGATGACACTCGAAAAAAGTTTTATAACCTCGTACTCCAAATAGCCAAGCTAACTCGGGGCTACGTGTGTAAATGATATTTTGTTTATCAATTTTTAAAAAAAGAGAGAGCCATAAAAATTCCAAAATGTTTAAGGTAAAACTGATTTTCTGATTCAGCCAACTCCAAGACAGAAAATCAACAAATTTTATATAACGAATAGTAAAATTGTTTTTCGTGTGATAATAAGAAAAAATATCATCTTTAATATGATTGTGTCTCGCAGGTACGATGAGTTCAACACTCACGCTGCTATCCGCAAAAGCCTCGCACATTTTAGCCATTTGATAGCCATGCGCTTTTTCGGTCGGCATTCTGCAATTGTGGATGTAAGTAATATTCATTAAATTTTCTCTGCAACTAGAAAAAAGCAGCTGGTAAAAGCATCTTGTTCAATTTTAGTTTTCTGTATATTCCCGTATATGTTTCTAAAAAGATAGGGTAGTTTGAATAATATGTGTGACATTGTATAAATCGTAGTTTTTAAAAAATAACGCATTTTTACATCTGATTGAAATCCTAATCTTTGTAATAATGAAGCTATACTTTCTTGGGCATTTGTTTCTCCTTTTAAATAAATTATTTGCCAATCTTTGAATAAAAGTTCCATACCATATTTAGTGAAACGCCAATAATCATTTGGCGCGTCATGTGTTGGGTAAAGGAATGGCGCGGAAACAATGATTTTTCCGTTTTTTTTCAGGACGCGCTTCATTTCGGTTATGGCTTTTTGGGGTTCGATTAGGTGTTCCAGTACGGTAATACATAGGACATTATCGAAATGATTGTCCGGGTAAGGCAAAGCATAAACACTCGCCACCTTATCCACGCCTTCACCCGGCCTGATATCAATTCCGACTCGGTTGGGAAAATACTTTTTATAATCAGCTGTACCATAAGAACCAACCTCCAAAGTCAAGCCATCGTCCGTGTAAGCTGAAATCGCTTGATCTAATTTTATACGTGTAATTTTTTTCATACTTTTTAAGTTTGCGGGTTTCGTACTTTTTCGATAGTTATTATATGGCTACAGTAGTAAGTTTTTTGTATATTTTATTTCTTCACTAACCAAAAATGAAAAGTCGAAAGAGTCCATGGTGCAGTTAATTTATAAGACATGGTCAGTATTTTTTTAAGCGGGGAATTTTTTGATAAATTCAAGACTTTTCTTAACCGTGTGTCAGTAACTTCAAAACCATGGTTCGTTAATAATTTAATAGCATTCTTATAAGTATGATAATGCATTTGAGTTAAGCTTTGATAGCCAGAATCGGTATTATAATCTTTGTGCTGTTTAAGCAGGCTCAAAATTTTCATTGCCCAATTTCTTGGCATCCAGTTGATAAAATACAAATGAAAGTGAGGGTCATATAAACCAAATCTATTGGGAATACTTACGTAAGCTTGGCCACCGGTTTTTAATATACGATGAATCTCATGTAGCATTTTATCCGGATCCTCCACATGCTCCAAAACCTCGGAAGCATTTGCAAAATCAAAACCCGCATCCGGCCACGGCAAAGATTCCACCAAGCCTTGGATTATACGATTTTGTTCATAACCCTTTTCCGCCATTTTTTGTTGTGCGAGTTTAATATTATCCTCATTTTTCTCCAATCCATAAATATCTACACCCGCGTCCAAAGCTTGCATCATAAAACCACCTTTACCCGCGCCAATATCCACTAATTTCATTTTATCTAAATTTGGCACATGAATCATTAATTGCTGTAGATGGTTCATATTTATTTAATCAGAAATACATTAAAACCGCTTGTTTGATTAGAGGTAATTTTATTAAACGCTCGATCAAGCAGTGACGCCAGATAATTTGGTGTTTTATATTTTGCCAAAGGGGATAGGTGCATCCATGTCTCAATGGCACCTCTAACATTTTGTTTTTCCGTACTCGAAAATTGTTTAAACAACTCATCTATTCCGTCGCTGGTGAATCTCCAATAATCAGCGTAATAACCTTTCATGGGATGATAATAATATAAGAATGGCACATAAACAAAACAATGACCACCGGGTTTTAATACTCGATGCATCTCTTCTACCGCCTTAAACGGGTTTTTGACATGCTCTAGAACAGCATTGCAAATAATCGCATCCAATGAATTATCCGTAAAAGGCAGGTCGTGAATATCCCCAACAATATCCGGATTATAATCCGGCACAGGATCCAAAACTTTATAATCTACATTTTGCAATAATGGCAAAATCCATTCATTTTTGGCCAAATATCGATTATTTTTATCTTTAGCAACTCGCAAACCTCCGCCTATGTCCAAAACATTTTTACTTTCCGTAAATATTTTGGTTATTTTAGCTCTAAAAAAATCTTCCCATGGTGTTGTTTTTAACATAAAACTGGTTAGAGGCTAAACCAACTTGGTGGAAAAACTTTTTTTGTGTTAATAGGCACCTGACTCTGTTTTTCCGCCAAAACCCAAATATTACCACCCCATATTTGAAGCACAGGTTCCAAAATAGCATTCAACCAACTCGGTAATTTTCTGATAAGGCCGGATGTTTTTATGATTTTATATCCCGACATTTCCATTAGATAAAGCAATGCTTTTTTGTTAAAACCGTAAAAATGACACGGGGATCGATGCGTATTCCAAATTGACATGAGGGGTATTTGGATTACGATTCTTCCGTTATCGTTTAATACATGCCGGCAATCATATAAAAATTTATAAGGGCTGATTGTATGAACTAAAAAATCGGTGCACCAAATCAAATCGAATTTTTCATCCATTTTACCCAAGTCATCCTCCACGTTTATGGATTTAACATTTAATCCCAAAGCATTGAGAAAGTTGATAATGCTTTGGTTAATTTCGATACCAACCGAATCTTGGCTAAAATGAATCAAATTGTGGCCGAAACTGCAACCGATATCCAATATTTTGTCGTTAAAATTAATATTGAATCTTTTATAAATATATTCGTGTTTGGTTTGCCAATCTTTGTAATTATTATTAAATATTCTTAATTTGTCTTCATCGGATAAATCGCTTTTTTCAAAAATAATCTTCTTCAGCTCTTCATTGGTTTTTTTCATAGCATTTAATATTCAAGCAACATGGTGGTTATTTGCTTTTATCCAATATACCTTATAGCATATTCATGTATTTGTTAAGCAAACATTCATGCTCCACCTCGTCATCCCTTCCCGCAACGAAGCCCCCTACATCACAAACACCCTCCACCGCCTCGCCAAAACCCTGGCCGATTTACCTATCCCATGGCAGATAATCGTAGCTGATAATGGATCAACCGATAACACTAAACAAACTACTGAAGAAATCATTCGTACATGGTCCTACGTCCATAGTCCTGGCTCCGACAAAAGTAACCAGGACCATGTACCCAGGACCCAGGACCAATCGGTTGGTTCAGTACCCAGGACCCAGGACCAATTTGTCTATTTAGATTGTCCCAAAGTCGGCAAAGGCTCCGCGATCCGTTTTGCATCTAATCAGGTTTCTGAAACCCTCTTTAATAAAGAGGGATATCAACGCAAAGCGTTGATTGGGAGATTTCCGCCCTCCGAATCGAAGTTCGTGGTTCGAAGTTCGTCGTTCGACAGTCTCTTCGGTTTCATCGATGCCGACCTCTCCGCCGACCCGGATGCCATCCCCGGCATGGTCGCGCGACTGCTCGAAGACAAAGCCGACATCGTCATTGCCTCACGCTTGCTCATCACCAAAACCACGAACCGCAACTGGCTCCGAACTCTAAGCTCAAAACTCTTTAACTTCATGGCCGACCTCTTTTTAAATCTTAAAGTAGCGGACGCACAATGCGGTTTAAAAATAATGAACGAAAAAGGCTTGGCTGTGCTTAAATCTTGCGAGGAGGACGGTTGGTTTTTGGATATTGAATTTTTAGCAAAAGCCAGGCAAGATAGGTTAAGGATAACCGAGGTCCCCGTCCCATGGCTCGAATTCCGCTATCCCAACCGCAAAAGCCAAATCCGCCATTTTAGGGACGGTATCGAAGCCATCAAAGCAATCTTGAGAATCCGGAAGAGGATTTAGCTGCGATAAACTCCATCCCCAGCCCTTTCTCTTAAGATCAAGAGAAAGGGTGCTCTAGGATTTGTCAGGTCAGATCCCCCTCTATTGATCTTAAGAGAGGGGTTAGGGGTGAGTTCACCCCAGAGCCAGCCCTATGCTAAACAACCGCACCCGCTTTAAACAGTTACTCCTACTCCTAGGCGATTTTTTAGTATTCCAAATTTCCGTCCCCCTCATGCTCTTATTGCGCTTTGGCGAGTTAACTCCCAGCTCATACGATCAGCATGCTTTGCCATTTCTCTTCCTTTCCTGCTTATGGCTCATTGGCTTTTACGTTGCCGGCCTTTACGATTTGCGTCTTAGTCGAGACTCCCTTAAGTTTCTACGCACATACTTTGAGGGCATGATAGCTAACCTGCTATTAGCTTTTGGTTTTTTCTACCTACTCCCAATCTTTGGCATTGCCCCGCGTCGCAACCTCATCCTCTACGCCATTATCGTATTACTTTTAGATTATATCTGGCGCATAGCTTTCAATCGCATAATTGCCAAAACTATTTTTAAAACCCGCTTGCTCTTCATCGGCTCTCCTCAAGATGCCGGCCGTATTGCCGAGCTCATCGAAGAAGTTGCGCCTGGTTTCGAGTTAAAAGCCGTGCTTCAAACAGCGCCTGGTACACGTTTCGATGATGGGTCGGTTATTTGGCACGCATCCCCAATAGCTATTCGAGATCTAATTACCAGCGGATCTATCGATACAATCATCGTTGGCCACAAACCAGAGGAAGTCCCGGGTTTGCAAGATGCACTTTACGAAACAATTTTCTCATCCGTAAGCCTGGTCGACCGCGCCAGTTTCGAAGAATCAGCCACAGGCAGGATCCCGCTCGAACATATCTCGCAAAATTGGTTCCTCTCGCATATCCACGAGGGCGAAAAAGTTGCTTACGAAGGTATCAAGCGCCTAGTCGACATCGTCCTTGCTATTCCAATCGCAATACTAACAGCTCTGCTTTATCCATTCTTGGCATTGCTTGTTAAACTCAGTTCACCGGGCAGTGTTTTATATTCTCAAATTCGTGTCGGTGCCAATCAAAAACCTTTTCGTATCTTCAAATTCCGCACCATGCGCGCCGACGCCGAAGCGCCAGGTGTCCCGCAGTTTGCTCAAAAAGATGACCCACGCATAACCAAAGTCGGTAAATTTATGCGCGCTACACGCCTCGATGAACTTCCACAAATCTGGAACGTGCTAAAAGGGGATATGTCGCTCATTGGCCCCCGCCCCGAACGCCCCGAATTCGTCACCGAGCTCGTTGCACAGATGCCATACTATTCTTTGCGCCACTTAACCCGCCCGGGCCTAACCGGCTGGGCCCAAGTCCAATTCCCATACGCCTCAACCTTCGAAGAAAACATAAAAAAACTACAATACGATCTCTACTACATCAAACACAGAACCTTAATGCTAGATGTAGCCATCCTACTAAAAACAATCCGAATAGTACTAAAGAGGATGGGAACTTAGATTGAATTACAAATAACAAAGATAATTGCATTGTTGTAATCTTCGATTTAAATCTCCAAGGGGTCTGGGGGTAGCGTAACCGTGGATGGTAAAAGAGAAAGTGCTACCCATGAAATGAGAGGGCATCGCGGACCCCAGGACTTTTGCTTACTTTTGGTCACAAAAGTGAGTCGCCGAAGGCTAAACTAAAATACTCTTTATATCTTATCTGATTTAGCAATATTAGCTTGTGAATCAGTTTAGACTAAGTTATAATCACCCCATGAAATTCAACAAAATCCTCTCTCTGTCATCACTAATATTGATGCTTTTTGCGGTGGCAAATCCGGCTTTAGCCGCAGAATTACCAATTCCAACCCTTTATGTGGATTTTGCAGTACCAACGCTCATCAGCACAGCCCCCGAGCGCATGGTAATTAACGATACATTCCAACGCAGTCAGTGGTATTTGGATGCTATCAATGCATACGAAGCTTGGGCTATTGCGCCAACCTCTTCATCGCGCGATATCGTTGTCGCCGTAATTGATGGTGGTATTGATGATTCTCACCCCGATCTAAAAGGTGCTCTTTGGGCAGACCCTGACGAACCAATCGATGGAAAAGATAATGACGCGGACGGTCATATAGATGATGCGCATGGTTGGAACTTTGTAGAAGATACTGCGGATACGCGTCCAATAAAAAATGCCAGTAACGATGAGTTTGGTGCTTGGGAACATGGAACAATCACCTCCTCGCTAATAGCCGCTCGTGGTAATGACAATATCGGCATGGCCGGCATGGCTTGGAATGTAAAAATTATGCCCCTTGTGATTCTCGATGGTGATGGCTCCGGGGGCACAGATAAATTAGCCGAGGCTATCATTTATGCAACTCGCCATCGTGCCGACATTATCAATATGAGCCTCGAGGGCGACATGCTCGATCAAGCCGTAGCTGATGCAATCCTCGAAGCCACATCAGAGGGCGTACTTGTTGTTATTGCGGCCGGCAATGGTTTTGATGGCATTGCCCACAATTTTGATGACTACGAAACCTTCCCGGCATGCCACCCCGGTGCCGCCAGCCAAAGTTTGCTTGTAGTCACGGGCACAAATCCGGATGGGTCAAAATACGAATCAGCTAATTACGGCTCTTGCACCAGCCTCGCCGCACCCGGTGGCGAAATCTTTGCCGCGCGCCCCACATACGATCCCGATGGCAATCATCAAGAAGTTTCGGGCTATGGCGCTTGGAGTGGCACATCCATGTCCGCTCCGCTCGTCTCCGGATGTCGCTGCCATGCTCAAAGCCAAATACCCAACCTGGACAGGCGAACAGCTGGCGCAGAGGATTTTGGATACAGCGCAACCATTTAATCCCGGAAATAGATTCCACCGGCATGGGTGCGGGCATGTTGGATGCTTATGCGGCTCTAACAGATGCCAGCTCGCTTAAATACGGCTCCTGGAATTTATACGCATCCGAAAAATATCAATCACCAACAATCTGGATTACCGACATAAAAGGCAACGAACTGTTTACTTTTCCGGTTGGCAACCCGGGCGATAAACGTGCAATTCGCGCCGCATTTATCCGCTGGGATGATGATCGCTACCCCGAAGTCATTGTCACCGCCGAAGGAGATGATAGGGGAGCATGGCGAGTTTTCCGCACCGATGGAGTTTTGGTTGCAGCCGGTCAACTGGCCGAGCAATCCGACCCGCCAATCAACGGCGGCCTGCTTATCGCAACTCAAGATATAAACGCCTCGGGCTGGGACAATATCCTTTTTACGGAACAATCCGGCAACCGGGCTTGGCTCATATCTCCCGAAGAAACCAAAACAGATCCAATCACCTTTGGCGAAGAAGCTAATCCAAATGGCTTGATGGCGATCGGCTTAGAGCGCCCACTGCAATCTTTTGTAATCTTAAAACGAGGTATAACCGATTCACAATTGTTTTTACTAAACCGCTGGAACTTGGAGGAGGGAACAATAATCGAGACTACGCATCCCGATCGTTTAAGAATGATTAGCGCCTTATCTGCCGATAGTCGTGAGCTTTTACGATTTGTTCAAAGCGGTGAGCCTTCGTACTTAATGGAAAAAGATGGCATGATTCAAATCTTAGACGCTGAGCAAGCAAAAGAAGTAAATGTTTGGCAATGGAGGCAAGCGCCTCTTGGAGAAAAGCTGGATGGAGTGGAGGGGAAACTTTTCTATGACACTTGGCCAAGATAAACAACCAACATCAAACGTCGAAGGTCGAACGTCTAACGTCAAACGTCGAAGGTCGACTGATTCAGAAAAATACAAAAAAGAGTTTTGGAAGCTTGTTAGGTTTGGTATGGTTGGAGCTTCCACTTTTGCATTTCAATTTGTACTCTATTTCATTTTTTCACGTTTTTTAATGCCCGATATTTCTCGCACTTACGTTTACTATCTGGTAATGGGTTTTGTTGTTGCAGAAAATTACACAGCTCATCGCTTGTGGACATTTAAAGATCACGCAATACCTAAAAATTCAGTTGGTCGTTACACAATTGTTGCGGTTTTAGCGATAATCCTCAACGCTTTTATTTTTTGGTTTGGCCACAGCATCATCAAAATTTACGATCTGTACATGGTATTTTTAGCCGGCCTCGCCGTCCCACTCTTCACCTACGCCGGCCACAGATGGTACACATTTAAACGACCATAGCCTTAACGTCATAACGTCTTAACGCAGTAACGTATTTTTCTGGTTTTGTAGGGATGGCCCTAGTGGCTATCCGCTCTAAAATAACTTATAATTCTAAATAACCTCTTAGCTGGAAAAGTTGTTTGGTGACAAAAGCACGGATAACCACCCCACTTCGTCATTCGACTGCGAGGGGCACTGCAAGGGATTATCCCTACGTTAGGATTATATAAACTCAAATTCCGTTCGGCGTTCGGCGTTCGACATTTGACGTTTGACGCAGTGTATCCGCCATCAGCTAGTAATGTGTTATAATAGGTTCATCTATGGCAGACAAAGCACATTTTGAACGTAAAAACGTTATCGTAACGGGCGGTGCGGGCTTTATAGGCTCTCATCTTTGCGACAGGCTACTTAAAGATCGCAATGTAATCTGCGTTGATAACTTTATCACCAGCTCGGTAGCCAATATCGATCACCTCTTGCGCGAGCCGCATTTTGAGTTTATCAATCACGATATAACTCAACCGCTAAACCTCGATCGCTTTACCGAGCTCGAGCGTTTTAATGTTAAATATACCGGCATCCAAGAAATCTATCACCTGGCTTGCCCAATCTCCAAGCGTCACTTTGATGATTTTAAAATCGCTACGGTTCTCACAAACTCTGTCGGCGTTAAAAACGTTCTCGATCTGGCGGTCGAACATCACTCCAAAGTTCTCTACGCATCCTCGAGCGTCCTCTATGGCAACCGCCGCGGCGACCCAAACCCGTGCCGCGAGGCCGATGAATGCCGTCTCGACCATCTCACTATCCGCGGAGCTTACGACGAAGGCAAGCGCTTTTCCGAGGCAATCCTTCAAACCTACGCCGAGGTCTATGGCCTGGATGTTAAAATTGCCCGCATCTTCCGCACCTACGGCCCACGCATGAAAATATTCGATGGCAACTTAATCCCGGATATGGTTTTAAATGCCCTGGATGGCAAAGACATAACAATCACCGGTGACGAAGAAACTCGCACATCACTGGCATATGTCTCAGACATTGTAAGCGGCCTCATGCGCTTAATGTCATCACCACTCGAAATCACCCTCGTTAACCTCGGTTCCGACGAAGAACTTCGTTTGGTTAACGTAGCACAACGCATCTTGGAAATAACCGGCTCCACCTCCCGCGTCCGCTTCGAACCACACATCGTAAACTACATCGATCCCGGATTGCCCGACATCTCCCGCGCCAAAGACCTCCTCGGCTGGGTCCCCCTAATCCAACTCGACAAAGGCCTCCGCGACATGATCGAATACACCAACTCCAACAAAAATTTACTCTCTTTTTAAAAAAAGTATCTTGTATCTAGTATCTTGTATCTTGCGGTTATTTAGCTTTAAAAACTATATTAACCACGCTGCTGCTAGATACCAGATACAAAATACAAGATACTTAATTGTTAATTGTAAGTTGTATGCCTCCCATTTTCGATAAAAAGAACATCATAGTCACAGGCGGCGCCGGTTTTATCGGGTCGCATCTTTGTGAAAAATTACTTGCCGAGGGCAACAGGGTTATCTGTGTAGATAATCTCATCTCGTCCGCTCTGCAAAATATCGATTTCTTGCTCAAAAACCCTGATTTCGAATTCATCCGCCACGATATAAGCATGCCCTTCGATCCCGAGCAATTCCCCGAGCTCGAGCGCTTCAAGGTCAAGTTCCAAGGAGTTCAAGAAATCTATCACCTGGCTTGCCCCATGAGCCCCAAAGCTTTCGAACAAACCCGAATGCAAGTTCTTTACGCCAATAGCTTGGGCATGAAATATACTCTCGATCTGGCTGTTAAATACAAAGCCCGTTATCTTTTTACATCTACTTCAAGCGTTTACGGTTCGCGTCCAATCGACAATCACCATCTCAAAGAAGATGAAAACGGCTTAACCGATATGCACAGCCCCCGTGCCAGTTATGATGAGGGTAAGCGCTTTGCTGAAACTTGTTGCAGTACTTACAATCATGTTCACGGTGTTGATGCTCGTATTGCCCGCATTTTCCGCACCTACGGCCCGCGCGAGCGTTTGTACTCGGGCGAAATGGTCCCGGATTTTATTTTAAGCGCTCTCGATAATAAAGAGCTCGAAATCTACGGAGACGAAACTTTTACCACATCTCTCTGTTACGTCACCGATGTCGTGGACGGCCTCATGAAATTAATGTCTTCTGATAAAGATATCGGCCCGGTAAACATCGGATCAGATATCGATATTCCTCTTGTTGACGTTGTTCGCAATATCTTAGAAATGACCGGTTCCACCAGCCGTATCTCTTTCAAGCCATCACTCCTATTCATGACTCCTCTAGGCCTCCCGGACTTAACCAAAGCCAAAGAAAGATTAGGATGGATGCCGCTCGTTCCTCTTGACGAAGGCTTAAAGAAAATAATCGATTATACTATGGCCTATAAAAATATCCTCCAAGGATTTGGCCAATTGGCAACACCCGGAATCGCTCCAACCGGCGAACCCGAATCAACAAACCCGCAAACAGTCGCCGGAGTACAAGATATGCCGGAGCTGGGATAACTACATATCATAGTCTTAACGTCATAAAGTCGTAACATCATAACGTAGGGATAACCCTAGTGGTTATCCGTGCTTTTATATCTCAAAAAATCTTCGCTAACTGATAGTTTTTTTTAGAATTATAAGTAACTTTGAACGGATAGCCACGAGAGCTATCCCTACGAATTCTATGAAAAAAATTGTTGTGCTTGCTATACAAAACAGTCTATTGTAGTGTAAGTACATGAAAGTAATCGGCGTCATCCCAGCCTATAACGAAGAATCACGCATCCAAAGCACTGTGGATGCTTGTTTGCCGTATGTGGATGAGCTTGTCGTTGTTGATGATGGCTCAGCCGATAAAACGTTTACCGTCGCGGGAGCGATTCCCGGAGTCTATGCTATCCGCCACACAATCAATCGTGGGCAAGGAGCAGCGCTCCGAACTGGGACCAGAGCCGCACTTAGCTTGGGAGCGGATGTTATAGCTCACCTGGATGCCGATGGTCAGCACGATCCGGCACAGATCCCAAACCTCACACAAATAATAAAAGATGGTGAAGCGGACGTTGTTTTTGGTTCACGCTTCATGGGGCAAAAACCCAAAGGCATGCCTGCTTCGCGTCGCATCCTTCTTTGGGGAGGTAGGTGGTTTAATACCTTTGCCCAGGGTATCCCGCGCACCGTCACCGACCCGCAGAGCGGTTTTCGCGCCTTTTCATCATCCGCAGCCAAACAAATCAATTTTAAACAAGATCGCATGGCTCATGCCTCGGAAATCTTAAAACTCGTAACACGATCCAACCTCCGTTGGCGCGAAGTTCCCATCCAAGTAACCTACACACCCGAAAGCCTTAAAAAAGGACAAAAAAACACAGACGCTCTCAAAATCGCCTGGCAATTGTTGCTTGGGATTTTTACGAAAAGCTAAATAACAACAATTTCGTAGGGATAATCCTTGTGATTATCCGTGCCATATCAGCGCTTACCAGTCCCGCCTGCGGCGCCAGAACGGGCGAACACGAGGTTCGCGCCCTACGGGAAACTTCATTAATCCTCATCGTAGGGATAATCCTAGTGATTATCCGTGCTATTCCAAAGCTAATTAAACTCGCCTACGGCGTCAGTACGGGTAAACACTGGATTTACCCCTACGAAATCAACCCAACCCCAAACCCAGAGCTAAGCTCAGCTTTGCCTTATCATGGGAGACTTGTTAACCGGTCAACAAGTCTCCCATGATAAGGGGAGACTTAGAGCGGTTGCGCCTTACAGCTTTGTAGACTTTTAGCAGTAGATTGCGGTAATATAGAAAGTAAGTATATGTTGATTCAGATTTTGCTAATTTTAGGCTTTGTTTTGGCCTTTGCCATTACATGGCGGCGTTTCCGTCAAAATGTAATAACTTTTACCGAAGCTTTACTCTGGAGCCTGCTTTGGTTATCTGGCGTTGCTGTTACGCTCATCCCCAAAATAACCGAGCGCCTGGCCACCATGTTTGGAGTCGGTCGCGGCGTGGATTTGGTTCTATATCTCGCGGTTGCCATCCAATTCTTCCTCATTTTCAAACTCTTCATCTTAAACGAACAGACCGAACGCAAAATCACAAATCTGGTAGAACGCGAAGCATTGTCACAAATTAAAAAAGATCCCAACTCGGATGATTGATAAGATATATGACAGATCAATCCGAGCCCGCAACTTTAGAAAACTCGCCAAATCCGCCGACTGTTGATTTGATTATCGTTTCTTGGGATCACGCCAAATTCATGGATGCGCTTTTTGAGTCCCTGGCAAAAGTCACTTATCCTCGAGAGAGTTGGCGTATCCATGTGGTCATCAACAAAGATGGTGATGGAACTCTGGAAGAAGTCCGTCGTAAACTGACGGAGTTGCAACCTAAACTCCCCGAAGTCCGCATTCACGAACCGCACGCCAACCTCGGTTTTGCCGGAGGCAATAATTATGTGATGCAATGGGCACTGCAGCAAAAGAGTGATTATATCTATCTTTTAAACCCTGATACGGAAATGATGCCCGATGCCATAGAAGAAGCAATAAAGGTCGCAAAAACAGAAAAACTCGTCGGGTCGGTGCAATCTCTCCTCATCCGCGGCGATAATCAAAATCAAATTAATTCTAGCGGCAACGCCTTGCACTTCTTGGGCTTTGGCTATGCCAAAGGTGATCACGACCCCATCGAAAAAGCACCAATCGAACCCAAAGCCATAGGTTATCCCTCCGGCGCCGGAGTCCTGCTCCCGGTTAAAGTATTGGAAGAAGTCGGCTTATTCGATGAAACACTTTTTGCCTATCACGAAGACCTGGATTTGGGCTGGCGCATTATGATTTCCGGCCGTAGTAACTATATCGCGCCAAAATCCCGTGTTATCCATCATTACGAATTTTCTCGCTCCATATCCAAGTGGCACCTGATGGAACGCAATCGTCTTCTCGTGGTCTTAAAAAATTACAAACTACTTACAATCATTTTGATGTTACCCGCGTTAGCTGCAACTGATATGGCCATTTGGGCATTTGCAGTTAAAGGTGGTTGGCTGAAACAAAAATTTACAGCCTCAATCTTTTTTCTTAAACCATCAACCTGGAGCTATCTGCTAAAAGCGCGAGAACGCGTTAGCCGTACACGCAGAGCACCGGATTTTTTGATATTGCCACGTATGACCTACAAAATTGAATATCAAGACTTAAAAAGTGGGCTCGCTGAACGCATCGCCAATCCATTTTGGGGAGCACTTTACGCTAGCTACAGATTTATAATTAATTGGTAACAACCCTTCGTCTTAACGTCATAACGTTTATAACGTCTTAAAGTAGCTAATTAGATAACACCGTTACGACGTTTCCCGTTACGAAGTTAAGACAAAAGTATTATGAAAGTACTCCATATAAGCTGCGTCGCTCCGCCCAAAGGCGGTGGAATGGGCGTAGTAGCGGATCAAGAGGTTCGCTCGCTAAGACAAAAAGGAATAGAAGCTTGGCTCGCTTGCCCAAAAGCCAAAGGGCGTAAAGACATGAAACATATCATCGAATTACCGGCACTTGGGCTTGGTAATGGATCATATCTGAGGGGGCTCACGTCACGATTAAAGGATGCTGATGTAGTACATCTGCACTATCCTTATTATGGCACAGCAGAGGAGGTGGCCTATCTTCAAAAGAAAGGAATCATCAAACATTTGGTCATGACATTACATATGGACGCTCTGGCAGATGGTGCACGTGGTTTATTGTTCGATCTGCATCGTAAATACGTTCAACCCAAGATTCTTGCTTGTGCGGACTTGGTATTTGTTTCGTCTTTGGATTATGCGGAGAACTCGTCGTACAAAACCTTTATGAATGCGAACCCTCAAAAAGTTGTTGAGCTGCCATTTGGTGTAGATACGGAATGTTTTAATCGTGGCGAACCTGATCGAAATCGTTTTGATATCCCAGCCGGTAGCTGTGTTATTGGCACTGTAAGTGTACAAGATAGCGCGCATAAATTTAAAGGCATTGATTTGCTAATCAAAGCCATGGTTGCATTACCCGATCATGTGCACTTGCTTTTGGTTGGTGATGGAAACATGCAATCAACTTATCGCCGCTTGGCAAGTGAATTACTTGTCGCGGATCGTGTTCATTTTGCCGGCAGGTTGAGCCGCGAAGATCTCGTTCGCGCTTATCGATCGATGGATGTTTTTGCTTTTCCCAGTACCAATAGAGCGGAGGCATTTGGTTTGGTGGTACTCGAGGCAATGGCTTGCGGAGTCCCTATTGTTGCCAGTGAGTTGCCGGGTGTACGGGGTGTTGCTCAAAACGCCGGTTATCTAATACCACCAAATGATATAAAAGCTTTTATAGATCTGATAAACAAAATGACGGAAAATCCCGAAATGTGTCGTAAATTTTCTGATGCAGCACGCGCCAAAGCCTTGCAGTACAGCTGGGAGCGTCATACGGATATGCTCATCGAGCAGTATCAAAAGTTATGCGCATAGCTGTTCTAACGAATTCATTCCCACCTGATGCGCGCGGGGGCTCCGGTCAAATTGCGGAACTTCAAGTCAATTGGTTAATCTCCAAAGGTCACGAAGTTTGTGTTTGGGTGCCGGCGCCTTTTCCCGGTTCAGCCACGTGCGAGAGAGTCTGGCCGTTTAAAACACAAACTACAATTCCTTTTTCAGATCTCGCAAAACACAACCTAATATCACGTTTAATTTTTCATATCGAAGATCTCCACCCCAACGCAGAACTTGTTGAAGAGATCCGTAATTTCAAACCCGATGTTTTGCTTACGCACAACCTAACCGGTTGTGGTTGGGGCACCCCTGATCTTTTATCCAAAGCCGGAATTCGTTGGATTCACATCGTGCACGACGTGCAAATGGTAGAACCTTCC
Source organism: Candidatus Uhrbacteria bacterium (assembly GCA_963816085.1). GTDB lineage: Bacteria > Patescibacteriota > Patescibacteriia > 2-12-FULL-60-25 > 2-12-FULL-60-25 > MWCR01. The sequence goes on along the minus strand of CAWFIX010000003.1, from coordinate 480,341 downwards.
GGTCAAATAGCATCTCAAGAGTCACTTTCATTGGTAAGAAAATTTTGGCGCAAATATTGGTCGGGGGTGCGCTCTAAAGTTTTTGGCTCTCCGGATGTCATAATTTCACCATCCTCTTGGCTTCTCACCTTTCACAAGCAATTCAGCCTCTTCCACGACTCAAAAACTGCAGTAATACCAAATCCCGCCAATAATCTCTTCAAGATAAAAGATAAAAGATACAAGATACAAACTTCAGTTTTATGTGTTGGACGCATTTCAAAAGATAAAGGAGCTGAGGTATTAATCAACGCCTGGAGAAAACTTAAATCCCAGATCCCAGATCCCAGATCCCAGATCCGTCTCAAGTTAATAGGTGACGGTCCCTACCTGGAAACAATTAAGCAACTAAATGATCCCACAATCGAATGTTTAGGCGCTCTAGATCACTCCAAACTCGCAGAGCATTACGCCGAAGCATCTCTTTTCGTCTTTCCATCTCTCTTAATGGAAAATCAACCCACCGTCTTGCTCGAAGCTATGAGCGCCGGCTGTAACATCATCGCTTCAGACATCGGCGGGGTAGGGGAACTGTTACAGGGTTACGGCACCCTCATCCCCCCGGGAGACGTCGCAAAGCTGGCCGAGGCTATCAATTCTGAAATCACAAAAAATCCCAACCTTGCACTGGGTCAGGAAATCATCTCGCGACACGATATTGATAAAGTGATGGCAGAATACCTAATTACTCTCGGTCACTGATCACTATCCACTGGTCACTTAACTAAATAAACTTCTAATCACTACGACTAAGTACTACGACTTGTTTTTTGGTTTATTTCTTAAAATCAAACTTATAAATCATTATCTTCCCATCCTCAATACTCCATTCTTCGTCGGCAATGGTTGATATTTGTTCGTTTAGCTCGGCCGCCTTCCACCAGTAATCATTTATAACCACATAAACCAAATCGGTTTCTCCCAAGCGAGATGCCTCTCTTACCGTCTCAATAGATGGATCTTCATAGGTCATCTTTAAGTATATTTCATAAAGAGGGCCACCCGTGGGTATGGGATAGTAAAAAACATCATCTTTTGTATAGCGTTTAAATCCAAATTCCTTAATTGCACCAGCTGAGACGGATTGATTGGCAAGAACCGTATAATCACTACCTTTGGCAGATCTATCGATCCATTTTACAGCCTCAATTTCCGCTCGCCCTGTGCTCCAACCTCGGCTGGGCTCTACGCTATCGTGCCTAGGTAAAGCATTGTGTGCATTTGCCGCACCTACGGCACCTATAAAAAGCAGAACCACTAAAGTCGCGATTGGTATGCTTGTGCGAATTTTATTTAACAAAAAACTAATCGTCGGCACACCGGCTAAAACTAAAAGTATAACTCCAAGTTGAAGTAACCGGTTTGCGTAATCACCGCGCTCATATTGTATCAAGAAGGAAAAATCGCTGGCATGCTCCAATAAACCTGCGGAAAAAATCAACGAACCCGCACCAATCATAAACATTGCAGTACGTCTTTTAACTTTAATCGGCAGAAAGAATCCCAATATCGCCAAGATCAAACCAATTGCCGGCAATGAAACGGAAATTAGAGATGAAAACGCCGGCCAGAGTACATATTTATTTACAAGCCACGGTATTAAGCTCGCAAAAGAGCCTCCCCAGTTTGCCAGTTCTGATACATGCGAAAAATCCCATTCTATACTCATGCTTGGTACAAAATAACTGCCAATAAAAAATATCACAGGTATCGCCATTCCACATGTGGCCGCAACCACATAAGATAATATTTGTGAACCTGTATCCGTTCTGCGTCTGATTATTAATGCGATCGCAAATAATAGCAATGGAATACCGGCAAGTGGATGTATTAATATGCTCCAAACACCCAGCCACATCGGGCCGGTAATTCTAATATGCCTCTCTGCTGACCCAATTGCCAAGATCACAGCCGCAAAACCAATCACAGCCGCAAAACCCTGAGGTGTAGACGCTACAAACATGGAGATGGGAACCATTGCAAAGATTAAAGCCGCATAATGATCCGGGTCGAAACGTTGATATGCAAATGCGATACTTGCTGGGAGAATAATACTGGCCGAAATTGGTACAAGCCATTTAGAGATTAAGATCAAAGGCAAATCAAACATTCTGGAGAGCCAAGTTGTAAAAACATATTGGCCCATATAGTAGAAAGGTTTCGGATCCAGTGTCCCGGTTTTTATAAGAACATCTTCTCCGGCAATATGTAAAAAACTGTCAAAACCATAACCCAAAACGTAGATGATGGGAGCAAGAGACAAGGTGGCTCCAATCGCAATCATAACGTGAACAGTAGTAAGGGTGATTGATCGGACTGTAATGGCGCTGAGTACCGCGGAGATCCACAAAAGTGCAATCGCAGGCAATACACCCGAATCGAGTAACGGCCAAGGTGTGCGAATACTGTCTAAAGTTCTGGCATTCCAAGCTGAGATGATTACAAATACAAAAGCGGCTATCGCGGCAGCGCCAAGTAAAGACGCGATAATTATTCTTTTACGTGTCCACTCAAATCTTAGAGGCAGTGCGGGTGCGGCAATTAATAGTATTGATTCCGCCGTAACACCAGAAAGATGCGATGCAGCAATCGCAATTGCTAAAGACCAGGTATCGGATAAGCTTCCAAGCGGAGCTCCTATATAAAACCAAATAACTTGTGCCACACATTGAACAGCGATTAATAACAACAGCCCAAATGGGGCGGAGACCAAATAATGCCTGGTAGGGAAAACGTTTTTTCCAAAAACATAGGCATGAAAAATAATTGCAAATACCCAAATAAAGGGCCGAATGGCATCAAAAACATCCAATTGCCAATATTGCATTCCCAAAATGAGTATTATGAAAATAATACCCGCGATAGCATCTAGTGTTCGTTCTCCCATAAAATGTAAATATATGTTAGCATAGATACATGAGCTATGGGATGGTTGACTGAACGAAAGTTTATGACTAACGACACGATCGTGCTGTATTTGCAAGATCGCATCCTAGCCAAAACGCTATTACACTTGATACCCCATTGGATCAAGCCAAATCACATAACGATTTTACGTTTACTGCTAATACCGGTAAACGTGTATTTTGTACTTGTCGAAAATTGGCCTGTACTCTTGCCACTTTTTGCTTTCACAGCCCTAACCGACATGCTCGATGGTGCCATGGCACGCGTCCGCAAACAGATAACTCTTTGGGGTGCAATCCTAGATCCAACCGCAGATAAGCTTTTGCTAGCATCTGTTGCCGGTATATTCATAGTACGCAATGTTTCACCGCTTTTAGCTTTTACAATAATCTTCCTGGAATTTCTAATCGTTCTTGGTGCCTACTCGCGCAGGCGTCGCGGAGAATACATCTGCGCCAACGGTGCCGGTAAAGTTAAGTTCACATTACAAGCATTCGGTTTTGGTTTTATGCTATTAGGTGCACTCATCGGCCAACCTCTGGCAATATACTTTGGCACCGGTCTCATGATCCTCTCACTACCTTTCGCAATCACATCATTGCTTACTTACGGATTGTAATCATCAGATTCCCGTAGGGATAGATCTTGTGTCTGTCCGTGCTTTAATTACAGTCATTTGGTTACGCCTTTGGCGACAGTGCGGGCGATCACCACACTACACTCTTCGAGTTTCGAGTGGCGCCGCAAGGATGCGCCCCTACAAAAACAGTTTTTCAGTTTCCTCGTAGGGGCGATACCTTGTGTTCGCCCTCGCTATGGCTACAGCTTTTTTAGCACGGATAACCACCCCACTTCGTCATTCGACTACGATGGCGCCGCAAGGGTTATCCCTACAAAATTATAAAAAAACGCCCCGAGAGAAAATTCTCTCGGGGTTTGAGTTTTGGCAGTGTCTAATTGCACTGCCAAGTGTTGGGCGGTGTGCCCATGAGTCGAGGCTCGCCGCTCTCGCAAGTGCAAGGCGGTCCGCCGGTATAGGTCAGCTTTTGCTCCATGGTCAGGTTTTTGACTCCCCGCCCAATGCAGGTATAACTCTGCGCGGGCTGGTTATCCTTCGTGACCAGGCACGTTGCCCTTCGCTTGTCGCCATCTGTCTGCGAATCGCAGGTGACCTGCGTTCGGCTGGAAACGACGGTGGGGGTTGGTGTGCTTTCCACCTTGGCGGCGGGAGGGGGCGGATCCTTGTAAGGATCATCCTGAACGGATACTGCCACCGGCCGATTGACCACTCGGTTCAGGACTTGGCTTGGGAATGGAACTTTGCAGTTCGGGTAGGCTTCTTCGTCCCACACGAACGTGCTCCACACAGCTTCGTGGCCCGCTGATTCGCATCTGCAAACCAGTGTGCCCTGAGCCATCTGCTGCGCTCGTGGCATCTTTCCACCACATTCGGGCGGAAGCGCGCGGTTGCTTGTCGTCGGCTGGGGCGGCGGTGTTCCCGTTGCGGGTTCACCCGTTGCATCCGTGGTCATGGTCGCGTCCGAAGACTGACCACTGATCCACGTCTTGCTGACTCGGCCCTCGGAGCTCATGCCATCGGCCGAATTGGCCTTGGCACTCGCACCCGCCGAGCCGCCACAAGCAGAAAGAACCAAACTCACAGCCGCTACCAACGAAATCATCAGATTCTTCATTGCTTTCTCCTCCGTTTTGAGTTTTATTTCCGTTTTTTTTGGTCAGGAAGTACGATGTACGAATGTACTACGTACGAATGAACGATGGCTTAAATTAGCACAAATTAGCCAAAATGTCAAGTCTTAATATCGTATAACGTTCTAAATTAGGCAAAAAGCGGGTTTTTTGCTAAATTAAGATAAAGATATATGCTTCACCAACTCAAAAACCTGGTCCCTCAAGGCCTCAAAGATACCTATCATTTCATCCTCTCTTTTGCTGCTGCGCTTTGGTACAACTATCCATCCAAGAAGATGATCGTGATCGGTGTCACCGGTACTAACGGCAAAACCAGTACTGCCTACATGATCTCTAAAGCCCTGGAAGCGGGTGGTGCCAAAACCGGCTGTACCACAACAGCCATCTTCAAAGTTGCGGGTAAAGAGTGGCTCAACAATACTAAGATGACCATGCTTGGCCGTTTTCAATTACAAAAACTTTTACGAGAGATGGTAGATGCGGGTTGCGCTTACGCTGTTATTGAAACCTCATCTCAAGGCATCACTCAACATCGTCACAAAAACATAGCTTACGATATCGGTGTTTTTACAAACCTCACCCCCGAGCACATCGAAGCCCACGGCGGATTTGATAATTACAAAAAAGCTAAAATTCAGCTCTTCCAACATATCGCTGCACTACCTAATAAAATCATCAACGATAAACCCGTACCACGCGCATCAGTTTTGAATTTTGATGACGAGCACATGAACGATTTTAAAGTCGCGGGACTGGCAAACGTCATCACCTTCGGAGAAGGGGATGGTGCCGATGTCCGCGCCACAAACATAATCGAATCAACCGGTGGAACATCTTTTGCTGTAGATAACCATCAAATCAAATTAAACATCATGGGCCGGGTCAACGTCTCCAATGCATTGGCATCGCTTGCTGTCGCCAAAGCTTGCGCAGTGGATCTTGATTTGGCGATTAAATCACTGGAGAATATCAAATCCTTGCCCGGTCGTTTTGAACTCATTGATGAAGGCCAACTATTCACCGTCATTGTGGACTATGCCCCCGAGCCCGCATCGCTTACAAAAATCTACGAGACCATCAAAGCCCTTAGCCACAATCGTTTAATTCACGTCCTCGGTTCTTGCGGCGGTGGTCGTGATATTGCGCGCAGACCTGTCCTCGGCAAAATGGCAGGCGAAACTGCAGACATCGCCATCATCACCAACGAAGACCCGTACGACGATGATCCAATGCAAATCATAAATGATGTCGCAAGCGGCGCAAAAGAGCGGGGAAAAATCGAAGATCAAAATCTTTTCCTTATCGAAGATCGTAAAGAGGCTATCAACAAGGCTGTTGGCCTGGCCGAGCCGGGAGATATCGTCTTATTAACAGGTAAGGGCTCCGAACAAGCCATCTGTATCGCTGGCGGCAAAAAAATCCCCTGGGACGAACGCGAAGTAGCTCGCGAAGCCATTAAAAACCTTATTGCTAAACCCAGCTAAAAGCTTTATAATAACCAATAACATCCCAACGCTAAAGCTACGGGATGCAAGCCAAGCTCCAATCATCAATTGATTATTGAGTGGTTGATATTTGGCTATTTATTGGTAATTGTTATATTGGTGATTGGTTATTTCAAGTTTATGTTCAGTATCGAATCCATTATCCAGCTAAAAGAAGAAGAAAACATCGAAGCCATGATCAGGCGCCATTTGGCGTCTTTGATTCCATCGCTTTTTATCGCGATGATCTTTATAGTTCTGCCATTCTTCTTTTTGTTTCCATTGTTCAGTTACGGGCCGTTTGGAGTCATCATCTTTGGAATAAGTATAATGGCGGGTATACTTTGGGCAATCCGTAGTTTATATCTATGGAATGCGGATGTACTGGTTGTTACAAATCTTCGTATTGTGGATGTAGATCAAAAAGGCTTATTATCGCGCAAAGTTTCCGAAGCGCCTTACGATGTGATCCAAGATGTTTCCTGGAAACGAGAGGGGATTTGGCAAACTATTTTCCGCATGGGCTCTGTCAGTGTCCAAACTGCGGGTTCATCGGCCACCATCGAAGCCGAGCAAATTCCACACCCAAGCAAACTCCACGAAATCATCAACGACGAACGTTTAAGATACACAACCGAACCAAAAGAGCGTGCAGAAGCATCACCACAAAAGAAAGATCGCCGTTCTCGCATCCGCCGCATCGCCGAGCTATTGGAGGAAGTGAGCGATACTTCAGTTGCTGAAATTGAGGCTGTATTGGAGCGCAAAGTTAAAACCTCATCCATGGAAAAACTCTTCAACGAAAAAGCACCAAACGAAGCTGATAATGAGGAAGAAGCAGAAGACTCGGAAGATGATGAGTGATTACGTTTATAACGTTCATAACGTTTATAAAGTTTATAACGAGTTAAGGTAGTTTTCTAGGTTCTCGTTTGACATTTGACGTTAGACGTTTGACCCTAACCAGTTCCAAATTCCAAGTTACATGTTACATGCTACATGATACGTGTTCCCCAAAGTTATGTCCCCAGCAGATTCCAACCTTTCATCTCAATTTGTATCAAAAGCCAAATGGCCATTATTTTTGGTTGCCAATATTGCGATACTTTTTGTGGTTGGAGTGTCAACGGTCCGAGAAACCTATCGTGGCTGGAGCGTGGACCGGGAAATCATCGCCCTCGAACAAAAAGCCGCCTCACTCGAAGGCAGGCGGAGCGAGCTCGTGGCCTTTGCGGATAAGATGCAATCACCGCAATATGTGGAGCGCGAAGCACGTGCCAAACTAGGTTTGCAAAAACCCGGCGAACATGTGATTATTCTGGAAGGCGTTTCGGCTACAAGTAGCGAGTGGTCCATGGAAATCACCCCTCCGCCCCCGGTAGCCATCGATACACGTTCAAATCCTAAGCGCTGGTGGGATTATTTTACAAAACCGGCTACTTAAATATTTTTTATGAATAAAGCTACACAAAAAATAATAGCTATTTCTGTTGCTCTTTTCTTGTTAATCGTCTTAACAGTAGGGGCAGGGTTAGTGATTCAGGGTATTTACACCAAACAAACAGAAAGCTCTTCCGCTCGTCTTGCGGCCAAAGTTTTTTCCTTGCCTGCTGCAAACGTTAACGGTAAAAGTTTAAAATACGAAAGATTTTTGCAAACCCGTGACGCTGTTCGTAAATTCATCAACAGTGAAGCCGGCAAAGATGTTGGCGCTACCATGCCTCCGGAAAAAGAGTTAAATGAAAATATTCTCGAACAGCTCATCCGTCAAAAATTAGTGGAAGCTGTTGCCGAAGAAAAGGATATCAGCGTAACAGATGAAGAAGTAAACCAAATTTTCGATGAAGTCGCCGCTCAAGCCGCATCATCAACCCAGTCAACAATCAGCGAGTATTTACAAGATAATTATGGTTGGAACGAAGATAATTTCCGTGAGTACGTTCTTCGCCCTGCGTTATTAGAGCAAAAGGTGGGCCAAGCAATTGGAACCGATGCTGATCCTTATGCTTTGGAAAACTTACTCCTCGCTAATAGACAAGACCCTAAAGTCGTTGTCTACCTTAGATTCGAGTAACTATAAAACGATAATAAAAAACCGGCTTAGCCGGTTTTTTTACATGGAGCCGAAAGCGGGATTTGAACCCGCGACCTCTGCTTTACGAAAGCATTGCTCTACCAACTGAGCTACTTCGGCAAAATATTTATAAACAGTTTTTTGGTCTGGTCAGGGCAACCGTATTCAACAATTACGAGAGGCAGTAATAATTCGTGATATTTGTTTGTTTATGTTCAATTCATTTCGGAATATTTTGTGGTAAATGGAGCTTGGTTATTGATTATTAATCTGCTATACTTAGATAGCTTATGTGGAGAAAATTTACAGTTATTTTAATGTCCATGAGTGTACTTGTTTGCACCGTGCTAGTCAAGAATGTAAACGCAGCAACTAATTTTTTTGGCTCTTCAACATTCACTCCATTATTTCTCGATGAGGGGTTTTTGGGTCGTTCGGTAAATCTCGATCTTCCCGAGATAGATTTAAACGTTTCTTTCGGAGAATCCGACATACCTTATGCCGGAGTTCTTACGATTATTACAGAAATCCCCAAAGCATCATCAGCAATGGGGAATCGTATCATTAACGACTCAGTTCAGATTCACTGGCAAACAAATGCACCCGAATCTCCGGCCACAGCCATGCTCACGCTTTATACAAGTGCTTGCTCCGCAGAATCCGAATTCGTATGCAACTTCGAGCAGAATTATCAAGGTCGGCTAACCTTAATCAATCCAACAACATCAGATGAAAAAACCGTCTCCGCACTAGTCAAAATAAATTCTACCGTAACTTTGGTTTTAGTGCCTCGCCCCAAACCCGAAGACCCTGGTTACATGACCGAAGGTTCAGCCTCGTGGTATGCCTATAAAGGTTGCGATTGCGCAGCATCCCCCGATTTCCCCAAAGGCAGTTATGTCAAGGTTACTCGCCTCAACGATCCGTCAAAATCGGTAATAGTTCGCATTAACGATTACGGACCAGAGCGCGACATCTTCCCCGATAGAGTCATCGATTTGGATAAAGTGGCATTTCAAAAAATAGCACCTCTCGGAGCCGGGCTAACAAATGTAAGAGTAGAGCCATGTGATGCTCCGTCCACGCCACCAGCTCCTCCCGTTCAAGTAGCACCGACGCCCGCACCTCAGGCTGTTGCCGAGCTGGCCTGGGAATATTAATAATAAATACATGATTGATTTACAAAACATTTCTAAAGTTTACGGTTCGGATGTCCATGGATTACGGGATATCAATGTTAATATCGAACCCGGTGAATTCGTTTGCATCGTGGGCACAAGCGGTGCCGGCAAAACAACTTTGGCCAAGCTCTTAATAGCCGAGGAGCGCCCTACGCGCGGTAAAATTAAAATCGGTGGTTGGGATATTACTCGTATCAAACGTCGCGATATTCCGTATCTAAGGCGCCAAATTGGAGTCGTGTTTCAGGATTTTAAATTACTCAAGAAAAAAACCGTTTGGGAAAATGTTTCTTTTGCTCTCGAAGTTTCCGGCGAAACCAACAAGCGCATCCGCGAGATAGTGCCTCACGTACTCAAAGTCGTAGGGCTCGATCAAAAAGCACACAGGTTTCCGCACCAACTCTCCGGTGGCGAACAGCAACGCGTAGTTATCGCTCGCGCTCTCGTGCATCGTCCCAAAATACTTTTAGCCGATGAGCCCACGGGTAATTTGGATACAATAAACACGGCCGATGTAATTGAAGTCCTAAAAAAAATAAATAATTTTGGCAGTACTGTTGTTCTCGTAACTCACAACCGCGAGGTTGTAAACTCTTTAAACGGTCGCGTAATAACCTTAGCCGATGGCAGAATAATTTCCGATAAAAAACACGGCAAATATATTTTACAAAGCTAATTTATGATACTTGTTACACCACTTGGCCGCATAATATCTTTCGCTTGGAAAAACATTATTCGTAATGCCTGGATAGGTTTGGCTACCGTATTGGTTCTTGTTCTTGCCATACTCTCGGTCAACGTATTAATTGGTGTTAATGCTTTAGCCTCATCCGCAATATCAATATTAGAGAAAAAGATAGATGTCAGCGTCTATTTCATACCCGAAACGCCTGATGCTATTTTAGATCAAGCACGTTCCTACATGGCTTCATTGCCGCAAACCGATCAGGTAACCCTTTCTACCGCGGATCAAGCTTTAGAGGCTTTTAAAGAACGTCATGCCAATGACCCAAGTATTTTAGATGCCTTGGAAGAACTCGATGAGAATCCGCTTGGTGCCACAATGGTTATTAAGGCCGCCAAAACAACGGATTATCCATTCTTGATGGAAGCTCTCAACAATCCGCAATTTTCTTTTGCCATAGAATCAAAAACCTACGACGATCATAGTGTCGCCATCGAACAAGTGCAGCAAATAACCGCCACTGTAAGATATTTTGGTTTAATTTTAACGATAATTTTCACAGTCTTCTCGGCTCTAATTGTATATAATGCTATTCGTGTAGCCATATACACACAACGCGAGGAGATCGGCATCATGCGCTTAGTGGGTGCCTCAAATGCTTTCGTGCGTCTGCCACTTATTTTGGACGCGATCTTCTTCGCACTACTCGCTTTGTTAATATCCGCGGCTTTGATTGCTGTAATTATTTCTGTTGGTGAGCCTTATCTCTTAGCTTTCTACGACGGTGCGGATCCGGGTCTTAACACTTATTTTACAAACAATTTTGTTCAACTTCTTGTGGGTCAGGGTTTGGTAATATCTTTTGTGGTAGCAATGGCATCTTGGGCGGCGGTAGGAAGATATCTTAAGAAATAGTATGTTAAATAAAGCCAATGAAGCGGAAAAACAGTGGGAGCAAAATCGCTCATGGCTTTTTAATTATGTTGCAAATAATAAAACAAAACAAGATTTATCACAGCAAATTTACGATTTGATTTCAGAATCCACAACAAAAGAAAGTAAAAAAGCCGCAACAAATAAAAGCCCTAAGATAAATCATTCTCATATAAAAATTTCCGGAGCCGATATCTTGGGATTAACGGAAAAAGATATCGCAGAGCTCTTGCAATCACTTCCGGGTAACTGGGTATCGTCATTGTCTTATACCAATAATCACGCACCTGCCCGCCTAGCCCAGAGCACTGGTAAGCAAGCTCATGTTTTTTGCTCTGAAGAAGGAGATGATTTGTGTGAAATAAACATCTACGATCCAATAAATAATCACGAGGGCGGTTGTGACATTCTCTGTCATGGTTGCATGCATGCTCATACAACCTCGCATTACCCAAATAAAATTTCCAAAAAGATGGTAGATTCCATTAATCATTCCATAAATAACATTGATTCTCACGAATTTCACGCCACGCACAAAGATCGGATATCAAAGCCCGGAAGAAGCTATTATGAGGCACAGAGCAGTGAGGCGGCTATACTGTGGCCCACACTGGTAGAAACAGCTTACGAGGCTCCATTTTATGCGGATGAGCAAGATTGGAAAACGGCAACACAACAAGCTCTGATGGGCATGCAATTTCTAAACGATTCCGAGTCGGCTGCTATTGTGGAGGCTCTAGATCAATACTTTACCGAATTGGATCCGGGTGCCGATATGAACTCGCTCATCAGAAGCTATCAAAATCAAGTCAAGGTTTTGGAGTTTAAAATTTTAAGCAATCACATTGCGGAGCTTTTTCAGGAAATGCAAGATAAAGGTTTAAAAACTTTTTTCAATCGCTGGATAAAGCATCTAAATCAAGATTCTGTAACAGCAGAGCCAACACAAAGGAACTTTAGCCACCACACACCAAGCTTAAGAGTTGGAATGGCACTTGATGATGCTAAAGAACTCGGAGCGAATCTCGCAACCAGCTTAAGGGTAGAATCATCTAACAATAAAGATAAACGAAAGGTTTTACATGATCTTCGTGTCAGTATCCGCAGATTTAATGATATATGGAGCGATCTGGATAAGAAAGAACAAAAGTCATTACGTCCAAAGTTATTGCAAATAGTTCACGCCTCGATTAATTAGCGATTTATGAATTCAGAAAAAAATCGTCTTATCATTTTTAACACTAACCACGACCTGCTCGGTGAGATGATTTTTGAACACGATCTTTTTTTGCAGGCAAATCTTCATCCAAATGGCGAGGAAATCCTTGGTGGATGGCTCGAGGATTGGCAAGTTCAAGGCATATTGTATTTTTATCCGGAAGCAAATTCCACGACCTCTATTAGCACAGTGGGGGAGTACATATCATTGCATGATCCGGTTTTTCCATCCGCACTGCGCCAATGGCTGGAACGACACGGAATTTTTTCAATTCTACTTAACGAGGACTGCTTAAAAACTTGGTATGGAATCTTAAGCCTTCCACTGCTACCAAAAGAACAATTTACCCTTGGCCAAAAATTATCCGTTTGCAAAAAAGAAGAATTGGAGAAATTCGATAAGTCACTGGATAAAATTATCGCCGAAATGGAAAAGTCACAAAAAGTTACAAAACCAAAAACACCGGTTAAACCCAAGGTTACCAAAAAATCGCAACCCAAAAATAAAAAATAACGCCATAATGCGTTATTTTGCTTTTAATAAGCAAGATGCTCTATTTTATTGATAATTGTTCACTTTTCTTAATTATAATCTACTATTGACCTTATTCAGTTATTTACCTATACTGACTGCAATCCGAGGTCGTCTAATGGTAGGACAGCGGCCTTTGAAGCCGTTTATCGGGGTTCGAATCCCTGCCTCGGAACCACGTAAAAAGCCGCTTAGTTAAATGGGCGGCTTTTTACGTGCCCCGTGATTAATGAAGCAATAGAAATAATTGCGAAATTAATTTTACGGGGCAAAGAATCTTACAAGTACCGGCTTCACGTGGCACAGCCAACCAAAAAAATCGCTATAAAATAATTTGGCGATTTTTTTCGTGCCCCGTGATCAGCGAACGCTGATTTTACGGGGCAAGCTACTTTCAGTTCGCGATTTCACGTGGCACAGCCAGCTTTAAAAAGCCGCTAAGTTAGTGCGGCTTTTTACGTGCCCCGTGATGAATGAAGCATTAGAAATAATAGTGCGAAATGAATTTTTACGGGGCTCAGTATCTTTAGTACCGGCTTCACAGTGTCACGTGACGAAGTTTTACGTAACGTGGCACCGCCAGCTTTAAAAAATCGCCATATAATAATTGGGCGATTTTTTGTGTCCCGTGATCTACAAAGTAGATTTTACGGGACCTCATGTATCGATACCATCTTCACTGGGCCACATGATGGATATCAGATTTGTCGGCTTCAGCTCTTTGAATTCGGAGCAAGCACGATATACACTACGGAATTATTGGGCATGGGCTGCATTTGATATCTGTAATATTCGATAAAATTGAAACTCTTACTGTTTAAAATACTCTTTAAAACTTCTTGTAGCTTACCACTGCCTTCACCTGTAATTATCTTGACTACTTTATAGTCCTTTCGGTTGATTCCTGCATGCTCGACACTTATAAAATGTTCAATTTCATGCTTGGCTTGATCTACAGTGTAACCATGTAAATCTAAAATTGAGATTTCATCATCATTAAGTTCGGCTGAAAAAATCATAGACTCTATTTCTTCGTCTTTGAGCATAAGGGTTGCATTATTGTCAAAATGAAATATTAATGCTAAGCTAACATAAATATATGAGAATAGCAATGAATGTTACACGTGAATTTTTGGGAGGAATAACGACCTCTAATCTAAATTTACTAAATTTTTTAAAAGGAAAAGGAAAGGGAGTTATTGGCATTGAGTTAAACGCAAGGCGCCATATACGAGGAGCGACTGCTTTTTGGCATTTGGGTCCCGAATGGTTCGAGCAACATATCTTTAATATCCATGATTTGCCAATTATGGATAATGTAAATCGTTCAAAAGATTTAAAAGATTTAGAAAAAAAGTATCGTCCAATAATAGAAATGATCAAAGCCACGCTGGATAGAGAAACTCCAGATGTTCTTTTATTAAACGGAACATACTTCATGCCCTGGTTGGTGTCTATTGCCGCCGACGAGTTAGAAATCCCTACTGTTTTACGTTATGCCGGAGTCCTCTCGCGTGAGACTAAGCACATGAAACCAAAGGCCAGAAAAATATTTCTAGAGATGGAAAGATCGTTCCAAAAAAGGGTTTATTCATTTATTTTTCCAAGCAACTTAACAAAAAAAGTAGTCGAAGATGAGGTCTATAAAACAAAGATAAAAAGATATTTTGTTATTCCTAATCCGGTTAATATTCCTGAAGATTTTGCGTTGCCAAAACGTTCGGTTGAAAGGCGCATAGCAGCAATAGGTCGCTGGGATTATATTAAAAACTTCAGTGCATTTTTTGAAATACACAAAATTCTTAAAAGGCAAAAATATAATCATGTTGCTACTTTTGTAACACACGAAGCAAAAATCAACGGTATTCCCAAAAGTATTAATCGTCTTGCGCCCATGACTCCACAGGGGCTGTGGCGTTTTTATACTACACAAGGATTAATTATTTCTCCCTCACATTTTGAAACTTTTGGTAATGTGGCAATGGAAGCAGCCTTTTTAAGTATCCCGGTCTTAATTTCCGATCAAATGGGATGTGCGGAAATACTAAAGATTGCTGGTTTAGAAAAGATGGTTATGCCTTTTGATGATCTAAAAGCAGTAGCCGAAAGGGCAAAGGAACTATGTGGTCAGTATATCTTACCAAAACAGTTAAATAATTTACGTAGCCAGCTGGATCCCCAAACAATCAATGAACAGATTTATGGCGTATTAAGAGAGGCTGCGAGAAGTATTTAAAGGAGTTTTTTTAGTTTAACCCTTATTCCTTGACTTAGGTGGGGATGTTGCGTATGATGATTTTACGTTAATTCTTAAGCATCAATAAAAAAACTATGATGTTTGACGACATGACAGACGCGCCTATGACAGACGCACCAGCAACTGATGATGTTGCAACAGAAGCTTCCGCAGAAGAAGTAACAGAAGCTCCCGCAGAAGAAGAATCTCTTGAAACTACAGAAGAACCAGCAGCGTAAATTTACACTGCATTTAAAAAGACCTGATTTATCGGGTCTTTTTGTATGGGGATATTTGCCCTTGACCATTAAAATCGAGCGGTTTAATATTGATTTTACCACTAACTCTTAAACAAAAAAAATATGTGGTTTGATGACGAAGATGTCATGACTGACGAAGAAGAGGAAGTCGACGAAGAGGTCGACACAGATGATGACTCAGATGATGATGAGGATGACGAGTAAAACAAAAAAAGCCCATTGAGGCTTTTTTCAATTATAAATTCTTAATCGCGTTTGACGTTTAACGTTATAAGTTAGACAATGTAAAACATGAAACGAAAAACCTCTCGATTACTGTTTGGAATCATTGCCGGTTTTTGCATGATCCTAATTGCATCATGGAATCTGGAGAATTCTCCCAAAGCATCATCGCAAATTAATACCGCAACATCAACTCAAATAACCCAATCATCTTCAACTCTCATCTTAAGCGATGAGATAGGGGATACTAACGCATATGTGGTGAAGGTGGTCGATGGCGACACTTTAACCGCAATTCTTGATAGTGAACCCGGTTCAGAGGTCAAAGTCCGATTTTTAGGGGTAAACACTCCCGAGACTGTTGACCCACGGCGTCCGGTTGAGTGCTTTGGAAAAGAAGCTTCGGATTTTACAAAACACCTGCTAAACAGCCAGCGTATAAATCTCGTTGCAGATCCCGAGGCTGATGAAATTGACAAATACGGCCGTCTGCTGCGTAATATCTATCTCGCTGATGGCACAGACGTAAACGCAGAACTTGTGAAGCAGGGCTATG
This sequence comes from Candidatus Uhrbacteria bacterium, assembly GCA_963816085.1. Taxonomy (GTDB): domain Bacteria; phylum Patescibacteriota; class Patescibacteriia; order 2-12-FULL-60-25; family 2-12-FULL-60-25; genus MWCR01. Next base: position 464,301 of record CAWFIX010000003.1, on the reverse strand, counting down.
CTTACGCTTACGTCTCCTTTCCGCAAAACGCAGAACGCAAAGCCTATCTACGCTCTCTCGAGGCTGATGCTAAAGAAAACCTCCGTGGCCTCTGGAACCCTGAAACCTGCCCGAACTAAGGTACATGGTCCTGCGCACATAGTCCTGGCTTCGATCAGCGCCAGGACCATGGACCTAGGACTTAGGACGAAAAAACGATTATGAATATTAATAAAATCAAATACTCCCGTCGTGGAATCCTACTAGCCGCCCTTATCGGTCTCTTCGCATCCTCGTATTTGCTTTTTACGTACACCACCGGTGCAGACTTAAAATGCGGCTCACTCGTCCACGGTTGCGATGCGGTGCGCCTATCAGAGTGGGCAAGTATATTCGGTATCCCAACGCCATTCTTTGGCGTCATTTTTTACCTCTCTGCCTTATTAATTCTCATCGCCCGCGCTTACGCTCCTGAATTCAAACCCGGACTCGCGCGTTTAGGGCAAATTATCTTTGGTGTCGCAGGGGTGGCCGAATCCGCTTTTCTTACTTACATCCAAGCTTTTGTAATCGGCCAATTCTGCACTTGGTGCCTAATTTCAGGAATATCTGCTACAACAATTTTCATATTCACTCTTCTTGATCGTAAATACGTTTTGGAAAAATCAGAGAGCATAAAAGAATTAAAATTTATCGGAATGTCTTTAGCTACATTCGTCGTGGTAGGAGGTTTATTATTTATTTGGCTAATACGCCCTGTCGAAGCCCCGCCCATTCCACCCGAGTTTATCCAAGGTCAAACAGAATCGCTTGAACCACCGGAAAATGCAACGTCAACAAGCGCACAAGAAATTCAAAGCGAAATTGTTGCTCTTGGTTCACATACGCCAATGCAAGGTCCAGATGATGCCAAAGTCACAGTCATCGAATTTTTAGATTATCAATGCCCCGCTTGCGGCATTTATCATAAACAGGTCATAAAACAAATGCGTGAAAAATATAATGGTCAAATTCGCTACGCAATTCGCCATTTCCCTTTACCGGATATCCATCCCAATGCAATGGGGGCTTCTGTTGCAGCTATATGCGCCGGTACGCAAGACAAATTCTTCGAAATGTCTGATTTAATGCTCGAAAATCAAGCAGATCTTTCACGCACTGGTATCATCAAGCTCGCTGAAAAACTAAACTTGGATTCAGAGCGATTTTTATCTTGTCTCGATTCAGCCGATGCATTTAACGAAGTATTGCTCGATCGCGATGCAGGTCGCAATCTTGGTGTTACGGGCACGCCGACAATTATCATCAACAATGATTTTATTGAGGGCACTCCAAACTTTGATGCATTATCCGCTCTTATCGAAGAACGTCTTTAACTATGTTTAATGGTTTAAGGTTTAGATAATTATAAAACTCCAGCTAGTGCTGGAGTTAGTCGTCTGTGGAGGTAATGACTCCAACTAGAGAAAAGTGCCGAGCTTCGCATTCTATTTCATGGACTTTGATAAAAGCGATTTTTACTTTTTTGTCGCAGAACCTGCAACGGTTGCAACAAAAGGGGTGATGGGGTTCGTCGGTGGTCTTACATTTGCAAAAAATCGAGAGTTTGCTTGTGATCTGGTCCATTTTTCCTCCGAGATATTAGCTTTTTAGCAAAAAAACGGAAATGTGTCAACCGCAGGGTTACTCCGATTATTCAAATTGTTGTTAGTTAGCATAGGAATATTGACTACTGAGGCATTTTTTGCTAGCGTCTGCATAGATCTTTCGAAAGGAATTTGTAATGCAAAAAAGCAAAATCAGCGAAGTCGCTCGTGCTCTTAGGGCAAGAAAAGCTCGGCGTATCCTTTTTACCGATATAGATGGCACGCTTTATCAGTGGCAACTGTTGATCGTTCTTATTTTTGCCATCGCAAAGTATTATCCCCAAAAACGCCCATTTGTCCAGCCTTTGCGCGAAGCTATCAAGGGCTACAAGAAACGTGTAACACCCTTCTCCATCGTCATCAAAATTCTTATATCTATCATCCCCGAAGTTTTTAAGGGGGTTGATAAAAATCGGGTTAGGCGGTTGGCGGAAGCTCGGGCTCGTAGCGTGGGGAGCCAGGTATATATTTTCCCAAAGACATTGATCGACGTTGTTTTAGCAATTACGGATGATCCCTGGCTCGTAGTTGCCATTACCGGATCACCACAAGAAGTTGCGGATCCATTCTGCAAACAGCGCGGTATTCATGTCGCAATCGGCTCTTTCTACAAATCCGATAAAAAAGGAATCTATACAGGTAAGCGTGATATCGACTCCGGTAAAAACAAGGGCGCCTACATGGCGGCAATCGATGAAGCTTGTCCGGAAATTATTTGGGATAAATGCATAGCGATGTTTGATTCCGAGCATGATATTCCCATGTACGAACGATGTGGTTATGCTTTTGCGATAAATCCCAATATTCCACTACTGGAACATATCCGAGCAACTCGCTCGAGCAAACCGGTCAATGTAGTACGCGATGGTCAAAAATCCGGTGCGCAGATCTACCGTCCAACACCAAAGGACGGATTGCTATGCGAAGTCTGTCCCAATTGCTCAATGCCAAACGATGTGTCCGTATTTTTTCCGGATTTGCCAGGTGCGTGCAACAGATCCTTGTGCCAATGTGCTAACATTTGAAAACGCGCGCAAGGTAACTAATCAACCTCCACTCTGAGGTTTTTTTGATCTCAATTTTCAGGTTCAAAAAGTGTAACAGAATTATTATATAATCAATCGGTTTAGATTTCGGATTCATAGATTCTCCGTAATATAATTCCATTATTTGCTGATTTTATGCGTGTCACGTAAGCTACTTGAATATGAAATACATAATCAAAACCGAAGAAATCGGCTCTTATGCTTCAGATGTACTTGTTGTGGGCATTTGGCAGTCCGAGTCAATAAATATTTCCATTCAAACTTTATCAGCATCCCTCAACTCCGCAATAACAACCGAGCTCAAACGTAGAAGTTTTGTTGGCAAAGATGGTGAAATGAGCATGATTCCTGTTTTAGGCCAAGGAAAAATCAAACATATCTTATTTGCCGGGATGGGAGAAAAGAAAAAATATCAAGATACGCATTTGCGATCCATGGCTGCACGAATTGTGAAACAAGCAAACAGCATCAAGGCTAAAAGTATCGTGCTTGATTCCGGCATAACGTCATCAATCAAAAAAACAATAGACGGCGCTCAATATCTTGCCGAAGGTTTTGAGCTTGGCAGTTATCAGTTCACATCTTTTCGCAAGCTAACTCAAAAAGATGAAGAAAAGAAAAAAACACTAACTGAGGTCATAATTTCTTTGAAAGATTCCAAACAAGTAAAAGAGTTGGAACAGGGGATAGTGGTTGGTCAAATTTATTCTGCCGGCACAATTCTCGCACGTGATTTAGTGAACACTCCGGCCATGACAATGCACCCCGGCGAGATGGTTAAAGTTGCACAGAGTTTATCCGGCCGCAACACAGGCATCACTTGCAAAGTTCGTGGAAGGGAAGAAATGTCTAAGCTTGGTATGCAGGCCTCTATCGCGGTTGGCTCCGGCTCTATGCACGAACCAAAGTTCGTTCATTTGGTTTACAAGCCCAAGAAGTCATCAAAAAATACAAAAAAGATCGCACTCATCGGCAAAGCTGTAACTTTTGATGCCGGTGGTTTAAATCTAAAGCCTTCAGATGGAATTACGGACATGAAGATCGACATGGCCGGTTCCGCTTCAGTTCTTGGCGTCTTTAAAGCACTTCCGGATCTACAACCCAATGTCGAAGTCCACGGCTTATTCATCGCTGTCGAAAACATGCCCGGTGGCCGCGCATATCGCCCGGGTGACGTCATTTCCGCCATGGATGGCACAACTATCGAAGTAGAGAATACAGACGCTGAAGGCCGCATAACCCTCGCCGACGCTTTAGCTTATGCTTCACTCAAAATCAAACCCGATTACATGATTGACCTAGCAACTCTAACCGGCGCAGTCATTATCGCACTCGGCTCCGAAATCACCGGCATGCTCGGCACAAGTGTGGACATCAAAAAAGCACTCAACAACGCCTCCAAACAATCCGGCGAGTTTCTCTGGGAACTCCCCATGCACTCTCACTACCGCGAACTCATCAAATCCAAAATCGCAGACGTCCGCAATGTGGGCGGCCGCCCGGCAGGTGTAATCACCGCAGCACAATTCCTCGAAAAATTCATCCACGATATTCCCTGGGTCCACCTAGACATCGCCGGCCCATCTTACGCGGAAAAAGAGTTCAAGCCGGAACTCCCAATCGGCGGAACCGGCTGGGGAGTGAGGATGTTATTAAATTACTTGCGTGATTTAAAATAACCAATAATCAATACGACAATATCCAATAAATAATCAATTTTTTAATAATCAAATAACCAATTTGTTGAATATAATAATATCGCAGAGCGATACAATCATTGGTTATTGGAATTTGGATATTGGTTATTGCAAATTTTTGTGCTATACTTAGTCTGTTGATAAGTATGCACATCACCATCTACACAACGCCGACCTGCCCTTACTGCAAACTGGCTAAAGATTTTTTTAAAGACAAGGGCATAACTATCTCAGAAGTAGACGTAGCTGCCGATCCATCCGCTGCAAACGAGATGGTAAAAAAGTCTGGTCAAATGGGTGTACCGGTAATCGAGCTCGGAGATGAAATTGTTGTCGGTTGGAACGAGGCTGCCGTAGAAGAGATTCTCAAGAAATCACCAAAAAAAGAAAAGCAAAAAGCTTAAACGCATAAAAATAATATAAATATGCCAACACCAAAAACACGCAAGCCCGCTGCAAAACGCAAGGCTTGTAGCGCAAAGAATTGCGGCTCTTCCAAAAGCAAATGTTGTAACGACAATGCTTTTGATGGATTTCTAGCAGATTTCGTAGCCAACAAGACAACGGTACTCGTACTCATGGCAGCAGTCTTAGGACTCGGAGCTATGTTCTCGATGATGCTCGGAGTCAGCGCAGCTAGCTTCTAAAGTCACCAGAATCAACCAATAAAAAAACGTCACGTATTACCTACGCGACGCTTTCTGTTTAACAATTCAATCTAATTTTTCAATATCCAGTAGCTAGTAGCTAGAAGCTTCACTAAGCTTTCCCTAAAGTCTCTTTACCTTTTTCCCATGCCATCGGGCAAAGCTCACCTGTTTGCAGTGCGGTTAGTACACGCAATGTTTCATCAACAGATCGTCCAACCGAGCCTGCACTGATAAGTGCATACTGAATTACACCTTCAGGGTCGATTATGAACAATCCACGATGCGCTGACCCGTCAGTTTCTTCTAAAACGTCATAGTCGCGCGAAATCGAGTGGTTGGTATCCGCAAGAACAGGGTAGTTAACTTCTTTAAGATCTCTTTCAAACCAAGCTTTGTGACTCCATTCCGAATCCGTGGAAGCTGCCAAAACCTCTGCTCCCAAATCTTTAAACATTTGTTCCTTCTCGCCAAAACCTCTTAACTCTGTGGGGCACACGAATGTAAAATCACGAGGGTAAAAGAAGAAGACTAACCATTTACCTTTATAATCAGCTAAGCTGATATTTTTAAATTCTCCATTTTGATATGCTGTGACACCTTCAAAATTCGGTGCCGGTTGATTCATTTTGATCATATTTTTTTATAGTTAGGGTCAAGTCGCGACTTGACCTTGCTTAGTATTTATTTAGCTTCGAGAAAGCGTATATTTACCGCTTCCCAATTCAGGTGCTTAAAGAATTCCTCGATATAAGCCTTTCTGTCAGATCCAAAATCGATAAAGTAAGCATGTTCATAAACATCAAGCACGAGTAGGGGAATAGCACCCCAAACTCCGCCGTGGTTATGAGCGTCACTGGTGTAGATTCTTAGAGCTTTGTCATGTGTGTCATAAGCGAGTACAACCCAACCGCGAGCCGCCATGCCACATGCGGTAAAATTCTCAACAAACTTCTCAAAACTTCCAAAACTCTCTGCCAAAGATTCTGCGATCTCGCCTGAGGCATTTCCATTCCCACCCATATTCTCGAAATACCATTCGTGTAAATAAGTACCGTTTACGGCAAATGTTTCTCCGTCTTTTAAGCCCCTCAAATCCGAATAAGTTTGATTTGCTTTACTTAAACCATCGGAATCGAACTCGGCGAGTTTTTCCTGAATTTCATCTTTCTTTTTTGCATAACCGGCATAAAGCTTGTCATGGTGGATCTCGAGAGTCTTATCGCTGATAGATCCTTGTGCGCCCTCGAAGGGCATTTTTCTAATTTCTGTAGACATATACTTTGGGTACATGGTCCTCCGTCCATTGTCCTGGCTTCGATCAGCGCCAGGACCATGTACCTAGGACCATGTACGTTATTAATTTACTTAGTTTTATTCAACGCCTTAAGAATTTCTGCTTCCTTAGGCATCCCATGTTTGTATAATGCGATCTTTCCATCTTTGTCGATGGCTACTACGGTTCTTTTTATAACCACCGCCGAAAATAGTTTTTTGGTAGCTCCGTATTTTTTACTTATCTTCTTGTCCGTATCAACAAGTAGAGGAAAGGGGAATTGATGTTTTTCAATAAATTTTGCATGGCTTTTGCTGTCTGCGTGGTTCACACCAAATACTACCGCACCCGTATCTTCAAATTTTAACCAATTATCTCGAATCCCACAGAGTTGAATGGTGCAACCCGGGGTCATATCTCCGGGGTAAAATATCAATACCACGGGTTTTTTATCTTTATAATCTTTTAGCGAGATTTCTTTACCCTTCTGCGTCTTAAGTGCAAAGGCGGGTGCTTTGTCGCCAACCTTCAAAAATGTTTCCGGCATATGTGTTATTAGTGAATAATTTATTTTTTATCTAAATTTAATTGGCAGTTATCACAAACGCCTTTTGCGATATAACTGAACTCCTGAACCCTGCCTGGCATTTGACCCGAGATTTTAACGTCAATCACATCGAGCATGGATTTACATTCATTACAATAAAAATGAGCATGACAATTTACTCCGGCATCAAATCTGGCAGGGCCATCATCTACTCTAAGCTCTTGAATCAGCCCTTCCGTAACAAGTTTTGTCAAATGCCTGTAAACAGTTGATTGCCCAACGCCAGGTACACGGTTGCTCATATCCAAAAAACATTCTTTTGCTGTGGGATGATCGAACCTTGTTCTCAGCATATCCAGAAGAACCAGCATGCGGTCAGAATCACGTACTCGAGTTTTTATCATAAATGAGAATGATTACCACTTAAGATAACTTATAATGTAAATGCGGTCAAGTATTGCTGTGGATAATATAGACATCGTGAATGAACTAAAGTATCATTGCATAAGAATGCAAGAAAATAGTGAAGTTGAGCGTATCAATAAATTAGAACTAACAAAGCGTCAAACAAAGCGCGGTTTATTGTTTATTTGGCAGAATCCGGCATGTTCAATACCATGTGCTACTGGATGTTGTTCCGTTATTTTTGTAGTAGGTTTGGGCCTGTTTTTTATGATTCTTTACTATTTTACACAATATTGACTTTTCGCTTGCAATAGAGCAAGATTTCATAAATTATGAAGCGTATAATCGGAATAGTTGCTTTTTTCGCATTCTTGGCAGTTTTGGGAGCCGGATGCCTATGGTTTAATAATGATAATAAAATTTTACCGGCTGGGCCTCGCCCAGCTAATTTAGACGACATATCGCCCGAGGAGGCTGCTAAACGAATCAATTTTGTTCCGGGCAGTCAAATAGAAATCCGCCAAACCTACCTTGGGGTTGGCGCTCAAGAAGCTGAAAAGCTTTCCGGTGGGGATAAATCCGGTGTTCGCATAATCACAATCGATCGTTTCGCGCCAATGAATATCGCAAATCTTCGCTGGCAGCTTTCGCAAGACATGGAAACTCAAGAATCGATTGATGCTCGTTCATCTTATAATGAGACCGTAAAAAACCTTGAAGATGGCGAACAAGCTCCTCAAGAACCCGAGGTCACAAAAGACAGGCAAACGGTTGTAGGGTCTCTTAACGACATCAATTTAAAAAACACACATAAGATATTCTTGCCCGCCTATTGGCCAACCGGCGAGGGTACGATTTCTGATCTTAGTGGAATTTGGGTATCGGCAGAGGTTTATGAAGAATTAAAAGGTACTAAAAACTCAACCATCTATTTTGGAGTCTTGGATAGTGCGCTTTTTGGTGCTTTATCTATCGCGGATGAATTCTCAAAAGCGATAAGTGCGCTTAGAAAAGATTCTGCTGCAATATCAAATAAAGTAGATGTTGATTTGGTTAATGCTGATGATCCATCGGATTGGAATCTTATGGTTAATGGTAAAGAGGTGACTGTACAGGTTATTAAGGCCCGTAACTGGTTTGGTGAAATTGTGGTACTGGATAATCCTCAAAATCCGTTGATTCTTAAAATGACATTTAACCCAATTTCCGCAGGTGCATTAGATTTAATATCCGGAACAGCCTTTCTTAAAACTCTTCTAGGTTACGAGGTGACTCAGCTAAACGGAGTACAATAAAAACCAATTATCAATTAATAATGTCGGTTATCTCCGACATTATTTTATTGTCTTGAACCTTGATTCGCTTGATTTATTCGATTATCTTGATTGTCTCTTTATGTTTAACCCAGACAATCAAGCAAAACATAAAAATCCTTAAAATCAGAATAAAAAAACCTCCGCAGAGGATAGTTGCTAGTAGCTTGCGTCTAGCGTCTAGCGTCTAGCGTCTGAAAAGCCTTAAAGTACATCGCCGTCCTTATCTTCCTGAGCTTCTCATAAACATCCTTGGCAATATGGCTATCGGGATTATATTTTAAGTTTTTACTCATCTCGCGCAGAACTTCTTCAATAAACAACATCTCCTCATCATCCATTATCTCGTTCTTTGCCGATATTAGAAACAATATTCTGCGCCAACCCGCCATTAAGTATTCTTCATTTTCAACATCGTCGCCCGCCTCTGCTTTTCGCATATATTCCCAGTGCAAATTCCTGATACGACCATGAATCAACTCGGTTATATTCTCGCGCTTTGTCTCGGGTCTTAAATATCCATTGGTAACAGCTACTCGAATCAGAGCTCGTAGGTGTCTTCTTTTCTCAGGGGTTTTCGCTTTATTCAAATCTTCCATTAAAGCATCTTCAATTTTTTTGGTATTCAATTCGCCAACACTATCAACAAAATGTTCACGATTTGTATTTTTGAAATAATCCTCAACATCAAAAATTGTCAGCATAACTTCATCTGCTGGCTTTAGTGTTTCTCGGACTCTGGTAATTTCTGATTCTTCGAATGATCCTTGTTCAATTGGTATTTCAAACGGATTAATTGTCATATTGCACTAAACTTGTCTTGCCATTTGGCATCTACCTTTACCTCTAATTCCAAATGCACGGGCGTATCCAAAGCGGCCTGTAACTCCTTACGAGCTCTGCTGCCAATCTCTTTTATCATCTTGGCGCCGGATCCGATTATCATTCTTTTATATCTCTCATTGGTTGTCCAAATAGTAGCATCAATAAATCTTCCTCCATTAGATCTAAACTTAACATCATTAACCGTCACCTTCACAGTGTAGGGGAGCTCTTGCTCGAGTGCCATAAAGACTTTTTCTCGAATAGTTTCTTCCATCCATTGCTGATGCCCCATATCCGTAATTTGCTTATCCGGGTAATAAGCTGGCCCTTCCGGAAGAACTTCAAAAAGCGCATTCACCAAAGATTTCAAATGTGTAGTTTTAGTCGCCGAAACTTTTATCGTCTCTACTTGTTGAATATCCAACTCCTCAAAATGTGGTGTAGCAAACCTCTTTTTCGGTTCAACATCAATTTTATTGATAACCATGATAACCGGTTGTTTCACTCGTTTCAGCAAAGCCTGAATACTAAGTTCCTCAGCTCCAGGCTCGCGAGTCGGGTCTACAACATACACAACCGCATCGATACCCTCCAAACTCTTACGAACAGAGGTATTCAATTTTTTCGATAAAACATCTTTCTTGCCAAGAAATACTCCGGGCGTATCAACAAAAACAATCTGCCCGCGTTCATCGTGCAAAATTCCACGAATCGGCATGCGGGTCGTTTGCGCTTTGGGAGTCACAATTGCAACCTTAGAACCAACAAGCGCATTTAAAAGCGTGGATTTCCCCACGTTAGAGCGCCCAACCAACACAACAAATCCTGATTTCATATTATTCATTATAGCACATAACCACCTGCAGCTCATTAGATCAAGTGGTTGAGTTTAGCATTGAAAATGTTTTTCTCAGTTTTGTTTTAAACTCACTCTAAATCTCTCTCTTAAGATTAAGAGAGAGATTTCGGACAAAGGTTTTTTTAGAACCCCTCTCTTGATCTTAAGAGAGGGGCAGGGGTGAGTTTATCCTAGAGCTTTCAACTTCATCGTCACCACAGTCTCAATATGTCTCGTCTGCGGAAATAAATCGAGTGGTTGAATCGAGATCACATCGTACTTCTCCATGAAAGAGGGGAGTTCGTGTTCGAGTTTGTGGTAGTTGCAAGAAACGTAAATAATCGTCTGTGGATAACTAGGAGAGCCCTCCGCGAGCAAAGTTTGAATTACCTTGTGATGCAGGCCACTTCTTGGTGGATCTAAGATAATTGTATCTGCAGGAATATCTTTCCAGTCGAGTGCTTCGGCAGGGCCCGAGAAAAACCGGCACTTCTCCTCTACTTCATTTACATTCATATTTTGCGACGCAAGTTTTATAGCTTCTTCATCTAACTCGTAGCCGTGAACTTCTTCAATCTCCCCTATCTTTTTAGCGGCCGCAATCCCAAAGAACCCCAACCCGCAATACAGATCCAACAATTTTTTTGTCCCTGCATCACGAACCGCATCCAAAACAACATCCTGCAGGCGAGCAGCCATCTTTGTATTGGTTTGAAAAAACGAATTCGGATGAATCTCATAAGTAACATCATTAACAACCTCAGTAATAGAGGGTTTCCCAATCAACACCTCAAAACTCTCCGCATATGACAGGTCGGCCGGTTTCGGCTGTTCACCTATTAAAAGGCTGGTCACTACGCACTGTCCACTGTCCACTGAACTATTATCACCACTACGACTACGAATACGACTACGACTACGACTAAGTACTACGACTTTATCTTTAAGATCTTCTTTGGCTGGTTGATTTAATCTCTTGGCATCTGCGACGACGATGATTACCATCCGTTCATTTGTATTAACTCCATCACGAATCACAACATAACGAACATCGCCGCTATGAAACTTTACATCCCAAGGTTGCAAATCGTGTTTTGTCATCCACTCACGAATAATCTGTAAAATCTCCCCGGTACCTGGTTGTAACAAATGGCATTCTTTTATATCAACATATCTATTCCAGCTCCCCGTCTCCTTGAGTCCGATCTCTCCATTCCATCCAACCGCATAATCCATTCGATTTCGATAATTGAGAGTTTCAACTGCAGGAATAGCATCTAAAACTTTATCCTCTAAATCAATCTTCGCAAAAAGCTCACGCACGCCACGCATCTTCTCCTTGATCTGAGCCTCATACTTTAAATGTTGCCAAATACAACCTCCACACTTTCCGGCATGTTCGCATATGGGTTTGATCCTATCCGGCCCGGCTTTAATAATCTTTTCCAGTTCGCAGATTTTAACAGCATGATCTCGCTTAATAAAAACAACCTCAAGCCGATCACCCTTGGCTGAATGTGGTATGGCAATGTCGCGCTCTATGCCTTCCGCGATTTCTGCTTTCGCAGTCCCGCGCCCTTTCGCATCATAACCATCTATCTCTACTTGTAGTTTGTGACCAAATTTCATATATCACGTACATATAACACATATCAACAAACAAATAAAGACCAGGGCTCAACGCCTACGTTTTACTGAATGTGAATTAATCATCGTGTTTATATCCAAAATATAATGATAAATAATCATGTTAATCCTTGTAATCATGCGAATCAAGGTTCAGGTAATTAAAAAGCCCTCTATTACAGGAGGGCGAGTTTACTCATTGCCTCTTCTGGGCTTTGTGGGGAATTCGGAGAGAAATTTATAATTCGTGTCCGCGGTTACAGACCTAGGTCTTACAATTGGTATAGGTCTGGATGAGCGCATTCTTGGCGCCGGATACGACCCTCTGGGTGTTGGGCGGGAATTGGCACCCAAGAAATCATCTCGTGATAATGGTGGTTCATTATTAACTATTTGCCCAGTGGTTGGCTTTTCGCGATCAAATAAGCCACTTGTATTTTTGCGGATTTGTTTTGCATTTTCATTCAATACTTCCATTGATTTGCAGTCAGACCTAAGAAGTAGATAAATATTTCTTCGATAGTCAACAAAAACCTGCTCTTGACCCCTAAGACCAAACACCTCACCAACATTTTGGAGATTGCTGATTACAAGCGGATCTCTCTCGGGGTCGATGTATATACACCAAAGAGCGGTTTTGAGTTGCGGGATAGCTCCAACCAGTTTTTGACGCGGCTGAAGGATTCCATATGGCACAGACTCAGTCTTATGCAGAAGTACAATCGCATTTGTCAGAGTTTGGTCATCGAGATAACGAACATATTTTGCATAACGCTCGAATGCTCGAGCTTCATCCAGTGATGAATAGGTATGATCGATATGGCGCATTGGGTCTGCGCCGCAAGAGATAAGTATTTTGGCAAGGTTATCACGCGCATCTTCAGATTCCGGTTGGCCTTGCGGGTAAATAACAACACTCTTTTGATCGTCGGCTATATACGATGAGGCGTTCAAATGCCACCTCCTAGAGATTTTATCTCCTTTTAAGGTTCATAATTAGCGCGCAGCCAAATATCTGCACGGCAACAAGATTAGCATATGAGTAAATGCTGTTAAATAGCAAGAAATGGACACGCGCAGTAAACTCCACTAAGCTTCTTATAGAGGTTATGAATTTAACGATAATTGCCCATAATATCCGTTCTGCCGAGAACATTGGCTCACTTTTCAGAACTGCCGATGCCTTGGGAGTTGAAAAGATAATCCTTGCAGGATACTCACCGGGGATTAACCACTCCAAAGTCAAAAAGACAGCCCTCGGAGCCGAGCTAACCGTCGAATCCGAGCAAGAGACTGATATTTCAAAAGTTCTAGAAAAACTTAAGCTCGAGGAGTATCATGTACTGGGTCTCGAACTCGATGAACAATCAATTCCTTTAAACGAGTTCAAATTGCCATCAAATAAAATCGCACTCCTCCTCGGCAACGAGGTAGAAGGCATCCCTAATTACCTCCGCAATGAGTGCGATTCACTGATCTACATTCCAATGCAGGGCACAAAGGAATCCTTAAACGTCACCATCGCAACTGCAATCACTTCCTATCAACTTCTTAATAATTCCAAATAATGAAGAAGCTAAGAATCTGGAATCTAAGAAGCTGAGCTATTACGCTTAGATTCTCAGATTCTAGATTCTCAGATTCTAATTACGTTTATGTATTTATCAATTGTAATTCCCACCAAAAACGAAGAACAAAACCTTCCCAATTTACTGAAAAGCATACGATCGCAAACTTTTTCAGACTATGAAATTATTATTGCGGATGCAAACTCAGATGATCGAACGCGTGTTATTGCACAAGAATCGGGAGTTAAAGTTGTCGATGGCGGCTTGCCCGGTCCCGGCCGCAACCGCGGTGCAGAAGTAGCCGAAGGGACCATCCTTCTGTTTATAGATGCTGATGTGGAACTATCGGATCCAAATTTTTTGGAAGCGAATCTAAATGAGATGAAAGACAGGGGAGCTAATGTGGCCACAACTCTCGTAAAACCCATGAGTGATAGCTATCTCGATAAGGCAATGCACGAAGTCTACAACGCTTTCGCGATTGGAGTTGAAAGAGTTAAACCGCATGCGCCCGGCTTCTGCATCTTTGTAAAAAAACATGTCCATGATGATATTGGTGGTTTTGATGAAACGGTCGTCTTTGCCGAAGATCATGAATACGTTCAACGCGCCGTTAAAGAGGGCTATCGCTTCCGCGTCCTGCGCTCTGTTCCAATTTCCGTATCTGTCCGCCGTCTCGAAAAAGATGGTCGCCTGGGCATAGCTTTCAAATACGCCATGGCCGAGCTGCATATGATGACCAAAGGCCCATACAAAGAAATGCCATATGAATACATAATGGGAGGAGAATCAAATGACGGTCAAACGTCTAACGTCGAAAATCCCACGTTGGATGAAGAGCTGTAGAGATGTCTCCGCCAGAGCATCTAAACTTTGAAACCTCATAACTCGTAATAAACGCAACAAACGTGATGAACGTTATGCGTTGTGATATCATAGTCATAAATGTTGAAGCTAATTACAAAACTTTGGAAAGTGGAAACGCCGAATGTTACTTCGGCGGCTTTGCTTATTGGTGCAGCATCTCTTGCATCACGCCTAGTTGGCTTAATCCGCGATAGAATGCTCGCCTCATCTTTTGGGGCTGGCGATGCTTTGGATGCGTACTATGCAGCTTTTCGTTTACCGGATTTTTTCTATCAACTAATCGTTTTGGGCGCCATCACCGCGGGCTTCATCCCGATCTTTACGGAATACATGGAGCGTAAAGGCTCTGAAGAGGCTAAAGCCCTTGCTGGCAGAGTCTTCTCTACCGTCATGATTATTCTGGTCGCAACTTGCAGCTTATTTGCAATTTTCGCCGATCAACTCGTTCCCTTTACCGTCCCTGGTTTTACAGGCGATAAACTCATTGAAACAATAAATCTTTCCAGGATTTTATTAATCTCAACTGTACTTTTGGGCATGTCATCTGTTATGGGAGGCATTCTCCAGAGTATGCGCCGTTTTGTGGCTTTTTCCTTTGCGCCGGTTCTTTACAATCTGGGTATCATCTTAGGCATAATCTTCTTAGTGCCTATCTTCGGCACATCCGGCATAGCCTGGGGAGTGGTTATTGGCGCATTTTTTCATCTATTTGTACAAGCTATAGTTGCAATGCCGCTCGGCATGGATAAACTCAAAAAACCAACATTTAAAGATGCTGGTGTTCTACAAATTTTAAAGCTCACTCTACCTCGTGTTGGTGCCCTCGCTGCAACGCAAATCAATCTCATTATTTTAATCGCTCTAGCCTCATCACTCGAAATCGGTTCGGTTGCTATCTTTAATCTGGCTAACAATCTGCAATACGTACCGATCGGTCTTATCGGCATCTCATTTGCTGTCGCATCACTGCCGGCATTCTCAAAACTTGCCGCTGATGGCGACCTCGAAGGCTTGCGTCAAACTTTTTTAGCCACGACTCGCAAAGTCTTTTTTCTTATCATTCCGGCAACTGCTATAACTTTACTCCTTCGAGCACAAATAGTTCGCCTCCTCTATGGCGCGGGTGAGTTTGATTGGGCGGCAACAATCCGCACAGCCGATGTTTTGGCCATGTTCGCTCTCTCGCTAATCGCTCAATCTACGGCGCCGGTACTCACACGCGTCTTCTACGCTCTCAAAGATAGCAAAACCCCTTTCATTATCGCTTTTATTTCGATGACTGCTAATATCATCATCGCCTTTTTATTAAAAGATGATTACGGTGTCACCGGCCTTGCAGCTGCTTTTTCTATCGGAGCATTTATACAGTTCGGCTTACTTTGGTTCGTTCTCCGTAAACGTCTTGGAGGTCATCTTGAAGGCAAAGATTTAACTATTTCATTATCAAAAACATTGCTAGCATCACTCGCACTCTTTGGCTTCGGCTGGTTGGCTCGCCAATATATCGGCACAATATATCCTCTCAGAACATTCTTACAAGTTGCCCTCCAGGCTGGGGCTGCAACTGTTGTTGGTATAACCGCTTTTTCCGTTCTCGCAACTCTTCTTAAAGTCCAAGAATTCCACGAGTTTATTGCGGCTATGAAATCCAAACTTCTACGCAAGGCCAAGATTTCCGAAGGCGTGGATCAAGCGCAGGGGATCTGAGCCCTCATCCTACTGCCACTTCGCCCCGCAGTGAGAAGGGGCTAGGGGAAGAGATCTTGGCATTGTCCGAATGCTTTTACTCGTCTATAATTATTCCATATGAAAAAATCACTTATATTCTTAAGTTTTGTCGCTTTGGCATCCATGCTGGTCATAAGCGCTGGTTGCCGCAGAAATCCGCCAAATATTCCGCAACTAAAAACAGATAACACAACCAATAAAATTGATACCATAACCACAACAGATACGACGATGGAAAACACGGATAATTTAGAAGTGGGTGACCCCACAGCGCTCGCTATCCTGCTTTTAACACAAAATTCCGAAGTCATTGTAACTCGCGCTAGCGAGCAGACGGATGCCGTCAATCAAATGGAGCTTTATGCGGGTGATGATGTAGATGTTGTAAAAGGCGAAGCGCGTTTGCTTTACCCGGATGTTGGCCTCTCCATCCTCCCCGAAGGCACGGTTATCACAATTATGCCCGGTGAAGGTACTAATGACGAAGGATTCTCCGCGCAAATAATTCTCGAGGCCGGTAAGATTTGGACTCGTCTCGAACACATCCTCGGATCCGATGAAAGCTTCTCAGTCGAAGCCAGCAATGTGGTCGCTACGGTTCGCGGCACAGCTTTTGGTGTCTCATTTGTAAATGGAGATATAGATGTATCGGTCGCCGCCAGCCAGGTTGCAGTTACAACTCGCAATGCACTGAAAGATCTTAAGAGCTCGGTTCAAAGCGCGGTAATGGTTGCGGCTGGCAATGCAATTAAAGTTAACCCTACCACATTGCAACCGGGTGAAAATCCACGTTCTGTATTACTAAAAAACTTGCGCAAGGTAGCAGATACGGAAAAGTCCGATCTCTATTATCGTTTTGTAACTCAACCTCTGGATGCAACAACTCTCAAAAAGCCCGATCAAACCTTTAAATGGAGTGCACCGATCGATGTCAATGATAAACTCATACAGCGTCTCACACCCGAACAAATCGAACGCCTGAAGGCTATCCAGGATCGACAAATAAAACTCCGCCCCGAGCTTTTACTGAACGAGGCAACCACGCGCGACTTAATACTCAAATCTGTCCGCTTCCAAATCCCGCTTAAGGAAGTAATTCTCCTTGATATGCAGACGACCGATACGCCAGCTACGGATGGGCCAACGATCAAGTAAAAATAGCAAATGGCAAATAGCAAGAGTTAATTAAATAACTCTTGTTTTTTTATTCAAATTTACCAATAACTGAAATAAACTCTTGCTATTTGCCATTTGCTATTTCTGGAATGGCCTTAGTAAGAGTATTGACAATTTTCTCTACAGCTGATATATCTCTGTCAGAGATACGGGTCGTGGCATCTTCATTTGTGAAGGGTACCCGCCAGTACTTGGGAGTCGCTAAGGTGCATCGCTATCTGGCAACGGTGATGTACCAAGGCAAGTAAGGCTCGGTTGGGCTTTGTGCCCTTCCTCCCTTGTCCGCAGACAGAGCGGAGTCTCTCTCGTCTGTTATCGGTGGCCACTCTGGCTCGCAGTCCCACTCTGTCCGTCCGTGCGGCTGTGCTTGCATGCGATTGATTTCGTACCACATCGATAAAGCCCGTATCTCGTTTACTTCTTCCGGTCACACTCGTGGCCGGTTTTCTTTTACCTTGATTTTTCCCTTTAAACAAGGTAATCTCCCTCCATTAGCTATCAGCCATCTGCTATCAGCTATTTGCTATTGATATGGATCAATCTAAAATCAGAAATTTTTGTATAATCGCCCACATCGACCATGGTAAATCCACGCTTGCGGACCGTCTTTTAGAAATCACGGGAACTATCGAAAAGCGCAAAATGAAAGAGCAATTGCTCGATACCATGGATTTGGAGCGCGAACGTGGAATCACGATCAAACTTCAACCCGCCCGCATGTCGTACAAATCCAAAGCCGGTGAAGAGTTTCAACTCAACCTCATCGACACTCCCGGGCACGTTGATTTTACATACGAAGTCTCCCGTTCACTCGCAGCCGTGGAAGGCGCGATTCTTCTCGTCGATTCCACTCAAGGTGTGCAAGCGCAAACTATCGCCAATCTCTATCTGGCCATCGATCAAGATCTCGCAATTATCCCGGTTTTAAATAAAACAGATCTTCCAAACTCAGAAGTCGAACGTCGTGCGGAAGAGCTAATCAAACTCATAGGCTGCAAACGCGAAGAGATTTTATCCGTATCCGCCAAAACCGGAGTCGGCGTCTCCGAAATCCTCGAAAGAGTTGTTGTCGAAGTTCCGCCACCACAAGGCAAAAAAGAAGATCCTTTCCGCGCCATTATCTTTGATTCCAAGTATGATGAGTTTAAAGGTGTTGTTGCCTATGTCCGTGTTGTGGATGGCGAAATGAAAAAAAACGAAGAGGTTCACTTTATGGCAACCGGCCACTCGGGCGAAGCTTTGGAAATCGGGTCACTTAAACCGGCTTACTCTCCGCAAGATACTTTAAAGACAGGGGAGATTGGCTATATTGTCACCGGCTTAAAAGATATCGAAGCTGTCCGCGTTGGTGACACTGTCGTCTCAGACTCTGAAAGATTAAATAAAAACATTCAACCTTTGCCTGGTTACAAAGAAGTGCGCCCAATGGTTTACGCTGGCATCTTCCCATCCGAAGGTAATGAATACGAACGCTTGCGCGAGGCACTCCTCAAACTCAAACTTTCCGATGCATCTCTTCAATTTGATCCCGAGCATTCTACGGCCTTAGGTTTTGGATTCCGTTGCGGTTTTCTCGGTATCCTACACTTGGAGATTATCAAAGAGCGCTTGGAACGCGAGCACAACATGGAAATCGTCACCACGACTCCATCTGTGGCCTATGAAGTTTCGCTCACAAGCGGTGAGGAAAAAGTAATAAAATCCCCACTCGAATTCCCCGATGCCTCACGCCTCAAAGAAGCTCGCGAACCTTGGGTCACTGTCGACATTGTTACACCAACAGATTATTTGGGTGCCATTATGTCGCTTGTCCAAGATCGTCGCGGAGTTTACAAGAACACAGAATATTTTGAGGAAACTCGTGCTGTTTTGCATTACGACATGCCTCTCTCGTCCGTCATTGTAGATTTTCACGACAAATTAAAAAGTGCCACCGCCGGCTATGCATCTCTTAGCTACGAATTTTTGGAATATCGCCCCGGCAAAATCGTGCGCATGGATATCATGGTCGCCGAGGAATTGGTCGCAGCTCTCGCAACTCTCATCCACGAATCCGAGGCTTATCATCATGGCCGCTACGTTGTGGAAACTTTAAAAGAGTCATTGCCACGCCAAATGTTTGTTGTTAAAATCCAAGCGGCGGTTGGCGCCAAAGTAATTGCTTCCGAACGCCTCTCTGCCTATCGCAAAGACGTCCTCGCCAAACTCTACGGCGGCGACCGCACTCGCAAAGACAAGCTCTTAAAGAAACAGAAAAAGGGCAAAGAGCGTATGATGAGTATGGGAAAGGGCAGAGTAGAGATCCCTTCGGAAACGTTTATTAAAGTGTTAAGACGCAACTAATCGTCTGAATCACGATTCGTAGGATTATAGGATTAACACGATTATTTTTCTTATAATGACTCCCAAAATAGAGTCAATAATCAAGGTAATCCATAAATCAAGCGAATCAAGGTTCAGACAATATATATGAAACCCAAAACTAAGAAAAAACTCTGGAAAGCATTTGTCACGATCGTGATCGTGTTCATGCTTATCGCACTTATCTCGCCGATAATGTTCTTCTAGTACCAGTCGTAACGTCATAACGTCTTAAAGTCTTAACGTACAAACTCATCCAACCACGTTAAGACGTTATGACGTTAAGACGTGTCCCTAATGTAATTAGTCCACATGCAACATTCTTGCCCTCATGATAGGGTTTGTTTGCTATGCAGAAGCACTGGCAAATTATTGATGATCCTCAAAATAACGATACAGATCCAAGTATAAGCAATTTGCATCCCGTAGCCGTCAGAATGTTAAAGAGGCGCGGGCTAAATACAGCCGAAGAGATCGATCGTTTTTTGAATCCCGATTGGGAGCGTGATGTTCACGATCCGTTTTTGTTTACCCAGATGCAATCAGCTGTAGATCGCATATTTGATGCCATCGAACGCGCAGAACACGTCGTCATCCACGGTGATTACGACGCCGACGGCGTAACCGGCTCAGTAGTCCTCGCATCCACCATCCAAATGCTTGCTGATGCAAAAGCCGACGTGGGACGTGGGACAAGCGACGTGGGACGCGAGGTAGATTCTTCCAAATTCCTAAACGTCCTCCCTCTAACAGACTCAGTGCTTTCGTTAGATATCTACATTCCGCATCGCGAGCGCGAAGGTTATGGATTAAACATGGCAACCGTGGAACGCATCGCCGAGCGCGGTACGCATCTTTTAATCACTGTAGATTGTGGTGTCGCTAACGCAGTGGAAATTGCAGCACTTAAAGAAAAGGGGATAGATACGATAGTTGTAGATCATCATCAATTCAACGATAAAATCCCGGATGCAATCTGCATTCACCCAAGTTTACCAAACGAAACATATCCTTTTAAAAACCTCGCAGCAGTCGGCGTAGCCTGGAAGGTTGCTCATGCACTAGTCATCGAGGCAAAGAAAAGGGGAGTAGATGTTCCTGCCGGTTGGGAGAAATGGCTTTTGGATTTAGTCTCCATCGCAACCGTTACAGACATAGTCCCGCTCGTCGGCGAAAACCGCACACTCGAAGTTTACGGCTTAAAAGTTCTAAACAAACTCCGCCGCCCCGGCTTTAAAGCCTTGGTCGACATCGCTAACTGGAAAAAAGGCGAGCTGGATTCCGAAAGTGTTGGGTTCGTCTTGGGGCCTCGCATTAACGCTGCCGGCCGTATGGAGCATGCTTTTTTAGCTGTGGATCTTCTCCTGGAACAAAATACCGACCGCGCCGCATTAAAAGCCGCAAATCTGGAATCTGTAAACAAATCTCGTCAAAAAGCTACGGAAGTATTAATGAAAGAAGCCGAGCATTTCACAAAAACCCAAGATCAATACTCACTGATATTCGCTTGGTCAGAAAACTGGTCGCCGTCGCTGGTCGGCCTCGCGGCTGGTCGTTATACCGATAAATTTGGCAAGCCCGCAGTCTTTGTTGGTAAACACGATGGTGTATGGATCGGCTCCGGCCGTTCTATCGCCGGCTATAACATCACGGAAGCTTTGCACGAAGTTGGTGGCGATCTGCTCACGCGTTTTGGCGGTCACGCCCAGGCCTGCGGCTTTAGCCTCGATTCCGATGAAAACGTCCGCCTTTTTGCCGAAGTAATGCGCAACCACGCCGCAGATTTCCTTAAAGAGCAAGAGCTAAAACCAATCTTAAAGATCGAAACTCAAGTAGAACTTAAAGACCTAACCATGAACTTCCTCGAAACTCTAAACAGATTCGAGCCTTTTGGTGAAGCCAATCCTAAGCCATCTTTCATGACAGCAAACCTCACCGTCGTTGATTCTGCCATGGTCGGCGCAGCCCAAAACCACGTCCGCGCCCTCTTGCAAGATGATAACGGATTCCGTCAAAAATTCATCGGATTTTACAAAATTGATCTTAAAGACATCTTCACACCCGGTAACCGCATCGACGTAGTCTACGACATCAGCAAATCCGAATGGAACGGCCGCACCGAAATCCAATGCAAACTTATTGACGCTCGTATCTCGCTTAGCAACTAAAATAACATAGCAAGGACAAGTCGCGACTTGTCCCTTCATTCAAACTATGAATCTTCAAATCTACACAGATGGTGGTGCTCGTGGTAATCCCGGTCCTGCCGGAATCGGCGTAGCCATAATCGACAAAGCCACCGGCCAAACCATCGATGAAATCTCCAAATATCTTGGAGAAACCACAAATAATCAAGCCGAGTATCAAGCCGCAATCACCGGCCTCACTCGCGCGGTTGAGCTTGGCGCCAAATCCGTAGAAATCGTCGCCGATTCCGAGCTTCTTGTCCGGCAGTGCCGTGGTCAATATAAAGTCAAAAACGCAGAGCTTGCTAAACGGTTCTTAGAAGTAAAAAACCTCGAAACCCAACTTGGTGGCCGAGTAACTTACATCCACGTCAAACGCGAACTTAATAAACAGGCAGATGCACTCGCAAATAAAGCTATGGATAACCGTCAATAGCCAATAATCAACTACCAATAATCAATAAATACTAAAAACACCATTGGTTATTGTAATTTGGTCATTGGTAATTTATTGATGATTGGAGCTTGGTGATTGGTGATTAAGTTCTCCACAGTTAGATAGTGACCGCTTCCGGCGGTTTTTGTGGTATAATTTTGCCAAATGCCCCCAAGGAAAAGGAATGTGAAGAAAGCGAAAAATCGCAAGATGCTTTATGATTACATGACGCCTGCTTTTTGGCGTACACACTTTGCTGTTCCGGCAGGGATTTTATTTGTATCCTTAGGCATAGCCCTTGGTATAGCGCACAATACAACATTGCATCCATACAGCGCTTCTGCCACCACGGGAGATAACATTGTTGGTTGGGCATGGACTCCAACGGTCGGTTGGTTTTCTTTGAACGACACAAACGTAGGGGCTTGCGGAACACCTCCATGCGGTACTTATGGAATTAACATCGACATCAATACTTCGGTTCAGCCACATTGGGATCCTTCCATGCCACCGGGATCCACCATTAATGCTCAGGCAGTAAACGGTTTCGCGTGGTCAGATACCGTTGGTTTCATCTGTTTTGGCAATTCCTGCAATATCCCGCAATGCACCGGTTCTTTTTACCCCGATCCTCCGGGTACTCAGTTTTACGCATATTCCGAACCAATCACAGGAACGGGGAGTGTAGAACTCCATGGTTGGGGTGTTATTTGTAATCAAAAAGATGGCGGTTGGATTTCTTTAAATTGCAAAGATCTGGGTGCTTGTGATGGCACGCCCGGTTCAACCTACTACAAACTCGTTTACGATCCTGTAAGTCAAATTTTTCATAATGCCACCAAACAAGGTTCACCTTTTGCCTGGAACGGCAACTCCGATGGTTCTGGTGTTGGTTATATTAATTTCTACATTTCCGCTTTGGGCATGAAATTAAACGAAAACCCCGAAACAACCGACCCACAGTGTCACGATGGAATCGACAATAATTTAAATGGCGTTGCCGATTGCTCGGACCCAACCTGCGCCGGTGTTTGCACCGAGAATTGCAGTAATGGTATCGATGATGATTTGGATGGCGATATCGACTGTGCAGATACCGATTGTGCTTGTACTGAGAATATTTGTGATGATGGAATCGATAATGATTTAGATGGTCCTATCGATTGTGCGGATACCGATTGCGCAGCTGCACCTGTTTGTATACCCGAAACTATCTGTAACGATGGCCTCGATGATGATGGCGATGGCGATATAGATTGTGCTGATTCTGATTGTTCTGGTGATCCATCTTGCACCCCTCCTCAACCGCAATGTGCCGCTTTCCCGGCTGGTCCAAATCAGGCAAATTCTTGCTGTAATGATTTAAATGATAATGGCACGGGTTTAATAGATTGTTATGACCCGGATTGCCGCTCTCAAGCATCCGTCTGTTCGGCTTGGTTGCAAGTATCTACCGGTAATATTTACGCATATTTGGGCATCAGTGGCACCAAGCCATCTGCTAGTACCGGCCTCACCAATACTAAATGGTGTTTACGTTCTGATCAAACAATAGAATGGACCAGTTCAGAATCATGTAAACAAGAGGGTGTTGGCGCAATCGCACTTCCATCACAAACAACTAACTATCGTAATAAACTCGGTTTCTTAGATCTGGCTGGTATGCGTATAAACAACCGCTATGCTCCTGTTGTAACTGTTGTAAATGCATCCGGAATCCCAAATACACTAAATGGCACCATATATCATTACACCGGGCCGGCAGACTTTGTTCTTTCTGCTAAAACTTTTCAAAACGGTTTGGGAACCACCGGTAACGGTTCGGGTTTACTTTTAATTGATGGCGCTAACTTACGCATCACCGGTAATATTGGCTATACCTCGGATCCGGTTCAGAGTAGGCTTAAGAATCTTGCATCATTCGGTGTAGTTGTTGTTAAAAACTTTTCTGGCGTGGGTGGTAGCATTACCATCGACCCAGCGGTAACTAATATCGGGGGTGTATACTTTGCAGAAGGTAATATCAATACGGGTACAAATGGAGCCCCTCCGGATCAGTATCTTGATATGGTTGGAATCTTTATCGCCAATCAATTTAATTTACAGCGTGATAATAATACCAACCCTGTCAGGCCAGCTGAACGTATATTATTTGATGGCCGCGCAGTTGTTAACCCACCTCCGGGGCTTTCCGATATCGGCAAATCGCTCCCTCAGGCAACCGAAGTATCATTTTAAACAAATATGGGATTCTTTTCTAAAAAAACAACACGCAACTTTATTGGCCTGGACTTAGGCCTCTCTGGCGTGAAATTGGTCGAGTTGGCCAACGATGGCGGGCACGCCAGGCTAGTCACTTATGCCTACGTAGACAGGCCGGTCGAGAATTTCGACTCCATGTTTACCGATCGCCTGGACGAAACTGCTAAGCTCATTAAAGACATGCTCTCGCAAGCCAGATGCACCACCAAAGATACTATCGCTGCGGTTCCTGTCTCATCCATCTTCACCTCAATAATTTCGGTACCTGCTAATAATGAAAAAGAGCTAAAAGAAGCCATAATGTTACAAGCTAAAAAGTTAATCCCCGTACCACTCGAAGAAATTCAACTCGACAGTAAAGTAATCGAAGGTGCTTTTAAAACAGAGGGTCAGAAAAAGGTGTCTCGCGTACTTTTAACCGGCGCGCCTAAAAATCTTGTAAATCGCTATATCGAACTATTGAACAAACGTTGCGGTTTAAACCTCATATCCCTCGAAACCGAAACCTTTGCTCAAATCCGTGCTTTAATAGGCAAAGATCGCTCCAGCATCATGATTATCGACATCGGATTCCACCGCACTAACATCTCAGTTGTCGATAAAGGCGTGCCTTTTCTCAATCGTTCTATCGGTGTTGGCGGCGACGGTATAACTCAAACAATCTCACAAATGCTTGGCATTCCTTATCAACAATCCGAAACAATGAAACGCGATATCCGTTCCATGGCATCTTTCGCACCATCCGGAGACTTAACGCCAATGCTCGAAAGCCTCATGAAACCCATCTTAAACGAGATTAAGTACTCATTCTCTCTTTATCAGGGTCAAGGCGATGCCGGGGAACAGCGTAGAATCGATAAAATAATCTTAACCGGAGGCTCTGCTTTATTACCAAGTTTAACGGATTTCTTAACTCAAACAATGAATGTTAATTCCTTCCTGGGAGATCCCTGGGCACGTGTTGTCTATCCACTCGACTTACGTCCCATACTCGACGAAATAGGATCTCGATTTAGCGTGGCCATCGGTTGCGCAATGCGCGATATAACCGACTAATTACACCTTATGTCTGACATTTCATTCCTTCCTTCTTCCTTAAGGGAGCAGGAGGAAGAAATAAAACAAGATAGTCTAAAAACTTCCTCAATTGGGGTAGTGAGTATGCATGTGCCCGAGGCCGAAGAGGAAGACGTGGAAATTATCGAAGTAGATGCCAGTGAGGTTGATGAAATGCTTATAGGTGAGCCTCTTTATACAAGGTTATATTATAAAGCCAGTCTTTTGGTTGATAGGTTAAAAGAAAAATATCTTACAGCACGTCCAATAGAGTCCCCGGCAAAAACCCCTCCACAGTTCTTTAAGCCTCAAGCTAAAGGCCAGAAGACGCCGATCGGAGTTTCCTCAAAACCCGTATCAGCACAAACTGAACTTCAAAAAACACCGATAGGTTCTTTGGTACCCAATTCAACAGAACCTGGGCAACTCGCAGAAATACCGGGTAAACCAAAAGCACGCATCCGTCCTGCAACTATCAAGCCTTCAACTGGTCGCAGAGTCCGAATCATCAAACGCGTTCGTAAATCGGTTCATGTGAGCCTTTTAGACGAGCAACAGTTGCGTGATTTGCATATAAACATTCCCAAGCGCCAGTTTACTTTGGTATTCCTAACAATATTATTTATCCTGATTTTCTCAGGAGCTTTCTTGTTATTGGATCAGGCTATTGCGCAAGCGGTTACAAAACAATCTGATGTTCAGTCAAAATATATAGCTATTAATCAAGATATTAAAACAGAACAAGATAAATGGCGCGCATTTCAAGATCTAGAGCCTCGGTTAATCGCATTAAATGATCTTCTGGATACACATGTTTCTGCCAGTCAGGTACTTAAGTTTCTAGAAGAGAGTACACTTGAGGATGTTTCATATGGTTCATTTGTTATGAGCGAAGATGGCAGGATCAATTTAGGAGTTACAGCCGCAAATTACAATGCTGCAGCTCGCCAACTGCTAATTTTTGAAGAATCACCCTATGTACAATCTGCGGAATCAAATGCATTCTCAAAATCGCAACAAGAAGGTGTTCAGTTTGTTACTTTTCAATTGGTCATTTACTTAAAACCCGAAGCATTGCGTTTTTATAAAGTAGAATTAACTAACCAACAATAATAGGGCTATTTTTTGCCTTGCTGAAATTTCGGCCGGGCAAAGTGATAATCTTATACATGCCAAAACCAGGATTTAATATAAAGCCCGATCAAAATATTGATAAGGCGCCAAAGATAAAAAAGCCGTCAAAAGTATTTACGGAATATTATAGTTCCATTATTTTGATACTCATCGCGATGCTGGTTGGTGCGGGGTATTTGGTAATTAAACCCAAAATAGATGAATATAAGGCAATCCTCGCCACTTCGGAATCAATTGGGATGAATGTGGAAAACGAACAAAGTTATCTATCAGCACTAAAGCGCTCTGTTTCCGCTGCACAATCCATCTCGCCCGATGTATTATCCAAGGTGGATAAAGCACTTCCTCGTACTTTTAGCATTCCCGAAACTTTAGTACTTATGAATCAGACATCTCAAGCATCAAATGTTGAGCTTACAAACATAGTTTTCAGCCCCACCGATACCAAGGGCGCCAAGAGTACAAGCTTGCAAAGTATGCAACTTTCACTAAGTGTCAACGCACCGAATTATCTGGCTTTAAAACATTTTCTAAATACTCTCGAAGTAAGTCTTCGCCTAATCGATATCCAGATGCTAACAGTGTCCGATT
Source organism: Candidatus Uhrbacteria bacterium (assembly GCA_963816085.1). Lineage (GTDB taxonomy): Bacteria > Patescibacteriota > Patescibacteriia > 2-12-FULL-60-25 > 2-12-FULL-60-25 > MWCR01. Next base: position 437,091 of record CAWFIX010000003.1, on the reverse strand, counting down.
TTACGGAAAATGGTACTGATTTCTCTTTGCAATTAAAAACGTATTACTATCCCAGTACCACTGCAAAACCTTAATTTATGATTTTTACCAAGGCACCACCGATTCTATCCAGAGTAATTATGGCGATTTCCGCTCTGATTATGGTTGGTGCTGTTTTTATTTTTGTTTCACGTGCTCTGGAACCGGTCGATATCATCCCCGCCACGCCAATTAAAAAAGCCGAAATATTCAACCCCAAGGCGGATGTTTCCAAGCATCCAGTATTTAAAGATCTGAAACAAGAGTTCATGAATCCGGTACCGGATATGCCCATGGGCAGGGATAATCCGTTTAATTCTATTGTAACTCCTTCCACGCAAAATCCCGCTGAAGGTATTGCTGTCCCAAGGTCACAACTTCGCATTGCCCCCTCGGGTGCATCTTCCACGGTTGGCGAAATATCAACTTCAACAACTGAATCTTCAACACTATGAACGATCAAATCCTCGATATTCTGCAAAAACAAGGCAGTATAGATGATAAAGTACGCGCAATCGCCGAGGATTTGGTTACGCGGGGCAAAACATTAGAGCAGGCTTTGGTGGGTGCTAAATATGTTACAGATACAATCTTTTCAGAGGCGCAGGCAAGGGCTTTGGGTGTGCTTTTCATTAATGACGTTTCAAATACTGTGCTTGATCCGAATATAGTGAACATGATTCCAAAACAAACCCTCAGCTCATTTAAAATCATCCCGTACTCATTTAAAGACAATAGGCTCACTGTAATTCTACGAAATCCTCAAGATTACCGCGCTGTTGAGGCTTTAGAGTTTTTAGCTGGTGAGAAAGATTGGATATTGGAAATTGCTACCGCGCCAGCTGCACAGATAAATAAACTAATAAAATCAATGAGTGGTATTGAGTCGGAAATAGAGACTTCACTCGAAGCCGCAAAGGGCAAGTTCGAAAAAGACAAAAGCGAAGAAAAATCAGATGAGGGGAGTATAGAGGATATTATTAAAGGTGCGCCTGTTTCGCGCATGTTATCTGTAATAATGCGCCACGCTGTTGACGCAGGAGCCTCCGATATTCATATTGAGCCGGTAGGTAATGAATCTCGCATCCGTTATCGTATAGATGGTGTACTCCGTACTGCGCTTACTTTGCCTATCTATGTTCATCCGGCACTCGTATCACGTGTTAAAGTTCTTGCTAACTTAAAAATAGATGAAACCCGCATTCCACAAGATGGCCGCATCACGCAAGAGATTAACAATAAAAAAATCGATTTCCGTATTTCAACTCTTCCTGTTGTTGAACATGAAAAAGTTGTAATGCGTATTTTAGATACAACAGCCGGTGCCCCTACACTGGAAAATCTTGGATTCCGCAAAGAGTACATTACGTTAATGAAAGAAGAGCTTAAAAAACCGCATGGTCTATTCCTGATTACCGGTCCAACCGGTTCCGGTAAATCTACAACACTTTTCTCCGGTTTAAATCTTGCTCAACTCCGATGGCGTCAACATCTCGACTCTTGAAGATCCTGTCGAGTATTACATCGAAGGAGTTAATCAATCCCAAGTCCGTCCCGAAATCGGTTACACTTTTGCCACGGGTCTGCGCTCACTCTTGCGCCAAGATCCAAACGTTGTAATGGTTGGTGAAATCCGCGACCGTGAAACCGCCGAGTTGGCAATTCATGCCTCGCTTACAGGTCACTTGATCTTTTCAACCTTGCATACAAATGATGTCTACGGCTTGGTACCACGCTTGCTCGATATGGGTGTAGAACCTTTCTTGCTTGCAGCCACCATGAACCTTGGTGTAGCTCAACGTCTTGCTCGTAAAATCTGCGAATTCTGCAAAGAAGAGGAAGAAATACCGGATGTTACCCGTAAAGAATTAATGGATGTTCTTAAAACCATCCCCAAAAAATACATGTCCGGTACGGATTTAATCAAGAGAATCACCTTCTTTCATGGCAAGGGTTGTGCTAAGTGCGGGGATACCGGTTACAGCGGGCGTACAGCGGTTGCCGAGTTATTTCAGTTTACCGATCATGCCAAAAGAGCTGTAGAAAAAGATTTTAGCCGCGAGATATTTAAAAAAGAGTTTGAGCGTCAAGAAATGATAACGCTTTATCAGGATCTTGTATTAAAAGCAGCCGAAGGGTTGACCACGGTTGAAGAAGTTATGCGCTTGGCGCAAGATACATCCGATACGGACGAAGTTGAAATAGTGCCTCCGCCGGATGATGCCATTGAGCCAAAAAGTAATTCAAAGAATAAAGCATAGCTCGCATATCCACTGTACATAAGTGGGAGCAAGAAGCTTGATTATTTAGTCATATGGAAAAGAAAAAAATTTTATTTATCGAGGATGATGCTTTTTTAGCACAAATCTACACAAAAGCCATCGAAGACGCTTCTTTTGAAACAATTCTTGCCGGTACCGGTGAGGAGGGTTTAAAAATGGCCGAGCGCGAAAAACCTTCACTCATTCTACTTGATATTCTCTTGCCTCATATGGATGGCTTCGAGGTTTTAGAGCAACTTAAAGCCAATCCCAGCTTAAACTCTATCCCTGTTTTGGTTATTACAAACATGGGTGGCCGCGAAGATGTAGAACGTGCGAATTCGTTAGGCGCTGCCGGTTATCTCATTAAAGCTCACACATTACCAAAAGATGCGGTCCGTAAAATCCAATCAATTCTTGTCTAAACTATGCCAACATTTCGTTATCAAGTACGCCTTCCCGATGGCCGGATACAATCCGGTATTGTTGAAGCAGAAGATAATGATAGCGCGATGGAAGCCCTGGAAGAACGCCAATATGAAGTTCTTTCCATAGAGTCTTACGCCGGCATGGAAAAAGGCGCTGATTCGATAATGCGTTTTTTTAATAAAGTCAAAACCAAAGAATTGGTCGCAACAATCCGTATGCTCTCCGTCATGGTTTCAGCCTCTGTCCCACTCGTTGATGCTGTCCGTAACATTGTTCATCAGACAAAAAACCCTCGTCTAAAGGCCATAATGGCGGATGTCGCCAACGAAATCGAAGGTGGCGCTAAACTCTCCGATGCCATGGAGCGTTATCCAACCGTTTTTTCGGGATTTTTTACAAACATGATCCGCTCCGGTGAAACCACGGGTCAACTTTCCGAGGTGATGAATTATCTCGCAGATCAACAAGAAAAAGATTATGATATATTAAGCAAACTTAAAGGCGCGTTAATGTATCCTGCATTTATCATAACCGGCATGTTTGTGACGGGCTTTATCATGATGGTTTACGTGGTACCAAAGCTCACCGAAGTAATTGTAGAAGCTGGCGCCGAGCTCCCACTAACCACCCGCATTCTAATTGGAACGTCAAATGTTTTTGTTAACTATTGGTGGCTTATCATCTTGAGTATCGTTGTTGTGGGTGTAGGCGTTTGGGCATGGCTACGTACCGAGGAGGGGAGATATAATTTTGATAAAATAAAGTTGAGTATCCCTGTATTTGGAGGATTGCTTCAAGATATTTACATGGTTCGTTTTTGCCAATCCATGTATACCCTTATGAAAGGAGGTCAAACTATAGTTCAGGGTCTGGAAGTTGCGGCATCGGTTATTGGCAATGCCGTATGGAAGCGTATGATTTTGGAAACAATTATTGCGGTTAATGATGGTGAATCTATCGTTTCTGTTATGCGTGAGAATAAACACGTACCTGAAATGGCTGTCCAAATGATTGCAGTAGGTGAGGATACTGGTCAAATAACAGAAGTATTGCAAAGAGTCAGCGAGTTTTATTCCCGCAATGTGGACAATGCTTCCGCAACCATGCTTACTTTGATAGAGCCTGTTGTTATGGTTATTCTTGGCTTAGGTGTGGGCGTTATGGTTTCCGCAATCATGATCCCACTCTACCGAATTTCGGGAGGAATATAAAAAAATTATCAATTACCAATTCAGGAATCACTATCGCGAAATTAATTAAGATATATTTTGCTGTGTTTGTTTGATTGTTGGAATCTGTTTATTGGTTATTAAATAATTTTTGTGCTATACTTATACACATATAATAACTTCTTTTATTCATTCATTCTTTCTTTTTTTCATTCTTTAATTATTAATAAACTTAAAGATTCCATGCTTATGAAAAACCAAAAAGGTTTTACTCTAATCGAACTCTTGGTGGTTATCGCCATCATTGGTATTTTAGCCACTTTGGCAGTCGTTGCTTTTGGTAGCGCTCAAGCTAAGGCACGCGATTCAAAACGTGTTGCTGATATGCGCGCTGTTGTTGCAGCTTTTGCAGCAGCAAACACCGAAGGTGCAGAAATTTGTAATGGTGGTTGCGCAAACAATTTTACAGCCAACACTGATGTCAGCGTAAGTGCTGTACACATTTGTGACAGAGCTTGCGGTGCTGTTGGAGTTACCGATGTAACCAACAATTTCATCAATCTAACTCAGGTTAAAGATCCAGAAGGTAGTACTACTGCTTGTACTGGTGCAAACGTCGATTGTGAATATACTCTTGATGTACCTGCTACGGTGCCTGTTATTGATAATTTTAAACTCTTTTTCTTCACGGAAGGTGCTGTGCAGGGCTTGCCATTGGGCGGACACAGCGCAGTCCAGACAGGTATAATCAACTAAGCCAATAGAACCTAAATATAAAATTCCCGGCACGTCCGGGGATTTTAGCTTTGGAAAACTCACCCCCCAACCCCCTCTCTTAAGATTAATAGAGGGGGTGCTTTGGAAACGGTTTTCAGAACCCCTCTCTTGATCTCAAGAGAGGGGCAGGGGTGAGTTTAACCCAGATCTCAATTGTTCATATCGACGCGGGACGATTAGGACGTGCGACGCGGGACGCTCTAATATGGTATAATGATTTATATGCTAAATCGACAACGTCTGCTTAAAGGGATAACAATTCCCGAGCTTTTAATTGGGGTTTTAATCGTTGGTGTGGTTATCGCAATTTTCGTATATGCCTTGGGCGTTCAGCGCACCATGTCCCGTGATTCCAAACGAGTCTCAGATATCAGTGTGCTCCGCGCTTCACTTGGTCAGTATTGGTTGCAAAAAGCCACATATCCCACGACGGATGGTATCTTTATCGGTCAGCCTGGTGGCGCAGAGCGCTTGGGTGGAGCCGGTTTTACAACTGCAGAAGATCCAACTCCGCCAATCTTTTTAGATCGCATTCCTGTTGGCCCTAGCGGCAATGAGTATTATGCTTATCGCGGCAGTCAAACAGGTTATAGCCTAATGTTCACCACCGAACGCGAAACAGCTTATGGCCCTGCCGCTACCTACTATGCTCACTCGATAGGGGTGGACACTCTTGATGAACTTAAATAACTCATACGTCGCGTGTCGCTCGGTCCAATCGTCCAACTTAGATTTGATGTAGGACATAGTACTTAGGATACGTGATGATTCAGCCATGGATTTTCTTCAAACTTTTATTGTTCTCTTAGCTTCGGCCATTGTTGGCTCGATATTTGGTTCTTTTATCAATGTTGTTGCAATACGCGCTCATGATAATTCCTCAATTAACGGGCGCTCTCACTGCATGCATTGCAAGGCGACTCTGCAACCACGCCACTTGGTGCCAATTTTTTCGTGGCTTATTCAACGTGGTAAATGTGCAATGTGTGGTAAATCCATCCACATTCAATATCCATTAATAGAATTTGCCGCAGCTCTATTGGCCGCCATCGCTGTAGCGCGACATCTTCCCGATTCTGCTTGGCTTTGGGCTGCGTATGAGTTTTTCTTCATGATTTCTTTGTTAATTTTTGTTGTAATGGATTTGCGCTGGATGGAGCTCCCGGTTGAATTAATGGTTGGTACAGGCATTATCTTTTCACTCTGGCACATGATTTTGGAAAGTTTAGCCGGCATGGGAACTGTAAGTATTTTATGGTCACACGCATCGGGGCTTGCTTTTATTACATTATTTTTTCTATTTCAATACGTGGTTTCCGGCAAACGTTGGATAGGCGCGGGTGATATTTGGTTGGGCGCCGTCTTGGGCGCCGTCTTGGGTTGGCCTCTTGTTGGTATCGCCATTTATTTTTCTTATGTTTTGGGTGGAGCGGCAGCATTAATTCTTTTATTATCAAAAAAAATAAAACCGGGCATGCGCATACCTTTTGCCCCGGCATTAATATCCGGCACCTTGGCTGCAATTTGGTGGGGTCCGGCTGTCCTATCCTGGTTATATCATGCGATCTATTAAGTTAAATGGTTTTACGTTAATCGAGCTATTGATAGGTCTATCAATAGTTGTTCTGCTTGCCACAATGACTATCTTCGAATTGGGTAGTGCCAAACGTGGCGATGAGCTCCGTACTGCAACGCGTCAACTCACCGCCGATATCCGCGCCATGCAATCACGGGCATTATCTGCAAAAAATTTAAAAACCTGTGATACGGGTTCAGATTTTGCAGTTTGTGAAACCAGTATTATTTCCTGTGGTGCCAATTCCTGTGAAGAGGATATTCCCGCAGCATATGGGGTTCACTTTGAAACCGGCACTTCAACATACTCAATGTTTGCCGATATCAACCCTGCCGCTGCGGTAGATTATCATTACACTGATTCCGGCGAAATTTATCAATCGCGTACGCTTATGCCGCTTAATGGTACGGATATTGTTATAGATCAAATCATGTCTTCATCAACCTCGGTTGCATTTGTCGACATCACGTTTATGCGTCAAAATGGAACAGTAAGAATCTACGACTCAACCACACCGCCCGAATCCGCTTTAGTTCGTATCAGGATTCGTCATACTCGCACAAATGAGACCATGGAAATCGAAATTAATCGCATAACCGGGCGCATTTCTACCCTATGAGGATGCATTTTAAACCCGGCCAAACCATAATGGAGATGCTAGTCGTCTTTTTTATCATTTCTGTTGGTTTATATGGCGCTGTTACGCTCATCTTTTCAAACGTAATACTCCAAGAACAAGATGAAGATCATATAATCGCCATGAATCTTGCTCGTGAGTCTTTGGAGATCGTACAAAATGTTCGTGATTCCAATTGGCTCGCTAATGCAGAATTCGACAATGGTTTGGGTACGGATACGGGCATTGATTGTACAGCTGTCCCAAATTGGGATGGTACAGTCCTACCATCTTTTGATTTTTCCATAGATGACATAGCCAATGGCAAAATAAATAAGAATAGCGCAGGAATACTTACCAATCAAAACGGCTCAAGCACAAGTTATTCGAGATTGGTAACTTTTGCGCCAATTTGCGCAAATCCCGCAGACAGGTCGGAAACTCAAGTACCGGTCGGATGTTCTTGCGGGGGCGCTCCTTATACTGAGAAGATTGGTATACGTGCTATGGTCAATATGGCATGGGTACGCAAAGGGCGCACGCTAAATCTATCAATTTACACGGATTTGTATGATTGGAGATAAACAACAAAGAACAACGAATCACGAACTACGAACTACGAAAGGTCTAAGTTCTAAGTTCAAAGTTCGAAGTTCTAATCTGGAGCCGGGTTATTCACTTGCCGAACTTTTGGTTGTAATGCTTCTTTTTAGTTTTGCGCTCGTCATTCTTGGTCAAACCTATATTCAATTTATCCGTCTTTCCAATAAAACTGCAAACGCGGCAACGGTTCAACAAGATACGCGATTCGTGCTTGAATATGCGGCTCGTGCCGTACGCGGTTCACAGATAGATTATTCTGTATCCATAATAAATCCCACTTCAACCTTGCGTTTAATCAAATTGGATGGTGATTACATGGAAATAACAAAATCAGCTGTAGGTGACCTGCTCTGTGCCGACGACCCGGATGTTTCGTGTCTTCTCGTCACGCAAGATAGCGGCTTGTCATGGGCGCCTTTAACCGCTAAGCATGTAAATGTTGATAATTTTGATGTTTATGTACAGCCCGATGTCTCACCTTTTGATTTAGCTGGGTTCCCCGCAGATTACCCGAGTGATGGCCAACCAATTGTCACTATCAACTTTACTCTAACCTTGAATGCCAATAATCCACGAGAAAGCTTTTCTCAAACCGCACAAACCAGCATTTCATCACGCGTCTATGTCCGCTAACCAAAAGAACAACGAACAACGAACAACGAACAACGCTTCCGAAAAATCGAAGTTCGTAGTTCGTAGTTCGAAATTCGCAAGTGGCAACATCGTTGCCCTAGCTTTGATATTAACTTCAGCGATTCTGATCTCGGCGATTGGTGTTGGTATTGTTGTGATGCAGGGCGTAGAGCAATCGCGCAACATGGATAAGGCTGTAGCTGCGTACTACATGGCTAACTCGGGTATCGAATTGCAACTTTTTGGTATTCGCAAAGATAATCGCACCCTGGCTGAAATGGCTTCCGCATCAAATACATACCCTGGTGGCACAAGCTGGGAGTCAACTACCGGCCTCGAGCAAACCGGCGTTAAGCGAATATCATACCTTCCCAAAGAAGAGCTGGCCTTCTTGGATCTCTTTGACCCGGATGATATTTCATCAACCTCAAATGCTGCCAGAGTATCAATTAGCTGGTTGCCCGGCGATGATTGCGGAGCCGCAATCCCACAATTCGAGGCCGCATATGCTGAGTGGGAATTTTCGGGAGGGGGAGTGACTTGGCCAACGGATTCAAATTATGTAATTCAACCGTTTGATTCTATATCTCCAATGGACATTCCGGCATTAAATACTTCAAAATCATATCGCCTACGCTTACGGCCTTTTAACTGCTCGGTCAAAGATGTGCAAATCACCTTGTATGATATTGGTAATAATCCCATCGATTACCTGGGCGATATCGTCCTCGGCTCCGAGGGAACCTACGAGGGAACAACTCAAAAACTCTCGGTCTCCATGCCCCGCCAAAATATACTTTCCGGCATCTTCAGTTACATAGTTTTCTCCGAACAACAATTGTGTAAGAAGGTTGGGTTGGCTGGAACCTGCCCGTAATAAATCGCAAACTTCAAAAAATAGTATCTAGCTACTAGTATCTTGTATCTGGCAGTTTTTAGATAATCTTTTTAAAACTGCAAGATACTAGATACAAAATACAAGATACAATGTTCCATTGACCATTTGCAAATATTCTGCTTTACTTGCAGCATCGCACATCGACAAAAGGAGCCACAATGAAACTGGCTAAAAGACCAACCGGTAAACTCAGTCTAATTAGGAATTTGGAGAAAAAAGCCGAGCTTCATGTAAAAGAGAGGTACCTTGGTACCAGCTTTTTGCGCCGCCATGAATCAAGTGTCTCAATAGCCACTATAATGGTTGTGTCTTTCATTGTAAGTATTCCACTAACTTTGATCCTAACCGAACTCACTTTTAAAATACTGTTCTTGGGAAGTTTTTCCTTAAGTGGACTTATCGCCGCAGTCGTCATTTTGTTTTTCGTGGTACAAAAAACAGTTTCAGATATCAGAAAAACCCCAGACGCACCTCGGAGTGATAGAGTCATAAGTGTTCTTGTCGCTGTATTCACATTTTCTTTTTTGACGTCATTGGTCTTGGTGCTTGGTAGTTTTATAATGCTTTACGCGTTAAGTGTTGGGAAATCCCTAGGGATGCTATTTCCAGTCGCTGTTGCAATCGCTACGCCCCTTACACTGGGATATGCTGGTGCGCGTAAGCTCATGACTAAGAAACGATTGCTTCCACCGGAGCTGGCAAATACCAGCTTTCTTGAACGCCGCAAACTACGCACAACCAAAGGGGCCATTCAAAGATACCTACTGGATCAAATAAATGATGCAGAGAAACAGAGTCTCGAATCTATTGATGAGCTTCTTATCAAAGCACGGCTTGCCGTTAAGCGTTCGAGAGAATTCGTAGCTAAATTTCGCGCCAACGTCAATCAAGAAAAAAGCGGTGCTCCTGGATATCTTAAAAACTCTTACGATCACGCCAAGGCAATAAATCAAGACTGCATCAACGCCCTTGCTAAGCTCGAGGATTATCGCGCTACTGTTGTCGCTTATTTTGCGGAGTGCAAAGACCGTGTGAATGGCATCAGTAAGATGATGCGCGATCGGAAACTCATCTCCGATCTCAACGGTTTTAGCAAAGAGGTTAAGAGCCTGCCCCATGAAGTGGACGAACAGATCGCAAAGACATCTCAAGATATTCTGGACAGTGCAAAGAATCTGGAAAAATCACTCTCTGAAATGCGGAGTGAAGCGGAAATCGATGCCACTATCGCCGATCCCCCCGATGCCAGCATGGAATCCTTGGAAAAACTCGAGGAAACCATCTCAAAATGTGTAGACCTCGAAGTCCCCAAAGACAAGGATAAAGATGATGAAGATCTAAACTAAATCACCTCACCCTCCACCCTCGGAGGGTTTTATTATTGACTAAAAACAAAAAATATGTTTAATTGAATGCAAATAAAAGGGAGATCCAAATGAACGAACCTTTCAAACAATGCCGTTTTCCGGGATGCGAGAATCTTGTAGCTTCGAGCCGCGATTCCGAGGTTTGCTATGCTAAACATATTTACCTTGGTGGTACCTGCGGTAATAACACTTGGCGCCAAATCTTTATGGAGCGTGTTTTAAGAGCGAGTCCCAAGATAGTCCGTTTTTTCAATCCTGTCGTCTCCGATTGGAACGAAGAGGCAAAACGCAACGAAGATATAGCTAAACAGCTTGCCGATGTTCTGGTTTTTTATCTCGGTGATCCGCAAGAAGAGGGGAATCAAGTTAGCTATTACAGCATCTTCGAGGCGGCGACCGCCTTACTGTACGATAGGCCGGAAACAACTGTTGTGGCATTTGAGTTGACAGATCTTCCTCAGCACGCCATCAATACCAATACCAAAGCCTACTACGATCTTTTACAAAGATTTCCAGGCGGGCATGTATTCGCGAGTTTGCTACAAGTAGAGTGGTTTCTCGAAGAAAAACTTGCCAGCTAAACTTAAAACCCGCCAAAGTGACAATGCTGAGGCGGGTATTTTTATTATTTTTTTTCAAATCCTCAATTCACAATCTGTGTACCGCCGGGCAATTTTTCCATGATAACTTTTAAATCCTGCTCGCTATAATCATTACCCGAAATATCCAAAGTCTTCAAATTCGGCAAATTACCCAACTCATGCGGTAAACCCGTTAGTTTGTTATTGGAAAGATCCAGATACTCCAGATAGCTCAACTGCCCAATTTCGGCCGGCACACCAGTCATCTGATTGTTACTAAGATCTAGAATCCTTAAATTACTCAACTGCCGGATCTCTGCCTGTATCGCACCTGTCAATTTATTGCCGGAAACGTCCAACTCTTCTAAGTCCGTTTGGCTAAAAACACTCTCTGGGATTTTCGTTAAACCTTGGTTATTTAAATCTAAAATTTTGTCTGTCGCTTTTACGGGTGGGGATGGAGTCGTGGTATTAGGAACGCTCGGTACGTTCTTAGCCGGTATGGAAACGATTGGTCGGCTCTCTTGTTGATCGAGCAATGAGCATCCGCTGGTAAAGAATCCAATAGCAATCAATAAGAGTAGAAAATTTTTCATATATTTCTATCATGGCTTGAAAGAGAATATTTAGCAAATAAGACATAACAATTTTCTTAATGACAAAACCCTCACTATCCGCTAAAATAGCGTAGTATGAACAAAGCAGACGCCCAAGCAAGAATCGCTAAACTGCGCCAAGAAATCGACCGTTATCGCTATCAATATCACGTACAAAACAAGCTCGAGATCTCCGAAGCGGCTTTGGATGCGCTTAAGCATGAGCTCTACAATCTCGAGGCTGAATATCCCGATCTAATCACTCCCGACTCACCAACTCAACGCGTCGCCGGCGAACCTGCCAAAGGCTTCGTAAAAGTTCAACATCAATCTCGCATGCTCAGCCTCGAAGATGTCTTTTCCGAAGAGGAAGCAGAGGAGTGGCTCACACGCATCAAAAAGTTGGATAGTCGCGCAGATGCAGAAGGTTTGTATGCCGAGGTAAAGATGGATGGCTTAGCCTGCTCACTCATCTACGAAAACGGAACACTCAAACTCGCGGCAACGCGTGGAGATGGACGAGTAGGGGAGGATGTCACAAAAAATGTCCGCACTATCGAGGCCATCCCACTCAAACTCCGCCAACCATCATCAAAAGAGATAACAACTTTCATCACCAAACATCATCAAGATTTAGATTACAAAAAAATTGAGGAATTTCTCGAGCATCAAACCGGCCGTTTCGAAGTCCGTGGAGAAATCTATATGACTCGCTCGGGTCTCAAAGAATTAAATAAGAAACTCAAAAAAGAAGGCGAGGCAGAGCTGGCAAACCCACGCAATGCCGCAGCCGGTGGCCTGCGCCAGCTCGATCCAAAAATCGCAGCCGATCGTAAGCTGACCTTTTTCCCCTGGCAACTTGTCGCCGATGTCGGCTTAAAACTCCAAAGCCAAGAAGACGATTTTTTGGAGCTTTTAGGTTTTCCAACCAATCCTTACAACAAATTTTGCAAAAACATCGCAGACGTCAAAAAAGTGATGGATAAAATCGAGAATGATCGCGATAAACTGGATTATCAAATCGATGGCGTTGTGGTTTCCGTCAATTCCTACAAACGTTTTGCTGATCTTGGCATCGTCGGCAAAACCCCACGCGGTTCGGTCGCCTGGAAGTTCGCAGCAGAGCAAGGCACAACAATCGTCCGCGAGATAAAAGTCTCCGTCGGTCGTACTGGTGTACTCACACCCGTTGCCGTCATGGATCCGGTTCAACTCGCCGGCACAACCGTTACTCATGCCACGCTACACAACGAAGATGAAATAGAACGCCTGGGCCTCAAAATCGGCGATACAGTCATTGTAGAAAAAGCCGGCGATGTAATCCCTAAAATCGTTCAAGTCCTTCCTCGCCTCCGCACCGGAAAAGAAAAGAAATTCAAAATGCCCGAGAAATGCCCAATTTGCGGATCTGACGTCAAACGCAAAACCGGCGAAGTCGCCGTCGTATGTTCCAATTCACGATGTTTCGCTCAAGAGATGGCTAGCCTTAGCCACTTTGTCTCTCGCCAAGCATTCGACATCCGTGGGCTTGGAGAAAAAATAATCGAAACTTTCTTGCAAGAAGGCGTCATCAGCGAACCCGCTGACCTCTTCCGTTTGGAACCGGGCGACTTTGGCGGCCTCGAAGGCTTCGGTGAAGTCTCATCAAATAAATTGGTCAAAGAAATCCAAACTCATCGCAAAGTCACTCTCGAGCGCTTCACCTATGCCCTCGGAATCCGCCACGTGGGCTTTGAGACAGCGGTTCTACTTTCTCGCCACTTCAAATCTTTGGATAAAATCCGCAATGCTACAATCGAACAACTCGATGAAATCGATGGTGTGGGTGAGGTTATGGCGCAAGCGATCGTCGATTATTTTGATGATAAGGAAGAAACCAAACGTCTCAATAACCTGCTAGCCTTCGTCGACGTGGGACGCGGGACGAGCGACGTAGGACGAGGTCCGCTAAGTGGTACGAGTTGGGTTTTTACAGGAAGTTTAGACTCGATGAGTCGCGACGAAGCTAAAGATAAAGTCCGCGCACTCGGCGCAGATGTCTCCGAGTCAGTATCTAAAAAGACATCTTTTGTGGTAGTTGGAGCTGATCCGGGCAGTAAGGCGGAGAAGGCGAAAAAGTTGGGGGTGGAAATTTTGAGTGAAAATCAATTCTTAAAAAAGATAGAACCTTGATTTTACACGATTGTAGAGATTGCAAACCGATTATCTGTTAATTAGTTATTACAAATAATCAAGTGAATCTCATAAATCAAGTGGATCAAGGTTCAGACAATTTATGCCTAAAAAACTATCCCTCTCACTAATCGCGCTTTGCGCCATGGTTTTATTTGGTGCGGGTTGTGGTGCTTCGGATAGTGGCGGCTCGGCTGTAATCACCGGTAATTCTCCAACTATTACGGGCGATATTTGCAACGCATTTCCAACTGCTTGGGTCGCTGACGCAACAGGTAAAACTATTATTAAAACAGCCAAACCCACAATAACTGCTGTTACAGCTTGTGAGTATTACTTAACCGAAACTGTTGGCGGCGGCGGTAAGATCATAGATATCATCCACGAACACTTGGATATTGAAATACAAAAGAATGCTCGAGAAATCGCGGGTAGTCGTTGGGAGAAAGGCGGCGGTTTTGTCATGGATAACGTTCTCATATACGACAGCAAAGGCAATCTTACGGATGTCGACATCTTGCTTGGCGCTAACGAATACTTACGCATCAATTCCTTGCAGGGCGCTCTAACCAAGGATGAACTTATCTCATTCGGCAAAAAAGTCGCATATTACATCAAATCCGGTAAAGCGCATGCAGTTGAAGAAGTTACTACTGAGGATACTTCGGATAAAACCGGTAGTGCAGATGCCAAGGGTATCGCAGATACTTTCTTCTCATCTATCGGTAACGGCGATCCAACGTCTGCGGTAGAGCTGATGGATGCCAATCAAACAACCAAAAACATGTGGCAGCAAAACTTCGCCGCCATCTCCTCGCTCACAGTCAAATCCCTGGAGCCAACTTTTCAAAGTGAGTGGACAAGCGAACGCGAAAGTTACAAAGCAACTTTAGAGGTCAAAACCAAAGGCGGAAACACATTTGGTTGGGAAGATGGTACTAATACTCGCTGGATAACTTTGCAAAAAACCGAAGGAAAGTGGTTGGTTCATGAGTTGGCAAACAATCCGTAATCACAGAGCACAAAACAGAAAAATCTCCTCTTGGGGAAAAGAGGAGATTTTGTTTGCAATTAAATTTAAATAATCAAGTTAATTCGTTAATCAGGCGAATCAAGGTTCAGACAGCAAGTTTTCCACTCTCCACGTGCCAGCCGCCCTCGGGGCATATCTCGCTGAAAGACACATTTACTTCCATCAAATCCAAATTCGCACTCGAAGCGTGTCCGATAGCTATAGGTTTATCGATTTTATGTTTGCCACAACCGCAATGCTCGATCGTATAATCCACGGTGGGGTCTATTTCTTTGTGTGCCCCACCGCAATGATGAACTTTGTGCGCTCCATCAATATGATGGATATGGTGGAATAAATGTAATAATCTGTCTTGGTTCATATAATTATTGTTTAAAAAAAAGAGGCAAGTTACGCCTCTATATTACTCTTCTGCCAGAACATCGCAAAATCCCTTTTTGGGACGTACAATAGTCTGTTCCGGAACGCCATACTTACGCGCCAGTTCTCGCAATGGCGCTTTGCGGTATTCCCGGCTAGTCCTGTCTTTGAGCGGGATGTAAGAAATATACTCGACAACCTCGGCGTCAAGATATGGATAAAGTACGTTTATGTTGAATGCTTGCGCTTTTTCTTCAAGTGGTTCCAGGTGATCGGGTATGAGCCTTTCCCAGAAATGCCGGAATGCCGGCTCCATATCAGCAGCTTTTACATGATCCCAGTACCCGCCCATTAACTCATCTATTCCATCGTGGGCAATCACATTCTTTATTCCCAGATCCGCCAAAAAAGCATAGAAGGTAAAAACTCCGAGATCTCCTTGGCTGATTGGATCGCGCCCAAGCATGTCTCGCATATCGCTTAAAGCATTAACCAAAGCCGCCCTACTTGGCGTCAGTACAATATGATAGGCGTCAAATGCTTTAGCTACTTGTCGGGAAGCCAAAATGTCCGGGTGGGTCGAGCTGCTCCCAATGGTAAACGCGAAAATTAAAACATCGGGGAATAACGAATGGATGATGGCTAAGCTTAACGACGAATCCAAACCACCCGATAAACATACGTTGATTCGTCCATATTTTTTCAACGAATGCTCGGCGATCAATTGATGTGACCGAACAAGAACATTTTCCAGTTCCTCAATCTGCCAATGTGAATTGGGTTCTGCAATCACGCGCAGGTTTACTGATTCCAAAATTATTAGGGGGATATTTATGTTGGACATTTCAATCTCCTTGGAAAGAACTGTCTGCGTAATATCATTATTTTGTTCTTTTGTCAACCATTGTATAAAGCCAAGGTGCTCTAAAGATTGGGATATCGAAGTTAAAATAAAAAAGAGGCATATGCCTCTTTCAGAAGTACTATCCTATAACAATCTCTTGTCCGCAGACTCGTTGATTGTTGAGTAAAAGGTTCAATAAAGATAGGAAGCGCTCAATTTCCGCATCCTGTAAGTGTTTTGATAGCTCGTAAACCAGTCTATCTCTTTTTGGTGCTAAATTTTTGACATGTTTGAGAGCTTTCCAAAATTCAGCTGCCACTTCAGGGTACTCCTGCTCGAGATGCTCGCATAAGTGCTCTTGAGCTGTAAAAGTAAAAGCTTCGTGATGATATACGGTTCTGACCCTACCATCTTCATCTATCAAGTAACTATTGGCATCTCTTTGCCCCGATCCGATTAGCATATCGAAGAGCAATGCCGCTACAAAGGTTTTACGTTTGAAGAGTATATCTTCTCGTACGCACCTCTTGCCGATGTTAAAATCATGAATAAATAGAGGTTCCCCTTTAACCATGGCCGTTAGCGTACCTGGCCCGGCTAAAGCAAGTTTGGCCAAGGGATTTTTGTTGCTCATTTCCGTTTGTTCTTGCAGGTATGAAAAATCTCTTTTTACCGCAATGGGGATGATTTCTACGCCCGCAACCATTGAGGTTGAGTAAGCGGCAATCTGCCTTTTTGGTTGAGATTCGATATCAGCCCTACTGAAACCGTATTCGATACCGGGATGATCCGGTCTGAATTGCGCTTGGAGCAATCTGCCATCTAATTGCCTCGGGTCACTATCATCTTTTTGCTTTTTCCCTTCCAGCATTAACATATATTCGGCGATGCAAGGCACCTGTTTGAATGGGGCGTTAGCTCTTCTAAGGTGAATTGCTTTTGCATACTGGGTTACGTAAGGCTTACCATACAATAAAAGATCGTTGACCTGCTGATTGGACAGAGGTGCGATTTTTTCCCCGCGTGGTTGATAGGGTATTTGAGTTATTCCCTCAAATGGCATTTGTGCCTCCTTTGGCTAGTGTCAAGGTTCGATGCAAGATAATAGCAGATATTTCTAAATAAATCAAGGTAGCTACTTAAAAATAAAAACCCGTATAAAACGGGTCTAGACAAGGAGAGGAGGAGATTTGGGTGTGGTTACGCCACGTGTTGAGGCGGCGAGGAATTGTGGTATGTGACCACTTCTTCACCAAGTGCTCTGAGAGCCTCTTCATCATTGAGAATATATGGGTGGGTCTGAAAGACCTCCTCGAAAACCTCATGATAATGTACAGGGGCGGTCAGCAGGCCATTCTCCTCAAGGGTGAATTTGGCATGCATGGTATTTTGCAGAAAATTCATGAAACCGGCATCGCATCGGCTCTCATCGATGACGAGCGTGTCGTGACGCAGTTCATAAGCGAATACCGTCTTCATCTCGAAGCAGTCGTCGCGCAGTGTCTGTACGATGTACATGGCCTCCTCCTTGTAAGGTGCTCTGACATTTATATAATTACATAAATCAGCAGTGTTGTCAATAATATTCTTGCGAAGAGTTGTTTTATAGGCTAAAGTAAGGGCTATATGAAATTAAGTAAAGACGAGGTTTCGCACTTAGCAGGGCTTGCGCGCCTTAAGCTCTCAGAGGAGCAAATCGATACGATGACCGCAGAAGTTGGCTCAATTTTGGAATATGTGGAAGGTATTCAAAAAGTAGATGTTTCAAATATCGAGCCATTTACTATGCCTGCAAAAACCAAAGGCTTCCGTGAGGACGAGTCTTTTGGCTGTGATGAACTCACTCGTGAACTTATACTTGAGAACTTCCCCAGCCGAGCGGGCGATCTTTTAGCTGCGCCCGGAGTATTCGCAAATCCAAAAAACTAATTATGCAACCAAACGAACTTACAATTGTAGCCGCGCGCAAAGCCCTGGATGAAGGCTCTCTAACGTCACGACAGCTTACCGAGGCCTGCCTGCAACAAATCCAAAGCATGGATGACATGTTGCATGCTTTTTTAGATGTATATAAGGAAGAGGCTCTGGAACAAGCAGATAGATCCGACGCACGTCGTGAAGAGGGGAATATACTTAGCGTGCTTGATGGCATACCGATCGCATTAAAAGATAACATCATGTTGCAAAATAAACGCTGTACAGCCGGCTCGAAGATGCTTGCCACATATAACGCTGCTTATGATGCAACGGTCACTCGTAAACTTACAGATGCGGGCGCGGTCATAATCGGTAAAACCAATCTCGATGAATTCGCCATGGGAGGTTCCACAGAACGATCCGCATTTGGCCCAACAAAAAATCCTCATGATCCTGATCGTGTACCTGGCGGCTCATCCGGCGGTTCAACCGTCGCGGTAACTGCTCACATGTGCCTCGCCGCACTCGGATCGGACACTGGCGGTTCTATTCGCCAACCTGCAGCTTTCTGCGGAATCACAGGTTTAAAACCAACCTACGGTCGCGTATCTCGCTCAGGTCTCATCGCCATGGCATCATCTTTTGATCAGATTGGTCCACTCACAAAAACTGTCGAAGATGCAGCGCTGGTTTTATCAGTCATCCAAGGTCAAGACAAAGCCGACCAAACAACGGCAGAAGTCGAAGCTTTCGTCGCCGATTGGAAAGATTCCGTCAAAGGCTTAAAAATCGGCCTACCGCGCCAAGCGTGGGCTACTAAAGGTATTCAAGATCGTGTCCGCGAACGTACAGAAAAAGCGCTCTTAACTCTTAAAGAACTCGGCGCTGAACTCGTAGATATAGATCTCCCATACGTCGACGAAGCTCTCGCTGTCTACTATGTCCTCATGCCCTGCGAAGTCTCGGCCAACTTATCGCGCTTCGATGGCATCCGCTACGGAAATCGTAAACAAGGTTTGCCTCTTTTTGATACCTACGCCGAATCCCGCGCTGAAAACCTCGGCTCCGAAGTCCAACGCCGCATACTCATCGGAACTTTCGCCTTATCATCCGGCTACATCGATGCCTACTACGTCCACGCTAAAAAAGTCCAAACACTAATCCGCGATGGCTACAAAAAAGCTTTTGAAAGTGTCGATCTTATAGTAACTCCAACAGCACCAACCACAGCCTTCAAGCTCGGCGAAAAAATTTCCGATCCGCTCTCAATGTATTTGGAAGATATCTTCACAGTCAGCGCTAACGTAGCCGGCCTCCCGGCACTCTCAATCCCATGCGAATTCGATGGTCAAATGCCTGTTGGCCTCCACTTCTTAGCTCCATGGTTCGAAGAAGCAAAACTTTTATCAGCAGCTAAAATCCTACAAGAGAAACTACAATAATCCCGTAGGGGCGCATCCTTGTGATCGCCCGTGCCAGGTCTACGGCTAATTTAGTACGGGTAAACACAAGGTATTACCCCTACGAGTAAAAAAATATGCCAGAAGAATCAATTTTCCAACAACTATCTCTAGCTAACAGCATCGGGCTGATACTTTTAGGTTGTTTGATTTTTGTCCTCATTATTGTCGCAATCATCTGGCTCAAAAACAAACTCACTCGCCCCGATCTCTACGGCATGACTCGCGAGCAGGTAGAGAAACGCTGGAAGCAAATAATCTCAACAAGCAAAATGAACGGCGATATGGGCCTAAAACTCTCCCTCATCGAAGCGGATAACTTACTCGATGCTGCCCTAAAATCCCTCGTCATGCCAGGTGACACTCTCGGCGAACGCCTCAAAACAGCTTGCTACAAATATCCACGCCTCAAAAACGTCTGGTGGGCGCATAAACTCCGCAATAACCTTGTTCACGATCACTCATTTCAGATACGAAGCAACGAAGCGAAGAGGGCGCTTGGTGAATTTGAGAAAGCGCTTAGGGAGCTGAAGGTTCTTTAATTGTCTGAACCTTGATTAATCTTGATTCTCGATCATATTAACTTGATTACTATAGGAATTATTTTATTCAATGAGTAATCAAGGAAATTGGGTTTGTAATCAGGTTTAATCAAGGTTCAGACAATGAGCAAGTTACAAAGTTTATGATCCATTACTTCCAATTCACAAGTTTTCACATTGGTCCGTTGGTTATCCAAGTCTGGGGTCTTTTTGTTGCTTCCGGTCTGCTATTTGGCACTTGTATGTCCGCTTACCGAGCTAAGCAACAAGGCTTCGATCCAAAGCTTATTTGGGACTTCGCTTTTTGGACATTCCTCGCCGCATTCCTAGGTGCCCGCATCTTCCATGTTCTCTTTTACGATCTTGGTCATTATCTCGCCAACCCAATCGATGCAATCAACCCCGCACTTCCTGGGTTCTCCGTCATCGGCGGCTTTATCGGAGCATCGCTCACAGTCATTTACTTAATCCACAAACACAGACTTCCTTTTTACAAATTTGCCGATGTTGCCATCTTTGGCCTCCCTTATGGGCTCGCTATAGGTCGCTTGGGTTGCTTCATGATCCACGATCACCCAGGTGTTCCTTGTGTCTCAAACCCACTTTGCATCATGTATCCGGATGGAATCGCACGCCACGATCATGGCCTTTATCTCTCAATACTCGGCGCCACAATCTCTAGCGTATTTTTGATATTAGGACGCAAACCGCGTAACCCCGGCTTTTTCCTCTCCCTCTTCATCATCCTATATTCCATCGCCAGATTCTTTTTAGATTTTTATCGCGCTATAGACGTCAGATATTTTCATCTCACGCCAACTCAGTGGCTTTTGATACCACTCGCAGGCCTGGGTATCTGGCTCATGCTTAAGAGTAGACAAAGCAGCGAAAAAATGTCATCCTAAACCAAGACCCTTGAAAGGAGCGGCAGATGAACAAGCAAGAACCGCGAAAAGCAATTGCTTTATATGCAATCTGTTTGGTTGCAATGTGGAGCATAATTGTGCATCAAGTTCATGCTTTGTCGTTTGATGCAGAGATTTTATCATATTTCTTAACGGCTTTTGGTATTAGCGGAGCTGTTTATACAACTGAAATGATCGCTAAAAAATCCGGATGGAAATACTTCGGACTATTGATTCCCGCTGTGCCAATTACCGGGTATGTTAAACCCGCACGGTTGCCACTATATCTTCAAGCTATCATCGATATAAATATTATAATTGTAATCAATACACATATTATCTTGAGTGGTGTCACTCTCGGTAAAGTTTTTGCGCTTTGCATTGTAATCATTCCTCTTCTATCTTTTAAATGGTTTGTTTTTAACAAGCTCGCTCGTAAACTTGTATAAACCTCTTACCGAGGTTTTTTTTATTCAATTTTACGATGTACGTTGTACGATGTACGTGGTACGATAATGTAGTTATGTACGATTCTATCATCATCGGCGGCGGCCCAGCAGGAATGGCGGCTGCGGTTTATCTGGCTCGCCAAAAAATAAATTTTTTGATGTTCGCCGGCAATATCGGTGGTCAAACATTGTGGAGCTCTGAAGTCGAGAATTACCTTGGTTTCCATCTGTTAAACGGCCCGGATCTGGTCAAGAAGTTTCAAGAACACTTAAAAGATTATAAAGATGCATTTGAGATGAAGAACGGGGAATTTGTATCAGATATCCAAAAGTCAGATTCCGGTTTCACTGTCAAAACTCCAAAAGGGGAGTACGAAACTAAAACGGTCCTCATCGCCACCGGCACAAAACATCGTGAGCTTGGAGTCCCCGGCGAAAAAGAGTTTAAAGGCAAAGGCGTAACTTATTGCGCCACATGCGATGCGCCACTTTTTAAAGATAAACAATGCTATATAGTTGGCGGCGGCAACAGCGCTCTTGAAGCTGCGCTCTTTCTCATTAAGTATACAGATAAACTAACAATCCTATCCATAGATCCTGAATTACACGGCGATGAAGTCTTGGTTGAAAAAATCAAAGCCCATCCCAGTATTCGCTTCGTCGGTCAGGTTAAAACCGTTGCCATCACCGGCGAAACTTTCGTCAACGGTATTACTTATAAAGATGCTCATGATAAAGATATTCACGAATCCGCTCAAGGAGTCTTTATCGAAATAGGTTTAGTTCCCGAGACCGGATTTATAAACATTGTCGAAAAAAATAAACGCAACGAAATAATCGTCGATAAATCCAACGTCACCTCAGTCCCGGGTATCTGGGCCGCCGGCGATTGCACCGACGTAACCGAAAAACAAATCGCCGTAGCAGTCGGCGAAGGCTCCAAAGCATCGTTGCAAATAATCAAACATCTTCAATCACAAAAATGAATTTAAGAAGCTAGACACTAGACGCTAGACTCTAGTAGTTTGGCTAGTGTCTAGCGTCTAGAGTCTATTCTGAAAGATTTGACGCCAAGTCTGCGTATACATACAATGGAACCTTATGAATTCTGAAGATCAAATCAGAAAGTTTTTCTTGATTGGGACCGGTATATTGCTGGTTCTTATTGTTGGCGGCCTGGTTTGGGCAATAACGTCCGACCCTGGTACAAACGATAAAATAGATCCAAATATAACTTTCAACGACAATCAAGATCCAACCCTTGGTCCTTCTGATGCCAAAGTAACAGTTCGAATATTCAGCGATTTACAATGCCCGGCATGTAAAGTTGCGGAATCGGCTTTATCCACAATAAGAAACGAATATCAAGATCGTGTTCGATTTGTTTGGAATGATATGCCGCTTACTCAAATTCACAACAATGCAAATGCTGCCGCCATCTCTGCCAGATGCGCTGATGAGCAAGGTCGTTTTTGGGAATATATAGATAAAGTTTTTGAAACTCAAGAAGACTGGGAGTACCTATCTTCTCCTCAAGATCATTTTTCTTTGCTTATCCAACAATTGGGTCTTAATCAGGAAAAGTTCAATGAATGTTTAATCAGCGATAAATATACCAACTTAGTGAAGAGCGATTTTCAGGAAGGTGTATCTATGGGCTTAACCGGCACACCAACTTTCTTCATCAATCGCAAGATGTCGGTCGGTGCCATGGACGTAGCAACCTGGCGCTCTGAACTCGACTCAGCCCTCGCACGGTAATTGCTATCTGCTATCAGCCAGCTGCTATCAGCTTTACGTAGGTTGACTTTTACTCGCGCAACCTTAAAAATAACTCAGTTATCTAAGAATTTTATCCACAACTCTTTTTATGGAGAACACTTCAAAATCAGGTCAAAGCATTTGGGAAGCCAGCCCAAAAACAACTTTTGCATTGGGTCTTATCGCCGGCATTGCCGTCATGTCCACAATCGCATTGGTTTTTATTTTAAACTTTTTAATGTCAGGTAAGAGCTTGGGAGCTATGGCACCAACCGCAGCGCAGCCAACAGCCGCAGCCCCAACCGCAGCCGATCCAACAGCCGCAGCCCCAACGGCAGATCCTGTATATGCAGATCCACGCCCGGTTGATGAATCACGCGATCATATCTGGGGTAATGCCAATGCAGCTGTCACTTTAATTGAATACTCGGATTTCGAGTGTCCGTTCTGCAGCCGACATTACACGACAATGAATCAAATCAAGGAAGCCTATCCAAATGATGTACGCATCGTCTTCCGTCACTTCCCACTCTCTTTCCATCCAGAAGCTCAAAAAGCTGCCGAGGCATCCGAATGTGCCGCGGACCAGGGCAAATTTTGGGAAATGCATAACAAAATTTTCGAGGCAAATTTGGCAGGTGATATGAGCGTAGCTAAATGGAAGGCTGCGGCGGTAGAATTGGGCTTGGATTCCACCAAATTCGATAAATGTCTCGATAGTGGTGAAAAAGCATCTCGTATTGCTGAGGATCTTAACGAAGGCTCCGGTGCGGGTGTAGAAGGAACTCCGGCAACATTTGTAAACGGCCAGGTTGTCTCGGGTGCTCTACCATTCGATTCCTTCAAGCAGATTATAGACTCAGAAATCGGTGGCTGATTATCTATTCAAAACAAAACTAAAAAACAGGTATTTGCCTGTTTTTTAGTAAGTATCTGTGAGTATGTATAAAAAAACGGATCCAAAATATTAGACTAAAACAAAGTTATGCACTTTTTTCTTTGTATTTTATGTGCTAATAAGGTGTAATATATACTCACTTTGATAATAACTAAGTGAAGTTTAAATATAAAAGGAGATCCTTCATTTATAGTTTCTCTAAAAATACATAATTTGTTAACAATTAATAAATATGCAGAAGAAAATTCTAATTATTGCAGGCGTAGTGATTTTAATAGCCGGCATGGTGGGAGCTTGGTTCTATTTTAAAAGCGGGGATTCTTCCGAGCAAAGCAACCCCACAGCAGATCTCTTTGATACCAGCGCACCCGCTAACCCAGCTCCAGCGCAAAACACAACTCAGGATCTCCCTGATGTAGTTGCTCGTGTAAATGGTCAGGAAATAACCAAGGCTGAATTAGAAAATTCACAAGCTCAAATCTTGGCAAGTCAAGGAGTTGATCCTACAACTTTAACCGATGATATGCGCAAGCAGTTAATCACACAGGCTCTTGATGGGCTTGTCTCCAACTCACTGATTAAACAAGCTACTGCAAGCTCTGGCGTAACGGCTGACGATTCCGAAGTAGATGCACAAATTGAAGTTGTTAAGGGTCAGTTTGATGCCATCGAAAAGTATCAAGAGGCATTAACCGCACAAGGGATGACAGAAGCTGATTTCCGTAAAATTGTAGCTTCAGATTTAACAATACAAAAATATCTGGAGAGCACACTTAATCTGAAAGCTGTAGATGTAACGGAAGAAGAGTTGGCTGCTTTATACGAAAAAGAATCAGCAGCGGCTCTGGCTGTATCATCAACTCAAGCACTCCCACCTTTGGCTGAGATTCATGATCAATTTAAGGCATTTTATGTACAGCAAAAACAGCAAGAAATGGTTGTAAATCATGTAAAAGAATTGAGCTCAAAAGCCAATATCGAGATTTTGATCTAAGCTAAAATTACTATATATAGCGAAAGACAGGCTAATCCCTGTCTTTTTTTGTATCAAGAGTTGACTTTATTCACATATTCTGCCAAATTGAATACCAACGAAAGGATACACAATGAAACGGATGATCGTACTCGCACTTTTTTCCGCACTTTTCATCGGGACAACGGGCTGTGAGAAGAAGCCCAGCCCAACACCGGCGCCGTCTATCAATTTTGTGTGCAGAGTAAGCCAGGCCCTACCGGGCCGCTTTCCCCAAGGGCATACAAGAAAGGTCTTGATGGCAAGCTGTATCCGTCTGCGGCGCGCGCCAAGTCAGCGGCGATCGAAGAAGTTCGCGAGCTGTACATGGAAGATAACCCTGACGCTACACGCGTTCAGGTTGCATGTTTCAGTTGCGATATTGTGAAAGATCCGCCCGGACGTGCAATCTGCGATCAGTAACCAAAAGGATCAGGATCATGAAAGAAAAATGGTGGATTTTCCTCATACTCGCGGTTGGTGCTATTGGTGTGTACATCTGGATCAAGAATCAACCGCCACCGCCTTGTTCCGGTGATGAATGTGAGGAACCTAAGAGCATCAAATTTGTCTGCAGAGTAAGCCAGGCACTACCGGGGCCGCTTTCAAGGGCATACAAGAAAGGTCTTGATGGCAAGCTCTATCCGTCTACGGCGTACACCAAGTCAGCGGCGATGGAAGAGGTTCGCGAGCTGTACATGGAAGATAACCCCGACGCTACACGCGTTCAGGTTGCATGTTTCAGTTGCGATATTGTGAAAGATGCGCCCGGACGTGCAATCTGCGATCAGTAATAAAGATAAAAAACACAAAATAACTTGATTCCAGCGTACATGCTCAAGTCGTGAATTCCACGGCTTTTTTTCTTTTTATCTAAACACGGGGCTAGACACAATATCCGATTCGTGCAAAGCTAAATCCAACAAAAGGAGCCGTCATGAAGAAGCTGTTCATTTTCACAATATTTATCATTTGCGCAATTCTCCAGGTTTCTTGTAAATCTCAAAAAGAGCAAAAGACTGAAGACTCGAGTTGGGCATACGAATGCACTACCATCGTATATTGGAGTGATCAAAAGGGTATGTCCGGTCGTGGCTTAGACCTCAAAAACTATAGCACGGCTAAAACTATGAATACTGCTATCGCGGAAACAGTTGATCTGACAAAAAAGCAATTTCCCAAAGCTAAAGATCACGGCATTTACATCAAATGTGAAGGAAATGGTGAAGTGGGGTATTTTGGAAAAGACCCATGCCACACAGACCAATTTAGATATCGCACTTGCCCGGATACTTTGCTGATACCATCAGACTCTGAATCAAGAGTAAAACCCACTCCAGAGAGTGTAAGAAGGTCTCGGTCAATAACTTTTGGTTGCAGAGCCAGGGTTCAAACTAACGAAGGCAGTACAAGATCTATTTACCACAACTCCACCGCCAAAACGCATGATCTTGCTGTTGAAGAAGTGCGAGATACTTATAAACAAAAGTATCCCGGTACCACCAACTTCGAATCCAATTGCTGGCCTTGTGATCTTCCCAGGCTCGACGAACGTGGGCAAATTGTATGCGAGCAACATACAGGATGAAAATGAACTTACGAATCCTCCTATATAGTCGTGATTTTCACGGCTTTTTAATTTCAGTTCTCCATTCCATAGACCGCACGTTTATCGTCAAAGCAAAAAGACCGGCTTCTTGCTAAGCATTTTACGGCTGCGCCACGTGAATCGTTACAAAAAATTACAATAAACTAAAAATCGCTTTTATTACTAAGCGATTTTTACGTGGCGGAGAGAGAGGGAGTCCCCCTCACTCCGATTCGGGTACCGCGTCGGCTGCGCACCGACCCGATACCCATCGGGACTCTCGCCTCCCTTCGAATCCCTCTAACTTTAGTTGTATTGCCTGATACAAGTAAAAACCCTCACTTTCGTGAAGGTTTTTTCATGGCGGAGAGAGAGGGAGTCGAACCCTCGATACCTTGCGGTATGCACGCTTTCCAAGCGTGTGCACTAGGCCACTATGCGACCTCTCCCAGCATCTATAATTGTGCGAAAAGCTTACATGATTAGCCAAAATCTTTCAAGGTCAGGATTCGGATTATGCCTCCAGCTAGTGTATAATAACCATTATGCCAAAAATGACCCCAGTCAACTACAAGCGCACTCTCTGGCACCCAATGCACATCTTATTGTTCGTAGTGCTCTTTATCTCGCTTTACGAGGGAATCATTACTTACATAATGCCTCTGCTTATGTTGGAGGTTGGCTTTTCTAAAACCACTTTAGGTTTGCTCATTGGCAGCTCTTCCATCTTTGGCGCTATCTTCGATTTTTTACTTTGTAAGTATGTGGATAATGCGCATTTTCGCAAAATGTATTTTTTCATGCTTATCCTGGGCGCAATCATCCCCATGATGTTGATCGGCGCAAAAACAGTTTGGTTGTTTTTAATAATCATGGCGCTTTGGGGTTTGTATTACGATTTGCGTAATTTTGGCCACTGGGATTTTATGGCCAGATGCGAACCTGCAGAAGAACGTTCTTCGGCTTTTAGTTTAATGGCTGCAATCAAGGGCTCGGGTTATGTGCTGGCACCACTCATTGCCGGTTTTCTTATTGGTGAAGTCGTTGGTAACTCGCCATTAATTATGGCCGGAATATTTTTCATAATCGCCATCATGGGATATATGGTCTTACTGGGAGCAACTAAAAAAACCTGCGATATCAAACCGCCAAAAATTAAACGAAGATCCGGTTTTATCCATGAGATAAAAGTTTGGAATCGCCTGGGGCACAAAATACTTCCTGTGATCGGCACAACTTTTCTACTCGGCATTATCGACGCCTTCTTCTGGTCCGTTGGCCCAATTTTTGCCGAAAGCTTAACCACTCTGCAAAATTTCCGCGGATTATTTTTAACAGCCTATTTTCTTCCTGTGATCTTCGTGGTTTGGTTTATCAAACCCGTTATCGGCAAATTCGGTAAAAAGAAAACCTCGCTTTATTCCGCTTTATTTAGTTTGTTGATTTTTAGTACCATCTCAATAATTAATAATGAGTTTCTCATAATATTTGTCGTATTTATCGCGGCAACCCTGCTTTCCCTTGCCTGGCCGGCCAACGATGGTGTATACGCGGATTTTATCTCAGAGTCAGAAGCCATGGAAAAAGAGGTAAAAGGTCTGGGCGATTTTTCCTGCAATTTGGGATATGTTGTTGGCCCGGTTATCGCCGGTATACTCATGGATGTAGTCGGCAATAGCGCATCATTTACATATTTGGGAATCGGCGGCGCCATTTTTGCAATTTTATTATTACTCATAACTCCTAAAAGTATAACCGTTCCTAAAAGATAATATGCCAACCACAACCCCCGCAACACAAAGCTACCTGCAATACCAAGAATTGATACGCCCATCGTGGTCACCTCCATCCTGGCTCTTCGGCCCGGTCTGGAGCGTTCTGTACGTCCTCATTGCCATTTCATTCACAACCGTCTTCTACAAAGCCGCTACCAAACAAATCCCGCTAATCATCATCTTGCCCTTTATATTAAATTTGATTTTTAATGCCGCTTTCACCCCAATCCAATTCGGCCTCAAAAACAACATCCTCGCTGCGCTAGACATCCTCCTCGTCCTCGGAACTCTAATCTGGGCCATGGCCGCCATCTACCCACATATTAGATGGATAACTTACATCCAAATCCCATATCTTCTCTGGGTCACCTTCGCCACAGTCCTCCAACTTACAATCACATACCTAAACTGGAAGTAATCAAAAATCCGCCCAAAGGCGGATTTTTTCGTAGTACTTAGTACGATCTACGTAGTACTTATCTTATTGGTTCATTCTTAACAGCTATGCTCATAATCCTACTAGCCGCATTTGTAAGGTCTCGGCTTAAGAGCGAGTGAGCGATTCCACTGTAGGCAATTGCGCGGTTAGCATCCCATTCGGTTGCTGTTTCCGGTCTTTTACCATAGATCTGCTCGAACACCATTGCAGCATCCCATTCTGCGCTTATATCGCGGATTTGCGGGCGGATTCCGTAAGACATAACCTTAACAGCCACATTGTCTCTAGCATTGTTTAAATCGGCATTACGGCCGTAAATTGTTTTAAATGTATCCAACATCTTAGCCTCGCGTTCAGGCGCTAGATCCAATGGTAAAGTTGTGTTTGCAATTTTAATTGCATTTTGCCAATCGCAATCGGTTAGAGGTAATCTGCCATAAACAGCGTG
The DNA here is from genome assembly GCA_963816085.1 of Candidatus Uhrbacteria bacterium. GTDB lineage: Bacteria > Patescibacteriota > Patescibacteriia > 2-12-FULL-60-25 > 2-12-FULL-60-25 > MWCR01. The sequence continues at coordinate 407,964 of CAWFIX010000003.1, read as the reverse complement.
ATAACTATTCACAACTCCGGCGCGCTCACCCTGACCCAATCTTTGATTGCTCAAAGTTCCATAAGTCACAAAGTTTACAATCGCGGATTTTTGATCAGCGTTAATATCGGTTGGTATGATGCCCGGTGTTAACAAGTCAGCGTAGTGTTGCTCTAATTCCATGTCACGTACTTTCCCCACATGATTCAAAACTACATTCACATCAGATGAGATGAAATATGATTCTTCCTCGGTAAGCATACAAAGCACTGCTACATCCTCAACGCCCAAAACTCTTGGTACGGGCTGGGTGGAGGTCGAAGAAGTTGCATCCGAACCGCCTTCATTGGCAGTTTCATCATTACCCGGATTTTCCTCATTGGTCGTTTCCTCTTTTGTGATTATTCTGCCACCGCCATGTGCCAATTTTGCTGTATTCGTTATGGTACAAGTTCTTGTTGCGCCTACCAACATTGTTCCTTTGCAATCTTCGGAATATTTGGCATCAAAGTTTCCATCCTCATCCTCGGTCACCGTATAATCTCCGGAGCCAATCAACAATGTGGTTCCACTCGCTTCGCCCGGAAAAGATGTGGTTGTAGTTGTATTGATTTTTATCATTGCGATACGAACCATGGAGTCCTCTACATTGGAGCGATATGTATAATGAGTTACATGCATCGTAAAGTCCTCCGACGCATAAGCTAAACCGTAATTATTAATTACTTTTTTAACGACGATTAATGTACCATGATCTGAATACGAAATATCGTTATTTGTGATAGTACATATTTTTGATTCTCCTACGGCCAGGTATCCGTTGCAATCTCCGGTATATGTAGCTCCGTAATTGCTAACATACGCCTCCTCAACATTAAAGTTGCCGGCTTCAAGAACCATTACGGTTCCTTCTGTATTTCCCATTATTGTCGTGGTCGCACTCGTGCTTGATGTTACAAGCCCAACATCAATCGAGAAATCAGATGCTACCGATGTTCCATCCTGATCATTTATAACAGTTTTGATGATAGTTAATGTACCGGTTGTTGCTGTTGGCAATTCGTTACCATCACTCACATCATCGTTGGTAACCGTACAGGTTTTTACCTCTCCCGGATTCATAGTGCCGCTGCAATCTGCTGAAAAAGAATTCTTATAATTCAGAGTTGGATTTTCGATGATATTATAAGCACCAACCGCAATCTCTAAAGTCGTGCCACTGGAATCACCCATAAACATATCAGTGGATGTAACGCCACCGGGTGCATGATTCAGCCATAATGGAAAATCCGCGGCAACAGCAAGCCCCGAGTTATCGTTAATAACTGTTTTTATAACAATTAGCGTTCCTGTTGTCGCAGTATAAGGAGGTGGTCCCTCTGTTGCGGCTTGAGCCTGTTTAGCGGGAAGGCTCAATATCACTCCAATGATAAACATGGAAATGATACCAAGTGATAAAGCTTTTAACTTTGTCAGCATATTCATTGAAAAATTAGTTTAATAATTTGATTAAATTATCCTTTTTACGTCCAGACAAATATTATTGAGCGTAGCTCTAGATATCTACAAAGTAATAAGATGCCGTAAGATATTAGGTTGGATGAGAGGTTATGTCGATATAAATGTCAATACAGTATTGGATAAAATGCCTTATAGTGGTTGTGGATATATATACAGACGTCTAAAAAATGTATCCTTTAAGAGGTCGTTTAATATTTGATTCTCTTGTGGAGAAAGCGGAGAAATGGTACAAATTAGCTATATGCAACGGGGTTTAATCCTCGGTACCATGGCGCTACTTATTACTGTATCCTCCGGTTGCGCCAATACCGAGTCAGTATCATCAAATATGAATGATTCTGTTGTGTCTGAATCAAACTGCGAAACTTTAAATTACGGTATCCGAGAGTTTAATTTAATATCCAGTATGCCGACTCTTTCCGGATCTTACGATCTCAGCGTTACAGTCGAACAGACAGGGGATTGCAAGGCGAAAGAATTAACCGTATCAATATTTGATAATGATTCGCTGGTAACTCAGCACAAAGTTTTTGATCCCGGGCTTATTACCCCGCAATTAATACATTGGTCTCCAAAGCGTGATGGTGAAATCCATTTAAGTGTTGTGCTTGAAATCATGGACGACAATTTAAAAGATAATGTTGAGTCAATTTTGGTTTTTGTAAATCCTTTGGGTAACTATCTTCGGATTAATGATTTAACATCGGAAGTTTTTAACAGCGCGAACCGCCGTGCCGAATTATTGACTTCACCAACCCCAATTCACATCTCCACGATAGAGGCTTTTTTGCAAAAAGCAGATGCTGACGCGGACGATGGGACTTTGGTTGTGCAAATTTTTGCGGATGAAAACGGCACACCGGGGAAAATTTTAAAACAAATCGAACAAAATGTTACGCTGCATAATCAATTCGACTGGCATAAAATACCGGTCGATTTGTCTATTGATGCCGGTAAATATTGGGTAGTCATGACTACCAAAGATAATAAAAATGTTATGTGGCATTACAGCCGCAAACCCGCAGGTGGCCCCCAGAGGCTATCTGATGACCCGGTTTACGAATCAAATAGCTCTTCCATGGCACTTATCGATAATGAGTGGAGTTTATTGCCTGAGAAAGATTTTTCCTTTAAAGTCCACGCTGGAGGTAGCAATGAGTAAACAAACCTGGATCGATAAAACCGCAGAAGAAATGCAAAAACGCTTCCACGGAGAGGGGAGCGGCCATGACTGGTGGCATGTATTTCGCGTCTGGCAAATGTCCAAACGTTTACAATCCACCGAAGGTGGAGATATTCTCATTATCGAGCTTGCATCTTTGCTCCACGACATAGCCGATTGGAAATTCGCGGGCGGTGATGATTTAGCCGGCGGCCGAGAGGCTCGCAAATGGCTTGGGTCGCTTGGTGTTTCCGAATCAATAATTGCTCATGTGGTCGACATTGTTGACCACGTATCATTTAAAGGCTCCAAAGTCCCTACTCCAATGTCCACTATCGAAGGCAAGATCGTCCAAGATGCGGACAGGCTCGATGCCATTGGTGCCATTGGTGTTGCGCGAGCCTTTGCTTATGGAGGATCCAAAGGCCGCATGCTCCACGACCCGGATGCGTCTTGCCCTTTACATCAAACTGCTGAGTCATATAAAACTAATAGAAATGCAACCATCCAGCATTTCCACGACAAGCTCCTTTTTCTCCATGATCTCATGAACACTGAATCGGCAAAGCGGATCGCTTTCGATCGCCATGCTTTCCTCAAAGTTTTTCTAACGGAATTCCATGCCGAATGGGAAGCTCATCGCTAACTCTATAAAAGTACAAACCACAAAGAGTCTAAAACGAAACCACAGCCTAAGCCGTGGTTTTTAATTAACTTTTGATGAACTTTATGAACTTGCTACTTTTAACTAGAGCCCCAACACTTCCGCAAAAAAGCCTTCCGCCTCATCCATGGTCATGGCATTGTATGGTACTTCGACCTTGGAATGATTCGGAGCATTCAACCAAATGCCGGCGGTAAATGTAACAGTTGTCTTTCCAACCACGTGGCAGGTTTGATCAGTATAATCATCGTTCCAAGAGCAATCTTCCTTATCTTTTGTTTGCGTCAGACCAAACTCAATTCTCTCTAATTTTTGTTGTGTTACGTTAATATTCCCGGCCATGTGCAAAGCTCTGGCATCTTTAAGATTTTCATTATACTCATCACGTGCTGTTTTAATGGCTTCGGTTCTTTCTTTATAATCCTTTATCTTATAGGCCTCATTCAACTCCGCTTGATATTCACGATACAAAACATTTCTGTTGATACCAACCCTAACTCGAATCATATCCTCACCTTGTGCATTCTTATATCTCTTTTCGGTACTCAAGACTTGCAATATTTGTTTATCGCCAAGATTTTTAAACATGCCAAGCAATTTATCGGTTGGATCCACGCCACCGGTTGCCATTGGCGGCAATAAATCGGATACGCCCTGTCCTTGTGGGGCTTCAAAAGAAAACCATCTTTGTGTAATTGGCGAAAGGTCTGCACCAAGCTCTGCCAGTTGATTCCTTAGAGATTCCGGTAATCTATCGACCTTAACATACATATTTGGTGCAACAACTCTCCAAAAAATCGCAAGAGGATCGGAAATTGTAAAAACATCACTCGCATCCTCAATATACATTTTATTTATTCTAAAATAACCCTCTCCATCCTGATATCCATTCTCATCCTTGGGCAAGCTCCTCTGAGCAAAGTTCATTGAAAAAGAAACTTTCTGTGGCCCATTGGAATAGGTTTTATCCGAGATGGTTTCGAGCAAATTCATATTCATATCACCCGACATATTCATGCCGATGTCCGAATCGTAATTAGCCAATGTTTGATTTAAGATTTCCTGCGGTGTCGCGGCTAAAGCACTTGATGCGTAAAAAATTACAGCAAAAGCAACTGCATAACCAACTAAATAAGCTATTTTTTTCATAGTTACATTATTATACGTTTTTAAAACCATAACGTCCATAACTGAGCAATTATATAGTTTTTGCCCATATTTAAGAATGTAGTTTACATCCGCAGTTCGATATATGACTATCTTGACTTTTTAACTAAAACGCGTATGCTTATGGCAGGTACCTCGAAACATAGAAGGAGAACCATGCACCATTATTTTGTGCCTTTAGTGTTAACTTTGTTCGCTATCTTAGAAATGTATTCGCGCATCAGAGCGATACGGAGGAATTTACCAATCAAGATAAAACGCACTCTCATAAAATATTCTACCCCAATAACCTTTAAAGAATCGTTTAATATTCAATATCAAGGTTACGCGCAGAGTTTTTATATTATGTTCACCGTTTTTTGGTTGTTAAGTGAAGACTGGATTCTGTTCACTGCTCTTCTGATCTGTACAGTGACTCACTTATTTCTGGGAACCATCTTTTTGCAAATCGCAAGCAATTTCAAAGGATTCCCCAAATTAAGCCTCAAGACTTATCTTATTTTGAGCGAAGCGCAAAATTATCGCGTTCCATCACAACAAAGGCTCCTGCCTAATTCTCCGCAGTACAGATTCTTGCGTTGGCTCTCAACCAAACCATTGATCCGACACATCTTCAAGCAAACCGTTCCGCAACTCGCGGAAAAGAATAAACCTCAAAGCACCTAACTTGGTGCTTTTTAATAATCTACTGCTTGACTTTTTGTTTAAAACAGGTATTCTAATGTTGGTTCTTCAAAAAAAAAGGAGCAAACATGATATTTCTGTCATTTCTGTTATTAGCAATCTTTGTACCGATTTTGTACTTATTCATCTTCTACGCCACGATAATACTTCAACATCGATTCATACCAAAACATGATGGGGATCTAACGATGTACCTCATTTTCACACTTGCCCTAAGCGTCGTTGCTTGTTCTTTTTCTTGGGGTTTTATTGCAACATCAATTGGAATGGGGCAAACAACAACATGCGTCCTTGGCAGTATTCTCGGCATTGAGATCTTAATAAGCTATCGTGTTTTGGGTAATTCAGATGGCTTTACTCGGCCAAGTTTGGAGGTATCGCCATACAACTCTAAGGAGTTGACTTTCAATTCGCCATATCGCGCATCGCTAGCAGTACGGAAAGATCAAACAATCTTCAATAAGTTTCTGTGTTGGCTATTGCGTCGGCAATGGAGCGAACCCCTCTTTAAGCACTAATCTCTATCACACACTCAATTATAGGGTGTTTTTTTATGCCCGCTCTTGACTTTTTGGTCAAAACCCGTACTCTAACCTCAGAACATTATAAGGAAGGAAGATCTCATGAAAAACGCTCTAACAATTGTCGGCTTGAGCGCCTTGTTCGCTCTTGTGCTGTTTTACGGGTCGCTGTATGGGCTTAAGAGATATTTGGAAGCGAATAAGTTCGACGAAGAGATACGAGCTGTGGCCAAGCAGGAGCTTGCAGAAGCCGCTGAAGACCTCAGCTACCTCCCACCCGATGGTGTCACAATCAAGAAGGGAAAAGAAGTTGAGGGTAGGTGTTATACGGATCGCGATGCAGCGTGCTCTGCTGCAATGAAATTAGTACCAAAGGATCAATGTGCTAGTAAGGTTCAGCTGGTTGATTCATTGCCACTTTCATGCGATTGCTCGAGTAATTCCGGATGCGATGATAAGTACCCCTGGAGCTGTACAGTCAATTGGAGCTTTATCTGCGACGTAAATGCCGAGTGCACAAAGCATTCCGATTGCCCCGGAAAAGGCATGATATGCCGTGAACGTCGTTGTGTTCAGTACGAATGAGCGCATTCCTATCACCTCGTTCATCCACAGCGTTTACCGCGAAAACGCATAGCACCAAACTTGGTGTTTTTTTATTCACATTGCAACTGTTCTATTTTTGTTCTACAATATCTTTCAATAACCAATAATCAAATTCCAATAACCAATTATTAACCAAGATTCAATACTCAAATTACCAATTGATTATTAAATTTTATTTGGTAATTGATTATTTATTGATGATTGGTAGCTTGGTTATTGGTTATTCCAACGGCAACCCTTTCTAGTTTTGCCATTTTATGCTAGATTACTCATAGCTCAACAAGCTGTTGGGTAGGTGCGTCAACTTTTAGACGCTGATTTTACGTTTACAATATCAAATAACAAATAGCAAACCCACGTCGTTGGCGGGGTCCCGCATACATTAATATTATTTAGTATATTGTTGCGGGATAGCAAGAGAAGCCTAAGTAACTCTTGCCATTTGCTATTTGCAATTTGCCATTAATAATATGAAAAACTCAATAACAATCAAAGGTGCTCGTGAGCATAATCTCAAAAATATCGACCTCGAGATTCCTCGCAATAAGATGGTTGTCTTTACTGGGCTTTCCGGATCAGGCAAGTCGTCTTTGGCTTTTGATACCATTTTTGCCGAAGGTCAGCGTCGCTATGTCGAGTCCTTATCTGCTTATGCACGCCAATTCTTGGGTCAGCTCAAAAAACCGGATGTGGATGAGATTGAAGGTCTCTCACCGGCTATTTCTATCGATCAAAAAGCTCACTCCTCAAATCCACGCTCAACAGTCGCTACTATCACAGAGATCTACGATTATCTCCGTGTTTTATATGCTCGTATCGGCTTACCTCACTGCCCGGTTGGTGGCGAACCAATCCGCAAAATGACAGTCGACGAAATCGCGGACGTGATTCTCCAAACAACCATCGACATTCACACCAAACCCGATAAAATCAAATCCCGCAAAACAGCATCCAGTAACAATGAGATATTAATTCTCGCACCAATCGTCCGCGGTAGAAAAGGCGAATATTTTCAATTATTACAACAAGCCTACGAAGGCGGTTTCGCCGAGGTTCGCGTCAATGGCAAAATCTACCCACTTCGCGAACGCGTACCACTCGCTCGTTACAAGCGCCATAACATCGAACTCATCGTAGATCGCATCCCTCTGGCTTGGCCAATCGAAAACAACCAACCACTCAGAACTCGCTTAGTCGAAGCTATCGAAATCGCTCTCGACCGCGCAGACGACACGGTTATTGCCGTGCTCGACGACGGCACTGAAAAGATAATGAGCGCCCGCTTTGCTTGTCCTGAACATGATTTTTCTTTCCCGGAAATAGAACCCCGTTTATTCTCTTTCAATTCCCCATACGGTGCTTGTGAATCTTGCAATGGCCTCGGTACAACATTGATCTACTCGGATGAAATCTGTGAAGTTTGCAAAGGCGCTCGGCTTCGTAAAGAAGCTCTAAACGTCCTCATCAATAAGAAAAGTATTGTAGATGTCACCTCGCTCACTATTGAGGCGGCTTTAGAGTTTTTTAGAGGGCTCAAATTAAACGAGACAGAGCTCATGATTTCCGAGTCTATAATGAAAGAGATTCTATCCCGCTTGGAGTTCATGCATAACGTGGGCTTACACTATCTAACACTAAACCGAATCGCCGGCTCACTCTCCGGTGGTGAAGCTCAACGTATTCGTTTAGCCTCACAAATCGGCTCAGGCTTGGTCGGGGCGCTTTACGTCCTCGATGAACCAACAATCGGCTTGCATCAAAAAGATAATGCTCGTCTTGTCGAAACCCTGGAAAAGCTCCGCGATTCGGGCAATTCAATTATCGTCGTCGAACATGATGAAGATACAATCTCTGCCGCAGATTATCTTGTAGATTTTGGTCCTGGCGCCGGCAAGCACGGTGGCTACATTGTGGCCCACGGCGAAATGCCACAAATATTGCAAGATAAAAACAGTGTTACCTGCGCATACCTTCGCGGTGACAAAGTAATCCCCATGCCAACCAAGCGCCGTACAGAGGCAAAGAAATGGCTAGAAATTAAAAAAGCCAGCGCATTTAATTTAAAAAACATTAACGTAAAAATTCCACTTAAACGTTTCGTGGCAGTCACAGGCGTTTCCGGCTCTGGCAAGTCAACTTTGATTATCGACATTCTCTATCGCGCACTTGCAAAAAATCTTTACGGCGCCGAGGCAACCCCGGCACCTCACGGATCAATCAAAGGCCTGGAAAGGATCGATAAAATCATCGACGTAGATCAATCACCAATCGGCCGCACGCCTCGTTCAAACCCGGCAACTTACACCGGAATGTGGACTCCAATTCGCGAACTCTACACAATGACCCCGGATGCTCGCATGCGTGGATACAAACCCGGCCGCTTCTCATTCAACCGCCCGGGTGGCAGGTGCGAACACTGTGAAGGTAATGGTCAAATCGCTATAGAGATGCACTTCCTGCCAACTGTCTACGTGCCTTGCGATGTTTGCAAAGGACGCAGATTTAACAGAGAGACACTAGAGGTTAAATATCGCAAAAAGAGTATCCATGACATTTTAAAGATGAATGTAGAGGAAGCGAATGAATTTTTTAAAGATATCCCACCGATCCACGATCGTACAAAAGTTTTAAAAGAAGTCGGCTTAAGTTACATAGAACTCGGCCAACCTGCCAACACCTTATCTGGTGGTGAGGCACAACGCGTCAAATTATCATCCGAGCTCTCAAAGCGCGACACAGGCCACACAATCTACATCCTCGACGAACCAACAACAGGCCTTCATTTTGAAGACGTTAAACAACTCCTCGAAGTCCTTCACAAACTAGTCGACCGCGGCAACACGGTCATAGTCATCGAGCACAATCTAGACGTCATCAAACAAGCTGACTGGATTATCGACCTCGGCCCTGAGGGAGGGGACAAAGGCGGTAACATAGTTGCTGAGGGTACTCCGGAGGATGTAGCTGTTGTAGCAGGTAGTTATACGGGGCAATATTTAAGGAAAGTCTTGAAAAGATAATTGTTTGAATGTCTTGAACCATGATTCACACGATTAACGGATTATCTTGATTATTATTTATATTCCGAAATAATCATGTTAATTGTGAGCGAAAATCTCGCGAATCAAGATTAAAAAAAAGGACAGAGGAGTCTCCGTCTTTTAAGTGGGCATTGGTCATCATTTGTGGCTTTTACGCGGTAGGCACGGTGACCTTATTGGGTTGTTTTGTTTACTTTTTTCTGGTTTTTTCTGAACAGGTAAACCAACAATGCTCCGGGCCAAAGAAGTATCATCCAAAAAGGCATTCCTATCATCGATTTGGGGTATTTGCTTCCTTCCATTTCAATCGTCAGAGTTGTTATATCTGCCAAGATTATGCATCCGCCAAGCCAAAAGAAAATGCAGAATGTTACAATTGTTGGCATGCTTGCTCCTTTTTTCTTTCTACCAAGGGTCACAATATAGCAGTTTTTTAAGTAAATGTCAAGAATAGAGTAATTAAAAAGACGGATGATTCTCCGTCTTAAGTCATTTTTGTTTTTCTCTGTCGGCTGAAAGCTTGGCTATCAGCTCTACTGCAGACATTTTTTTACCGGGGAGCTTGGTCTTTTTCTTGCTCTTTTTCGGTAAGTCTATATCGGGCAGGTAACTCGGCAGCCAGCTTCTACGATTTTCGATATACTTTGTTAGCCGTTTCATGAATCTGCCGCGATTTGGCTCTAATAGCATTGTGATATAGGGTTTGAGACGAGGTTTTTTGCCACGTGCTTCAATTTCGTTGACGCGATATCGCAATTCCACATCATCCAAAAGCTCCCATTCACGAAGTAACCATTCAGGTTCTGTTAGGAACTCGCGGACCAACCGGCGCAAAACGTACATGCGTAATTCCAAGACATCGCGTTTTACTTTTAATACCGGCGTAATTTTTTCATCCAATAGAACCGCTTGCCAAAAACGTGCACGAGCACCGAACTCTGTTTGGTAGGCTAGTTGTATAGGCGTCACTTCCGCATTTAGCGGCACCCAGTGATTTATCAACAGGCAAGTCTGATACTCGCAAGAATCTACGTGTGCCAACCAATCATTTTCGGCATAATATTTATCCCATACATCATCATCCGCATCAGAATTAGACGCTAATACCATGGATCGAATTTTTTTAAGATCCAAAATCGCGGGGTTATGGTTATGATCATCATCCAGTGTAGCGGGACGATAAAACAGCTTCTCTTCTATAGGATCCACTTCATCATCCGGATCAGGTGGAACCTGTACAGGCTTTGGGGAAACTGGATTCAAAACCGGGTTAAACAACTTCAGGGGCGGTAAGGATTTTTTGTTCGGCTTTGGAGGAATTACAGATTTAACAGGCTTTGGCACTTCCGGCTCAGCCGGATTGCCATCACTTTCCATCGCCTTCTCTTGATCAGCTGGTATTACAGCGCCAGCCATCTCATTGTGCGAAGTGTCGGATGTAGATTCCGGTTCGATAATTGGTGGAGGACCTTGGGAGGGGGAACTTTGCTGTTTCGTATTCCAAAGTAAGCCACTACGCTCATTGTTGGCACGTTCGCATTCCTCTACTATATGTTCTGAGAGTAGATGGAAAATGTGCGGCATTCTGTTAGCTATAGACTTGATCACGTCTTCCTCGTAACCAAGATTAACCAGTGTGCTTACCGACAATTCCAGTGTTACGGGAGGAATACTAAAGATCCATGCCTGAGTTATTACCAGGCTATGTGCCGTCTTATAACTCAAACCGGCTTTCTGTAGCAGTTCTTCTACGAAAAATATATGAAAGTAAGAATCAGCCCAATGTGGATTACGCTTCCTAAAAGTTAAGGAATTCGTCAGCCAATGGAATATATCGCTTGGTTGCCAGCCTTTTGCTGTAAAAGTATTGATCGTACCAATTGGATCTGCGGGAAAATCACGGAGGATTTTGCTGGCCAACCTCCTTTTTAGCCACTCCTCAGCGCCAATCTTGGCTAAATGCTCTTGTACGGCTAACAACAAATCATATTTTTCTCTATGATTCATACTCCTTGCCTTTGTTAAAGAACTTTATACATACAATCAAGAATTATCATTAAAGTCAATGGCATGTGGTACTGGACGTTGTATCAAAGATGGGGGATACTACAAACAATTACGAATAACATCAAAGTATCTAGTATTTTGTATCTGGTATCTGGCAGTTATTGGTGTTTACAAAAAATTCTCATGCCACATACTATACTGCAAGATATTAGATACTAGCAGCAAGATACATTTGGTTAATTCAGTTGTTTGCAATAGTAGTTATGATCCCAAAATCAATTGTAATCCAAGATAACATCCTGCCCGACAATCCGGGTGTGTATTTGATGAAAAACGCCGCCGGCGAAATTATTTATGTTGGTAAGGCAACGTCTCTCAAAAATCGCGTCAACTCCTATTTCACCGGCCGTCGAGATCCCAAGACTCTAAAACTCGTCACAGACATTCGAGCCATTGATTATATTGAACAGCCGACTGCAATCGAAGCACTTTTTCTCGAGGCGAACCTCATTAAAAAATACAAACCCTTCTACAACATCCGCGAGAAAGATGATAAAAGCTACTCTTACCTCGTAATCACCAACGAAGATTTCCCACGCCCTTATATTCTACGCGCCACAGATTTGGACGATCAATCTGCCAAAAAATACAAAGCCGTCTACGGCCCGTTTACATCTTCCGGTGCTGTAAAAAATTCTTTAAAGATCATTCGCAGAGCTATCCCATGGTCAACTTGTGCACCAAACCAAAAAAGAGCTTGCTTTGATTACTCACTAAAAAGATGCCCCGGAGTCTGCATTGGCGCTATCACCAAGAGTGAATACGCGAAAATCATCCGCGATCTCATGGCCTTTTTTGATGGTCGCCGCCCGGAAATTGTAAAACGCTATCGTCGTGAGATGAAAATTGCGGCCAAAAATGAACAATTCGAAAAAGCGGCAAAACTTCGTAACCGCCTGTTCTCACTCGAACACATTCGGGATATAGCCGTCCTCGCCAAAGATGATCGTAAGCTGCCGGATGATTATCATCAAAATCCTGTTTTAGGCCGCGTCGAAGGCTATGACATATCCAACATCAGCGGTACTTCCGGTGTAGCCTCAATGGTTGTATTTCGCCGAGGAGCTCCCGAAAAAGCCAAGTATCGAAAATTCCGTTTACGTACGGTTATCACCCCCGATGATTACGAATCATTACGCGAAGTTCTTCGTCGTCGCTTCAAACATAAAGAAACCGGTTGGGAGGGGCCCGATCTAATTCTCATCGACGGTGGCAAGGGCCAGGTCAGCGCAGCGCTCGAAATTGTTTCCAAGCTAGATTCTCCAAAATCTATTCCTGTAATCGGCATCGCCAAAGGCCCAACTCGCAAAAAACAAGAATTAATAATCCCGCCTCTTTTTGCCGGCTTAACATCACAGCTGGAAAAGCATCTCGACATCCTTGTTCAAGTCCAAGATGAATCTCACCGCTTTGCTATCTCATATCATCGAAAGTTAAGGACGCAATCACTTCGCATACCTAATAAAAAAACAGATAAAAAAGACCCCTGTTAAAGGGGGAGTGAAGTTGAATGTTAATCTTTTTTTACTGGTTTAGATCAAAGTACGGTGAGATGTCGGTTGTGACTTGCATCTTTTGGAAATAGCCGCGTTGCTTAACCTCAAACCAGGCTTCTTGTTGTTTGCCGGTTTTGCCATTCCAGAAAATCGTGAGTTCGAGATTCCTGGCCAAAAGTTTGGCAGGATCTGTTTTGTCCGAGCCTTCAGGAAGGTCAACTTTTTTCAACTTGTCGATCATATCGACTTGTGTAAAGTTTTGATCCCAGATTGTTCGGAGGCGAATTGATAGAAAATAGCCTTGTCTCCTGGTTGAACTGGGTATTGCTACCAACTGGACTTGTGTCAATGTATTTACTGCGCAGTGCAAACCATCGGGTACTACGATTTTTGTATTGGCAATTTCATACAGCGCTTGTTCAGACATCTTTCCCTCCTTCTCGGTGCCCGCACATAAAAACACACATCACCCTTTCCGTCAATCCTATGTACTTAAACTACAATCCTGCTAATCCTGCACATCCCATAAAACAAGGTAATAAAAGAACCGACATAACATCGGTCAAGATTTGCTTTTTGGCGGTGGTTCGTAGAAAAATGGCATCACGCTGATTTTTGGAATCAACACAGAGGCATGAAAGCCTTGGGCATTGATAAACGTCAATCGAACGCGATATGGATTTCTGGGATGCGAAGTGATCTCCAAATGCCCATTTCGTGAAAGTTTAACTGCCAGGCTGTTATACCCGCCAATAGAAACAGGCTTGCACTTCATTTCGTTGTTGATGCTGATGCAGGCTTTAAATCGGTACAAATTCGCATATCCGCGAAAAATTATATAAACATCGTATTTGCTGGGTTCTCTTGATGGTTGAACCTCCAGCAGTATTAAAGTGCATGGCACCTGAGCATTTGTTTCATATCCCAAATGCGTAATCGGAACAGGTTCCATTTTTTTCATTCATCTCTCCTTAGAGCCTAATTAACACAAAAAACCCAAAATGTCAATCGTTGCTTTAAGTTTATCTACAATTGACAATCTACTTAAAACATTTCACGGGTATTACATGGATAGAGGGGATTTATTTCAAAACACATATCGTATTCATTCCACCAGATATCCAAATTATGATTATTCCGAAGATGCCGCATATTTTATAACCATTTGCACAAGAGATCGTGTTCCATGGTTTGGTAAGATTTGCAATCGCATAATGGGATTATCAGAGATTGGGTGTATTGTTGCCAATGAATGGCAAAAAACCGCATTAATCCGTAATAATGTAATTTTAGATTATTGGATACTCATGCCCGATCATTTCCATGCGATATTAATCATAAACAACAACCTCCCCGTAGAGACGTCCCCGCTGGGGCGTCTACACCAAACAACAAACCCCGACACAAGACGTCTCGGTATTGGAAATGAATTGATCGTGTCACAACATACGGGAAATTATAATGTTGAAAAACGGTTGCCTAGGTTAGAGACGCCCCAGCGGGGAGTCTCTACGGCGGATGATGAAATATTGATTACCTGGAAATCAGGATGCTTGGGGTCGGTTGTTAATCAATTTAAAGGCGCGTGCACAAAAAGAATTCGTGATATCGTTCCTGAATTTACTTGGCAACCTCGTTTCTACGATCGTATCATCCGTAATGACAATGAAATGAACGAAATTCGCGACTACATAATCACAAATCCAAATAATACAAATTCGTAATTCGCGCAGATTCGAAATTCGTAATATATTATATCCACATTGGAACAAAAAAAGAACACAAAATTTGCTCAGTTGACTATCTATTTAAGTGGGGTGAAATGATTGACCTGCGGGTCATAGTGGCATAAAATGGGATTAAGTGGGGAAGAGTGGGAAAAGAAGTTTTGCCGCACGCAAGTGTGGAAAAGCTATCCCGCCATATTTTTTTACCCGAATAAATATATCGTACGGATCTAATAGTCCGCGCTTATGTTCATAGGTGAATATCATTACACAATAGACGAAAAGGGAAGGCTCTCCATTCCTGTAGGCTATCGCACCGATTTATCAAAAGGTGCTGTGGTGACGCGTGGGCTTGATCACACATTGTTTCTTTACCCAAAGAAACAATGGGAATCTTTGGCTGCAAAAATTGCTGCCTTACCGCTTTCCCAAGCGGATACCCGCGCGTTTGCCCGGCTCATGTTAGCCGGCGCCATGGAAGTATCTATCGATAAATCAGGTCGCATCGTTGTACCTGAGTATCTACGTACCTATGCCGGTCTCAGCAAAAAAGCTGTAATATCCGGCCTGTACGACCGCCTGGAGATTTGGGACGAAGATGCATGGAATAGCTATGCGGCAAAGACCGAAGCAACCGGTGATGAAATCGCTGAGCGTTTAGCGCCACTAGGCCTATGACCAACTTAAATAAAACAATTCATAACGCGGTCATGGTTCGCGAAGTTTTAACCGCGCTGCACCCTCATCCAGGCGGGCATTATTTAGATGCTACCCTGGGCGGCGCAACACATTCGGTGGAAATACTTAAGGCCTCAAATCCTGATGGCAAACTCATATCATTAGATGTCGACCCAAACGCATTAGCGCGCGGTAAGAATCTACAAAAAGAGTTTGGCAAGAGGTGGATGGTAACTGATAGTAACTTTCGCCATATTCGCGATGCAGCCACAGCTTCCAAGTTAATTCCATTCGATGGCATTCTATTTGATCTTGGTTTTTCCAGTGATCAGCTAGCCGACCTCTCGAAGGGCCTGTCATTTCAAGAGGATGGCCCGCTAGATATGCGCTTAGGACCTAAGGGCAATGAAGATGGATTAACAGCAGAAGATATAGTAAACAGCTGGAGCAAAGGCGATCTCATCAAATGTATAAGAAACTTCGGCGAAGAACGTTTTGCTTCTCGTATAGCGGAAGCAATTGTTACTCGTCGCAAACTCCAAAAAATAACAAAAACAAAAGACCTCGCTTCGGTCATAGAAAAAGCGGTACCTCGCCAAAATCAGCGAGGCCGCTTGCACCCGGCAACAAAAACCTTTCAAGCCCTCCGCATTGCGGTAAACGACGAGCTGGAATCGCTCCGTGTGGCTCTAAGTGAGGCCTGGGAAATCCTGGCACCATGCGGTGCGATAGCAGTTATATCCTTTCATTCTTTGGAGGATCGCATCGTCAAACAAACATTCAAATCATTCGAAGGCGCGACAGTTTCAAAAAAACCAATCTGTCCGTCTGAAACAGAAATTAACAAAAACCCACGTGCAAGAAGCGCAAAATTACGCATTGCATGTAAACAAACACAAACTAACATATGTCCCGAACGTACGCTTTTGCTATGACACGTCCACACCAGCGCTTTGGCTTTAAAGAGCATATTTCAAAGCAGCTCCCCAAAGGAGCGTTGGCTTGGGCGTTGTTCGTCATGGCATTCTGGATTGGCCTTGCAGGCATCTATGTTTCGCAAGTTACACACGCTGCACCGCGAGGAGACAAACTCCAAACTCTAGAACGTCAAATTACAGAACTGGAAAGTGATGTTACAGCCATGGAAGATTCTGCCGCGCGCCAATCATCAATGTTCGCGCTTACTGAACGCGCCAAGGGTCTCGGCTTTGTAGAAGTCGAAGAACCTCAATTTATAAATCCGGCTTCACATGCCTTTGTACGCCGCTAGGCGACACCTCTGACAGGGGGCAGGTGACTGTATTAACCCTTCGCGATTATGTTCACTAACTCTTATTACTTTGCACGAAACTTCTGGGACACATACGGAGTATGGATCTCACTGGTTTTTGTAATCGTATTACAGAGCATGAGCATCGATCGTGCATAAAAACACAAATCAGAAATCACACATAAAAAACACAAGAAAAACAAAGTACAAAGATTAAAGATTCAGGATTAAGGTTTAAGGACTCTAGTAATAGAACTTAGCTTTCATCCTTTATCTTTAATCAAGTAAACAGAATTCCCCCGGTCACGCGTTTCCGGGGGAGTTTTATTTTACCAGGATTTTCAGGATATCCTAGATTAACTGGATTATTTTATTAACTAAAAAAGCCCCCTTTCTGAAAGGGGGAATCAGATATCTAAGTTCAAAAACCCTTATATCCGGCATTGACCAACCTCGCATTAAATGCTAAGAATTTCATGCAACTTCAAAGGAGGCGAAAATGTACAACAAATGCGAATCGAACATATCGGCCGCGTTCCGTAATTTGCAAAATTGTTGGCCCAAGCCAATCTTCAACGAACCAATTGGCCCCATCAAGCGTCCACAACTTATTGTTATCTCGGCGCCAATACTCCTCCTGGGAGTGATTCTCTGCAACTATGGCTACGGCAATCTTTGGTACGTTGCGTTCCCAGCCTTTCTAAGCTTGCTACATGTCGTCTTTTGCTTCGCCGAGATGGCTGCTTCGCAAGCCAACTGAATTCATAAATCCCGCAACTCTGCGGGTTTTTTCTTTTTTAGCAACCTCGGGAGATTGACAAAAACAATAATCTCCATTATTATCTCGAAGCTGATTTTGTAAGGGGAGAAACTTGATGTCTAAACAGAACAAAACTGGAATCGGCAATACAATAGTCTCGAAAGAAGAATTTCAGTCGATGGTCAGAGAGAAGTTGCCATCTTTCTGGCTATGGGTTGTGGCAACTTTTGTTGTTTTAGGTGCTGTAAACGTAGCTGTAGCTCTTTATTTACAAAGACTCGATACGATGATTCTGGCTTTTTTACCAGCTACAATCGGGGCAGTATACGCAATATACATGCACCGAGATTCCAAGCGGCTAAAGTAGCTGATAAAATCTCCGCACTCTTCTCAGCCCCGCAACTCTGCGGGTTTTTCTTTTAACTTCGAACCAGGATTGACGCTGATTACACTGCAAGGATTTACAGGATTATTCATAATATTTTCGACCCGAATAACATTCGCAGGCTCAAATTCCTAGATTCTAGATTCTTAGATTCATAATTCGCTGTTCGACATTGATTATTGGAATTTTGATTTTGATTATTTATTGATGATTGGAACTTGGTTATTGGTTATTGAGAGTCATTATATGTTATAATGACTCCATGATGCAGCGCTCCGGGGCACTCGCGCGATTGATATTTGTCGACCTAATCGGCAGTGTTATTTGGTTTCCTATTTGGTGGTACACAAAAGGCCTCACAAAATTTATTAGTTGGTGCTACGAGGGCTTGTTATATCGTTACAAACAATACGCGTTCAATGTCTGGATAAAAAACTTTTTTGTACCCATGTACGCCCAATATGATTGGGTTGGGCGCCTTATTAGTGTTGGCATGCGCATTGCCGTGATCCTTGGTCGGGGAATCGCTCTTGTGATTGAATCTTTTGCATATCTTGTCTTAGTGCTTGGCTGGTGCATCGTTCCGCCCTTGGCACTTATGATGGCTTTGCAAAACATGTACGCAAGCATTTTATAATATGGAAGCATCGCAATTCCCCCAAATCCCCGAAGCAATCGTCTGCAGCGCTTGCGGCGCCGATCCTCGCGCTTCAACATCATGCACACAATGCAAAGGTGCAGGCATTGGAATCCCCACGGACGAGGGTTTTTTAGTTTGGAATACAATAGTTGATGAAATCACAATCGCCATCCGTAAACTCCGCATCAAAGTCAACGCTATCTTCCATCTCGCAATACTGTCAGTAATCGTCATCTTCGTCGCACTTTTCCTAACTTTCACAATCCGCGATTTCACATTCTCAGATATCCAAACTTTAGCTTTCTGGACGAATGGCTATTGGTTCGTAACACTTTTATACTTTGCTGTCGTGGTCGGCGCTTTCTTCATCTTTCGCTTAAATGAGTTTACTGCGCCGGCTAAGACTCTACCGGGGTATTTGCCGTCGTCCCGCGTCGCACGTCCCACGTCCCACGTAGAGAATAAGGTACAAAAAGCGATTGAGGTAATGCCGTATTTTTCTCCGGAGGCAATTGAGATTGTTGAATCGGCATATCGCCTCGCTAAAGAGCTCCAAGTCGTTGAAATCACTCCCGAGATTCTCTTTGCCGCTGTGCTCACCAACCGCTCCGGTGGAATTTTTATGGCGCGCCTCGGCATGAGTTTTGATTTGGTAAAAGAGCCTCTGGTTCGCTTGATAATGACAGGAACTACCGGCAAACCGCCAATCCGTTTCTCTCGCGAAGCAAAGCGTACTCTTGGCGCAGCATATGATTTTGCCAATCGCACAAATCGTAAATACGTAAATCCCATGGAGATTTTTCTCCAGTCATTTTTGGAAAGCGAAAAACTACAAGATCTAATCGATCGTGTCGGGTATCCCAAATCAGATATTGTTCACGTCGCCGAGTGGGTTTTATTACAAGATCGATTGCGTGAAGATCAACATCGTTTTGCCGAGTTGGCACGCCTCAAACCCAAATCCTCGATGAATCGTGCCATGACAGCCATCCAAACTTCACTTTTGGATCACTTCAGCGAAGATCTGACTCTTTTGGCGCGCCAAGGATACTTACCGCCCATGATTGGCAACGAAAAAGTAATGGAAGCACTTACGCGTGCTATCGAAAGCGGCCAAGGCTCCGTAGCATTGGTCGGCGACCAGGGAGTTGGTAAAGCCGCAATTGTAGAGCAACTCGCAAGATTGATGGTAGAAGAACGTGTCCCCGAAGTACTTTTTGATAAACGCTTAGTCTCTGTCAACTTAGCTCAAGTAGTCGCCGCCGGTGATTCGGGCCTTGCGGCCGAGCGTTTAATTTCCATGCTCCAAGAAGTCGCCATCTCCGGCAATATCGTGCTCGCACTCTACGGAATCGAGGCATTAGTTGGCGGTGCAGCCGGTCCCATGGATTTGGCGGAAACTTTTGCCAGCGAAATCGAAAAAGCACGTTTCCCTGTAATCGCCACAACATCTCCCGAGGCGTGGACACAATATTTGGAACGTCGCCGCCTAGGCAAAATCATGGTCAAGGTAGATGTCCCGCATCCGGATGCAGAACAAGTAATTCGCGTGCTCATGGCCAAATCCGGCAGCATCGAATATAAGAATCGCGTATTCATCTCTTATGGTGCTTTGGAAAAAGCCACAACTCTTTCCATCCGCTATTTGCATGATGTCGCGCCACCACAAAACGCACTAAACGTGCTCCGCGAAGCATCCGTCCTTGCTAGAAAAACTCGCGAAGAGCGCACTATCGTCACCGCTGACGATGTGGCCAAAGTAGTCCACGATAAAACCAATATTCCTGTGGAGATGGTAACTAAGGAAGAATCCGGCAAGCTCATGAATTTGGAAGAGCACATGCACGGCCGCATAGTTGGCCAAGACGAAGCCGTAGTAGCCGTTGCCCGTGCCATCCGCCGCGCCAGAGCAGAACTTCGCGAGGGCAAGCGCCCAATTGCCAACTTCTTATTCCTTGGTCCAACCGGTGTCGGCAAAACCGAAACCGCAAAAACTTTAGCATCCGAATACTTTGGAGATGAAAATGCCATGGTTCGCCTCGACATGTCCGAGTATCAAGACCAATCCTCAATCGGCCGCATGATCGGTATCCCGGGCGACGAACGTGGAGGTCTTTTAACAGAAGCTGTTCGCAAAAAGCCATTCACCATCGTTCTCCTCGATGAAATCGAAAAAGCTCATCCCGATATTCTCACGCTCTTCCTCCAAGTCATGGATGATGGCCGCCTCACCGATAGCGTCGGCAGAACAATCGATTTTACAAATGCAATCGTAATCATGACATCAAATGCCGGAACTTCTTATATCCAGAGCGCTGTATCAGAAGGGGAGAGTATGGATAAAATCAAAACCAATCTTTTGGAGCGTGAGTTAAAATCTTATTTCCGACCGGAATTCCTCAATCGTTTTGATGGCATAATCGTCTACAAACCTCTAACTCGCGACGAAGTGGTCCAAATTGCATGGCTCATGCTTGGCAGTATTTCCAAGGCTCTGGAAGCTAAAGGCATGAATTTCCGCGCCGAAGACATTGCAGTAGAAAATCTCGCCGACGCCGGCTTTGACCCGGCTTTTGGTGCCCGCCCCATGCGCCGCGTAATTCAAGATCGCGTCGAAACTCCACTTGCCGACATCCTCCTAAAAGGCGAAGTTGCCAGGCACGATACCATAGTGTTGAATGATGATGGAGAGCTTACGGTTGAGAAAGCGGAGAATCCTTACTAAGACTCTAGACACTAGACGCTAGAGGTTTGGCTAGTGTCTAGCGTCTAGAGTCTAAAACGATTATGTCATGGGTAAATTTATCAGTGTATGCATTAGTTGTCTTCGCAGTAACCGGCGCAGTTTCTTTTTTATTTAGCAAAATATCACTCAAATTGGCGGTTAAATATCAAATTTTAGACGTTCCAAAAAGTGCGCGCAAAATCCAAACCCAAGCGATTCCTCTTCTTGGCGGATTGGGTATCGGAGTCGCACTTCTTCTCTCTGTAACTGGTTTTATCCTTTTCTCCAATCTCTGGGTAAACAAAATAAACGTAATTCAACTCATCGGCTTTACCTTGGGAATCATCATTTTAGTTATCGGCGGAGTTATTGATGATAAATACGATCTCAAAGCTTGGAAGAGTTTTCTCTTTCCTGTATTAGCCGCAATAATCGTCGTTATCACAGGCACAAGCATTATCCACGTAACCGATCCAACTAATTCCGCACCGCTTTTTTTAAACTGGTGGCACTGGTCCATTGGCGTTTGGAACTTATCACTTCCCAATGATTTACTTACGGTTGTCTGGTTACTTGTCGCTATCTACGCTACAAAGATCACAGATGGTTTAGATGGCTTGGTCTCGGGCATCAGTATCATCGGCGCATCCATGGTGGGCTTGCTCTCCGCAATGCCAACTTTTTACCAACCATCAACAACAATGCTCTCAGTCATGGTCGCAGGGTCTTTTGCAGGTTTTCTACCCAACAACCGTCACCCGGCCAAGCAATATCTGGGGGAAGCGGGGAGTACACTCGCCGGATTTTGCTTGGGCTTCCTCGCCATTGTCTCCAGCGCCAAACTGGCAATCGCGCTCGCTGTTCTTGCTATTCCTATCGCAGACATCGGCTTCGTAGTCCTTCGTCGCATGTTAAATCACAAACCTTGGTTCAAAGGTGATAGCTCTCACCTTCACTTCCGCTTACTCGCCGCTGGCCTCCCGCACAAACGTGCTGTTCATCTTTTCTGGCTCGTCTCAGCCTCTGCGGGTTTTGCCGCACTCTTTTTGCAAACTCGTGGTAAACTGTTTCTAGTCTTCATTCTTATCATTATAACGCTCCTCATTTCCTGGATGGCTGATCGTGCAATTCAAAAACGTTTACCAAAACCAAAAAATGAAATCAATTGATCTAAAAACTCACTGCTTTGCTTGTAACAAACGTTACATAATTTTACTATTGGTTCTAACAGCGATCATCCTTGCGTTCATCGTCATTTTACCGGCCGTTACCATCTCTTTTAATAGTCATAATCAAACTTGGTCGGATTCTTTCCTTTATCCAACTAAAACAATCATGGTTGATGGTACAGCACTTAATGTTGCAATCGCTCAAACGCCAAGCGAAGTCACCCAAGGCCTATCCGACCGTCAAAAACTTAAAAAGACGAAGGAATGCTTTTTTTATTTGGAAGTACGGACATGCGCACTTTCTGGATGAAAGACATGTTGTTTGATATCGACATGATCTTTATAAACGACAACAAAATCGTAGACATCGCCAAAAACATGCCCAAACCAAAACCCTGGGACTGGCCTGCAACATACTCGTCAAAAAACCCAGCAGACATGGTTTTGGAGGTAAACGCAGGGTTATCGGATGCCAATAATTGGCAAATTGGGGATATAATCACCCTAGATTGAGAAATTAAATTTTTATCCAATTTTAGCCAAAATACGCGATTTTGACGTAGGACGAGTGACGTAGGACGAGCGACGGCATTCGTATTTGACATTTCGCTTAACTTCGTCTAATATAGGCGCATTATGTTTGCAGTAATCGCTACAGGCGGAAAACAATATATCGCCAAAGAGGGTCAAACCCTTAAGATCGAAAAGCTTCCCGGTGAAAAGGGAGATGCTGTCAATTTTGATAAAGTGCTTTTGATTGCCGAGGATGATGGCTCCAATGTCGAAGTTGGTACACCAAATTTGGATAAAAAAGTAACAGCCGAAATTGTAGAAAGCGGACAAAGCAAAAAAGTTATGACCGTTAAATACAAGAACAAGACCGGCTACAAAAAACGCATTGGCCACCGCCAAGAGTTCACCAAAGTCAAAATCACAAAAATCGGAGCATAAGACTCCGGTTTTTTTATTCCCCTTTCTAGCTAAGCTCGACACCCCCTTCATAAAGGGGGAAAAATGGGGATTAGTTCTTCCGTCGATTCAAGTACGCATCGGTAATCGTCGCTTCATCCGCATATTCAATTTGCGCTCCGGTTGGAATTCCACGCGCCAGCCTCGAAACGGGCACATTTAGCGCACTCAACTGTCTTGTTAAATAAAGCGCGGTAGTATCACCTAAAACATCAGGGTCAAGCGCCAGTACAACCTCTTTAATTTCTGGGTTGTTATTTTTTATTCTGTTCACTAATCTTGCCACGCTTAAGTGCTCTGCAGTCTTTCCTTCAACAGGATCTATCAAGCCACCAAGTACGTGATACTTGCCCCTGTACACCGAAGCATCTTCCATAACTCTAATATCCTGGCTATGTGCCACAACACAAAGTAAACCCGCATCACGAGCCGGGTCTGCGCAAACAGAGCAAGGCGAGTCATCAGTCCACATCCCACAAACTTCACAAGTCTTAATCTGTTCCGCGAGTCTGGTTGCAACATCCGCAAACTGATTGATCAGCGGCTTCGGTTGCCCTGCCAGCCAATATGCATATCTCAAAGCCGCCCTGGGCCCAACCCCCGGCAACCGATCAAACATCTTAGCCAACTCATCAATACTGCGAGGGACTAACATATCAAAAAAGTAACAAGTATAAAGTAACAAGTTCATCAAGAGTTACTTAGGGTACTCTTGATGAACTTTAATCTTTAATCTTGATACTTAGCCCTGCCCCATCATCCCCTGAATATCCTGCGCGAGGTCTAAGCCGCCCATTTCTTTCATCTTGGTGACCATTTCTTTTTGCAGTTTTTCCATGGCATTATTTACCGCTTCTTTTGCGTAACCCTCGAGTTTAGCTTTGTCGGACATTACCTCATCAGCAAACTCAAACTTAACAACTCTTTGGTTGCCGTTTAAGGTTACTTTAACTTTACCCCAGCCTGCCTCGCCCTCGATATTTACTTCATCCAAATCTTTTTGCATTTGCTTGGCACGGCTCCTAACATCTTGAAATTGTTTCAATTTATTGAACATATAACTTGAAATTACCAATCACCAAGCTCCAATAACCAATTAATTATCAAACTTTCAATAACCAAATACTGACTGGTTATTTATGATATTTGGATATTGGTTATTTATTGGTGATTGTTTTGTTGGTTATTGGTTATTTAAGTAGTGTTAGTGTAGCAATTCACCGCTTTTTGGCAAGT
Source organism: Candidatus Uhrbacteria bacterium (assembly GCA_963816085.1). GTDB lineage: Bacteria > Patescibacteriota > Patescibacteriia > 2-12-FULL-60-25 > 2-12-FULL-60-25 > MWCR01. The sequence continues at coordinate 383,497 of CAWFIX010000003.1, read as the reverse complement.
TTATCCTCCGCCCGGCGGGGGAGTATTTGTAATTGGGGTATTTGGATCAAATGGAACAAAATCTTGCGATATGTTACCCATAGCCGGAGGCGCCATTGCCGGGCTGGGTGAGGTTGATGCCAATCCGTGCGCATTCGAGCCTTGTTGCTTTGCCATGCTCCTAAAGCTGGCACGTGTGGCCTCGAAGTAAAGTTTAACCATTCCGGTTGGGCCGTTACGATGTTTGGCAATATGAATTTCTGCCAAGTTCTTCTCCTCAGGACTCAAATCCTCTAAACGGTAGTTTTTATCTGCTGCCTTTCGATAAATAAACATAACAACGTCCGCATCCTGCTCTATAGATCCGGACTCGCGCAAGTGAGAAAGTTTTGGAATGGCAGGCTTGATTGCTTCAACTGCACGTGAAAGCTGAGAAAGCGCCAGCACTGGCACATTAAGCTCACGGGCAATGGATTTTAAACCGCGAGTAATATCCGCAACCTCTTGTACGCGATTATCCGTATTGCTGCCACGCGATTCCATAAGTTGTAAGTAGTCGATGATTATGAAACCAAGGCCATGCTCCATCTGCAATCTCCTGGCTTTTGTCCTAATCTCCATTATATTTGCCGAAGCCGTATCGTCGATATATATCGGCGCTTCAGACAAAACACCAATTGCGTGCCCAATACGTGAAAAATCATCATGCTCACCTTGGTCGGATAATCTGCCGGTATTCATCTTCCATAGATCTACGTTTCCCTCAGAGCAAATTAAGCGGTTCACAACTTGCTCTTTACTCATCTCAAGCGAAAAGTATCCAACCGGAATTTTGTATTTAACCGCAGCGTTCCTCAAAAAGTCCAAAGATAACGAAGTTTTTCCGCAGGATGGACGAGCAGCCAATATTACCAGGTCGCTTTTTTGTAAACCGCCCAAAATTTGATCCAAATCCGGGTAACCGGTTGGCACTCCGCGTATCTTACCCTTATCACGATGTATCTCATCAATCCTCTCAAACGCAGTGTCCAAAATATCTGTAATGCTGGTGAATGCTGTCTTTAAAAACTTTTGCGAAACTCCAAACAGCTTCTGCTCAGAGCTATCTAAAATCTTCTCCACGTCTTCGGATTCCTCAAAGGCTAAAGAAGAAATTTCTTGACTTGCGGTAATCAATCTCCTCAACGTGGCTTTTTTCTGAATAATATCTGCGTAATGTTTCACATGGCTCGCAGTCGGCACCGCATTAGAGAGTTGAATCAAATAAGCTCTGCCGCCAACACTTTCCAAGATCTTCTTTTCCTCAAGTCTATTTGATAAAGATAAGATATCAATCGGCTCGTGCTTTTTAAACAGCCCAACCATCGTGTCGTAGATATCTTGATGCTTTGGCAAATAAAAATCATCAGCTATCAAAGCATCACCGATTTTTATCATTGCCTCTTTATCAAGCAATAAACTACCCAAGACCGACATTTCGGCCTCTACGTTCTGGGGGATGAGCTTCTCGAGCTGTGTCATATGAGCGCAAATTACCTTTTCGGCACTTTAAGCGCAAGAAGATAAGCTATGGTTTAATTGTGGATATTAAAATGCTTGCAAATATGCTAAAATTACACATGTAAATGAAACAAAAGTCAGTTACATTGCAAATTGCCATAAGTTTACTCGGAACGATAATTGGGGCGGGTATTTTTGGTTTGCCAGCGGTATTTTCGCGCACCGGCATCTTGGGCGGTACGATTATCTTCATCATCGTTTTGCTTGTTGTAATAATCTTGAATCACCTTTATATCGATGTTATTTATGCTGTAAGGGGAACTCATCGTTTACCGGGTTATATAGAAAATGTTTTGGGACGCAAAGCCTATTGGGTTGCCATCATGAGTATGCTAGGTAAAACCTCGGGAACTTTATTAGCCTATGTCATTTTAGGGGGAACGTTTTTATACATGTTGGCCCAAGGTGTTGGTATTAATTACCCAATCTGGGTCTGGACAATAATTTTTTGGGGCGTGGGTTCTCTGATTGTTTTTTACGGAATTAAAGTGGTTGGCGAAATTCAAGGTGAACTGACCTGGCTACTAATAGGTTTCATGCTTTTTACCGGTCTTATTTTATTTCCTTTTATAAAATGGGAGTCGGTTTCAACCATAAATGTAAATAGCTTTGTGGGAGCAATTGGCATCATATTCTTCTCGGTAACAGCCATGACCGTGTTGCCCGATCTAAAAGATATAGCCAAGCGAAAGCAAAACGATTTTCGCATTGGTACGACTTTGGCAATTTTGGGTGCCGGTTTACTTAGCTGGATGTTTGGTGTGGTTATAGCCACGGTTTATCCTGATGTCGCAAGCGTAACCGATATTCAAAAAGCTTTCCCGGAAATTTTTTGGTGGTTAATACCTGCTGTAGGGCTTTTGGCGGTTAGCACATCCTTTCTCACCTTTACGCAATCTTTAAAAAATTTATTACATATAGATCTGAAAATTCAGCGTACTCCCGCTTGGATTATATCAGTTGTAACCCCGATGTTATTGTTCGTTTTAGTATCGCAAAACTTTTTATCAACAATCGGTTTTGTGGGAGGTGTGTTAACCACAATGAATGGTCTGCTTGTTTGTTTGGCTGCCTATAAAATTTTAAACAAACCGCAAAAAACCAAAATCTGGATCGATCATCTATTGCATCGTGAACTAAAAAAAGGTGAAAAATGTCATTGGGCTTGGCGTTATATACCAATTCCTGTAGCATTAGCCTTATCTCTAGTTATCATCGAAAATTTAATTACAACTTTCTAAGTATGAAAAAATATCTTTATTTCGTTGTTCCGCTGGCCAAATGGTTTGCAAACACATTGCTGATTATCGGAATTTTCAGTTTTGTTTTTCCGGTTCCTATCGCCCCATGGGTTGATCTGATAATAGGTTGGACTATCTCTGCCTTTCTCGCCGCACCATTTGCATACTGGGCATTCAAAGACAAATTACCATCCGACAAAGAACTTGGTATTTTTATCCTTTCGTGGGTTGTAGTTACAGTGATATTAGAGGTTATCATAGCACTAATCTACCAGCCCAATCCTTGGATGGTTTTGTTCCGCTACGAATTTCTGGTTCAAACAATTTTGGAGATCGCGGCAATCTTAGTTATGGCCCGCGTAATGCGCCGTCAAAATGCATACCACATGGCCGCCCCTGGCATAGATCTTGATCAAACTGAAATTTCCTAAACTAAAAGAATCTGGAATCTAAGAATCTGTGTATTTAAGCGTGATAGCTCAGATTCTCAGATTCTTTTTTGTAATATAAATCTTTACGAGCGTTCAGCGAGCCGTATCACGTTTTTCATCAAAAGAGCCACAGTCATTGGCCCAACGCCACCCGGAACAGGGGAGTACCAACCTTCCAAATCTTCTGCACTCTTAGAATCAAAATCCCCGCTAACTTTACCGTCAGCGGTTTTTGTTATTCCAACATCAATAACACAGGCGCCGGGCTTAGTCGCATTACTCGTCAAAAACTCCGGCTTGCCAACAGCAGTCACAATCACATCCGCCTCGCGCAAATCTTTATCATCTTTTTTATCTGCCATCACAACGTCAACATCCGCCCCAGCTCTCTCAAAGATCCACTTCAAAGGATCTGCAAAGGTGTGAGAGTTTGCAAGAATCACAACATAAGCATGATTTGGGACAAGCTCTGTCGAAGCTATCAATCTCAAAATCCCTTCATGCAAAGGTGATAGAATCGTGGCTTCGCCATGCTCTAATGCGGCTACATTAATAGGATGGAATCCATCGGCATCTTTTTTAGGATCCATCGCCGCAACAATGGCTTCTGTGTCATGACCTTCGGGAAGCGGCAACTGAATCAAAATCCCTGTAACGCTATCATCTTCATTCCACTCTTTTATCAAGTTTATGATTTCTTCATTATTCGTTTCCGCCGGTAAGCGTCTAAAATCCGTCTCAATGCCAATTTTATGTGCCGCCGCCTCTTTTAGCGAAACATACAAATTTGATGCCGGATCTTCGCCAACCAAAATAGCCGCAAGTTTAGCTTTTATGCCTTTTTCGGCCACTTCTTGCTTACACTCTTGTTTTATCTGTGCGGCAATTTGTTTGCCCGGGATAGGTTTCATGGGGCTCAGTATAGTCCAGAAAGCCAAAATTGTCGATATGCAGACTTGACAATTTCGCTAAAATATGCTATAAAACTCTGTTATTCGTTCATTATTAACAAAACTTCCCAGCTTTCTTTTAGCTTAGTTAAGCTTAATTGGGTTAAAAGAAGACTGGGAAATAAATCCGGTCCTTTATAGTGCTTGTTTAGCAATGCTAGTGACTTGCTGGGTATGGTGCCTGGTGGGTGAGCTTTCTGCTGACAGGTGCAGGAGATAAGAAGATGCATAAGGAAACAGTGACCTCAGCCCAACTCCGTGAGTTGTACGAACAAATCGAATCCGGTCGGATTACAGTTCAGAAGCTGCGCGATTGGCTAGACTATCCTAAAGTTTTGGACGAAACGGGTTATTGTTGTCAGAAGGCATTGATCTTGGATCAGCTCGTTGAGCTGCATCATCGAATTGGCGACGGGCGCATCAAGCGTCCCGACCTCCAAAGCTTTCTTGACAAGCCAAGAATCAAGGCAGATGAACTGATCAAGTTCCTGTCCGTTCCTCGCAAATTCGTACCCGTGGAACCGTTCGATACGACAAGGATTTTCGAACTTGTTGTTGACTACGACATGAGTTTCGATGAAATGGAAGCGGCTGGTCACTATGCCTATGTGTCTGAAGGCGTTACGAAAGCCACCTTCCCAATTTTCAAGCCTTGCAGTGGTACAATAGCTTATGAGGCAAGGCTGTTCTGCTTCAATGATTATTTGTCGGGCGACGAGGCAAGAAAAAGAATTGAGGAGGAGGGTTACTACCCTGCGGAAATCCAGCATCTCCTCGCATTTGGTGCGGCTTACCCTGAAGCTCAGCATGAGTGTGTAATTTACGCACTCGGGACACTATGGAAAGAGAATGAGTGCGAAGCGGTAAGCGCGTGCTTGCGCGTTACTCAAGGTAGTAAAGAACGCGAACTAGCCTACATGCCTGATGACAAATACCTTCGTTGGGTTCACTTCCTCGCCGTGCGAAGAGTCAAACAAAACGACTAGTGATATCCCCGCAAAGACTCCAATAGCCCCTCACTGAAATCTTCAGTGCAGGGGTTGTTTTTAAATCAACCAACTTGATATCGAGCTGATATTTTACACTCCTGGCACAGCAAACTTCACACACATCGCCTCAACCTCAGCTCTCATCTCATCATAGAAGCTATCACTTTTAAGCGAGGCTCTAAAATCTTTAATGACTTGTTTACGAGTTTCTTTATCCTCGGGCAACTTAATATCTTTTACATGCTCTGCAAACTTCGCGATCCACCCTGCAATCAACTTCATCTCATTCTCACCCATGCCTCTCGTAGTCACCGCCGGAGTCCCGATCCTGAGCCCGCTTGGATAAAACGGCGAACTTGGGTCGCCCGGAACTGTGTTTTTATTTGTGTAGATGCCAATTCGTTCCAAACCTTCATGAAAGAAAACTCCGCGCCCAACGCCGGTTGGAATCAAATCTATTAAGATTAGATGGTTATCCGTGCCGTCGCTAACAAGCTTAAAGCCTTTGCTCTTCAGCTCCTCGGCAAGTGTCTTCGCATTTTCTACGACCTTACTCGCATATTCTTTAAATGACGATTGACCATCCTCGTTAAGCGCAACGCCAATTCCTGCGATTGTATTTAGATGCGGACCACCCTGCAAACCGGGGATTAGTGCTTTATCAATCTTTGTTGGTAAATCTTCATCTTTCGCTAAACCTTTCTCGGTCACCATTATCATCGCACCTCTTGGCCCGCGTAAAGTCTTATGTGTCGTCGTCATTACCAAATGCACATAAGGAACAGGGGATTCGTGAGCGCCGCCCGCTATCAACCCGGCAATATGCGATATATCGGCCAGCAAATAAGCGCCAACCTCATCAGCGATTTTGGCAAACTCGGCAAAAGGAATAGCGCGTGGAATCGCAGTGCCTCCGCAAATAATAATCTTGGGTTTTTCTTCAAGTGCCAATCGCCTGACTTCCTCCATATCAATCGCCCCATCTACCGTCATATGATATGGCACGCTCTTCCAAAATTTACTGGTCATCGAAAACTTCCAGCCATGCGTGAGATGTCCGCCATCTAAAAGATTCAAACCCATTAAACTCTCACCCGGCTCGAGGAGTGCACTTAAAATCACCAAATTCGCCGGCGACCCGCTGTACGGCTGAACGTTGGCATAGGGAACTCCAAATAAAGCTTTAGCTCTATCCTGAACTAAAGTCTCCAACTTATCCGCATAGTCATTACCCGCATAATATCTTCTACCGGGGTAACCCTCCGCATACTTGTCAGATAGCACGGATGTCAAAGCCTCAAGCACGGCTCTCGAAGTATGATTCTCCGAAGGAATCAGTGTCATCCCTTTCAACTGTCTATCTTCCTCACCTTTTAATATCTCAAAGATCTCAGGATCTTGGTTTTGTAAAATTTTCATAATGCAATGTGTTTAAAAATAGTCATAATGTCATAACGTCTTAATGTCATAACGTATACGCCAAAACAACTCCATTAAGACGTTACGATGTTAAGACTTGTTACTTATGTATGTTACGTCATATCAATATATTTCAGATTTTTACTAGATAATAGAGTAGCTCATTTGTCATGTTTCTGCCAAATAAAAAAGCCTCCACTAGCGGAGGCGAAAAGTTGCTTTTGGCAGAGGTTCGGTTCTGAAATAGGCGTAGGTTAAAACTTCATGATGTCTCATGTCCGAGTAAAAACTTCGGTTATTGCCTTTGGATGCTGTTAGTACGTTCCGATTTTTTCTGAGCGTGTCCAAGAATTTGGCTATAATCTCCTGTAAAAGTTCCGGAGGTATGAGAAAAAAACAAGCGCTATACCCTATAACATCGCCAAAACCAGTTTGCAAAAGATGCGTCAAAGCATCAACGGCTGTACGATCTTTATCAAAAATCAATTCAGATCCCAAAATCAATACAGGGCAAAAACCTGCACCCAAAGTCCTAATATCTGTTTCGCATAAATCATCATGATAAAAATCATTGATTCCATGTTTCAACAATAACTTCGCCAGGGGAGAGGCTTCAAGTTGTTTCGAATATAATATTATATAATGTACTTGGTCTACAAAGAATGCTTGCTTAATATCTTCATAGTCCATGAGCTACCTCCAAGCGCCAAATTAATGCAAAAACAGCCACTCGTCAATAATTAATTTATTTACAGACAAGAAGTAGCTTACATTTTTGAAAACCATATTCGTATATTTTCGAATGTTAAACATCGAAAACATCCAAATCAACAATGGCTCGGTAGATTTAAAGGCGACCTTGCAGAGAGAGTCTATGGTTTGGAATAAAAAAAGACGGATAATTTTCCGTCTAGCAAGTACTGATCGAGCAACCGGGTAATGGATTTGCAGTATATTGCAATTGATACAGCCTCTCACCCTTTTTCACGTCAAAGAAAAATTCAGTATCTTGAGTCTGACTGTTTATCCGTGTTATTCCAAGGTGGTTATTTTTCATGGGCGTTTGAGCTTGTGCGATGCTATTTACTAGCTTCAAACTCCCATACGCAATCCAGTACGCATATTCAACCGGGTCACTTAATGTTTCGAGAATGTCCAAACACTTTTCCCCACATAAGTTTTTTTGAAATACAATTCCAAATCGAACAAGTATTATTGGGTGCAAGCCGGCTGCCAGTGTACGTTGCACTGCCAACGGGATTTTTTTCACCTCTTTTTGGGGTATAGGAGATTCCTGAAAAAAATCTAAGAGAAACTTTTCATCCCTGCCCAATTCCTTATCACTGCCAAAATAAAACACGCGAATCGGTGGAACTGTAAAAAGTACGTTTTGCACATCATCTAGCGTTTGCATCTTTCCTCCCTTGTGTCACAAGACACTACTATATCTACAAATATTCAGTCAAATTAAAAAGCCACAGCATCATCTGCGGCCAAGTCTAAAATCCACATTGGTCATATTCACCGGTGTGCGCGACATAACGATCAAATAAATAATTTCGTCCGGTCTCAGATCCCTGGCAAAAAGTATGCCGCTCTCGGTGCTTTGTGCACTGCCTCCGTCTTCTAAAAAGTTACCGGTTGCACGATCAAGTAACATATTTAGTTTCACCGGACTTAGAAAAAAATTCGTGGTTACAAATCCCCTCATTGGCCTTCTGCGTAAAAAAGCTATTATTTCCGCTGTAGGCACATGGTAACAAACCGGTTTTTTGCCGATACTTATATCTACTTGATGCATCTGCACATTGCGTAGCACTGATTCGAGTTTTGAATCATGCGGGCCGTATTCCGGTTCTTTTTGTGTAAATAATTCAGCCAAATAAAAGGGCTTTGTGTTTTGAGGTTGTGAAAAAACGAATGTTACCAGTTGTTTGCTTGGTAAATAGCAAGGCGGAGAATCGGGACGATCTTTAAATATCATGTCACCTCCACAACCAAACATAGACTGAATATGCCTTTTTGTCAATCCGCAAAGGTGTTGGACGAACTACGATGTACGTTGTACGATGTACAAAAGTTTTATGAAAAACATTCACGATTGGAAAAACGTTCACCTTATAGGCATCGGCGGCATTAACATGTCGGCGGTTGCCAAAATTTTGCTTAAAGCTGGCGTTACTGTAACCGGCTCAGACGTCCACGAATCCGAAATTACTAAAGAGATGGAAGACTTGGGTATCAATGTCGTAATTGGCCCAAATGACGAACGCAATGTCCCCGAAAAATGTGATGGCGTTATTCACACATCTGCTGCTCCGGATACCAACCCCGAACGCATCGCTGCTAAAAATCGCAATATAACCGACATCAACAATTTCGAATGGATGGGAGCCTGGTTTAAAAGTTCACGCACCGTCGTCGTAACTGGCACTCATGGCAAAAGCACAGTCACATCTCTTTTGGGCATGATGTGCATCGAGGGTAATCTTGATCCAACCGTAATCGTAGGCAGTAAAATACCTGGTTGGAAAGATCAAAACTTGCACCTCGGTAATTCGGACTTGGTCATCGTCGAGGGGGATGAGTATGCCAAGCATTTTTTAGAATTCCATCCCGAAGCTATCATCATCAACAACATGGAACTCGACCACACGGATGTCTACGCCGATATCGACGAGCTTCGCCAAACTTTCGAGCGTTTAATACGCCAAACAAAGATCGGCGCCACTATCATTGCCAACGCAGAATGCGACCAAGTTATCGAAGCGCTTAAACCTTTAATCGTAACTCAAAAACTTAAGGTCAATTATTTCGCGCGTCCTAATCGCTTCGCAGATGAAAGGATAAGGATTAAGGATGAAAACATTGTTAAAAACGAAGTGACGATCCAATGGAAAGAAGAAAATCTCCATGTCGCAATTAAAACAGGTGATGATGTGCTTAATCTCACTTCCAGCCTCATCGGCGATTACAATGGCTTGAACCTCGCATCAGCGGTTCTTATGGCCCGCCATCTCGGCGCAAGTGATGAAGCCATCCAAAAAGTCGCCGAGAGTTTCCCCGGAATCTGGCGCCGCATGGAACTTGTCGGAGAACAAAACGGCGTAAGTATCTACTCCGATTATGGTCATCATCCCTCCGCTGTCTCAAGTGTTATCTCCGCTGTCCACGATGCTTACCCCGATAAACGCCTCGTTCTCTGCTTTCAACCCCATCACAAAAACCGCACAAAACATCTTTGGCAAGACTTTGTCACCTGTTTTGATCGCGCCGACGCTCTTGTCCTCTGCGAAATCTACGACGTTGCAGGTCGCGCAGCAGAGGAAGACGCGGATGTCACATCGCAAAAACTTCTCGACGAGGTCAAAGCTCGCGATATCGCACGACCTCTGGAACACATGGAATATGCCCCGAATCCGGAGTCTGCGGTTAATCAAACTCTAAAATTGCTTAAAGAAGGTGATATTTGCATCTTCATGGGCGCCGGCGATATCGACTCAGCTTTGCGCAATAAAATTTTATTAACATCACCCCGCTCTTGATCTCAAGAGAGGGGAAGGGGATAAGTTTACCCCGAAGCCTTGACACTAAGGTCGATTTTTGCTAAATAAACCTATCAGCGGGACTCAAGGAGTGCTGCATGTGCTACGGCATGTTTGTCCCGCTGAACTTTGAAACGAGAGGACTCTCAGTATACTGTAATAACTAGGGAGCACGTGTCCTCTCACATTGAATATGGAGACTCCATTTTTACTGTCGCGAAACTAATCAGTGGCTGTCTCCATCACCAACTCACGGAAGGACTTTTGCGATGTTGTTATCAACTCAGGTTGTCATGTCCTTCCATTTTGAAAAGCGGGACTAAGTACTCCTTGCTAAACGGCTCACGTCGTGATGTCCCGCTGAATTGTGAAACGAGAGGACTTTGGTGCGCTTGATATAACATCTGGCACACGCGTGTCCTCCCACTGCATGATGGAGACTCCATATCGGATGTCGCAAGACTGGGAAAGGGGTGTCTCCATCACTAACTCAAGGAAGGACTCAATTGTTGGTGTCGCAAGACTAAAGTAATATTGTCCTTTCATTTGAAAAAGCGGGACTTTATTGGGCATGCTACATTCTACGGAAACGGTGTCCCGCTAAACTTTAAACGGTATTCTGATGAATATCAGGATATCCTCTCACTATCGAAGATCCTACGGAGCCTCGGCGAAGTAGGAAAGGATGGAGACTCGCGGTGTAGTGTTGCACAACTAAAAGACTGTTGTCTCCATCACCTATTTTCTCGGAAAGATTCCGAGTTGATTGTCTTCTAGACTTGTTATCGACTATCTTTCCTCTAATATTTGCCTCAGCCGAGGCAATTTTTTTATACTAAGATTAACAGCCTAGATAAGGATAAATTGCGTTTAGATTGAAAATCGGGTTGGAATCAATATCATCACAAAAATCAAGGTTCCAGGCTTGACATTTCTATATTTTTTTGCTAATTTCACACATTCGCTTGTCCTTATGGACTTAGGCGATTTTGCCGCAAAGCATGTTGCTAAGCGGTTTGTACCATAACAACCTCATAATGAGGAGTACAAAATGGCACGATACGGAATGTCGCACGCTGTTGTGGGAGTTTCTTATGTGGCGGTGGGGCAAAATGACCCCGCTAAGGAGCCGCAAGTTTTGCGGCTTGCCTCGCTCGAAAGTAAGGAGAAGTTCCTTCTTCATACTTTGCGGCCCGGCGATGAACTGTTCTGCGAAAACGGCGGAGCGAGCGATAAGATCGCTTTAATTGCGCTTTCACGCGGCGTCAAAGTGTTCCGCATTCCCACATTCAAACTCGGATCCGGCAAGATCAAGCAAGACGGCGTTATCAGCGATACACCACTTGCCCAAAACATGCACTACATGAACTGGCAAATAGTCGAGGAGGGCCCGAACGGTGGCGAAAGCAGCCACGAGCTCACGGTTCGCCGCATGCGTGCGTCTGCCTTTTTGGTGGCTGCGTTGCGTCATTTGCATAACTATCTGGAAGTCGGCTATCCCGAGAAACGCTCGCTGGTTCTGAAACGCTTGTATCAATCCTATCGGGCCAGCCAAAAGGTTTTGCTCGCCACTTACCAAAGGTTGCTTGCAAACTACAACGACCGATTCTTGCTTGTAATGGCCAGTCAAAACATGGAGGGCACAGTCTCCGGCTCCAAGGTTCCAGCCGAAGCGGCGCGCGAAGCTATCGACGCTCTCCTGGTCGGCATTCCCGAAACGGAACGCGAACAGTTCGTTGCACGTCTGGGGCTCGAGAAATTCTTCGCGCGCTCCCTGATTCCTCGCAACGATATCAGGAAGATGTTCCGAATCATCGTGGACGAAATGATAAACGGAACCGTGATGTCGCCATTCCTCGCATCCATGAAAGAGCTGGTCAAGGAAATGCAAAAAACCTTGGCCGAAGACAAGCTTTACCAGGCGGTTCTTGCGCCAATCCCCGGTTGTGGACCTCTGATCTCTGCGCGTATCATGGCCACGATCATGGACATTCGGCGCTTCGAAACAGATGCACACTTGAGAGCGTACGCAGGCTATCATCACTTCGAAGACGGCTCCAGGGCTAGGCGCCGCAAGGGTCATGCCAGCAACTGGCAAGAGGATTTGAAGCAAGCGGTGTACTTGTGGACTCAGCAGACCATCAAGTTGCCAAGCTCACCATGGCGCGCCAAGCTCGATTTGCGCCGTGCATACGAGCTCTACAAGCTTCTCCTCGACAGACAGGAAAAAGCCATGCAACAGAATCTTGATGAGGAGATTTTGCCTCACGAGTTCTATTCGCGAAAAATCAACTGCACCTACGATATGAAGCCCGAAGATCTGGCAACGCTTGCAGCGCATGTCGACATGTTGCGCTTGAAGGCCGGTATCAAGCCCATCAAGAACAACGAAGAGGATTTGGACGAGGACGCACAAGCCGAAGCCGAGGTTACAGCCGCCAAAAACCCCGAGCTCGCCAAGCACGTTCGTGGTCTTAAGAAGATGTGTCTTGACAAGGCGGTTCGTTGGCTTGGTCAGCAATTCTTGAAGCACATCCACAAGGATATGGAAGACGGCATTGAGCCTTCCCGAAGTTCCTTCGCGCGTCAAAGAGCGCAAGGTTTCGAAAAAGGCCGCCGAAGCGCCCAAGAAGCGCACGCGCACCAAGAAGCCCGAGGTCAAAGACGACAAGGGCAAGCAGGCCGCATAAACCGGCCTTCCCATCTCAACAACCCCCCGATAACAATCGGGGGCTTTTTTTAATTTTTTATTTTGAGGTTTAATCACGCTTTAAACTTATTTAAGTTAAAATACTCTTTGCACTTTCTATTTTCTACTTTATACTTAATCCATATGACACCAGAACAAATCCAAAAATTCCAAAAAAACTTCCCGTCCATCTTATTGGACGAACCCATGAGCAAGCATACCAATCTGCGTATTGGTGGCCCGGCTTCTCTCTACCTTTCCACAGCAGATCCTGACGAACTTAAAGATGCTATCGAAATAGCCAATAAAGAAAATATTCCTTGGTTCATTTTTGGCGGCGGTTCCAATCTACTTGTTTCAGATGATGGTTTTAAGGGTTTAGCGATTCAAGTTGCATTCCGCGAGGTAAAAGTCCGCGAAAAAACAATCATCGTAGATGCGGGTGCGATCACCGGCGCCGTAGCCCGCCAATCCGTCGCAGAAGGCCTCGAGGGAATGGAGTGGGCATCAACTCTGCCGGGCACCATCGGAGGCGCTATCTACGGCAATTCCGGCTGTTGGGGAGGGGAGATGAAAGATGTTGTTGTCACAGTCGATGCCATCCGACTATCCGACATGAAACGCATGGTCTATCCAAATGCCCAGTGCAAGTTTGATTACCGCGATAGCGTATTTAAGAGTGTGCCTCACATCATCCTTCGCACAACACTCGGACTAAAAAAAGCTGAGGATCCATCCGCAGTTAAAATCCGCATGGAAGAATTTGTTGCCAAACGTAAAGAGAGCCAACCTTTCGCCGAGTCATCCGCGGGATGCATGTTTAAAAACTATACTTTCAAAGATGAATCCGAGCTCGAGCGTCTAAAAAACGACGTTAAAGAAATTCCACCAGAGATGCTCGAGAAAAAATCACTTAGTGCCGGCTGGTTGGTATCGCAAGTTGGTATGAAAGGTGAGAAAATCGGCGACGCAGAAATCAGTGAAAAGCATGGAAACTTCATCGTAAACCTCGGCAACGCCCGTGCGCAAGATGTTCTTATGCTCACGAGCAAGGCTAAGATGAAAATCCGCGACGATTACAACATCATGCTCGAAGACGAAGTTGCGCTTGTCGGCTTTGACTCTTAAGCGCACTCATCGTACGCTATATATAGAAATAACAAATCACAAATAATAAATAACAAAGTTTGAGAAAATTTTATCATATTGCTTTATTATTTGTTGTTTATTAATTATTAATTTGAAATGAATATGACAGTCAACATTCGCGCCAAAAACATGGATCTCACAGATGCAATACGGCAGTATGCGGAGGAAAAGTACATGTCCTTAGATAAATTTTTCGATAACATCATGCACATCGAGGTGGATTTGGGTTTAGATAACACTCATCACAACAAAGGCGAGATTTACTCTTGCACCACCATGATCGATGTCCCGGGCAAACTCTTCCGCGTTACCAAACAAGAAAAAGATCTCTACAAAGCCATCGACAAAGTCCGCGACCATTTGCGCGAGGAAATCACCGCATGGAAGGAGAAAAACAGGGATACTAAGCGTGGGTAGGATAATCCTCCCAACCTCCTTATTAAGGAGGTGCTTCGATATTAGTAATACAAGTTTTTTGCAAAACTCCTTAATAAGGGGTAGGGGATAAGCACAAAAACTCTCTTGTGTTTATCCTTGATTTTGATGTTGATTGCATGGTTCCGCCTATGACGACAGCACGGGGGATCGCCACACTACACTCTTCGAGTTTCGAGTGGCACGGCAAGGATAAGCCCATACGAGAGATACAAAGGATAAAACTGGTTCGAAGTGATTTTTCTACCTATTTTAGCCATTTATCAACTTTTGCAAAAAGTTAAAGGCTTGTTTTGACGTATAGGTCATAAATGAGTAAGATAATCGCAATATGTCTATATTAACAAAGATGTTTGGTGATCCAAATGCAAAGGAACTAACGAGAATCCAGCCACTGGTGGATGCAATCAACGTACTTGAGCCAACAATTCAAACACTAACCAACGAACAATTAAAAGATAAAACACGAGAATTTAAAGAGCGTCTTGCACAAGGCGAAACTTTGGATGATATTTTGGTAGAAGCTTTTGCGATTGTCCGCGAAACATCAATGCGTCAACTTGGTCAACGCCAATACGATGTTCAGCTTATCGGCGGCATCGTGCTGCACAGGGGTCAAATCGCTGAGATGCGCACCGGTGAAGGTAAAACTTTAACAGCTGTCGCTCCTGTCTATCTAAATGCCTTAACAGGCAAAGGAGTACATTCCATCACAGTTAACGATTACCTGGCTAAACGCGATGCTGTTTGGATGGGTCAAGTATTTTATGCGCTTGGGCTCACAATCGGATGCATCCAGCATGAAAGCGGTTTTATTTATGATCCGGAATTTAAAGCCGAGCCAAAGCACGATGAAGAACGCGATACTTTGGGCATGTTTCATGTTGATATGGACTACCTTCGTCCCGTATCTCGCAAAGAGGCTTACTTGGCAGATATTACATACGGCACTAATAACGAATTCGGTTTTGATTATCTTCGCGATAACATGGTGCAATCTTTGGAACAAATGGCACAGCGCCCCGAGCCAAACTTTGCTATCATCGACGAAGTCGACTCTATTCTTATCGACGAAGCTCGCACGCCGCTAATCATCAGTGGCCCGGCAGAGGAAGCTAACGAGCTTTATTACAAATTTGCAGATCTCGTAACAAAGCTTGATGCGGAATTGGATTATGCAACTGATGAAAAACTCCGCACTGCTACCGTCACCGAATCCGGTATCACCAAAATGGAGCAATGGCTGGGGGTAGAAAACATGTACGAAGCCGGTGGTGTTAAACTCGTTCACCATCTCGAAAACGCTCTTCGAGCTTATGCGATGTACAAAAGAGATAAGGACTACGTGGTTAAAGACAACGAAGTTCTTATTGTTGATGAGTTCACCGGCCGTCTTATGCAAGGTCGTCGTTATAGCGAGGGTTTGCACCAAGCTATCGAGGCCAAGGAACATGTCAAAATCCAGCGCGAATCTATCACCATGGCAACCATCACATTTCAAAATCTATTCCGTCTATACAAAAAACTCGCCGGTATGACCGGTACAGCCGTCACCGAAGCCGAAGAGTTTCATAAGATTTACAAACTCGAAGTTGTCAGTATTCCAACCAATAAAGATAACCAACGCAAAGATCTACCCGACCGCGTCTATCGCTCCGAAATGGGCAAATTTAAAGCCGTGGTGCGCGATATCAAGTTACTCCGCGAATCCGGCCAACCTGTCCTTGTTGGTACAGCATCCATCGAAAAGAATGAAATCCTGGGAGAACTTCTGAAAATGGAAGGTATTCCTTTTAATCTTCTAAATGCCAAGAACCACGAAAAAGAAGGTGAGTGGATAGCTCAAGCCGGTAAAAAAGGCGCAGTCACAGTTGCAACCAATATGGCCGGTCGTGGTGTGGATATTATTTTGGGTGGCAACCCTCCCGATAAAGCCGAGGCCGAAGCCATTAAAAATCTCGGTGGTTTATTCGTCTTGGGTACCGAGCGCCACGAATCACGCCGTATCGATAATCAGCTCCGCGGACGCGCCGGTCGCCAAGGCGACCCGGGCACAACACAATTCTACGTATCACTCGAAGATGATTTGATGCGCATCTTTGGATCGGAGAACATGAAAAAGCGCATGGAGTTCTTAAAGATGCCCGAGGATGAACCAATCGAAAGCAAAGTTCTCTCCAAAGCCATCGCGTCCGCCCAAGGCAAGGTTGAAGGTCATCACTTTGATATTCGCAAACACGTTTTGGAATATGATGATGTTATCAACAAACATCGCATGGCCATCTACTCGCAACGCAGAAACATTTTGGATGAAGCCGCCAAGGCGACAGTGGAAGGGGAACGCCCACTCAAAAAACTAATAATGGAAGATATTACAAATGAGATTGAACAAATAGTCTTTTTTCACACAGGCGCCGAAGATACAACTCTTTGGGATTTAGAAGAGGTCTCCAAAGCTGTAAATGCTCTATTACCCGCCGAGTTCAACTCCGATAAAGCTCTCCAAGCTCTAGATTCCGAAGTTGCAGAGGGCAAAGAAGATGTTATTCAAAGACGCACAAAAATAATCGAAGCGGTAATGGATTTGGCTAACCAGACATACACTCACATCGAAGATTCTATCGCCGACCCGGTAATGATGAGAGAGATTGAAAAAGGCATCTTACTGCGCGCTTACGACATGCTCTGGGTCGATCACTTGGACGCTATAGATCATCTCCGCCGCGGCATCGGCCTCCAAGGTTACGCTCAACACGACCCACTCGTAGAATACAAACGCGAAGCCTATCGCATGTTTAACGACCTAAACACACAAATCAGCAAACAGGTCGCACACGCAATCTTCAAAATCCCAACTGCTCAACGCACGGCATTACGTTACTTTCAGCCGCGTACCAATGGACAGCCCTTAATATTCTCAGGTGCGGCAAAAACCTCGGACGAAAACACCAGCTCATCATCAGTGCAAACTAACGACCCGAAATTTAAAGATATAGGTAGAAATGATCCGTGTCCATGCGGAAGCGGTAAAAAGTTTAAGAAATGCCACGGCCAATAAGTCCTATTCGACCAATGCGACCTGTAAGATCAATATGTCCAATGGCATCCTAGTTCCGCACGGGGGCTATCGAAAACTAAAATCTTTCCAAAGTGCAACTATAGTTTATGACTTAACAGTTGCTTTTTGTGAGCGATATGTACCAGAGTGGCGCATGAAAGATCAGATGGTCCAGGCAGCTCGATCAGGTCGCCAAAACATAGCCGAAGGTTGCCAAGCCTCTGCAACTTCCAAGAAAACCGAAATTAAACTTATAAACGTCGCCAGAGCCAGCCAAGAGGAGTTACTTTTGGATTACGAGGATTTTTTAAGACAGAAAGGTTTTGCACAATGGGACAAAGAAAATCCCGAGTCCAAAAAAGTTAGACAACTTGCATATGCTGAAAATAGATCTCGTGAAACGTATTTGCATTATCTCGAGGACCCTCAGGATGCAGCGAATGTTTTGATCTGTCTCATACATCAAACAAACTATTTACTGGATCAACAGCTTCGTAGGTTGGAAGAAGATTTCACAAAAGAAGGTGGATTCACGGAAAGGCTGTACAATGCGAGAAAGAACAATCTAAAGTATTAAAATGTTGTGCGGAACAGAAAGTGGAGATCTCGTTGTAGATTTAAGCCCCGTTTCATCTACATCAGCCAAAGCTAAGTGGAGTGAGCTAATTTCTTAAACTAAGCAATAAAAAACCCACGAAGTCGCAGGTTATTCTGATGCACCGTAGTAATTATTTTTTTCTATCAAGCCGATCGATCTGCTTTTCATACTCAATGATCTTTTTGATTGTCCACTCAAGCGCCGAGAACTCGGCTTCATCGTAACTTAGGTTGGCGTATTTACCTATTTGATTATTTGTATCAATTCGTTTTCGCAGATAATCTGCACGTCTTTGTAATCGAGTAAGAAACTCAGAACCTCTTTTTTTGGAGAGTGGCAATTCTTTTGGTATTTGTTCCACATTATCTCCTAACGACTTGTTTTTAAGTCACAATAAAAATAGCCAGATTAATGCAAAATGTCAATAGCTGACAATAAAAAACCACCCTGAGCTTATCAAATGGGTGGGTATTAAGAACGACTTGATACATCGTGCTGTGCAACAATTCTGTCCAGCAATTCTTGTGGACTTTTTGGGGCACTGCCACTTGGCTTAAGTTTTTGACCAAGGTTTGGGTCTTTTGCGTTTGCCGCAAGGCAAAGGTGTCGTTTGTCACCAAGAACTACAACCGCGAGCTTTTGGGGTTCATCGAAGCGAAGTTTGACTCGCTCCTCGTCCCAAGTATCTCGCAATTCGTAGGTATCGGATTTGTTCGGAAAAGTTTCTGACACTCGGAATCCGTGGGGTTCATTAAACAACGTAGTACGTTTGTTCATCCCTGGGTCATAAAAACCACGAGACTCCATCACGCCATCTAAAACCAACATGGCATCCAAAAGATCCGTAACCTTGATTTTTTTGTTCCAAATGATGATTCCAAAACTTTCATCACTGATTTTGAAAATGATGAAAAAACAATCTTCGGATGAATCGCCTACCACCAAAGCTGTTGTTGCCGGTGGTATTGAGACAGATAGAGGAATAACACGATCATGTTGTGTTTTTAGATATAGTCTTTGGTGCCGGTTTCCGGCATTGGAATACGGGAATCCGTAGGCTTTGATCATTGCAAGCAAGTCACGAATAATCGGTTGAGTAAGTTCCCAAAGTGGCGCAGGAACTTGATAAGGGGTGCAAACTTCGCATTCCCTCATACGTTTTTTGGCTTCATTGAGCAATTTTAGTGCGGCGCAGCTCATTTAGCCTCCTTAGTCTTAAGTTGTTATTGTGCGCATTCGCGAGTGAGAGTTACGAATGATCTTTATTATCATAACATGGCCGGATTGTCAACCGTATTATATCGGCGTTTTTCATTTGCCTTCTGTCGATAAAATATCGCATTGCAGCATACAGTTAGCAAAATTATGCTATAATCTACATATTATGGCTACGCAAGATCAAGTTCCTACAAATGAAGTAAATCCAACACCTACATCTCACGAAGATCAAACTTTGCGCACGGGCGAGCTGCGAGAAGTATCACCAGGCCACTTTGAGATTTCTGTAGATACGGACATAGACCGAGCCATCGAGACACAGGCCGCCAAGATCATGGAACAAATCGGTCGTTTGGATTTTGAAGGAATTCCTCCTTCAATTGGTGAAGCATCCAGGCGTAGCATCGAGCGCGCGGAGCGCGGCGCCAGAGAAAGTATTGCAGATATTTTAGGAAGTGACGAAGACATAGAAGCTGCTCTTGGTGGTTTGGAATCCTCTGCAAATCTTCCTCTGCAAAAATCATATTCCAGTGAAGCTTATGCAGACACCCTCCGGCCCGCACCAGCTGGAATCGAGAGTGCAACGATAAAAGTTACAGATGAAGGCTACCTCGAGCTGCCCAACGAAATTTTAACAGCCGAACTAATCGCCAGGGGTTTTGAACCAGAGGTAATAGAAAAGATACACAGCATACTTCAAAGAGAATTAGGCGATAAATACAATGAAGAAATGACTATAAATGAGGTTAACAAATTTTTACCGGCATTTGTTGACTTTCGAAAATCCATTGCCGCCGGAATGGCCGAATCAATCGTTGCAAGTCATATGATTCCCGCCATAAGAAAAGCGTTGCCAAAATACAAAACTCTCATTTCCGGGCAAGGTTCAAAAACCGAAAGACAAATGTTGGTAAATGAAGTTATTCCTGACTCATGGCAAACGGCCGAAATGCGGCAACAATTAACCAAGGGGGATCAATTAGCGGTTATGGCCGATCTCCAAGAAACACTTGGCAATGTCAGGTTAAAAAGTTTTTTAGAATCTTTACCAAAAGGAATTACCGGCAATGCTTCGATAATGCAAAACCTTTTTAGCGAAGAGTCTTCATCACGTCTGGAATCAGCTTTGAAAAAATCTCCTAAAGATGTTGTGAGTTTGTTAATCAAAACCGCAAAAATCGCAAGAGAGAAGCCGTACATAATACCCAGAATGCTTAAAGCGGAATCATTTGATACAGTAAAATTATTATTGGATACATATTCCATTGGCACAGCCCTAGGAAGGTCGGAATCGCTCGAAGCGGAGCTGAACAAAATCATAGATTTAAGTGAACCTAAAACAGAGGATCTCAAACCTCAGAACGCGGACTCAACGCTTCGCCGAAGCTTCAGAGCCACTTACCAGGCAGCCGAATAATTGCACAGTTTGCAAATTCCACGGCGGTTCGCTATACTTTCGCCGAATTGTATGTCAAAGAAACACATCCCAGAAACAGGCGTTTCCAGGCTTAAAGTCAAACGCCGCGTAGGCTTAATTGTCCTGCTTTTTTTAATTGCCGGCTCGCTGTCTTACAGCCAACCCGCTAACTGGATCATCGACCAGGCTAATAACGCCATAGGCACAAGTTTTGGCCATATTAACATGCCATTTGTGCTGGGTCTTGATCTGCAAGGCGGTACTCATCTCGAGTACGAAGCCGATTTATCGATGGTCCCCAGTACCGAGCAAGCATCTGCTCTTGATGGTGTCCGTGATGTTATTGAACGTCGTGTAAATGCTATGGGCGTCTCCGAACCTCTTGTGCAAACCACTAGAGCTGGGGAAAACTATCGCGTTTCAGTCGAGTTGGCCGGCGTTCGTGATATTAATGAAGCTATCAACATGATTGGCGAAACTCCAATTTTGGAATTCAAGGTTATTAACGATGACTCACCGCGCCAGTTAACTGAAGAAGAAATTCTACAACTTAATCAATCCGAAAACGAAGCAACTGATAAAGCAAAGCTTTTTCTTGCCGATGTAGTCAATAATCCTGATTCATTTCAGGATAAAGTAAAGGAACAATCCGAAGATTCGGCCGTAAAAGAAAATGGCGGAGATTTGGGATTCATCAAAGATAAGCCCGAATACGCAAAAATCTACGAAGTAGCTCGTGATTCGGAAGTCGGCAAAGTTATTCCATCAGTAATAAGCACCGATAACACCGAAGTTGTCGTCAAAGTCGAAGAAAAATCAGAAACCGGCAAAGAGGTAAACGCACGTCATCTTTTAATCCAGTGGAAAGGCGCCATGCAAGCAGGGGCATCAACAACCAGAAGTAAAGAAGAAGCGCTTGCTTATATCCAAGACATCAAAAAAGGTGCAACTCCTGAAAACTTCGAAGCTAAAGTCAAAGAGCTCTCCGAAGAGCCCGGCGCCGATCAATCGGGCGGTGATTTAGGCTGGTTTGGCAAAGGTGTGATGGTTGATTCATTCGAAAATGCCGTTTTCCCACAACAGGTAGGAACGATCTCCGATCCAATCGAATCCGATTTTGGTTATCATCTTATTTATAAAGTAGACGAACGTGGTATAGAGGATGTTCGCGTAAGCGCAATGCAATTTACCAAGCTTACACGCGACGACATCATTCCACCGGCAGAACCTTTTAAACGCACCGAGCTTACTGGCAAGCAATTAGAACGTGCTCAGTTGGAATTCAACCCACGATCCGGCGCTGCAGAGGTTGGCCTTCAGTTTAATGATGAAGGAGCTGATCTCTTTGCAAAAATCACTAAAGATAATATTGGTAAACCTGTAGCAATCTACCTTGATGGCGAGCCAATCTCCGTACCAACCGTCAACTCCGAAATTTTAGGTGGTCGTGCGGTTATTACAGGTACTTTCTCCGTTGCAGAGGCTAAGCTATTGGCTCAGCGACTGCAAGCAGGTGCTCTCCCTGTACCTATTGAACTTATTGCTCAGCAATCAGTTGGTCCATCACTTGGTAAAACATCTGTTAATGCATCGCTTATTGCCGGTTTGTGGGGTTTTCTATTGGTCGCACTCTTCATGACAATTGTATACCGTTTACCTGGTTTGATTGCTGTTTTCGCTTTATCGATTTATGGTGCTTTGCTATTCGCAACCTTCAAAACAATACCAGTTACACTCACATTATCCGGTATCGCCGGCTTAATCCTTTCCGTTGGTATGGCTGTGGATGCAAATGTTTTAATCTTTGAACGTTTAAAGGAAGAATTAAATCTGAAAAAATCTTATCCGGTTGCTGTTGAAGAAGCCTTCCGACGCGCTTGGCCAAGTATTAGAGATGGTAACTTAACCACTTTAATATCTTGTGTGGTTTTGTATTGGTTCACTTCTTCAATCATCAAGGGTTTCGCATTAACATTAGGCATTGGTATTATTTTATCTATGTTTACGGCTATCGTAATTACTCGCAACCTCTTGCATTACGTTTCAGTTCCCAAGTTTGTGAATTCCGCTGGCTGGTTTTTTCTCAAAAAAACCGAACCTAAAAAAGACGAATCTAACGATAAATAAACCTAGAATCTAGACGTTAACGTTAGACGTTTGACGTTAGACATAATCAAATTATGAACATAATCAAATATCGCTACATCTGGTACTCTCTCTCCGCAATCCTAATCGGAGCCAGCCTTTTCGCGCTTTTCAGCTTTGGGCTTAAACAGGGTATAGATTTTGCCGGTGGTTCGCTTCTCACTGTCCGTTATGAGGATGGAAACCGCCCAACGGCTATGGAAGCGGAACAAGTTCTTTCAGCTGCGGATTTGGGTGGTATGGTTGTGCAGCCAGTGGGAGAATCTGACATGAATTTCCGCATGCGCACCCTTAAAGAGGATGAACATCAAAAAGTTCTTGGTTTACTTGGTGAAAATTACGGACAAATCACAGAACTGCGTTTTGACTCCATTGGCCCTGTTATTGGACAAGAATTACGCTCAAAATCCATCACCGCACTTATCTTGGTTTTTGTCTCGATTCTAATCTTTATTGGTTATACTTTTCGAAAGGTCTCAGTACCCGTTAAATCTTGGAAATATGGTATGGTGACTGTCTTTGCCGCTTTTCACGATGTTATTATCCCGGTTGGAGTATTTGCTTTCTTGGGTAAATTTTACGGCATCGAAATCGGTACTTCGTTTATCGCCGCCATCTTAACCATCATGGGTTATTCCATTAACGACACAATTGTTGTGATGGATCGTATCCGTGAGAATCTACAAAAAACCAGTGGCACATTTGTTGATATTGTAAACACGTCTTTAAACCAAGCAATCGTGCGCTCTATCAACACTACCATAACAACGCTCTTGGCATTGGTCGCAGTTTATTTCTTCGGTGGTGAGAGTATTCGCGATTTCGCCTTAACGCTTATCATCGGTATCGCAACCGGAGCCTACTCATCCATCTTCATCGCTTCTCCGCTTTTGGTTACCATCTACAAGTATCAGCAAAAAATGAAAGCCGGGAAAGTCTAAAAACCATAATCTAAAAAGTTCAATTCGCAAAGAGTAAAAACAGAACAATCAGTTCTGTTTTTAGTTACTTTTTCAACTCTTTTATGTTTATACTTTGTAGTTTGATTCTGATTCGGTTACGGCTTTTCCGTACACTCGAATATGTGCTACAATAAACCAAGTATGAACGAATACTTTACGTTCGACGTGGCTACTTTTTTGGCTTCTTTTGGATCCAATCCGTTTACCGCAATGTTAACCATCTTCATTAATGGAGGTTGGATAATATTTTTGATTTTTATAGGTTGGGCATTTACAAAAGGCTGGCTTTATTGGAGGCAGATGTTGGCATCTCAACAAAAAGAGTTTGTTACTCTGGCCATCGATATTCCACGCCTAAACGAAAAAGATCCCGGTCAATCTTTGCGTGCCGTTGAAAACATGTTTGCTCATTTGGCCGGCGCTCACGCACCCGCATCCTGGACCGAGATTTGGATTCAGGGCAAATATCAAGATCCCATTTCTTGCGAAATAATCTCCATCGAAGGAAACGTGCAGTTTGTTGTCCATTGTTTGCGCCCTATGCGCGATTTAGTGGAGGCGTCACTCTTTGCGCAATACCCGGAGGCCGAAATTGCGGAAGTAGAGGATTACGCAAAAAACGTTCCATCTCTCTATCCCGATCAAGAATATGATTTATGGGGAACAGAGATGATACCCGCCGGTGGTAAATCATCCTTCTATCCGCTTAGAACTTATCCCGCCTTTGAGCACTCCATGTCTGGTGAATTCAAAGATCCTCTTTCGGTTTTGCTCGAAGGCTTATCGCGCTTGGGTCCCGGCGAGCAGGCTTGGGTGCAATTGTTGTGCCTGCCTATCGATGTTGGAGCTTATCAAAAAGGCGGCTCGAAGCTCATCAAAGAACTCAAGGGCGAGAAAGTGGTTACTCCGCCAAGCACACTCGAAAAAGTTATTTTGGCTCCGTTTAACTTGTTTATATTGATCGCGGGTGAAATCATGGGATCTGTTACAAGTAGTGCCGCACCGGCCAAAGTCGACGATCCTCTAAAATCAAAAATTTTCAATCTCTCCCCGGGAGAACGCAAAGTTTTGGAGGCTGTCGAAAATAAAATTTCCAAAATTGGCTATACCTGTAAAATTCGTTTCATGTATATAGGCAAAAAAAATGTTTTTAAAAAGCCAAAAATCGTTCAGTCTCTTATTGGTTTTGTAAAACAGATGAATACCAACGACATGCTATCACTAAAACCCGAGGCAAAAAACGTTGGAGTAAATGGTTCATTATTGCTTTGGAAAGAACGACGCAACAACGTCCGCAAACGTCGATTGCTCTCTTACTACAAGAGTCGCTCGGTTTGGGATGGCAATCCGCCGTATTATTTATGTACTGAAGAATTGGCAACGCTCTGGCATTTCCCGCACACTTTTCAAGTTAAAGCTCCTCAGCTTAAAAAGCGCGACATGAAACAATCCGAACCCCCAATGAACCTACCGTTCGGCTAAACACGAAATCACAAATAATAAATAATAAAAAAAGAAAGTCAAATGTCAAACGTCTAACGTCAAACGAGTTTCCGACGTTCGACATTCGACGTTAGATGTAAACAGTATGCCCGTTGAATACGATCACGACCACGAAAACGAGATAACTCTCTTCGCCGAGACAAACTTCCGCAATCAGCGGAGGAGATTTGGTATTAAAACCGATGACCGCCGCCGTCATTTGTATGTCATCGGTAAAACCGGCATGGGCAAGACAGTTTTACAGGAAAACATGGTCATGAGCGATATAATGGCCGGCCATGGCGTCTGTTACGTAGATCCGCACGGAGATACTGCCGAGAAAATCCTCGATTACATACCATCAAATCGCATTAACGATGTCGTTTACTTTAATCCGGCAGATCTCGAAAATCCTGTGGGCTTCAACATTCTCGAATCTGTAACTGAAGATAAAAAACATTTGGTCAGTAATGGTTTAATGGGTGTCTTCAAAAAAATCTGGCCCGATGTTTGGAGTGCTCGCATGGAGTACATTCTCCAAAATTGCGTCATGGCTTTGTTGGATTATCCCGGTGCTACATTACTTGGCATTAATCGCCTGCTTGTAGACGATGATTATCGCACTCGGGTTGTTGCCAAAATTCGTGATCCAATTGTAAAAACATTTTGGGTGGCAGAGTTTGCATCATGGACAGATAAATACAAAGCCGAAGCATTGCCGGCCATTCAAAATAAAGTTGGTCAATTTTTAGCGGCCTCTGTTATTCGCAATATTGTCGCACAAGTAAAATCTACAATCGACGTTCGTTCAATTATGGACGAAGGTAAAATTTTCATCGTCAATTTGTCCAAAGGTCGCATCGGAGAAGATAATATGCGCTTACTTGGCGGTATGCTCATCTCCAATATGCAGATGGCAGCCATGGAGCGCGTTAACATCCCCGAGGATGAACGCAGAGATTTCTACTTATTCGTCGACGAGTTTCAAAATTTTGCCAACGAATCATTCGCGTCAATTCTATCCGAGGCGCGTAAATATCGCCTAAGCCTAACCGTTGCTCATCAATATATCGAGCAACTTTCCGACGAGGTTAAAGCCGCCGTTATTGGTAACGTTGGCACGCTTCTTGCTTTTCGTGTCGGCTCAACAGATGCTGAGTTTTTAGAGCGTGAATTTACTCCGCAATTTACAGCCGACGATCTGGTCAACCTCACAAAATACAACATTTACTTAAAACTCATGGTAGATGGTGTCGCAACATCACCATTTTCCGCTACAACTTTGCCACCAATGGCCAAGTTTACCGACAATGCAAATAAAGTCATTCAAGCATCACGAGAGAGATATTCAATTCCTCGAGCCACCATCAACGCGAAAGTATTGCGTTGGAGTGGTATGGAGACAGGTACTTTACGCGAAACAGATGCAGAGAGTTACGAGATAGATCCGGATGATCTTCCCAACATTGTGGTACCCGATCTCAAATCAGATAGTGCAGAATCAGCAACGAAATCAGATGCTCCCGATGTTTCTGAGTCTAAGTCCGAACATCACGAGCCCAGAGAGTTCTTAAGAGCAACTAACGTTAAATCCGAAGAAGATGAAGAAGCTGATGAAACCGGGGATTACCTCAGGCTTTCACCCGAGCGTTTAGAATCTTTGCAAAAAATGGCCAATGCCGGCCAAGGCAAAAAGAAAGATAAACCCAAGTTTTCACATACATGCTCACGTTGCGGTAAAGTTTGGGATATGCCGGTACAGCTCGACCCATCACGTCCCATGTACTGTTCGGATTGTTTGCCCATTATCCGCGAAGAGCAAAAAGATAAAGGCCGCATTAAAAGAATCGGTCCCGAGCCCGAATCGCGCGAGCCTCGCAAGTCCAACTACGATAAAGATCGCGCGCCTCAGCGCATTAAGCCAAGCAAAGAACCAAATAAACCTCGCATAGTTGGAAAGATAGACCTACCACCGATTTCTGATTTGCCACCAATGAAAGATGATCCGGATGAGCCTCCGTTCATGGGCGGTGGTTTGGTTGGTGATATTGCCAGGCAAAAAGGCAGAAACATCGAAACACGCAAACGCCAAATTGAAAAAAGGATGGATGGAAAAGAAAATCTTTCGCATGACAAAACCATCGGCCAAACTCGCAACGAAGAAGATTTTAAACTGCAAGATCGACCGAAGCCATATATTCCCCAAGGTCGCAAAACAGAACCTGAACCGGATCTGGATCTGGAGCATGATGACGAACCAAAACCAAGCGAACGTCTGGAATCATTAATCGTTTTTAAGAAAAAGCAGCCGCCTCAACAATCTGATCAATCTTCGAGCGCTTATCCATCGGTGAAAAGCAGTGGCGCAAACTACAATCCCTTGGATAAACGCCAATCACATGGCGCTCGCTCAGATGCCTCTGCTCAACAACCTCACCAAGGCTCCGGCCCTGTAACTTTAAACCCCGGTGCCCGAGTCACCTTCGACTAATCAACACAGTTTATAAAGTTAAAAGTTCATAAAGTTCATCAAGAGAGGCCTAAGTATCTCTTGATAAACTTGTTACTTTATAAACCTTTAACTAATAATGTTATGCCCGAAACAATAACCTACAAAACCCTGGATAACGTCTACATAAAAGGGGAGTGGTCTCCATCGCCAACAACTGTTGGCGTCGCCATTCTGTTGCACATGATGCCCGCGGACCGCAAATCTTGGGCGGCATTCCAACAAGTGTTGCAAAGGCATCATTTGGCATCATTGGCTATAGATCTGCGCGGCCACGGAGAAAGCACTAAAACTGAAGAAGGCGGAACATTGGATTATAAAAAATTTAGTGATGATGATCATAAAAAATACCTGTATGATGTAATAGGTGCTTTGGATTGGCTGGCCGGAAAGCAATATACAAAAGATCAAATAATGATTGTTGGAGCTTCTATTGGTGCCAATATTGCAATTTGGGCACTTGAGGACGAACCGTCCCTTGCCGGCGCCGTACTTTTATCACCAGGCAATTATCGCGGAATCGATGCGGTCGAAAAAGCCGGTTATATCAAATCTCATCATGCTATTTGGGCTGCCGGTTCCGATTCCGATGATCCGGAGGCTTATGAAGCAGCCAAAAAAGTAGTAGAAGATGCAGGTGCCGAGCGCAAGCAATTTGTGCCTTATAAAAATGCAGGTCATGGAATTCATTTATTTACATCTGATCCCGAACTAATGGATAATTTGTCAAAATGGATGGAGGATTCATACGGACGCGCCTAACCTCCGCTTCTAAATTTTTGCACAATAGCGTTTTGGTAGATATTTTTCTACATTTTATGTAGAATAGAATAACCATGAAGTTCCTAAGGTTTTTTTGGATTTTAGCCTTGGTTACAATAACTTTGGCTCCATCATCAGCTTTTGCCGCAGCAACACCCCATCGCATTGCCTTGGCGGATTTTTCGTATACTGATAAGGATTTTGCGGCCGCAATTGTGATGGATGTAAAAACCAAAGAAATCCTTTTTGAATACAATGCCGATAAACCTTGGGTCCCGGCCAGCTTAACTAAATTGGTCGGCGCACTCGTATTCACCGAGCGCCAACCTGCTTGGGATGCTGTTGTTGCACTGAAAGCGGTCGATGAAGTCGGTGGCGGCCGCTTGCGTGTAGATGAAGGCGCTACTATGACAATCCAAGACTTGATGTACTCGGCAATAGTCGGCAGTGCAAATAACGCAGCAACCGCTTTTGGCCGCTTATCCGGTTTGGGTATGGATGGTTTTGTGGCCGCAATGAATCGCAAAGTTCGCGATCTTGGCTGTAAAGTTTCGTATTTCGAAGATGCAGCCGGTATGGATGTTGATAATCGCACTACTGCACGCGAATTACTTACAATTGCTACAGCCGCTTTCAACCGCCCCGAAATTCAAAGGCCCGCCAGCACTGTAGAATATACCTTTACAATAAAAAACACCGGCGAACTAAAAACACTTCGCAATACTAATGATCTGCTTCTGGATCCGGATAATGATCTTTATGTTACGGGTGGTAAAACCGGGTTTTTATATGAATCGCTTAACAATCTCGTCTACAGTGTAAAACCTTCCGAAGAAGATGGACGAGAGTTGCTTATCGTTGTTTTAGGCTCACCTTCACGTGCGGGTATGTTTGCAAAAGCAGAGCAACTTGCTAAATGGAGTTGGGGCACATACAGCTGGGAAGGCACGCCATCATCCGCAATTGCCGAAGCGGGGGAAATACCCGACGGCACACTTATAAAAAAACCAGGTTCACCTGCAGTTTGGTACACATGG
Organism: Candidatus Uhrbacteria bacterium; assembly: GCA_963816085.1. GTDB lineage: Bacteria > Patescibacteriota > Patescibacteriia > 2-12-FULL-60-25 > 2-12-FULL-60-25 > MWCR01. The sequence goes on along the minus strand of CAWFIX010000003.1, from coordinate 353,922 downwards.
AAAGGTAAGAAATATATTTTACTGGATGGCATTTTTTTAGATCATTACTTCAGTGGAGTTCCAATCAAAACCGTCTCCACGGACATTGTTGAAGCTTATACTTCTGCTCGCCCTTATACTTTTGATGATGGCGAACTCTTAAAATCCTCCAAAAATCCAGTAGTCTACTTTGTTCAACATGGCATGCTCCGCCCAATCACCTCAGAGGCGGCCTTCAATTCCATGGGCTGGGATTGGTCTCAAATCGTTACCGCCCCTCAATTTGTTCTCGACACATACTCTCAAGGCTTAGCTATAAATACACAAAATACAGCTTCAGTGCTCCTAACTTCGCGATAAAGGATTAAAGATAAAAGTTCATCAAGAGTCACTTTGGCTGTTCTTGATGAACTTTTATCTTTAATCTTGATGAACTCCTAGATATACTCATCCCCCTTGATAATTTAAGCATTTTGATGTAGTATCCGCTAATCAACTACGTGGGACGTTAGACGTGCGACGTGGGACGTATTATATGAATCCAATCGAATTATCCTCATTTTTGAGAGATCACAAACAGCCAAAATACCGCCTCGAACAGGCGATTCGTTCGTATTTCGTAGAATTTCACGATTCCTGGGATGGTATTTCCACTTGGCCCGCAGCCTTAAGAGAGACTTGCCAAGAATTACCTTGGTCTCCGCTTCGACTCGAAACAGTATCAGAAACAGACGAACCAGAGAGCGCAAAAATGCTTTTGATGACAGAAGATAATAAGCGCATTGAAACTGTTATTATGCGTCATGCGGATGGCCGAAACACTGTTTGCGTTTCCTCACAAATCGGCTGCGCTATGGGCTGCTCTTTCTGTGCTACCGGTATGATGGGTTTTACACGCAATCTTACCGCCGAAGAAATTGTAGACCAAGTAATCCACGCTGCCCGTTATCTCAAAACCAAAAGCGCCAAAGTCACAAACATTGTTTTCATGGGCATGGGTGAACCATTTCATAATACGGATGCGGTTTTTGAATCAATTGGCACACTTATCGATCCGGATCTGTTCGGACTTGGTGCACGTCATATCAGCATCAGCACATGCGGTATAGTTCCGGGAATCTTACGCATGATCGACGAGGCGCCACAGATAAATCTGGCAATATCACTTCATGCACCAACACAGGATCTCCGCGAAAAGCTCATGCCTGTATCCATCGCTTACAGCTTAAAGCAATTAATGCATACATTAGATGAGTACATGCGCGAAACAAATCGCAAAGTTATGTTTGAATATGTTATGCTAAAGGGAGTTAACGATAGCAAGGAACACGCAAAACAGCTCGTAGCGCTTCTGGAGCCATTCAAACGCTTATCACATGTCAATTTAATAAAATATCACGACACAGGCATGTATAAAGCCACGGACGAAAAAGATCGTCGCGAATTTCAAGAATATATTCGACGCCACGGAATTTCCGTCACGCATCGCATTTCATATGGCGAAGATATCAATGGTGCTTGTGGTCAGCTTGCAACCAAAGCGGATAGCAGATAGCTATTAGCGTGCTATCAGCTATCGGCCATCAGCTAATAGCTTTGTTATGAAAAAAGTCCTTGTAGCCCTAAGCGGAGGCGTCGACTCATCTGTCGCCGCGGCTTTGTTATTGAAAGAAGGCTACGAAGTTACAGGAGGTTTCATCAAGAACTGGTCTGATTCCAAAGATCCAATGAGCGGAGTCTGCTCTTGGCGCGCCGAGCGTCGTGACGCTCTCCGTGTCGCCGCCGCTCTCGATATCCCGCTTTTGACATTTGATTTTGAGAAACAATACCGCAAAAAGATTGTAGATGAGCTCTATCGAGGCTACAAAAAAGGAGAGACCCCAAACCCGGATGTGCTCTGCAACGAATACATCAAGTTCGGCCTCTTTTTTGATAAAGCTACAGAACTTGGTTTTGATTACATCGCAACAGGCCATTACGCGATTACACAAAGTCAAACGTCTAACGTCAAAAGTCTAAAGTCTAAAGTGGCAAAAGTTTCCGACGTTAGACATTCGACGTTCGACATTGGACATCTTTTCAAGGGAATCGACCCCGCAAAAGATCAGAGCTATTTTTTGTATCGAGTCCCGGGCTCCGTTTTACGACGCACGCTCATGCCGATTGGCAATTTTAAGAAATCCAAGATTCGTGATCTTGCTAAAAAGTTCAAACTTCCGGTCGCGAACAAACCCGACAGCCAAGGGATCTGCTTTATTGGTAAAGTCGATTTTTCCAAGTTCCTATCCAACAAAATAAAAAACAAGCCCGGCAATATCGTCACAGCCGAGGGAAATGTCATAGGCCAACATCAAGGCTTGCATAATTACACCATCGGCCAACGCCAGCGCATCGCCGTCGCAGATAACCATCCTTGGTATGTAGCTGTAAAAGACACAAAAAAGAACCAACTAATCGTCGTAGATAACGAATCGCATCCTTTTTTACAAGCAAAACAACTAACCGTCGGCGATGTGCATTGGATAGCCGGTTTACCGCCAAAATTCCCGGTCAAAGTCCAAATTCAAGCCAGATATCATGGAGAGTTGATCTCGGCAAAGATATTCACAGGCAAAACGAAAAAATCCATCCACATAGAACTCGCAAAACCTCTTCGTGCGGCAGCCGAAGGGCAATCCGTCGTTATTTACCAGGGTCAAGAATGCCTCGGCGGTGGAGTCATTCGCGACATCGCACATTTGTGATAGCATAGCCAAAATATGTCAGAAGAACGATCCCAAAAATTTCAGTGGATCTCGATAGTTTATCTATTGCTTTTTGCTCTTGCGGTTTTTTCTCCATCACTTGTTAAACAGGGGTATTTTGGTTTACATGAACAACATATAGAAGAATCCCTCATTTTTTTATTCGGTTTGGCCGGCATATCTATTTTCATGCTTTACGAGCGGTTGATGGAGAAAAAAGAAAAAGAGCATATGGCTGTTCAAGATGCCTGCGATCGCGCTCGCCGCGAACTGGTTTCTTCGTATCAATATATAGGCTCGCTGAATCGCCAGATGGACATGCTCAAAAAATTAGCCAACGACACCTCGGTTTCCATCTATGAGCAAGATCAGCTAAGTAACGATTTATTAGATTCCCTCGTTCGCGCCGCATCAGGTGCAATTGGTGGCACGCCGTCGCTTTTACGTGTTATTCGCCTAGATAAACTCCGCACAGAGCATGAGGTGTTCCACGACATGAGTACAAATCAAAATGGCAAATCTTTGCACATATCCAATAAAGAATTAAAACAGATTCACGATGATAATAAATCATATCATTTTTTCTCTGCCGATAATCAACGCTTTGTCGCCATCCCATCCGACAGAAACTCGGGCGACCACAAAGCATTTTTGATAATGAAATGGAACGGCGAGGAAGAGGAAACATTCGACCCGTCCGTTCTTAAAGTTTTCACCAATCAAGCTGAGCTTATTTATGGCGTCCTCCAAAAGCGCGGTCAACTTAATCCGGATACGCCGCTCGACCTCATCGAAACAGTTACTAAAGACACATTGGGAGAAGTGAATTAAAAAAACCCCGGTTTTCACCGAGGGATAAGAAATGGCGGACACCGGCTGGACAGTGATTTACAACGAGACCAAAGTCCGCCGAAACACCGGGCAGTCATGCTGCACCGAGCGTATTGCAATACCACTTAAGACTGACCGTTTGCTATGAAGGGACAGGTTTGCCAAAGCCGGGGCGGCAGACGCCGATAAGTCCCTTCTATTTCAGTCGGAGAGCAAGGTTTCGCTAGTCTTACGACAGCCGCACGAGAGCTCTCTTTTTCAGCGGATGGACACGTCGGCGGTAGTGCAATTGCACACACGGACTAAAGTCCATCCTTTCCAGAAGCGGACATACAACTATTAGAGCTAAGCTCAATCGCCCATGAGTCCGCTTTAAACTCGGTGAAGTGACAGCAATGTACGAGTTAAATACAGAACGGCTGAAGTCACTTCACTTTTTAATTTTGAGAGCAAATCATTCCGAGTTTTTTGAATTTTCGGAAAGAGCTCTCCTTTTCAGCGGATGGACAAGTCCCAAAAAGCCAAAAGGCAACGCCATGGAAGTCCATCCTTTCCTCTGTAGCGGTCGCTCTCATTTTGGCGTCGCATTTTATATCAGCGGACACCAATTCGCTAGTCTTTCGACATAGACCCAGAAGTCCGCTTGTTTTTCGAAGTTCGATGCTTAATCTACGCAAAAAACTGCAATAATGTCAACAGTATTCAGTAACAAGATAAAAGATCAAAGTTCATCAAGAGTCACTCGGGTTGATCTTGATTAACTTTAATCTTGATGAACTTTTATCAATTTTAAGGCAATTTCCTTGTCTGTTAAGCTATTATGTAGTAGATTATCTCCATTATGCAAAACAGAACCACCGATGAAATTAGACAATTATTTCTAGATTTTTATAAAGAAAAAGGGCACGCAATACTGCCATCTGCTTCAATTATCCCCGAAAATGACCCTACTGTTTTATTTACTACCGCCGGAATGCAACCGCTTGTGCCTTATCTTTTAGGTGAAAAACACCCAATGGGCACACGTCTCGCAGATGCGCAAAAGTGTTTAAGAACCGATGACATCGACGAGGTTGGTGATGATACCCATGGTACTTTTTTTGAGATGCTCGGCAATTGGTCACTCGGAGATTATTTTAAAGAAGAAACAATCGGCTGGTCTTACGAATTCCTCACTAAACCCGAATATTGTGGAATAGATCCAACTAAACTCTACGTCACAGTCTTCGAGGGAGACACTGACGCCCCGCGTGATGAAGAATCTGCCAATATTTGGCAGTCACAGTTTGCTGTCCACGGCATCCAAGCCGAGTTGGGGCAAGCTGGCATCGACGAGCCTGCACAAGGCTCAAAAGGGCCTCGTATCTACGCTTATCCCAAAAAGAAGAACTGGTGGGGCCCAGCCGGCAAAACCGGCCCATGTGGCCCGGATACGGAGATGTTTTATGATACCGGCAAACCTCACAAAGAATCCTATGGCCCTGTCTGTCATCCAAATTGCGATTGCGGGCGTTTTGTTGAAATCTGGAATGATGTGTTCATGCAATACAATAAGCAGGAAGATGGCACATTCGTCCCGCTCGAACAAAAAAATGTTGATACTGGCATGGGCCTCGAGCGCATGGCAGCGGTTTTGCAACAAGTACCCTCAAACTACGATACAGATGCTTATTCTCGTCTTTTCGAGGCTTTTAACACTGTTTTCGACATTAAATACGGTGTAGATGCTGAAATCAACAAATCACTCCGTATTATCATGGATCACTTGCGCGCCGTCACATTTATTATAGGAGATCAAAACGGCGTAGCTCCATCAAACATCGGCCAAGGCTACATTGCCCGCCGTCTTTTACGCCGAGCATCTCGCGAGGCTAAACGCATCGGCATCGACACGCCTATTGCTCCAACTGTCTGCCAAGAAGTAATTAATCTCTATGGCGAAGTATATCCGGAATTAGTTGATAATGCAGAGAGGATCCTTTCTGAGGTTAAAAAAGAAGAAGAGAAATTTGCTCTAACACTCGAGAAAGGCCTCAAAGAATTCGAACACATGATAGGTGAGTCAACATCGCTTTCTGGTCAACAGGCTTTCGTTCTCTACACAACTTATGGATTTCCAGTCGAATTAACTGAGGAACTCGTCACCGAGCGCGGTGGTTCCATCGATCGTAAAGCTTTTGACGAGGAATTCGAGAAACATCAACAATTATCTCGCACAGCATCTGCCGGTGTTTTTAAGGGCGGCCTCCAGGATCAATCCGAGGAAACAACCAAGCTTCACACGGCTACTCATCTCCTTCATCAAGCTCTGCGTGAGGTCTTGGGCACTCATGTGGCTCAGCGCGGCTCCAACATCAATGCAGACCGCCTCCGCTTCGATTTTGTGCACCCCGAGAAGATGACGGACGAGCAAAAGCAAAAAGTGGAGGAAATCGTCAACTCCATCATCAAAAAAGATCTACCCGTCACCATGCGCGAACTTACCGTTGACGAGGCCAAAGCTGAGGGCGCGATTGGCATCTTTGATGAAAAGTATGGTAATAAGGTTAAGGTCTATACTGTGGAAGATCCGGAAAGCGAAAGAGGCTTTTATTCCAAAGAAATCTGCGGCGGCCCACATGTAACCTCCACTGGCCAGTTAGGCGGATTCAAGATTAAGAAAGAGGAATCTGTTTCGGCTGGTATACGTCGCATTAAGGCGATAATAGGCTAATCGTAACTTAAAGTTTGCCTAAATTAACATAATTAGTTATAATTCATCCATAATTTTGTGGATAACTCTATTAAATGATCATGATTTTTACGTATGTCGAATAAACCCTCATCCCCAAATAAGGAGTTTTTAAGTGTTAAAGGGGAGGTAGAGGAGAACTTACCGGGGGCTACTTTTAAAGTTCGTCTCGAAAATGGTCAGTCAATTTTGTGTCATTTAGCAGGAAAATTGCGGATGCACCGCATTAGGCTTACCCCGGGCGACGAGGTCAAAGTAGAGATATCCCCCTACGATTTGACAAAAGGGCGTATAACCTTTAGATTATAGCCCACTTACGCGAGCCGATGTGAGAGGGCATCGGATAGGCTTAAGCTTGCCTATTTCCCTTAACAACGCGTATTCTTACTTACCAATTCCATGAAAGTCAGAACATCAGTCAAACCCATGTGTCGGGATTGTAAAATTACCCGCCGAAAAGGCAGGGTGGTTGTTATTTGTAAGAAAAACCCTAAGCATAAACAGCGACAGGGCTAATCAAAATATATGGCACGTATATCAGGAGTAGTACTTCCCCAAAACAAGCGCATCGACATTGCGCTCACATATATTTTTGGCATCGGAAAAACCCGTGCCGAAAAAATTATAAAAGTTACAGGTGTTGATCCAAGCATCCGCACTAAAGATCTTACAGCCGATCAAGAAAAAGTTTTACGTGAAGCTGTTGAAAAGACATATCGTGTCGAAGGTGAACTCCGCCGCGAAGTTTTAGGCAACATCAAGCGCTTGAAAGAGGTTAATTGTTTTCGTGGTACGCGCCATACAAAAAAATTACCTGCTCGCGGCCAACGCTCTAAAACCAACTCCCGAACCGTTCGTGGCAATATCCGCCATACCGCAGGCTCAGGTAAACGTAAGTTAGAAAAGACCTAAACGATAGCTATGACTGAAGTAAACGAAACACCGGTAGCGGAAGCTGCGGTGACAACAAAACCGGCTGCAAAAGCCAAAAAGGTTGGCAAGGGCCGTAAAAAAGTCCAAGTCACAAAACATGTACCGCATGGACGTGCTTATATTCACGCAACTTTTAATAACACAATTGTTACAGTAACTGATCAGAATGGTAATACATTAGCTTGGGCTTCTGCCGGAAATTGCGGTTTTAAGGGTCCTAAAAAAGCTACTCCATACGCAGCATCGGTAGTTGTTCGCACCCTATCTGAAAAACTTCAAGATTTTGGCGTAAAAGATGTAAGTGTTTTTGCTACAGGAGTTGGTCAAGGCCGCGAAGGCGCAATCCGCGCGTTCAATGCAAACAATATTAACGTACTCACAATTAAGGACACCACGCCCATCCCGCACAACGGTTGTAGAAAGCCACGTGCAAGGCGCATGTAATAATCAAATATATAAAGTATGGCACGGAATCTAAGTTCAAGTTGCAAATTATGCAGACGCGAGGGAGTTAAGCTCATGCTGAAAGGCGCACGATGCGAGTCTTCGAAGTGCGCGTTTACACGCCGCCCTTATGCCCCAGGTGTGCATGGTACTGGCCGCCCGCCACGTCAAACAGACTTCGGCAAACAGCTCCGCGAGAAACAAAAGGCAAAACGTCTTTATGGTATTAGCGAAACTCAATTCGCAAACTACTACGAGAAGGCCATGAAGATCAAAGGCGATTCCGGTGTAAATTTGGTTACTCTCTTGGAAGTTCGTTTGGATAATGCGGTTTACCGTTCTGGTTTTGCCAAAAGCCGCGCCGCTGCTCGCCAACTTGTTTCCCATGGTCAAATTTTAGTTAATAACAAACCAGTAAATATTCCATCCTTCTTGGTTAAATCCGGCGATATTTTAACCGTTCGCGAGAACAAGAAAAATAAAGGCCCTTGGAAAGAATTGGCTGAAGATCTTAAAAATCACGTTGCTCCGTCTTGGTTAGTAGTGGAGCCGGCGACTCTCACCGTAAAAGTTACGAGTCTGCCGAGCGCGGAAGAGTTGAAAGAAGCGTTTGATCCTAAACTCATTATCGAATTTTATTCGCGCTAATCGTTCATTCTTTTTACTATGGAGTCACTCCTACTTCCAACAAACATCCAATTTACTCCCGGCGAGCGCCCTAACGAGGGCGTGCTTACCGTTGAGCCTTGTACCCCAGGGTACGGCACAACTTTAGGTAATGCACTTCGCAGGGTACTTTTGTCGTCACTTCCGGGTGCGGCAATCACGTCCGTAAAAATCCGCGGCGTGGACCATGAATTTTCAACCATGGAAAATGTCAAAGAAGACGTTCTCGAAATAATCCTTAACCTTAAGCTGGTTCGTGTAAAGCTCTACTCCGAAGAACCCGTGAAACTCCGCCTAGAGGCCAAAGGCGATCAAGCAATTACCGCCGCAACTGTTCGAAAAAAATGCAGATGTTGAAATAGTAAATCCTGAGCCAAACATCTGCTCCCTAACAGATAAATCAGCTTCGTTCGAACTTGAAGCGACTGTCTCACCGGGTCGTGGCTACAGATCGAGTGAAGATCGCCTAAATGAGAAAGATGGATTTGGGAGAAATCAGTATCGACGCACTGTTCTCACCGGTTATAAATGTTTCCTACAAAGTAACCCCAACTCGCGTTGGCGATAAAACAGATTTGATAAACTTACACTGGAAATCGAAACAGATGGCGCAACAGACCCAATCGACGCTTGTAACCAAGCGGTAGCCGTCTTACTCGATCACTTAAATTTACTAAAAGATCTTAACTACCAAGAAGCGGCCCCAATCATCGAAGATTCCCCAGAACCGGCAGAAGAGGAATCCACCGAAGACGAAGCTCCTGCAGAAGAAACCGAATAACTAATCAAACCAACGCGCCCCTCGTAGTCCTGAGTTAATCGAAGGACGAAGTGGGGTCACTGTTCACTGATCACTTTACTAAGAACGACTAAGTACTAAGACTAAATAATATATGAGGCACCGAAGCAAGAAAAAAATTCTCGACCGCAAGAACGGACCACGCAAAGCGTTGCTCCGCAATTTAGCGACCTCGATTTTACTTTACGAGCATGTGAATACAACGCTCGCCAAAGCCAAATACGTTCGCCCAATAGTTGAGAAACTTATCACAGCCGGCAAGACAAAAGATTTGGCAACCCGCCGCAAGCTTGCTTCATATCTACTTAGCGAAAACGCAGTGAACAAAGTATTGGAAGAAATTGGTCCACGTTATTTGGAACGCAAAGGTGGCTACACACGTATAATTAAACTTGGTACCCGCAAAGGAGACGGCGCCGAAATAGCTCAAATTCAACTTGTAAAATAATATGCCTTGGAAGAAACGACCGGGAATACCCCACACAGACCGCGAAACCGTGGAAATTGATGCCGCCGGAAAACCGGTTGGCCGCATTGCCACACAAATCGCCATGGTTCTCATGGGTAAACACAAACCCAGCTATGTGCCAAATACCGATATGGGAGATCGTGTTAAAATTTTGAATTGCGATAAAATCGAGTTCACCGGTAAAAAATGGGACCAAAAAGTTTATTTCACAACATCAAACCGGCCAGGTGGCCTTAAGAGGCAACCGGTTAAAGATTTGCGTGAATCATCCCCGGAAACAATTATCCGCCATGCCGTAAAGTACATGCTTCCTAAAAACAAGCTTCAAGTTTTGCGCATGAAACGCTTAACCTTTGCTAAATAATTATGCCAGAAGAAAAGAAAACAACTGCCAAGAAAGCTGATGCCAAAGAAGAGACGGTAAAGAAACCAACAGCTAGGGCAAAGAAAGAAGAAACAGCTGAAAAGCCTGCCAAAAAAGCTCCGGCCAAAAAGAAAGAAGTTGAAGAAACTCCAACTTTAGTTGTTGAGGCCGAGCAAGCAGTTGCAGCCAAAACAGCCAAAGGAGGATCTTTTATCCCAGCCGTAGGACGTCGCAAAACATCTGTTGCTCGTGTGCGCCTTATCAAAAATGGCAAAGGCTTAATCACAGTCAATGGCAAACCTTTCAATGAATACTTCGGCACATTCGATCTTACGCTCGCAAATCGAAGCTCCTCTAAAAGCCATCGGCCAAGCAGAAGCAGTAGACGTCAGCGCCAAAGTAGTTGGTGGTGGTATTCGTGGCCAAGCAGAAGCAGTTCGTCATGGCATCGCCCGCGCACTCATTCAATTAAACCCAACATTCAGAAAGACTTTAAAAAAACTAGGTCACCTTTCCCGCGACCCACGTCAAAAGGAACGCAAAAAGCCAGGTCTCAAATCAGCACGCCGCGCACCACAGTGGAGCAAGCGTTAAAAACTTTTGTACGTCGTACATCGTACTTCGTACAAAATACAAACCTATCAAACAACAAAAACGAGCGAAAGCTCGTTTTTTGATTATCCAAATAAACCACCGGCGTCAGCCGGTGTGTGCGTTTAAAAGCGTAGCTCGTGGCTGTAAGATAAAATCACCCCACAAAGAAAGGAGGTGATTTATCTGACCAATGCGCGATTATATCAAACGCAAAGTCACTCAACATATACCTGCAAATACCACTTTGTTTGGACTCCAAAATACAGAGGTAAAGTACTTGCAGATAAGTATATTAAACAAGAGCTAAAGAGGATGTTCAAGATGGTATGTAAATGGAAGGGATTCGTACTTATAGCTTGGCACATAGGTGATGAACATATACATCTACACATATCCATACCACCAAAATACACTGCAGCTTATACGATAGGCCTAATTAAAGGCAAAACCTCAAGTTGGCTCAAAAAGAAAACAAATAAGTTTCCGAAGGGGCCACTTTGGGAGCGAGGATACTTTGTCTCAACCGTTTGAGTTACGGAAGAAGCAATAAAAAATTATATTGCCAATCAGCAACATCATCAGATTGAGCTTAAACAAACGTCAATTTGGGACAAACTTCGCCCGCGGACGTAGTCCGCATGATAAAAGCCACCGGCGTTATAGCCGGTGGTTGTTACTAAAAAAAAGCCGCCCGATGTAGAGTCGGGCGGGAAAGAGGTTGTCGGTGATGTGTCATTCAGTAAAGTAGCTTCGTGACCACGACGGTTACCAAGATGATGATCGCCACCTTCCACCAAGCCACGCTAAGGAGCGCGCCGAGAGCCAGTGAAGCAACCGCTACCACAACGACGCAAGCAAGAGCGATGATAGACACAAAAAGTAAAATTGTACGAAACAGGATCTTCTTCAGGATTTCTTCCATGTCAGGCTCCTTTTTGGTTTTTCAATCATACTAATATAGCACAAAAAAGCCATTTTGTCAATGGTATTAGTCAATTATTCGGTTAATTATAGGTAAATAATTATAAAAAAAACCGCTATCTCAGTGGAGTGATAAGCGGGGAGAGGTAGGAGAAAAAAGGTTTTAGCGGCATGCTGTGCAAGCTGTACATGCGCAACATGCAGCTGCTTTTTCCACTGATACGTCGATGACTTTGTTGGCTGGAGCATCAAACGGCTTTGAAAAAGCTGTGAATACTTCAACGCGTGGATTGAACTTCTTCTTGGGTTTTTGATCATTATCTATCATCTTATCTCCTGTGTTCAGAGTTGTGCTGTGAACTTCTATTAAAAATAAAATATCATATTTTTGCTTTTTTAGCTAACTTATGGCAAAATCTCCATAATGGAGGATTAAGGAATGTCTGATGAAGATGATGACCTTTGTGCTTTGAAATCGGATCCTGAAACTGATGCGTTGGCAGAGCTATTTGAACCCGAATTACAAGAAGAAGTTCGCATGGCGCTTCGTTCTATGAGGCAGACTACTGCTGATGCTTCAAATGCACGCAAAGCCGCTGAATCGCGCTCCCATGATTTTAGGCGTAGCTATAACGTCTACACCCGCAAGTGTTCCAATCCAGGTTGCCGTAAATAGCTACCGGGCAACCTCCAAACTTTTTTAGGGCGCTCAACCCTCTTTTTTGTAGTTGATTTTTCCGCTGATTTATGCGAAACTACCTATCAGACAATCTCCAATAACCAAGCCCCAATCATCAATAAATCATCAATAAACAAATTCCAATCACCAATTGGATATTCGGTTATTGAAGGTTGGTTATTTATTGGTTATTGGTAATTTGGTGATTGGTTATTTCGAGATTATGATCGGTGAAAAAGTTGCTAAAAATGCGTTAGTTCTCATGTTAGCCACCACGGGGCAAAAGTTCGTGGCGTTTTTTGCATTCATGATCGTAGCGCAGACTCGTTGGCCCGGAAGTCACCGGTTCTTATTTCTATGCAGTATCCGTCACCTCGGTATTCGTCATCATATCAGACTTAGGAATCACCCCGGTTGTCATCCGCGCTGTTGCCGGTGGCCGCGCCGGTGCTGATAGGCTTTTTGGCGCCGCGATCCGCGCAAAGTTTGCATTAGTTCCAATCGCAATCCTGGCTTCAATCGGCTACGGAATTTTACGCGGTAACGATCCGGTAATCTTAGCTACAATCGCTATCGCCTGTATCGCGATGGGTGCAGATGCTTTTCATCTGATTCTTTACGGTGCGCTCCGTGGTCGTCAAAATCTTAAACCCGAAGCATTGGGGATGTTCATTGGCCAGGTTCTGGTTGGTTCCATCGCTGCTTCGGTTGCTATTTTAGGCTATGGCTCCATCGGCCTCGCTATCGCACTCGCAGTCGGCAGTATTTGGAACGTAGCTTGGGCATACTGGAATGTTCGCAAGCTTGAAATCAAATTTACAAAACCGGGCAGAATAGACATCCGTGATCTTTCTACGCAGGCTTTACCGTTTGCTATTGCCGGAGTCGCAGTCAAAGTCTACTCCTACATCGACAGCTTGATGCTCGAAGCCTTTAAAGGCACAACGGCTGTCGGTTATTACGCAGTTGCCTACAAGCTTACATATGCAATGCAATTTGTGCCGCTAACTTTTACAGCCGCACTTTACCCGGCTTTGAGTCAGGCTTTCGCAAAAAAACAACACGAAGAACTTCAAAAAACTTTTGTAGGTTCCATGCGCCTCATGGCCGCTATCGGTTTCCCAATCTCTGCCGGTTTATCGGCGCTAGCCCCCAGGCTCATCCCGGCAATCTACGGCGACGCATACATGAGCTCCATCGTAGCCATGCAAGTTCTTCCTTGGGTTTTACTTCCCATCTTTATCGACTTCCCAATTGGAGCATTGTTAAATGGATCCAACCGCGCCCATCTCAAAACTACAGCTATGGTAGCTACCATGCTAGTTAACGCTTTATTAAACTTCCTACTCATCCCATATTACGGCCCACTAGGTGCCTCCTGGGCAGGCGTCTTCAGCTTTTGGTTCTTGCTCTCCATCGGCTTCATGTTCACCTATAAAGATGCCGGAGGTTTCTACAAATTCATCTGGATAATTGTTCGCGCTTTCGTCGCCGCGGTTGTGGCATGGCTGGTTTGGCGCTATGTTGGGGCATTTATGCCGTTAGTTTTTGCTTTTATATTTGGAGGGGCTGTGTCCGTGGCACTTGCCTTTGTAGTAAGACTTGTCACATTCGAAGATATATGGCCATTATGGGTACATCTTCGCAAGAAATTTATCAAGCCTGAAAACCTCCATGAATCCTAAATTCACCCTAATTACCTCCGATTACCCGCCTGCACACGGCGGCATTGCGCGTTACCTCTCATCACTCGTCGAAGCCGCAAAAGGTCAGATCGATGTTTGGACTCCAAGTGGTCATATAAACCATGATAACAGCGAGATACAAGATACGCGATACAAGATACATCTAGTAAGATTCTGGTGGCCTCTATGGCCAAAATGGCTACCACTCATCAAACGTTGTCTCGAAGTCCCTGCTAAAAATGTTATTTTAGTGTCTCACGTTTTTCCAATCGGAACCGCGGCATGGATCGCGAACATTCTTGGCGGAAACGATTACACAATCATTTTTCATGGTACAGATCTTAAGCGTGCTCAGACAAGATGGAAGCGCTGGCTCTTACATCGTATCTGCAAAAAAGCATCCCTCCTTATCGTAAACAGTGAAGCAACTCAAAAATTATTAAAACGCCTAGTGCCTTCGGCAGATCCAATCAAGCTCACTCCGGCTGTGGATCCTTTTGAATTACCAAGTAAACCTCTAGCTCGCGAAAAACTAAACGTCGACCAGATGCAAAAATCATCCTCGCCGTCAGCCGCTTAGTAGAACGCAAAGGCCTCGACACTCTCATCCAAGCCGTCGCCAATCTAGCCGCAAGAACGAATACGAGATTCTGAAGACTCTAAATTCGTTGTTCGAAATTCGTTATTCGAATTGGTGATTATCGGTTCCGGTTCCTATAGCGAACCTCTGCACAAACTCGCGGAGCTTTCAAAGATTGATGTTCGCTGGATATCAAACGCTGACGATGAGACGTCTACATGATTGGTATGCGGCAGCAGACATCTTTTGTTTGCCCGGACGTGAAACAAGCGACGATATCGAAGGCTTTGGTATGGTCTTTTTAGAAGCCGCCTACGCCGGCTTACCTGTAATAGCAGGGGAGAGCGGTGGCGCATCCGAAGCGGTAGTCAACAATGAAACCGGTCTGCTCATCCCGCCAACCGTAGATGCTTGCACCGAAACTCTCAATAAACTTTTAGACGATCCTAACTTCGCCGCAAAACTCGGAACAGCGGGCCATGATCGCGTCATCAAAGATTTTAACTGGGAAGAACGCTGGCAAACTTTGTCGTCAAACGTCAAACGTCAAACGTCAAACGCAACCAACCAACCACAGACTTTCGACTTTCGACGTTCGACGTTAGACACAAGCATCATCATCCCATGCTACAACCACGCCGAAGAACTAAAAGACACTCTGGAGTCGCTTTTAAATCAAACGGTTGGCATCAAAGAAGTGATAATCATCGATGATGCTTCGGAAGATAATATCGCGCAAGCTATCGAGACATACAAAGACAAACTTACCATCAAATTAATTCGTCACGAACAAAATAGAGGAGCGTCCGCGGCTCGCAATACCGGCTTAAGATCTGCCACAAGCGAGTTCATCATCTTTTTAGATGCGGATATTGTCATGGATCCAAAAGCGCTGGAAAAGATGCACCAAACTCTAGTTGATAATCCAAACGCAAGTTACGCTTATCCTGATTTTTACTGGGGCAGAATTCACTTCAAAGGACAGCCTTTCTCCATCGAATCTTTGCAAAAATTAAACTACATCCACACATCCTCTCTGATCCGGCGTAAAGATATGGTAAAATTCGATGAATCCTTAAAAAAGTTTCAGGATTGGGATTTATGGCTTTCATTGGCAGAACAGGGTAGGGTGGGTGTTTGGGTGCCCGAAACCCTCTTTAGAGTCGTAGAACGCAAATCCGGCATGAGTCACTGGCTACCGGCTATTGTTCACAAAATCCCATGGCCAATCCTCGGATACTCACCGCACGAAATCAAACGCTATCGAGATGCGGAACTAATTATCAGACAAAAACACAAACTAAATTAGCAGATAGCTGATAGCAGATAGCTGATAGCCAAAATTTCATCCTGCTATCCGCTATCCGCTATCCGCTGTCAGCCATTATCATGAAAGACCTCCACATTGTTGTTGTGAGTTGGAACGTACGAGCAGAACTCGAGAGGTGTTTAAAATCCCTGCCCGAGGCTTGCAAAGATTTGGATTGGGAGTGCGTGGTCGTGGATAATGATTCATCTGATGATTCTGCAGAGATGGTTAAAAGGGTTTTTTCAAACGAGGATAGACTTGACCTGTTAGTAAATAAACTGAACTTGGGTTTTGCCGCAGCCTGCAATCAAGGTGCTGTCCAACACAAAGCGCGGTATGTACTTTTGCTAAATCCGGATACCGTCTGTCCGCCAAATTCACTTACCGATTTGGTGCAAAAAATGGACATGAACCCCAAGGCCGGCATCATGGGTCCAAAATTACTAAATTCTGATGGAACATATCAGCAAAGCGTTCGCGGTTTCCCAACATTATGCAGTCAGGTCTTGGTTATGCTAAAACTGCACCATTTTTTACCCGGGCTTCCCACTTTAAAGAAATATTTTGCCGACAATATTGATCCCAACAAAGCACAGAGCGTGGATCAGGTTATGGGAGCGTGCTTCTTAGTGCGGGCGGATTGTTGGGATGAAATGCATGGTTTAGATGGACGCTATTTTATTTGGTTCGAGGAAGTCGACGCTTGCAAAAAGGCTAAAAAAAATAATTGGTTAGTTTGGTACGAACCCACTGTCGCAGTCATGCATCATGGCGGGCGCGCATTCGCCAAAGCTTTTACGCTCAAAAAGCAACGATATTTTAATGATAGTTTGCGTAAATACATGTTCAAGTGGCATGGAAGTTTTGCTTGGTTTGTTATTACTATAATTCATCCATTCTCACTGGCGCTGGCACTGGGCGTAACGTTGATTAAAAAAATTACATACACATCAATCAGTGAATCCAACGACGATACAGACACATCAATTGAGCGTAAGAAAAAATATGATAAACATAAGATTGCAAAAAAAATAGTTGATCTTGCCTGCCAAAAAGATGTACGCGACGTCTATTATTGGCTGGGAGCTATTTTATCGCTCGAGATTTTATCTTTTTTAACTTTAGATTTTAATGTTGCGAGGTCAGTTATCACTGCAATTGCAGCAATTGCTATTGCAGTGCTCGCCTATAAACAACCTGCCAAAGCACTAGCCATTGTTGGCACCGAGATTTGGATTGGTGGCTTTGGTTACTTACTTGCAATGTCTGCTCCGGGTTTGGAAATGGGCATATCCTTACGAATGGCTTTGATGGCTGGTTTTGGACTTGGTTGGTGCATTAATGCGCTTAAAGCGCGGATTTGGAACTTCTGGAAGCTAAATGAACTCTTTATAGTACAGGTTTGGGTTCTTGTAGCGATAATGATTTTGGCAGGCTTATTTAATGGTATTTATTTAAAAAATTCTTTCATATTACAAGATGCAAATGCTTGGGCATTTTTATTGTATTTCATCCCAGTTCTAGATATCGCGCATCGCTATAAAAATGATCTGATTCGTCACGTAAAAGCTGCTTTTGTTGCGTCGATTATATATCTACCGTTAAAGGCGTTGATTGTATTTTATATCTTTTCACACAGCATGATCATGTTTGCCGAGCCACTCTATACTTGGATACGTGATACTCGAGTGGGAGAAATAACACCCGCGGGTGGAAACGTGTTCCGAGTTTTCTTTCAATCGGCAATCTTCTCAGTTATAACGACCTTTTTTCTACTTGCCTTTTGGGTTCAGCGAAATTACGCATCTAATGCCGCATGCCTAACGGCGAGCGTCGATAGTTATAGTGATTTTGGAGAAAAGCCTTGTTATATACCGAGGTACGCTGTTGGTTTTCTTTGGGTTTTGAATATTGCGATGATAATATTAAGTTTATCTCGAAGTTTTTGGCTGGGAGTTATCATTGGTTCTATTTTGGTTTTTATTTTTGGAGTTGTTAAACTTAAAAATATTCCTTGGCAAACTAGTCTTAAGTCCGGGCTGGGTATTATTGGAGCCTTTATTTTTTTAGCGAGCATTCTATATTTTCCAATACCAAAAACCGGTGATGTTTCACTCACGTCCATGTTAAAAGATCGTGGGACATTATCAGATGCGGCAGGTTCCAGTAGATGGAATCTTCTACCTGTCATGTGGCAAAAAATAGGTTCGGATCCAATTATTGGAAGTGGTTTTGGCAGCACCGTAACATATCAAAGCCAAGATCCGCGCGTACTAAAAGATAACCCTGATGGCAATTACACAACTTATGCTTTCGAATGGGGTTGGCTATCTTTATGGATAAAATTTGGGATTTTTGGTCCACTTATTATACTGCTTTTACTAATCTCGCTCGCTTGGCGGACTTGGAAATCAAAGTTCGATTGGTGGATTCGAGTCGGCACAATTTCGAGTATTTTTGGTATAGCCGCTATTCATGTGTTTACTCCATATCTCGATCATCCACTTGGTTTTACACTATTACTTTCACTTGAGGGAATGTTAGCGATGGATAGAGAAAATGCCTGAACCTTGATTCGCATGATTATTCTATTCCGAGGATGATCATCTGCTCAAGGCCTATACCTAGTGTCTAGAGTCTAGCATCTAGCATCTAGAGTCTGAATACTAGCTTCTGTTTCCCGCAAGATAATCTTTAGCACTCATCCTCCGTTTCCCTTCCGGTTGCAACTCTAAAATCTCAAGCTTACTATCACTTCCGCAGGTAACATAAAGCTTCTCATCTACAACCAACCAAACTCCGGATTCTTGCTCCAAGCTCCCAGTTCCAACATCCGAGATCCTGGTTTTTAGGATTTTTATTCTCTTTCCGTCCTTCTCCGTAAAAGTCCCGGGCCACGGATCATAAGCCCTCACCAATCTTTCGATTTCGGGAGCTGGTTTTGACCAGTCTATTTTGCCATCTTCGCGGTTTAAAATCTTGCAATAAGATGCTTCGTCGTGGGCCTGTTCTATTGGTTCAATATTGTGTTCAATAAAGCCTGCCAGAGTATCTGTTAAGAGTAGGGCTCCGATACAAGCCAATCGATCATGAACCATACCACCAGTATCATCAGCTTTAATTTCTGTATTCTTCTGTGCCAAGGTTGGCCCATGGTCCATATCCGCATCAATGAGCATTACGGTTACTCCCGTCTCTTTGTCGCCACTCGCTATTGCAGATTGCACACACGAAGCACCACGATGCTTTGGCAGCAGTGAACCGTGAACATTTATCACTCCAAACTTTGGTAAATCCAAAACTCTCTGCGGAATAATCTTTCCATAACTAACAACCACATACGCATCAATCCCTTTTTCGTCGCTCGTCCCACGTCCCAATCGTCCCACGTCACTATCCGAAATACCTGCGTGGGACGTAGGACGTGGGACGTAGGACGATAAAGTAGTGAACGCTTCTTTCGATTTTATAGACTCAAACTGCAACACCGGAATCCCATTCTTTTTCGCCATAACTTTCACCGGTGGCTCAACAATTTCCTGATGACGCCCAACCTTCATATCCGGCTTTGTGACAACCGCTTTTACGCTAAACCTAGCGTCATCAATAAGCGCCTGTAGAGAAGGTGTTGAAAAATCAGAGGTTCCAAAGAATATTATAGAGTAGGGCATAAGATTAGCAGATAGCGGATAGCTGATGGCGAGAGATGTTGCTCACAGGTAAATTGAGTAAAAATGCTGTAAACAGTTTATTAACTAATACTTAAAATACCTTAATTTAGCCTCAATTGTCAAAGCGAGATGTGGGATTGACATTTAGCAAAATATCTGGTCAAATACTCTCCAGCGCATTTGAAAGGAGATCTAATGGCAGCTGTAATCAAAGATATTGATGAGTTTCACAAACTTGCAGCCATAGTCGAGATTTTTCACAATATCGAAGTTCGAAATTCAAGAGCTGAAAACAGCTCAATGAAAGAGCGGCTCGATCCTAGTCGGCTCGCTCCCCAGGATTACCGTACCATGTCGGGTTATTTTCTTCAGCTTCACGAATGTCATCCCATCGCGCTATGGACTCCTTGGGGTAACCTGGATTTGAAGCTGAGTAGGAATCTGGATTGGCAGAAACTACTGCCTGAAATTCTGACTCAGTTGTCTACTAAAGAAACCTGTCCCAGGTGCCATAATTTCATCGGAATGTTTGGCCCCGTGTATGCATTGCGGAAAGTTGGAAAGCAAAAACTTCCCAAAGCGGTTCTGCTACCTTTCTGTAAAATCTTGATCGATCGTATGGGGCAAGATCCCACCAGATTTGCGGAAGTTGATGAAGATAGATATCCCAACATGACCAAGGAGGTATGGAACACACTTTGTACTCATTACTGCTTTGCTCATAAGTTATAGTTGACAGTCTCAAAGATCGGATGTAACTTAGCGGCTATCAAATAGGGAGGTGGCCAACCGGTAAGGCAAGTACGCGTTTTGCGTAAGGCAACTCGGATGTGGGTAGTCGCCTCGCGCAAAACAAAAGCGTCTTAAATGTGGGTTCAAATCCCACCCTCCCTACTGCTCAACCTCATAAACAAGTATGGGGTCTTTTTTTTAACAAATACAATCCTCGTAGGGGCAATACCTTGTGTTTGCCCGTGCTGTATCTTAAGCTATTCCGGCAAGGGCGATCACAAGGATACGCCCCTACGAGTTATGTAGAAGCGCAAGATGGCTCAGATAAAAAAATCGAGCCTAAGCTCGATTTTGTAATTGGTAATTTGTAATTGTTAATTGGTAATTGGATAGGTTCCCTTAGTCAATTCCGTCATCTTATCCACAAAGAGCACGCCATTCAAGTGGTCATTCTCATGCTGAACTATAACTGCTTCAGTATTTTTGAGGTCAAATTCCATTTTACGTCCATGCCTATCCAAAGCTTTGATTGTAACTCGCTTGGCGCGAGTAACTATTCCATAAACGTGAGGCACGCTCAAACATCCTTCTTCGGTCTCAACAGTAGCTTCTGATGTCTTAACAATCTCTGGATTTATGAATGCGATATCTTGATGCTTTATATGCGCGATGAAAACTCTTTTATTGATTCCAACTTGGGGGGATGCTATCCCAATTCCATCCTCAACATGCATCGTCTTAATCAACTTATCCAAATAATCCTGAAACCCCTTGGTTGTAATCTCATCAGCATTCACTTCTAAAGACCGCTCTCGGACCGAGGCGTTTTTATAAGTAAGTACTTCGTAGGTATCTGACATAATATTTTGTTGATAGCTGATAGCGGATGGCCAAACGTGAGTCAGTTCCTGCTATTTGCTGTCAGCTATCTGCTATCAGCTTTAGCAGATGAGTTTAGCAGAAAAATGCGATTGGGTCAAGGTCTAGTATACCAAATGCTGTAAGTACGGAAAGTTCATCTATAAGCTGTTTACGGGGAATTTCGGGGGGTGGGAGTATGTGGAATACGCATCTGGGCTCACGTGTTTTAGACCAGTATTCAATGGGGTAGGGGCCTCTAAAACTCCAGTCAGTATCTTTCTCACAAATCGCATCAAGTTTAGATTTTACCACATCCGCATTTTCAAGCTTTCCGGGGACTATCAACTTCGCCAATCGCACCGCCGGGGGATACTTAAAAGCTTTTCTATCAACCATCTCCAATTCCCAAGTTTTAGCGACTCCCTCGGCATTTAACCAAGACGGACAGATATCAATTAATGGTGAAGATCCCTGTATGATAAGTTTACATTTTGCGACGCACGCTTGAGCTGCTAATCTTCTAAATGAAAGTACCAGCCTTTCCTGGCGCCTAATATCTTCTGCGTAGCCGCCCATATAAGCAACATTGGTGACGATCAAAAGAGTACCCGGTTTTAAAGCCTGGCGCAGCCATTCATGTAAATCCAGCACTCGAACGTCTGCAGTAGGAAAACTTAGTTTGCAAAGTCTTTGCAATCCATCAGATCCTAAAACCGCTTTGGAAAGATTTGTTGAGTGGCAAAGCGGGCAATCATTTGGCAAATAAAATGTAGCCCCGCATCTTCGGCACAAAGCATGATTCTGCATGTTATGCATTCCAACCCCACATCCCTTACACTCCATGGTCCAATCACAATCTGCACATCTAACTCTGCCTCGAGTTCCAAAAACCGTATGCAAAATCCGAACAGGAGTCCCTGCAAGCGAAGCTTCTTCAATTGCATTATAAGCCGCCGGAGTCAGCATCTCTATGGATGAACGATTCTTTGGGTCGAATCTGGGAAAATCTATATCTGGTTCCAAAAGAGCGGCTTCGGCTTTGGGATCTTCCGCATAATTCGCCAAGTTCGGTGTGGTTGAGAAAGAGATTGTGCGCATTGATGGGTTAAACTCTTTAGCCATCGATACTAAGCGCCTAACATCATAGCGAGGCGACAATTCATCCTGCTTATAATCATCATTCTCGGGTTCATCGATTATCACGATGTCGGCAACAGAAGCAAGCCAAGCTCCAAGGCGAGTACAAACTATCACGCCATGAGTTTGCTTTAAAAACTCTGTCCAAGCCTTCCAAGCCGCACCGGCCGCCATATCCGCATGCAACGCAGGACAGGCAAGCTTTGCAGACAAAAAATCAGCCCTTCTCTGCCAAGGAGTCAAAATCACAATTCTACCGTTTGCCTGATTGTTAATAACCGTAGGAATAATGCCTTCAGGATCAGTGTAGCGATTAACGAGATATTTTGTCTCGCGCTTTTTAGAATCTTTGCCAGCATAAATATCACGTGTCGGTGTATGAGCTTCGTCATCCGTATGGCGGCGCGGTACAACCCTAAACCAAGCATTCAGCATCGTAGGCGGCGAAACAAAACTCTCCGCAGCGGCGCTAACACAAAAATCAGCCACACACTCCGGCAACTTAAGGAGCTTCTGAGGCTCAGAAATTATTATCGCTTTTCCCGCCCACTCGCTCGTTGGCGATATCTTGGCCACTAAGGCCGCGATCTTCTTATTCCGAAACGGCACAAAAATCACATCACCAACATGCACTGTCCCTTGGGTCAGTTCATAATCAAAAAAACAATGCCCAAAGGGCATCTTTAAAGCCGGTATAACAGAGATAAACATATGTAAAAAAATAATTACTTACCAGGACTAGAGGATAATAAAATTAGGGACAAGTCTTAACGTCTTAACGGGGTTAGTTTGGAGTTTGTGCGTTAAGACTTTATGACGTTATGACGTTAAGACTGCAAATAGTTACGCAATATCAAACTTTGCTGTCATATAACCAACACCAAATGGCGCTTCGTAACTAAGTATTTGACGTGTTACATTCATCTTATCGAACATACCCAAAAATGTACAAATTGGCCTGTAACCACATTGACCGGAGTTTTCAATAATTTCCGAAGGCATTGTTAGTAACTGTGTTGGATCGTTAAGTAACACATTCGACTGTATCATCTCATCAAATTTAGGACCCTCTTGCGATAAACCCCCTGGTGAATCTGCGCTTAATTTATGAGATAAATCCGCACTTGCTATTACTGCAACCCGACGTGTTTCCATATGGAAGACTCTTTTTATTTGCCTGCCAAACTCGTAATGTGCTTTACCGTCCATCATTGAAGGTGATACGGGAATCAGTTTCCAGTTTTGCAGATGTTGTGTTAATAACAAAATAGGTAACGTAAAACTGTAATCGAGTTCTTCAGATGAAGTAAGGGTGAAAGGTATATCTTCCTCGCGCATCTTTCTATGAGCTCTATCAATCAGCATATAATCGCTTTTGGCGGTAACTGTGGTGGAAAAATCGCCAAATGATTTTAATGTACCCGTATAAGAACCTGCCATATTAGCCGAAAAAGCATCCGGATAACGTGGACCATGCGGTGCGATGATAACCAAAGTTTCTGGTTTGGCTAAATACAATGCTTGTTCTATTTGAGTTATTGCATCTAGTGTTATTTTTAATTTCTCGCGTTGTTCTTTACCGATCGATGGTATTAACAAGGGCGAGTGGGGGATGATTGCTCCAAAAACGATCATACAATTAACGGCTGTTAGCTGATAGCTTGTAGCTGATAGCGTGATGTTTTTTCGCTATCCGCTATTCGCTTAAGTTAGAAATGATAGCCTGAGATACTTTTTCAGTATCAATATCTGCGGCTAAATTGGTTTGGCCGAGTGGCTCGGCTTGATTATACGACAAAAGTACACGGTCGGGAATTGTTATTATGTTTTCCCATTTCCAACCCATGCTTAAAAACACACTTTCCGATGGGATCGATCGTAATTCACCATCTTCAATTACGAATACATCCGGGCCGCTGCCTTTTACCAATTCTCCATTCTGGAACCTGTAAACTCCACCATCTCCATAAGTATCAATAGTCAATTGCGGAACACTAACAATGGGGCGGCGTGTAAAATATACTTTCAAAAAAACTTCATCTTGCAGGGCATATTTTTTGTTATTTTCTACGTAATAGACAGCCGGAGATTCTGCGGCTTTAACCAATGCACCTTGAGGAAAAACCGTCTGCTCATTTATTGGCGCCGCATCTGGCAAATCTACTAACTCCTCGATGGTAGCTTCTATAATATCATCTTCCAAAAAGCCAAATTGGCGGAAAGTTTCCATATTTGCGATCCTGCGCTTTCCATCTGAAGCATTTAAATAGATGGTTCCTTTAGGATCTTTAAGCAAAGCGAACTTGGGGAATCTTACAGGTTCACCTGTTGGGTATGAGGATAAGTCTGTTTCATTAGCTTCGATGATTTTATTGGGTTGCGTCATCGAGAAAAGCACTGCATCCGAAGTAAATAGTCGCTTTTGTCCATTTTGAATCATATAAGTATCTCCGCTTGGTTCAACATGCACAATTGAGCCATTGGGAAACCCCAAAGAAAACCATCTTTGCCAGATTTTCCAAAGATTTAAATTGCCATGAATATGTGGGGTGTAACTATACAACATTGCAGTGGCATTGTTCTGTGGAGTCACGGTTATTCCATCAACTTCCATGGTTAAACCCATGCCTTTACCTGCGATAGTTTTGCCAATCGTCAAAAGCTGCATTAAGTATTTTTCGCGATGTTGCCTTGATGCCCACTCAACTTGGTTGGCAAATCCCTTAAAATCCTGAATATCAGGGTCATCTTTACTGCAAGAATCGCAAACTCCGTAACCCATAGCCCAATCCAATTGCCTTTCCGAGGGCGCCAAAGCCTCTACTAGGGATTGTTCTTTTTGTAATAAAGCTAATAAGTATTTTGGATTCATTTTATAAGTATTCGCAACTCTCCAAATAACATCTACTGCGGGCTTCATGACTCCATCCGTATCTTTCACTAAAAGATCGGCTAAAGTACCCTTGCTGCGAGCAAAGTTCACCAGATAATCGTAAGTCATCCCATTTACATCAAAGATGTCATTATCAGACAAAATAAGATTGGGATTAAAACCAATTTGATCGATGGTAAGCCCCGTTTCAGCGCGTGCAATGTTGATTCCAGATGGCATAGAAATGATTAACAGCAAAAATACTGCTAACACTCTATAAGTTAAAAATTTTAAATGTTTCTGCATACTAATATAATTGGTTATTTATTGGTGATTGGAATTTGGATATTGGTTATTTCAGTGTCTATAACCTAGCACAAAAACGCAAAACAATGTAGCATATTTTTATGAAAACACGGGGTATTTTGTGGATATCCGCGGGCATCCTTATATTTGCCTTATTTTCGGCCTGGATACGCCTACCTTTAGCCTCGGCCGATATCTGGATGAGCCCCGATGAAACAGCAAATGTTGTCAGTGCCATCACTTTTGCAAAAAGTGGTGTTTTTAGTTTTTCCTCCGACATAACCAGTCAATTCATCTGGGCACATCCCCGCAGTTATGTCTTTGTCCCCGAAACCAATTTGGTCGCCCCCGTCGGTTTCTTGGGCATGCCACTAATTCTGTCGTTTGTCTATAAACTTTTTGGTCTGGCAGGCGTCAATTTTTTTGTACCATTTTTAGCTTTGCTAACTCTTTTTCCGTTTTGGAAATCTCTTCCCAAAAAATGGCCGCAAGTAGTCAAATTAATGACCATCATAATCTGGATGAGCTTCCCCCCGGTGATCCTCTACATAAACCGCGGTGCCTTCCCCCAAATAACCCAACTTTGCCTAATGATCTGGGTCTGGTTTTTACTTCTAAAAACTTCTTCTATCACTGACCACTGGCCACTGTTCACTCACAAAATAAACTTTTCGCTTGCGGGTTTCCTCTCCGGCTTCGCCCTAATGATCCGCCCCATCGAAGCAATTTGGATAATTCCCGTCATCATCTTCGCATATTTAACTAATAGTGCTGATCGGAATCGTGATTCGAAGTTCGACGTTCGATGTTCGATCATGTTCCTAATTCCTTTATTGCTTATACTCTTAATCGGCGCCAAACTCGGAGCCGACACATACGGCCGTTGGTTCGCAAGCGGTTATCAAATCCGGCCCGAGGCATCTACGATTGTCGCAGACGAGATTACCGAGAGTTCAGCGAAAAGTGATGCCGTTTCCATCTTTTCCGCTCTTCCATTCAGCTTTCATCCTCGCAACATCTGGTGGAATTTAAAAAACTACGTCATCTGGTTCTTTTTACCCTGGCTCAGTTTGGTGTTGGGGTCAGCCATCATCCTCTATAAAGAAAAATTTTGGAAAAGCGATTCACGCTGGGCAATCCTTGCCTTAGCTTGGACTCCGGCAATTCTAATCCTGTTTTACGGCAATGGCATCTATCAAGATCACGTCCGCCTAAACGAAGTTAGCATCGGCAACTCTTTTATAAGATACATTCTACCAATTTCCATCACTTTTGCTGTCTCGGCCGGCTTTATCTTCTCTCGGCTTTGGAAGCATTGGTCGCTCAAGCTTTTTGCTGTCTGTATAACCATCTGCCTAACTTTGTTTGGAATTTTCACTGCGACATCAAGAGACGATGAGGGAATCACGCAAGCCGAGCAAGAATTAATTTCTTATCATCTGGCTCGTGACGCCGCAACAAAAAACTTTCCTGATGATGGCGTTATCTTATCCGATCGCAGTGATAAAATCTTTTTCCCAAATCATCTGGCTGTTTCACCGATGCCAACGTTCGATCAAATTTTTAATTTATACGCAGAAGGAATCAAGCTTCGAGTTTTTCTGCCAACGCAAGATGAGGAGGGTATAATTTCTTGGCAAGAAAACGGTTTCAACCTCCGCCCAGTATTCACAACCGGCAATCAAACACTGTATGATGTTTATTAAACGTATTAAACTATTAAACTACTGAGCTACTAAGCTACTGAGCTTGGCGGTAATTGGAAAAGCTCAGTGGCTCAGTAGCTTAGCCCCTCAGCAGCTTAAAAAAAATGACCTTCCCCTCCATAACAATCCCCAAAATCGCTGTCTACATCATCGGAATCGTGCCGTGGGTTATTGGGTTTGGTATTATTTTTTTTATTTTAAGTTTACGCTTTCCTTCATCGGGAATTTTTAGAGCTTCTAGTAATCTCTCGGGTACAAGCGCCTTTATCTATCAATTTTTACCTGCCGAAAGAACAATTATTGCTAAAAACGAACAGCTGGATTTTACCGGCCAACGCATGATAGAAGACCCAATCTACGTTAACGCACGCACGCCAGGGCCATACCCAACCGTTGATGTGGAAATGGAATTTCGCGTTTCTCATCAGCCACTTGTGGAATTTGGCATAGTCCGCGACAGCGAAGGTAAGCAAATGGACATGATTCCCTGGTATTCCGAATTGCTCGAATCCGCCGATTGGAAACAGGTAACATCACCCGGTGGGCGGAATGGATATGTTTACAAGGCTACCAGCGCCGAAAGATTGGATCAGCAAGATACCAGGAATCTTGCGGTTTGGCTTACCACAACAACATCGCCCCTAATGGATGACCCAATCTCAACAACAACCCAAACTTTCGAAGTTTCACTCCGCGGCCAACACGATTTGTGGGTTGTGCCGGCTGGTGGCAGCATAGATATCGGTTTAAAAATCCAAGATGTAAACCGCAGTCGCAGTGGGGGATTATTGGCTATAGAAATAAGTAAAAACGGCAATGTCATCAAATATGATGCCATCTCACCCAGTGGATCCTTAGATCAAGGTTATGGCAATAGAATTCCCGTCAGTATCAAACTTAATGCTCTTGATTCCGGTGTTTACCGCATCCGCTTGATAGCTGACGACGATATCTTTATCCGCGAAATCAGCACAACTAACCAGCGGTTCGTAATTGGCCCGCGTCTAAACATCGGCGATGTTGTAGGTTACCGCGATGAGCCCCGGGCCTTTATCGGAATAACAACCGCCAGGCACATCGTAGCCGAGACATTTCACACTGAAGGTTTACAAGAGATCCAATTCGGTCCAACCAGTGGAAAAGTTTTGCAAACTCACACCGCAACTCGCATCGACCGAACAGATGATATCGAAGTCCCTGTCACTTTTACCGCGCCGTTAGGAGATATCCGCATTATCTCAGATGGTTTTTTCGCATTAACAGAATCTGCTTTCTTCGAACCCGAACCTCGCCGCTTAAAGCCCGAAACTCATGGTTTGCAAGAAGGTCTGGAAGCCGTGTTAACCGATTATCAATCAGCAACTGATTTGGGGGATGGTTGGGTTTTGGCGCGTGCCACCTTTCAAATACCAGAAAATGCGGACATGCTTCGTTTCGTCTTATCTGCCCCGGGGATCCGTTCCAGAGCCGGCGCAGTAGATATCCGCAAGATGACGTTAACTTATCGCCGCCCGCCCATGAATTTTAGGGGTTGGTGGAATATACTTTATAGCGAAGCTAGAAACGCATATCATCGCCTTTAACATCTTTATGAGCATGACCCTCAAAGAATCAGCGCAACACATCGGATCCCAGATTGGGTATGCTTTTACGATTAGCATGGCTATCCTCATCGGCGTTGAATGGCTTATGCCCGGTTCTGTTTTGCCTTTTATAAACATTGTTGGTTTATTGCCCATTTCATTTTTAATCGTTATCTGTTTGATATGTTTTAAAAAGCGTAACAAAGGAATTTTAAACACAATAAACATCCTGATCGGTATCATAATAACAATCGCTCTGCTTGCCTCGCTCCTTACAAGTATGCCAATCTATGGATTACGCACCATCCTCCTCGCGGGCGCCATAATCTTGGTAATCACCGTCTGGGCCATCTCGATGTATACGGAACACTGATTTACAAGTCTTAACGTCGTAAAGTCTTAAAGTAATAACGTAAAAACCAATCCAGCCTCGTTAAGACGTTACGACGTTAAGACTTTTACCAAGTTTCTTCGATCTTTAATTCTTTATTATTTATAATTTGTTATTTTAGTGATATGGATTGTCTATTTTGCAAAATCGCGGCCCATGAGGTCGATTCAAATATTGTTTACGAAGATGATAAAGTCATCGCTTTTTTGGATATTAACCCGGTAAACCCGGGCCACGTGCTCGTTGTCCCCAAACATCATGCCGAGCAATTGCTCGAGCTCCCCGACGAGGATCTGTTCCCTGTAATGACAGTAACAAAAAAGGTTATGAAAGCATTAATGGATCAGCCGGATGTAGACGGTGTCAACATAATGCAAAACAATTACACGGCCGCCGGCCAGGTTGTTCCTCATGTTCATTTTCATGTAATTCCGCGCAAAACAGGAGATGGACACCGCCATTGGCCGGGTTTAGCATATAAAGATGATGAGGCGGCGGCAGTAGCCGGTAAGATTAAAACTGCAATTCGTTGAGCTAAAGGATGAATTTTCTTCCGGGACAACCACCGCCCTACGCATAAAGCTTCGAGTGGCAGGCATGGGGATTGTCCCTACAGAAAATCTGTGTTACTTATTAAACTCTTTAAACTTTACACTTTAAACTTGTTACTATGAACTTATTAGTTTGCGGCGGCGCCGGTTTCATCGGTTCCAACTTCATCAGATACAAACTCAATAACGATCCTGAATGCAAGATGGTAAACTTCGACAAACTCACTTACGCGGGCAACCTTGATAATCTTAAAGATGTCGAATCCAATCCCAACTATAAATTTGTTCAAGGAGATATCACGGATCTTGATGCTTTAAATCAAGTCATCAAAGATAACAGTATTACTCATGTTATTAACTTCGCCGCAGAGACTCACGTTGATCGTTCCATCCATGGCGGCTGCAAAGATTTTGTTCTTACGAACAGTTTGGGTGTACAGATGATTCTCGATGCTGTTCGCGCGAATAACATCAAAAAATATGTGCAAGTTTCTACAGATGAAGTTTTTGGAGCGCTCGATCTTGATTCACCGGAAAAATTCACGGAAGAAACTCCAATAATGCCCAACATGCCTTATGCGGCAGCTAAAGCTGGCGGAGATTTGATGTGTCACGCATATTACGTCACGCATAAAGTCCCGGTTATCGTCACACACTGTTCTAACAACTACGGGCCGTATCAATTTCCTGAAAAAGTAATCCCTTCTTTCATCTTCAGATTATCAAACAAAGAAAAGGTACCAATTTACGGCGATGGCAAAAACGTCCGCGACTGGATCCATGTCGACGATCACGCCAGTGCGCTCAGCCTCCTCCTCGATAAAGGAGTTCCCGGGGAAGTCTACAATATCGGCTCCGATAACGAACGCAACAATTTGGAACTAACTAAAATACTTTTAGATTATTTCGGTCTTGGTGAAGATATGATTGACTTCGTTGAAGACCGCAAAGGCCACGACCGTCGCTATGCTGTTGATTCATCAAAAATCGAAGCCCTGGGCTGGAAACCAATGTATCCCCGCGAAAAATTCGCCGAAGGCATGAAACAAACAATCGAGTGGTATCTCAGTAACGACGAATGGGTTAAAAAGCTCCGCGATAGAAAGATGGAATGGGATGAAAAAGCACTCAGGCAGGATTAAGTTTATAAAGTAAAAAGTTTATAAAGTTCATCAAGAGTAGCCGAAATTACTCTTGATGAACTTTTATCTTTATGAACTTGATGAACTCAGCTAGGTGTTGTAAGGTTCAGTTATTATGAAAGGAATCATCCTCGCCGGCGGCACAGGCACGCGCTTACTCCCACTCACAGCCGTCCTCACCAAGCAACTACTTCCGGTCTACGACAGACCGATGATTTTTTATCCTCTTAATACGCTTGTAAAAGCCGGTATTAAAGATATTCTTATCATTGTGGCTCCAGAGTACTCGGGAAGCTATTTAAACCTCTTGGGCTCAATGTTGCGCCCATATGGCATCAACCTATCTTTCATTGTCCAAAAAGAACCTCGCGGTTTAGCCGAGGCTTTCATCCTTGGTGAGGATTTTATCGATGGCGAAAATGTAACCATGATTTTAGGCGATAATATCTTTGAGGATGATTTTACCGAGGCTATTCAATCTTTCGAAAAAGGCGGGCGCATTTTTGCACGCGAAGTACCCGACCCTGAGCGCTTTGGCATCGTCGAGTTTGATCCGGCTACAAACAAAGTAATCTCACTCGAAGAAAAACCGGCAAATCCAAAAAGTAATTATGCTATCCCCGGTTTATACATTTTTGATAATCGTGTTTGCGATTTTGCTAAAAAACTCACTCCATCAGACAGAGGTGAATTGGAAATCGTCGATCTGCATAAAGCCTATCTCGAATCAGATGAGCTTGATGTTAGCTTGATACAAGGAGCATTTTTTGACGCCGGTACTTTAGATGCTTTGCTCGAAGTATCCAATTACGTAAGAAATAACGATTTTAAAAGCAAGTTTCATTCCAGTATAGAAAAAGCGCTACAAGATTATAATGCTGAATTCAAACGCAGGGTTTCCATCCAGTCAAAATCAAAAAGAAGCCCTGATCTCATGACTTAAATTTTAGATTGTTCTTAAAATTTAGTTACGCTATCCATTAACCCAAGAGGGGAGATGGATGTTTGTTTCACAAGCGGCAATTTCCAAACGCCGCTTTTTTGGTTCTTTGTTCCGGCTATGTATAAATCAGTGTCCATTAAAACTACGTCTTTGATTTCATCAAAGCTGGCAATTGTTGTTTGAATCCTTCCATCTCTATTATCCAGATCCATCATCCTAACCTCATTATTTGTTGCAAAATAAATATTATAACCATCCAGATGCCAGCCCGCGGCTATAATGGGTTCGCTTTGTCTGTAGAGTAATTCCGGTTCGTACAAGTTGCGCCAAACCGACAGTTCATTATTCTGTATTAATAGATAATTAACTTCTCGCTTGATCGTTAAACTGTAAATATTTTTGGCATTTGCTTGCGTCGTTGTATAAGGGTTGGATTTTGTTGATATCCTAAGCCACTTTTCGTTATCTTTTAAAACCATTTCATTGCCGTCAACCAGGAAAAATTGCCAGTCTCCACGCGGCAAAATTAATCCTTCTTCTGCATTTGCAGTTAAAAGAAGAACTAAATTTTCTTCATCAGGTAGTTTTTTTATTGTTAAGTCCCCATAGGAATCCACGATTTGGTTTTCGTGTTTTTCTTTGGTAAATGCGCCACTCGCATTTAGAATAAGTTTGTAGGTTTCATCTGTACCAATTAATTCAGAGCGCTCAAAATGATAATTAGCCGGAGTAAGTTCCGAAAGTTTTAACGGATCAGCGGTGAGAAGCCATGTTTTGGCCGTGGAAGATGAAAAACCTTCTATTAAAGCTTTTTCTCCGCTTCTGTCCCAGGTTAACGATATTATCTCGATTGGTTCGTTTAGCGGTATTTCTTCAGAGATGCGTTCATTTTCATATCTTAACAAACTGAATTTATTACTGTTATTTTTTAATCCTATTAAAAAATCATTGTTAGGGTTGGTAAAAACTTTTTGCGCTTCAACTTCAAATAACAGCTCTGGTTCGAATATTGGCCACAGATAAACTTCATTCGCAAAAGTAACTCTTTCCTGAGTAACGGGAAGAGTCTTTTCCCAAGGGTAATAGCCTGTTTTTTCTAAACGCATTGTATAAGTACCGGGTGCAACATTTTGAAGTGTTGCCGGAGTTGTTTGATCTACACGTTGACCGTTCAAAAAGATATCCGCACCATTTGGATTAGAGTCTAAAATTACAGTACCATTTTTTTCGACTACACCCTTTTTAGGATTCCACCTGTAACCCGCCGTATAAAAAACCAAAATAGGAGCAAAAATCAAAAAAATCAGTGTAAACAACCAAGGCATGACGCGCCTATGAAATGGAATTTTTTTGGGCATAAACTAAACTTAATCTACACTAATAAACTAAGTCCATCAAGCTAAAAGTCTTTAAAGTCCATAAAGCTGGTCAATTAAGCTTGATGGACTTTAAGCTTGACGGACTTCGCAGTCAATCCTTCAAATCGGATTATGATTCTGAAAATCCGGGTAAAAAAAATCCAGCAGATTTGCTGGAGATTATTGAAGAGGAAGTTCCAACGTAACCCGGACTGCCGGGTGTTGGGTATTCAGGTAATAGAGTTTTGTTGGATAAGGATCCTGCCTCTCAAAAAGAATAACTTCATTCTCGATGAGGGTTCGGAGCAACCTTTCCAAAGACTGATCGCAAGCTCTAGCCTGTGCTGGGAGCATTAACAAATCTTGTGCTTCGATGGAATGAGGGTGGGCACCTGGGTCAGCCGTAATCGGAGTTTCAAGCTTTGCAAGATTTTTTTCCCAGCTCATAAAGTTATGTAGTGCAAGCTTCAACCGCCTCAAAGAAAGTTTTTGTGCATCCGCGGCACTTAGTGGTGGCAAAAGACGCAAATCATGAATCATGTGTTGAAACATTCTCTGCATGTCAGAAAGCTGATTTTCCAAATATCTGGTATAAACAACTTCGCCCTGAAACCATTGATGCACTTTTCTTCGGAGGTTATCCACTGTTTCGGTAACGCGCCACCATCCGCGTTTATTCAGCGCATATGTGGAGTAGCCTGTGGTATAACCCAGCACATCAACAACCTCATTTACCGCAGTTCGTAGTTTGGTGGCGATTGTGTCATTGCCAACTGTAAGAAGAGTTACCTTCTTGCCCTTTGCCCAAGAGGCGGTTTGTACGTCCGAGGCAAAATCAGAATCATGAGATCCTATCAACACGTGTCCCGTATCAGGTAGCATGCTATAGAATTGGATTTGTTTACGCACACCTTCATCGGTCATGTCTTTACGTGCAAAAAGTACAGTTTCTTGAGCTTCAGATAATGCTTGTTCGCCTCTGATATCATCGCCTGCAGAAGATAGTGCAATACGACGAGCCGGTACATGGACATTGGTAAAACCGTACTTATCCCAAATCCACGAAGTATTGATGTAAGGCTGATTTGTACAAGGATTAATTGCTTGCAAATCCGTAACAACTACGGCATCCCGAATATTGCTTACACGGCTTGCCATGGCCAAATACCATCTGGGATCAATTTTGCGAATACCCAATCTATCAAATTGGCCGGCCACATTTTGTTGGTCCAAGACAAGGGATCCATGGCGCTCCGGATTAATCAAAAACAAACCCGAATCGGTTGTGATTTTGGATTCAGTGTCGGTCATGGCTTCTCGCGGGGTTGCAGAGGTCATGTTTATGCTCCTTTACGAGCTTGTGAAAGTGCTTTTTTATCTCTACTAAGGTATTTTACAGACTAATGGAGATATTGACTCTTGTCAAGATAATGAGTACAATTTGTCTATGAATTACAAACAAAGTAAAGATTTTATAATTAAGTATTGGGTTATTTTTGCCTTAGCACTTGTGGGTATTAGCTTAACTACGGGCATTTTTATAGGTAGAGCAGGCACTAGCCGCGCGGAAACAAATGTAACGGGGGATAGGTCAGTTCGTGGTATCGGCTCTTTACCTGATTCGGAGCTTTTATCGTCAGACATAGATTTTAAGCAGTTTTGGGAACTCTGGCAGCTTTTGCAATTACGTTATTATAAAGACACTACAGACCAAGAAATGTTCTATGGAGCCATGCAAGGCTTGGCCAAATCCCTAGGAGATCCGTACACGGATTTCTTTGAGCCTGTTACAGCTAAAGAATTCAGTGATTCATTAAAAGGCGAATTCCAAGGCATCGGTGCCGAAATCGGCATCCGTGAAGATCAACTGCAAATCATCGCTCCATTACCCGATACGCCCGCCAGCCGAGCCGGTCTTCGCGCCGGGGATTATATCCTTCAAGTAAATGGCACAAGCACAGTGGATATGACCGTCGAGCAAGCTGTAATGCTTATTCGCGGAGAGCGAGGCACTACAGTTACGCTTAATATAGGTCGCATAAATAAAACAGAAGTAACAGACGATAAAACAGGCGAAACAAAAATCGCAGAAGAACCCGAGATTTTTGATGTACCGATTGTTCGCGATGTCATTCAAGTAAAATCCGTCCGCACCGAATGGCCCGAAGATAACATAGCTAAAATCCAAATAACAAACTTCAACGAAGATACGGCTGTCGAATTTAAGCAACAACTGAATGATGTAATCGCAAAAAATCCCATCGGCCTCATCATCGATCTTCGCAATAATCCCGGTGGCTTCCTCGATCGATCAATAAGTATTGCCGGTGAGTGGACGGGTAATCAAATCGTTGTCTCAGAAAAACGTAAAGATAAAATCATAGATGAATTCCACGGAACCGGCTCCGGTCGTTTGAGCGGCATGACTACCGCTGTCTTGGTAAATGAGGGCTCCGCATCAGCCGCCGAAATTGTTGCCGGCGCACTGCAAGATTACGGCTTGGCCACACTTATCGGCATGAAAACCTTTGGCAAAGGTTCGGTCCAGGATTACACGGAATTTGATGATGGCAGTGCGGTTAAAATAACTATTGCTGAATGGCTTACTCCAAAAGGCCGTTCTATCAATAAAAAAGGAATCGAACCCGATATTAAAGTAGATTTTACATTAGAAAATTACAATGAAAACACAGACCCACAACTCGACAAAGCCCTCGAGTACATCAAAGACCCACAAAAAACCCTTCAAGAAGCCGGGGAAGCTGCAACCAGCACTAAGCTCTAAACCACCGAAAGCTTTAGGTAGCGTTAAGGGGCAACGTTACATCCGGCAAGAATCTGCCGGTGGTGTTATTTACCGTCGCAAAGGAAATCATACAGAGATCCTCTTTTTAAAGCGTGAAGATGGCCGTTGGACTTTTCCTAAAGGTAAACGTCAACTCGGCGAGTCAAACGTTGTCGCAGCCATCCGCGAAATCCGCGAAGAAACCGGCATCGCAACTCTGCGCTATGTCGATTACTTGGGCCACACCAAATTCCGTTTCACCGAACGTCACAAGGGCCCCGCACAAAACATCGACAAAACCGTCCACTTCTTTTTATTCGAAGCGCCTCCCGGCTCGCGTTTTGATCTCCCCGGCACAGAAGGTATAACTCAAGGCGCCTGGGTCCCAACCGAAAGAGCTTTCGCAACTCTTAGCTATCGCAATATGGATCGCTTACTCGCCAAAGCACTAAGGCTGATTGTCGAAGAAGAGAGGAAGAGGCCAAAGATCTGAACCAGGATTTACCAGGATTTTTCAACGATTAACAGGATTATTTATTCTAACCGTAGAGACGACCTCTCTGAGGCGTCTCCACGCAAAGCGTGTTCGATTTTAATCAAACCAACAAAATTCGGAAAACCTCCGAGTTTTTGATATCTACTATTGACACTTGGCACTATTTGTGCTTGTATGTACGCACACCCAAACCAGGAGAACACGATGATTCAACCATGGAACAATGTTAATGTAGTCAATGGTGGTGAGACGATCGTCTTCGTAATTCAAGAAAACGATACTGATAGATCGCCTTATGCGCATGCATCACCACTACCAAACTGTTTTATCATCGTTGTCAAAAAAAACTTCGACCTTCCTGCAAACTTTCACTCAGATGGAGCGCGTACCGAGTTTCACGACATGTGTATCTTGGGCGCCATCGCCAGCAAGCTCTATCCTACGGACAGTGCCAGGGCATCGCTAGCCGTTCAGCAAATGCGTTTCACCATGCAATGGGAGAGCGGCACCTCCAACGTAATCGTCAATCTCTAATGTCCCAAATCTCGCTACAAGGAAGATGTCCGCTTGCCATCTGATCCAAACAGCTTCTACAAATCCGAATGGAAGGGCTGGCCTGCTTTCCTTGGTAAAAAATAACACCTCAATAAACGGACTACTCGGTCCGTTTTTTTAATTCTATACATCATCCATTATTCGTCATTTCGCACGGTTTTTTGCTTTTAAAACTCTTTGCAGTTTATAGTTTGAACTTTAAAGTTCGTGGTTGTATAATACAATCCCGTATGGGAAAACAACAAAAATCGTCAGAAAAACGCCGCATGACTATCTTTGTCGTCGGCGGTGTCATGAGCGGAGTTGGTAAGGGCGTAGTTACAGCCTCTATTGGCACCCTCCTTAAAGAGTGCGGAATCAATGTCACAGCAATGAAAATAGATCCCTACATCAACGTAGATGCGGGGACTATGAACCCCACCGAGCATGGTGAGGTTTTTGTAACTAAAGATGGCATGGAAACCGATCAAGATATCGGTAACTATGAAAGATTTTTAAATCAAGATATTCCGCGTGTTAATTACATGACAACCGGCATAGTCTACAAGTCTGTCATTGAGCGCGAAAGATCGCTCGGTTACGGCGGTAAAACTGTTGAGGCCGTGCCTCACATCCCGCTCGAAATCATCTCACGCATCCGCGCCGCTCAAGAGGCCAGTGATGCTGATATTACAATGGTGGAAATAGGTGGAACACTTGGTGAGTATCAAAACGTGCTATTTTTGGAAGCTGCTCGCATGATGAAGCGCGATCATCCTAAAGACGTGCTCACAGTCCTAGTCTCCTACATGCCCGTCCCGGCAACTTTAGGCGAGATGAAGACCAAACCAACTCAATACGCAATCAAACTACTAAACGAATCCGGCATGTTCCCCGATCTAATCGTCGCGCGCTCCACACATGCCATCGACGATGTCCGCAAAGCCAAACTCAGCCGCAACTGTGGCTTAAATCCCGAAGATGTCGTCGCAGCCCCGGATGTTGACTCTATTTACAAAGTTCCGTCCGATTATAAAAAGCAAAAAGTCGCACAAAACATCCTGAACAAACTCGGCCTCGGTGTAAAGTGCCCAACCAAATCTAAGTGGGATGAATTTTCCAAAAAGATAGATAAAGATGGTAAGCCGGTAAAAATCGGCGTGGTTGGAAAATATTTCTCTACAGGTGATTTTGTACTCGGCGATGTTTATCTTTGCGTATTGGAAGCTTTAAAGCACGCTGCATGGGATCTTGGCGCTAAGCCGGAACTGGTATGGATCAACTCTGAAGAGTTGGAAAAGAATCCTAAAAACGTTGGCAAATTTTTCAAAGGCCTGGATGGTATCCTTATCCCCGGTGGTTTTGGAAACAGGGGAGTCGAAGGCAAACTTTTAGCGGTTAAATACGCCCGCGAGAAAAAGATGCCATATCTTGGTTTGTGTTACGGAATGCAAATGGCCGCCATCGAAGCCGCGCGCAACGTGCTCGGCTACAAAGATGCCAATACAACCGAGATAAATCCTAAAACCAAGCATCCTGTTATTCATCTAATGAATGAGCAAGAAGAAAAGATGAAGAACACAAATTATGGTGGAACTATGCGCCTCGGTGATTACCCCTGTGTCTTAAAAGACGATTCCATCGCTAAAAAGCTTTATGGAGCAGACATCATTATCGAGCGCCATCGCCACCGCTACGAATTTAATCCCAAATATCGCGACGAGCTCGAGAAAATCGGTTTAATCGCATCCGGATATTCTCCTGATGATACACTGGTTGAGATCTTAGAATGGAAAAATCACCCATTCTTCGTAGCTGCCCAATTCCACCCCGAGTTCCTATCCCGCCCATTCAAACCGCATCCACTATTCGTAGGTTTTATAAAAGCTGCTTTGAAGAAATAAAAAAATACGTTCGTCACGTTTATCACGTTCGTCACGAGTTTCAGTGTCGTGATAAACGTGTAACGTGATAAACGTAAAAACGAGCTTTCGCTCGTTTTTTGTTACTTGGCTGTTTCAATTGGCATCACATTCGCGTATTTTGTCCATTTGAGACTTCCGTCGAATGAGGTTATGTGTTTCTTTGTGAATTTAACTAATCCGGTAGCAACTGCATATAATGTGTCGTCTTTGCCAATGCGAACATTAAGACCCGGGCGGATTTTGCTTCCGCGCTGACGGACGATGATATTGCCTGCTTTTACTCTTTCACCAGCGTATTTTTTAGTTCCAAGGCGCTGTCCTTGTGAATCGCGGCCTAGCTTTGTAGATCCGCCAGCTTTAATATGAGCCATAACTTAATTACAAATTAAAAATGATTGTCGTAACGTCTTAACGTTTATAACGTCTTAACGTAGTTACTTTAGCAACTTACGTTATGACTTTATGACGTTATGACTTTTACCTATTATTGTTGCCCTATACTAGGCGAAAATCAGGGGCTTGTCAAGCCGAGTTGTGGAGGATATAGTTATTTATGATGAATAACTCAAAAGAACAATTTTATAGCCAGGTTGAGCAAATTTTAGACGAAGTTCGCGAGCCTTTGATTTTGCACGGTGGAAACGTGGAATTAGTCAGTGCAGATCCGGAAACAGGTATTGTAGAGGTGCGTTTACATGGTGCCTGTGTTGGCTGCCCTATGGCTGAGATTACGCTAAAAGGTGGCATCGAGGCTACCTTAATCGAGAAACTTCCCCAAATAAAAGAGGTACGCGCCGTAGCATAATATGAGGCTGGAGGAGTGGCGATTCAGCGCGCGCTTAGCTTGGGAAAACCCCCTCATGAGATGGGGCGCTATTGTGACACTCACGGCACTTATCGGAGCATCAATTTACTCCGCAATACGCTTATTCAGTCTGTCATTCCCATCGGGCTACGTTGTAACACATTACACTGTTTACCTTGGTATCGATCAGGTGTTGCCCGCTCTTTGGTTAATCCCAATCCTTCTCGTGCCTGTTTTGTTAATTTCTGGTACTATTACTATCGGTTACCTATTTTTTCGGCAAGACAGTTTAGCCGGTGGCGGGCTACTCTCGCTGTCATTTATTACAACAGTAATCTGGATAATTCAACTTTTCCATCTAATAAAAATAAACATCTAATGACGTCAAACGTCTAACGTCCAGCGAATTCTAAACATTCGATCGTTTGCACATTCGACGTTTGACGCAACCATATGGATAACATCTCCTGGGAAGTGGTACGCATAATTGTTCTCGCATTCGCGTGTTTTTTAGTTGCATTTATTAGCACGCCAACTGTCGTTAAATTATTGCGTAAGTATAAGATGGGTAAAAATATCCGTGATGAAAAATCCGCTCCCATCATGTCAAAATTGCATGCCGCCAAGAGCGGCACGCCTACCATGGGCGGTGTTGTAATCTGGGGGGCGGTTCTTATTGTTGTTGGTTTGATTTGGTTAATTTGCGCAATCTGGAATGTGGAACCTTGGTGCTCATGGAACATTCTTTCTCGCAGTCAAACTTTTGTGCCCTTTGGCGCCATGATCGCGGCCGCGCTTATTGGGCTTGTGGATGATTATTTCAACGTCAAAAAAATCGGTCCTAAAGGCGGCGGCCTCCGCGTCCGTCATCGTTTATTAGCTTACACAGCCATAGCTGCAATTTGTGCGTGGTGGTTTTACGCAAAGCTGGATTGGAGCTCTATACACATTCCTTTTGATGGCAACTTGGAACTTTCTTGGTTCTACATTCCATTTTTCATCTTCATCATCGTAGCAACACAGCACTCGGTAAATCTAACCGATGGATTAGATGGCTTAGCTGGCGGAACTTTAATGGCAGCCTTTGGTGCCTATGGAGCTATCGCCTTCATGCAAGGTCGCCTCGACCTGGCCGCACTCTGCGCAGCTATCATCGGAGCTTTGCTCGCCTTTCTCTGGCACAACATCACGCCCGCCGCCTTTTTCATGGGCGACACTGGCGCCATGGCTTTAGGCACGGCTCTGGGTATAATTGCCATGCTCACTAATCAACCTTTACTTTTACCCATTATCGGTCTCCCGTTCGTAGTCGAATCAGGCTCGGTAATTATTCAGATGACTTCCAAAAAACTCCGCAAAGGTAAAAAAGTTTTTCAAAGCTCTCCACTGCACCATCATTTCGAGGCAATTGGCTGGGGTGAACCAAAAATCGTAATGCGATTTTGGATCGTTTCTTTCATCTTCGCAGTTCTGGGCGTACTCATCAATATGATAGATAAATAAACTATGCGCGAGAAACTGGGCACAATCGATCGCGGATATTTATATAGTTTAATCAGTCTTGGTATCTTTGGGTTTGATGATGCTTTTATCTGCCAGTGGCCCGGTTGGTTATCAAAAGTTTAACGACGTTTTATATTTCTTTAAACATCAAATATATTTTGGATTAATCCCCGGGTTAGTCCTTTTTGTAATTTTTGCCAAAATCGATTACCGCCAATACGTAAGATTCGCACCGGCTGCGCTAATCGTTTCCATCATTCTTTTGCTCTTGGTTTACATTCCGGGCATTGGTATGCGCTTTGGCGGGTCCGGCCGTTGGGTTAACTTTGGTTTATTTGCTTTTCAGCCATCTGAATTCGTCAAAATCGGCTTTCTTAATCTACGTTGCCGCTTGGCTCGAAAAAAGAACAGAGAGTAAAGAGGCGCACACTCTACAACAAGGCCTCATCCCATTTCTGCTGGCTCTAT
Source organism: Candidatus Uhrbacteria bacterium (assembly GCA_963816085.1). Taxonomy (GTDB): domain Bacteria; phylum Patescibacteriota; class Patescibacteriia; order 2-12-FULL-60-25; family 2-12-FULL-60-25; genus MWCR01. The sequence continues at coordinate 312,425 of CAWFIX010000003.1, read as the reverse complement.
CAGTCATCATGGTCTTGCTTATCCTGCAACCCAACACGGGTTCTATGGTTGTCATTGCCGGCGCCGCTCTCACCGCCTATTTCATTTCCGGTGCACCACTCATCTACTTTTTCGGCATCGGAGCCGCAGGTGCCGCAATGTTTTGGATCCTAATCCAAGCAACTCCTTATCGCGCCGCCCGCGTCCTCACTTTTTTGCATCCCGAACTCGACCCGCAAGGTATTGGCTATCACATTAATCAAGCTTTCCTCGCCATCGGCTCCGGCGGAATCTGGGGCTTGGGCTATGGCCACTCGCGTCAAAAATACCTCTACCTCCCCGAAGTCGCCGGCGATTCCATTTTTGCTGTCATGGCCGAAGAATTGGGATTCATCATTACAGTTCTGGTTTTGCTTCTTCTTGGCTTTTTTCGTCTACCGATGTTTTGTCATCGCTAAATCCGCAAAAGATCCTTTTGGTCAATTCCTGGCCGTCGGCATCGGTGCCTGGATCGGTATCCAAAGCGCACTAAACATCGCCTCCATGCTTGGCCTGGTACCCATCACAGGCGTAACTTTGCCTTTCCTTAGCTACGGAAGCTCGGCTTTTGTTGCGCTTGCGATAGCTTGTGGTATCATGGCTTCTATAAGCAAAGGCACAAAAATATGGCAAGGACGATAGCTCTAGTTGGAGGCGGAACAATGGGCCCAACAGCCCCGCTTTTGGCTTTGCACGATTATCTTTCAGAGAAAAACCCTCGCGATAAATTCATCTGGATCGGCACAAACGAAGGTCCCGAGAAAATGCCGGTTGAATCTCGTGGCATCCCTTTTGTAACAATCACCAGCGCCAAAATCCCACGCTACCTGTCGCTAAAACTTTTCACCTGGCCTCTCGACTATCTCACCGCCCGCAAAGAAGCCAGTGCGATCTTAGATAAATACAAACCCGACATCGTAGTCGGCGCCGGCGGATTCACCCAAGTCCCGCTAATTCGCGCCGCCTCGCGCCGTGGAATCCCATGCATAGTTCACCAACTCGATTTTCAACCCGGCTGGTCTAACTTGATCGTCCAAAAATTTTGCAAATACATCACCACGACTTTTGTTTATCACAATAAAAAATTCGCCAGATGCAAGAACGAGAAACACATAGCAACTCCAAATCGTTTTGCGTCCATGGAACTTCCCGAGAAAAAGAATGCTAAGGCTCATTTTGGATTTAACAACGAAACTCCGGTTCTCCTCGTCATCGGCGGCGGCACCGGTTCGCGTGCACTAAACCAAGTCACAGAAGAGAACATCGCAAAGTGGCTAGAGCGAGTCCAAGTCTTGCACTCACAGGCCGCGGACGTAGTACAAATCCACCGGAACAAATCGGCTACAAACGCTTCGAATTCCTGGACCGTGACGAACTCCTAGAAGCCTACATGGCCGCCGACATCGTAATCTCCCGCGCCGGCATGGGCGGCATCACCGACCTCGCAACTCTATCAAAGCCCACAATCCTGGTTCCCAATCCCAAACACCCACCAAGAAAAAAACACCCGCCACTTGCCAATCGCCACAATCGAAGTCAAAGAATCCGAAAATCTTATTCGATGATCTCTACAAAAACGTTCTCCGCCTCCTAAAGATAAAGATAAACGTACAAATCTAGGTTACGAACTCCACAAAACCGTTAACACAGATGACGGAGCAGAGCTGGGGAGCATCGTGGAGAAGTTTCTTCCGGAGGATTTGGAATAAAATTCCAAAAAACAAAAAATCCGCCAAAGCGGATTTTTTGATGGCTGCGCCACGTGAAGCCACTACTGAAATTTTTATAAACTAAAAAGCCACCAGTTTTCACCTGGTGGCTTTTTACGTGGTGCGCGAGGTGGGGATCGAACCCACGACCATTGGCTTAAAAGGCCACTGCTCTACCACTGAGCTACTCGCGCATACTATCAATTACGAATTAACAATTACCAATTAACAATGTTGGGATCGCTAACGCGTTATCAATCTTAACTACGTGGGACGATTGGGACGTGCGACGTAGGACGATGTTGTAATAAGTTCGTTTGAACGGTACAATAGTATCACAAACAGTTAAAACGATCAAGATGCGAATTGCGATGATCGGGGCCAAAGGGCTCCCAACACTTTACCCAACGGGTGGAGGTATAGAAACGCATGTAGAGAACCTCTCGCGGCATCTTTTGGATCGCGGACATAAGGTTACCGTATATGTGCGGAAATATGCAAATCCCAAGCTCAAAAAGAGTCACAAAGGCATAAAAATAGTTACTTTGCCATCTTTTAAAACTAAGCATTTAGATACCATAACGCATGTACTTTTTGCAAGTTTACATGCCTTAACCATGGATTACGATATCTGGCACTATCACGGAATCGGTCCATCAACTTTGTGCTGGATCCCAAAAATCTTTAAAAGATCCACACGAGTTATTTCAACTTTCCACAGCCGCGATCAGTTTCACGAGAAATGGGGAGGAATGGCTAAACTATATTTGATGTATGCCGAATGGGCCACGGTCGCTATCCCACATGCAACTATTACCGTCTCTCACGAACTGCAAATTTTGTGTAGTCTTTTATTTCCCAAAAAAGAGGTGGACTACGTACCAAATGGAGTCGAGATCCCCAAGAAAAATCCACCCACAAAAGAGTTGAAACAATTCAATTTAAAAAAAGGCAAATATTTCATCCATTTGGCCCGCCTGGTTGCGCATAAAGCTCAGGATGATAGTATTCGCGCATTCAAACAATTAAAAACCACTGATAACCTCGTAATAGCCGGTTCCGCATCTTTTGATGATGTGGAGTATATGGAACAACTTAAAACTTTAGCTAAAGATGATCCCCGCATAATTTTTACCGGTCATGTTAGCGGGCCAACTCTGCGTTCTTTAGTTGGTAATTGCCGCGCTCTGGTACATCCATCGCGCTCCGAGGGTTTATCGGTCGCTATCTTGGAAGCAATGAGCAATGGCAAAGTTGTTATTATGAGCGATATCCCTGCCAATTTGGAGCTTATCGATCACTCGGGTATCGCTATCCCGGTAGGGAATATAGAGATGCTAACCGCGGCAATGCAATGGGTTTTGGATGACCCGGAAACAGCCAACATGCGTGGTGCTCGCGGCAAAGAAATAATTAAGCGCTTATTCTCTTGGGAATCTGTAGCGCGTCACATTGAATATGTATATGAAGGAACCTATTATGAAAGAAAAGGCTTGGCTCGAAATCGACAAGTTGAAGCAAGCAATCGATAAAGACAAGGCGCAACTCTCGGGGCTCGCTGGCGAGCTTTTGCGTTTATCCAAACGTGCAATCTTTGCATTACAACGCCAAGATAAAGTCCGAATCCACATCACGCCTCAAACAAGCTGATGCTTTGTTAAAATCCGGCTTAAAAATCGTAAGTAAGCAAACACTTTTGCAAAACGATGGAGTTTGGCGCGCCGCCATGGAAGAATACGCAGAAGCCTACATCTTCAACTCATTCATCACCGGCGCTCTCAAATACCCTACAGCTCTAAAAAACTACCCCGATGCAATATACGGAGGTTTAGCCGATGCAGCAGGGGAGATGGCCCGCATGTCCGTCCTCTCCGCCACCGAAGGCGATTCTAAAACCGTAGATCGTGCCTATGATGTCGCATCGCAAATCGTAGAATACCTAGCCATACTCGAGCTAACCGGCGGCCTGCGCTCTAAATTCGACCAATCAAAATCGCACCTACGTCGCATCGAGGATATTAGATACGATTTGTCGAAACGATAATTAACCCATTGTCTGAACCCTCCGGGCAGAGCCCTATGGGCGGAGCCTTGATTAAACTTGATTCTCGCTCAAATTAACATGATTACCAATGGAATTAATTAACCTATTACTAATCAAATGCAAATAAAAAACTTTTTTGAGAAGGTTGCTATAGTTATTGCAGTACTCATAGGCTCGTTTGCTTTGGTTTTGGTTCTGGCCATTATTCTGATAAACATCTCGTTAAAGCCAAAGCCTTCACCAGAGGCTAAGCAAGTGGTCTTGGCAGACACTGGGGACGAGTATTTGATCGATATCGTGCCATCAATAAAAGAAGGTGAGTTTTATGAACTTTTTGGGCAACGGAAACATGATTTAATTGGAGAGTCCGATAGACTGCTCTTGGGCGATGCAAGAACTGTAATTAGTATTCATTCTGACTCTTTTGAAACAAGTTATTATTACAAACCGGCATCTAATGAGCTTTTTAATGCTCGTACTACTTGCGCAGCAAATATTTTGAATGAGAAATTATATACCAACCACGATCTTGCTTTTCAACTCAATCTACCATCAGGATTAAATGAAATTAGTGAAGTTGAAACAGTTAATCAACAAAAATGGAAGCCGGTATTAATTAAAGGATATACCAAGCTTTGCGGCGCTTTGCCACTTGAGTATTCTATACAAATCGAGAAGCTTGAATATCTCGGAACAAAAACTGTTTCAGTAAAAAATGACAGCACAATGGAAGATTACATGCTCGAAAAGTACCCAAGAAATGAAGTTTTTGATAACGGTAAAGTAAAATTATTTATTACCGGTACAAGCCATAGGCCAGCAGCTCCACAGCCTTATGAAGCATGGGCGGTTGAGTCAGCTGGTAATATTTACAAAATTAAATTTAATGAATATTTTGACAACATCGAGAATGTAAAAACAATTCTTTCAACTTTTCAATTTTTGTAAAAAAGATCTTAATGCGTTACGATTTGTCGAAACGCGCCTAACAATCCTCGTAGGGGCGATACCTCGTGTTCGCCCGTGCCAAGGCTACAGCTATTTAAGTGCGGGCGATCACAAGGATGCGCCCCTACGAAATCAATTATGAAACTACAAAAAACTATTAAAAAAGAATACATATTCCTACTGAGTTTAGTGGTACCAATTTTGAGTTTTATTTATTCGTTGGTTTCCTACAAAAAACCTTTTGCGTGCGGTGCACGTGATAATATTTATGACTGCTCCAGTTATTATCAATATATATTCGGTTTACCTGGGGCTGTCCAAATGGCTTTTACTGTATACGTATTTATTTTCACTTTAATTTTATTAGGAAGTATTTATAGTTTTTTACAGAAAAAATATTTATTAGGCAGTATTTATTTATTTTTTGTGATCGCTATTATTCTATACTACCTAGCTAACCGATTCTTACTATAAATCTCGGATGTTATTATTTAGCAAAGATAAAGCGCGGGCGATCACAAGGATGCGCCCCTACGCATAAAAAACAGATAATCAAGTTAATATGAGCGAGAATCAAGTTTAATCAAGGTTCAGACAATAAAAATAATAATCAAGTTAATCCATTAATCCTACGAATCATGGTTCAAGACAAATTAAAAGTCCTTATCCTCGGCCTTGGCCGATATGCAACCGGAAGCGGAGTCTCGGCGGCTCTTTATTTTGCGAAAAGTGGGGATGATGTGATTGTAACTGATGCTTTGCCGGCAAAAGAAGTTAAAGATAACGTCGCGCAGCTTAAGAAATTTAAAAATGTTAAGTTTCATCTAGGTAAATTAAACCTAAAAGACATCGACTGGGCGGATATCATTGCCAAAAACCCCGGAGTCCGCCGAAACGATCCGATGTATTTGCGCGCCAAAAAACTTGGTAAACCGATCGTCAACGACATAACTATCTTTTTCGAAAAATGCCCCAGCCTCACAATCGGGATCACCGGCACGCGCGGAAAATCTACAACAACAGCTTGGATCGGCGATATGTTAAAGCGCTCCAAAAAGCGAGCCTTCATCGGCGGCAACATTACTGTTTCGCCTTTAACTTTTTTAGATAAACTCAAAAAATCAGATATCGCCGTTATAGAACTCTCGAGTTGGCTTTTGGAAACCTGTGGCGAAGTCAGCGTATCGCCAAATATTGCAGTTTGGACAAATGTAATGCGAGATCATTTGAACACTTACGATGGCATGGATGATTATGCGGAGGCAAAAGCTCAAATTATCCGCCACCAAAAACCTACCGACATTTTCATTCCAAATTTAGATGATGACTACGTCGCCGATTATGTCAGCGAAGCTCCAAGTATCATCAAAGGTTTTTCAGCTAAGAAAAAGTCAAAATCAGTCGCCTGGATCTCGAAAGATAAAGTTGTATTGCAAGAGGGTAAAAAACTTGTAGAAATCATCTCTGTTAAAAAGATTGGCTTAACCGGCGCTCATAACATCAAAAACGCACTAGCAGCCACAGTCGCCGCAAAAGAAGCGGGCGCAACTTTGACTGGCATTCGTGAATCACTTAAAAAATTTACCGGAATGCCATATCGCCAAGAAATCATCGCAGTCAAAAATGGCATAACTTTTGTAAACGATACAACCTCAACAACTCCTGATGCCGCAACCGCAGCTATCGAAAGATTTGCTAAAAAGGGTCAAACTTTGCACTGGATCTGTGGCGGAGCAGAAAAAGATCTTCCGTATGAAGATTTGATGGCCAACGTCGCACGTCGCACGTCCCAATCGTCCCACGTTAACGTGCAGGTTTTGGACGGGACAGCTTTTAAGAGGTTTACCGGGGCGATGAAAAAGCAGGGGATTAAATTTACAAAAAACTCATCTCTAAAATCAGCTTTTGATAATTGCCTTAAGACAGCGGTAAAAGGTGATGTAATCTTGCTTTCTCCGGCTTGCTCCAGCTTTGGTATGTTCAAAAACGAGTTCGATAGGGGAGATCAATTTTATGATTTAGTGCGTAACCTTGCGTAATTTTTGCTTTGTATGTAAAATCATACTTGAATATAACAGCCTCTAGCTTCTAGCCTCTAGCTTCTAGCCACTAAAAATACAGCTAGTAGCTAGAAGTTAATAGCTAAACACGATATGACCAACAAAAAAGACGATTGCCCCACATGTCCATCATTCGTAGGCTCTGCTACCATGGGCGAGCGTGGCCAAATCGTAATCCCCAAAGAAGTTAGAGAAATTTATAATCTTAAAAAAGGAGATCAATTTGTTGTTATAGTTGGCCATCAAGAAGCAATCGCTCTTGTACCAATGCATAAAGCTAAAAAATTACTCGAGTCAATGACCAAGCAATTAGGTAACCTCATCGACACAAAATAATATGGCAGATACTCAAGCCTCAAACGTACAAACCAAGCCCGCAGCAAAAAAATCCAGATTCCGTTTTCTCAAAAAGAAGCGCTATTGGATTATTTTGATTTTGATCCTTATTGCCGGAGCTTGGTGGTATCAAAGTTCAAAAAACGCCGGTATCATCGAATACGAATTATTCGAAGCCGAGCAAGGCGATTTGATCCAAAGTGTAGAAGTTACCGGTGAAATAAAACCCGCTTCACGCATTGATTTGGCTTTTGAAACAAACGGAACGCTAGAAAAAGTGCTGGTTAAAATTGGGGATGAAGTAAATAAGGGTGATGTACTGGCTACACTTGAAGGTGAAGATCTTAACTTCGCTTATCGCCGTGCTGAGGCAGCTTATGCAGTAGCTTCTGCCGGCTTAAACCAACGTTTGGCCGGTGAAACCGATGAATCCATTCAGGTTGCCCAAGCGGGAGTCGATCAAGCGCAGGCTGCTTATGATAAGGCACTTTCGGACATGGATATTACAAAAGTTCAGGTACAAAACGATTTAAAGAATGCCAAAATAGCCCTAGAAACTTCAAAAAATAATCTGGATAATGCATCGCCAATTTCCGATCAGGCTCTAACTAACGCTATCGAATCTTCGCGCGCATCTCTTATTGGTGCACTTGGTCCATTACAAACAGCTTTAATCGACGGAGATACGGTCTCCGGAGTCGATGATACTGCCACAAATCAACTTTACGAGAAATATTTGGGTATGTTGTCGGATGGTTCTAAACAAACATCGGAACAAAGTTACTTAGTCGCAAAAGCTTCTAAGAAAACTGCGGAAGACTCGGTAAATGCCATAACTTCCGATTCATCTCAGGCTGATGTGATAAACGCGGCCAATAAACTTTTAATTGCCATCGACGATGTTCAGCAATACTTATTGGAAGTTCAAACAGTACTGTCCAATACAATAACTTCAACATATTTTTCTCAAACTCAACTTGATGCCAAAAAGGCCACCATTAATGCAGATTATTCCGCTGTCACCGCCCAAAAAACATCTGTAAATACTGCACGTCAAGTAGTATTAAACGCAACTCTATCCAAAACCTCGGAGCAAGCAAGGTTGGATGATGCTTATCGTTCGGCACAAGTTGCTTATGACATAGCACTTACCAACATAGATCTGAGAGTATCGGCAGCTTCGTCAACAGTCGCTATACAAAAAGCTGCATTGGATGCCGCCATGGCAACACTAGCCCTTAAAAAAGCTGACCCTCGCGCAGTAGATCTCGCCGGCCTTCGTGCTCAACTTCAAGATGCTAAAGTTGCTTTGGATCAAGCGGCCGCGAACTTACAAAAAGCTCAAGTTATCGCCCCTGTCGACGGCACAATAACAGATGTTGTCTCAGATATCGGCGAGCAAGTTGTTGCAAACACAGCACAAATAAAAATGATCGGCACTGAAAGATATGATATCGAAGCTCAGGTACCGGAGGCGGATATTACCAAAGTCAAAGTCGCCCAAGGAGCTGTTATCACACTAGACGCTTACAGCGATGAAATTGAGTTCGAGGGAACAGTCACCGCCGAAAATCCCGATCAAACCGTTATTCAAGATGCCATCTATTATGATGTCCGCATTCAAATCGATCAGCGTGGCATGGAGATCAAGCCCGGCATGACAGCCAACGTAACCATCACAACAGATAAAGTCGCAAACGCAATCATCATCCCGCTTCGCGCCATTAGAACCGACGCTGATACTGGAGTTAAAACCATCCGCGTCCTGGTTAATGGTGTACCCGTAGAACGTTCAATTGTCCTCGGCACCAAAGGAGACGAAGGTCGAGTTCAAGTTGTTGAAGGAGTAAATAAAGGAGATCAGGTTATTTTGAGGGAAATAACTAAATAGAATCTTGATTCGCTTGATTTACTGATTGACTTGATTATCTGTTATTGAGTAAATAAGTCATTTTGAGAATCGGTTTGGAATCGAATAATCGTTCGAATCGTGGTTCAGACAAGTAATTATGCCTAAAAAAATTAACAGCACAGTCGAAGGTTGCCTCACAGACACAGTTATCGAAATCGATCACTTAAATAAGCAATACGAAAACGATGAGATAATTACCAAAGTCTTGCACGATGTGTCTTTTAAGGTTCCCAAGGGTCAATTTTTAGCTATCATGGGGCCATCTGGCTCTGGCAAATCGACTCTCATGCATATTATAGGTATGCTTGATACGCATACATCCGGCACTTATAAATTCGAAGGAACAGACATCTCCGAGTTTTCTGATGATGAGAAAGCCCAACTCCGCGGCGAAAAAATCGGTTTCGTTTTCCAGTCATTTAATCTACTTTCCAAAGCATCAGTTCTCGAAAACGTTAAACTCCCTCTTTTATATTCCAATGTTCCTCACAAAGATCGTGATGCCATGGCCATGGAGGCAATTGAAGCCGTTGGCCTCGCTCATAGGGTGGAAAATCTTTCTAATCAACTATCGGGAGGCGAACGCCAGCGTGTTGCAATTGCTCGTGCCCTAATCCGCAAACCATCTGTCATCTTCGCTGATGAGCCTACAGGAAACTTGGATTCCAAATCCGGCATGCAAGTAATGCAACTTCTTCAAGATCTCAACCTCGAGCAATGCGTCACCATCATCCTCGTTACACACGAGCGTTACACCGCCGAGCACGCGGAGCGCGAAATCCGCCTCATGGATGGTATAATAGTTTCCGATCAAATCGTAGCCAATCGCCGCATCGCTAAGGATGAGACTGAGTTACTTAAATAAAACTAGTCATAACGTTATAAAGTCTTATCGTCATAACGTACAAATCATACAAACCCCGTTAAGACGTGTCCCTAAAAATCTATGCAATTCAAAGAAATCCAAAGCAAAGTGATGAAACACGCTAAAGCTTATGAGAAAAAATATAAAGTAAAAATAGATGAGGAATTTGCGATGATAAAAATTGTTGAGGAAGTCGGTGAATTCGCCCAAGCAGTTCTCATTCACAAACGCAAATCTCGCCCGGAAAAATTTGTACCAAAAAAAGAAAGCCTAGATCACGTTGCCGAAGAACTCTCAGATGTGGTCGGAATGGCGCTCGTCAACGCGGAACTGATGGGAATCGATCTCGAAAAAGCACTTAAAAAGAAATGGATCGATTAACGTATATAGTCTTAACGTCATAACGTCTTAAAGTCATAACGTACAAATCAGGCAACCCCGTTAAGACGTTAAGACGTGTCCCTACTACCATGAAAGTTACCGACCTATTCAACAGTGCACTAGAAAGCTTGCTGCGCACCAAAAGCAGGTCGCTTTTAACTATGCTTGGGATGATTATAGGTATCGCTGCGGTTATCTTGGCATTATCCATTGGTGAATCTGCGCAGGTTTTTATTTTAGATCAAGTATCCGGTTTTGGTTCTGATGTTTTGTTTATGGAAAGTGGTACTTTGCAAGGGCAGACCAACAGTCCTTCTCCGTTTGTAGAGCAGGTTTTAACGATGAATGATTATAAGGCTTTAAAACGCCAGTCTTGGGTTGTTGGCGTATCCGGCAATATTTTTAAAAATGATCTTTTGCAATACCAAGGCAGTAATCAAAATATTCAAGTTATTGGTACCACGCCGGATGATCTGATGATAAATGATTACTCGATGAAAGAAGGAGTTTATTTTGGCGAAGATGTTTTTGATAGTCGTTCACACGTGGCGATAGTAGGTTCAACCATCGAGCAAAATGTTTTTGGCGAAGGTAATGCTGTTGGGCAAAGAATAAAGTTGGGAAATACAAATTACCGTGTTATTGGCGTTTTGGATAAAATCGGAACCAAGTTTTTTCAGAATATGGATGAAATGATTTACATACCCGCTACAACAATGATGGATCAATACAGTTACGACACTTTTCAGTACATGTCCATCAAAACATCGCTCCCTACCGAAGAAGCCAGATTCCAAATTGAAGTTTTAATGCGAGATCAACACAATATCGATAATCCCGAAGGCGACCCGGCAAAAGATGATTTTTACGTTTCAACAGCAGAGGATGCCGCTCAAATCGTCACTTCAATTACCGGTGTATTACAGATTTTACTTTCCGCTATAGCTGCTATTTCATTACTCGTCGGCGGAGTCGGCATTATGAACATCATGTACGTAAGCGTCACGGAGCGTGTAAATGAAATTGGGCTGCGTAAAGCAATCGGAGCAACAAGTCCTCAGGTTCTGAATCAATTCTTATTGGAATCGGTTATGCTAACTCTGGGTGGAGGAATCGGAGGTGTTGTATTGGGCATGGCAACAGCCTGGCTTGCAATTCAAATTATTAATACTTATCTAGCAGGTTGGACATTTATGATTTCAGTTAATGGAATCATTTTTGGTGTCGTAGTCTCCACCATCATCGGCGTAATTTTTGGCTACTCTCCCGCAAAAACAGCCTCTAAACTCGATCCGATTGTTGCGCTGAGGAAAAATGAATAACAGATGATAGTCGTCTTAAAGTCGTAACGTACGCTCAAACCAACTCCGTTAGGACGTTAGGACTTTTACCCAAGTTAGTTATGAAAATATCCGACCTCTTCCAAATTAGCTGGCAAAACCTAATCCGCAATCGCAGGCGGGCGGCTTTAACGATGCTGGGAATTATTATCGGTGTCATGTCTGTCATTCTGATGCTTTCTGTTGGCCAAGCAGCTGAGAATTATATTTTGGGTCAAGTCGCATCTTTTGGGTCTGATCTTTTAATTGTGCGCAGTGGGCAAGGGGATGGTGGCGGCAACAGTGCCGGGCCTCCCAACATGACACAAAAACAAACCGTTGATTTAAAAGATTATAAAAGATTAAGGCAAGAAAATTGGATACAAGCAATTAGCGCCACTTATTTTTCTGATCTTTTGGTTGAGTATCAGGGTACAAGCATCACGCCGCGTGTATCAGGCGTAACCCAGGATGAAACCGTTGTTTACAATACAACCATAAAAGAAGGCAATTTTATTTCGGAATCCGATGTGGACGGCGAAACACGTGTCGTTGTTTTGGGTATTGATGCCGCGGAAGAGCTTTTTGGCCAAGAGGATCCAATTGGTAAAAGAGTAAGAATTAAAAAACAAAACTACAGAGTCATCGGAATCCTGGATCGTGCCGGTACGCGTTTTTTTACCAATCTTGATACTGGGGTCTATGTGCCGGTTACAACGTTGATGCGCGATTTAAACCAAGATTACGTTTTTTCATTATCATTAAAGATAGGTAACATGTCGGCAGATGAGGCTAAAGAGCGTATTCGTATAATACTTCGTGATACACACAATCTCGATAACCCCGAAGGAGATTTATCAAAAGATGATTTTTTCATTGCCTCACAAGAGGATACTGCGGCCGCTGCCGGTATGATTGGTAATATTTTACAAGTCTTGCTCGCATCAATCGCCGCAATTTCCCTCATCGTCGGCGGAGTCGGCATTATGAACATCATGTTCGTTACAGTCACCGAGCGCACCCGCGAAATCGGACTTCGCAAAGCTGTTGGCGCAAAGCAAGGTGATATCCTCTCACAATTTCTCATCGAAGCGGTTGTTCTCTGCATAGTCGGTGGCATGATTGGTGTCTTATTGGGCATCGCCATCTCCTGGAGTGGCATCCAAATTCTTCGTGCCTTCGAATCCGATAACTGGGTCTTCGCAATACCCTGGGACGGAGTCTTTCTGGGTCTCGGCGTCTCCACCGCCATTGGCATCATCTTTGGCTACATCCCTGCTCGTAGAGCGGCAAAGTATAACGCTATCAAAGCTTTGCAATATGAATAAATGCTGTGCTGAATTAATTTCAGCACAGCAAAAAAAAGACCCCAGTTTTCACTGGGGAAGTAGAGTGGTGGACAGATCGTGGAAAGTTCCCACTAGTCCACCTTTTTCAAACGAGAGGACATTGCGAGCCTAGCCCTAAAGCACTTTCACAAAAGTCCTCTCAAGTTCAGCGGAAGGGCAACTGGGACCAAGTCTTTAGACAAGCAGCCACAAGCCCTTCCTTTTTCAAAGTTCGGCGGACAAAACCGTCTTAGTTTATTACACTTCGTCCCAAGTCCGCTTTTTGTTTTACTGCAGCCATTCAGGCATGCCTGAATGGCATGGTAATTTAGCGAGAGGACAGCTGGATACAAGCGTTTAGGAGCAAGAACTGCCAGGTCATCTCTAAGATCAGCGGAAGGGCATTGATCGTTAAGTTTTACAACATTGCGCAACAAGACCTTCCATCAGCTTGTATAGCTGAATTATATAATATTGTCAACAGTAACCATCAGCTACATGTCCCTCGTAGCTTCGGCGAAGTGGGATCAACTATCAGTTAGCTAGAATGTGGATAAATAGTATTATGAGTTAAATTATCCCGCTTATTTAAGCGGTTTTTCTTTTCTTGACGCTACAGCTCACTCTGCGCTATATTATTAGCACTCAAACCCAATGAGTGCTAAAAGCTATCAGCTATCAGCTAATTATGTTAGATGACCACCTAAAACAAATGCTCGGGTTAGTCGTAGAGCAAGTAATTCACACAGGTGAGCCGGTTGGCTCTCAATATTTGGTTGATACTTATAATCTAACAATCAGCTCAGCAACGGTTCGTAATTATTTCGCAGCACTCGAACGCGAAGAATTCATCACACAACCCCACACCTCATCCGGCCGTATCCCTACAGAAAAAGGTTTTCAATATTATATAGATAACATCATGAAGCCAAAGTTGTTATCTAAAAAGGAACGTAACGATTTAGAAGAAGCAGCGAAAGCAACACACATCGACGAGCGTAATGTAAAACAGTTGGCAAAGTCCGCTGCCGATTTAGCGCAAAACGCAGTTGTCATCGGCATCGGCAATATGGATAGTTTTTACACAGGCCTCACTCAACTTTTCAATCAACCCGAGTTTAAAGATTGGAACCGCATCGTAAGCATGAGCGACATTCTGGATCGCATGGACGAAGTACTTCTCACGCTCCGCCAAAAGTACTACGAGCAACCAACCGCCTTAATCGGCAACGAATGCCCATTCGGCCCCATGTGCGGCTCGGTAGTAATCACACTTAAACAAGGCCATGTAATCGGCGTCCTGGGCCCCATGCGCATGGATTACGCCCACGCCATTTCACTTTTAACTCATATCCAAGTCGCTGCTTGATGAATAAATTTACCAGAGATCAAATGTAGGGATAACCCTAGTGGTTATCCGTGCTGATAAATCGTAAGATGCTTAAACGGATAGGCACGAGACCTATCCCTACAAATGGAAATATTGAATAAAAAACCTAACATAGAAGAAGAAATAATCGAGCAAGATCTTCTGGAAGAAGTCGAAGTAGCCGACTGTGAAAAATGCCCCGAATATCTCGCCGGATGGAAACGCGCTGTTGCCGATTACGAGAATCTCAAAAAACAATCAGCAGATGATAAACAACATTTTGCCAGATACGCCCACGAGAAAATGCTAAATGATTTACTTCCCGCTATCGATCACTTTGAAACAGCTCTAATGCATATCCCGGATACAAGCGATATCCCCGAGCCGCAAAAAAAGCAGATCGATAACTGGATTACCGGTATCAAAGCCGTAAACACACTCTGGCAACAAATGTTCGATGAAATTGGCTTAACACAAATTCGCAACTGACGGAGATTTCGATCCAACTATCCACGATGCCGTTAGCCAAGAATCAAATCCCGATCAACCCGAAGGTGCAATCCTAAAAGTAATTCAAAACGGCTGGATGCTAAAAGATACGGTCCTCAGGCCGGCTAAAGTAACTGTCAATAAGATTAATCAAGAAGAAGAGAAATAATAACAACAGTATTTGGTATAAGGTATATGGTATATGGCTTAAAACAATAATAACAGCTAAATACCAAATACAAAATACAAAATACTAATACATTGGTTATGACTAACATAATGAAATGGTCACCTTTCTTTGAACCATTCGAGCAATTCGATGATTTTTTCAAAGATACTCCGGGCCTCGCAATTTCAAAACAAGGTTTAATCCCGGCTGTCGACATGTATGAAACTAACGACGCTGTAATTATCGAAACAGCATTAGCCGGCGCAGATCCCAATAAAGTAAGCGTAGAAGTAGCGGAAGGCTTTATAACCATTCAAGGCTCCTGCGATCGCAAAACCGAGGTAGAAGATAAAAACTACTACCGCCGAGAAATCCGCTCCGGCCAAATCTTCCGCAAAATCCCGCTCCCGGCAAACGTAGATCAAGAAAACGCCCAAGCCGATTTTAAAGAAGGAATGCTAAAAATCAAAATCCCCAAATTGGCAGATTCAAACTCCAAAACAATAAAGATTAACGTAACGAAAGAAGACTAACCCATCTAAGTTTATCAAGTTAAAAGTTCATAAAGTTCATAAAGTTGAGGTAACTGAAAATAACCACTTTACAAACTTTACAAACTTGCAACTTTACAAACTCAATTAATTTCACAAATAATTATCAGCTAAAAAAGCTAAATAAGATTATGAGCAAAATTCTAGGTATCGATTTAGGTACAACAAACTCCTGCATGGCCATTGTAGAAGGCGGCCAGCCAAGAGTCTTGGAAAACGCCGAGGGTGCGCGCACAACGCCATCCATTGTTGCGATTTCCAAAAATAACGAACGTTTGGTGGGCCAACTCGCCAAGCGCCAAGCCGCGGTTAACCCTGTAGACACTTTATTCTCTATCAAGCGCCTTATCGGCCGTCGTTGGGATGATAAGGAGATAGGTCGCGATAAAGAGTGGCTTCCATACAAACTCGTCCAAAAAGGCGACGGAGTCCGCGTTGTAATGAGTGGTAAAGAATATTCCCCTGAGGAAATCTCGGCCATGATTCTCCAGAAACTTAAAGCAGATGCCGAAGCCAAAACCGGCGAAAAAATCACCGAAGCCATCATCACAGTCCCGGCTTATTTTGATGATGCCCAGCGCCAAGCCACAAAAGTCGCAGGCGAAATCGCCGGCCTCACTGTTAAACGCATAATTAACGAACCAACCGCAGCAGCCTTAGCTTATGGTTTTGATCAAAAGAAAGATCAAAAAATCGTGGTTTACGACTTAGGTGGTGGAACTTTTGATGTATCAGTACTTGAAGTTGCTTTTGACGCATCAGCAGACCAAAACACAGTCGAAGTGCTCGCAACTAATGGCGATACTCACCTTGGTGGTGATGATTTTGATCAACTAATCATCAAATGGGCCATAGATGAATTCCGCAAGCAAGAAGGTTTAGATTTATCCAAAGATCCTATCGCACTCCAGCGCGTAAAAGATGCAGCCGAAAAAGCCAAGATCGAGCTCTCCACCGCAATGGAAACAGAACTCAACCAACCTTTCATCGCTCAAGATTCCACCGGCGCAAAGCACTTGATGCTTAAGTTGACTCGCGCCAAGCTCGAAGAACTGGTTGGAGATCTCGTAGATAAAACACTCGAGCCATGTAAAAAAGCTCTTGCAGACGCTAAACTTTCCACTTCCGACATCAACGAAGTAATCTTGGTCGGTGGCATGACTCGTATGCCACTGGTTCAGCAAGCTGTCGAGAAATACTTTGGTAAAAAACCAAACGTAACCGTCAATCCCGACGAAGTTGTAGCTATCGGCGCAGCAGTCCAGGCTGGCAATCTCCAAGGCGACATCAAAGGCGACTTGCTTTTACTCGACGTAACTCCGCTTTCACTCGGCCTCGAAACGTTAGGCGGTGTAATGACAAAACTCATCGAACGCAACACCACAGTGCCAACTTCCAAATCCCAGATCTTCTCTACCGCAGCCGATAATCAACCATCTGTAGAGATCGTCGTCTTGCAAGGTGAACGCGAAATGGCAAACGATAATCGCAGCTTAGGTCGCTTCACACTTTCCGGTTTGCCAATGGCTCCACGTGGCGTCCCACAGATTGAAGTAACTTTTGATATCGACGCTAACGGCATCTTAAATGTAAAAGCTGTCGACAAAGGCACTAATAAAGAAGCCACAATCACCATCACAGCTTCAACAAACTTATCCAAAGAAGAAGTTGAAAAGATGAAAAAAGATGCGGAAGCGCACGCCGAAGAGGATAAAAAGAAGAAAGATTCCATCGAAGTCAAAAACATGGCCGAGACAATGGTTTACACCACCGAAAAGATGATGAAAGAAGCCGGCGACAAAGCCAATGCTGATGATAAAAAGGTGGTTGAGGAAAAGCTCGAAGCACTCAAAAAACTCAAAGATAGCGATGACTTGGAAGCCATCAAAAAAGCCTCCGACGAACTGGCCACCGCAGCCCAAAAAGTAGGCGCCGCCATGTACCAACAACAACAAGCACGAAGCTCAAGCACTGCAGAGCAACCCAAAGAAGGCGAACAACCAGTACCGAGGACGAAGCTCCTAAAGAAGGTGATGCTAAAGAAGCTGATTTTGAAGAGAAGAAGGAAGAGCCAAAAGAATAATTCCCCCAATTTTTGTCGCAGTCCCGATAAATTCCCTGCTTAAAGGGGGTTCTGGTCTTTAAAAAATTCGCTTAACTAAGCTATCGCGAGCGATTCCAGCATAACTAGTCTTAATTCATAATTATTATGATATGCCCGACCTAAACATAAAAGCACCCGACGACATCCTCCGAGGGCGCTACGCCAACATGATGCAAGTAATGCACGCAAAAGAAGAGTTTGTGCTAGATTTCATGTTCGCACACCCACCGCAAGGCGAACTCGTCTCCCGCTTAATCGTGAGCCCATCTCACATGAAACGCATCGTCTCCGCCCTGCAAGATAACATCCAAAAATACGAAAAACAGTTCGGAGCGATTCAGGAAGCAGGGGAGCCGAAGTTACTTTCTTAACTGAATTGTCTGAACCTTGATTAAGCATGATTACAAACGCTCATATTAAACTTGATTACTATAGGAATAAAATTTATTCATATAGTAATCAAGTGTAATTAGGTTTGTAATCATGGTCAATCAAGGTTCAGACTTTATATAATGTCCAAAGACTACTACAAAATTCTCGGAGTGGAGAAATCCGCGACTGAAGATGAGATAAAGAAAGCTTTTCGCCGTAAAGCGCACGAGCATCATCCTGATAAGAAGAGTGGCAATGAACAGGCTTTTAAAGATGTAAACGAAGCTTACGGAATTTTAGGCGATAAAGATAACCGCGCAAAGTACGACCAGTTCGGCTCTGCGGCTTTTGATGCCATCCTTCGCACAAGGCTTCGGAGGGTCTGGGCAGGGTGGTTTTGGCGGTTTTGATTTTAACAACGCCGGCTTTAACGTCAACGTCGAAGATTTTGGCGATTTGGGAGACATCCTTGGCGGTATGTTTGGCTTCGGTGGCCGAGGTGCCAGGCAAAAGCGCGGGCGTGATTTGGAACTCGAAGTTGATTTGGAATTCAAAGAAGCTGTCTTTGGTACGCAGAAAGAAGTAAACATTTACACAAACTCAGAATGCGAGACCTGTAAAGGCAAAGGCTCTGCACCTGATGCAAAAGTTGAAAAATGCACCAAGTGCGATGGCCGGGGAAAAGTACAAGCTCAACAACGCACCATGCTTGGAGTAATCAACACAGTTATCGCTTGCCCTGAATGTAACGGCAAAGGCGAAAAAGCTGATAAACAATGCAACGAATGCTCAGGATCCGGCATCCAAAAGAAAGAGCGCAAGCTCGGCATCACAATCCCCGCCGGCATGAGCAACGGCGAAGCACTCAAACTAACCGGCCAGGGCGATTTCCCCGGAGTCGGCGGTATAGCAGGGGATTTATACATAAGAGTTAAAGTTAAACGCGATCCTATCTTTGTTCGCGAAGATCACAATATCCTTTCAACAATCAACGTCCCATTCACTATCATGTCTTTGGGTGGCAAAGTAGATGTAGAAACCGTCGACGGCCCGGTAGTTCTTAAAATCCCAACCGGCACAGAGGCTAAATCAACGTTTAAGCTTAAAGGTAAAGGTGTGCCCTACATGAGCGGCTACGGCCGCGGCGACCACATTGTAACCGTCATGCCCGATGTTCCACAAAAGCTTACAAGGGAACAGAAGAAGTTGTTGGAGCAGTTACAAGGGGAGGGCCTATAATCGCAGAACCCAAATTAACTAAAATTTTCACACAAAATTAACCATAATTCCTATCTGATTAAATTTAATCATATAGAGATTATTGTTAATTTTTTATAATTATAGTTAATCTGGGTTCTATCCTGGTTATTAGAATTTGGTTATTTATTGGTTATTGGAGCTTGGTTATTGGTGATTGCACATTATGTGATATAATGTGCCTGTATGGAATCAGTCTTGTCCTTCTTGGCAAGTATAAATTGGGCGTCTCCTAGTTGGGACCTATTTGTTTACTTATTTTTTGCGATAGGTGCTTTATTGTATGGTTTTTCTTTGGGTCGAGATCGCATCATAGTCATACTCGTTTCCATCTATATGGCGCTTGCGGTTGTGGGTAATGCACCGATTGTAAATCAATTTAACCTGGCTTTACACCTAAATGAAAATATAATATTGCGTATCTCATTTTTCCTTGGTGTTTTTGTCGTTCTATTCTTCTTATTGTCGCGGAGCGCGCTTATTAAAACCATCGGCGAAAATTCCGCTCCCGGTAAATGGTGGCAAGTAATCGTCTTCAGCATTCTACAAGTTGGCCTCCTTATCAGCATTACTTTATCTTTCCTTCCTCCCGAAACCGCCGGCGCCTTCTCCGAGCAAACAAGGCAAATCTTTATGAGCGATTACGGCAAAAGTGCCTGGCTCATCGCGCCGATAGTTTTTATGGCACTTGGCCCCAAAGCAAAAAAAGACGATTAAAAAAAAGGCCCCATTTGGGTCTTTTTAGTTTTAGAGAGGATGAAGTTCGAGTTTAGGTATGCCTTCAACCGGTGCGGAATTAGCATCCAATAAATCAACAACAATACGTTGTTTTTTTGATCCGGTACGATCCCTGCAAACCTCGTTAAGAAATTGCACAGGATCCTTGCCGCACAAAGTAAACGGGTAAAGATAATCATCTGCAGTAACAATCCTTGAAATTATGATGATATTCCACAGAATTTTATCAGATGTACGCAAAAAATATGTGCCACCAGGTTGCAAATGTGCTTTATTTTTAATGGAAATACGAATATGCAAAACACGGTTTTTGATAAAGACAATTGGAATTATCTCCATTGCGTAAACCTCCTGCTGAAAGTACCTGATAGTTATTATCAAAAAAAGCAGCTTATAGCCAGCTGCTTTTTGTTTGCATGTTAGATCATTCTGCTACATCTGTGAGTACAATAATCGTTTGAGCATCAAAAGCTTCGGATAATCTGATATCATCGTATGCCACAACGGTCACCACTTGCCCATTTTTTAAGTCTGAGAAATTTAGAGCTTTTTCTTCAAATGGTTGAGGAGGTGATGTTATATCCCTATCCGAACTTTTGCTCCATGCTGATAGTTTTTTATCTATTTCATCTTGTGTAAGGGGAGATCGCATGAAGATTGTGGTTGATGCATTAACTAGAACGTTTCTTTTATCTGATACAGAATCAACAAACTCATCAGTATCCAAGTTTTCTGCGATGATCATAAAGTTGTTAAGATCTAAATCCTGTATAGTACCGTTTACTGATAATATTTTAGGTGGTGCTATGCTAAACCTTTCCCTGGCAGCCTTATAACCATCTTTATATCCATCATCATATGAAAAAGATGATAAAGCGTTGTTTAGAAATGATCCGCCATTTGATTCGGATAGTTTCTTATTAGAAACATAGGCATTCAGCGCAACAATCACTAGTGCCGTAAAAACAACGGACACGCTTAGTATTACTAAGATGTAACGGCTTAAAGATTTTTCAGGAGGCATACTCGCAAAATAAATAACAAATTATCACCGCCTATGGCGTGATCCCGCATACATTAGTAAATTATAATTATTGATGCGGGATAAATAATAAATAATAATGATAAATCACGATGCATATCTATTATTTTTTAGTATGCATACAGTATAGCAAATTTTGTATAATCTCGCTTGTTAATTCTTTGGTGAACCTTGCATGTAACCCCCTTTTTGAAAGGGGAATCAAGTGGGAACCCACTTATCCCCATAACAAAGCCAAAGCATAATTGTAAATAATATGCAAAAGAGTATATGGATAACGGTAAAATTTGGCTTAAATAAGGGATTATGTAGGGCTATTGTCTTGACAAGTCATCCATTATATGCTTATATTAGAGACAGATAGCGAAATTTCTGGAATTCTCCGGAAATTTCGTATCGCCTCATGCGAACATTCGACAATCTGACAAGAAAGAAAAACAGCTCTCTCGTAGAGGGCATGCCAAAAGGAGTAAGCCATGAACCGTAACCACAAGCTGCTGTACGCGCTGGTAATCACGCTGATTGCAGCCCTCACGGGTTGCGGAGGTGGTGATCCAAAGACCATGTCGACAGTTCCTGTCGACCCCACTCAAGATGCCGATGTGCCCGACCAAGCTTGTCCCGACACCGGCAACCCGGATTCTACTTGTGCGATGAGCCTCGGTAGCACCTGCGCGCCGAATGGGATCACCGATCCCTGCACCGGTTTCGAATGCATTTGCGGCAAATGGATGGATACAAATTCACCCATCAGTACCGCACCATGCGTTCAAGAAGATGCAGGCACCGATTCTCCTGAAGATGTAGTCGAACCCGATGTTGATCTTCCTGATGTCGTTACCCCGGATGAAATCTGCGGCAACGGCCTCGATGACGACGGGAACGGCAAGGCAGATTGCCAAGACCAAACTTGCTCGGCCGAAACCGAGTGCCAAGTCGAATCTTGCAACGGCCTCGATGATAACGGCAACGGCCAAACAGACGAAGGCTTCGAATGCGAATTCGGTGCCACGGCGCAATGCCAATCTTCCTGCGGCTCCATCGGAACCATGAACTGCAACTCTGGCTGCACTTGGGGTGCTTGCACTCCTCCTGCTGAAGTTTGCGGCAACGGCCTCGATGACAACTGCAATGGAGTCGCCGACTGCGACGATACGGCCTGCCTAAGTTACTCCGCATGCCAATGCGATTCTCCGGTAGTTGGCTCGACGTGTGGTCTCGCAGGAGAATTCTCCTGCGATCCGACTGTTCGGTGCGATTGTGCCTTCACTTGGACGCTGGCATCCAGCGGTAACTTCAGCTGCATTGTTACCGAGGTCTGCAACGGCCTCGATGATAACGGCAACTCGCTGGTTGACGAAGGATTTCCTTGCGTCAAGGGCACTTCACAAAATTGCAGCACTTCTTGCGGTAGCACGGGCTACCAAACCTGCGGGGCAACCTGCGAGTTCGGTTCCTGCGCACCTCCGCTCGAATCCTGCGGCAATGGGGTAGATGACGACTGCGACGGCAAAGCCGATTGTGCAGACTCTGATTGCTCCGGCCTACTTGCTTGCCAAACCGAAATCTGCGACGGCGCCGACAACAACGGCAACGGCCTAACAGACGAAGGTTACGCTTGCATCGCCGGCTCAACCGGTAGCTGCTCCACCTCTTGTGGCTCGGCTGGTATGTACCAATGCTCTTCCACCTGCACCAAGGGTGCTTGCATCGCCTTCGAGAACTGCTACGCGCAGGGTGACGAAGATTGCGACGGCAAGGCCGATTGTGCAGATACGGATTGCGTCAATCTGCCGTTGTGCAATGTCGCCACCGAGGTCTGCAATGGTCTCGATGACAACAACAACGGCCAAATTGATGAGACCTTCCAATGCCCCAAGGGCAGTGCTCCGGTTTCTTGCATCACTTCTTGTGGTTCCGCAGGCACCAAGGCCTGCCTTTCCAATTGTTCATTCGGCTCTTGTGCGCCGCCCTCCGAAAATTGCACCAACGGTGTAGATGACGACTGCGATGGCAAGGCCGATTGCAACGACCCGGATTGCTCCAGCCTCCCGGCCTGCCAAACCACCCTCATCGAAAACTGCACCAACGGTGTAGACGACGATAACGATGGAAAGGCCGACTGCCTGGACACTGATTGCGTAGCCGAACTGGCTTGCCATAACTTTGGTACTTGCCCGTCTCAGAGCCCCTCGGGCGTGGGTTACACCTGCGGCACCTGGACTCAAGACACGGTCCCCAGCACGATCTACCAAATCACCGGTGGCTGTGCAAACAGTGTTACCGATCAGTGGGCGGTAGGCGGTGATTGGGGTGATGTGAAAGCACTTCACCTCACCGGCAACCAGATCTGGAGTGAGGTTAGCCTTCCTGTGCCCGGTAAGACGAACAAGGGAAGTGAAAGTGTTGTATGTCTTGGTCAAAACCAAGTGTACATGACCTACAATGACAACAGCGGAGGAATCTTTCTCCGTTGGAACGGTTCAACATTCACTCGGCTCATGCAAAATGAACTGAGTGGCATGAATGTCATGGCGCTGTGGGGTTTCAGTGAAAACAATCTTTGGCTCGTTGCACGCAACGACCAGATTTTGACACAAGTGAAAGTTTTTCACTGGAATGGAAATACTGCAACAAGTGCGGATGTAAATCCAAACCAGCCCAATTCTTGGCTGCCCATGGCAATGTGGGGCACATCTTCAAGCGACGTTTACGTCGCGGGGAACACTTTTACACTAAGTAATCCCACGGATTACACCACCCATAAGGGTGTGGTAATGCACTGGGATGGAAACTCATGGGCATCAGTACCCGGTGCGGATACATTCCAAGAATTCTACGCAATTCACGGGAGCTCCTCTTGCGATGTAATGGCAGTTGGAGGTACTCGTGTCGGCGCCGATTTTATTGGTGCGACATTCGAACGGGATGGTAATCAGTGGACTACAAAAAACTACACAGCCCTGAGTGTTGTGGCAGCAGTGGTCAAGATTGCCCCTGCCAAGTACGTCTTGCAAGGACAAGAAGAGATTGGCGTTGTTGGTAGAGTTTGGATGGGTACACCCAAATCAGACTCAACCATCCTTTGGTCATCGGTCAGCGAAGATTTCTACTACCCAGGCACTAACTGGGCCATTCCCAATACATCGCCCCAAGTCATCATCACTGCAGGTGATGGTAACAACGGCCCAGAGATTCGACGTTCATCTTGTCAGTAATCACATCGCGTGCAATACGCGATCCTCAGTCTATACCCCCGAGCTCTCGGGGGTGTTTTTTTACACACTCATCTGTCGAACGGTAACAATGCTCAACTCGGTAATATAAAATCTTTAGATACTCGACATCTTCTCCCTCGATTAGGGAGAAGATAGTATACTGGGTTTATGAGTAGTTATCGAGTAATACGTACTGAGTTTCGTAGGTATTTAAGAAAGAATCAGACTGAAGCTGAAAGGATCGCATGGATTTATTTGCAAAAATTGCGATATGCGGGTTATATTTTTCGTCGGCAACATTCGATCGATAGATATATTGCAGATTTTTATTGTCCTAAAGTAAAGTTAGCCATTGAACTGGATGGAGGAATTCATGATAGACCCGAGCAACAACAAAAAGACAAAATACGCGACGCCGTTATCACAAGCAACGGTGTCACAATCTTACGTTTTAGAAACGAAGAAATAACCAACGACCCAAGCGAAGCTTTAGTTAAAATCCGAAAAACTTTGGATGATCTAAGCGCACTTTCCTCTCCCTAATCGAGGGAGAGGAATGTCGAGTTCGACTCGACAAGGTGAGGGTGTGGAAAAGACTCACGCCTTTGCTCTAAAATATGCTATAATAAAATCAATTATGAAAAAGCTTGTCATATTTTCGTTTAGCGTTTTGCTTTTAGCGTTAAGCGTGTTTGTAGTTAATGCGGCCACATTCCAAGGTCCGCCCAATGGTTGTACGGATCCATCCGGCTCGAATTGTAATCTGGAAGGAGTAATTTGGAATCGGGCAACAACAGCTCCACAGGCACAAGATGCTAGTTTTTATATAGGTGGTAACACAAGAACCGGTGGTAGCGCGAGAGTGGGCAATGGTCTTCAGGTTGATAGTGGCAATGCTAATGTTGCTGGTGAGGTTATTGCAAACTTCAACAATTCCGCAAATACAGCAAAATTGAATAATTCTGGAGATTTAGAGTTGAAACCAGGAAAAGCAATACGTGTTGATCAAAATGGTACAGCCACTACTCTAAATATTGCTAATTATGGAACAGGTGGTTGGCCTGTTAATGTTAATATCCAAGGAAATCTAAATATTAATGATAGTGTACAAAATCCCTCACCACAGATTTGTCTCGATGGAGCCTGTATTACTTCCTGGCCAACTGGTGGCGGAGGTGGCGGTGGAACTGTAACCTCGGTTGGCTCTGGCAATGGTTTAACTGGTGGGCCAATAACGACAAGTGGAAACTTAAATGTAGGAGCCGGCACGGGTATTAGTGTTGCCGCAGACACCGTTGGCTTGGATACAACGTATACAGATGGCAGATATGTAAATGTACCTGGTGATACCATGACAGGAAATCTTAATGTACCAACTTTAGTTGCATCATCAAATATTTCCAGTCCGGTTTACTATAGTGGTACGTTTGGAGTTTATCCGTATAGTCGTATTTTTTATGATGAAATTTTACTACAAGATTCTAATGGGCGTTTAGATGTTGCTTCGAATAGTTTTAAGCAAATCTCACAAACCTGGGATGGTAATTTCCCTTGGAGCCTAGATATGCGCTCATTATCTAATTACAACACAACTATTGGGCAAGTTGTTTTTGGTGCAGCCAACAATGCCGGTTATTTTATGAGATACATTGGTGGTGTTTCGGGAAATGTTGGCTTAGTTGATACGCAAGGAGGTATTACTTTTGGTGTAAATTCCAACGTCCCTGCGACCGATGCATACGCCGGCCGCTTTAGTGGTGGATCCGGTTTAATTACTTTAGGCGGTCCAACTTACACATTAGATACAGCCGGTACGGCGCGCTTTACAGGTCAATTATGTTTAGGTGGAACATGTTTATCCAGTTGGCCAAGTGGCGGTAGTGGTGATATTACAGGTGTTTATGCAGGCGCTGGTCTTTCAGGTGGCAGTGCTAGTGGTGATGCAACATTAGCGCTAACTGCTTGTGCAAATGGACAGTTATTAAAATCAACTGGAGCCGGTTGGACGTGTGCAAATGATTTAGATACAAATTCCGGTGGTGATATAACTGCTGTAACTGCAGGTACAGGTCTTGCGGGTGGTGGTGTTTCGGGTGATGTAAGTCTTTATGTACCAACTAGCTTTAAACTACCACAGGGTTGTGCCACTGACCAAATACCTAAATACTACTCTCCAACCGGTGAATGGTTTTGCATGGGTGACAACGTTGGAGTGAATACTATAACATCGGGTAATGGTCTTACGGGCATTGGTACAACGGGTAATGTTACGGTTGATATAGGTGATGGCTCAGGTTATACACCTACTGCAAATGCAATAACGATTAATACAGCTGATGGTGTAACCATAAGTGGTGATTATATCGCATTAGATACAACCTACACAGACGGAAGATATGTAAATCATCTTGGTGATGATGACATGACTGGAAAATTGAATTTGATATCGAATAGATCTGGTACCGCTGGTTGGATAGCGCTTGAGGCTGATGGCGCAGAAGCCCTTTGGTACGATGGTACATATTTTAGTTGGGGTTTTGGTGCAACGATGAACTACTTTGCCGATAGAATACATATTGGTTATACCGGAGATGCGGGTCCCACAACATATGGCGCGCTGACTTTAGGTGATACAGCAGGCTTAAATATTAGAATGGATGGTAATGAAATTATGGCTAGAAATGGTGGTGTGTCTTCTATATTGTATCTTCAACAAGATGGTGGAGCAGTTTATGTAAACGGCGTTACTGCACATGCCTCTGATAGGCGCTTAAAGAAAAATATTACAAAACTAGATTATGGAATTGATGAAATAATGAAGCTGAAACCCGTAACTTTTGAATGGAAAAGTGATATTAACAATGAAACCAACCTAGGTTTTATTGCTCAAGATGTGAAGCCAATTCTCCCTGATACCGTGAAGTATGATGTTGATAGTGATACATACTATTTAACATATGATGATTTCATTCCAGTCTTAGTAAACGCAGTTCAAGAACAAGAGTTAAAAATTCAAATGCTAGAAAAGAAGATAGACGCTATGGAAAATAAATAACCCAATCTACCAAAAACCGAAGCCTCCCAGCCTCGGTTTTTTAATTTTATTAACTCTTGTCATACATCTACTTTAGAGATAAAGTACCTTTGTTATGCTAAAACTTTGGAATACTCAATCTCGCACACGAGAGGCTTTTGGTCCTATATCAGATGACGAAGTCCGCATGTACTCTTGCGGGCCAACTGTTTATGGGCGAGCTCACATTGGCAACCTCAGAGGCTATGTTATTTGGGATGTTTTAAAGCGTCTTCTTATCGCTGACGGCTACACCGTTACTCATGCTATGAATATCACGGATGTCGGTCATCTTACGGATGATGGAGATGACGGCGAGGATAAAATGCTCAAAGCTGCCAGGGAACAGGGGAGAACGGCTTGGGATATCGCCAAAGAGTATGAAGAGCTTTATAAAAAAGATACTAAAGATTTGAATATAGTTTTACCAGAGCCTCCGTTCCTTTGCCGCGCCACAGAACACATCGACGTACAAATCAAACTCATAAAAGATCTCGAAGAAAAAGGTTATACCTACAAAACCAGTGATGGTATATATTTTGATACCGCTAAGTTCCCCGAATACGGCAAACTATCCGGCCAACCTCTCGAAGAAAAGCTAGCCGGTGCCCGCGTAGAAGCATCATCAGAAAAAAAGAATCCCACAGACTTCGCCCTCTGGAAATTCAGCTACCCAAACGGCGTTAGCTATCAAGAATATTTAGACAAAATGACGCAGGACGTGGGACGTGGGACGAGCGACGTCGTGCAACGTCAAATGGAATGGGAAAGCCCTTGGGGCCTCGGTTTCCCGGGTTGGCACGTAGAATGTTCCGCAATGAGCAAAAAGTACCTCGGTCAGCCATTCGACATCCATACAGGAGGTGTAGATCATATTGCAGTTCATCATGAAAATGAAATTGCTCAAAGTGTTTGCGCTTATGGTGTCCCACTTGCAAACTTTTGGGTTCACAACGAATTTCTCACTGTAGACGGCCACAAAATGAGCAAATCACTGGGCAACGTCTATAACTTGGATGATTGCCGAGAACACGGTATCGAACCATTAGCGCTTCGTTATTTCTACCTCGGCGCCCACTACCGCCAAAAGCTCAACTTCACCTGGGAATCTGCCACGGCCGCGCAAAATGCGCTTAATAAACTCCGCGCAGTAGTCCGTGAATGGGATGCGCCAACAGAAATCAGCCTCGAATACGACGACCGTTTCATGGCCGATATTTTAGATGATATAAACACAGCCACAGCCCTCGGCGTGCTCTGGGAAATGGTAAACGATACCAACTTAGAATCCGGCGTAAAATCAGCTACATTGCAAAAATGGGATACAATCTTAGGTCTCGGCTTATCAGAATACATCTCAAAACCCCTGGAAATTCCACAAAATGTTATCGCTATCGCCGATAGGCGCTGGGAAGCTCGTTCCAATAAAGACTGGGACACAGCCGACCACCTCCGCCTAGAACTAGAAAGTCTTGGCTGGTTAATGGAAGACGCGGACAACACTTACAAACTTAAACCAAAAAAATGATCTAACGATCATTTTTTCTTATTATTGTTTATAGATTACATCCATTTTTTGTATTTAAAGAAAGCCAGCATTGTCATACATCCTGTAAACATTAGGCCAATAATCATCCAAAAGCCTTGTGGATGATTAACGAAAGGCATATTTATGGCATTCATGCCAAAGACCCCGGCCATAAGCGTGAGCGGAAAAACTATGAATGAGACAATTGTTAGCGTTTTAATAATTTCATTCGTTCTAAAATCACTTAAACTTTGATGCGTGCCATGAAGTGCATCTATAGTTTCTTTTTTAAGCAAAAGCCTGTTTGTGATATCTTTTGTATCATCAACCAACTGTCCAAAATATACATCCATGCCCTTATGGGTTTTAAAAGTATTATCAAAAAATTGCTGTAATTTTTGTATTATTTCATCATGACCCTGCATCGCTTGGCGCGAGCGCACAATATTTGTTTTTACACGTAAAAGATTTTTAATAAATTCACGATTATATTCCTCAAACATCTTGTCTTCGATATTCTCAATATCCGTACTCATCATGCGGAGCAAAGGGTAAGTACCTTCAATTAAAGTGTGTATCAGCAAGTAAAGTAAATGTTGAATGTCATCAAGAATGTGTTTTGTGGATGTTTTATAACCGTTGTTATTGTTTAAAAAGCTCTGAAACAAATGCTGGAGATCTTCTACGCCGTAGATATCCACTGTAATTAAACGATTTTTTTGGATAAAAAAATCAATTTCCGCAGTGTGTATTATACCGGTGTTTTTGTCATATTGAGGATATTGCAAAACCATAAAAGCATAATCTTTACGATATGCAATTTTGGGGCTTTGTATTGGAGGGCCGACATCAGATAAATCAATATCATCAAAACCAAACTCGTCCTTAAGAAAACCTAAAGTTTTAGGGTCGTTTTTTCTAACCATTATCCACTCTAATTTATTGTTTACAGCGGATGTTATATTTTTCGTAACCCCTCTTTGAGCCATGCACTGAGTATATCACAAAACTTACCTCAAGTCAGCATACATAAGCCACAACTTGCTCTTACTTGAGCAATTTTTTTGTGGTATACTTTTACTATCCACATATGCAGATGCAAACCGCTCAAACAGGGGGAGATGATGCCAAACTTACAGGGTTTAACCCCGAGCTTCCTGTGGTAGCACAACCCGAGTCAACTCCAATCAACAAACAGGAGGATATTTCGAGTTTGGAAGCAGATGAAAAAGCTATAGCCGAAGCCACAGTCAACGAAGTTCAAACCACAGAAGGCAGAGTTTTTAATACACTAAGAGTTTCACCCGAACCAATTCCCACTGAAAAAAGTATCGAAAAAGATCCTGTTCAACAAATAAAAAAAGAAGTTGAGCAAATCATGCAAGAGGGCCTAGCAAATTACGATAAAAAAGCCAATAAATTAACCGGTTTGTTCACTGAATTATCGCCAGATAGGCAGGAACTGCTAAAAAAAGAAGGCGAAAGATTAGCTAATGAATTCGATGAAATGATCCGTTCGGGTAAATTTGATCCCAAACTGGTTCAGATGGATTTAAAACAATGGTTAAGGATAATTCCTGGTGTTACCCAACCTTGGTCCGAGCAAGAAGCTACAATCAAAAAAGATAAAATTAACGCTCTGGTGGGTCAAATAACACGTGACAGAAACATGCTTAATTAATCAATAGGCTAGCAGCTTTAAAAAAAATGATCTTTAGTACTTTCGCGGCCTTTCAAGTAGGCCTTACAACACAAACCGGTGGGGGGCTAAGCTTTAGTTCTGTCTTTTCAAATCCATATGTAAGTGGTGCGATTTGGTTAATAGGAATAATTGCTGTTGTAATTATAACTATAACTTTGATTAGGCGATCCATGCATCTTAAAGTTAAATTTCAGCGCTCAAATGAAAAAGTGGTTTTAAGAGTTAAAGTGCCTAAAGAAGTCCGTCGCGAAGATGTGGAACAGCAAAAAAGTTTGCAGCAGATGCAAGAGCTTATTGGTTTCACGGAAACAATTTTTCAAACCATCGGCTCCATGCGCGCGGACCGTGGCATTAAGGAATGGTTAACCGGCCGCGAAGATGTTTTAACGTTCGAAATGGTTGTAAACAAAAGTTTAATCATGTTTTATGTTACTTGCCCCGTAAAACATCGCCAGTTTATAGAATCGCAAATTCAAGCTCAATATCCGCACGCATCGGTCGAAGATTTAGGCGATTACAACATTTTTTCACCAAAAGGCGTGGCAATTGGTGCATACTTGGCCTTCAAAAAACCAAACTATTTCCCAATCAAAACTTACGAAAAGATGGAATCCGATCCCATGAATACCATCACAAACGCTCTATCAAAAATGAGCGATGATGATGGTGCGGCAATCCAATTCGTAGTTAAATCAGCATATGCCAAATGGCGTCAAGAAGGTTTGCGTATTGCTCGTGCCATGCAACAGGGTAAAAAATATTCGGATGTAAGTGGTGGAGGTTTCTCAAAAATTCTAAAAGAAATAGGAGAAGGAATAAGAGGCTCAAAAACTTCAGATGTACCTAAAGACACATACCGCCTATCACCTCTGGAAGAAGAAATGGTAAAAGGTTTAGAGGAAAAAGCCTCAAAAGCCGGGCTTGATGTTAACATTCGTGTAATTACAACCTCAAATACATTCGAAAAAGCCAAACGCTATTTGGATGATATTTTAAATGCCTTTGGTCAATATAACGTTTTCGAATATGGCAATTCTTTTAAAGTAATAACACCACGCGACCAAGAACAGTTGATTTCATTTTTTATACATCGTCACTACGATTTACGTTACGGCATTGTTTTAAACAGTGAAGAGCTTTCTTCTCTTTGGCATCTGCCGTTACC
The DNA here is from genome assembly GCA_963816085.1 of Candidatus Uhrbacteria bacterium. Lineage (GTDB taxonomy): Bacteria > Patescibacteriota > Patescibacteriia > 2-12-FULL-60-25 > 2-12-FULL-60-25 > MWCR01. The sequence goes on along the minus strand of CAWFIX010000003.1, from coordinate 280,728 downwards.
ATCCACTGAAACACCAAAAATCGATTGGCTTTTATCTCGAAAATCCGTACCTCCATCAAATATACCTCGAGATGGTTTGTTACTGGGCATTTCATCTTATCGCGGGCACAATTATGAAATCCGCATGAAGCAAGAGGATAGACGCCGCCACATGTACATCATCGGTAAATCCGGTGGTGGTAAATCGGTGCTCATGAAATCCCTTATCAAACAAGATATCGAAGCCGGCAGGGGTGTTTGCGTTATGGATCCGCACGGTGATTTGGCGCGCGAATGCATAGAATATGTACCCAAAGAGCGAGCGGAGGACGTAATCTACCTCAATCCTGCCGATTACGATCGTCCGATGGCTTTAAACATGCTCGAGTTCGATGAGTCCAACCCTCAACAAAAAACATTTGCCGTAGAGGAAATGCTCAAAATCTTCGATCAGCTTTATGATCTTAAAGCCACGGGTGGCCCAATGTTCGAGTACTACATGCGTAATGCTATGCTTTTACTCATGGATCACCCTGAATCCGGTTCCACACTAGTCGAAATCCCCAAAGTACTGGCAGATGATCAATACCGTGCTTTTAAACTCAGCAAATGTAAATCACAAAGCGTTAAAGATTTCTGGATTAAAGAAGCCCAAAAAGCCGGCGGTGAAGCATCACTTGCCAACATGGTTCCATACATCGCATCCAAACTCACACCTTTCATCACTAATGATTTCTTGCGCCCGGTAATTTCCCAACAAAAATCCAGCTTCAACTTCCGCGAGGCCATGGATAGCGGAAAGTTAATCTTTTGCGAGTTGAATAAAGGCAAACTTGGCGATATGAGCTCATACCTGGTTGGTATGATTGTAGTTGGTAAAATCCTCATGGCCGCCCTTGCTCGTGGTGACATGGATCCATCCAAACGTCGTGATTTTTATCTTTACATTGATGAGTTTCAAAACTTTTTAACCGATTCTATTTCAGCAATTTTATCCGAAGCCAGAAAATACGGGCTCAATCTCACGATAGCTCATCAATTTATCAGCCAACTTGCACCAAAGGGGGATACTGCAATTCGCGATGCTATATTTGGAAACATTGGCTCCATGATGTCTTTCCGCGTTGGTGCCGAGGATGCGGAGTTTTTAGAAAAAGAATTTTCTCCCGTATTCTCAAAATTTGACATGATGAATACAGAAGCCTTCACAGTCAATATCAAACTCCTTATAGATAATACCGCCTCAAAACCATTTAACATGATGCCAATCATGCCGCCTCCCGGAAACAAAAAACTTGCCGAAATGATAAAAGAGCTTTCCAGATACAAATACGGGCGCAAACGCGAGCTCATCGAGGCCGAATTACAAGAGCGTTATGGTGAGGTAGATCGTATGGTTCGTGCCGAAGCCGCAGCAGCCCGCAGCAAGGGTGGATTTGACTTTTAACGTTTCCCGCGTAAACTGAAAGTGTGTTACAATATATATGTGGATAAGAAAATAGTTATCCACAATTGACACAAACAAAAAATATGAACACAACGCCCCAAGATGCTGTAAACGAAGCAGAATTTTCAGAAAATGAAAACGATGAGCTTCAATCAGACATTGTAATGCCGCAAAATTACGTCGATCAATCAGACGGTAATGTTATCCTAAATGCCGTAGATACCAGGCTTACACTTGCTCGCAAAATGATAGCCAACATCAAGAATGAAATGGCTAATTTAGAGCGTTTGTTGGCATCAGATGCGGAATCAGCGGATATTGAACAATTTATACGCTCAGAATCAGTTGCCGGTTCCGATGATCTTTTGCACCCTGTTAACGAAGGTAAAATTGTTGAAGGTGTGTTTGATGGTCAAAACATGATCGGCTCAGATGGCAAAACATACATAGTTCCGCCAAACTACGCCTCCAAGTCCAAACTGGTAGAAGGCGATATCATGAAACTCACAATTCAACCCAACGGAAGCTTTTTATATAAACAAATCGGCCCTATCGAGCGTCAGCGCGTTATGGGAGTCCTCACTAAAGACGAAGTCACAGGAGATTGGAAGGTTATCGCCGAAGGAAAAAAATACAACATACTCACAGCTTCAATTACATATTTCAAAGGCGATAACGGAGATGACTGTGTGGTGCTTATCCCAAAAGCCGCCCCATCCAAATGGGCGGCCGTCGAAAACATCATCCACCGCGCGTAATCACATAGCATATAACATATAACACGTAACAAAAGTTGCGTGTTTTTGATTGACGGTATCTTGTTGCAAAGGTAACCTATCGCATATTGATACATGTTACATGCTACAACCTACATGAATTATGAGTAATCTAAGCAGGGTTTATCGCCCAAAAACATTCGCAGATATATACGGTCAATCTCAGGTTATCGAGACCTTACGCCGCGAAGTAGAACAAAATAAGATTGGTCACGCCTATCTATTCTCCGGTCCGCGTGGAATCGGTAAAACTACAGCTGCTCGTATATTTGCTAAGGCGATAAACTGTGAATCACCCAAAGCGGGTGAGCCTTGTTTGGAATGTGCATCTTGTAAACGTATCGCCGATAACCAGGCAATTGATCTTATCGAGATAGACGCCGCATCACATCGTGGTGTAACAGAAGTTCAAGAATCTATCATAGATCACATCAAGTTCTTGCCCGCATCCCTTAAGCGCAAAGTTTACATTTTGGACGAAGCGCACATGCTAACTGACCATGCTTGGAACGCTCTCTTAAAAACCATCGAAGAACCACCCGATTACGCAGTTTTTATCTTTGCTACAACAGAGCGTCACAAAGTCCCTGCCACCATCGTATCTCGTTGCCAACGTTTTGAATTTTCACGCATAGAACCGCATGTAATTATAAAACGTCTACAATCTCTCGCCGAACAAGAAAAAGTCAAAGTTGATGATGAAGTTTTGGCCACAATTGCCGCCAAAACCGAGGGTTGCTTGCGCGACGCAGAAAATCTACTCGGACAATTGATGAGTTTGGGTGAAAAAAAGATCACAACCGACATTGCCGCAATCGTCATTCCACCATCCCAAAAACCCATTGCTGCAGAGCTTCTCGACGAAGTCTTATCACACGATGTGACTAAGATCTTAGAACATATCGACGAACTCGAAAATCAAGGTGCATCATTTATTCCACTGTTCGATGACCTCATAACTTCGGTCCGCGAGCTCTTAATTGCAAAAAATGTACCAAAACAGGCTGAACGCTTAAAAACCGGCACAGAGGCCGATAAAAAGCTTGTAAGCTTGCTTGCTAAGGCGGAAACAGGGGATTTAGTCCAAGCTTCGCACATCCTTATGGAGCGCCGGCGCGAAGCTAAACACGGCATCGACCCCCGCTTCGCCCTCGAACTCGGGCTCACCGCTATCGCGATATCATCAGATCAAGACAAAAGATTAACGATAAAGGAAGAGAAACCAAGTTTTAAGGAGCAAAAACAAACAGAACAGTCGCAGGATTCAGGATTTAGGATAAAGGAGGAAGAAGTATCTAGTAATGAAGAAATTAATGAATTAAAAAATGAAGACGATCGATCAGAGGAAATAATTATCGCCGAGCTAGATCCTAACCTGGAATCAACATCCGTTCCCAATGTCCAAGTTCGAGGCACGTTGTCAGAAGTTCGAATCGAAGATGTCCACCGCATCTGGAGCAAGCTTTTGTTGGAGTTCGAAGATCATAAGTCGCTTTTGTTTATCTTAAAACCCGCTCGAGTAGTCAGCGTCGAAAACAATTGTATAGCCCTAAAACTCGAATTCGCTTTTCATAAGAAAAGTTTAGAAAATGCCAAAAACAAGCAATTGATAGAAAATAGGATTGCTAAATTATTAAACCTTGATCAGATTACGGTCAGAGGAGTTATAGACGAAGTAGTAGCGGAAGAATCTACGGTATTATCTGTAAAAAACACTGCCAATACTTTGATTGATGCTTTTGGCGGTGAACTTGTAAATTAAAAAAAGCCCATCAATTAGCATGACGGACTTTTAGCTTTATAAACTTGACCGTCTATTTAAGAAATACCTCATCAGGAGTAACCCATTTTGTACCGGGAATAGCGTTGCATGCTTTTGCCTGATAACCGGCTTCCTCGACACTTATTGGTTGCCCACCATAGCCATACGACCAAATAATCGACTCCGTAATTGTGCCGCCCGTACCTTGGCAACCTCCAAGTTCACTGTAAGGGCAAGAATTGAAACTAAATTCACCGGCTCCTTCGCAACTTAATTTCATTCTCTCTTCAGTAAAAATCGAACCAATAAAATCTACGCAGCTACTACTATCATTAATCACATTACAACTACCCCGTACTTTTACATCGCCATCTTCTGCGATTAACTCTTTAACCTCATCATATTCAACTCCTTCGCCATCTGGCATATCTTCCGTACATCCTGCAGCTGTTAGCAATATGGCAAATAGCAATGTGGAAAGTAATATTAGATATTTTTTCATATAAACAATTAATAATCTTAAAACAATAATACCATTATTTATGACAATTGATGAGTACTATTGACTAAAGAGGTTAAAATTCCTATGATGTGGTCGCATTCCGAGGTCGTCTAATGGTAGGACTGCAGACTCTGAATCTGTATATCGGGGTTCGAATCCCTGCCTCGGAACCACGTAAAAAGCCGCTAAGTTAGTGCGGCTTTTTACGTGCCCCGCGTAAAGCGACTTTGTCGCCACGCGGCGCTGCCGTGATGAATGAAGCATTAGAAATAATAGTGCAAAATGAATTTTACGGGGCTCAGTATCTTTAGTACCGGCTTCACGTGGCACCGCCAGCTTTAAAAAGCCGCTAAGTTAGTGCGGCTTTTTACGTGTTGTGTGTTTTAGTTTAGTACTAAGTACTACGACTTGTATAGTAGTTCATTTCCCAGTCTCCGGCATCTTCACCCATTTATTCGCATTCATGTGCCAATCCGCCGGGTCAGCATCTTGCACATCTTTCCAAAAATCTTTTGCTACCTTGGTGTGTAATTTTTCATCATGAATCATCTGTCTAAATACTTGCCATCTTTTTGGTAATTGATGCCCTCGCTCTATCAATTCCTTTAATTCCAACTCAACATCCAAATTATCCGCGTCTTTAACAATTTTTGATTCTATCGATTCACGAGCCTCGTAAAGCTCTTGAATCTGTTCAAAATCTTCAAGTGATGTACCCTTGAGCGTATCATTTAAAGCTTTCTCTTCATCTGCTTTTACATAAACCTTTTGGATGTATGAATGGTCAGAAACACGCGTCTCACACAAATCATGTGTTAGTGCCATCTTTATAATCATGCTCTCATCACATCCGCCATGCTTGCGAGCTAAAATTAGAGCCAACCACAAAACGCGAAGCGTATGTTCCATATCATTAGCGCAATCCACACCTAGATGCTGTTTCCAGCCTCTATCCATATTGCGCAAACTTCCCAACTCAAACAAAAACTCAATATCTCGTTTATAACTCATAAAAAATCAATTGCAAATCGCAAATAGCAAGAGTTACTTCAGTTTACTCTTGCTATTTGCGATTTGCAATTTGTCATTATCCATTAGTGTTGTCGAGTTTACGCCCTCAAGCTATGATATGCACATAATCTTTAATTTATAGCCTTGGAGTCTGGTTTTCACTAGAAGCTGGAGGCTAGAAGCTATTAGCTGTTATATGAAAAAACCATTTTATTTGTTTATTCTTGGATTCGCTCTAATTACCTTGGCCGGAGGCTGTGTGGAATACGAAGTAATTGGTGAGAATCAAGGCGAACCAAATCAATTAGACGCGGAACCGGTAATTATTACGGAAACCGAGGCACCCGTGGCTACTTCGTCTGAAGTGGGCTTGATTGGCGGAGACAGAGATAGCCATGGTTGTTTAATTGGCGCCGGTTATCAATATTGCCCAACCAAAGAGCAATGTGTGCGCTCTTGGGAGGTAGATTGCCCGGAAATAAGTGCTGAAGGTATCACTCAGGTATTCGCTACCGATGATGAAAATTTAGCTGCTAAAGGATCAGTTGATTATATTAAAGCATCCGACCATTATAAACAAAATGATGGCAGCCAAATCTATATTGCAAAAATGACCGCTTTGGATTGTTCCGGATGTTACGATGTCGGCGTAAATTACAAAGCCAATGTTGATAATAAAGTGTTACGCATGACCGCTGACCTAACCATGAAAGATTGGAATATTGAAAATATTTCCCTCATCGAAACATCAATCCAAGACCGCACGGCTAATGAATGTGTTAGCGTCGATGGTAGAGTAGTCGAAAATGGCGAATGTAAATCCGAAGAAGCTTTTGTAGGTAATATATCTGATCGCGAGCAAGCTAACATTTGCTGTAAATAATCTTTGAATGAATTTTCTAGCACTTCTTAGTGCCCTGGTTTCCGTCCTTGGGGGGGCGCTCGCAAATGCACCGCAAACAGCGTTGCCCGAGTTTGCTTGGCCCTTGGATGCAATGGAAAATAGACCACAACTTTTAACTTTTGGCTTGTATGTAACTCCTGACCCGGCCAATAATCCAATAGACCCACCCGAACGTTGGGTTGGATATCACAGTGCTCTTGACATCGAAATCTATCCCGACGAAATCAATAAAGAAGTTCCGGTTTACGCAATCTGTGCCGGTCCGATTATATTCACTGGTGAGGTTAACGGTTACGGCGGAGTTCTTATCCAATCTTGTGAGTATAAAGCAGAACCCATTACGGTATTATATGGACACATAAATCCAAATAAAATCGAAAAGAAAGTTGATGATATTTTAAAAGTAGGGGATAGGCTTGGCACCTTGGGAGCGCACAAAACACGTGAAACCGGCTATAATCGTAAACACCTGCATCTGCAGGTTCATCGCGGATTGGACATTGTATTTCGTGGCTACGTATCACGCCCGGAGGATCTTTCTGCTTATATTGATCCAAAAATCATTCTACCTAAACCGTAGAATCAAACGATTAAAAAAATCGGCTTCATGCCGATTTTTAAATTAATCCAAATAAGTGGGAGTGACTTTAATATTTGTTATTTGTAATTTGTTATTTTATACTGTAGCCATGTGTCCCATCATCGGCCTTGTAGCCCCAAGCGGAGCAGGGAAGTCTACCCTAATCCTCGAGCTTTTACAGCGCTATCCTAAACTCGCCATCGTAAAATCCTTCACCACCCGCCCGCGCCGAGGGTTTGACGATAATCTTTTTTACGAATTTATAACTGAAGATGTTTTGCATGGCAAAGAGTCCGATGGGCAGCTAACACATATTTCTGAATATGCCGGTAATTTTTATACAAACGATAAAACCTATCTCAACGATCTTTTAGAAGAAAAAGTCGGCATCGCCGCTCTGGTCGAATCCGGAGTTCGCTTTTTACGCGAAGCCGGCTACAAAGTCTACGTAGTAAAAATACGACCTGAAGGCAACAAACAACCTAAAGATATAAAACGCCTCATGGCCGATAAAGAACGTGAAGCGGAAAATCTCAAGGCAGATCTGGAAGTGGTAAATTCCCACGCCCCAGGCGGTATAGGCGAAGCCATCGATCAAATCTCAAAATTTTTAGATACTATCATTCCTTAGGGACAGGTCTTAACGTCATAACATCTTAACGGGGTCAGGGTTTGCACGTTATGACTAAAATCATCTACATGCTAGTTTGACTTTTATTTGTCTATTAAGCACATTATATAGGCAGTCATCACTCTGAGCCGAAGGAGAGATTCATGAAACGTGTAATTGCTATGGTATTTTCGTTGCTCCTTGTACAATGCGGCTCCAAAGCCGCAACCCAAACTCAACCAAAGGAGCCATCAACCGCAGATGTGGCAAAAGTGACTCATGTCACTTGGGTCGAAGTTAACGATGGCGCGCAATTCTGGAGTACAATCAAGTTAAACGATAAAAACGTTGCATTGATTGGCACGGAAACATGCCCGCCTTGCCATATTGTCAAAGACTGGTGGGAATCCAAGGTCGCTCCTCCAGGATGGCAATTTGTATATTGGCAACTCGGTATAGATGACGATCCTCTCACTCGGTCTTTCAAGGAGATCTTTCAGAACTTACAAGCACGCAATAATCTTAACGTGCCATATCTTAGTATCATTGAGGACGCTTATGATCCAAAAAAGATCAAAGAAATCACAGCAACGTTCAGTGCTCTCCAGGGTTGCACTAGTGAGGCCAACAAATTCCTCATCATGCATCCGCAAGGAACCATCCACCTCTAGCCGCAACTCGCGGTTTTTTAAATACTCATCTTAAGGTTTGGATAATATTTGTTTCTTGATTATATTTGGTGAAAATTTGTTTAATAATTATCCACAGATAACCACTTGACGCTAATATTTAAACGAGTATAGTACTTATCACGTTCATTTCACCAATCGGTGTCCACCGACAAAATAAGGATCAGATGCCGTAGAGCAAAGCAACATGGTAAAACCCCGCATTCACTTGTGGGCAAAAACCTAGCTAAGCTATACGAAGCCCCGGTAAAACAACTGGAGCTCAAAAAAATCCTAACAATGTCGGATTGGAGCGGATAAACACAGAGCCAAAAGGCGATTCCTGTATCGATGAAAAGTCTGAAGCAAGCGCAAGCAAGCGGAAGGCTAATCAAAAATCAGGTTGACATGGGCAGAAACTGTAAAAAGTGGAAGCAAAAGTCAAAATAAATCGCAAAAAAGCTCATAACCGTTGCAAAATTCGGATCAAAGAGCAAAAGAAAGTGACGCTGGCAGTAGCGAAAGGAGAAATCCAATAACTCTGCTTGGCCAAACCAACCAAACTCGGAAGTCCGGAAAATGCATCAGTGAACTGGCAATCATCAAACTCGAAAAGCACGGGTCAAGCGAAAGCATAAATGACTCATTCTCCAACGTGAGATTAGCTAATCAGAGCAAGATGAAAACCAAAGTGTTTGTTGGGTCTGAAGAGATGATGTTTCGCATAGCGTCTGGAATGGAAAGGAATGTATCTCGGAACCCTCCGTGATTCGTGGGTAAAACCACACCGATCCAAACCAAAGTTATGTTGGCAGCGCTTGAAACCCAGGGATTAAGCGCCGCTAAGAGCTGTTGGTGCAAGTTCGTTTGTACCAAATTAAGACAGGGTGTAAAAACCTGCGTCAGAAGGCGTAAGCCAAGCTCCGAAGCAAATAAACTCAACTATGAGACAGGTCGCATCGATCTAGCATCAATCGAAGCGAATAGCGCGCGGTAGACCCCGCCACTTACCAAGTTCAAACAGCAAAGCCCTAACAAGCAATGCAAAATGACTCGGTAAGCCCGTCTCAAACCCTCTCCTCTTCTCAGCGTCGTCCTAAAAAAAACGACGCTGTTTTTTTTACTATTAGAACAAGGATTAGGCAAGATTTTATAAGGATTAACAGGATTATTTCTTTTATTTGATAAACATAGTGACATTCTAATTATTATCAAATGGTTGCTAGACAAACAATTTTATTAAATTTTGTACGATGTACGACGTACGATGTACAATGTTATTCATGCCAAATAAAGAAATCACATTGTTATCCTGGAATGTAAACGGTCTGCGTGCCACTCTCAAAAAGGGCTTTTTAGATTGGATGCAAAAATCCGGCGCTGATATCATATGCTTACAAGAAACTAAAATCTCATCGCCGGATCAGCTTCCTCACGAGGTCGAACATCCCGAGGGCTATTCTGTCTGTTGGAATTGCTCCACCGAAAAAAAAGGCTACAGTGGTGTCGCCATCTTTAGTAAAACCGAACCAAAATCATACATAACAGAGTATTCTTATCCTATTTTAAATAAAGAAGGTCGAGTTATCGGCGCCGATTACGGAGACTTCATCCTCTTTAACATCTATTTTCCTAACGGAGGAATGGGCCCCGAACGACTTCAATATAAGATGGATTTCTATGATGCTTTTTTAAAGATGATTGATTCTTACAGAAAAAAAGGTAAAAAGGTCATTTTTTGCGGCGATGTAAATACAGCACACAATGAAATTGATTTAGCTCGCCCCAAAGCTAATGAAAAAAGTACGGGTTTTTTACCCGAGGAACGAGCTTGGATCGATTCTGTCATTACATCCGGTTACATAGATACTTTCCGCAAATATAACAATAAACCCGATCAATACTCGTATTGGGATATGAAAAGTCGCGCTCGAGATCGCAACGTAGGTTGGCGTATCGATTATTTCTTTGCAGATAAAAGACTAGAACCAAAGCTTCAAAAAGCCTTCATATTATCTAAAGTACTTGGGTCCGATCATTGCCCCGTTGGCTTGACTGTGGGTATGTAAAGAAAGAAGTTCAAACTAAAATGCGTACAAAATAACAGAGAAAACCGCAAATAACTCTTGCTATTTGCTATTTGCTATTTTAGTTTTCAGTTTATGTGTTAAAATGACTCTTATGAAACAGAAAAAATTACTATCCATCGCAAGCTTTGCATTATTATTGGTATTTCTTGGAGCCGGTTGCAATCCTTTTGCCAAAGATACCAAACAAACATCTGGCCCAATTGCTGAAGATCAAATTCCTGATGATACTAATTATGGCGATGCACAAATGGCCGAAGACACTGCACTATCCAATCCTGCAACTGTATATTGCCTCAGTCGCGGCGGCGAATTTACTATGGAAAAAACCTTAGCTGGCACAACCGAGGGTTATTGTAAACTGGAAAATGGCGTTGAATGCGAAGTTTGGGCTATGTACAAAGGCGAATGTGCTGATATCGAAGAACCAAAAGAAGAAATCGAAGAGGCAACTTCGACGGATGATCTTCTAGAAGAGGAAACTAAAGCGACAAGTTCAACGATGTTAGAAGATGTAACAAAAGATAATGAAACAGTGAATGAATCAAATAATGAAGATACGGCAAAAGCGGATGATAGCGTTTCAAGCGATGGTAAAAAGAAAGCAACAGGCGCCATCGACATTGCAGTTAAGCCGGGCGAAGAAACCGGTGAAATCGTAATGAGCTGGGATACACACGATCTTACAGCCCCGGATGGTTACTATGCCATGCTATCAGGATCCGGAGATATTACTTATCCAACCAAATACGTTCACGATCTCACCAGAGAAGAGTCTTACTCATTCACTTGGGTCGATTTAAACCCCGAAAAAGAATACTACTTCCGCGTCTGCATCAAATCCGGCGACACGTGCGGCACCTACAGCCCCATAATCAGCACTTACCCAAAGTCTGACGAAGCTGAATAACCACTAAGCACTACGACTAAGTACTATGACTTTTAATACAATCAACTACGATGATAAGCACATGCGCTCCGATCTCTCGGCCACGGAAAAGCTGGCGCCGCGCGAGATCATGGATGCTCGCCAAGAGCTCATAAAACTTTCCAAAACAGGGGAACAAGGTTGGATCAATATTTTGGATGATAAAAAGTATATCGCCGAAGTAAAAAAAGCTGTTAAACAATTTGGTAAATTCAAAAATCTACTAGTCCTCGGCATCGGCGGCTCAGATCTCGGAGCGCGAGCGATTCTTTCAGCGCTAAGGACGACCGGCAAAAAAACCAAAGTTCACTTTGCCGGTGACACAACAGACCCGGACGAAATCTCAGCGATTTTAGATTCTCTTCCATGGAAACAGACTGCAATCAACGTCATCAGCAAATCCGGAGGCACTCTTGAGACGATGAGTGTCTTCTTCGAGGCTAAAGAACGCTTGGAAAGCGCTGTTGGTGCTAAAAAAGCTGCTTCAGCTATCATTTGCACTACAGATCCGGAGCACGGCGCTCTGCTCAATTTGGCACGCTCTAAAGGCTATACAACTTTATCAGTCCCACAAAACATCGGTGGCCGCTTCTCCGTCCTCACTTCTGTCGGCCTTTTCCCACTCGCCATGGCCGGAGCAAACATCGACAAACTTTTAGCATCCGCCTCAGCAATGCGCGATAACTGGCTCAAATCCGGCGGTACTTCCCACGCGATAGATCAGTTTGCCGCTTATCACATAGCTCACTTTGGCAAAAAACGCAGTATTCATGTTTTATTTACGTATTCATCAGCCTTAAGACAATTCTCTTACTGGTATCGCCAAACCTGGGCTGAATCCTTGGGAAAATCTACAGCCGCGGGGCCTACCCCTGTCGCCTCAATCGGCCCCACAGACCAACACAGCCAACTCCAACTTTATCAGGATGGTCCAGATAATAAGGTTTATACTTTTTTAAACGTAGAAAACTTCAACTCCAAACTCCGGGTTCCCAAATCAATCTCAACCATTGATAGTTTGGCTTACGCAAAAGGCCACTCTTTTGCGGATCTCATCCATTCTGAATTAGCAGGCACTTCCGGCGCACTCATCGATCAAAACAAACCTGTCGGCATCCTAACCATCAAAAAAATCGACGAGTCATCCATTGGCGCTCTCATCATCTTCTACGAAATCGCAGTCGCCATGGCCGGCCTAATGCTCCACATCAACCCCTTCAACCAACCCGGAGTAGAGGATAGCAAGGACAGAGTTAAAGAAATTTTAACAAAATAAAATTGCTATTAGCCATTAGCTATCCGCTATTAGCTAATTTATGTTATAATACGCATGTTCAATATTTTTTAATTATTTAATTGTTTAATTATTGTTTATGCCAGCCAAGAAGAAAGCAGCAGCCAAAAAGAAGGCAGCTCCAAAAAAACAGGAATCTCATGGTAAAGGCTTGCTTGCCGCCGGTTTAGTGGCAGGCGCAGCACTTGCTGTTGGAACAGCTTATTATCTAAAAACCCCAAAGGGTAAAAAGATGTTGCATGAGGTCGAGAAAAAAGCTCTCGACATGCAAAAGAAACTCGTTACAGAGTTGAATAAGCAAAAAAAGCTTACTAAAGAAAATTATACCGAAGCTGTTACAAAAGTTATGGCCTACTACGGCAAAACCAAAGACATTGCCGCCACAGAAATCCCCGAGGTTCGCGATTATCTTTTAAGCAAATGGAAAGATGTAGAAAAAGAATACAAAGATACAGCCGGTGAGGTTAAGAAAACTGTAAAAAAAGCCAAAAAGAAATAATCCATTACAGGATTCAAAAAAATCAGCACTTCATCTGGGTGCTGATTTTGTTATGCTTGATTTTTGACGTTTATCAGTGTCTCATTTTCGACGAATTAACTAAATAACAAAACTGTTTTTGAGCCAATTTTGAAGTTCTGGCCACCACATTTCCGCCACATCTTTTTCTCTGGGTAACAGGAGCAAGTCACTATCTATAAATTTTCGGTCGCTTGGTATAGTCGTGATTAGTCCCCAATAAGGCCTGAGTTTTAAATTGTTTGGAACAAAAGGATTTTCGAATGCTGAGTCAAGGTTACCATCAATGATTTCATATTCGGTTTGTACCCAAGCATGATCCCAAGTAAAAACCTCTGTACCTTTAAGGTAATAATGTGCTTGACCAATTACAGCATTAGCGGGTATTTGTAAAAAATTTAGAGTACGTTCAAGTAAATCTGCAAATTGAAAACACATTTCTGAACGACCAAATAAATTTTCATCAACAAGACTGGCAATTTTGTCTAGAAGCAATTTACGCTTGGCCTCGTCGAGTAAAAGCGAATTATCAATGAGGCTTGTTGATGGTTTTGGACGCGAACCATTTTGTTTTTGAGCTCTTATATTTGATACATGTCGTTTGATGTCAGGCGTTAGAATTGTTAGAAAATCACTAGCTGACATGTTTTCGGTCAGGAGATATCTCTCTCATAATATATATACAGTTTATTGGAGTTATTGGAGTTATCATTTTACATAACGAATATATTTTGTTGCGTAAAATTCACGATGCAAAAACATACACTAACCAAATATTGAGAATATGCCAAAAATACGTGGAAATATGGTTAAAATAACCCGAGCGAACCGAGAAGGTAATGCGAGAAGCGAAGTGCAGAGATTAAAGTTTAGTATGGTTATTTATTTTAATTCTGGTTTTCCAGCTTGTCGTAACTTTTCATTTAAAGATTCTCGTCTCTCTTTTAATTTTTTTGGAGCTACATAGTAAAAATCAAATAGTTGCTCTATAACATCAAGTATCCATTCCGTCTCGCCGCTTTCAACTGCAACGACTTCACCAGTCTGCTTATATTTCATGGGATGTGCCGCAAAATTACCAACATTTCTAATTGCATCAATTGCTTCGCTTAGGTAAGTTGGTAATTGATGCATAGCTTCTTCTATTTCTTCATTCAGGTTACTTTTTGTAATACCTCTTTCATGTAAAATATTCTGCAAACATCTTCTTGCTAATGCGGCAGATGTCTTTTTACTGTAGGATTCAACTAAAGAAGCTTCTTCATAATCTTCGGCGATGTTTTCAGGTACCTCTGCTGGACAAGGGGGTCTTGTAGCTCCCAAGGGATAAATCATATCACCGTCAAAAAACATAATAATGTTACCGCATTCGGTACAACGACACATTCTTAATTCCGTAACAGCATCTAAATGTCCGTGAATTAAATATTGCGGTATAATGAGGGTACCTCTATTAGTGAAGACCCCTTCAAATCTATTTGGTGTCTTACAATGCGGGCAAATACCTTTTTCATTAACTTGAATTGACATATTGGTGAATAAAAAATCTTAAGAGATCTAAAAATTTATTTACTATTTGCTATTTGATATTTGCAATTTCCCCGCCTTAACATCAATAGTAACCTTAGATCCTTCATCAAGCTTACCCTCAATAATCATCAACGATAGTTGATCCAGAACTAAATCCTGTATTGCTCTCTTAAGTGGCCTTGCGCCATAAGCCGGGTCATAACCTTTGTCAGCGATAAACTCTTTAGCTTTATCTGTAAAAGTTGCCTCGATTTTGCGATCCGTAAGCCGTTTCTCAACTTCTTTCAACTGCAACTCAACAATCTTCTTCAAATCATCTTTCGATAAAGCGTGGAAAACTATTGTTGCATCGATTCTATTCAAGAACTCCGGTCTAAATGATTCTTTTAGTAAATCCAAAATCCTGATTCTCGTCTCTTCGTTAGATAATGCCTCAGAAGATTCAGCTTCGCTAAAGCCAACCACGCCTCCATGAGCGCCACTGTGCAAAATAACATCCGATCCTAAGTTGGAAGTCATTATCACAATCGTATTCTTAAAACTCACAGTCCTGCCTTTGCCATCCGTCATTCTGCCATCATCCAACACTTGGAGTAGGGTATTAAACACTTCAGGATGCGCTTTCTCAACTTCATCCAACAAGATTACTGAGTATGGCTGACGTCTGATGCGATCCGTAAGCTGGCCACCTTCATCATAACCAATGTATCCCGGCGGCGAACCTATCATCCTAGAAATCGCGTGCTTTTCCGAATATTCACTCATATCCAAGCGCACAATCGCTTGCTCATTATCAAACATAGCCTCGGCAAGTGCTTTTGCGAGTTCTGTTTTACCAACACCTGTTGGACCCAAGAACAAGAATGATCCAATCGGCCGCTTAGGCTCTGCCAAACCGGCGCGTGAACGTCTAATTGCATTTGCGACAGCTGTTACAGCTTCTTCTTGTCCTACAATCCGTTTATGCAACTCATCCTCCAGCTTCGCGAGCTTTTCTGATTCAGTCTCTAGCATTCTGCTAACCGGAATATGCGTCCAGCGACTAACAACCGTGGCAATATCCTCTTCTGTAACAGCATCGCGCAAAAGTCCGCGTTTTCCCTGCATCTTTTTTAGCTGTGACTCAAACTTTTTAGATTCTTTCTCTTTTTCGGGAATTGTTCCATAACGAATCTCCGAGGCTTTATCCAAGTCCCCACCACGCTCTGCAATTTCAGCCTGATTTTTCATTTTCTCTATCTTTTTCTTATTATCCTGAATCTTAGTTAAAATATCTTTTTCCGCTTTCCATGCCAATTCCAATTCATCCGATTGTTCCTGTAGTTCGGCCAAATGACGCTCCAAAATCTTCAATCTATCTTTGGAGTCTTTATCTTCTTCTTTCTTCAAAGATCTTTTTTCAATTTCCAGTGTGATCATCTCGCGTTTGATTCTATCCAAATCCTCGGGCATTGATCCTAGCTGCATACAAAGCGCAGATGCCGCTTCATCCATAAGATCAACTGCTTTATCAGGCAAGAATCTATCTGAAATATATCGAGTTGATAATTTTACGGCCGAAATTAACGCATTATCAGTGATTCTAACTCCATGATGTAACTCATATTTATCTTTAATACCACGTAAAATTGTAATCGCATCATCCTCCGTTGGCTCTTCCACCATAATCGGCTGAAATCTGCGTTCTAAGGCTGCATCTTTTTCGATATACTTACGATACTCTTTAATGGTTGTGGCACCGATAGCGCGCAATTCTCCGCGCGCCAGAGCAGGTTTGAGTAGGTTGGACGCATCCATAGCACCACCTTCACCGGTTGCGCCGGCTCCAACCAAAGTATGAAGCTCATCGATAAACAAGATAACTTTTCCATGGCTATCCTGAACTTCTTTTATGAGCGCTTTCAGCCTCTCTTCAAATTCACCACGAAACTTTGTTCCCGCAACCAAAGAACCGATATCAAGCGATACCAAATCTTTCTCTTTTAGAGATTCCGGTACATCACCCGAAACGATTCTTTGTGCCAAACCCTCAACAATCGCCGTTTTACCAACTCCAGCCTCACCAATCAAAACCGGATTGTTTTTAGTTCTGCGTGACAACACTTGCATCACGCGTCTTATCTCTTCATCACGCCCAATCACCGGATCCAACTTTTCCTGCTTTGCGAGGTCAGTCAAATTCCTGGAATACTTTTGCAACGCTTGATACTTAGCTTCCGGCTCCGGTGAATCAACAACCGCACTTCCTCTAACATCTTTCAAAGCCTTCATTATCGAATCTGTAGTAACTCCATGGTTATTCAAAATCGCCGATACTTCGGATGGATGTTCCGCAAGAGCTAGTAACAAATGTTCAGTCGAAATAAACTCATCTTTAAAATATCCTGCCGCTTTTTCCGCCTGTACTAAAACACGCGCCATATCCTGGCTAAAGAAAACCTGGCCCACGCCTCCGCTCATCGAAGATGATACTTTGGGAACTCTTGATAAAACCTGTTCCAGCTCTCCTGTTAAAACTCCAATATCAGATTGTAACTTCTTTAAAATGGATGGCACAACACTGCCTTCTTGATGGAGTAGGGCAATACATAAGTGAATCGGTTCCAAGGCCTGCTGTCCGTTTTGTAATGCCAATTGATGAGCATATGCCAGCGCTTCTTGGCTCTTTGTAGTAAAATTTTGGGGTATCATATTATTAGCACTCTAGGTTACAGAGTGCTAATATTAATACCATATTCAAATTAACATGACAAGTGTCTGCATATTTCGTAATATTGTTATCGATAATCATTGTTGTGTATAAATATTTATGAAAAAAACAAGAAAAGCCAGGTTTGCTACAGTATTATTTGGCCTGTTAATTATCGTATTCACTTGGTCCGCATACAGTTTATTCACCACAAACTTTACTACCACAAGTTATTGGGGTGTTGGTTTTGCTTTTAGCTTAGGATTATTATTCATGTACGTAATGTTAGGCAGAACTTTTGGATATTTTAGAGGTTTCCTGGCGACGCTTGGAATATTATTGGTTGTATCTGCCGCACTGATTCTAAATAGTCAAAGAGGATGGCCTTTTGGCTTAGCTTACTATCATGGAATTTTGGGATGGAAATTTTACAAAGTCGCTTGGCCTATCCCGGTATTTTGGAGTGCGGCAATCACCGGCGCTTTATTGTTAAAAAAACCCACAAGTATAATACCTGATCCCAAAATACTTTTTAGTTGGGCATTCGACACTGCGATAATCACAATGATTTTATCTTTAGTTATTGAACCTCTGGCAAAAAATACTTTAGCCGTTACTTGGGTTACTCCCGGGTCCATCCTTGGAGTCCCGGCTTCGGCTTTATTGGGTTGGTTTATAACATCATTCATTGCAGCGGTTGTAGCCATTCTAATCCTCAAACCATGGGCCAAACAACCCGTAGAAGTTCATTATTTTTTGCCTTTGCTTTTTACCGGATTTTTTATACTTCTCTTTATTTTTACAACTAAACAAAATATCGCCTTACTGCAAATAGTATCGGCGATATTGGTAATTGTTTTTACTGTTTGGACGTTGCGATTAAAGAAGAATCAAAATCATGCAATTATAGCTCTCGAAACAGTTGCGCCAGTCTCTACTGAGACACATTAGTGTCTATATATTCAATTTGCAGAGTTGGATCCAATACCGGCAAAATTGGACGTTCGATATTGAATAGGCTGTTATAATCAGAATATTTTGTAACCACTTCGCCATCAGCATCCGTTTTGGAAAGTTTTACAATATTATTATTCGCATCTACACAAAAAGAGATCGGGAATGTGGCCTCACCGCTTTTATACATCGTGGAAAATTGCAAACACTCTTCACGAGCATTATTTTTGATATCAAAACTTGCATCCGGTTCTACTCCAAATGCTTGTAAGCTTGTATCTGATGTAATCATTCCCTCAAAAAAAGATCGGCCAAAAGCTCGGATACTTTCATCATTCGTCATCTTCCAATCATCTTCCGGAAAACGAGCATAAGAAGTTTCTCCAACGATTATCATTTCAAAGGCTGTTTTTTTGTTCATACTGATAACAGCTTTTAAACGCAAAGGCTTAACATAAGATAGCTCGCTGTGCAGACCACCATCTTTATTCTCATCAATGACCGCATTAAAAGTTTTAGCATCTCTAAATCTTTTAACCGCAAGATTCAACCTGTCCATCTGAACTTCATATGAATCCGGATCTTTTACCTCCGGTTCATAAATATAAGGTTGCGGCGAGTTATCATCTGCAATGTTTTTGTCGTTAAAATTAGTTCCCTTATTAACGTACCAAAAACCAGCTCCGACTACGGTCACAAAAGCCAATATTGGTATGAGCAGTAAATAGTAATATTTTTTTGTCATATTATTCTCGTGTTATTTGTAGCGAAATAGTTGTAGTAGTAAACCCATTACTCACCGAAACCGGTACAATATGAGTGCCCGGGTCTAACACCAGCATAGAACTAAAATTTCCATTTGGAGTTTTTATGGGGGTACCTAAAATATAAACAATTTCCTGGTCAGTAGTGCCGGCAATTTCAATAGTTTGCTCTGTGGTGGTTGATATTAAAGCCGGCTTTGTAACATCTATCATCGGTATACCTGAAACTGATTTTTTAACCTCCGTATCAGGTTCAACAGTTTTCGATGCCTCATAACACCCTGCGCCAAATATCACTAATAACAACAAAACAAAAAATAGTGGACGGAGTAATTTCAGTAATTTCATAATTAACTAGGAGTATTTCGTATCTGGTATCTAGCAGTAATTTAAAGTATTGCAGCAAGTTACAAGATACAAGTCGCTAGATACCTTGATATGATTATTTTACCACACCCCTACCAAAAACGCATTTAATCAGCTAAACTAGACTCAGTTCATAAAGACTAAAGTAACAAGTTCAACAAGAGTTACTTGGTATACTCTTGATGAACTTTAATCTTGATAAACTTGAAACTGTGTTATGTTACACATTGTCGCCACACCAATAGGCAACTTAGACGACATTACCAAGCGCGCCCTAGATACCCTAAGCACTGCAGACTTGATTTTATGCGAAGATACCAGAGTTACCAAAAAACTTTTGGATCATTACAATATCAAAAAACCCCTCCAATCTCTCCATCAGCACTCGGATGATGCCAAAATCAAAACCATCATCAACAAATTAAAAAAAGATGAAAGCATCTCTTACGTTTCCGATGCCGGTACACCTGGTGTAAACGACCCCGGCGGCAAACTTGTTGCCGAAGCTCTAAAAGCAAACCTCACCGTCGCCACAATCCCCGGCCCATCTGCTTTAACGGCGGCAATCTCTATCTGTGGTTTTCCCATGGAACAATTTACTTATCTCGGATTCGCCCCAACCAAAAAAGGTCGCCAAACATTTTTCAAAGATGCTATGCAACGCCCGGAAGCAACGGTCTTTTTTGAATCTACACATAGATTAATTAAAGCTTTAGAATCCATGTCCGCAACAGTTGAGGGTACCGACGATAAGCAACGAATGGTCTGTGTTTGCCGTGAAATGACTAAAATTTACGAAACGATCTATCGCGGCTCCGCGGAAAAAGTTTTAATTGATATAAAAAACTCCAGCGCTAAAGGAGAAAGTGTGATAATTATTGCACCCAAAAAATATAAAGAATAATTGAAGGTTGAATATTAACATTACAATACTTAAAGGGAGATTATGGCGTTTTACGATCATAATCTAGAAAAATATACTGCATTCAGTCTGACTTGACGTATAAAAATACCAACAAGTTTTTTTTATGTTGTGCATAAGCTAATGAATAAATTGTATTAATTTACTTTGTTTATGTGTATACTATTAGTTGGTAAATAATATTTTTTATATTTCCATAAAACTATGAGTACCTTTAAAAGGCTCATCCTCCCCGCAATCTTACTTGCGTTTGTTTTGATTCCGCAAAAAGGAAATGCAACGATCGCTATCGTACAAGAGATGAATTAAATAAGATTATTTTTGAATCATCTTATTAAAGATAGAAACGCAAATTGGATAGTAATTGATGCGTATTAAAAAAGATTTAATTTATGCCTTTGACATTTAATAAAGTGATGTTTTGGACTCCGAGACTATTGTCTTGCCTGTTTATCTTGTTTTTAATGTTGTTCTCACTGGATATTTTTGAATCCGGTTTGGGTTTTTGGGGAACGATCCTAGGTTTAATCATGCATAACATCCCAGCGCTAATTTTAATTGCGGTATTAATCGTCTCTTGGAAACACGAACTGGTCGGAGTTATATCATTTGGTTTAGCCGGATTGTTGTACATCATTTTATTGCTCATAAATCCGAAATTAGAATGGTATATGCTTTCGTGGTCAATTATAATCTCGGGTCCTGCATTCTTAATAAGCGGGCTGTTCTTAATGGGTTGGTATAAAAAAAGGAAAAATGTAAATAATCCTAAACCTTAATTTAGCTATAAAATTTTAATAATTTATTCTATATATTATGACTAAAAAAATGGTCATCATCATGACTAGTCTTGGGGCTCTTATATTAACAGGGTGTTCTGTTGATACAAACAAACCATTGGGCATAGTATCGGTTAAAGTAACCAGTTTTGAAGAGTGTGTAGCAGCCGGAAACCCTGTAACGGAAAGTTATCCGCGCCAATGCAGACACAAAGATCAGTCATTTACCGAAAATATTGGCAACGAATTCGAAAAAACAGATATTATCCGCGTTGATTATCCGCGCCCAAATCAAATAGTAACCAGCCCGCTTACAGTTACCGGGGAAGCACGAGGAACTTGGTTTTTTGAAGCGAGTTTTCCGGTAGTACTAACAAATTGGGATGGTCTGATAATAGCTAATGGCATCGCACAAGCAAAAGGGGATTGGATGACAGAAGAATTTGTTCCTTTTGAGGCAAAACTCACTTTTACCTTGGACGAAGATATTTACAGTAACAAAGGCACTTTAATATTACATAAAGACAATCCATCCGGCATGCCGCAAAATGATGATGCACTTGAAATTCCGGTAATTCTCGATACTGTAAAATGAAAAAACCAATTCTTGTAAAAACAGAGCTGGATCAACCAATAGCGAAACTTGTTGGGAAAAGTGATCACAGAACTTTGGGAATTTGGGCCGATGATTGCGCCAGGCGTGTTTTGCCGTACTTTGAAAAAAAATATCCAAAAGACAAGCGACCTCGCCAGGCACTGGATGCACTACGCTTATGGATCAAAACCGGGGAGTTTAAAATGGCTGGCGTGCGCAAAGATTCTCTCGCCGCCCATGCGGCAGCGCGTGCAGTACGGGGAGGGGATGATGCAGCCAAGTCTGCCGCTCGTGCTGCCGGCCAAGCTCTTGCAACAGCTCATGTACCAACTCATGCCATTGTTGCCGCAATCTATTCAGCATCAGCAATCCGTGATACTTCCGATTCGATAGAGGCAGCCGTTAAAGAACGTGAATGGCAATATAAGCATCTGCAAAGTTTAAATAATAAATTTAGCCACAATCGAACAACGAAAGATAGTCTATGGCGATCAAAAACAGGCCACGAGAATTCAAAAGTGAAAAAAATAGCTACTGTCGATGAGTATATAAAATTATTTGATATAAAAACTCAAAATATTTTACTAAAAATTCGATCGATAATTAAAAAATGCACTCCTGAAGCTACAGAGATAATTAGCTATGGGATACCGACTTATAAATTAAGAGAAAATTTAGTTCATTTCGCTGCATATAAAAATCATATAGGATTTTACCCTACTTCATCAGGAATAAAAAAATTTCATAAAGATATATCGACTTACGAATATTCTCGTGGTTCTGTAAAGTTTCCTATTAATAATGCGATTCCATACGATTTAATTAAGAAGATTACTAAATTTAGAATTAAGGAAGTTAATAGCAAGAGCTAAAATAACGAATTTGTGTTTTCCTTTCCTATATGACAATATTGGATAATATTATTCATATTTTTTGGGTTAATGTTTTTCTATGAAAACAGCCATAAAGTTTAATTTAGTGCTCTTAAGTGTATTTTTATTAGCAGGTTGTGGCACCACTGATACTGGCAAAACAACAGAAAGTGTAAAAGATTTAATCAAAAGTACTTCCGAAGCACAGCCCGAGTCAGTAAATCAAAATACAACTAAAGAAATTTCCGTCACTGTGCCTGATGGTTGGGAACCTGTAGAAGGTTCCGTGTTATCTGTTCAGTACATGAAAAACACTGCCAGTTTCATGGCAAAAAAAGAAAACTTTTCCAGCAAAGATTTGGATGAGGTTGTAAAAGAGGCCAAAACAATTTTTGAAAAAATATTTGATGGTGTAGAGTACATTGGAAATGTAGAAACAATTCAAGTTGATGGCAAAGATGCAAGAAAATTTATTTTTACTTGTGAAATTTCGGGATTAAAGATGGAATACTTATACGCATATACTTTGGTAGATAACCAAATATATGCAATTACTTTTGGAGATTTAACTACAACCTTCGATAATCTGTCTTCGGATTACAATACCATACTCGGCAATATAAAATTTAAATAGATAAAAACTTAGCTTATCGTGGGACAATAAATCGCCAACATGGTATTCTTACAATATGATTATTTTTAAAATTATCGGAGCGTTGGGGCTTTTGTTGGTTTCTGCTGGTGTAATTACAAAAAATAAAAAAATCGCAGATATACTATTTATTATCGGGGGCATTTTTTTAACCGCTTATAGTATTTTCATCGGAGATTTAATCTTTATAATTTTACAGGTAGTATTTATCTTGGCTGCTATATATAGCCTTAGTGGATTAGGTAAAAAAAAATAAAAAACCCGCTAATCGAAGCGGGTCCTAGCTAGGCTCTAGTGTCCATTCCTCATCCCGTTCCCAACATACGCGATACATCTCTCCTTGAAGGCTCACATGCTCCTTGTATTTTGGATGTTTTCTGTCGAAATCACGAAAATTTGCAGCAAATAAAGTTTCCGGATCTTTTGAGTGGGTTCTGTGCATCTCTGAAAGCAACTCGATGAGTTCTTCGCGTGTCATCTTAACCTCTCTTTACAGTGGATGAGCAAAACTTGT
Source organism: Candidatus Uhrbacteria bacterium (assembly GCA_963816085.1). GTDB lineage: Bacteria > Patescibacteriota > Patescibacteriia > 2-12-FULL-60-25 > 2-12-FULL-60-25 > MWCR01. The sequence continues at coordinate 257,026 of CAWFIX010000003.1, read as the reverse complement.
CGTACCGTGCTTTTTGATAAACGAACAAAGATTCATGTAAGCCATATGACCAATCGGCCCCAGCTCAACATTCCTGGAAAGGTAAACAACTTCTTTCGAAGATGCTAGGTCGTAAGCAATTGCCTTACCCACAATTGTAACTCTTTTACCGAACTCCTTCTTCCAGCTTTCCGTGGCGCCAAAATACATTACCCCAAAATTTGCCCGATGAATCTTATCAATCACATCTCCGATCGTTGGCATCATTGCTACCTCCGGTTTTTAGCCAAAAACACAAAACAAAACTAGCAAAAACATATAATAAAGTCAATAATCATTGGTAAAAATAATTCATCTGCAAAAACTTTGTGAAAAATGCTGTAGCCCCAATATTTCTCCCATTAAAAAGGTCAAATCTGATACTACTCAGAAGTAACTGCGTCCGGGCCAGTACAACATCGCCATCTACTTGGAGGGTTTTTTAATAAAAAAAGACTTTTATTGATAAAAGTCTCGAAGTATTATCTGCAATCAGGGCATACGGTCTTAGGGCTCAAACGCCCTTTACCGCCGCAATGATCACAGTCTCTTGTTTTCAATAAAGAATAAAAGACCCGTCCCTTCCCAAAACACACACCGCACATCACTTCATTTCCTTCAATTTTTCTTGTACCTTTGCAGGTAAAGCAGCACTTAGTTTTTTTATGTCCCATGAAAAACCTCCCTCCAAAAGATGCCATTACGAAAAAAACTATACGACATTATAAAATATGTCAACAAACTAATAACACCGCAGACATGGGAAATTTATGTTAGCGAACAAAACAGAATTATGCTAAAATATCAATTGTTATGGAGAACCCTTTTAATATTCCAAAGAAGACAGAAAAATTCGAACCAACAGAAGTAAAAGTTCGCGATAAAATTGGTGATAAAAACTACATGCTAATTTTTAATAGTGGCAATTCAAAAATCTGTACCGCTTACAACGAGGCAATAGAAATAATCCTATCCAAACATAACATGCGGCCATTCCATCAAATTGGAACTATAAATAATGACCCGGGTGTACACGGTTGGGAGGTCTGGCAAGAAACAACAAAAGAATATTTGGAAAAACTGATACCGGAAGTACAAGCCGAAGCAAAACAAATATTTGAAGACGATGTTTTTATCTAATCTAAATTATAAGTACTAAGATTTTTTAAGTATGAAGGGCAATTCAAAACAAACCAGTTACTTTCCAATTCTTACGGCCTTTGTCGCGCCTGCGATAATATTTGCAATTCACATACTTTCGATAAATTTTGGCTTTTATATTCTTGTTCCAAACTTGGATGTGCCAATGCATTTTGCCGGCGGAATGGCCATAGCCTCTATGGCAATTCAACTTTTAAATTTTTTTGAAAAACAAAAGCAAGTCACTTTTAAAAGCCACATAATACAAGCTTTATTGCTTTTATGTGTCGTTGGAACAATCGCAATGCTGTGGGAAATTGCCGAATTCTCTGCCGATCAGTTCCTGGGCTGGTCTTTGCAATACAGCCTTTTCGACACAATGAAAGACATGATCCTCGGCCTAACCGGTGGAACAATCGTCATTGTCTCCTGGATCTACGGCAAAACCCACAAATAAAAACTTTTTAAACGATTATGCTGAACTTTTTTCAGCAAAAAAAGAGCTCCGATTGGAGTCTCTTTAAGTTAAGATGTTCTTGATGTTGCGGTTATCTTCTCAAGCCGCTTTCATCTCGGCAAGTAGTTGCTTCACAATCATGTCGTGAAGTTCGTCTGCTTTCCGCTGATCATTGATGGCGTAGACTCGTCGCTGATCCTGGTGGATCATTCGGCAAAAAATTGAATCACCAAACTTGAAGATGTGAATGCCGTTCATTACCCCAAAACGAATCATGAAACCATCGGTTGTTAGCTCCAATCGCGGTTCATCCCAAAGCGAAAGCACATAGCACATGAATGCCATCGCACCGGCCCCAAGGTCCATCCCCGAAATTTCATGTAAAACATCGTCTACTGTCATTTACCCTCCTAACGGTTGAAAGAACATATTAACCTAGCAAAAATCACAACTTTTGTCAACCCCCTTAGCCAGCTGATAGCGGATAGCTGATGGCAGTTGGCTTAAAATTTGCTATCCGCTATCTGCTATTAGCTATCTGCTTTGACGTAATACGTCATTTTGGGTTATCCTAGCTCTATTATGTCCCAAAAATACTACGTAACAACGCCAATTTATTACATCAACGATAAACCTCATATCGGCTCCACCTACACCACTGTCGCAGCCGATGTTTTAGCGCGTTCGCATCGCTTAAGAGGGGATAAGACTTTCTTTTTGACAGGGACAGATGAGAACAGTCAAAAAAGTGTCGAAGCTGCAGAAAAATCCGGCAAAGATCTGAATGTATATCTGGATGAAATGGCGGCAATTTGGGAAAACACTTGGAAAGAACTGGGAATATCTTTTGATGATTTCATCCGCACCAGCGAAGAGCGCCATCACAAAGCTGTCGACCGCTTCTGGAAAGCCGTCGAAAAATCCGGCGACATCTACAAAGATACTTACGAGCGCCACTACTGCGTAGGATGTGAAGATTTTAAAACCGACTCAGAGCTCAACGAAGATGATAGATGTCCACTTCATCCCAATAAAGATTTGGAACTTGTTCAAGAAGAAAACTATTTCTTCAAAGCTTCTGCCTACAAAGACGATATCCTCCAACTTTTTCACAATAACCAAAACTTTGTTCAACCACCAAAACGCCTCAACGAAATTCGCAGCTATGTAAAAGATGGCTTCGCCGATTTTTCCATCTCCCGCGAAGCTAAAAAAGTCTCCTGCGGCATCCCAGTCCCTGGCGATGACTCTCAGCGCATTTATGTTTGGTTCGATGCTCTCATCAACTACATGTCTGCAGTAGGCTACGGAACAGATGACGAGCTTTTCAAAAAATGGTGGCCTGCGAATCTGCATCTGGTCGGCAAAGACATAATCAAATTCCACTGCGCACTTTGGCCGGCGATGATCATGTCCGCAGCTAAGAACGATCCACTTCTACAAAACGAAGATGGCACTCCAAAACTCCCTGAACAAATATTTGCACATGGCTTCTTCACCATCGAAGGTCAAAAAATGAGCAAATCCATCGGCAACGTAATCGACCCGCTCGAACTCGCCGTCGAATATCCTTTTGACGTAATCCGCTACTTCTTTTTCCGCGAAATCGGCTTCGGCAACGACGGAGATTTTAACCGCGCAAGAATCGCCGAGCGCTATCACTCCGACCTGGCCAACACCCTCGGCAACTTACTAAACCGCGCCGTAAACATGAGCCGCAAATACTTCGATAACAAAGTCCCGCCGGTTAGCTTAGATTCTCAGCTTCACAGATTCTCAGATTCTTCCTGGGGCGGCAAAGAAGCAGTAGACACTTTATGGCAACAAGTCGAAGAATACTACGATTCCGCTCGCATAGACTTAGCCCTAGAGGCCATCTGGAACGGCGAAAACGCCTCTCTAATCCTCGCAAACCGCTTGGTCGAGGAAACACAACCATTTAAACTAATCAAAGAGGACTCCCGAAAAAACAGCCCTCGTCCTCTACACACTCCTCGAGTTCTGCCGCAACGTGGCCTGGATGATAGAACCCGTAATGCCCAGCATCAGCGCCGACATAATCAAACAACTCGGTCAAAATCCCAAACTCATCAACCAAACCAAGTTTTCCGATCTAAAAAAGTGGGGAGGATTAGAGGCTGGAAGTGAATTACCGGAGCCAAAAATCCTTTTCCCAAGACTTGGGGAGTAATTTTAGTTACGGAAATCCTCTGTCTCTTCGAGACATCTCCTTTGACAAGGAGACTTAATAAAAAAAATCCTCCGACAAGGGGGATTTTAAGTTTTCGTAGGACGTAATCATACGAACAACTTTCAGTGTCATTACACATCCGATCCATCCGCAAGCAATTGCCGGATAAAATCCGATAATTGCAGTTGAGTTGCGTAAACAATAAGTAAAAAGGACAAAATGGAAACAGAGTTTTTTGTAAACTCACTTGCTAACACTTCCAGATCATCACGCATCTCGACAACCGTGAATATTCCGGAGAAGGGGAATAAGACAACAACTCCCTGAAGCATTGCTTTTAATGACAGAAGAATAATCGCTAAGAACAAAAACCAAAGGTCCTTTTTTAAGAACGTGCATTTTCTTGATTGGAGGCTTAATTTGCACTGGTTTATTTTTGTAAAACAGTACAAATGCCAACCAGAGTACCACATAGGACATCGAAAGTGATCACGATTTTATTTTTGATTATCCGGTAAACCGTTTACCAAAATATAACCCAATCCAACATACAACGCTGTCGCAAATCCATCAGCCAAAAAGACTAATGTGGTCAATTTCTTCAACCAATGCGCGACCATAAAAATACGACGAGCAAAAACAAGCCTACAATATGTGTCCCATCAACATTCTTTTGCGTTGCAATGAGCGCCAAAGTTGCCGGGAAAGGCAAACCATAAATCAACGATTTGATTACTGGATTTTTTACGATGGAAATGAGAACAATGATGAATGCCAACGCCACTGCCATCACAACAGTAAACATTGTTATTTGCGGCATCTTGTCTCCTTTCAAAGAACACTCTTCTTATTAGCACGAATAAATGTTTTAATCAAGATCTCCACCCTATGCTATAATAAATTAATATCGCGTTACGTCCTAAGCATGGTCGAAGGGTAGCGATTCAATCATTGGTAATTGGAATTTAATTATTGATTATTTCTAATTGTATGGCCCTCTTCAACATAGTCCTCATATTAATCTTATTGGCCTTCGTCGGCCTCGGCCTAAAAGACGGCTTTATCGTCTCCCTTGGTCGCATTGTCGGTGCAATCATTGGCTTTGTCGCAGCTCGTGCTTGGTACGTTGCCGCTTCACCGCTTCTAAGCTGGCTCTTACCCGAAAGCTGGTCTAAAGTCATCGCATTTCTAATCATCTTCATGCTTGTAGATCGTCTTTTAGGCTGGGCATTTGGTGCGCTCGATAAAACTTACGATTTTATCGCCATGATTCCATTCATGAAATCCGCCAACCATATTATCGGTGCGATTGTTGGCCTGGTCGAAGGAATCGTTGTAATGGGTGGAGTAATCTGGCTCATCAAAACATTCAACCTTCTTCCATTTGCCATTCCCTACATTGATGGAACTGTTACAGCACAAATTATTTATAAAGGTTTCATGGGTTTGCTTTGGATTTTATTATAATAACAAATTGCCAATAGCAAATAGCAAGAGTATCCTAAATACTTATAGTTAACTCTTGTTATTTGATATTTGTTATTTGTTATGTTGGTTGATACTCATTCCCACCTTCACTTCGCCAAATTCGATGAAGATAGATCCGAAGTCCATGCTCGCATGGCCGAGTTTGAAGTTAAAAACATAACAGTTGGCACAGCCATCACAACCAGCCGCGATGCAATTGCTTACGCAGATTCACATCCGGATACTTGGTGCTCGGTTGGCTATCATCCCGAACACGTCACTAGTGACTACGAAGATGAAGATGAAAAAGGTGCAATGGATGAACCTTACGACATTAAAGTCCTCGAAGAGCTCGCGACATCCTCACAACGCGTCCTCGCAATAGGGGAATGCGGTTTAGATTATCACCGCTTAGAAACTGTAAACGAAGCGACCCCCTCGTCAAAGGGGGATATTCAACGCAAAGCGTTGGATCGGGGGATTTCCGATCAACAAAAAGTTTTTCAAGAGCAAATTGAACTCGCTGCAAAACTAGACAAAGCTCTAATCATTCACATGCGCGATGCCGAGGATGATATGCTCATGATGATTAAGCAGGCACGTGCCAAGTATCCAAAATTACGAATCACAATGCATTCCTTTACCAGCACTTGGAAACAAGCTCAAGCTTTGCTTGATTTGAATTGCTACATCGGCATCGGAGGCATCGTCACTTTCAAACCGCGTAAAACAACCGTCGAGGAAGATCAATTAGCCAACATTGCAAAAATGATTCCTCTAAACCGTCTTTTAATTGAAACAGATTGCCCTTGGCTCGCCCCGGTCCCTGTCCGTGGCGAGCGCAACGAACCAACTTTCGTACGTCACATAGCAGAGTTTATCGCTAATCTGAGAGGTTTATCTTTCGAAGAAATAAGTAAAATCACAACCGAAAATGCGGAAACGTGTTTTAAGTGTGAATTTAAATTAAAATAGTCAATCATCGAGAGGTATTATAATTTTCAAAAAATCTGGTTGAGCTCTCAGCATCTTCAAAAAATAGGTGTTTATTGGTCAATAATATTGACAATCTTGCAAAATAAAGTCATTATAATCCAGCTCTTTCAAAAGGAGACGCCAAATGAACGCCTTCGAAGCAAGTTTTCAACTTTTGGCTACTCTGTATATCAAGCTCTGCAGTATATTCCGCTTATCCGTCATAACCCAATTCCGAGTAATACACGGTGCAGTAGCAATGATACAAACCATAATGTCCATCATTGGTTTGTACTTATTTACAGCAGTTAGCATATATTTCCCCAATTACGATGAAACACTTTATATTTACGTCTTTATCTACACATTGATTATTGCTCTATACACAGCAAATCAATGGAAGATTGTTTTTGCGAATAAGGCAGAAATCTTGAGTCATCTCAACGAAGAAAAACCATCATACGAAGCTAGATTGGAAATTCTGGCAAGACTAAGATTATCTTATACGTATGCTCTTGCATTATCAGTTTTAATGACCGGCATCTTTTGGCAGCTGCTGGGAAAAAATACAGTGTTGATTGGCCTTATTCTTATTCCTGCAATATTTGATGTGCTTTTTAACGGAATCGCAACCTCTTGGGAAATCTCTATTTTGAGCGAACCAATCGCCAAACCCGCCACAGATATCTAATTGTGGGTTTTTTATTAATTGACCTTATAGCTAAAGCTTGATAAAAAATCAAAACAAAAGGAGTTGCGTCATGCAAAAAACCGACCGCCTGAGAGGAAAACTTCACAAATTGGGGCACAACGGTACGGATATCTTGTACATAGCAAGTTTCGACATCACCGGGGATGTAAAACCCAAAGAAAATTGCACGTTTCATTTAGCTTTTTCGGAAAATCCAATTGGCTCAATGCACGTAACTTTGTGCCAATTGGATCGCATTCCTAATGTATACCATTTTACACGGACTTTTTCCGAGATAATCACAAATACATCCGAAGATGAATATGGCAAAGATGTATTTTCTACTCAATTTATCAACTTCCTGGATAAGCAAAGTATGCCGGTCAAACAATTCCAAGAATTGGTTCGACGAGCTAGTCATGAGATGGATCTTCTATAAGCCGCAATAGCGGTTTTTTTCTTATCATTGACATTTTCACCGCCCACGCGTAAAATCTTGGCGTCTTTGAAATATGGCGCTAGAACCAACCACTCAAAATCAGGTTAAAAAACCCACAAAAGATCAGGGTCTAACTGGTTGGGAAGCATTAGGATTTGCCTGGGAAATGGGCTATACTATGGCAATTCCACTGGTTGCACTGGCATTAGGTGGCAGATTCTTGGATCGCTATCTTAATACCTCACCTGCTTTTTTACTCGTTGGTATCTTGCTCTCCATAATAGCCTCTTCCGTACTGGTTGGCATCAAAGCCACAAAAATAATAAAGAAAGTAAGCGGAGAATAACCACAAAACTACGTTGTACGAAGAAAAAGTATGTTAGCAATTTCCATCGGTCCAGAAGTAATCGCAACTATCGCCGGTTTTCCTATAACGAACACCTTGCTTATGGCAGGTGTTTTATTTTTGTTTATTATGGTAATTATTGGCATCACTCTTAGAAAAATTGATCCCAATGAATCACCAACCGGCATTGCCGGAATAATGGAAGTTTTCGTTGAGTTCTTCTTGGATTTTGTGGAATCTATTACTAACGATCGTGATAAGGCATTAAAATTTTTCCCAATTGTCGGCTCCATATTCTTTATAGTTCTTCTATCCAATTTAATGGAGTTATTGCCCGGTTTAGGATCTATCGGCATTTGGGAGGTACATCACGGCGAAACTATCTTGGTACCTTTTATCCGTTCTATAAGCGCTGACTTAAATTTTACTTTTACAGTAGCTATTTTTGCTATGGTATCAGTACAGATCATGGGTATGAGTGTTTTGGGTTTTAAAGGCTATTGGAGTAAATTTTTTGTAGCTCCATGGCACAAGCCATATGCTATTGGAACCTTCGTTGGAGTACTTGAATTGGTTTCTGAATTTTCCAAGGTACTATCCTTCAGCTTTCGTCTATTTGGCAACATATTCGCCGGTGAAGTGCTTTTAGCTGTCATAGGATTCTTATCACCATTCTTAGCTCCATTGCCGTTCTTATTCCTCGAACTGTTTGTTGGTTTTGTTCAAGCTCTGGTTTTCGCAACCTTAACAACCGTATTCTTAAACATGGCCACAACCAGCCACGAAGAACACGAAGAAGAACACGAACCACGCGCCGATTATTCCAAAGCAACATTTGGAGGCAAAGCTGGTGGCGTAGTTCCACTCAACGGCAAACACTAGTAGGGGGTTGCCATAGAGTCGTAAACTTTACGATTCTTATCAATTCCTTACATAACCACGACGACTCTAAACAAAAAAATCACCGGTCGTAGCGATGGTATACAGCTAAACCCTTAAACAGCTAAACCCTTAAAGCGGAAGTAACTACTTTAAGGTCTAAGGATTAAGCTTTTAGCTCACGAATGTAAGTTTTATTCTTTATTGTTATATTAGTTATGGAAAACGAAGTCGCATACGCAGCAAGCTCTAATATTGAGTCCATCCGCCTAATTGCCATGGCCGCAACTATCGCTATCGGCGGTATGTTACCAGCTTATGGTATTAGCAAAATCGGCGCCAAAGCCATGGAATCCATTGGCCGCAACCCCGAATCTGCATCCAAAGTCCAAACAGCTATGCTTATCGGCGCTGCTTTTATCGAAGCTATCGCCATTTACGCATTGGTCGTTGCTCTTATCATCAAATTCGTATAACGAATTAGACCCTAGACACTAGACTCTAGTAGTAAAAAAGCTACTGAAGTCTAGAATCTAGAGTCTAAACCTTACTAACTCGCAAAACACACTAGTGTCTAGCGTCTAGAGTCTAGAATCTATCAAAAATATGTCAGAAATGTTAACAAAATTAGGAATCGATTGGAGATTGTTTATCGCACAGTTGGTTAACTTTACCATCCTTTTCCTCATTCTCCGCGCTTTTGCCTGGAAACCAATAACCGCAGCCTTGGAGCAGCGCCGTCAAAAAATCGCCAAAGGCATCGACAATGCCAAACGCGCCGACGAGCAATTGGAAAGCATCGAAATCGAACGTAAAGAGGCAATGACAGAAGCTCGTAAAGAAGCTAATAAAATCGTAGAAGACGCCAAGCAAAAAGCCATTGTTCTTAAAGATGAAAAAATGCGTATGGCCAAAACCGAGATAGAAAAACAGGTCGATGAGGCTAAAGAGATGATTTTGGGTGAGCGTCAGGCAACATACAATGCATTAAAGAACGATTTGGCTGATTTGATTACAAAAGCAACCGGTAAAATCGTAAAAGATTTGGATGATGATGCTCACAAGAAATTAATCAATGAGGCTGTGAAAGATCTTGAAACCGCATAATTATGGCAAACAGCAAACGCAACAATAAAGAAATAGCCGGCGCCTGCATTCAACTCGCAAACGCCAAAAATCTCGTTGCGCGTGTTATCGATGACATGCGGCTATTTTCCGATGTACTTGTAATGAACCCATCGTTGATACAATTATTGCAAGATGGCCTCATGCCTATCCAAAAAAGATTAGAGGCTTTAGATAAAACAGTTGGCAAAGAAATTCACGAATATTCCCGCAACACAATTGCTCTCCTCATCCAAAACAATTCATTAAATGATTTCAAAACATTTCTCCAAACTTTAGAAACGGTTGCCCGTGAAATCTCAAATCATTACGAATGCACAATAACAACCGCGGTGGAAATCGACGACAATACCAAAAAACAAATTCAACAAGCTCTGGAAAAAAGATTTAAAGGAACTGTACGTATTCAAACAGAGGTAGACTCATCAATCGTCGGAGGTTTAGTGGTACGATGTGGCGACTGGAAATATCAATCAACTATTCAATCTAAATTACAACAATTACATAATCATCTTGTTTACTCAGAATAATAATTATGAAAACTAATGCAACGGCTGCGGCCAAACTATCAGATGAGCTTCAAGAGCAAATCAAATCGTTCCAAGCGGAGAGTACCACCGAAGAAGTTGGCGTGGTGCGCGAAGTTGGAGACGGTATCGCTTCCATTAGCGGTTTAAAACATGCCAAATCCATGGAGATGCTTAACTTTGAGAACGGCGCTGTTGGCGTTGCTCTTAACCTGGAGCATGATCGTGTTGGAGCTATGATTTTAGGTGATTATACAGGAATTAAGACCGGTCAAACTGTTCAATCATCCGGCAAAATTCTTTCTATCCCGGTTGGCGATGGAGTAATCGGGCGTGTTTTGGATCCACTTGGTAAGCCACGCGATGGTAAGCCGGCTTTTAAAGAAGAAAAAATATATCCTATTGAAAAAATTGCTCCGGGCGTTATGTCTCGCCATCCTGTCGACACTCCGCTCATGACTGGTATTAAAGCTGTAGACGCACTTATACCGGTTGGTCGTGGTCAACGCGAACTCATCATCGGCGATCGTCAAACCGGCAAAACCGCAATCGCAATAGATGCAATCATCAACCAAAAAGGCAAAGGCGTAACTTGTATCTATGTAGCCATCGGTCAAAAGGATTCCAAGATTGCAAAAATCTACGCCAAGCTAAAAGAAGTCGGCGCCATGGATTACACAGTCATAGTTACCGCCGGTGCATCCGACCCAGCTTCACTTCAGTACATCGCTCCATATGCAGGATGCGCAATCGGTGAATACTTCATGGATAAAGGCCAAGATGCTCTTGTTGTTTACGATGATCTCTCCAAACACGCTTGGGCTTACCGCGAAGTTTCACTTTTGCTCCGCCGCCCACCTGGCCGCGAAGCTTATCCTGGTGATGTGTTTTATCTTCACTCTCGTTTACTCGAACGTGCTGTTCGCTTATCTAAAGAGTACGGAGGTGGTTCATTAACCGCACTACCAATTATCGAAACTCAAGCCGGTGACGTATCCGCCTACATCCCAACAAACGTCATCTCAATTACCGATGGTCAAATCTTCTTGGAAGGCGATCTCTTCTACCGTGGTATTCGCCCAGCTCTTAACGTTGGTTTATCCGTTTCCCGCGTTGGTGGCGCCGCTCAATTTGGCATCATGAAAAAAATCGCCGGCCCTGTTCGCCTCGACTTGGCTCAATTCCGTGAACTGGAAGCTTTCGCTCAATTTGCAACAGACTTGGACGAAGCAACAAGGAACCAAATCGAACGTGGCCGCAGAACAGTCGAGATCCTAAAACAAGACCAATACGTCCCGATGCCTCTTTCTCATCAAGTTGCATCACTCTTTTCAGTTACACGTGGGCTTTGCGACGAAGTAGAGATCGAAAAAATTACCGAATGGGAAGAGGGTATGCACGATTATTTGGAAACAAATTCTGCAGATCTATTAAAGGATATGGAAGAAATTGGAAAACTAACTGAAGAAATCGAAAGCAAGCTCGAAGAAACCATCAAAAATTGGAACAGTGTCTATTCAACCAAATAAATTATGCCCGCTAATACAAGAATTATAAACTCTCGATTAAAGTCGATCAAGAACACGCGCAAAATCACCAAAGCCATGGAACTCGTGGCCGGTGCAAAGATGCGTAAAGCAGTTCAAATGACAATCGACAGCCGTAATTACAGCGGGAGTATCAAACAAATAGTTGCAGACGTTTTGCCTCTTATTAATCAAAAATCACACCCACTACTTTACGGACGAAAAGAAGCCAAAAACACAATCCTGGTTATTGTGGCATCAGATAGGGGATTGTGCGGATCTTTCAATGCTCAGCTAATCAAAACCTGTAAAGAATTTTTAGCTTCTCGTAAAGAACCGGTTAAAATTGTAACCGTTGGTAAAAAAGCGGAAGCCCCAATGCGCAGAATAAACGCCGATATCCTTGCTTCTTTCGAAGCAATCTCAAACGCCCCATCCTTCGACAGATCCAAAAGCACAGGCCAACTTGTTTATGATGAATTTTTACAAAATCGCGCCGATAGAGTTTTCCTCTGCTACTCGGATTTCCGCTCAGCAATCTCTCAGGTTCCAACGATAGTTCAACTTTTACCAATCATCCCCGAGGAAGATTTGATAGCCGAATTAGACATGGAAGTTATCGACGAAGATCCTCGCGAAGATATGACATCCGCCGAACGCTTGGCATACGACAGAAATAAAGCCGAAAAATTCCCACTGGATTACGAAGTAGTTTTTGAACCATCTCCACGCCACGTTCTGGATCAAATGTTGCCCCGGCAAATCGACACACGCCTCTATCAAGCCATGCTGGAATCCACCGCATCAGAGCACTCCGCACGCATGATGGCCATGAGAACCGCCACAGATTCCGCAGGTGACATGATCGATTCACTCACTCTAACATTTAACCGCGCACGCCAAGCCAGCATCACCGCCGAAATCTCCGAAATCTCCGCCGGCAAAGCCGCACTAGAATCCTAACCAATAATCTCGTATCTAGAATTTTGTATCTAGTATCTAGCTGTACTAACTGCTAAATACAAGATACCAGATACAAGATACTAAATGTAAAAAATTATGAAAGGTAAAATCACACAAGTTATCGGACCGGTCGTGGATGTGCGCTTCGAAGGCGAGCCTCCAACAATCTATAACGCTCTTACCGTAGAGCGCGATGGTAGTAAACTGGTTCTCGAAGTAGAACAGCATTTAGGCGAAGGCGAAGTTCGCACTATTGCCATGTCCGCCACAGATGGTTTGGAACGCGGAATGGAAGTAGAAAACACAGGCAAACCAATCTCTGTACCTGTCGGCGAAAAAACACTCGGCCGCATGTTCGACGTCTCAGGCAATGCTATCGACGGCAAAGGCCCGGTTGGTAACGAAAAAACCTACCCAATTCACCGTCCGGCTCCAACATTTGCGGAACAATCCACAAAAACTGAAATTCTCGAAACCGGTATCAAGGTTGTCGACCTTATCTGCCCTTTCTTGAAAGGTGGAAAAATTGGACTCTTCGGCGGCGCCGGTGTAGGAAAAACCGTTATCGTTATGGAGCTTATTCATAACATTGCCACAGAACACGGCGGATATTCTGTTTTTGCAGGAGTCGGCGAACGTACTCGTGAAGGTAATGCTCTTTGGGAAGAAATGAACGAATCCGGCGTTATCGATAAAACCTCACTCGTTTTTGGTCAGATGAACGAACCACCTGGCGCTCGCGCACGTGTTGCACTTAGTGGCCTAGCTATTGCCGAATATTTCCGCGATGAAATGAATCAAGATGTTTTGCTCTTCATCGATAACATTTTCCGCTTCACCCAAGCCGGCTCAGAGGTATCCGCTTTACTCGGACGCATCCCGTCCGCCGTGGGTTACCAACCAACTTTGGCAACAGAAATGGGTAACTTGCAAGAACGCATCACCTCCACAAACAAGGGTTCTATCACTTCCGTTCAAGCTGTTTACGTCCCTGCTGACGACCTTACCGACCCGGCTCCGGCAACAACTTTTGCCCACTTGGACTCTACCGTTGTGTTAACTCGCAACCTCGCTGAACTTGGTATTTACCCTGCTGTTGACCCGCTCGATTCCAACTCAACCATCCTTGATCCAAAAATCGTAGGCGAACGCCATTACAAAGTCGCTCGCGGGGTGCAAAAAGTTCTACAACGCTATCGTGATCTTCAAGACATCATCGCAATTCTTGGTATGGACGAACTATCCGAAGAAGACAAGATGACCGTTGCCCGCGCCCGCAAAATCCAAAAATTCCTTTCTCAACCTTTCTTTGTCGCCGAAATCTTCACAAACAACCCCGGTAAATACGTAACACTTGAACAAACAATCACCGGTTTTGAAGAAATCCTCGAAGGTAAACACGACGATAAACCAGAACAATCATTCTACATGAAAGGCTCCATCGACGAAGTAACTGAATAACTCAACGTTAATCCGCAATCCCGTTCATCACGTTATTCCGCAGCCTCAATCGTGATAAACGGGAGCACGTGATAAACGAAACTTATGTCCCTCCTCCACTTCAAACTAATCACCCCCGAACGCATCGCTTTCGAAAAGAAAGTCTCGCAAGTGACCCTCCCCACGATGGATGGCGAAATTACGATACTTCCAAACCACATTCCACTGGTAGCAGAACTCGTCCCGGGTGTGGCGATGTTAAAGGAGCATAATCACAGTGAAGACGTAGCTGTTTCCGGTGGATTCATACAAGTTGATGCGGAAGGTAATGTCACCGTTCTCGCTGACACAGCCGAAAGGGGAGAGGATCTAAACTTAAAAGATATCGAAGAAGCCAAAACTCGTGCCGAACAAGTTATGCGCGAATCAGCTCGTGGTAATGACGAAGCCTTTGCTCGCGCAGCAGCGGAACTGGAGCGCGAACTCGCTCGTTATCGTGTAGCACGCAAATACAAAGCCGCTCGCGGCACACGCCCTGTTGAGACTGGATTGACAGACGACACCGGAACAGTCTAAATATACATACAATTCAAAATGAATAATTAAAAATTTAAAATGAAGGTAACATTTCGCGTTTATTATTTATATTATTGCCGCAGGCCATCAACATTTTTAATTTTTAATTCATAATTTTGAATTTAGAATAAATGCGTTGTTTCCTTGGTATCCCAGTTCCGGCTGATTGCCGTGAAAAAATTAGAAACGCTTGGCACATAACCGAAGAAGAGCGTCCTTATTTGCGTTTAGTAGACCCGGGCCAATGGCACATCACTATGGCCTACTTTGGAGATATTAAATACGACAGCCTTATTCAACTCTCACAACTTATTGGTAATGCGCTAGAAACACCGCCTCAGGGTGCTTTTGAGGTCACAGGCATAGAAACATTCCCCGCTAAACGGCCGGTTCTCTACGTGGCAAAATGCGAGCCCTCACAAAAAGTTGCCTGGCAAGAAACAGTTGCCAACATTCGCGACATGGCTTCATTAATCGCACCGCAAATCGATCGCAAACCCTGGGTACCGCATGTAACTCTTGCACGCGCACGCAACAAAAAAGAATTGGATCAATTCGAAATGTCTTTGGAAGGAATCGGCTGGGTCCCGGATTATGCTACACTCTTCATGAGCGAACTAACCACCACCGGCCCCAAATACACCCCATTACACGAATACCGCCTAAACAACTAGCAATAACCAATATCCAAATTCCAATATCCAATAAATCATCAATATCCAAATTCCAATCACCAATTGGTTATTTTGTTATTGAATATTGGTTATTTATTGGATATTGTTTTGTTGGTAATTGATTATTATTGCTATGACCTTCTCCGTTTTCAATCTAGTCATCCACGGCTACAGCTTAAAGCGCATTATCCAAGAAATCCAAACACGCGCCAGCCTAAACCAACAAACCTGGATAGTTACCGCTAATCCGGAAATTTTATTACAAGCAAAAAAAGATTCCCACTATTGGGACACTATCCGCCAAGCGGATATCCGGTCAGTAGATGGCTTTGGTTTGCAACTCGTTGGTTGGCTCAAAGGTTCCAAAGCAAAACGTGTAACCGGAGTTGAACTCGCCGATCAGGTTGCTAAACTTTGTGCAGATCAAAAATGGACACTTGTACTGATTGGAGGCCAAAATGGCGCCGCCGATAAATCCGTTTGGATGCTCCGCAAACGCCACCCCGAACTCAAAGTCTTTGCAGAAGATGGAGGTCAAATATCTATCGACGGCATTGCTGACGAAGAAGGGGAGGGCGCTATAACTCGCATTCAAGAATACGAAGCTGATATAATACTTGTCGCCTTTGGCCACCCTAAACAAGAACTCTGGATCCAGAAATATAAAGATGGATTCCCAACAGTAAAAGCCCTAATCGGTGTCGGTGGCACTTTCGATTTCTGGTCAGGTAACACCAAACGCGCTCCAAAATGGATGCAAACCATCGGACTCGAGTGGCTGTATCGCCTCATCACACAGCCCGGGCGTTGGCCCAGAATTTTAAACGCATTAATCGTTTTTCCTATAAAAGCTCTTTTAGCGAAATAAGCTTATTTAGGCTAAATACATTTACTATTTGTCATTTGTCATTCGCTATTACGCTTGACCTTTTTTAAAATTTATGCTAATTTAGCAATTATATTCGCACTTTCACAAGGAGCAAAAAATGAAAAACTTTTTCGCTCAAATAATCTTTATCGCAATCTTACTCCTCGCGACTTGGTCACAAGCTTGCGCGGCTAACCAAACTAGCAATAGCAATATCTCGGATCAACAAAACGAAGACAAACAGTTAGCTCTATCTAAGCTCAAAGCAGAAAAAGAAGGTATTCAACACTTTCAAGATTTGATTATATCTACCAAGTGTTGGACATCAATGATCGAAAGTATCGGACTGGATTTTGCGCAGCAAGCAGCGCAAGAACAACTGGTTGAGACATGCCCCAATTCGGAGGCTTCAATCAGCGGAATTCAATCACAAATTAGCAGAGAGGGTATAGTTACATGCGTTATGATTGTAGTTCCACAAGTTGGCTTACGATGTGAATAATGAGCTAGGTAATTGAGTCGCTTTGATTGTTTTCCGGATTAATGGCACAAACCTGCCTCGTCACAAAAGAGGAACACGAAATGGCAACTCAAGCCGTAGTATCGGTCGTGCAAAACGGTAAAGTGATTCTCAAAGTTGTTGCCGGTTGCAATGGCGGAAAAGCACCTGCTTTTGCTCAATATCTTAAAGCGGCATTATCATCCGGCACAATTGCTCCGGCAAGAATCTACGAAATCGCGCAAAAATACGATTTGGGAACCACCGAAAATTTGGTTGTTATGTCGCCCACAAGCTCCTATCACAAATGTGAAGGCGAGCTCAATCCACGATATCGCGAAACCTTCAATCGCCCCAACTTCAACCCGCGTTGGGATGAGGGCACAGCCGACCACGTGATCATCGTTGATTTGGGAAATAAATAGTACCAAAAGCTAATCAAATCGCCGAAACTCTCGACGATTTTTTTCTTTAAACCAACACTTAACAAAAAATACTTTTCTGGTAATTTTAAACGCATCAAGCACCTTGCAATGGAGGATACTAAATGGAAAATCTCAGTGTAAAAAAACTGGTCGATGAAAAAGCTCAATTCGAACGCACCTTCAAAAATAAACTCGAAGAACTAAAACGTGAGTTAAATAAAATCGCTCCATCAAATCTTCAATTTGCCGATAGGGTACTAGACGATATCTTGAAAAATGAAGAATGCCGTCTGGAACGCGATTGCCTTAATGGAGATTATATTGGCGCCCAGCAAATGCGAAAAAATCTTCACGCATTAAAAGCCGCTTGGGAAGGCATGATCAAAGTAGAAATCCTTGATACACAAACCTATATATACCTCCGCTTTACAGTCGTATAAATAACTAAATTCCCAACATCCAGCCTCTAACAAATCCGCCTAATTAGGCGTTTTTTCTTTATAAAAACTAATAGTTCTCTTGTTATTTGATATTACTGACCCTCGAAACTCGAAGAGTGAGTGGGTTGCAATTTGTTATTTATTAACGTAAGATTAGCATATTATGCCTGAAAAACGTATCAGAACTCGCTTTGCACCAAGCCCAACGGGCTATCATCCATATCGGAAGTGTTCGCACCGCGCTTTATGCAGAATTTGTTGCAAAACAAGCCAGTGGCGACTTTTTACTTCGCATCGAAGATACAGACCAATCCCGCTTTGTCGAAGGCGCTGTAGAAAGTCTTTGCAACGTGTAAAACAGCTTGGATATCGAACCTGTCGAAGGCGTCTGGTTCGATGATAATAATAAAATCATACAAAGAGGCGATAATCGGCCCCTACATTCAATCCGAACGTAAACCAATTCATCAAGAATATGCCAAAAAACTTATCGAGATGGATAAAGCGTATTATTGTTTTTGTACGGCTGAACGTCTCGATGAAGTCCGCAAGATGCAAGAACTCACCAAACGCCCAACCGGATACGACGGTCATTGTCGCAATTTAGATACGGACGAAGTCAAAAAACGTTTAGAAGCAGGGGAACCTCATGTAGTTCGTCTTAAACTACCTCAAGAAGGATCTGTCACAATCAACGACGTTATCCGCGGAGATGTTACTTTTGACTGGAAGTTAATTGATGACCAAGTCATCATCAAATCCGATGGCATGGCAACTTACCATCTTGCATCCATGGCAGATGATCACGACATGGAAATAACTCACGTCATCCGTGGCGAAGAATGGCTTTCATCAACACCAAAACATATCTTCCTCTACGAATCCATGGGTTGGGAACTCCCGGTATTTGCTCACCTTCCTCTTATCCTCAATCCCGACAAATCCAAACTCTCCAAACGCCAAGGCGATGTAGCCGCCGAGGATTATCTCAAAAAAGGTTACCTCCCCGAGGCATTGATCAACTTTCTTGCTCTTTTAGGCTGGAACCCAACCGCTGACAGAGAGATATATGCCAAGCAAGAACTTATAAATCTTTTTGACCTCTCTAAAGTCAACAAAGCCGGTGCAGTTTTTCAAATCGATAAATTAAACTGGCTCAACAATCATTACCTACGTGAGATGGACGAGCAGAGTTATTTCGACCTTGTTTTACCGCATCTAAATGCATTTAAAGAAGATGATGAGTTTAAGAAAAGAGTAGCTCTGCTATATCGCGAACGTATGATTTTACCATCCGAAATTACTGACCAATCGCTCTTCCTTTTTAGCGATCAGTTAGACTACTCAGATGTCTCAATTACCTGGAAAGATCACACAAAAGAAGAAGCTAAGACAAGATTAGAAGCTGCGATAGAGTGTATTGAACAAATTGATGATACAAAGCAATATGATGCTAAGTTCATCGAGGAATACATCAGAGGAATGATCCAAGAAAACGGCTGGGGTAATGGGGATACTTTATGGCCGCTTAGGGTAAGTTTATCAGCTCAAGAAAAATCACCCAGTCCATTCGAATTAATTGCAATTTTAGGTAAAAAACAATCAACAGCCCGCATCAACCAAGCACTGGCTCAATTGTGATATACTTAGTGCATCATGAATAAACCTCTCCTCAGAGGCATTTCTGCATTTTTTATCCTGGTTACACTATCCACGGCCTTTTTTGATATCAGGTCAGCAATGGCGGAAGATGCAGTACAAATGAAAAATGTTGCGGACGAACTCAACGCCGAACTAGAGGCTAAAAAATCTCGTGCCCAAGAAGTACAAGGTTTAATCAATACTTATCGAGATCGTATAAAAATTCAAGAAGAGCAAAAACTTACTCTGGAAAATCAAATTGTTTTATTGGATAATCGCATTCGCGAAAAAGAACTTAGAGCCGAAGAAGTAAAAACTCAAATAGAAATTCTCACTTTGGAATTGCAAGCATTGGATAGGCAGATAATTCGTCAAGAGGGAAAAATATCCACTCAAAAAGCACTGGTAGCCGATTTGATACGGCGTATTCGTCAAGCGGATGATGTAAACACACTACACGTTTTTTTAAGCCGCCCATCTTTATCATCATACTTCCAAAACGTTGAAGAACTCACAAAACTTCAAGGGGATTTATCACAAACGCTGGAAAGAGTGGTTCTTGAAAAAACAAATCTTCAAAACGACAAAACCTTGCGCGAAACAAAAAGAGTTTCTTTAACTGATCAGAAAAAAGTTCTTCTTGATGAACAACAACGCTTGGAGATGGAAAAAAATTCCAAAAAATCACTGCTTGCTGAAACCGAATCCAAACAAAGTGAATTCGCACGTGTTGTTGATGAACTTCGTCAACAGGATCAATCAACCTCAAATGAAATCTACCGCATAGAAAAAGAACTGAAGGATAAACTAAATGCCATCGATCTCGCTCTTGCAAGCGGAGAAACATTATTATCGTGGCCGGTTCCTCTCAGGAAAATTACAGCAACATTTCATGATCCAACATATCCATTCCGCAACCTATTTCAGCACCCCGGCATAGATTTGCGCGCGGACGTAGGCACGCCAATTAAAGCGGCTGGCGGCGGTTATGTCGCCTGGACAAAAACCGGTAAATCATACGGCAATTACCTCATGGTTGTACACGCCGGTAATATCGCAACAGTTTACGCGCATTTATCAAAATTCAACGTTAGCCCCGGTACATATGTAGAACGCGGCGACATTATCGGCTACACTGGCGGTATGCCTGGTATGCAAGGCGCCGGCCTTTCTACCGGTCCTCACCTACATTTTGAAGTTCGCCAAGATGGAATCACTGTAGATCCTATGGGCTTTTTACCTGCGGCCATAGAAACTGATTTATAAAAAATACATTTGACATCAACACAATAGACGCCTTTTGTGCAGAAATGCCAAAAGGAATAAACCGGCGCCGTTGTGCGCTATAAATACCCGCTCCCTTTTTGTGCCCACTGTGCCCGGGGGCAATTTTTTGCTACCTAAGCAAAACGTGGTTTAGCAAATCTCAAAGAGACGGCAACCTCGGCGAGATGCCAACGCTAATTCGGAGGTACGACAACCCTCCACAACTCCCGAACTCGCATTTGCGAGTATTTTTTTTGACTTTTGTGCCACATTATGGCAATTTAAAACTGAAAGGAGATACTAATGCCTCCAAGAGTTAAAGTTCTACGCACGGAAGAAATGCTCGGCATTCTGCGTGAAGCGGGGCACTATATCCTTCCTGATTACTCAATTTTTCAAAAAGCCTGTACCGAGACTACGTCCGGCGGTTATACTACCGTCGATTTCATTCGCCTATATCGAACTTTTTCAATAGATAATTTACAAATCGAACTCGGCAAAACCAATCATCGTTTATCTACTCCGGATGAAGGTTTAGCCCTAGCAATGTTAAAGCATCAAGGCGATATAGGTGATATAAGCGATGCTATCATAATTCCCACTGGAATCAAACCGCCACATATTCTTTGCCTTCAAATGTGGAGTAACGAAATCCGTATCACAAAAACTGTGTTGAACCAAGCGCTCCGAGCCGGAAACTTCGTACTTACCACATCCCTCAAAAACTAAAAACTCGCACTCGCGAGTCTTTTAATTTAATCAAATGATAAAGTTTTGTACTACGACTAAGTACTACGACTAAGTACTAGGACTAAGTACTCTACTTGCCAGTTGTTTAACATCATCAAGGCTTGAAACAGTAACCGCATCAGCTCTAAACTGTCTAAATCCAGGTATACCTTTGAAATACCAAGGAAAATGTTTACGTAATTTTATCAAACCTTTTTCTCCGTATGCCTCAATCTGATATTCCGCATGTCGCACCATAATTTCCATCTGTTCTTCAATCAATGGATCTCCCGGATCCTTTCCTGTCTCGAAAGTTTCTCTGATCCTCTTAAAAATCCAAGGCCTACCCAGAGCTCCGCGCGCAATCAAAAACCCTTGAGCACCAGATTTACTCAATGCTTCTTTAGCGGTTTCTGCATCAACAATATCACCATTAACAAAAGCGGGGATAGATAACTCGGAAATTGCTTTTCCAACCGCATCCCAATCCGCAACTCCCGAATATCCTTGTGTTTTTGTACGCCCATGAATCTCAATCGCATCAGCTCCCGCATCTTCTAATCTTTTCACGAATTCAATCACATCATTCGGCTTATCCCAACCTAGACGTGTCTTAACAGAAAGTGGTACATTAATAGCGTCTTTTACAGCTTTAACAATTTCCGAAGCACGCTCAACATCTTTCATAAGCGACGCACCATTAAACTGATTCACAGCTTTAGGAACCGGGCAACCCATATTAATATCAATGCCATCCGGTTTATGATCTCGCATTATTATTTTTGCCGCTTCTGCCATCACCGTAGGGTCAGACCCAAATAGTTGCTGTATCACCGGGTGTTCTACGGGGTCCAATTCACAAATCTTATCAGTCCGTTGATTCCCGCGAATAATCGCCTCAGCCGAGGCCATTTCTCTAAAAATAATAACTTCTTTACCACTGCACTCCCGTACTAAACGACAAAAAGGCAGATCAGTAAAATCTGCCATGGGGGATAGGGCCATAATTGGCCTAGGGGCATCCATCCATTTCATATGCTAAAAAATATAGAACCGATTTCAAAGAAATCTACAACCAAAACAAAAAACAGTTCGGCTCCGAGCATATCAGAAAACAAGAAATCTGTCGACATTGTTAACTGGTTCCGCAAAGACACTCACGAAGATCCGCGCATTGAATCTTTAATACGTTTAGTAAGGTGGCAGGGTCGATTTATTGTATTGTTGATTCTATTGCTTGCTGCATCTGTAGTTACGCAAGTTTTAGATATAAAAATTGAATTTCCCAACCAAGAAGCTATTCAAGACGCACCTCCGTTAGAAATTAAAAATGTAGATTATAACGCAATCACTTTTCAGGATGGCGTACAGTTAAATCATGGTTCAACTGTTACAAAACCATCAATAACTATGTTTGGCCAAATCTATGATGGCCTGCAAGTTATCAAAAAATGGCCGGATATAGAATTTTTAGTTAACAATGCTTCCGTCCCAATATCTGGGCAAAACTCGCAGTTTAAAATTGACCTCAATCTTAGCCCGGGTCCAAACATCATAGAAACCGCTGTCAGAATCAATGGGGTCTTGTATAATCGGAAACAAAAAGTTATAAACTACCAGCTAAAAGCATCTACCTCCACTTCAACAAATGAAAACGTTTCAACTCAAGCAACCGTACCAGCCAGCAGGTGACCAGCCTGAAGCCATAAAAGATCTCACAGCGCGCCTCAAAAAAGGGGCGCGAATGTTAACTTTGCTTGGAGCAACCGGAACAGGAAAAACCTATACTCTTGCAAACGTAATTAACAACATCCAAAAACCCACTCTCGTCATCGCACACAACAAAACATTGGCCGCTCAACTCTGCAATGAGTTCCGCGAGTTTTTTCCGGAGAATGCTGTCGAATACTTCGTCTCTTATTACGACTATTATCAACCCGAGGCATATTTACCTAAAACAGATACTTACATCGAGAAAGAAGCTCAAATCAATGCAGAAATAGATCGCTTACGCCATAATGCAACTCAATCTCTACTAACGCGTAAAGACGTCATTGTCTGCGCGTCAGTTTCCTGTATCTACGGCCTTGGCGCACCCGCAGCTTACGCTCAGACAATTTTTCATGTTGTAACCGGCGAAGACATTTCACGCCAAGACACAATCGCGCGCCTCATCGACATGCAGTTTACGCGCACAAACGCCGACCTTACCCGTGGGTCTTTTAGACTTACCGGAACAACACTCGAAGTCATGCCAGTAAACGAAGAAGTAATCTATCGCATCGAAGTCCTGGGTAATCGCGTAGATAGAATCACACAAATCCATCCAGTATCCCGCAAAGTCCAAGCCGAACATCACGACATCTGGCTTTTCCCAGCCAAGCACTTCATCATAGCCGGCCCCGAACGCGACAAAGCTTTAAAAGACATCCGCAAAGAACTTGCCGAACGTTTAAAATACTTTGAAAGCAAAGGATTGCTACTAGAGGCAGAACGCATCGAACGCCGTACAAAATATGATTTGGAGATGATGGAAACACTCGGCTACTGCTCGGGCATCGAAAATTATTCGCGCCATCTCTCCGGCCGCAAAGCAGGGGATCACCCAGATACACTTTTGTCGTATTTCCCCGAAGACTTTTTGTGCATCATGGACGAATCACATGTTAGCATCTCACAAGTAGGCGGAATGTATGCAGGCGATAGATCACGCAAAGACACACTCATCGATCACGGTTTTAGATTACCAAGCGCTCGCGATAATCGGCCACTAACTTTTGATGAATTCGAAAAACAAATAAAACAATTCGTCTTCATGTCCGCCACCCCCGGCCCATTTGAATATCAAAATTCCGACGCCATAGTGGAACAACTTATCCGCCCAACCGGCCTTATTGATCCGGAAGTTATTATCCAGCGCATCACTCCTAAAAAGAAAGGTGAACTTAATCAAATTGAAGATGCTATCGAGCGCATTATAAAAGTTACCAAAGAAAAAGAACGCACTCTCGTAACGACTCTTACTAAAAAGATGGCAGAAGATCTTACAGATTATCTCAAAGATAAAAACATCAAAGCCGTCTACATGCACTCTGGTGTAAAAACCGCAGATCGCCTCGAAATCCTTTCCGAATTCCGCAAAGGTACTTACGATGTCTTGGTAGGCGTTAACCTCCTACGCGAAGGTTTAGACCTTCCGGAGGTATCTTTAGTTTGCATTTTGGATGCCGACAAAGAGGGCTTCCTCCGCTCAGAAACATCCCTCATCCAAACAATCGGCCGCGCCGCCCGCAACGTACGTGGCAAAGTCATTCTCTACGCCGACAACATCACAGGCTCCATGAAACGAGCCATCGCCGAAACAGACCGACGTCGCACCAAACAAGTAGCTTACAATAACAAACACGGCATAACTCCAAAAACAATCATCAAAGCCATCCAAGATCTCCGCGGACAACTTGGTTTTGAAACTGAACCAAAAGACGTCAAAAAGATTCTCGCTCTGGAGCTCGCTGCCGAAGACAAGCAACTCAATGTTGTCATCAAAGAAAAAGAAGCTGAAATGAAAGAAGCCTCCCTCCGCCTGGATTTTGAACTAGCCGCCATCCTCCGCGACGAAATAGTTGTAATCCGCAAAGAATTGGATAAACGCAAAAAGAAAGCGCCACTACCGGACAAGGAGGCAAAGCCAAAGATCAAACGCCCGCCGAGGCACGGGAGGACGAAGTGAGAACCGGGATTTACCAGGATTAACACTCAAAGATTATCAGGATTATTTTTCATATTGTAGGTTGGCATATACCTTGTGTTTGCCCGTTCTATCGCCAAAGGCGTAACAAGAACTAACACCTTCCCAAGAAGTTTTTAATCTACGAATATTGACATTTTTAGTGCTATTTGCTTATATAGCCACAACAACGAGAACCCCATGCTACGTCCGCACCTTTTACAATATACTGAACTATACTTTGTAATGCTCAAAATCGACGAGCTCATAACAAACATCGGCGTGGTCACTGAAACTGTTAGTGATTTTCAACATCTCGACTTTGACTCAATGAACCCACATGGAAATCAAAATCAAATCGGCTACGTCCACTCCTCCGGAGTCTACAAGGACATCGAACTCAGCTGGAAAATCTTTTACGAAAGCGATGGCAAGAATCAAGGTTTTTTACGAATCAGCGTTGAACTCATATTTCGTGACAACGATGCCCGAACCGATAGCCGCCGCTTAAGGCTTATAAGCAATGAAGAAGCGGACGCTTGGAGAATTAGTTACAATGATATCGCGTCTAGTCATGAACCCGATCCCGGATCTAAAAAAGGGGACAAAGTCGCAAGCCGTTTCTTAATTAAAGTAGTTGAAGATTCAAGAGATGTAGATCACCGAGATCTGAGCTCATTCATCCAACAAATTTGCGAAGAATTTCTTGGCCAATAAGCCAAACACCTCCCAATCGGGAGTTTTTTAATTGCTTATACTATACATTGATTATTGAATTCTTTTATTGCAACATAGATGTTTGTTATAATTTGTCTCTTGGTCTATATTTGGTTAGTATTTGATATATATGGATTCTGCTCAAGAAGTGAAAAATCACCTGGATATCGTCGACATTGTAGGCGAGTATCTACAACTAAAACCTGCCGGAAGTGGGAGTTTTAAGGCGTGTTGCCCATTTCACCAGGAAAAGTCACCAAGTTTCATGGTAAACCGCCCTCGCCAATCCTGGCATTGTTTTGGCTGTAATATCGGCGGTGACATGATTTCTTTCATCGAACGCATCGAGGGCATGGAATTCATCGAAGCTCTAGAGCTTCTTGCTGGTAAAGCCGGTGTCGTCCTGCCAAAGTTCAATAAGGAACAAATGGGAGAAAAGAAAAGCTTGCAACAAGCTAATGAGTACATATGTAAACTATTACAACACAATCTACTCACTTCACCCGAAGCAAAAATCGCTCGCGACTACATCAAACAAAGAGGCATAGACGATGTCACTGCCGACATCTGGAAACTTGGATATTCACCAACCGATTGGAGAGAATTGGAACCTAAAATAAAAGAGCAAGGAATCAACGCCGAAGATCTAATCAAAATTGGAATCGCGAGTCCCAAAGATAGTGGCCAAGGAATCTACTTTCGCTTTCGCAGCCGTCTCATGTTTCCAATTCAAGACGCTTTTGGAAATGTAATCGGTTACACCGGTAGAATCTTAACTGATGAAAAAGTCGCCAAATATATCAACTCGCCAGAAACTGTTTTATACAAAAAAAGTCACGTGTTATATGGGTTAGATAAAGCTAAGGCAGACATCAAACGCGACGACCTCGCTATCATAGTCGAAGGCAACATGGACGCTTTAACCTCTCATCAATTCAACATTAAAAACGTCGTCGCTTCTAGTGGGACAGCGCTGACTCCTGAGCAACTAAATCTCATCAAGCGTTTTTCCAGTAACATCGCAATCGCTTTCGATACAGATGCTGCAGGCCTGGAAGCAACACTTCGTGGCATGGATCTGGCGCGCGATATGGAGTTTAATATCAAAGTAATTCGCTACGATCAAAACATCGCCAAAGATCCCGACGAATTAATTCGCAAAGATCTTGATCACTGGAAAGTCTCCATTCGTGACGCAAAACCCATCATGGATTGGGTATATCAACATGCCTTTGAACAATTTCCTGAATCAACACCAGAGGGTAAGAAGCAAATTGCTCAATTCATACTAAACGAGTGTCGACACATCCCACACCCCGTAGAACGCGATGCCTGGATTTCAAGACTCGCCAAAGATTTAGATGTATCTCCGGATGCTCTCCGATCCACTCTCAACAAATCCATCCAATATTCCCCAAAGAACGCAGCCGATAGCGCTCAGATTAAAGAAGAAAAGAAACAACAAGAGCTAAAAATAGAGGAAAATCAGTCGGACATGGCCAAAAAGATGGAGGAGCGTTGGCTGGCTGCAGTAATCCTAAGTCCTAAGCTTTTTCACGAAATAAACATAAATTGGCAATTTCCTCCACATGCCAAGCTTTACAATTTCCTGAAAACCAAGTATGATTCGTCCGTTCAAGCTACAACTGAAGAGGATGAAGATATTAAAAATCTCATCGATTATTTGGCAATTGTAGCGGATAGAGAGTTCGAAGATTCCGGTAAAGAATCACTAGCCAGAGAGTTCACAAGTGCAGAATCAATTTTGTTAAATCAAAAAACCAAACTCTCACGGCAAGACCTGGAAAATCAGATGCGCGAAGCCGAACGCAAAGGCGACACCACCCGCATCCAAGAACTACTGACGCAATTTCAACAACTCAATAACTAACCTAGTATCTAGCCACTTGTATCTCGTATCTTGCGGTTCAAAAATACTGCTAGATACTAGATACAAAATACAAGATACTTAAACAGTAATAGTTAATTCGTAATTGAAAAATAAGTATTCCGTTCCCGCCGGCCCCACCTTGAGTGGTTAGCTCGCGGCCCTGGAGTGCATCAAGATGTATGCCAAAAGCATCTCAACCCTTGTCATCAAAATCCAGCAGTGCCAAGAAAAAAAGCCCTGCAAAGAAAACGGGCAGCGATTCCAACGCTGCCAAAAAGAAACCTGTAAAGAAACAGGTTATTAAAAGTAATAAAAAACCAAACGCTCCAAAAAAGAGCGTCCCCAACGTTCCCAAGGTACCGTATATAAAAACGCCTCCTCCATCTGAAGAAGTTTTAAATCATCTTTTTGGTAAAGCGAAAACACGTGGTTTTTTAACGGAAACCGAAATACTATACGCTTTTCCCGATATAGAAGATTACATTCCCGTTTTCGAAGCTTTTGTAGACAGGTTAGATGCGGCCGGAGTTGGTATCGTAGAAATGAAAGAGGGGATCTTGGGACGCAAAGCCGAGCGCCATGAAATAATGACGTCAATGAACAGTGCTATCGCTCCGGAAGCTCTTAAAGTAGACCCTTTCGATCTAACCGCGGATTACATCCAAATCTACCTCCGTGAAATCGGTAAAATTCCACTTCTTACAGGTGAAGAAGAAGTTGCCCTCGCTAAACGCAAAGAACGCGGCGAAAAAGAAGCGGAAAAGAAACTCATCGAAGCCAACCTGCGCCTTGTTGTTTCCATTGCCAAAAAATTCATGGGCAAATCACTCTCGCTTTTGGATCTTATCCAAGAGGGAAATATCGGCCTTTTCCGCGCTGTTAAAAAATTTGAATACCGCAAAGGTTATAAATTTTCTACTTATGCAACCTGGTGGATCCGCCAAGCTATTACTCGCGCACTCGCAGACCAATCCCGCACCATCCGTATTCCGGTGCACATGGTAGAAACAATCAATAAATTCCAACAAATAGAACGCCAGCTCATCCAAGATCTTGGCCGCGAACCGTTGCCTGAAGAAATTGCCGCTGAGATGGGTGAAGACGTTGGCAAAGTTCGCCACATCATCAAAATCTCTCAAGATACAGTCTCGCTCGAAACATCAGTCGGTGAAGATGACGAAGATTCCACACTCGAAGATTTCATCGAGGATGTCAAAAACATGACTCCCGATAAATCCGCCGGCCGTCAACTCTTAAAAGACTACGTAAAACACATCATTCAAGATCTTTCACCACGTGAACAAAAAATTCTGGAGATGCGTTTTGGTCTCGTAGACGGAGTAGGGCACACCCTGGAAGAAGTTGGCAAAGAGTTTGACGTTACCCGCGAACGTATTCGCCAAATCGAATCTAAAGCCCTGGAAAAGATCCAACAACATCCGGAAATTAGGAGATTGGCAGATTATTAAAATATCTATATGAAAAATATAACCAAACTTTTAGGATATGGTTTTCTATCATGG
Organism: Candidatus Uhrbacteria bacterium; assembly: GCA_963816085.1. GTDB lineage: Bacteria > Patescibacteriota > Patescibacteriia > 2-12-FULL-60-25 > 2-12-FULL-60-25 > MWCR01. The sequence continues at coordinate 227,866 of CAWFIX010000003.1, read as the reverse complement.
CTTATCCCTTTTTTGGCATCTTTCCCCTTTGTAGATCCATCCGGAAATTTTCGCATTGATGAAATCTTCTTTAAAACCATCATGATCATTGTCGGGTCATTAAGTGGTACATATTTAATGGTCTTATACTTTAATAAAATCAACAACAATTTCCAAAAAGAGGGAATCAAACTTGGTATAACATGGTTTTTATTGAACATCATCTTAGATCTCGTATTTGTTCTCATGGGATTCTTTCAAATGTCAGTTACCAAATACTTTACAGACATCGGTCTCCGTTACCTCGTTATCCTAATCTTTGCTATTGGAATGGGATACATATTAGAAAAGAAATCAGCAATTAAACAGTCTAATAATGATCATTAAAATAGGGGAAAACCCGCTCTTGTCATAATTTTGAAAATCATATATATTATTCACGCTTCGGAATTCAATTTCGGAGTGTAATCCGGGGTAGCTCAGTGGTAGAGCAGTTGACTGTTAATCAATTGGTCGTGGGTTCGAGCCCCACCCCCGGAGCCATAAAAAACCGTTTTTACGGTTTTTTATTTTTGCATATAAAAAACGACCGTACCCACTTGGATACGGTCTAAAAGCTGAAAGTTGAAAAAATCACAGAGGCGGTTCACCCAACGGATTCTCCATCTTGGGGTCAACGATCACCGGCACGCCGTGGCAAGTACCGATCTGGCCTTCATCGAGAGTTCGATCGCCATCGGGGTATTTTTGATCGGGCTTCAGGTCGATCCATCCGTGATGGACACGGCCGAGCATGATGTTCCACTCCGGTGTTGAAATCCGGATTTCGGATGCGCCGGCCCTGGCCTCTTCGATGGTCCTGGCGAGGATGTCGTCCATCTGATGCTGCATCCAGGGCATCACCGAATCGGGATGCGTTCCTTTGCCGCCGTTGACCCCATCACTGCAGTGTACTCGGAAGCGTTCACCCGTTTTGTGATCAACGAAGTACTCATACCAGCCCATGCCGTAGTACCCGCCGATTGCATCCGGGCTTGGATCCACGCCATGAGAGGATTTATTACCCTCCACGGGACGGTCGAACGGGTGAGCGTAACGTCGAACGGGAACCTGTTCCATGAAGCCTCCTAGCTGCTTTAGCAGCGCATTGGGGTCGAAAATTCGACTTCTGAAAATATCATATAAATCTTAAATTGTCAATACCTTATAAGTACTAGCAGCATCCGTGTTACAATCTAAGTATTGATAATTTTGGTTAATTATGCTAATAAACAGTAGCACATTAACAGAGGGGCATTTATGCATACAACATACGTAAAAGGTATTCCCAAAGGGATTAGCGAATCAGAACTGGAAAAAGCGCATAAGCAAGTCATGCTGCAAACTCTTGATGATTTTAGCTGGCTTAACACGGGTGAAACCGTTCTTATTAAAGGCGCCGTAAATTCCAAAGACAAATATCCGGCCACAACACATCCAGTATCTGTCAGAGTCCTTGGAAGGCTTATCAAGGAAAGGGGCGGTATACCGATTTTTGGCGACCAATCCGGTATCGAATACGTGGTTCATACTCCAAAAGGAGTTCTGCGCGGATCCAGTCACGAATGCTTCAAAGCAACTGGCTTGGATCAATGTGATGTTGCCTGCGTCGCTTTCGAAGATGATAGTTGGAGTGATTTCACTCACTTCACACATCCCAAAGCCGCCAATTGGCCAAACGGCTTTTACATCACTTCGTGGATTGAGAAAGCGGATCACATCATCTCGCTCCCCAGAATAAGCACTCACGCTCAAGGCGGCATCACTTTAGGCGCAAAAAGCTGGGTCGGCATCTTAAGACAAGATAGCCGCATGCTCTTTCACGCGCAAGGTCCTTTCAACATCTTCATCGATTATTACGCCCGTGGAGCTCATCTTCACGCAAACAAAACTCCGGGTCTGGACTTCTTCGAAATGATTGCTGAAATCCAACTCGCAATTAGTAATAAATTGCGTGGTACCATATTTACCGCAACAGAACTACAGATCAATATGGGTCCCAACAAATATTTATTCAACGAATATGGGATCAAACTTCTTAAAGCAACTTTGGCAAAACCGGATGTTAGCCTCATAATCGGTTCGCAAGATCCTATTGCAGCAGACGCTGTTGCTTTAGCATTCTTGATCGATTGCTACCGGCAAACTCCCTGGCTGCAAAAATCACTGCAACGATTATTGATTACTTTAAACGGAAGCATCAACGAACTTGGTTCTTACAATGTTTGGAACAATCCTTTCATAGCCCACAGTTTAAACCTAGGTCTGGGAAGCCGATTCGATCATCCAAACAGTTTACTGATAGATGATGCGCCCGGTGTAGGTAAACGCATAATCGAACTAACAAAATAACTCCCAAGTGGGAGTTTTTTAATACAAGAGCTCATTATTTGTGAGTTTGCGCGTATAAATTTGCCAAAAAAAGAACAAAATCCTGCATCTCATCGTTCCTACTCTTTACAGCAATATTCATCATCGTTAATAAATATCCCCAATTTCTTTTGTTATATCCGGGCAAGTCAATACACGATGTCCAAATCGAATGAAACTTGTGACCCTTATCTTTATTAGACATTACAACCTCCGTATTGAAAGCATTACATCATATAACTAGTACTGTCAATTAATATGTAATACGTCAAATGTAAAAAAAACTACCTAAATTGAACCCTTACTCAAGGCTCTAGTAATAACAAAAAGTCAACAAATGTGGCTTTATTTTAAATTGCTATATTGACAATTTAAAATAATTCTGATATATACGAACGCAAGGAGGTACCATGTTCGCTTCTCAAATTTATGGTGAAGGCACAATCAGCCCCGAATATCATGACGGCCTGGCATATGTTTGGTGCAAAACGGGTGCAGTAGAAGCCGTGCAAAGCAAAAGACATGTATCCTGGCTAAGTAAAAATCATGGAAACCACTTTTATATCAGTTTTGCCAACGGAAGCTTCGCTCGGATAGAACCCGGTGATAACCTCTGGGAAGTGCTCAAAAAAGTTACAAGTCAATATGATGTATATGTCTTTGTTCTTACACTGAACGGCGGATACATTGCCTGGACTGGTGAACCAGGGAGCCATGACAATTTCGATTGCGTGATAATTCAAAACAAGGGTCAACCTCAGCCAAAAAAAATCGCATCCTAACTGCGATTAAGAAGGTCATTCATAAGCCGCAAGTAGATGCTTGGGGTTTTTTATAAAAAAAGAGCGTATCGCTCTATAAGTTATTCAGTTTAAATCAATCTGTTCTATTTGCAAGTTTCTTGCTTGAGCCAAAACTTCTTCAACGAACTTGGGGTCCATTTGCTTTCGAGCTATCTCTAACTCTAACTCCAAATCCATCCATCTTCGTTTGTTGTATTTTCTCTCACAAACGCATGCAGTCCAAAGTACATAAAACTCGCGGCGCTTTTCTTCAAGGAACATTGCCCCCTCCTTGTTTAACCTTATAAGAATTCCAAATTATACTAATTTTGTCAAGAGCAGAGCTTCAAATAAGTTACGCGAAGGTTTAATTATGATAAAATAAATATCATGAAAACAAATTTCAAAGAATTCCCCAAACCTATAGCTTTTAAAAAGCTGATCGGCCCAAGCTTTATCATCCTCGCTCTTGGACTTGGTTCCGGCGAAGTTATCCTTTGGCCCTTTATGGCGGCAAATTACGGCCTGGGAATCGCTTGGGGAGCAATACTTGGCATTTCGTTCCAATACTTCATCAACATGGAAATAGAACGCTATGCACTTATAAAAGGCGAAAGCGTATTCGTTGGTTTAAATAGACTCTTCAAGTGGTCTGCCTACTGGTTCATACTTTCTACTTTTATAGGTTTCGGCTTACCCGGAATCATCGCCGCATCAGCTCATGTTTTTGCATCACTTTTAGGTATCGGAGAATTCAAATGGGTTGCAATAGCATTTCTAATTTCAATCGGTCTCATACTTAGTGCCGGTAAAACTGTTTACGGTTTAATGGAAAAAATTACACGTACCGTAATAATGATCGGCGTACCTTTTATCTTTCTTATCGCCATCTACATCAGCTCCAAATCCGATTGGTCAAATCTCGCCGCAGGCATCATCGGCAGGGGAGAGGGTTACAGCTTTTTTCCTGAAGGATTAGTCCTCGCTACCTTCCTCGCAGCTTTTGCATATTCCGGAGCCGGCGGCAACTTAAATCTCACACAATCCATCTACGTAAAAGAGAAAGGTTATGGCATGGGAAAATATTCCCAAAAAATCGCCGGCTTATTCGTCGCTAAAAAAGACGAGAAGATAAAACTTAGCGGTGAGCATTTTGAAATGACCAAAACTAATATCTCCCGCTACCAAGAATGGTGGCGCCGCATAAGCATCGAGCATCTCCTGGTATTTTGGCTCATAGGAAGCATTTCCATGCTTCTACTTATGCTTTTAGCATACACGACCGCATACGGCGTCTCAGGCTCCGCAGAAGGTATCAACTTCGTCATCACAGAAGGCTCCGCGATCGCAAAACTAACTTTTCCTCTACTCGGAACTCTCTTCTTAGCAGTCGTCACCATCATGCTTTTCCAAACTCAACTTGGCGTCATGGATTCCACCTCACGTATCATGGCAGAGAATTATGCAGAGAAAAAACTCGGTAAAAATGAAAATACCAAAATCAATCTCTCAAAAATCTACTATTCATTCCTTTGGGCTCAAATCGCTTTTGGTTGCCTTCTATTTCTTTTCAACATCTCCGAGCCAAAAACTCTACTTGTTCTAGGCGCCGTCATCAACGCTTTCGCAATGTTTATCCATATCGCCCTAGTCTCTATCCTCAATTACAAAACTCTACCAAAAATCTTCCATCCATCGTGGCCCAGAAAACTCGTACTGCTTGTCATCTTCATTTTCTTTGGATATTTCAGCATTTTAGTATTGGGAGGTAAGCTCGGCTTAATATAAAAATCTTCTTTAAAAGTTATTTAATTTTTTTGTAAAAAAATAAGAAAGTATAAAAAACCATCAGATTAACTGATGGCACGAGTTGGTTTTTACATGCGAGGTCGAATGAATAACAGAAACATCATGGTAGACTCAATCATTAAAAAGCTTACCGGTTGAGCAACATCTGCAATTGTCCAACGCGGTATAGCTGCAGTCGCAAACAAACAAGAAACCCAAAAAATCAACCAAGCGCTTTTACTTTCCAATTCTGGATGTTTCCATGTCTCAACAAATGTTGGGATAGATCCAAGGAAGCCAACAGTTAAGCTAATCAAAATCCCCAAAGACGGACTACTAAAAAGTGCCCAAAACGAAATCCCTAAAACCGCACCTGTAAAACAAAATTTATCTACCTTTGTCCAACCAGGAGTGCCGTACTTAAAAGATAGGATGATGATAATCAAACTACCAGAAATTGCTCCAAGAATTTGGCCGTTGGCAGTTCCCTTAACAACCATACCGGCAAAAGCAATAGAATCTAAGCTCGCCCAAATAATCCAAGTTGCTTTTGATGGCTTAACTTCTTTACGCAATACGGAAATTATATAGGGAATAAACCCCACAACCATTAGCGCACCGGCAATCGCAGATAGTGCCTCTCTCATCGTCGCCTGCTTTGTGAAAGACCTATCACTGACACTAGATTAAAATTTTTTAAAAGTCAATAAGTAGACGTTGTACGTTGTACGTTGTACGATGTACGTAATAATTATGCTAAGTATCAATCAAGAAAAACTTATCCGCTCTCTCAGCACCAAAAAAGGCCGCGAAAAATCAGGCCTTTGTTTAGTGGAAGGGGAGAAAGTAATCAAAACCGCAGACGATGCTATTGAATATACTTTTACTAAAAAAGATACCAAAGACTTTGACAAACTCGTCACAACAGAAACACCTCAAGACATCGCAGCCGTGGCATCCATTCCTAAATGGACTTTAGATGATATCAAGTCCAACAAAATCATCGTTGTTTTGGACGGAGTTCAAGACCCGGGCAACGTCGGGTCAATCTTACGCCTCTGCCTCGGCTTTACAGCCAGTCTAATACTCATTGACTCTGCAGATGTTACCAGCCCCAAAGTAATCCGCTCATCCGTTGGCGCCATGTTCCAAGTCCCTTGGATGCATATCGGTGGAGATGAATCTTCAAAGCTAATTAAAAGCCTCAAAATGCCCGTCTACCGCTTAGAAAAGAAAAAAGGCGCAATAGATATCAAGAAAGCCAAACTCAAAAAACCACTAGTGCTCATCGCCGGCTCAGAGGGCAGGGGAATTCAATCAAAAATTAAAGGAACTTCCATTTTTATAGATCATAATGACAAATTAGAATCACTTAATGTTGGTCATTCTATCGCGATCGCACTTTATTCTTTAAATTAAACTATATGCCTAATGAAAAACAAAGTTTAAAAATCTGGCAAATTATCTTCATCGTAATCGGTATGATTACAACCGCATTTTTTCTATTAATTATCTTTGTTACTATTGCCATCATTCTCATCAAACCCTGGGGTATTAATGTTGTAGACACCGGAGCCGCTCTTATCAACCCTCCAACCGAATCAACCGGCTACGACCACCCTCTTTTGAATCCTCAACAAGAAGCCTTGTTAGAATCTGCAGGAATCGACCCGGCTACGGTTCCAACGAGCATTACGCCAAACCAACAACAATGCGCCATCGATGCACTTGGTGAAAAACGTGCAAAGGAACTGGTAGCGGGAGCCACGCCAACACTCACCGATATTGCACGAGCAAAACACTGCCTGGAATAATATGACATTCGAACGCAGAGCAACCATCCCGCTAGAAATTGTAAAAAAGAAATCATTGCTACCTGATGATTTTAAACTTCCAGATCTCTCCAAACTCAAACCTAATGAATATGATAGATTCTCAACTTTTGTATTTCCCGTTGAATACAAAGGCGAAAAATTTTTCTGCAAAATCGATATAACCCGCCGTCCGGATCTAGATAACCAGCGTAACTTACCGCAACTAAGATACACTTGTCCTTTGGAAATTCGCGTCGAAGGCCATGAAGAAGATCCAAGTGATAACAATCCTTTCCATAACAAATTCGCTTTTTCAACATATTTAATGGTAGGAGAGTATCCTCACAAAGAAGAATACACAGATCTAAATAATGAAAAACCTTTTTGGAATACTTCTTATCGCATGGTCGAAGAATCACAACGAGGCAAAGGTTACGGCGAACTGGCACTTAGAGTCATTAAAGAAATTGTAGAAAAATTCAATCATGAAACCGATCTTAAAGGCGAATACATCAATATCGATACCGCGCTATCATCACTGGCTCGATTGATAGTGGATCAAGATTGGTTGAAAGAACATGATTTAGAGCACCTCGCTAAAAAAAGCAGCAAAAATTTGAAATTCATACCTCATCCAAATGATGAAGCTCGCGCAATAAAATTACTGCAAGGCTCAAGCGCTGATTTGCACGATATTATGGGCAGCAACGTTAAAGACGTAAAGTTCATCCGCAAGCTTGATTCCTAACAAACTCCATGATATAAATAAAACTCAAAATACAAGTATCTGGTATCTTATATTTTGTATCTAGCTGTTATGCTGGTCATTTCTGCTAGATACTAGATATTAGATACTAAATACTAAAAAATATTATGAAGAAGTTTTTGTTACTACAAATCCGCCCCGAAGACGCCGCCTCAGATAACGAGTACGAAGCTTTTATGAAATTCGGCGGTTTAACACCGGAAGATGTTCATAGGGTACGCATGGAACAGTACGGCATCCCACGCATCAATCTGGATGAATATTCAGGCATCATGCAAGGTGGAGGCCCGGGCAATGTCAGCGACCCCGAGGAAAAGAAGCAAAATTATCAAAAACAATACGAAGCTGATTTAAAACGCCTTTTAGATGAAATTATCGAAAAAGATTTTCCTTACGTCGGCGCTTGTTATGGTATTGGAGCTCTTACAAACCACATTGGTGGAGCTGTTTCAAAAGTAAATTTTACAGAGCCTGTAGGTGCTGTAGACATCACCCTCACCGAAGCGGGGAAAAGTGACCCCCTCTTAGCCGGTATTCCTAAAAATTTCCGCGCTTTTGTTGGTCACAAAGAAGCGTGCCAAGGCTTGCCAGATGGTGCCACTTTACTGGCCTCATCAAAAACATGCCCCGTACAAATGATTCGCATTAAAAACAACATTTACGGTTGTCAGTTTCATCCTGAACTGGATACCGAAGGCCTAATCGTCCGCGTTAACGTCTACAAAAATGCCGGATACTTCCCTCCCGAAGAAGCCGAACCACTTATCGAACAAGTAAAACATGAAGAGGTCGTTCACCCATCCAAAATCCTAAAAAACTTTGTAGACCGCTATAAACAAGATTAACCACAAAAAGCTCCGCAAGGAGCTTTTTTAGTTCCCGCATCCGCGCTATAATACTCACATTCAGTCATAACGTAAAACGTCATAACGTCTTAACGGGATTATGAACTTAGTTATTCGCGTTATGACTTTAAGACGTTATGACGTTTTACGTTATGTCCAATGAACACAAAAAGATACCAATAAACATTGTCATGGGCCAACTTGGCTCCGGCAAAACAACTGTCATTTTATCACTCGTAAAACAAATCGCCGGCGATGATTACAATGTCGTTTGGGTAAAAAATGAGTATGGTGATGTTAATGTAGATGGCGAACTTGCCAAATCACAAGGGCTTAAAACCGAAGAGATTATGAACGGCTGCGTATGTTGTACAACCATAGGCCGACTCGAAGACGCTATCAAGCAAGTTTTGAAATTAAATCCTGATCGCATCATTCTTGAAACTGCCGGTACTGCTCATCCCGCTCCAATCGCACTCGAACTAAAAAGATTCGAAGAATTACAAATCGACAGCTTCATCGAAGTCATCGACGCTTTAAACTTTGAAGCCTTCGACGATCACAGTATGATCCGCCAATCACATAATAAATACATCGATTTCATTTTACTAAACAAAACCAGCCTTATAGACGAAAAACAACTTGATCACGTCTTAGATGAAGTGCTGGATATCTACCCCGACACACCACGTATCAAATCAGAGGATGGATCTGTCAGCGCGGAAATGGTCCTGAGCCTAGATAGCAATAAGCTGATGCTAAAAGATATTTCCTCAATTGAATCCGACATAAAATCTACCCCCAGCCATCACGTGCATGTAAACGCTTTTAGTTGTAAAATAGATGGAGAGTTTAATACTGACGACGTGCAAAAAGTTTGTGAGTCCGTATCAAAACAAGATATCTATCGCATCAAAGGCATCGTAAAAACGAAAGATGGCAACAAGGTATTAAATGGTGTTATGAATCGTTTCACTTGGTCCGGCATCCAAAACAATCAGCAAAGAACAGAAATACTGTTCATTGGCCCGGGCGCAAGTGACTTATTAAAGAACAAAATTTGTGAACAATTAACCAACGCAAAATTATGAACCACGAACCCCTCCTAATCCTCCCTTTCGACCATCGCAGCTCTTTCTCCAAACACCTCTTTGGGTGGGGTGGGGGACTAAACAAAAAACAGAAACAACAAATAAGCGATTACAAAGAAATCGTCTATCAAGGTTTAGTCCAAGTCGCATCCGGCAAACCTAATAAGAAACACTATGGCATGTTGGTGGATCAAGACTACGGTACTCCCATCTTGAAAGACGCTAAAAAGAGAGGGCTTACGGTTACCATGCCGGTCGAAAAAAGCGGTATGGAAGCTTTCACTTTTAACTACGGCAATGCTTTTGGCAAATGGATCGAAAAAATTAAACCGGATTACGTAAAAATCCTAGTACGCTATCAACCGGAAAATAAAGCCCTTAACAAAATTCAACTCAAACGTCTTTCTCGCTTAAACGACTATTGTAAATCACATGGCCACAAAATGATGTTCGAGCTCCTTGTGCCAGCCACAGAAAAAGACATGAAACTAGCCAAAACAGATAAAGTCTACGACACAAAAATCCGCCCTATTCGCACAGTTCAAGCTATCAATGAGATTAAAAAAGCTATACAGCCGGAACTTTGGAAAATGGAGGGCTTCAGCAAAGCAGACTGGAAGAAAGTCCTAAAAGCGGTTGGTAAAGATGCGGAAGTAATCATCTTGGGCCGCGGTCAGGATCAAAAAAGTGTCGAACGTTGGCTCAAAGACGCGGCCAGTTTCGATCAAATCGTAGGATTTGCGGTAGGTCGCACAGTTTTCTTTAAACCACTTCAAGATCTTCTTGCCAAAAAGATTACAAAAAAGCAGGCTATTGCCCAAATTGCTAAAAACTACTCCCATTTTGTAAATCTTTGGCTAAAAGCTAAAAAAACTTAAGTTTTCTCCTTGCCGAGTTCAATATCTCTCTTAAACAGAGATATTTTTCTGTGTTTGGAAAGCACGGTAAACAAGACATAATGCACAAACGCAGAAACAACTATAGCCAAACCCCCAAAAACAACTATCCTCTGAACATCTATTATCGCTATACCGCCCAAGGTAATAATAGCTGCAACGGTAGAGATTAAAAACAATTTTTGCAATAATGCCAAATTCTTTCTTTCGGTGTCGCTATAAAGAAAACTAATCAAACTCACAGTGGACCTTATATAATTAGATAGCATGCCCCAAAGTTCTTGTAGATACTTTTGAGAAGAATTCAAAGACATGAAGAAACGTTTAAATGTTTGATTTAACATCGGATCTGCAACATATTCATCTATCAACTTACGGCGCCAATCTAGAAAATGTTGCATCTGGTTAAGCCTGGCTATAAAAAAACTCGCTTGACTTTGTATATTTAAAACCAAATCATGAACATGTGCTAATTCTGTCTGCTGTATATAACTCTGATTTCTGATTCCATCTATTTTATTCCATAAAACCTCATATCCTTTAACAAAACGCTCTAACTGGATTTCATAAACCCTGGCAAATAACAAATGATCTACCATTTTATCTGTAGCTTCCTTGGAATATTCTGTATTGTTAATTAAAACCAACGTTTCACCGATCCAAACCTCGCCTTTCTCAAGCTGAATTTTTTTATAGGGTATGACTTTAAAATCTCGAAAAACTTTATCTAAATCATCGGGTTTTGCCTTTGAAACGGTAATCAAAATAGGATGCCTGGATTCAATTTCTTCAAAAACCTTTGGCAAGGCCGCGCCCCTAGAAAAAAGATTCTCCCACAATTGAATCATCTTTTTTGATAAAAACTGATCTAATCGTTGTGAATCTTTTTCAACCACATCTATCTCCTTACCCACGATTATCATTCCATCTTCTGACACACGAAAAAATAACCGGTTAACAAACCGCCCCCCAATTACATTTATAGCCTCGGAAGTGTACTGAATCTCTTCAATTTCCATTTCCTTAACCCAAGTTTTTATTGTACTGCGTTTAAAGTTTGACGATTCCCAGTAAGCCAAAGCTCTATAGTAATCTTTTAAATGCAACGTAGAACTCGGTGCCCAAGAAGCTGTGTAAATATTTAAAAACTTCACACTTATCATTATAGCATAGCCATCGCCGCCGGGTAAGGAATGCCCGTGAGTCTTCCTTGAAGTTTATCTGAATATGCTATAATCACACCATGAACCCAGCGAACATGGAACATCAAGATCTCGGGCATCCAATCTTTGAATACAGTCAAATAGATGAAAATGTATATATTGGAACCAACGCTTGTTGCCAAATGCATTTTGATCAAGAATTACTGCAAAAGGGAATCAGTTGCGATATTTCACTGGAGGGTGAAAGTATAGACCATCCCGATGGAGTAGAGTGCTTTCTCTGGCTCCCAACCGCAGATCACACACCTCCAACACGCGACCAAATAATGACAGGCATACAAAGCCTCGAAGAATTGTTGCGATTAAGTAAAAAAGTATACATACATTGCAAAAATGGCCACGGTCGAGCTCCCACTTTTTATGCGGCTTTTTTAATGTTAAAAAACAGTCTCACGATTGAAACGGCTATAGAGGCAATACGCTCCAAGCGTCCAACCATGCATCTGGAAGCGTCACAAATAAACTTTTTAAAATCTCTTAAATAACTCATACAACATTATGCAAGCATATATAGGCTACACGCTACAAACTTTAGGTGAAATTTTTATTGCATTCACAGTACTCAAAGTCCACGGTCGCTTACTAAAAGAACACCGTATTGATGCCAGTGTTTTAAGACTAATAAAACTAGAACAACTAATTGGTATTTTCGGAATAATATTTATCGTTCTGGGATATGTACTGTCTATTACAGCTGAATAATCAATAAATCAATAAACCTCAATCCTCATCTCTTGGCTTCCAAATCGCCTAGCCTCGAAATAGGTAGGCATCCAAATATCTATATTATATTTTCCAAATCTGGCATTCATTCTATCACGTACTACAAATATTTGATCTCCGTACAATTCGGGGATTTTAACTATGGAATGCAACGGTAAAAAATTTGATGCAATGGTATTTGCCGATCCATATAACGCATAATTCTCACAAACATCATAACCCGTTGCCGTAATACAAGGGCTGGCATCGGTTTGCCCGGGGCTGCTGGAATAAGCGGTGGCAATAACCGTAACAATTTCTTTTGGTTCTACCGCAATAGCACAAGTATCCGCAGATAAATTAACCGTTCGTTCAACCCTGGCATCAACTCCTTTTGACACAAAATTAAAAATAAATGTTCCTAAAGCGATACCAAGAACCAAAGTAATCAAAAACAAAATAAATGAAGTTAAAAACCAAGAACCTTTCATCAAAGCCTTGTCCGTAAATGCAAACGAAGAAGCATTTTTCGCTATCCGCTTCTTACGTAATTTATTATGTTTAACTAACATTGTTTAAAGTATAACACAAAATTAGCTAGATACTAGATATTTATATAGCTATTCCAAAAACTTAATAAGTTGTTTTACCCACTCTTGATGTTGAATTTCATCATTTTTTATGTGTTCCACCGAATCATGAAATCCGTTTGTTGTAAGTATATGCAAAATCATGTCGCAATTTTGTTCCGCACCTTTCTCCCAGAGCAAAGCCTTTTCCAAAATCTCTTTCAAGTCGTAAGTCGTTTTCATAAACCTAATTGCTTTTTAATATTCAATAAAGATACTTTGTGTGCCTTGCTTTCCTCAATCATTTTATACAAAAGTATTTCAGCCTGTTTCTCATGTCCACCGAATGCATGCATATAACCTTCATTTCTAATCAAATTATAGTAAGTATCTACAAACTCATCTTCTAGTACCGCTCCTTTTTCTATCTCTTGCTTAAGCAAATCCCTGTCTTCATCCGTTAAATTTTGCCGCTTTGAACTTTTATTATATTTTTTAGCTAAAACAATTGCCCCGGCGCCAGCCAAAACAACGCCTGCAATAATAACAATTTCTAAATGCATAGTAACCATAGTTTAACATGTTAATGTTCTTTCCAAAAATATCGAAAGCATCACGCTAGACTTTTACATCTTTTTATGACATCATGATTGCATTATGCAAGAGAAAATCTTCAATTTTTTTACCTCCCAAAACGGCTTTTGGGGTCAGGTTTACGGTGGAAATACTTTAAAAGCCTATATCATCTCTTTAATTATATTAATCGCCTTTAGCGTAATCTTCCTTATCATCCAGCGCATTATCATAGTAAAGTTTGAAAAACTATCAAAAAAAACCAAAACCGACATCGACGATGTAATGATTGAAACCGTTAAACATGTCAAACCTCCTTTTTACTGGTTCCTCGCACTTTATATCGCATTAAAATTCCTCACCCTCCCCGACATCATGGGTAAAGTTTTAGATTCCGTAATTATTATAGTCTTTGTCATCCAAATCCTCACGGCCGGCTCTATCTTCATAGACTTTCTCTTTAAAAAAATGGCCTCCCGCCAAAAAGATGCCAGTTCCAAAACCGCGATGGGTTATCTAGCCAAACTAACAAAAATCACTCTTTGGTCTATTGGCATTCTTTTAATCCTTTCCAATTTGGGAATAGACATCACTTCACTTGTGGCCGGCCTCGGAATCGGCGGCATCGCCATCGCCTTTGCCATGCAAAACATCCTCGCGGATCTATTCAGCTCATTCGCCATCTGGTTCGATAAACCTTTTGTAGTTGGTGATTATATCGTAGTAGGGGAGTATAGTGGCAATGTTGAAAAAATCGGCATTAAAACAACACGTATCCGATCTTTACAAGGCGAAGAAATAATCATCTCCAATCAAGAGCTCACAACCGCCCGCATACAAAACTTTAAACGTCTCAAAGAGCGTCGTGCCCTAATCAACATTGGCGTAGAATACAGCACCCCTCAAAATCTACTGCAAGACATACCCTTGGTAATCCAAAGCATTGTCAAAGACATGCCACAAGTAAGATTCGACCGCACCCACTTTGCCAAATTCGGAGATTCCGCGCTTATTTACGAAATCGTTTACTTTGTAGAATCAGATGAATATAGTGTCTTCATGGATATCCAACAAACAATCAACCTAGCCATTCTCGAAACTTTCAAAGACAAAGGCATTAACATGGCATTCCCAACACAAACTATTCATATAAGTAAATAAAAGCAAATACTTTAGCCAAATATCACTAAATATATCCGTATTGAATTATTATATTTTTACCTTGACAAAGCCAAATATACATGTTTTAGTATAACCATAATTTGCTATCAACGAATGCGGCAGGTAAAAGATGATCCAACAGACAAACTCGGAGAGGATTCGGTATTTGCACAACACGCGGCAGGAAATTCTTCGAACCGCACTCATTTATGAGTTGGAAATAGCCCTTTCATCAATTCCCGCAAACATACGCGAAACCAATCTACTACTTCAGCTTTTGGAAACACGAATGCGAAACCCCAAAAGCTGGGCAAACCTCATAGACCTCTGGTATTTGTTAAATAAAGATTTTCCAGAACTTGCCACACTTCTGAGTCGATATGATATCGAATTTCAAAACCATCAAGCCATGATGATCGATGCGCTAGGCGAAATCTCCAAAGTAGCGCCCTAAACCCCAAAACTCTGGGGCTTTTTTATTGCTGAAATGAATTCAGCGAATCGTTAAAATATATCTTAATTGCGCTATTTCTAATCAGATCAATTCTGTGCTTTAATCGTCCACTGAGTAAAATTAAATTGAAACCGGCAACAGTGGACAAAACTTTTAAAATAAGAGTAAGATAGGTTGAATTCAATAAAGTAAAAAGTCTGATTTTTAACCACCTTCACTATGACTGACACACAATCACCCCTAACTCAGCCTACAACGGATCACGCTCTAAATAGCGCACCACACAACCCGGAGCTAACAAGCACTCCCGAGCTTCCTATGCTTGATGATGCTAATGCTCCGACACTTGTAGATACAATCCGTACTTCGCTCGAAACCTCTCAAGCCAAAAAAGACTACGCTCTAATTACCGGTGCATCTTCTGGAATAGGCGAGGCGTTTGCTCATCTTTTGGCAGCAAAAAAGAAACCTCTAATTTTAATTGCACAAAACGAAGCTAAACTGAAATCACTTTCAGCTGAGCTTCGCGAGAAGCACGGCGTTGACGTCCGTTTCATCCCAACGGACTTGGCACGCTCAAAATCTCTCCCCGAGCTTCCCATCAAATTAAAGCGTATGGGTATTAACGTAGACATCCTCATTAACAACGCGGGTTTTGGTAAATACGAAGCCGAAAGTAAAATCCGCTATGAGGATTCCCTGAACATGGTCAATCTTAATTGCAGATCGGTACTCGCTCTTACAAAACTCTTCCTCCCCGAGATGCTTGCACGCAAAAAAGGCGCCATCATCAACATAGCATCCGCAGCCGGCTTTTTCCCGGTTCCTTATATGGCGACTTACGCAGCCACGAAAGCATTCGTAATCAACTTTAGCGAAGCATTGGCCGAAGAAGTAAAAGGCAAAGGAGTCCGCATTGTCTGCGCTTGCCCGGGTGCCACAGCAACCAATTTTCAAAAACGTGCCGGCATCAACGCATCAGAACATAAAGATTTAATGCAACTGAGCGACCCAAGTACAGTAGCCGAACAAACAATCGAAGCATTAAAGAAAGGCAAAACACTCGTGGTCGTCGGCAAAACATCCTTCATCACCAAATACGCGCCTCTCTTTGCCCCACGCAATCTACTCGCAAGATTTGGCAAAAGATTGATGAACCCAAAAGCATAACCCAAATTAACCACAATTTAAAAACATTAACCATAATCTCTATATGATCAAATTTCATCATATTGGAATTATGGTTTTTTGTTTGTCCTTTATCAAAAAAGTATTATTGTATTTAGCAGTAGAGACGTCGTTTCAAACGTGTCTCTCAGTAATCCCAATTTCCCAGATCCTTGTTCGTAGTCTGGTTCTCATTTGTATTTTGCCGAAGGCTATGTGCGAGATTAGTCGAGTAGAATTGTATCTTGTTTAAGTTTGATTATGTTTCTTTAATTAAAATTATGCTATAATAATTTTAATTAAAGAGGGGTATGAAAAAAACAACTAGGCGCAAGACGCCAAAAGTAATGCAAACAACAGTAACTGCGGGTTCTGATTTTGCTTGGGCCGCTGTTACAATAATCAGTTTGCCTGTTGTGGCACTATCCATGACCTCGCTCGGCTTACACCCGGCTTTATCTTTTTTACTCGGCGCCAGCTTCACTTTCATGGTAATCGTCATCGAAGCTATCATCCGCGGTAAAACTTGGATTTTCTCCGAAACTTTTCAAGATATTTTTGGCCACAACGAAACAGCTTTTCGTATTTTAATCGTAGCCGGTGGCGCATTACTCATTTTGCAAACAGCTTTTGTAATCCAGCTTTTGCGCAATCCTAACATGGATACAATGTTGCTCAACCTAATTATACAAAAACAGTGCCTCAACAACCCCGGCCCTCTTACCGATATTCTCTGCCCAACCTTTCAAGCTGTAACTCCCGATCACATTCAACAGTTGCCACTCATCTATTCCATGGAACAAGCTGCCAAATCTCATCTCATCCCAACAGTAGTCTTTGGCTCATGCACCGTTGTACCCCTCGATAACATCAAATCTTTGGAAGATAAAATCAACCTCGAATTTTTTGCCTACTGCCAACCATGGACCAAAGGTATAAATGGTACCAGCGAAGAACCGGTAATGCGTATAATCAACGCCGATTTCTTCGAAAACGATAAAGGTTTCTATTCACCACAAACTTGGCAAGAAACGAAATCCGGCCAAACTTACTCAAATCTCACTCAAGATCAAAACTTCCTCCTCAATCTCGAAGAAACCCTTCTTAAGCGCCACGAGGAGACACTCCGGATGTACGCGTTCTAAAATAGATAAAAGATTAAAGTTCATAAAGTTCATCAAGAGAAACACGAGTCACTCTTGATGAACTTTTATCTTGACGAACTTTAGTCTATAATGAATGCATGAAAATCACTCCATTCGGTGCTGTTCGTGAAGTCACGGGTTCTTGTTACATGCTCGAAACCGATAAAACCAAGATCCTAATCGATTGCGGCCTTTTCCAGGGCGGGCAATTTGCTCAGGCAAAAAACTTCAACGATTTTGGATTCAACCCTCATGATATTGATGCGGTTTTTTTAACTCACGCGCACATCGACCACTCGGGCCGTATTCCGCAACTCATCAAAAGGGGATTCACAGGCCCAATTTACTGTACTCCTCCCACCAAAGAATTCGCCAAACTGCTCTGGTACGACGCGGAAATGATCATGGCAGAAAACCAAAGAAAATTTAATGCACCTGTATTATTCTCCAAAGAAGATGTCAAAATCGCAGTCCGCAAACTAAAAGCCATCGACGATTCCGGAGCGATTTGTTTTAAAGATCTCCAAATCCAATTCCATAACGCCGGCCACATCCTCGGCAGTGCATTTTTAGAAATCACGGAAGACGGCGGCAAAACTGTCACATTCTCGGGCGACCAAGGCAATGTTGACACTCCGATCTTAAAGCAAAAAGATATTCTCAATAAAACTGATGTATTATTCATCGAGTCCACCTATGGCGATCGCATCCACGAAAAAAAGGCCGAACGCTGGCAAATATTAAAAGACGCAGTCACAGAAACCATCAATCAAGGTGGCGTCCTCCTCATCCCGGCTTTTGCCATAGAACGCACTCAAGAGCTGTTACTCGAGCTCAACAATCTCGCCGAAAAAAAACGCATTCCCCATGTCGACATCTTCATGGATAGCCCACTGGCCGCCAATGTCACCGATGTCTTCATGGCTTATCCCAAATACTACAGCGTCAGCGCCTATAACCAGATGGTTGGTGGCGATGCACTTTTTGATTTCCCCGGTTTAACCGTCACTCGCTCCCGCGATCAATCTAAAAAGATCAACGATTCCCGTTGGCCCAAAGTAATCATAGCCGGAGCCGGCATGATGAACGGCGGCCGTATCCAGCACCACCTTGTTCGCTATTTAAGCGATCCCAAATGCACACTACTAATCATCGGTTTCCAAGCCCAGGGCACACTTGGCCGCAAACTCTACAGCGGCCAAAAACGCGTCAAAGTTTTGGATGAGTACGTAAACGTAAAAGCCAACATTGTCAGCATCGGTGGCTTTAGCGCACATGCCGACCAAAAAATGTTAGTCGACTGGGTCAGATCCGCCAAAAAACGCCCGGGAATAGTCTATTGCACCCACGGAGAGGAACAAGCCGCCTCCGCCCTCGCCACCCGCATCACCGAAGCACTCCATGTCGAAGCTCAAGTACCAAGGCCGGGGCAAACTATTACCGTCTAACTAAACCAAATTATGAATTATGAATTAAAAATTAAGAATGAATGTGGCCTGCGGCATTTATAAAATATGATTAATATCGAGCTTAGCTCGATTCCAACATTTTTAATTCATAATTCTTAATTCATAATTATTTATATCGATATATGTGGATATTAATCGCCTTATTGGGGCACGCGGCCAACGGCTTTGCTTTCATCATCGATAAAATCTTGTTGAACAATGCCTTCAAACGCTCCGCAACATATGCCGGGCTTGTCGGTTTGCTTTCAATTGCGGCAATCGTTTTATCTCCCTGGGTCGAATCTTGGCCCAGCGGGCTCACACTGATTTTGACGATAGTAAGCGGCGTTTCCTTTACAACCGCCCTTTGGACATTCTTTGCTGCATTATCTCGCGGTGAAGCGAGCCGGGTAGTCCCTGTAATCTCTGCATTCATCCCAATGCTAACTTTGGCCGGCACCACGATTTTTTTGCATGAACGCTTAAGCACATATGAACTTGCCGGCTTTTTTCTCCTCATTTCAGCTACAGTTATCCTCTCCAGCGGCAAATCTACTGAGCGCTTAACAAAACAAGCATTACTTCTAAGTGGCGGCTCGGCTCTCTTGTTTGCCATCATGTCCGTCACCATCAAAGCCATCTACGACGATGTCGGATTCTTAAGCGGTTTTGTAAGCACACGTGTTATTGCGGCCATAACCGCTTTGATCATTGTAGCTATCGTGGACCGCAAAGCAGGGGAGGAAATCATGAAAATTTTTGGCATAAATAAATCCAAGTTCCAAGATCCAAGTTCCAAGATCCCAAAAAATAAATCTGACTTCAAAATCAAACCCAAAACAGCAGCCGTGCTCGCCATCTTTGGCCAAACAATGGGCGGCCTGGGTTTTGTGGGCGTACAATACGCCATCTCCATCGGCTCCGCAGCCATCGTCAACTCCCTGCAAGTAATGCAATTTGCACTTCTGGTGATCGTCGCATTCATCCTCCGCTCCAAAGCCAAAACCTTACTTGGCGAATCTTTAGACCGCTCAGTCATCATCAAAAAAGCCATCGCACTGGTAATAATGGCCATAGGATTAGGATTGATAGTTTAATAAATTCTCCGTAGGGGCGATACCTCGTGTTCGCCCGAGCTAAGGCTACAGCTAATCAAGTTACGCCTTTGGCGACAGAACGGGCGAACACAAGGTTCGCGCCCTACGATCAAAAATGGGCAATCGCAAGAATGAACCCCTACAAAAGCTATTTAAAAGCTTTTAGCTTTCAGGTTTAAGCAATTCTTGGTATCATTTAGTTTGTATGGAACAAAAATTAAAAAGAATATTTAAATGGACAGCGATAATTTTAGCCATACTGATTTTAATTTTTGTGGGTATATTTGAATCAATGAACTTAAACATTAACGATGATTACCAAGCCGGAGTCACTTTTAGCCGGCCATACGCCGAGGATCTTGGAATTTCCCCGGATGAAGCGCTCATCGCATCACTAGACGAACTCGGAGTGCGGCATTTTCGTATTCCCGCATATTGGAGTTTATTGCAACCTTCAAAATATACTTGGGATTGGGAATGGCTGGATAATGACTTAGATGCCATCGCGGAAAGACAGGGGAGTGTAACTTTGGCTATTGGCCACAAGCTTCCACGCTGGCCCGAGTGCTGGAGCCCCACTTGGGTCTACGATTATTCCGAAACTGAGCTCGAGGATTCTGTAAAAAATTATTTAAAAGAAGTTGTAACTCGTTACAAAGATCACCCCGCAGTTACATCATGGCAGGTGGAAAATGAACCAAACTTTCCTTTTGGAGTCTGCCCCCAAATTCGCAAAGATTTTATAGATGAAGAAATCGCTTATGTTCGCGAACTTGATGATACGAAGCCGATTGCCACTACAGATTCCGGTGAACTGACACTCTGGGGCATGGGAAACAAAGTTGAACGTTTGGGGGTAAGCGTGTACCGTGTAGTTAAGAGCCCTGTTGGCGTTTTCCGATATTGGTTTGTTCCACCTCAACTCTATCTACGCAAAAGCCAGATCGCTCAATTTTTCTACGGAACCGATCAAATCTACGTTAGCGAATTCCAAATGGAACCTTGGGTAGATAAAACCATTCCCGAGTCAACACTGGCCGAGCAATATCAAACATTCGACTTGAGACAGATGCAAAAAAATATTAACTTTGCTAAAAAGATGGGAGTACCCCGAATAGATTTTTGGGGAGTAGAATGGTGGTATTACATGAAAGTAAATCATGATACACCGGAGTTTTGGGAAGAGGCGAAGAATATATTTAACTAAAATAGACACTAGACTCTAGACGCTAGCCAATCCAAACAACCCCTAGTGTCTAGAATCTAGTGTCTAGAATCTGACTTGTATGAAAAAACTAATCATCCAAATCCTCAATCAAGAACTGAAAGCCGTGCTGGTCGAAAACTCTACCAAGATGGTTGTCTTGGGTGTTTTTCCTTTTGTTGGTAAGAACGAAGTTGCCATCAAAAAAGAAATCGACCGCATCATGCAAGAGCTCAAACTCAAAACCGAGCCAATCATCATCCTGCCCGAACCCGGCATCTACCCAAATAGTGAGAATTGGAAAATTGCCAAAAATCAATACGAATCCTGCCTAGCCCGCGCCTACTACGAAGCACAACTCGGCCAGTTCAAAAAACAGGGGACTTATCTGCTACTCGAGATCGGCGAGTCTTTAAACTTAAGCGTCATCCGCAAAACAATCAAAGACATCGAAATCGAACAGCATAACTTAAATCGCTTGGTCGCAGATTTTAGAGAAGCAATTTCCGAACCTCATGAAAGCCGCTACATGCAAGATTTCTGCTCCAATCATTTCTTTTTACGAAAGACAGGCGAATCAGGCCTTAGCATCTACTCCAAACTCGAAGATGATATAACAGACGGCGCCGAGCTTTTTGTTGAGTACGGCGCAAATATGGGGGCGCTGCTCGCCAACCTCGATACTCTCTACGAACCAAACTGCATCGCCATCAGCGGATCCTTATCGCAAACTTTTGATGCTTGGTCTCATGCTATGGGAAAAATGCGAAACTTACATCGAGGCAAAAAACCCGCATGCCGAGCTCTCCCTCTTAAAGACAAATCCAACGCAAGTATTTTGGGAGCTTATAAATTATCTTGAACCTTGATTAACAAACCGATTACAAACCTAATTTACTTCATTACTCATTGAGTAATTATTTATTTAAATCTACTCCCAAAGTAATCAAGAAAATTTGAGCGTGAATCAAGTTTTCATCCATAGGCAGATCCGCCTTTGGCGGAAATCAAGGTAAAAAAAGAAGCCCCCGAAGAGGCTGTAAACTATTAACTAGTGTCTAGTGTCTAGAGTCTAGTATCTAGCAAATTTGCGTCACACCGGAGGTGCAGAAAACAACGCGCAATGGCAAGGTGCAGGACAATCGGGAATCGGTTCAAAACCTAAGAGCTCACAAGCCACAACAGCGATCTCGCGAGACATGTCCAAGATCATTCTATCGGCATGTCTTGTTGTACCTAAAATCTTCAGAGAAATAGGCGCCTTGTAACTATCTATGGCATCCGCTCTGCGGAGCAACCTTTCCGTTACAAGTTGCAGATGTTCTTGCTGATGCGCGTATTCATTTCCGCCATATTTCATCTTGGCAAAAATATATAGTTGCCTCAAAAAACGTTTCGCGTCATCCAGAAGCTCAATGTCGCCATAATACAACGCCCAACGCATGAACTCCCGGATCTCCGAAGTTGTTTGACCGTTTCGCATGCACCCTCCTTCTGTAAAGAACGCTATCAAACTAATCAACTAATGAGGCCGTAGTGTAACATAACCAACCAATGTGTCAAGCTGATAGCAGATAGCTGATGGCTGATAGCTCTTCCTAAAACTGCCATCCGCTATAAGCTATCCGCTATCTGCTATCAGCTAATAGCTATCGATATTTTTAGACTAACGCTTGCTAACAATGTAAAATAATCCGGTTATGCTTTTAAATGATTTATACGAAATTGTTAAACATGGTTCCGAAATCCCTCTGAAATTTTGGGCAGATGATTTGAATCTCGCTAAACCCAAATTAGTATCTTCGTTGAAGACAATCGCAGAAAATACTGAAAAGGATACCGGTACCCACAAAGATATAATGAATCTCATCATAGTCTTAAATCAAGATTCTATTGATGATGCGGATTTGGCAAAAAACATGGCTTTCATTCCCCATCTATTTCCCAAAGAAGAATACCCCGAACTGGCCGATCTGATTGAAACCTTTAAGAACAAACTCACACAATTTCAAAAAACCGCATCCTTAACCTCCGCTTTTACAAAAGAACGCGCTAAGCTCAAGGAGAGTCTAACTCCGGAAGAGCAGAAAGCTCATGATGTCGAACTCTACCAAACAACCGGCATGTTTTATTGCTTGGAATATTATTTGGAACTTTATAAAAGGATGACAGAGGCAACAACAGATGAAGAGAAGAAGAACATCATCGAATCTGAGGAGATCGACGCCGGCATAGCTAAACTTCCAGGATTTTGGATAGATTTTGATAAAAATGAAGTCTACGAAAAATTCATCGGCTTAATACTCGACGATACGGAACGCAACAAACTCACCGAAACATATTTTGCAACCAAAAAAACCGTCCTTGGCGTCGAGCACATCTGCCAAGATGAAATCTGCAAATATAACTACGGCGAGCAATCCATACCACAAATCACAGAAAGTATTCGTCAATTAATTATCAAAATGGTACAATCCTATCAATACATGGGGATTACGCATCTGGGGAGTGAATTTTTAACTCCTTACGGCGAAAAGCCACTTTTAAATGAGCTACTAAACATTTTGTAATTTTTCATATGTCTACACAAGAGAAAGGTATCCCAACCGGAGAACCCAACAAAGATAAATTCCCACCAACACTGAATCCTTGGGATAATCCCGAAAAACAAGTAGCAGAGGCCGGGGCACGCACATCCGCAGCTGAGGGTATGTTGGCGGAAGGGGAAGAAGACCAACAAAAAGAAACGCCAGAGGAGGAAGCGAATGCCGAAGCATTACAACAAGAAATATTATTAACCAAATTGGCCCGCCTAAAAGGAATTGACGCGGTTACCGAGCGTTATATCGATCAACAACAAGTAGATGCGGTTGAGTATGATAAAAAAAGAGAAGAATACCTAAAAGATCCTTCACTCCTAACTAATCAGTTGGCAAGAATAAATAGAAAAAGTGATATCCGGTATCATCTTAAGCCCTACCTTGATGACGACGGTGTTATGTACAAGGTTTTATCCGATGGAGAGGGTGGCGCAAACTTAACAAGTTTACTATCTGAAAGATTGGCTAACGATAAAGATTTTATAAAAAAATGCGTGGAAGTAAACCCACAAGTTCTAATTTGGTCCGAATTTGCCGATGATAGAGAGCTCAGAAAGCAAGTGATCGATGCTGACCCCGGGATAGTTCTCCAGCTTTGGCACAACGATAACCCCGAAGAATGGATTCAAGCTGTTCGTTTAAAACCGGAAGTGCTTTTTGAAAGAAGATTCACAGCAAAAGTACCGGAAGAAATATTCTTTCAAAGCAAACCGGTTTGGGAAGCTGCGATAAAAGCAAAACCCGAATTAATATTAGATCAGGAACGAGTACCCGGAAAATGGCAAAAAGATTTAGAATTACTACTTATTGCAGCTACTGAAGACCCCAGCATTCTAGAAAGCCCAAAACTGGATCAGGATATTAAAAAATCGCTAGATGCCTTAGAAAAAAAATTCGGCAAAATCTAAAAAACCAAAACGCTCCTAACCGGGCGTTTTTAGTTATTTGACTAGCAAAATCCTACCTATTAAACAACCTCATCCTGCTTTGTTATTTATTAATTGTTATTTATTATTTATTAAGTTATCCCCACCTCCCACAATCCACAATCCTATGCTAAATTAAGCACTATCAACTTAACAAACCCGTAGGGATAGATCTCGCCGTGCCACTCGAAACTCTAAGAGTGTAGCGTGCTGTTTATCCGTGCCATAGCCACAGCTAAACAGCACGGGCAAACACAAGGTATTGCCCCTACGACTGAAGAATTTGTTGGTAATTTATAGTTATGAGAAATGAGATTGTATTAGATATCGAAACCCAAAACACCTTTCAAGACGTTGGCGCCTACCAGGCCAACTTGCTTCAGATCTCTCTAATCGGCGTCTACTTTTATGAGACAGACACTTACGAAACCTTCCTGGAGCCGGATCTACCAAAGCTTTGGCCGCGCATGGAGCGCTCGAGCCGCATCATAGGCTACAACCTTTTTGGTTTCGATTACCCGTGTATGCAAACTTATTACACCGGTGATATCATGAAATTCCCCACGATAGATATCATGCTCGAAATCGAGAAGCGAATTGGCCACCGCGTCAAACTCGACGACGTTGCTCATGCTACCTTGGGAATAGGGAAGAGTGGCACAGGCTTGAAAGCAGTTGAATACTGGCGCGACGGCGAAATCGACAAGCTCCGCGAGTACTGCTTGCAAGATGTACGTGTCACAAAAGACATTTACGAAAAAGCACTAACAGAAAAGAAGGTCTATTACTTCAACAAGTTAGGGGAGAAGCAAGAAGTAATAATGCCAATCACTCCCGCAACACCAAACGACGTCCCAAAAATAAACCTCTCACTCGGATTATAACAAATTACCAATTAACAATTACCAATTACCAATGATTGAATCGCTGTCGCGATATTAATAATATGGCAAATTCCCGTAGGGGCGATACCTCGTGTTCGCCCGCGCTGTCGCCGGAGGCGGAACCGTAATGCTGTAGACACGGCACGGGCGATCACAAGGATGCGCCCCTACGAATACAATGAAACAATCGTGAGAAATGCGGAGCGACGCCGCAAAGTACTATAAAATATAAGTTTCTAGAAAAGTCTGTCCTTTATCCCCAGCGTACAAGCGCTGGACACAACATCTTGTGGTATAATTCTACGTAGACCACAAGATGTTGTGGTCGGGTGGCCACAACCGCATCGCACTAAAATGCTGCGATTGTGTTTTGTCTGCGCTATTTGCGTCAAAATAACGCTATTTCGCGGACACAAAAAAACCCAAGTCTCCATAGTTCAGTTACCCTCTTTAATAAAGAGGGACATCAACGCAAAGCGTTGATTGGGAGATTTCCGAAAAAACTAAATAACTCCCAGTTCTAAACGCGCCTGCACTAGCTTCGGCTACTGCAAAGAACAAAAGGGATAACAAAATCGTCCAACTAACTTTTGACAGTTCTAACGTTAGACGTTAGACATTTGCACGAGTACGTATAATTAAAGCCTATGCAACCACAGGATAAGTTTTCGGTCAGTCAAACGACCACGAGCCAAGCAAAATCGGTCAACACCGACGCTGTTACGGCATTTTTAAAGACGATCAAATCCATTCGCCGCCGTGATGGCAGGATTGATACTTTTAAAGCTGATAAGATCAAAAAATCTATCAAAAGCGCTTTCGAAGCATCGGGCTATAAACCCGAGAAAGCATCTTCCGAGGTAGATCGTGTGCACGCTTATGTGATGCACGACTTATCCAAAAAATTCGATGGCCACACAGTGCCAAGTTCCGAAGAAGTCCGCGAAGTCATAGGCGCGGCGCTTATTAATACAAATTTCATCCCGGTTGCACGCAATTACATCCTTTATAGAGTCACAATAAAAGGCGCCGAAGAAAAAGAAACATTTGGTAATGGCATCAAATTAAAAAGATTTTTCAGTACAGAGGGAGTTCACCCTTACGACGAGCTTATCTGGGAACACCGCGACGCAGTTATTACCAACGAAAAAGGCGTCAAAGTCTTTGAGCAACTAGGCGTAGAAGTACCAAAAACCTACTCGCAAACGGCTACCAACATCATCGTCTCCAAATACTTCCGCGGCAAACTCGACACCCCGGAGCGCGAAACATCAATGAGGCAAGTCGTCGATAGAGTTGCTCAAACCATCAGCGGTTGGGGGCGCCTTGGCGGTTACTTCCAAACCGAGAAAGATGCCGAGACTTTCGAAGCCGAGCTCACATCAATTTTAATTAATCAAAAAGCCGCATTCAACTCCCCGGTTTGGTTTAACGTTGGCGTAAACCCGCACCCACAATGCAGCGCCTGTTTCATCAACTCGGTTCAAGACGACATGCGCAGCATCCTCCAGCTCGCCGTCACAGAAGGCATGCTCTTCAAATTCGGCAGTGGCACCGGCTCTAACCTCTCATCCCTCCGCTCGAGCAAAGAAGGCCTAGCCCAATCATCCGGCCTATCCAGCGGCCCTGTATCCTTCATGCGCGGTTTCGACGCTTTTGCGGGCGTCATCAAATCCGGCGGAAAAACTCGCAGAGCAGCCAAGATGGTAATGCTCAACGTCGATCATCCGGATATCCAAGAATTCACCTGGTGTAAAGCTAAGGAAGAAAAGAAAGCTCACACCCTCATCGACGCCGGCTACGACGGATCCATCAATGGCGAGGCATACTCATCCATCTTTTTCCAAAATGCCAACAACTCTGTTCGCCTTACCGATACTTTCATGAATGCAGTCGAGGAAGACGGCGATTTTTGGACCAAATACGTTACAACCGGTGAACCATGCGAAAAATTCAAAGCTCGCGACCTTTTCCACCAAATCGGCGAAGCCGCGTGGCAATGTGGCGACCCTGGAGTTCAATACGACACCACAATTAACAAATGGCACACCTGCAGCAACACAGACAAAATCCACGGCTCCAACCCTTGCTCCGAGTACATGTTCCTAAACGACAGCGCCTGCAACCTGGCATCCATCAACCTCATGAATTGCCGCACCGAAGATGGCAGTTTTGATGTCGAAGCCTACGAACAAATCATCCGCATAGTCGCAACCGCTCAAGAAATCACAATCAACTATTCCTCATACCCAACCCCGGCTATCGAGTTTAACTCGCACATGTACCGCCCAATCGGTTTAGGCTATGCCAACCTAGGCGCCCTCCTCATGAGCATGGGCCTCCCATACGACTCCGACGCCGGCCGCAACATGGCCGCAGCCATCACAAGCATAATGACCGGCGTAGGCTACGAACAATCTGCCAGAATTGCCGAGAAATTGGGAGCATTCGATGGCTATGCACAAAACAAAGAACCAATGACCAAAGTCATGGAAATGCACCGCGATTCCGCCTATAAACTCGATTCCACCGGAGTACCGGCACACGTTATGGATCGCGCCAAATCCGCCTGGGATGATGCATTGAACCGCGGAGCCGAGTTTGGCTACAAAAACGCCCAGCTCACCGTCCTCGCCCCCACAGGCACCATCGCTTTCCTCATGGATTGCGACACCACAGGCATCGAGCCGGATATCGCCCTAGTTAAATACAAATGGCTGGTTGGCGGAGGCATGATGAAAATAGTAAACGGCACAGTCCCCGAAGCCCTGCACCGCCTTAAATACACAGAACAACAAATCCGCGACATAATCGATTGGATCGACAAAAACGACACCATAGAAGGCGCACCACACCTAAGCGAAGAGCACCTCCCGGTTTTCGATTGCGCCTTCAAAGCCGCCAAAGGCACCCGCACAATCCACTACATGGGCCACCTCCGCATGATGGGCGCAGTTCAACCTTTCCTCTCGGGCGCCATCTCCAAAACAGTTAACATGCCCACAGATTCGAGCGTAGAAGACGTAATGAACGCCTACCTCGAAGGCTGGCGCCTAGGCCTAAAAGCCATAGCCATCTACCGCGACGGCTCCAAACGAGTACAAGCACTAACGACGACGAAGGAGTCTTTCAAGAAGAGTGAGAAATCTCAAGAAGCTGAATCATCGTCGCACGTCGCACGTCCCAATCGTCCCACGTCAAACAATCCGCTAACGTCAAATGACGTAGGACGTGGGACGAGCGACGTAGGACGTAATAGTGACGCAGGACGGTTAGCTACGATTCAGACGTATACCCCCCGAAGAAGAAGAATGCCCGATGAGCGAAAAGCTTTGACTCATAAGTTCCAAATCGGCCCGCACAAAGGCTTCATCACAGTTGGCCTTTATGATGATGGCACCCCGGGCGAAATCTTCGTTACCATGAGCAAAGAGGGGAGCGTCCTCTCGGGCCTCCTGGATGTCTTTAGCACATCAGTCTCCATTGGCCTCCAATACGGCGTCCCACTAAAAATCCTAGTCAACAAATTCGCCCACGTCCGCTTTGAACCATCCGGCTTCACCACCAACGCCAACATCCGCGTCGCCAAATCCATTGTAGATTACATCTTCCGCTGGCTGGGCCTAAAATTCCTAAGCGCAGAAGACCGCCGAGCAATCGGCATCAACGTAGATACCAGCGCCACCGCCGAGCTCCAAATCGAAGACATCCCCAAAGACTTGTCCCTAAGCGCCAAAGAACAAGAAAACAACCAAACCAGCCTCCTCGACACCCAGCCCACCACAGCCCCAAGCATGCAACCAACCCTAACCTCAACTTTCGATAACCAATCCGATGCCCCGGCATGTGATACGTGCGGAAGTATGATGGTGAGGAATGGAGCGTGTTATAAATGTTTGAACTGTGGAGCGACATCCGGTTGTTCCTAAAGAAAAACTAAAATAAGCCCTGTCCTACGATGGGGCTTATTGCTATAATGAATAATATGGTTGTTTATATGAAATATTTTCGTTTATATGGGTAGTTGTGCGACATATTTTTCAATATTTTTTCTCAAATAGGAATTTTGTTGAAGAATTTAAAAGTGGAAAAATTTAATGAGATCAGTATATTATATGCAAAATACTTTTTATAAAGCTGTGCTACAAGAACTATGATAGAATTTTATTATAATTTTTTTGAAAGAAACTATAAAGCTAAAATAATACAGCTTATTTATGATGTAAAAAAACTTTTGTTTCTAGAAAACATAAAGATTAATCAAAATTATAAAATAATTTTAAATAGAAAATATGCTAAAAATTTAAGCAATGAAAGTTGGAAAGAATTAAATCAGTTATTTTTTACTTTAGAATCTAATAAAGAAAAGTTATCTAAAACTTTGTTGAAATTTATAAATAAAAACAAGGTTAATAAAAAATTTACATTTATTGATACTTTTGCAGGATGCGGGGGGTTAAGTTTAGGTCTGGAGAATGCAGGGTTTAATCCTGTTTTTGTAAATGAAATTGAACCAAATTTTCTAGAAACATATTATTTTAACAGAGAACTGCCTATTGAAAATTATTTTTGTGATGATATTAAAAAATTAGTACATAACTTTGATGATTATAAAGAAAATTTTAAAAATATAGATTTGTTTGTAGGCGGTCCTCCGTGCCAAGGATTTTCAATGGCTAATAGACAAAGAATTCTAGATGATCCCAGAAATGAATTATATAAGTATTATTTAGAACTACTTAATCTGGTACACCCAAAGTTTTTTATAATGGAAAATGTAAAAGGAATGTTAAAAAAGTCTGAGGAAA
Organism: Candidatus Uhrbacteria bacterium; assembly: GCA_963816085.1. Taxonomy (GTDB): domain Bacteria; phylum Patescibacteriota; class Patescibacteriia; order 2-12-FULL-60-25; family 2-12-FULL-60-25; genus MWCR01. The sequence goes on along the minus strand of CAWFIX010000003.1, from coordinate 197,535 downwards.
TTAAAAATAGTTTCTTTGATAAAATCGGACATAACTATTCCATTGAAATTATTTTACTAAATGCCAAAGATTTCGGTGTTCCACAAAACAGAGAAAGGGTTTTTGTTATCGGTAGTAGATTAAAGAATATTCCTGCCTCAAAAATCATTGAAGATATTTTAAAAGAAAAAGGTAAAAATAATTTTATTTTAAAAGATGCGATTGAAAAACTACCAGAATTACAGCCTAAAAGAGAAAAAAATAATTCAAAAACAGAAAATGAAAAAATAGGTTTTAAGTTTAAAAAATTTAAGTATGTTGGTACTAAATATGAAAATTTTATAAACAATACCTATACAAAATATTTATCAAATCATACAAATAGATATAATAACGATAGAGATATAGAGATTTTTGAGAAATTACCACAAGGAGCAAATTCATTACATGAATCCATAAAAAATATTATGCCTTATAAAAATAGAAATCATATTTTTAAGGATAAGTATTTTAAATTAAAAGAAAATGATGTTTCAAAGACTATTACATCACACATGAAGTATGATTGTAATATGTATATACACCCAAATCAATCAAGGGGATTAAGTCCTAGAGAAGCTGCGAGAATTCAAACATTTTCAGATGATTTTATTTTTATGGGAGCAAACAATAATTGGTATGCACAAATAGGAAATGCTGTACCTGTAAAGTTAGCAGAAGTAATCGGAAGAAATATTTTTAAATATTTAGTATAATCAAATTATGAATAATAAAAAAACTATAACATATATTGATTTATTTTCTGGAATAGGCGGTTTTAGAAGGGCTGTAGAGCTTTTATCTAAAGATTTAAATATTAATACTAAATGTTTAGCTTTTTCTGAAATAGATAATTTTGCAACTACTTCATATAAAGCAAACTACAATACTTCTGAAGAAATTGAAATAGGTGATATTGTTGAATTTATAAAAGAACAATCAAATATTAAAAAAATACCAAGTTTTGATGTTTTGTTTGGTGGTTTTCCTTGTCAGCCTTTTAGTATGATGGGAAAACAATTAGGTTTAAATGATGAAAGAGGAGGATTATTTTTTGCAGTAACAAAAATATTAGATGTTAAAAAACCAAAATATGTGTTATTAGAAAATGTTAAAAATTTATATACTCACGAACAAGGAAAAACTTATAAAAAACTAAAAGAGGAACTTAATAAACATGGGTACAATGTGCAAGAAGATATTTTTAATACGTCAGATTTTGGATTGCCACAACACAGGAGAAGACTATATATTTTTGCTAGCAGAAAAGATTTAAAAAAAACAGAAGAAATTTTTAATGCTGAACTAGTAAAAAATCACTCTAAAAAATTAAAAAATAGAAGTATTAAATATCATAAAGATGTTTTAGATGATATTTTAGATTTAAAAGAAGTCGAAGATAAGTATTACCTTTCTGAAAAATTAAAACCAACGATACTTTCAAATGGAACCAAAAATTTCAAATCTAATTCTTCAATAAATCAATTAATAGCAAGACCATTAACTGCTACAATGGTGAAGATGCATAGAGCTTGTCAAGATAATTATTATTCTCAAGAATTTTTAAATAGTAAATGCAAAGAGACCTATTTAAAAAACAATTTTCCAAAAGCTAAAGAAGCAAAACATAGAATCAGAAAGCTGACTCCATGGGAAGCATTAAAACTACAAGGCTTTAGTAAGGATTTTTTTATTAATGCAAACAAAGCAGGAATAAGTAATCACCAATTATATAAACAAGCTGGAAACGCTGTAAGCGTAAATACTGTATATTCAATATTAGATTATTTATTACATTTTAATTTAATTAATTTATAATAATTATGTTTTTTAACTTACATTCACAAACAAAGATTGGTTATAAATTATTAACTGATGCTGATTTAGGAAGAGGTACTAGCCATCAAACTCACATTGGATTATTTGAAAACACATTAGATTTTATTACAAATTTTCAACAACAATCTTTTGCCCAATTTATTTATAATGATTCATTAAAAGAATTACTTTCATTTTTAGATCCAATACAAAATCCAGACGGAACTTACAGAAGTCCTAAAATTAGATCTGCGAGTGAATCGGATTTAGATATTGCAGGCACTAGAATAAATTCAGTAGTAAAAGAAATTAGAGAAATTATAAAAAGAGAAGTAAATAATGAATGGTATTTATTTTGGTTTGGTCTTGATAATGAGGATTTAGTATTCTTTTTAGTAAAAAAAGATTCTCAAAATTACATAGATATCACAAACATTATTGGAAAGTTAAATAATAGAGGCGTTATTGAAAAAAGTAATCCAAATTTTAATCAAATAATCAATTTCTTAAATGAAAAAGTTAATGATTTAAATATTGAGTATGAAGAAGAATTAGAGGTTGTTGCCCAAACCGGAGAAATATCTACAGAAAAACGCAAAAATCCAAGAGCTTATGATATAGAAAAGGCAAAAGCAATTTTCAAGGAAATCGGTAAAAAAGGAGAAGAACTTGTAAATAACTACTTAGGGCAATTAAAAGAAAACAAAGAAATAAAAGACTTTAAATGGATGAACAAAGAAAAAGAATCTGGCATGCCATATGATTTTGAAATTATTCAAAATAATGGAGAAATATTTTTTACAGATGTAAAATCTACTTCTTATAAATTTGAACAAAGAATGATATTTAGCGGACAAGAATTTAAATTTATAAATCAAAATGAAAATTATTTAATCCATAGAGTATTTAATTTGAAAGAATCACCTAAACTAAAGGTATGTAATAATGTTAAAAATGTATCAGATAAATTTGTACCAAATTTAAACAGTTTTTCTTCTGATGTAGGAGTTTATGGATTAAAAATAAATAGTGTTAAAGTAGAAGTGCCTCCAGTACTCGAACGTCTTACTTTTGATAATGAAATATCTTTAGTTTAAGAATAAGGTGTTTTTCTTTTTCCAATTCACCCCTAACCCCTCTTGGAAAAAGAAAAACGAAAAAATAAAAATTCCAATTAATAATAAAATTCTTCAACAAAATAATAAGGAATGAAAAAATATTGAAAAATACGCTTCGGGGTCGTTGCACTTTATTTTTCCTCCGTTACTCTACGGAAAAATAACCCTCGCACAACACAGTATATCTGGCTCGCTCCTGCCGTCGCTCGACCTATATTTGCCAAAAACTAATTGATTTTAAAGGAATTTTAGCAAACATTAGATATACTGAAACGTTATGTGAAATATTAAAAACTAACAATATTATGAACAATAAAAACTTCTCCAAAAACTTAGTCAAAGGTAAAATTACAGAAACGTTATTCGAGCAAATGCTCCGTGATGCCGGTGGGTTCACAGTATTGTCTTTTGGATACGAAAACATTTTACCCGAATTAGCAATCCGACAAGATTCAATTAATGCCAAAGAAGCTATGGAAATAATCAGGCGCGCGCCTGATTTTGTGGTTATCGATAACAATACCCACGAAGTTCATTTGGTAGAAGTAAAATACATGAGGCAACTCGATAAGAGATACATAATACCAACCGCAAAAAGAATGCTCTTATCATGGAAACCATCCTGGCTATTCCTAGCAACTCCAAAAGGTTTTTTCTTCTCCAAAGTCTGCGACATTGTTGAAAACAAAGGCGAAATACCGGAGCTAACGCACTCGCGTGTATCAAAACAATTACAAACGCAATACACAAAACTTCTTAATGAGTTTATTGTGTAAGTTAAATTATGAACCTGCATTTCAACACAAAACTAGCGGTTGATTATAAAAGTAATTCGCAAAAAATAAGAGTACTTTCAGAGGATTGGGTAGATCAACAGATATACTGCCCAAACTGTGGTCAAAAAAGTATTGATAATTACGAAAGCAATAAACCGGTTGCGGATTTTTATTGTTCGAATTGTAAAGAAGATTATGAGTTGAAAAGCAAAAAAGATAATGTTGGCAACAAAATCGTAGACGGCGCTTACAGAACCATGATCGAACGCTTAAATGGTAACAACAATCCCAACTTTTTCTTTTTAAGCTATGATAGCCTTAAATACGAAGTGATTAATTTTCTTGTAATTCCCAAGCACTTCTTCGTTCCCGGCATTATAGAAAAGCGCAAACCGTTACCACCAACAGCTAAAAGAGCCGGCTGGGTTGGCTGTAATATCTTACTAAAATCCATTCCCGAAGCCGGTAGAATTTACTACATAAAAAATCATATCAGTTTACCAAAACAGAAAGTAATAAATAATTGGCAAAAAACTGAATTTTTAAGCAAAGAAAAAGACAATTCCGCCAAAGGTTGGCTTCTTGATACTATGCGGATTATCGATAAACTAGGTAAATCGGAATTTAATCTTGATGAAATTTATTCGTTTGAAAAAGAATTAAGCCAACAATATCCGCATAACCAACACATCAAGGATAAATTAAGACAGCAGTTGCAAATCTTACGAGATAAAGGATTCTTAAAATTTGTATCCCGTGGTCATTATAAGCTCTCCTAAATATATGGAAATCAACTTACTGCCAACATTCGCAAAAATTATCTTATTTATCAATCCTTTTACTCGACTTAAAGTCATGTGTCGCGGCTACAGCGAAGATTTAGAAAATTTCACCGAACTCGTTTGGAAGGATGACAGAGATTTAGATTTCAAAGACAATATTACTTACCCGCAATTTCAATTATGGTTTTAAAATAATTCATAATTCATAATTTTTAATTCTTAATTATAAGTAGCATGCCCCAATTCATCTTCATCACCCAAGAAGGCTTAACCCAAGCACCTAATCTTGAAGACATCGAAAACCTCCAAGTCCTCGGCATCACAAACGGCGAAACATCACGCCAAGCTTTTGAAAATCTTTTAGAAGAAAATGATTGGATACGTGATTCGGATTATACGGAAGCGCAAGGGTTTGAGTTAAAGAGTGATAAGGGGGAGTGGTTTAAAATTAACGATACTTAGTCGTAGTGCTTAGTCGTAGTCGTAGAACTTCCCACATTACGTAGTTGAGGATATAGTTTATTTAAACAGATCCCGTATAGTATTTCGTCTTTATGTACTAATTAGTAGCTTTTCATTTTTACGAATTTATAAATATGCAAAACAAAACTTCACTAGCTATTTTTGAAGCCCACAAAATCCGCCGCTATTTCGATGAAAAAACCGAAACTTGGTATTTTTCGATAATTGATATTGTGGCCGCTCTTACCGAGCAATCAGATTATAAAAAAGCCAAAAGTTATTGGACTACCCTAAAAAACCGTCTTAAAAAGGAGAAAAGTGAGGTGGTCACAAAATGTGACCAACTGAAAATGCAATCCGCAGACGGCAAATTTTACAAAACCGATGTCGCCGACGTGGAAACCATATTGCGCTTAATTCAATCCATTCCTAGTAAAAAAGCGGAACCAATCAAGCTTTGGCTTGCAAAAGTTGGATATGAGAGAATGCAGGAAATGGCAGATCCGGAAAAAGCACTCGATCGCAGTCGTGAATATTGGCAAAAACAAGGTAGAAGCGAAAAATGGATTAACCAAAGGATGACCGGGCAAGAAACACGCAATAAATTAACCGATTACTGGTCGGAAAGCGGTGTTAAGAAAGGTAATGAATTTGCTATTCTCACCAATATCATTCATCGAGAATGGAGTGACTTATCCATAAAATCCCACAAAAAACTCAAAGGACTAAAAACTCAAAATCTTCGCGATCACATGAGTGAAGAAGAGTTAATCTTTACCGCTCTCGCGGAACTCTCAACCAGAAGAATTGCCGAAACCGATAAAACACAGGGTTTGGAAGAAAACAAAATACCGGCAATAAAAGGTGGAAAGATAGCCAAAGACGCACGCAAAGCACTTGAGGATAAAACAGGTAAATCAGTCATAACAGGCGAGAACTATTTGCCAAAGAGAAAGACGAACAAAAAACTAAAATAATTAGATTCGATGTTTAATCGATCTGAGCTCGACGATAAATCTATACCTATGAAAAAACTCGCCATCTTCGACATCGACGGAACAATCTTCCGCTCTAGCTTACTGATAGAGCTAACCGACGCACTCATCCGCGAGGGCATTTTCCCTGCGAGTGTGGCGGGGGAGTATAATAAAGCGCACGCCAAATGGCTAAACCGTGAGGGCGCGTACGATGATTATATAATGGCAGTTGTACGTGCTTTCGATTCCAAGTTAAAAGGCGTCTCCAAGGCCGATTTTACGCGTGTGGCGCGCTCTGTTGTAAAGGCAAACGGCAAACGTGTTTATCGCTATACCCGTAGCTTGGTGGGGGATCTGCAAAACAAAGGCTACTATTTGCTCGCCATATCCCACTCACCACTCGACATCGTTTCACCATTTGCCAAAACCCTAGGCTTCAACAAAGTATATGGGCGCATTTACGAAACCGACTCAAAAAATTGCTTCACCGGAAAAACAGAATATCTGGATCTAATCTCCGACAAAGCCAAAATCCTTATGCGAGCAATCGACAAAGAAAGCTTAACCCTAAAAGGATCCATCGGCGTCGGCGATTCGGAAGGGGATATATCTTTTTTAAAACTCGTAGAAAAACCAATCTGCTTTAATCCCAACAGCAAACTCTACGCCACAGCCAAGCGATTAGGCTGGAAGGTTGTGGTGGAGAGGAAGGATGTGGTTTATACGGAGCAATTACCAATGACCAATTAACAATTACCAATGTTGGAATCACTTCGTGATATTAAATATATATTAAATGCGGTAAGGTTTAGTGGATTTGGTATTAAAAGAACTGGTCACAAAATGTGACCAGTTAAAAATACAGTCCACAGATGGCTCATTTTTCATGGCCTGTAAAACACTCTATTTAAGCAAAATTATTAATTTCACCCTAGACATCTTCTAATTTTTGTGATTAATTGGTATCTTATTAATATCAATATGAATATTGTAAAAATCACCAAGGACTGGTTAATTAAACAACTAAACAACTCATCGGAATTCGTTCCTATGGGTTTGGTTGAATTACAAAGATATTTTAGAAATTACGGAAACATAGAATTTAAATACGAAAAACAAGGTGATTTTAATATCGCAATAAGTCAAAATTATAAATATGGCAGTATAATAGCTTCCGCCAAAAGCATGGAAGAACTAGACGATAAGATCAAAGACGCCATACTAACATCTTTTAAAATTCCCAGCGCCTATAAAAACAAGGCCGCTATAACTCGCCAAGGAGAAACGCGAGAATATGCCGCCGCTTAGTTCGCTACCCGGGCATATAAAATATAATAGATTTTTAAGAGCTTTGGCACGCTTGGGTTTTATCATTGATAAAACAGGCGGTGATGGCAGTCACGCATTAGCAGAATATAAAAATCACAAAAGCATCACAATCCCATATTATTCTAAGATACCAAAAGAAGTTCTGTATTATCTTTTAAAAGAAATCGAAGACATTACAAAAGGAGAAGTAACCTGGGAACTAATAAATAAAGAATTATAAAAAAACCATGCCCCAAACACCCCCAATCCTCATCTCCGCCGGCGCAGTCATCAAAAATAATGATGGCAAATTTTTCATGGCCAAAAGAGGGGAGAAAGCACGCGATGATCAAGGGACATGGGAATTCCCGGGTGGCAAGGTTTTGCCAATGGAAACACGCGAGGATGCTATGCGCCGCAATATTAAAGACAAGTACGGAATCGAAGTAGAAATCACAAAAGTCCTAGATGTTTACGATGTCATAGATAGCGAAGCCGAGGATCATTGGGTTTCGACAACCTACCTCTGCAACCACGCATCCGGCGAACCGCAAAATCTTATTCCTGATAAATGTGATAAGATTGGCTGGTTCAGTTTGGAGGAAATTAAAAAACTAAAGACGAGTAGGATTACGAAGTTGAATTTAGAAAGCTTAAACAATAAATAAATTTTATATAATCTAAATCTCATATGTACGAAAAACCCGAAGTGCCTCCCATACCCAAAATTTATGAAATTGATATTTCAGAAGCTTGGGACATGCAATCGCAAATCGAAGAATTTCAAAAAAAACTTATAAAACTACCTTTTTATAAACCAAATCTTTTGTATAGTGGATTTGATGGAGAGAGTATCGGCAAAACTTGGCATTCTGCCAGTGAAGAATCTACAGTTTTCTGCAATACCGAAGACAAAATAGACTATAATAACGGAGATATCCATACGAATCCCTTTAACTTTGCATTTAACTATGATAGCCCTGCAATAGCGGTCTATGATCCTAAAAAGTTAGAACAGAGCGGGTATAAATCATATATCATCAAAGACAAAACCGCCCTAATCGCAATCATCAAGTTCAATTCATAAATTAATGCATAAAAAAATCCACCTTGTATCAGTTGGATCCCGTGGCGACATGAAGTCTTTTTTAGTTATCGAAGAGTAGTAAAAACAATAATTGAGGAATGAAAAAGAAAACCCCTCAACTAATGAGGGGTAAGTATCGTGTCACAATGTGCGGCGCGTCTAATCCAAAAGTTCGGCCTCCAAGAACGGAGCATCGAACGTAAGCACCACGTTTCGGCTCGCACCCGCCAGGCTTATGACTTGCTTGGCATTCTCCGTATTCTGCAAATCCTGCCTGAGCTTGCCAACCGCTTCATCCAGCTTGGGGCCATCGGAAGTGTTTGCGCACGACACCAAAAATTGAATGTGCCACACCCGAGGGTTATCGCTAAAAGCTTTCTCCACGGCTTTGACCGCCTTGCCCAAGTCAAAACCACCCTTGGCAAAGTCAACCGTAAGCTCAAACATCATGGGAAAATTCAACATCGTACACTCCATGGTTGTGTGTGTGGAATAAATTAAACACAAATCAGCAAAATTGTCAATACAACAACCTTATACCAATTTGATACAAACAAACAATTGCGGGATACTAATTCAACAAAACTAATAATCAATTATCACAGTATCTTGCAGACCACTAGATACCAGATACAAGCTACTAAAATACATGAAAGCTTACTTCGATCGAAGCCACACCATTGGCCTGATAATTTCCCTCCCAATCATCTGGAGCTTACTTGTCTTTTTTGTAATCGCCGATCTTTGGATCGAGATCTATCACCGTACTTGTTTCCCTTTGTATGGATTAAAATACATCAAAAGATCTAACTACATCAAAATTGATCGCCACCGCCTCGAGTATTTAAACTACAGGCAAAAAATCGGCTGCGCCTATTGCGGCTACGCCAACGGCCTCATGACATACTGGGCAGCCATCTACGCGGAAACAGAACGCTACTGGTGCGGAATAATGCACAAAAATTCCCCGGGCTATAACCCACCCGCACACCACAAAAACTTTCTCGAATACGGCGATAAGAAGGCGTATGAGGAAAAATACCTTAAATAATTCCACAAAAGTATCTTGCTACTTGTATCTTGTATCTTGTATCTTGCAGACTGCTAGATACCAGATACAAGATACTAGATACAAATAACATATGATCCATCTGTATACTGGCGACGGCAAAGGCAAAACCACAGCAGCGTTGGGAGTTTTAGTGCGCGCGGTTGGAGCAGGGAAAAAAATCGCTTGGGTGGCATTCGATAAAGGCGGCGATGATTACAACGAGCGCATCACAATCCGCGAGCGTTTCCCTGAAATTGAATTTCATGCAACCGGCTTAAATCGCATCGACAAAAAAGGTAAATTCCGTTTTGGAGTTACAGACGAGGATAAGCAAGAAGGGGAGAGAGGACTCGAAATTGTTCGCGAACTTTTTAACAATAACAATCACGATCTGATCATCTTGGATGAGATAAACAGCAGCACATCCCTCGGTATCATCGCCGAAACTGATGTTCTCGCCATTATCGAAACCAAACCGGCTAATATAGAGCTCATTTTGACCGGTAGAAACGCTCCCGAGTCCTTCCGCGACTTATGTGACCTCTTAACCGAGATGAAGCTCCGCAAGCATTATTTTTACCACGGCGTAAAAGCTAGGCCTGGGATAGATTATTGAGTTGCGGCAGATCCCCCCAGCCCCCTTATTAAGGGGGTAGTTTTTTTTTAAGTCGCAGCACCTCCTTAATAAGGAGGCTGGGAGGATAAAACCATTTCAGCAAAAAAACCCTCCTCAAAAAATGAGAAGGGTATAGATGAAAACTGCCTTTATCCTTGAGGGCCCAAAATTTCGTTGATCTTCTTTTTCGCGTGCTCGATTCCGGCAAGAAACACTTTTGCAAAACAACGATTCAGCGCTTTTGCCGGCGCGCCGTTTGAGTCGCCCAGCATCTCGGCGATCTGCATATCACCGCTATCTGATTCGGATAGATAAATTACCACTGTCACATTACCCAACGTATTTCCCAGCCTCATTGCCGAATCCAAATCAGCGACATCATGAAGTGTTGTGGTAATCGGATCAGCATGTTTCCCGTATCCGTAAACCACAACAATCTTCTTCACATCCGGCAAGTCTTTATTTGCTTCCATCAGAATCTCCTTTGCAAGTTACACAAGTCTTTTGTTTCGAGAGTTTTGTTCAGAATTGATTATCAGGTTTTTCCATAAAATTCCATTCCCGTCTGTTCACGGAACCTAGCCTTCATCACTTCCTGGCTCCTAATGAACAGGCTTTGATATGCCAACCGTGAACTTTCTGACAACAATATTCCTCTGTCACAGTTTGGATCCTGAGGAATCCGGGCCAAGATATTCTGACCGGCTATACATTGATACTTATCAAACACCTCCGTTAGCGACAAATGAATCTCACGAGTGCTATCAACGGAAACGATCAGGAAAAGAGTTCTCATGATTAAACCTCCGGGTAAAAGGTGCCTTTCTGGGTTTTTATATACCTTAAAAATAATAAAATGTCAATATCCACCACTAATGGACTAAATCAATAAATTCTGCTAAGATCTCCATTAAATGACTCTAAAAATTCCCGTACTCACAATCCCACACGAACCGCTTTCAGCGCTTAGCTTAGCGGCTTTTATTTTGCTCGGGATCTCAACCATCGGCTTTATCGTCTTCTGGGTTAAAGCAATTGTCCACGCCTACAGAACCCCACGAGCTCCCTATGGCCAACGGCTTTTTTGGGCACTCGCCATCCTCATGAATCCAACCGCCACAATCTGGTATTGGTGCGTTTGGCAACGCTGGGCTTTTTGGACACTCTTCACTCCACTCATCGGCATCTTCATCGCCCTCCCATTCGCTGTCCGCTCCCTTATGAGTAAAGCTGATGCGACCTTGTTAACAAATTCTCTTTTCGCTTTGGGCAGTAACGCTCTCGTCATATTTTTCGCCATCCTCCTTATCTTCCCAATCATTTTAAGATTGATGGCCATCTTGCACCTCACCAAAAGCACAGACATCTCGGCCATGGAAAAAAACGATTGGGTCGTAACACTGGCATTCCCATCAATCGGTTTTGGCGTGGCCCTCTTCTATTGCGTACGCTATTTACGCGCCTGGGCATTTGCTGGCATCGCCTGGATGGTAGTTCTCATCATCATCAGCAAAATCATGTTCATGAACCTCGCCCCCAGCATCATCCCGGCAGGCGAGGAAAGACGCGAAGAATACAAAGCAATCAAAAATTCTACAACGACCGAGGTGATAGAGACGATGGAAAAATAAACTCACCCCTGCCCCTCTCTTGATCTTAAGAGAGGGGCAGGGGTGAGTTTATAAAACAAAAACAGAGCCTCGAGCTCTGCTTTTTTATTTCCTAATATAATTGATCACTCAATAATTGATTATTGGAATTTGGTTATTGGTTATTTCAAATTGTTATTCCTCTTCTGTAAAATCAGTTAACTTAAGTGTCTCGCGTTCCGATTGCAATACAAGACCCTCAAGCTCTTCAAGTTCAGCCAGTGCGTCTTTTTCTAAATCTTTGAAGCTTGATTCTTCATCGATCTCTTCTTCCTCTTCTTCGATATCCTCTAAAACAGGCTCATTTATTAAGCCCGCATCAGCATCTGCTAATTCATCATCTTCTTCCTCTTCATCTTCTTCTAAAACATGCATACCCGGGGCAATCATGTCTTCTTCCTCTTCTTCGTAACCTTGTGGGTCCCAGTCATCTGCCGGACCTAATGTGTATGGAATTGTTACCATAGTTTCTTTTGTAAATTAAGAGCTTTTAGATTGGTTTTTGCCAACATAACAAATACGTTTTTTAAAGACAAGTGGATAACCCATACATTGAGATAAAAGACCAAAGTAACAAGTTCATCACGAGTAACTTAAGCAACTCTTGATGAACTTTAGTCTTGATGAACGCCCAACTCACTTTGATTGCCTATATATTTATATTGCTGTAATATATGCGCACTATGGAACCCACATCCCTTCTTTTAATTGCCTTAGTTGCTGTATTTGTAATTGGCTTTGCCATCGTTTTATGGAAATTGATGGCCATCGAAAAGCAATCCCAAACTCCGGTAGAGTCTCAGGGAATGCTTATGATGCAGCAACAATTATCCCAGATGCAAAAAGAAGTCAATAACCGCCTGGGCGAAAGCCACACAGCCTTCCGCGACCAGCATAAAAGCGTCACCAACACGGTCCGCGAAGTATCCGAGCGCATGGCCAAAGTTGAGGAAATCTCGCGCCAAGTCTTAACCGAAACATCAGAACTGCAAAAACTCCAACAGATTCTAAAAAACCCCAAACAAAGGGGAGTTTTAGGTGAATATTTCCTCGAAACACTGCTTAAAAACATTCTCCCTCCCGAACATTTCCAAATGCAATATCGTTTCGAAGATGGCGAAATCGTGGACGCGGCAGTCTTTATCAAAGATAAAATCGTACCTGTCGACTCCAAATTCAGCCTCGAAAACTACAACCGCTGGGCCAACGCCACAGATCCAGCCGAACGCGATCAGCTCGAAAAAGTCTTTGTTAACGATTTAAAGAAGCGTGTCCAAGAAACTTCCAAATATATTCGCCCCAAAGAAAATACAATGGAGTTCGCTTTCATGTTCATCCCTCACGAAGCCATATATTTTGATTTATTAAACAATAAAATCGGAGAAGGGGAGGATGCGGAAAACATCATCCACCGCGCAGCCGCCAAATATCACGTACTCATCGTTTCACCAACTTCATTCCTCGCTTACTTGCAAACCGTTCTCCAAGGATTACGCGCATTGCAAATCGAGGAACAAGCCAAAGAAATTATCAAACGAGTAGGGGAGCTTGGCCGCCATCTCGGCAAATACGATACTCACATGCAAAGCCTTGGCAAAAATTTGGGTACCGCTGTAAATCAATACAACTTGGGCTATAAAGAATTTGCTAAAATCGACAAAGACGTTTTGCGCATTTCCGGCGAAGGAAACAGTATCGACCCGCAAATCATCGAAGCTCCAAATCTTAATCTTGATTCCTAATTTACCAAGCTCTTATGCTTTCACGTAAATTAATCAAACAGATACTAATCGGCGGCTTTTTATCGTCGCTGATTATTATTACGTCGGTAATTATTTACGTACGCACATCCAATCTTGATAAAATCTACAACGCCACAGACGTTCCACAGTCCCAAGCCATCATCATCTTAGGCGCATCCCTAAAACCCGACGGTACACCCTCCGACGCCCTAAAAGATCGCCTAATAACCGGCGCCGAACTCTACAATTTAAACAAAGCGCCTAAAATCTTAATCACCGGTGATGACGGCCAAAACAATTCCGACGAAGTATCGGAAATGAAAAAGTATCTTCTAAGCATCAACATTCCCGAACAAGACATCATCCGCGATGATCATGGCTACAGAACTTACGAAAGTTGCAAGCGCGCCAAAGAAGAATTTCAAATCAGCAATGCGATTTTAGTAACTCAAAAATTCCATCTGGTCCGCGCCCTCTACATCTGCAACACTCTCAGCGTAAACTCGGTCGGCGTCACCTCCGATCTACAAACCTACCAAAAAATCACCCAATTCGTGCTCCGCGATTGGTTGGCAAGTTTCAAAGCCTGGATAGACATAAACATCTGGGAGCCAAAACCGTTGGTTTTTTACTAAGAAACCAAAGTCACCAAGTTACAAAGCAATGACAAGTCGCGACTTGTCCTTTTGGTAAGTAAAAAACCCCTCCGCACATCGATCTCACTTAGGTTAGTGAAAATCGATGGCTTTGGGGTACCGACCATTTCTGGAACGGCGGGCCTACGGTGGGCCCAAGGGAGAATCTACGCAGTGCTAACTTTGAGCACCGACCTTCCTAGTGAGAAGGACTTTGTTTTTGGTACGCAGCTACCGCCATTTCAGTGCCACTGTCTGCGGTTTGTGCAGCACTGACCTTCTTGAGCGAGAGAAGGTTTTCTTTACGAGTTAGTGTTCAATCGAGAGAGCTCATCCTCCCGGAACACATCGAACTGGGTTCTCTGTGCAAACTCTTTAGTCTGCAGTACCCGTGACTTTTCCCAACGACAGTTCGTTGAGACGAGGCCAGAGACACCTCTATCCAATGTGGCCAGATGGCCTAGCGCCCTTACAGGAAGGAACTTTTCTTCTGCCCAACCTGCAGCGCTTTATGAGAAGCACTATAACACAATTTAACCATTTTGTCAAGGCCTCCATCATCATAAATATCTATTTTAAGCTTGTTTTAGCACAAATATTAATATATAATAAGATGCAAATATGCCACAATTTGGTAATGAAAAAAGACACCCTAGAGATGCGCAACAAAAAGTTGATTGGATGGAAGTAGGCTTCCCACCAACAAAACTTTATCGTTGGATAATTTTTGTCAGCATAATCACAATGTTAGTTGGAGGCTATTTCTTATATTACGAACGAATTCTAGAAACCATTGCATCAGCAATTTTAATACCTGTGATGCTATCAATACTGCGATACAACAGATTCAACTGGCTCAAAAAAACCAACCGCTGGAAAAAAGAATGGGATAAAAAATAATCACATTCTTTATTATTTATTATTTGTAATTTATTATTTAAAAAGCAATGTCTTTAAATGAACTCCGTTCCGACCTCAAACAAGGCGGCACCCCGTATCGCGCCAAAATCTGCCAGCGCTTTTTTAAGACCGGAAAAGGGGAGTATGGCGAAGGCGATATCTTTTTGGGTCTAACTGTCCCCGAGCAACGTACAATCGCTAAAAACTACCAAAATTTGCCTCTGGCAGATCTTATAAAACTGCTTCACAGCAAAATCCACGAAGAACGCTTCACCGCGCTCGTACTCATGGTCAACTTATACAAAAAAGGGGACGACAAACTCAAGCATCAAATCTACGATGCATACCTCGCAAATTCTAAGTGGATCAACAACTGGGATTTAGTAGATACTTCAACTCCACAAATCATCGGCGATTATCTCTACAACTTTGGTGACATTAAAGTTCTCGATAAACTCGCTAAGTCAGATTTGCTCTGGGATCGTCGAATTGCCATGCTCGCAACTTACACATTCATCCGCAACCGCGATTTTAAACCCACTATAAAAATCTCAAAGATACTCCTCGGCGATAAACACGACCTAATCCACAAAGCCGTAGGCTGGATGCTCCGCGAGGTTGGAAAAAGAGATATTAAGGTGCTAAAAACCTTCTTAGACGAATACGCGTCGCAGATGCCTCGCACAGCTTTGAGATATGCAATAGAAAAACTCCCGCGAGGCGAGAGGGATGGATATTTAACCCGATAAAATCCTTTGCTTTTAAATTAACCTCAAGATATACTTTTTCACATTAAATACTATCTATATTTTATGACAAGATCACTTAAGTTAGGAGCTGTTGCACTTTGTATACTTGGTTTAATGGGAGCCGGTTGTGATAACAGCACTCCAACGGATGTAAGCAATACGGCAGAAACAAATAATACTGTCGCCACAGAAGCATCAACATTAAACGCTTGCAAACTCTTAACCAAAGAAATAGCTTCAGCATATTTGGGTAATGTAAACGAGCCAACACTAAGTGATACGGCCGGTGTTGTTAGCACGTGTTCATATAGCGAATCTGTAAATTTTAAATCCCTAACTCTTTTGGTACGTCGCAGTCAAGATAACGTAGAATCAGCCACCGTAAACTCCAGTGCCAAAGCAGAGTCAAAAAATATTTCCGGCGTTGATGCGGAGGACGTTCCCGGGCTAGGTGACTCAGCCTACTGGGCCGGAGGTGCTTTGAATCAACTCAACGTATTCAATGGCCGCGACTGGTTAATTTTAAGCGCAATGAAAAAAGACTTTAATAAAGATAAAGCAATAGAGATCATGCAGGAAGTATTAAAGAATTACTAAACTTACCTAAAAAAACGAAAAAAGCCCGCAAATTGCGGGCTTTTTAAATATCCAATCTTCATATCAATCTCCGACCCAGATCTTGACAATTATTACTTTTTTTTCTCGTCTCACGGCTCACAAATCGCACCTCGCGGTCTGTGAGCTTTTAATTTTCTGGTAGGCAGATATATACTTATTGACCTTAAAATATAAACATGCTATATAAATAATTAATACGTACCTTAATAACTCTGCTATCAACTTATCAACCTCAGCAAGGAGATAGTTTCATGGCATATTACACAGTAATCGTTCAGTGGGACACAGGAGACCCTGCGTCGGGACGAAAGGTTAGCCTGGAGGTTCCCGATGGTTATACAGACCCCCAGTACACAGACAGCAACGGCCAAACCACTTTCGAGACGAGTTCCAATGGGCTAGCGCGCGTTTACGTCGACGGCCGAGACTGCGGCAAAATGCACCCAGGTAGTCACGTTGTAACAATACGGAGCTAGAATAGCTATGAAAGCAAAACATCTAGAAAAAAAACCCCAGTATGAAGGAGGACACAGATATTACTTTCACTGTCCTCATTGCAACTCCTACCAAAGCGCACCGTGTAACAAAGCACGGGCTGCTGGATTAGCTGGCACATTGGGAATTGTAGTCGGTGCTTTAATAGCAGGTCCGGTCGGTGCCGCAGTACTTGGTTCCGTAGGAGCGGCGGGTGGGGGACTGATTAACCAAAATCACACCTGTAGTGATTGCGGCAAGAGCTTCGAACTAGCATAATACCTGCTCAAACAGAGTAGATTATCAAAATACAGACTTCTCAAAACCGTAATATATAATTACGGTTTTTTTAAATTATTATTTATATAAGCGGGGAAGGTGTACGAAGTTCTTACTTTATTCTTTGTTATTTGTAACTTATTATTTATATCGATTTATTTTACGACTCATCACTTTTCCCCTATACCAACCGGAGTGGAGTAGTGCTGCCTCTTTGTAAAAAAATAAAAAAATCGCGTCAGCGCACCAACATTGGTAATTGCTAATTTGGTCATTGATAATTGAAATTTACCCGTAGGGGAAAATCACGAATTTGAAAACGTAGCTCGAAGCGAAAATTAATTTTGAAATTATAAGAAATAGGAAAGTCAAAGTTTGATCCAAGGCAAACTAGTGCTAAAAGCCAACTTAATCACAATATATAGCGTCGCACAATATATGTTATAAGACCCATGATATAACTTTTTAGCTTAACTCAGCTAAACAACAAATCTTAGCTTATCATTGGTCTTATAACATAGCGTGGATTTTACAACGCTTTCACTTCCCTTCAATCGTCGTAAAATCCACTTCACCCCAGAGCTTACTGTACTCGTTTATAGCCCTTGGCTATAAACGTGAACCTAAGTAACCCCTCTAGGGTCTAGCGTCTAGAGTCTAGTGTCTTTTTTCCCTTATTTAAGCCAAAAAATCAAACGAGCCTCAAAATTGCGCTCTAAGCGCCCCCACCTATTCCCAGGTCTTATGTGACCTATATTTACTATAAAAATCCTCCAATACGACGTTAGACGTTTGACGTTTGACATTTAACAATTCATTTACTGTAATAGATCCTCCCGGGTATCCTAACATCTATATACTCCTGAATATCATCCCAATTCGGTTTAGCTTGTATAAACTGACGTAAAGTTTCTATTTGTGACTCCAGTGGCGCATCAGCATCTATTATTACATCCTTATTTTCTTTTAAAATAATAGTGACTATACCTGCCTCATTATCATCTAAATAAAGCGCTTTAAACCATATTCCGGCTTCGCGTAACTTTTCCGCCAAATCCAAGCCAACTGCGTACACGCTTTGAATCCGTATATTCAAATCCTTTTTCATAAACCGTAGACGTTGGCGCAACAACAAAAATTTCTTTTAGGGAATCAACCGGAACAGAAGACGATAAAAAGTTTTTTGTTGTCGATGCAGTTTGCGGATCAGCGTAATCAGTTATCACACCATAATCATCAACAATATAAATCTTGTTTTTTGTCACCAAAATCACACTCCTCTGACGCTCCTTAATCTTGAGTCGTAAAATATTAGGATAGACTTTATCCACAGTGACCGAATCAACAAAAAATGTGTTCATTAGATGCGTCGCAATCTTTTCTTCGTTCGACAACAAAGATATTTCGTTTATCTTTTACAAAACTTTGTTGCTTATCCAAATAAGACCTATATCCCCTATCACGCCTGCTTCTCTAAAACATTTAAGTCCGAAATTTCATATTTTGTAATCGTAAAAAAATGTGAAAAAAACAAAAACCAAATCGCTCCAAAAATAACAAACAAAATAAAAAGCAAATAGGCGATCCAAGACGAAGAAGCCCTCCTCTCTCCCCTACCTTTTAACCTCCCTCCATCTTCAATTGTCTCTTCTTCACTGTATATCATAACTACCATTTCGCTAATTACCAACTAACAATTTTTGATCCTTTCTGGAAATTTCATATATTATACGACAATGCGATGCTGATCATTGGTAATTTGTTAATTAGTAATTCGTTATTTAAAATTAAAGCCCTCGTTTCCATTTTCTAAAACTTTCTATAATAAAGTTAAACCAATATTTTGGAGTCAAAACAAAATCTTGTGCATGCACGTAAGCCTCCTCAAAACCTCCAAAACCTTTTTTAAATACAGATAAACCCGCCCAAGGATGTTTTGGCTTATTTTCCGGTGCAATTCCCCAAAAATTGTAATATTTACAACCCCTGGCTTTAGCTTCTTGAATCAACCTCCATTGTAAAATTTGAGATGTTGGAACATTGCCCGTATGTAACGACGCGCCATGATGGTAATAAGCTCCACCGTCATCAAACACAATCAAAGCACCCGAAACAATTTTACCTTCAAAAATGGAAAATCCAAGCAAAACTTTTTTTCTTTCATTAAAAACCTCAAACTCTTCCTCCAAATATTTCTTCGAAAAAGGCGTAAACTTTTGCCTGACAAATGTTTCTTTATACAGATCCCAAAACCTTTCCACGTCTTCTTGCTTGTCAGACAATTCTACTATCACACCATCTTTTTCACCCTTGCGAATCGCGTGCCTTGTCGTCTTCCGCATGTCTTTTAATATCTCTTCATCTTCGCGATTTATATCTATCATCCACGATAATTCCGGATGCTGATGTATAGGTGCATTTCTAAATCCCAAGCCTGAATATATATCTTGATTTTCTTGATTATCCAAAAGCAAAGGACAAACACGCACAAATGAACACTTTTTGTACTCATCAAGTCCTTTTAGCCCTTCCAACAATGAACCAACACATTCTTTATAGTCATCTACTTTACGAACCAAAGGCCCATGAGGTATCAAATAAAACGACCCTCGCTTGGCGTGAATATAAAGTACCTGAGCCACTCCCAACAGATCTTCACCCCGATAAAATCCAAACCTATAAACCGGATGTCCGTTAATTTTATTAAATTCGCCCCAACTCCAAGATTGCAAAAAAGAGTGAGGCACAAGCTCATCCACAATCCCCTCCCAAATATCTGCATTTTCAATTATTTTTATTTGTATCATAAAATGTTTTTATAACCTCAATAACTCTCTCAGCGTCAGTTTTACTTATTCCAATATGAGTAGGCAAATTAACTGATTCATTAGCAACTTTTTCCGCGATAGGGCAGCTCCCCTGCTTATAACCAATTTTACTATAATCTACACCTTTTGGCGCTACAACCTGCCTATACCAATCACCCAACAAAACAGACCTCTGCTTCGCAAAATTCATCAACTCATCTGTCTTTTCTACTGCTATAAAATATCTCAAGTAACTACATAATCCTTGTTCCAGAGTAATTTGAATTTTAACTAGCACTCCCACCAACCCAGCATCATAAAGCTCCGCAATCTCTCGCCTATGCGCTACAAACTTATCCAACTTCAAAAGCTGAAAATATGTCATCTTGGAAATTGCTCCATTCAATTTCTGACCAATAAACATCGGTTTCTCACCAAATCGCTCCTCCGCATAAACAGCCTTTGCGATTAATCCCAATCTTTTGGATCCTTCAATTATCACTTTTCCCACCGGCCCAAAATCATACAAGCTCTTTGCAATCCAAAATATAATCGGATGCAAAATCTGTCTTAAAGTCCAGATATAACTCATGTCTCTGAGAGCAGAGTGTAATTCTTTGAGTTTAGCAGCCACTTCCTCATCCCGAGCCACCACAGCACCCCCAAAAACAGCCGATACAACCTTGTCACGTCCAAAACTGAATATTGCAGCGTCCCCAAAAGAACCCAGCGGCCTACCGTCAAACCGAGCTCCTAACCCATGTGCACAATCCTCGATAACTTTTAAGTTATTCTCTTCCGCAAACTGCATCACCTCTGTCATATCCGCAGGGTTCCCAAAAGTATGCTGAACAACAATAGCTCTGGTTTTTTCAGAGATCTTCAACTTCGCATCATCCAAAGATATATTTAGCGTCTCAGCTTTAATATCAACATAAATTGGCTTAGCACCGGCCCACAAAACCGAATTGGGTACTGCAACGCAAGTATAAGCTTGCACCAAAACTTCATCTCCCTCACCAATTCCCAAAGCCTGTAAAGCCATCATTAACCCAGTTCGTCCACTATCTACTAGATAAACTCCACTCACGCCCACATATCCCTTTAACCAATCTTCAACTTTTTTAACATACTCCCCATTCTTCCAACTCCAAGGCTTAAACAGCAATCCCAAAGCTCGTAAGACATCATCTTTTTCAGCATTTGGCGATAAACTTGTAAAAATCACCTTACTCATAAAGTTTCAACTTTAGCATCTAAAGAATACCGCAAATCCGGATCATGAGGCAACAAAAATGGATGTTGCAACAACTCAACAGTCATCTCTTGGCCGTTTATCTGAAACGGCAAACAGCACCCGCGAGAAAAAACTATTCTATCACTTCCAACAAAACCAAACTTCCCCGATTTAGTTGTTCTGCCTTGGCTGGCTAGTTTTTCGACTGATGGATCCAAAGGCACAACCCTCCCATCCGGTAATTGCACTTCGAGCCATGCATGCATCGTATTCTTCTCATATCCCGCCCAAAATCCCGAAACAACTCTGGCTGCATAACCTTTTTCCTGTGCCATTGACGCAAGCAAAGTATCAAACCCCCCACAATCAACCTTTTCACGCTTTAATACTTCTTCAGAGGTATATAATCCACTTATAGCATCCCCGTAAACCAATTTAGACACAACTTCATCATTCAACTTTTTCAAAGTCAACAAATCTTCATCAACCAAATTATTTTCATTATTTAACTCTTTCATTGTTTCATTTTTGAAGTGTCTACAAGACCTCAAACTCATCATTTCATCAGATGGCTTCGAGATAGTTCTAGGGCTAACCTCCACTTCAAAATCTTGTCGCAAGATAACTCTCTGCCTCGCCCCAATCTCTCCCGAATACATCGCCGCAACATTTCCAAAATCCTTATCTGTTATAAGTTTAAAATCATTCAAATTAAAACTCGGCTGTTTTGTGACAGTTTGATACTCGTTACTTAGCGGCACTGGAAGTAAAATTTGAAAATTTCGAACCTGATCGGAAGCGTTTAAAACCTCAACCTGATATTTGACTCTGTAATTTTGTTTACGAGTGTAAAAAGCTAAATTTAGTCGACCTGATATCGAGTGCCAAAAAATTCGTATTCGTTTTTCTAAACTTAGCCCCGATTTCATAGTTAGCCTATGGAATCAAAGCCGCAATATGGGATCAAAACATCAGGAATCTTGATAGTTCCATCTTCTTGTTGGTAATTTTCGAGAATCGAAATCAAAGCTCTGGGCGCAGCCACAACCGTTCCGTTTAAAGTATGAATAAATCCTTTATTCCCTTCTTTATCTTTATACTTGATATTCATTCCACGAGCTTGATAATCGATACAATTTGATGTTGATGTTACCTCGCCATAGCCACCTTTTCCTTCATTCCTGCCCCACATCCAAGCCTCAATATCATATCTGCGATAATCCGATGCTCCCAAATCGCCGGATGCACAATCTACAACTTGATACGGAATTCCCAAGCTTTGCCAAAACTTTTCTTCCATGGCTAAAAACTCAAGATGAATCGCTTCCGATTGCTCTGGCATAGCAAATGCAAACATTTCAACTTTGGAGAACTGGTGCACTCTATACAATCCATACGACTCTCTGCCATACGACCCGGACTCAGTCCTAAAACAATGCGAAAAAGCAACGTATTTCTTAGGCAATACTTCCGCCTCAAAAATTTCATTCATGTGATAACCCAACATCGGAATCTCTGCAGTTCCTACAAGTGCCAAATCAGAATCCTCTATAAAATAAACTTGCTTCTCCGGTCCGCGAGGCTGGAATCCTTTGCCAATCAAAACTTCTTCTTTAGCAACATCCGGAGTCGTAATAAACTCATAACCTTCGCGTATCATAAAATCTATTCCGTATCGCAAAACAGCCTGCTCTAAAATCGCTAATTTATTTTTGAGAAAATAAAACTTTGCACCGGCTACTTTGGCTCCGCGCTCAAAATCCATCAAATCATGCTTAGCGGCAAGCTCAACATGATCCAAGGGGTTCGCAATTTTAGCCGGTTCACCAACTTGTCTAAGAACTTTATTATCTTCGTCCCCGGCGCCATCCGGTACAGCCCCATGGGTCAAATTTGGAATAGCATGCAACAACAAACCGCGGTTCACCTCTAATTCTTTTAATAATTCTTCCTTTAATACTAACTCATCTTTTAACTTTTTTCCTTGTAAAACAAGTTCTTCCGCTGGTTTACCTCCCTTGGATTGATTGGCGATTTCATTTCTTTCCGCTCTTATCTTTTCAACCTCTTGCAGCAAAGCATTATATTCCGTATCAACTTTCAAAATAGCATCTAAATCTACTTTAGCTCTGCGTGCCACACAATTAGCGCGAACATCATCAATATGTTCACGTAAAAACTTAACGTCTATCATAAATTTTATTGAATCTTTAAAATAGTAAAATAAGATACACCACCCGGGGTTTTAACTTCCACCTCATCCCCTACCTTACAATCTAAAAATGATTGCCCCATTGGTGATTCATTTGATATTAATCCATTTACCGGGTCCGCTTCTGCAGAACCTACGATTTTATAAGTTCGCGAACCCGTTTTAGAATCCACTTCAACGGTAGTTCCAACTCTAACAACATCTCCACTTGCAGATTCATCAATAATTTTTACATTCTTCAAAATTTCTTCGATCTCGCGAATTCTTCCCTGTATAAAACCCATCTCTTCCTTAGCGCTATGATATTCGGCGTTTTCCTTAAGATCACCCAATGCTCTTGCAGTTTCAATTTTTTCCGAAGTTTCCTTAACACGCTGAGTCTTTAAGACATTCAATTCTTCCTTCAATTTTTCCAAACCTTCTTCGCTAAAATAGTGTACTTGTTGAGGCATATAAACAATACAAAGCAAGCACATTAAAGCCTGCGTATCTAATTAATTTGTGTTTGTTTAGTATAAAGTCTCGCAAAACAACTGTCAATTTAATACATAACACTTACAGAATAACCAAATAAAAAACCTCACTTGAAAAAGTGAGGGTTTAAGAGGCTAATTACATGATCGATGTACGCTCAAACTGCGTGAATACCACCAGATCTTTTGCTCATTGCTTGTTGAGTCGTAAGCCAAATCGGTTGATATGGTTTTCGCATAACCACAGAAACGTTTATCCGTCTGTGTGCCGACCCAAGTAACGTTGAATTCCATGGTTAACTCATTGGAGTTCACACCATCAACAGTAACTGAGGAGTTCGCTTCGTTATAGAAATGCGTAGCATGGCTGCACTCCGCATCACCGAGACCAAAAACTTTTACTCCATATGGCCTCTGCCCAAAGCTTGATGACGGATTTTTTCGCATGTGAATCTTAATACGATCCGGACCAACTGATTCTGCACAGATCTCGAATATCTCGTACAACCCACCCGCGGAGGATGTGTATGTATTACAAAGATTCGATGAAATGGTTGTCGTGCAAGTTGGTGCACACGTCCCCGTATCTACCCAGGTCTTGCAGCCATTGCTACCCGTTTGGCATGTTTGCTCAACATTGTTTACGCACTGGGTGCCGGATGTACACGCATCGTTACAACAAGCTCCCGTACTAACCGTACAAGAACCTGAACAAGCAGCAGTTCCGCCATCGTATCCCTCGGTTGTGCACGAATGACCATTCATATTGGTCGAATCACACACTTCCGATCCTTCGATCAGACCATTGCCACAAACAGGATTAACCGGACAAGTTCCGGTATTTACCCACTCATTGCAACCGTCATTGTTTCCATCCTGGCAGGTTTGTTTCGTTGTACCGACGCATTGAGTGTCCCCCGTACAAGAATGATTGCAACAATTGCCACTATCTAACTGGCACGAAGCGGTACAAACAAGAGTTCCGCCGTTGTAACCGCCGCTCGCGCATGTTTGCCCGTTGAGGTTTAACAAATCACACTGTTCTATTCCCTCAATGAGACCATTGCCACAAACCGGCGTTGTCGTGCCCGAAGCACAAACATCATCAACGCTCTGCGGCTTAACCTCGCAACCTTGCGTACAAGACTTTACTTGATCAACCGAATCATGCGAGCAGTGAATGAGATCTGTATCAAAAAACTCATCACCCGAAGCTACATTGAGGCTCGGGTTGGTATAGCAATACCAACCATCGTCGTTCCCTTGGCAGGTTTCTGCACCGTTAACCGTTTTCATCATTGGTGTTGTGGTTTGTGGCTCATTGCAAGCTATAAACCCAAACATGAAACCCGTCAAAATGAAACCCGTGGTGGAATGTTTCGAGAAATATTTTCTGTTTTCAAAGTTCGACATGAGAGACCCTCTTTCCAGCTCTATCAGTTATGGCCACGTGCTTCGATAGTACATCGTTTAACAAAAAAGTCAATAATTCCAATATAAAAAAATATATTTACGGCATTTCAGCGGATATTCTATTCCACTCTTCCAAAATGGCCCTGGCAACAGGAATTGCCGTAACAGACCCTTCGGTTCCCTCTTCAAGCAAAACCGTCACTACTATTTGCGGATCTTCAAAAGGTGCGAAAGCCGTAAACCAAGCATGATTTGGCTTATCCGCTCTCCACTGAGCAGTACCGGTTTTACCAGCCACAGGTACTGGAAAATTCAAAAAACTTCTACCAGAACCATACAAAACAGTATCTCGCATACCCAATCGTACAGTTTCAATATCGCTCGCATTCGCTAAAAGCTCTTTAGATATCTCCTTTGTAACCAAACTTTGATACGAACTGTATGCATTTTGATTCATCACAAAGTGCGGTCTTATTCTTTTACCACCATTGGCAATCTCCGCAGTTGATACGGCGATTTGCAAGGGCGTCACTAAAAAGTCTCCCTGCCCAATAGCATAATTATAAGTATCACCTATATACCATCTTTCATTTCTTTTTTGTACTCTCCACTCAGGTGTTGGTACAAGCCCGCCATACTCCCCCGCGATATCCAATCCGAGTGGTTCCCCAAATC
This sequence comes from Candidatus Uhrbacteria bacterium, assembly GCA_963816085.1. Lineage (GTDB taxonomy): Bacteria > Patescibacteriota > Patescibacteriia > 2-12-FULL-60-25 > 2-12-FULL-60-25 > MWCR01. The sequence goes on along the minus strand of CAWFIX010000003.1, from coordinate 171,659 downwards.
CAAATTTATACAGCCACTCCGCCATCTTATTTGCACCAAGTCCTGTAAAAGTATCCGTTCCTCCACCAATCATGTAAAAAAAAGTATTTACAGACCAAGCTATAGCTCTACGCACATCCGTCAAACCATGACCGCCCGGCTTCCAGTCTGGGAAAAATCTGCTGCTCACCCAAATACCCCCAGTCGACATCACCGTAGTCTTTGCTGTAATTATTCCTTCTGCCAAAGCTGCAACAGCATATACTGGCTTAATCGTAGAACCCGATGGATACAGACCCGCCCAAGCACGTGGTAATAATGGGGTATTAGGATCATCAAGTAGCGCCCCATAAACCGTACTCGAAACTTTTCCGGAAAAAGCATTATTATCATATGCCGGCCAAGAAACCGAAGCTAAAATGGAACCATCTCTTGGATCTAAAGCGATGACTACTCCTTTTTTAATATCTTCATTTTCTTCTATACTTTTTTTAATTGCCATTTCAGCGGCCTGTTGCAATCGCAAATCAATTGATAACTCCAAAATCTGCCCTGATTCCGCCTGCTCATCATGCACAACACGTTTACTCATGCCAAAAGCATCTACCTCTGTAATTCTCTCACCTCTTTTGCCTGCTAACCAAAACTCGTAAGATTCTTCGATACCTGCTTTTCCAACTAAATCCGTCTGCATATATCCATCCTCTTTTTTTATCTCATACTGTTCTGGAGAAATTTTTCCCACATAACCAAGTATATGAGCCAAACTCAACAAATCGCCCGATTGTCGATACTTACGCTTTAAACCATGCACGATATTTATCGAAGGTTCACCTGCAAGTTTTATCTTTAATGCAATTGCTTGCTCATATGGAATATCTCGCACAAGTGGCACAAAACTATCCCATACGGTAGCTTCATCAACGATACTTTTTAAAGCCGCAATATCTGTTCCGGTAATTCTGGCAACTTGTCCTAAAATCTCATTTCTCCTTGCCTCATCTACCGGCAAATCCAGTGGAATAACGGTTACATCAAATGTTGATTCATTCTCAGCCAAAACCACTCCTTGCCTATCTACAATCATTCCTCTTGGTGGAATGAGTATCATTGTTCTCAGCCTGTTTGAATCAGCTTTTGCTTGATAGTAAGAATGCGAAATTCCTTGCATCCAAAAAGCTCGCCCCATCAACACAACTATCATTATTAAAAAAGCCGCCACAATATAATAAAAACGATATAATGGTATTGAAAGCCCAACATAGATTGGACGCTCACGTATCTTGGTTGCATCCTCCTCATACATCACTTCCGAAGAAATCTGAAAATCATGTGAACTCGAAACACCAAGCCCCCAAGGGCTTTTTTCAGGCCAAGAAAAAACTTGTTTCGGTTCATTATCCATAACGCCCTTTTACAAATGGGATAAAAGTTAAAAATCTTTTTGTAAAAACAGTTGTTCCTAAAAATAAAAATGAAACGAGTATCAGATCTGCTATTAAAGTATAAAAATAAACTTTGTTATTTTGTAAAATATACGTCTTATCCATCACTCCCTGATAAATTATATATGTGGCAAAAAGTACAATAAGATTTAACAACCTCGCTGAAAATGCAAGTATCCAAGCACCATACATTGATCTGTTTGTAATTACGTTCTCCGCCACCAAATCAACACAAAAAGCAACAATTAACCATCTGGATGCCGCAAACCCGGTTGGAGTTGCCGATACTAAATCAACAACAACTCCGGATATTCCGGCCATCATATATGCGGCTTGTGGCCTTTTTAATAAAAAGAATATTACGAGCAATGGTAAAACCGGATGTATATATGTAAAAATCATCGGTAAAGAACCGATCATGCTTCCTTCATATAATCCAACAGCAACAGCCGTGCTGCCAATTGCTGCATAAGAAGTAATTCTCATATTAATTATTCGGGCCCAAGCGCTTTCGCTCTAAGCACAGCCACAACATTCAAATAATCAGTTTGAATTATAGGTTCGATAGTAGCTTCCTTAAAAGGATCAGTGGATTCATCTAAAATCTGATTAATAATTCCCACAACCAAATCCGGTGGTATTTTTTCTTCTGTACCGGATGTCACAAAAACATCATTTGAATGGATCTCCTCTTCCTGAGGAATCAGTGTAGCTAGGGCTGTCCTGTTGCCCCTTCCTTCCACTAGACCTATCAATTTATGTTGACCGGCCAAGGAAATAGCGACTCGGCTTGATGGGTCGGTGGTCAAGGTGACAATTGAAGTCCTGTCATATATTTTTGTTATCTTTCCTACATAAACTCCCTCACCAAAAACCACAGCCATACCTGTTTCAATGCCATCCCTCGAGCCTCTATCAATCATGAAAAATCCTCTATCCGGTACAACGCTTCTGCTGATTATGTTTGCCATCACCGACTCATAACCCTGTTGTTCAACAAATCCTAAAGTATTTCTAAGCACAGCATTCTCCTCTTTTAATGCATGGAGCTGAACGTAATCAACACTTAAATGTGTAAGCTGCAATCTAAGTTCATCCAGCTCATCCGAGCATTGCCCACCCTCGCCCAAATCCCCGGTTTTTTCATCTACGCTTGTCCCAATTCTTGTTGCCAAAGATCCAAAAGGAGCTAACATTCCACGAAGCAGATCCTCTATAGGGATTAATAATCTCGTAACATGCAAAAAAACAATAGAAAAAATTATTGTAAAAATTATAACGATGGTTTTACTTTGCCTCTGCATAATTTTTAGACGATTCTATCGGATTTGGGCAGTGTAATATCGTTCAATATTTCAGGAAGTTCCAACAACATCCCAGCCCCTCTGGCAACTGTCGAAACCGGATCCTCGACCACACGAACCGGTATGCCTGTTTGCTCGCGTATAGCTTCATCCATACCGCGCAACAACGCTCCTCCACCGGTCAAAATTATTCCTCGTCGATAAATATCGGCTACCAATTCCGGGGGTGTTATTTCTAATATTGATTTTATGTGCTCTACAATAGATCTAACCGAACGAGCTATTGCTTCTCTAACCTGGCTATCAGTAACAAAAATCTCTCTGGGCAAGCCTGATAACAAATCACGTCCACGCATCGAAACTTCTATCCTTTCTTTTAATGGTATTGCGGACCCAACCGCTATCTTTACTTCCTCAGACACCCTTTCACCAAGTAAAATATTAAATACATCCCTCCCATACTGAATTATATTACGATTCATCTCATCTCCAGCAATAGGAATCGACTTTGCTGTTACAATTCCGTTTAATGATATAACCGCAATTTCCGTAGTTCCGCCGCCAATATCTACTATCATATTTCCTACCGGCTCGGATATCGGCAAACCGATTCCAATAGCAGCCGCAAGAGGTTTTTCTACCAAAGCGAAATCATAAGCTCCTGCCGACATAACCACATCACCAACAGCTTTCCTTTCCACTTCCGTCACATCAAGTGGCACTCCAATAACAACTTTAGGTCTGGGAATAAACAACTTATATTCTCTATTAATTTTTTGAAAAAAATACTTCAACATTTTTTCAACTACTTCATAGTCTGAAATAATTCCTCTTTGCATCGGTTTTGACATTGTCACATGCTGTGGAGTTTTTCCTAACATGGATTTAGCCTCATGCCCAATCGATAGTACCTGGCCGTTTCTGTTATTAATTGCCACAACAGATGGCTCGTGCACAACAATACCTCTGCCTTGTGCGTACAACAAAGTAGTAGACGTTCCCAAGTCCAATCCAATATCCGTTGAAAATCGATGTAGCAATCTCTCTAACATAATTTTTATTTATTAGCTGATAGCGGATGGCGGATAGCATACTAATATTTTTCTGCCATCGGCTATCTGCTATTAGCTATTAGCTAGTTTACTAAGTATTTACGCATATAAAAAAAGTTCCAGCAAGTGGATATCATATACAATTTGTGTTTAAAAGGCTATTTGCTATGAACAACTATCTTACTCAACGCCTTTCGGCATCTACAAGTACCAAAAACAGATATTCGACCGCCACAATCACAAGTAAAAAGACAACAAGCGTATACCACCTCAACCAGTCTTGAGATGAAAACCATAGTGCTAAAATAGACAAACCCGATAAAAGCATTGCATGACGAAAAGCTACTCTCACCTCTTTCATGACCATATCCGTTCTTTTTCTGATCCCGATGCGATACAACAAACCCAACATCGAAATAGTACCTACTAATGCCAAAAATAAAGTCACAAAAAAGAAAAACAAACCCAAAAACCCGGCCTCATCCGGATTCATCGTTTGTATAATAATAATCCAAGCAATCCATGCCAGACCCGTTCCTAATCCCATCAATACTGCATACCATTTAAAACTCATAACTAACTTATTATATCACAAAACAGCTCATAGCTCATAGCCGATAACTGTTAGCATCTTTCAAAATCGGCTATCCGTCATTAGCTATTCGCGGATAGCTAATTGCTAGTATCCCTGCAATCTAATAATAATCTTATAAACAACTCTCTTCCCAAGCTGATAGTTAATCGCATTCATAAAATCAATCCTCTCCGCCTTTAAAGTCTGCATGCCTGCCGGAGAAGTTGAAACCGCATTCAAATTACCCCCTGCAAAAGATCTAAAACTTATAAAACTCCCCATATCATCTCCCCAACGTTGTTTTAAAAGCTTTTCCGCGGTATCCAAAACACGCTGAGCCGTTATCTGCTCTTCTATTCCTGCTGTCTGCAATGATTTATTCAACAACGATTTTAAAGATTTCCAAGCCATAATACTTGTAATAACCAATAATCAAATTCCAATATCCAATTAATGAGTTATTTCCGCCATTCACAAATATGTTTAAAGTCGCAAAATTTACATAGAAACATCGATGGTGTCGCTGGGAACGACGATTTCATGATTTCATCCATTCTATCAACCAAAGTCTCCTGAAATTTTATCTTATCCTCCCCTTCGAGCAGTGGAACCTCATCGATTACATTTGATCTAACAAAACTATAAGCCAAGCGCTTTACAGTCAAACCACGTGCCTCAGATGCTAATTGATATAACCACAATTGTTCCTTATCTGTCAGCTCGGCCTTTTTCCCCTCGGTCCACTCGCCAGTCTTATAATCTATAATTGCAATTCCACCTTCAACATCATCTATCCTATCAATTTTACCTTTTATGGAATGCTCTCCCAAGCGCCAATCAAACCCCTGTTCCAAGGCCCTGACTCTGGGCGGATGTTCCGCACAATCTTCCACAAAATGCTTTATAGCCTTTTTCCCCTCAACAAAATACTCATCATGCAAATCCCTGCTCGTATACCAAGCATCTATCCAACTCTCTTTATATATCTGCATTGCCTCATCCAGACTAACCGTAAAGCCCTCGATTTTTTGCGACATATCTGCAGCCTCAAATAAACTAACTTGTTTGGTCCCGGATCTCTCTAGATGGCGCGCCAATATCAACTGTAACGCAAGGTGAATCGATTGCCCAAAACTACGTTGATAAGAACCCAAAACCGGTATGCGGTAAATATGTGCAAACTTATATTGCATAGGGCAATTCTTATACGCCACTAATTGCGTAAAAGAAAATCTGCGCTTTAGAGGAAAAACCTCTCTCCAAGCTTCTTGTTCAATTGATCCGATTTTTGGCGCTTCAAGCCCATGCGTATCCACTGCTTCGCGATGAGGTGCGGCGGGAACCTCAAGCCCGGCTTCCTCAAAAAAACTTGATGGTTTCTTTTTCCTGGTTCCTCCATAAGTTTCAGCTCCCGTCAGGACTAAACGACGTTTAGCGCGCGTCATTGCCACATAAAATAACCTCCGCTCTTCCTCGATATGCGCATCTCCTTCTTGCAAACGCTCTTGCACCAAACCATCCGGCAAAGGAATAGCATCACTTCGTCTGCGAGTTGGAAAACGCTGATCAACCAACGAAACTAAATACACAGTATCAAATTCCAATCCTTTAGACGCGTGCACTGTCATAATCCTCACCATATCAGGCCCACCCTCAGCATCAGCATGTAACGCCCCTTGCTCACCACTCTCTATCTCCATCCTAAGCTCCTCAATAAACTCTTTCAAATTCGGCGCATGAGTTGAGTGCTCATAACGTCTAATACGCGCCACAAACTCATTCAAGAGAGCGATCGATTCTACTTTATCCTTTTCCGGTTGCTTAAGCAGATATGCCAAATATCCCGTCTGCTCCAGCGCCACATGCAACACCGTAATCGGCGAATCGCGCCTAGACGTTTCTGCCAGCTTTTCCAAGGTAATCGCCAAAGTCTCCAACCTTTTTGCAGACTCCGGCTCATCTTTCAAAAAGAAATTAACAACACCAATAGCTTCATACAAAGATACGCCCTTCCGCTCCGAATACTTTAATAGTTGCAAAATACTCGAGTGCGGAATCGGATAACTTGGTAAATGTAAAAGCCGCCAAAGCACAGTATTATCATGTGGCCGTACAACCGAAGTTAATAGCGCGATAATATCCAAAATAACCGGCTTTATATAAAGCCCGCGCAAAGCAAAAAACTTAAATGGAGCTCCACGCCGTTCGAGTGCTTGTACAAACGGTATTGCGTCATCATTAGATCTAACCAAAATCGCATTATCACTCCAAGATAACTTTTCCGAATGCCTGGCCACAACATCATCCGCAACCCACTCCGCCTCTTGCTGAATACTGGCGTCCCAGTGCACTTGCACTTGCGCGCCAGCCCCCTGAAAAGCAATGAGTTCTTTATTTAATCCCTGATCTGCCAACGACACTTCCAAGCGATTGGGATTATTCTTAGTAATTAAAGTATAAGCCGTATCCAACACCTCTTGATGTGATCGATAATTATCTACAAGTGCAACTGTCGCCGTATCTTTATAATCATCTTTAAACTGCAATATATTCGCGAGTGATGCTCCACGAAATTTATAGATAGCCTGGTCATCATCTCCCACCACGGTGATATTCCTATCCGGCTCGGCCAAGAGTTTTATAAGCTCATATTGCGCCCAATTAGTATCCTGAAACTCATCAACTAGCAGATACTTAAATCGCTTTCGATAGTGATCCAAAACCGCCGGCCTTTCTTTAAACAACCTCAAAGTCTCCATTATCAAATCCCCAAAATCCAAGACTCCTTCATCTCTCAAAATCTTTTGGTAAGCCGCATAAACATCAGCCAATTCTTTTAAACGTTTCTTCTCTCCCAAAACAATCTCTGTATCTCCATCCAATTTAACGTTCTCAACAAACTCAACATAACGATCAGGCCCAATGCCCTCATCTTTCGCGCGTGATATGTGCCTCAACAATGCTTGCAAAAACTTTACCGGATTCCCTAGTGGCCGATAGTGATCCAATGGCAACTCATCAAAACGCCGTTTCAACATCAGCCAAGCGTCCGTATCGCTTACAAGCCTAAAAGTATTTGGTATTCCAATCTCAAGACCATGAGCCTCCAAAATCCGCTGGCATAAACCATGAAAAGTATGTATCCAAAAATCATAAGAACCAATTGGCAACATTTCAAGCACCCTATCTTCCATCTCTTGCGAAGCCTTCTCTGTAAAAGTAACCGCAACCACCTGCTCAGTCGTCAAATTCTTCTCCTGCATCAACCAAACATACCGACGTGTAAGCACCGTTGTTTTTCCTGTGCCCGCCCCGGCAACAATAAGAAGTGGCCCATTCTCATGAGTCACCGCCTTCTTCTGCGCATCATTCAATCTTTCCAATAAATTTTCCATGTGACCAATATTAACGCCTCCGCAAAAACATGTCGAACATTGCTTTATAAAAGAAAAAACGCTCCAACGGAGACGTCTTTATGCGCCATATCCGAACAACTAGAAATTAGAGGCAGGAGGCTTCAATAGAAGTTCGTATCCTCTCCATCAACTCCAAATAAAATCTAATATTAATCAAAGTCACAAGACGATACGCCAGCATCTCATCAACGCTAAACAGATGTCTGATGTATCCTAAAGTATACCGTTCCAACTCTTCATCAAAAACGGTTTCTATCACTCCGCGAGATTGTAATAATGGAGTTTTATCTTTTGAAAATTTTTCATTTGTAACATGAACGGTTTCGTAAAAATCAACTTTATTCAAATCATCATGTAGAAATCGATACATAAGCCCATGTCTTGCATTTCTGGTTGGGATCACACAATCCATCATATCAACTCCCCGTTTCACATATTCAACAATCTCATGAGGTTTAGCACCTCCCATAAAATACCGCGGTTTAACTTCGGGTAAAACATTATGCAAAGCTTCTACGATTTTACATGCTTTATCAAACGGTTCACCGACCGATAAACCACCAATTGCATATCCATCGAAACCGATCCGAACCAATTCCTTCGCATGAGCGATTCTACGATCTTCACTTGTTGCACCCTGATTAATTCCAAAAAGTTTCGCCTTAGGGTTATTTGATGATTCAAGATTGTGTTCAAAGAATTCCTTGCATCGCTTCGCCCATCTCGTTGTACGGGCTATTGATTCATCCAACTGATCCTCCGTGTAATCCGGAGGCGTACATTCATCAAAAGCCATTACTATGTCAGATCCCAAAGTCTGTTGCACTTTCATCGAAAGTTCCGGTGTTAGCATATGTTTCGAGCCGTCGATATGCGAGGCAAACTCCGCACCCTCTTCCGTGATCTTCCTCATCTTTGATAATGAAAAAACCTGATACCCTCCGGAATCAGTTAAAATCGGCTTCTCCCAACTCATAAAGTTATGCAAACCTTTATACGATTCAATCACATCCATCCCCGGTCTCAAATAAAGGTGATAAGTATTTGATAATAAAATCTGTGCATTCAGCTTCTCCATGTCCTGTGAAGATAAAGTCTTCACAGCACCCTTGGTTGCAATCGGCATAAAAAAAGGCGTCTGAATAACCCCATGCGCCGTCGCAAGCTCCCCTCTCCGAGCGTTGGACTTTTCTGATTGATTTAAAACTTTAAAACTCATATTTTGTTACTTTTGTTTACCAAATAACGGATAATCAAGTTTCAGCCAGAGGCTGATCCGCCTATGGCGGAAATCCTTACAATCAAGCGAATCAGTGTTATGGTTGAAGTTCATCCTTCTTTTCCTTGGCAAAAGCAAACCATTCTTCAAGTAAAGACAAAAAAATCTTATACGGTGCCTCAAAAATAAAGTCAAAGAAGAATAAAAAAACATTAATGCGACTTATGGATAAAGATAACCATCTGCCTGCGCTTAATACCGGGATTGAGAAAAAATCAACAATAGAATGCCTTAAAGTAACTTTATCATCTACAACAAAATATTCACGTGCATTTAAACGAATTCTGAAGGCAAAGAAACTTACCACGCTCAAGAAAAACAAGAATATAAGTGTAGATATCCAAGTGAAAGAAATGTATTCAAGCACTATACTAACAAGACCAAACGAAACCACAAAAGTCAGCATATAAACCAAAGTTAACATAAGCTTTGCAGTTGCCGATCGTTTTACCGGCGCTGAAATTACTCTGAGCTCCGGTATGGCATCATTTAACAACTCATCGATTGCAGAGCGAATCCTTGCTGTATTTTCCGGACCCGGAACTCTGATAAATAAACCCACAACAAACATAAGCACCGCCGGAAAAAGCAGATTAATGGCCAAAGGTTTATAATGCAGCTCTGAATAAAAATAAAACTCTGCCGGAGCCTCCAAAACCAAAGCCATTATCATCTTCGTTAAAAACAAATATAGCATGGCTCTCATTGTGGCTCTACGCACCTTAGCTTTGGTCTTAGCATATCTCTCCTCAGCAACAAGCGAAACCGCCATTTTTAGAGCATTTGGATCTTGTAATAATACATGTACATCATCGGGCTTTTTTTCAAAAGCCGAAGACATCATATTCAATGCCACTGCCCATGGTTTAATAACTCTTTGAAACTTCAAACTAAGCGGATGCCTGAGCTGAATTTTAATTCTACGTTCAACCGCAACCAAACGCTCAGCGATTGGGCGTGGATCATCCATCCAATTTTGCGGCGTTAACCACTCCGGCAAAAATGCTCTTAGCATTTTATAACCTAATATTTCATCATCCGCTTTTATTACAGTTCTAAAGCACGCCAAATATGTTTGCAATTGAACCTCGGACTGATCTACTTGCCCGCCACTAACTTTTATCGAGTCATGCACTCTATCGTATAAAAAAGAAATTAAAGCTTTCTCTTTCGCGGCATCAACTAACAAATCCTCAATTTCAACCGCCACCATCCCACGCACCCAATCCAAGTGGCTCTCTGACCCGGCTTTAACATTTTGTATAAGTTGTAGTTTATAGATCCGCCAAGAAACATCATCAATGCAAGATTGCGGCATAACGCCATTTGGCAAATATCTGGCGCCAATCATTTCACGAATAAGCCTCTCCGCAATGACTCTCGGGTCGCGCTCTAGCAATAACAACCTCTTTAACATCCTCAAAATTGCTGCCTTTCTAATCAAATGCTCGTCCTTATAATCCACGGCATTGCGAATTTTTTCGTATATAAACGAAAAACGCCCAACTGCAGCATGGACCGTAATATTCTCATCGCTTTCATAGCTTTTTTGGCTAACTGGAGCGAAAATTTCTTGAATTTGCTGAATGTATTGCCTTGAGTAGGCCATAAATGGCTAATGCGCTTTACACACTACTCGATTCTACTCAAATTGCCAAGCCCAACGACTTGGAAAGAACAACCAATAACCAAACTACAATAATCAATAAAATACCAATAATCTAATTTCTAGATCAATCTATTATAGACAAACATTACATTAATTTGGTAATGTTTAGTTCTTAATAGATAGCACATCAGCAATCTCCTTCATTGGAGATTGGAGCTTGGTTATTGGTTATTTCAATTTTATGTGGCTAGCCCTTCTTGCAGCAATTGTGATTCTTGGTTTCGCACTTCTTCTTAGACAGTTCGAAGAAAGTTCACGAGAATTTAAAAAACCCTTTTTAATCATTGTGGGCATTTTTTTCGTACTCTATATTGGCGCTACAATTTTCATTTCATACAGAATCAACGTATTTAGTGCCGAAATTGACCCATCGGTAAAAACCAACGACAACATCAAAATCATCGATAGTGACTTTGAGGCAGTGGACATGCGGACTAAACCCTAACCCCAAATTAAGAATTAATAATTAAAAATTAATAATGATTGAATCGAGCAAAGCTCGATATTTATTTTATATAAAAAATGCCGGAGACCTCCGGCTTTGCGGATTGTATATATATTTCTTCATCTACGACTAAGTACTAGGACTATTCTTAGATTTTCTCGATTTACTTTGAGATGACCTAATCCCTGCATTCTGCATAGGCTTCATATTAAGCTCTGCTACATATTTCTCAAAAAAACGTTTAAAATTCTTCTCAGCAAATTGCTTATACTCACGATCTTCCATATTTACAATCTTTTTAGTTTTCTTAATAGATCTAAGGGCCTCTTGCTGAGCTCTAAACCAAGCCCATTCGCTTGTAAACACATACCAACTGTATTCCCACAAATCATCCACGACACGATCTGTCTCGTGTTCCATTCCCTCATCCGAAAGATTCAGCATATTCATTAGCCTGGCAACCAAAGGCGATAACTCGGGCAACTCTAAACCTTTCTGAGATCTAACCTCCTCCTCAACTATAGCCTGCAACAAAAACGCACGCAGACATTCCAGTGCTTCAAACTTGCTTAATTGTAGGCTATAAAACTCTGTTTGCATAAACAAAAAAACCGTTTAGGAGATAAAACTATAATAAACCGTCTAACGCCTAACGTCAAACAATTACCATATTGCTAAGTATCTTGTATCTGGTATCTTGTATTTAGCAATCCAAACTATTATCACTGCAAGATACTAGATACAAGTCGCTAGATACAAAATTATGCAAAAATTGTTACTCCACGCTTGTTGTGGCGTTTGTAGTGCATATGTCCCGGAAAGGCTTATGCCTGATTTTGATGTAACCATTTACTACGAAAACTCCAACATATATCCAAGTGACGAATTCTACAAACGCCAAGAAGCGGCAAAAATCATGGCACAAGGCTTTGGCCTACCATTCATTGAAGCTGATTACAAACCTGCCGACTGGTTCAGATCCATTCGCGGCTTAAAAGATGAACCCGAGCGAGGCAAGCGCTGTGACGCTTGCATCTACCATCGTTTAGATAAAACATTTCTGTACGCTAAAGAAAAAGATTTCTCGGCCGTCGCGACAACGCTCTCCGTCTCCCGTCGCAAAGATATAAATCAAATCAATGTCATAGGATATCAACTCGCTGAAAAATACGGTTTAGAATTCATCGATAAAGATTGGAAAAAACAAGAAGGTGAAAAAATCTCACAGCAAAGAGCTCGTGATGCGGGCATCTATCGTCAAGAATATTGCGGGTGTGTTTATTCCCGCCTGAACCACGATTCGCACGATTCTCGGTCACAATTAACTTGATTCTTATTTATACAAGTTAAACTTAATATAAAAAGACCGATTTAACAATCGATCTTATTTATTTCATTGTTTTGATTAGTATACAAGTACCGGCACTCCCTCATCCGCCCATCTGTAAACCCATTGGATATTTGATAGATTCACATTAACGCATCCATGACTCATTGGCCTACCAAAATTATTATGCCAATAGGCGTAATGAATATATGTATGAGGGTAAATACGCAAATTGTAAGGCACATCACCCAAATCGTAGTTATCAAGACTTCCCGGAGCATATGTCCAAGCGTAATGAACTACAGGAGCCTTTAACAATACCGAGTGCAATCCTTTTTTTGTAAAATAGGGGTATTTCCCACTTGAAATTAAAAAAGTATTCACCAATCTTCCATTTTCATAAGCTCTTAATCTTTGCTCTGCCAGATTCACAGTAATATGTTTGCCGCTAATTGTTGATGTTGAGAATTTATCCGCCGGAAATTCCGTACCCTTTGGATCCTCGATTACATACTCATAATCCGAATAATGAATCGGATAAACATACAAATCTTTTTCATCGACTTCTATAGCACCTTTTACATATTCCAAGACATCCTCACGAGATAGTAAAGCTTTTCTTTTGTAAGCCTCTTTTTGTACGTGCCATAACAATTCAGGATTATTTTCATCATGAACAATTCCCATTAACCCTATTCTGGCTTTTTGTGGAACCACTCTATCCTCATCAACGCTTGCCGCGGATAAAATTTGCGGCCAAGTCTTGACCTGCGCCAGAGACATTAATCTTTCAAATAATTTATCGTCTTTCTCTGAAATTTGATATCTGCGAGATTCTACCGGATCGATATACCAAACTCTGCCGGATTCTTTTTCCTTAACAAAATCCCCGGCATAATCACCGCGGGAAAAATAATAAGCTCTAGCATCGACTCTCGTTGCACCGGCAAAAATTCCGACCGACAACATAAATGCGACTGCGACCCCAAGCCGTAATAAACTCTTTTTCATCATATGAAAGTATTATACTAACTAACTTACATACTGTCTAACCATCTACGTAGGGGCGTATCCTTGTGATCGCCCGTGCTAATTAAGCTGTAGCCACAGCACGGGCGAACACGAGGTATCGCCCCTACAAATACAAAGGCATTAACATTTTAGGAAGTATAGACATTTAAGCCTATTTCCGTTATAATCTTGCCGTCTAATAACTAATCCCGTCACGTTGTACGTTGTGCAATGTACGTTGTACGAAGTTTAGTAGTATGTTCAAAAGAAAGTATTTCTTACCAATTCTGGGAATCTTGATAATGATCCCAGCTCTAACCAGTGCCGCAGAACAAGCCGAGGGAGGCGATGCCCATAGCACAAGCCGCGCTGTTGTAGTTTTAGCTTTTATAGCACTGATAGTGGTTCTCGCTAAAATCGCCGGCTCGGTTGCCGAAAAGTTTAATCAAGTATCCGTACTTGGTGAACTGTTACTCGGTGTCTTACTCGGCATCCCGGTTTTATTCGGCATCCAATTTTTTGATGCTTTTAAAACCGATGAATTCGTTCTACTTTTTTCCGAGTTCGCTGTTATCCTTTTATTATTTCAAACCGGCCTGGAATCAGATCTCTACAAAATGAGTAAAGTCGGCATTCCCGCTTTCTTGGTAGCAATCGTTGGCGTAGTCTGTCCGTTCCTACTTGGTATGTATGTTGTTGGCCCATGGTTAATGCCAGGCTTATCGCATAATGCCTATCTTTTCCTCGGAGCAACATTAACTGCAACTTCAGTTGGTATCACAGCACGCGTTTTCAAAGATCTAAAAATGCTTCAATCTCGAAACTCACAAATAGTTCTTGGTGCGGCTGTTATCGATGATGTTTTAGGTCTTCTCATTCTTGCAGTCGTAGCAGCCGTGGTTACCGCAGGTCACGTTAGTACAGGCGAAGTTATTATCATCGCCACAAAAGCCATCGTATTCCTTGTAGCCTCAATAGCTCTCGGACGTGTAGTTGCTCCACATCTCGGGCAGTTCCTATCTAAAATCCACGCCGGCATTGGCATGAAAATGGCCATGGCACTCCTCTTCTGCTTGGGCTATGCATATCTATCAACTCTGGTTGGTCTCGCCCCTATCGTTGGAGCATTCGCCGCAGGCTTATTGCTCGACCCGGTTCACTTCAAACGCTTCCGCTCCCCGCGCTTGGTTCGCGATATCGAAGAGGCTATGGTTGAATGTACGGAAGACAATGTTAAATCTTGCGTTACAAAAGCAGTCGACGAACATCGCCATCGCCATGTAGAAGATCTTATCGAAGGCATTTCGCAATGGGTTGTTCCTGTCTTCTTTGTAATAACCGGTCTTCAGGTTAACCTCTCAGTTCTAGCGAACGTCAACGTTCTCCTCGTAGCGCTTGGTCTCACGGTCGCCGCAATCGTAGGTAAAGTCGTTGCCGGGTTCGCCGCAGGCAAAGGCACAGATTGGAAATCTGTTGGCGTTGGCATGATCCCTCGTGGTGAAGTCGGTCTTATCTTCGCAAACGTCGGTAAAGCCCTAGGCGTAGTAAACGACGAAGCTTTTGCTGCCATCGTCATCATGATTATCATCACCACAATCTTTACCCCGGTAGTTCTCCCAATGATTGCAAAAATGAATAAAAAGAAAGAGGAAACACAACCCGCACAAGCATAAAAAACTTCACAATCAAAAAAACTCTAATGACATCCTCCCCGGGTTCCGCTTCGCTGCACCCGGGGTTTCCATTGGTTATACTTCATGACAATCCAAAGCCCCGTGATTCTCCGGTTCGTTTATAACAACCTGAGCATCTGGGGTTTTTCTTTTTCATCTTGCTGTTCTATATAGGCTTTTATCCTTGCCTCATCCAAGCCTATACTCGAAACGAAATATCCAACACTCCAGATGCCGTCCTTATCGAGGTACATTCTATCTATAAAACCAAACTTTTTCCTTATACGCTGGCTTGATTGTGATTTTAAGGCTTGGACGGCATCGGATATTGCGATGTTGGGAGGTATCTCTATTTGTAGATGTACATGATCATTATCGGTATTAACTGCTTTAATGTGTAGTGTTGGATATTGTTTTACAGTTTTAAAGAGGCTTGATAGCAATTCTTGCTTCACATATTGCTTTAGCCATTTTCTCCTACACTTAGTACCCCAGACAATATGATATTGAAGTTCATAGGTTGAATGGTTTAGGCTTTGTATTCTCATGCAAGCTAGCTTGCCAGATTATTATTTATATTTCTAGAGTAATGAAAATCATGGCAATCTACCCGCCCGTTCATCCCCGGGTTACGGTTTCTTGCTGAGAAGTTTCACCTTTCTGCGACCGCCTCCACCCGGGGTTTCCTGGGATATAAAAAACCCCAGCTTATACTGGAGGTTTTTAAAATTTTTTCCAAATTAAAAAACTAAACATCATGAAAACCAAATTATCAATTTTGCTTTAACTGATAAAGTTGAAGCAAAATTGATTCGTAGGATATAGTTAAATTCATTATTTGACTCAACATCAATATTGATATATACTTGACATGTAAAGTAATTTATTGAAGTCAAATCTATGCCAACTATAAGTCCATCACTAAAACTGTTCATCAACCTTTCCAAAATCCTCACCGAAAACAGTCGCCGATTTAACGGCGGCCTGGATGGTTTAGGATTTAATGAATTTGTAATTTTATATTACATAAACGAATCCACCGACAAAAAAATTCGCCGTATCGACCTTGCCGATAAAATGGGCCTCACAGCCTCCGGCGTAACTCGCATCCTAGCTCCAATGGAAAAAATCGGCTTAATCAAAAGAGAAATAGCCCCACGAGACGCTCGTGTCAGCTTTGTCACAATAACACCAAGCGGATCACGCAATTTAAGTGAAACCTTGGAAAAAACGATACCTTTTTTCGAGGAAATATTCCCACACTCCAAACTCAAAAAAATCCCTGAGTTATCCAATTTTTTCATCGAGCTGGGTGGCAGTATAAAATAAAGTCAATATGTCACCAACATTAACAAAAATTTTTGTTTTGATTCTCATCTTCCTAGGCGAGGCACTCTCCATCTACGCGGAGATGATCGGCGCCAAAAGCAATTTCGCCGCTTCTCAACCTTTTATCCAAATATTCCTCAAAATGTTTCTTGTGGTGACTTTGGCCGGAGGCTTTTTACTTGCCGGTTACATGCTAGGTTTTAGTGCTTTTAAAAACATCTGGATAGTCAGTGTCGCCTCTATAACCTCTATCTTAATCGTGGAACCTATTCTCATTTGGATACTATTTCAACAAACGCCTACCCCGGGTGCTATCATCGGATTCATCCTTGGCGCAATAGGCTTATTTGTAGCTTTATTTTTCTAATCCTGCCATAGTATGTCTTCAGACTTACAAAAATTCAAAGCCAGCCCAATACCCAATTTGTCTAATGCAATAGATCTAAAACAAGGATATCGTGATCATCCCATAAATTCCACCCACAACCTCTACAACGAGGCTTTTGCAGACGTCCGCAGTCATGACCTAGCTGGTGATAACTTCTACCACCAAACAGACAACCCACCCTACTACCAACAAATCCCAAACTCCATCCCCGACCTATTACTTCGTCTCAGCGTCATCCAAAAATTACAATCAGTAGACAACGAACTTAAAAAGTTCAACCTCGAACTCTACTTTTTTGATTGCTACCGCCCCATCGAAGTTCAAAATTATTTTCATGATGCTTGGGTTCCCAAACGTCTAAAATCCGATCATCCTGATTGGTCCCAAGATAAAATTCTCGAAGAGACCAGCAAGTATTGGGCCAAGGGCGCACCTTCAAGCAACGAAGTCGACATTAACTCCCCACCTCCCCACTCCACGGGCGCCGCCTGCGATTTAACTATCCGCAAAAACTCTGGCGAGCACCTTTTCATGGGTGGAATCTTCGACGATGCATCAGCCATTTCTAACACCGACTTTTTTGAGATAGAATCTCAAAAACGAACTCTTACTTTTTCCGAAATAGAAGGTTTGCAAAATCGTAGACTTCTCTACCACCTAATGACAAAATCCGGCTTCGTCAACAATCCAACCGAATGGTGGCACTTCTCACATGGCGATCAAATGTGGGCTCGATTAACTAATCAATCCTCAGCATTTTATTCAAGAATGTTAGTAAATAACTAAACATTCAAACTACTGAAAAATATTTTTCAAACTCTTGTTATTTGCAATTAAAAATTAATCCCTATGCCCTACATCGAAGTCGAAATCCGCGCTTTCATCACCGAGGAAAAGTATCAGGAGCTGTTAAGTTTCTTCAAACAAAATTCCGAGCTAATTAAAGAAGACAATCAAGAAACTTTTTACTTTAATTGCCCGGAAGACCTTCGCATTCAGCGCAACAATTCCTACTCAAAAATCTGGCTCAAAAAAGGAAAGCTCCATGATGATCAGCGAGAGGAAATTGAAATTAAATTCGACAGAAACCAATTCGAGGAACTCGAAAATCTCTTCCTAACCCTAGGATACCAAGTCGAAATTAAGTGGTTCCGTAAAAGATTTCAGTTTAATTGGGAAGGTATTAAAGCGTGCCTTGATCACACCTTGGGTTACGGCTACATAATCGAACTGGAAATTATTACAGACAATGAACACAAAGATGAGGCTTTGTTTCAAATTCAAGATAAATTAAGAATACTAAATGTAGACATTGCTCCCAAGGACGAATTCAACAAACAATTCGAGTTCTATAAAGCTAATTGGCAAAAGCTGATATAATAAATCTACAAGACAGCCTCACACTCAACTAAGCAAAGTTGAAATATATTTTTAATTCACCTATGAAAAAATACCTACTCCCAACTCTCTCCACCATCACCATCTTAATATTCCTAGGCCAAGGCTGCCAACCCATTCTTAATCAAACCAACACAACTAAAGATGAAGGATTAATGATGAATGACGATAGCCAAGAACCCAATTCAAAAAACGAAGTACGAGGTACGATTGACGATGTGCGATCCCCTATCTACGAGGATTTCACACAAGCTAAATACGATGCCGCAATCGCCGCAGGTGAACCTGTATATTTATACTTCTGGGCTACCTGGTGCCCAACTTGCCGTGCCCAAGTTCCAATCAATGAAAGGTTATTTAGCTCATATAACGGATTCGTTCATGCTTTCCGTATCAACATACTCGATAACGATGTAAACGACGAAGAGGCTTCCATCGCATCTAAATACAATGTAAATCGCCAGCACACAGCGGTCTTGATCGACAAATCTGGTAAAGAAGTAAAACGTACAGTCGGCACCCGCTCCAACACCCAACTAATCAACGACCTGGAACTAATAATTCAATAAACATGTCTTAACGTCATAACGTCCTAAAGTCTTAACGTACAAACTCAACCAACCCCGTTATGACGTTAAGACCTTTCCCTATTTCATATGTTCGAATTCCTCCTAGCCCTAATCGCCGGAGTCGTCACAATCGGCGGCCCGTGCCTCCTTCCCCTGCTCCCCATAGTGCTCGGCACATCAACTACCGGGCGTCATCCACTTCGCCCTGTAGCTATAGTTTTAGGTTTCACTGTCGCATTTACAATTTTTGCCCTCATATTCTCTTTTGTAGGATCTTTCCTCGGACTTTCTCCGGGAACTTGGCGAATTGTCGCAGCGATTCTTATTGCGTCTTTTGGTGTATTCATGCTTTTTCCTCAACTCCAAGCCAAAATCTTCTCCAAGCTTGAACCAGCAGTCCAAAAAGCCACTCCCACGGGCGCATTACAAAAGAACGACCTCTGGAGCGGATTCCTACTTGGCCTCTCTCTAGGAGCCGTCTGGACCCCATGTGCAGGTCCTGTCCTCGGATCCATCTTAACCCTCATCGCCGCCAAACAAAGTATCGTCCAAGCCTCAGCCTTACTTTTCGCTTTCTCTGTCGGCGCAGGCTTACCAATGTTACTCATTGCTTACGGTGGCCAATATGCAGTCCAAAAAGTCAGCTTCCTATCTAAATACACAGGCATCATCCAAAAAATCTTTGGCGCCTTAGTTCTTCTAACCGCTATCGCCATCGCCACCCAATTCGATCTCACCGTCCAAAATTACCTCATCGAACACTATCCATGGTTATTCGTTGCGTTGGATTTTGAAATATAAATATTTTTTAGTAAGGGACGACCACATGGGGATCATCCCTACAGTTACAAACCCTTCAAAATCACTGTTCACTGTTCACTGTTCACTGAACTATTTTACATATGAAACTCAAACCCTCTTACATCATAATCCTCGGTAGCTTTGCTATTCTGATAATCGCGGCAATTGCCATCTCCGCCAAAGATCCTATCCAACTTCAAATACCGGCTCATATCACAGAGCAGATGCCCATGCCATTAGAACAATCCAACCTCCCGGTTCTTCAAGAAATGATGCCCGATTTCGTTGGCCTCACAAATTGGTGGAATACAATTGGTAATAAGCCCCTGACCAAAGAAGACCTCAAAGGCAAAGTCGTATTTGTCGATTTTTGGACATACTCCTGCATCAACTGTATCCGCACACAGCCTGTTCTCCGCAAATGGTGGGAAACTTATAAAGATAAAAACTTCGTCATAATAGGTATTCACACGCCGGAGTTTGCTTTTGAAAAAGATCCAAACAATGTTGAAAACGCTATCAAGAAAGCCGGCCTCCTCTACCCAATCGCACTCGACCCCGACTTTAAAACTTGGCAAGCTTTCAACAATCACTATTGGCCAGCCGGATATCTGTTCGATGCCGATGGTCGCTTACGCCACACACACTTTGGCGAGGGCAACTACAACGAAACCGAAGAAGCTATCCGTGCCTTGTTGGAAGAATCCGGTGCAAAGATCGCCGAACCAACCGGCATTGATACTACTCCCGATTTTTCTCTCACCAAAACCAAAGAAACATACTTCGGCTACAATCGCACAGACGCTTTTGTGAATGCTTCCGAATTTAAACCGGATGAAATCATAAACTACACTCTCAAAGCCCCAGGGCAAAATCAATGGAGCATAGCCGGAGCTTGGCGCGTTGAAGACGAAAGATCCGTGGCCGTCGCAGAAGGTGCAAGCTTTCAGATGAATGTCGAATCAAACGGAATGCACCTGGTACTCGGCACGCCCGAACAGTCGGCTAAAATCGAACTTATAGTCGACAATCAAGCCCCATCCGACGACATGCTCACCGAAAACACAGTCCGCCAATTAAACGGCTCCGTAATCCTCACAGTACGCGGAAAAGATCTTTATCGTATTCTTCGCTTACCTGATGCTGGCCGCCATACAGTTAAACTCAAAATGATTGATGCGAATGTGCAATTTTACGCTGCTACATTTGGCGAGTAAAGCATCTATTCTTGACAAAAACTTAAATATACGCTTTAATAAACACGATCCGGTTGGTTCGCCAATCCGGAAGGAGCTCGAAAGATTATTCCAAAAGAATAATTTTTATGAGCTCAGCGCTCCTTGTAAGGCAAACGGCTGCCCGAGAGACATTGGCGAGTAAGGATTGATTCCAATCCTCCTGTCGATCTTGGATACCGTTTGCTATTTGCGAGGAAGCGACGCTTTCGCTCGCCACCCCAAATGACTCCGCAACTACAGCGGAGTTATTATTTTACCTTGACATTGTGAGTAATAATGTAGTTATATTAATCTCAGCACATCAACAAAAGAGGAAATCATGGATATCTTCGATCTATACGGCGCTAGACCAGGCATGATCTTTGGGCTCAAAACGAGAGAAGACGCGGACCCAAACAAGTGTCGTAAAAGCTTCAAAAGGCTGGATGGTAAACAAATACAATTATTCACTATGCTTAGCGATCAACCAGAAATCCCCGATGTCCACGTATTTTACTTCAAAGTTTTACCTAATTTTGATGCAAAAACTTTCATTCGCAAAATGCACGATAAAACCGCTGCAGTTACCTGCATAATTCCAACTGGAGCCTATTTTGTCAAGACATCACTATTTGTTATTCAACATAGATATGCCTCGACAATGGCAGATGATACAAACCAAGGCTATGCTCATGTTTTGGAAATCTTGGATCCACCAAAAAATAGCATCCCGTTCGTTCTTCATGGTTTCGAACATGGCAAAGGACATCAAGTCTACGAATGTAGCTGCTTTGAACATGTAATCAACCTCTACAACAAAATGCTGCGCTTTGGCTTCCCGGCTCTCAAGGATCATCCCGATGTTTTGAGATCGTACAAAATCCAAAACGGACAACCCTGGTTCTACACCGACTAGTCCAAACAAAAACCTCTAAAAGAGGTTTTTTTAAATCATGCTTCGACATTCATTGTTCGATGTTCCAAGTTCGATTATTTATATATCAAAGTAGTCGGATGCAAATCCGCCCACGAAAACCAAAACGTCAAAATCAACGGAATTTTGATCTTTTCTCCTTTATCGTTAATCCTGTACCCCCGTATCCCTTCATCATCTTTTTTAGTTATCAAAACATCCTCGCCATTTACCACGTCGGTAATTTCTCCAACATCATCAACCAACGAAACTTGATAAGCTTTCGCGATTCCATCAAACACAACACCAACAATCAACTCTTTTCGCGACAATCGTGAGTCGTCGTTTGGTACAGGGAAAAAAAGACCCGACGTTTCTGCGTAGTTTCCGTATGGTTCACGGGTATAATCTCTAACGAAACCCGTATTTTTTGATAAAACCTCTCCATCCGGATGAGCCTTCTTCCATTCATCCCAAGTAATATTTTCAAAATATTGATACAAAGGCAAAACCGTCCCTGTCTTTTCTCCATATACAGCCTCTCCGAGTGCTTGAGACCAATAAGATTCCGTAGATTTATCGTACATTAACAGATTCGAATCATATAATTTCCCCGAGACTCCAAACTCTTCTGTAATTCCATTTAAGCTTCTCTCATAAACAACTGCTGTTCCGCATAATGGGCAATATGTAATCGCGATTGGTAAATCTCCGATTACGTCATTTACAATCTCGTGCCAAACCAAAATCTGAAAAGGATAAAACCTCTCAACGCCGTTTTGTTCAATTGCAACACCCCAACCATCCCCCTTTAAATACGCATCCGCTTCCAACACAGTCTCAAACTTGGGAGAATTTAAAGCCGGAATTCCATCTTTAGGCGGACCGCCATCAACTATTCTACCCAGTTCAACACTGTGTTTTATTCCATCTGTAACAAATATCTCCCTGGTTGAAGTTGTAATCTTTTCATCATTTTTTGTTGACGAAACGAAACCCAATAAATCCGTATTCTGACTTGCCTTCAGAACCATCTCAAAAGCTTTTGAATCGTTAAAATCAGTAATTACAACCGCGGAGTTTTGTTTCCATATAAAAATTCCTCCGAATATTAATAGACCGGAAATAATAATGATAAAAATAATATCCCTTTGCATGATGAGTATTACGTAAGTGAATTAATATTTATTTCATTATATTCTTTAGAATTTAATTCTTTTTATCTTAGCAAACAATGGCTGATACAGATCCTCCTTAACATCGATATCCAATTCATGTTTATTTGTATAATTTACAAATTCAACCCCTGCTCCTGAAATAATGGATATTGGCATTTGTTCATTTACTTCTCCCATGAGCAAAACCGCTCCCATCGCCAAACTATCAGCCACATCCACTCTTGAGAAATTTATCCTTCTTCCAAACAAATCCTTTGTACCCACATAATCTCTAACCCCCTTAAATCCGGCGTAACCCAATGAAACTCCAACTATTCCCGATCTTAGCGGTAAATATCTACTATCCGTAATCATAACCCCAAAATTAGATAAAGAATATTTTTTAACAAAATAATTTCTGATTTTTGCCGCGCTCTTATAACTATCGATAGGTAATAAAATCGTTTTCCCATTGCCATTGGATTGATCCAACCCGGCAGATGACATCACGGTATTATCCTTAATTGTCAGCCACGTATATTTAGTACGCATCGCATACTGACTTTCGGCTTTAATGATCCTTTCCTTCATTTTTTCATTCTTCACATCCAATACTCTCCCCTCGGACAAAGAAACGATTTTCGACGTAACAACCAAAATATCTCCGTCTGTAATTTTTTTAACATTTTTATCTATAAAATCACACAAGTTTTCACCTTGCTTAAAAATTCGTGTTTTTATGGGTTTAATTCTCATACCTTAAAATGCCTGTCACCCTTCTTTAATCTTATTTTTTTTATATTTTCAAAAAGTGGTTGATATCTATCATCACTAATATCAATCAATAATTCATTAGCATTAGGCTCATTTGTAAAATTTAAAGGCGCGCCTTTAATTACAGCAATCGGTCTTGATTCGTCCCCTTCGCCTTGGTCCAAATTGACAATCGCCGCCAAACTATCTGCAATATCGGTTCTGGAAGATTTGATGAGTCTGCCAAAAATATCAGCACGGCCTTTATGCCTCCACAAACCTTTAAAACCCGCATAACCCAAAGCCACACCAACAATACCGGCTCTAAGAGGCAATAATCTGCTATCCGTTATCAGTACTGCCAACTTTTTCAACCCATACCTCTTCATTAATACTTTTCGGATGTTCATCGCAGATTTAAAACTATCCTTTGGCAATAAAACTATCTTTCCATCCGCATTAGATTCATCAATTCCGGCACCCGCCATAACCATACCATCCCGTATAGCCAACCAACCATATTTAGTCTTCATCGCATATTGACTCTCTGACCTTATCAATTTCTCTCGAGCTTTCTCATCAACCTTTAGAACAACTCTACCCTCGGACAATGCAACAATTTTCGATGTAATAACCACCACATCTTCATCTTTTATCTTGGTCAAGTTCTTAAACAAAAATTCAGACAAATCTTGCCCTTCTTTAAATATCGGAGTCTTTATCGCCTTAACAATCATTGCTAAAATCTAATGAAATTCCACCTTTTTGTCAAGATATTCAACGCCAGAAGTTCGATAACTTACACCATTGGGCTGTATCGTTTAACGTTCGACATTAGACGTTTGACGCTAAAGTACTAACATCACCATTGCAAAACCAATCACAAAGCATGCATGTACAATATTGGAATATTTTTGAACACGAATCTTTATTAAAACCTTAAGAATAACTGCCGAAGCCAAAAATATCATCATGTAAACATAAAACTTTTTTACATTATCATCCAAATTATCTAAAGTTATAAAACCAAATATTTTTATCGCTTTGTTTTTAGCTTCACTAAAGACAAAAAAGTCTTGCGTCGATAAATCAGGCGCAATAATTGCCGCAGTTTGCGCAGAAACCTCTCCATTCTCATCTTTGGTAATTATCTGCATCGATTCTCCATTTTTATTATAAGATGCCATGCCGGCAACCTCACCTTTCCATAGATCCTCATCTTTATCTAATTCCAAATCTACCCATTCCGGTCCCATTTGCACTGCCACAGATGCCGCCGTATCAGCCGCTATCTTTACCTCGTAAACACCCGATTTCTCTATTGGAGTTACAACCAAACGCGAAGCATCAACAATCGGAGTTTCTACCGGAGCTTTTACTTCTTCCTTATCGGAATCAAAATCATTCGAAATATCCGCCACAACAACCTCAATCTTTTCTATAGGTTTTTCTTTTTCTTGAATTATTTCTTTAACAGGCTCTTCCGGATTAACAAGCTCTGACTCCACAATCAGCACCGGCTCCTGTATAGGTTCCGGCGATGGCACAACAACTATTTTCGGTTTCCCAAACATCTGTACCACGATTGTTGAAGGGCTACCCTCAAACTCACCATTAACAATTCCTATACCAATCTCAGTGAATTCCTCTTTTACGATATTTGCACGATGCGTTGGACTAGCCAACCACCCCTCATACACACCCTCAGCAGTCGTATAATGCACGGCCAAATTCTCACCGGCTCTTTCATAGGCATAACCCTGACCTTTTATAAAATACCAAGGTGTAAGCCCATCCGGGCTATTATGTGCAAAATATTGCTTATTCAGCATGTCCATCGCTTTAGCCTGCGCCGCCGCCATCAACTTAGAACTTTGAGTTAATACACCTAAACCTAAATTAGATCTTGTCTGATTTGTGAGAAGTAAAACATTGGAAGCTGTGATGGAACTCGAGTATAAACTTGCAGACGGCAACATTATGGGTGTCACAACCACCAAAACTTTAAGTAATAAAATAATCACGCTATAACCCAATAGCGCAGTATGTTTTAATACATGTGGCACATGCCCATTCCCTTCATGCGGTACAAAATGATCCCAAAAATGCCGATGCGCAACTTTTGTCGCACGCACTACTATATGCTCTTTTTTTTGTTTTTTCGCCTTTTTCTTTGGAGGCATAAATCTAAGCTTATTATAACATAATCGCACCTAATAATTAAAAACCGCCCCTAACTTTCTTAACTCGGGCGGTTTTAAAATTGTTATTTAAAATACAAAAAGCAAAAACGCCCCAACAGGGTGTCTTTCTGTAATAATTGGTAATCGTTTATTGGCTCGTCCCTCGAAGTCCGTAGGACGTAGTGGGATAATTGGTAATTTTTAAATTACCGTCTCCTTCTTCCCGGTCTAACAGCTCCTCTACCGGCAGCCCTTCTCCCAGGTCGTCTACCGGATGATGGCCTATCTTGCCCCGCAGTTTGTGTAACAGGTAAATCGGGTACTGTAGAAACCGGCAAATACGATCTGGTAAATTTCTCAATCGCATCAACTTCCTTCTTCTGATCCGGGCTGGCGATTGATATCGCTCTTCCCTCTTCCCCGGCCCTTCCGGTTCTACCAATTCGATGAACATAATCTTCCGCATGTTCCGGCAAATCGTAGTTCACAACCAACTCGATTCCTTTAACATCCAATCCACGAGCTGCAATATCAGTTGCTACAAGAACTCGATACTTACCATTCTTAAACCCATCCAGTGCTTCCCTCCTCTGCGATAACGATCTGTCCGAGTGAATCTCTGCGGCTGTATGCCCAATCTTTTTTAAAGTTCTGGTTATCTTACTGGCTCCATGTTTTGTTCTGCTAAAAACAAGAACCGAACCGCGGAAATCTTGCAAAATTCTTTCTAACAATTTCAACTTATCTTCACGATTAACTACAAAAAGCTCTTGCGTAACACGCTCTGCAGTTGTACCCGATGGGGCGATTTCAATCGAAATCGGCAATTCCATGTACTTGCTCGCTATCTTCATGATATCCGGCGGCATAGTCGCGGAAAACAACAGGGTTTGTCTATCACTTGGTACAGTTTTTAAAATCTGATTTATTTGTGGAGCAAAACCCATGTCCAACATCCTATCAGCTTCATCCAGTACCAAAACCTTAACGTCCCTAAGATCAACTTTCCTTTGTTGCAAGTGATCAATTAAACGCCCGGGAGTTACAATTAAAACATGCGGATTTTTCTTAAGATCCTTTAGTTGATTATTCATCGAAGCTCCACCGATAAGCAAAGCCGTCCTAAGTCCAATCGACTTACCAACCGCCTTAAATACCTCTTCTGCCTGAATTGCCAATTCACGTGTGGGCAAAACAACCAAACCCTTGCCTTTGGTCTGCGACAATCTTTGTATCATCGGAATACAAAAAGCCAATGTTTTGCCGGTGCCGGTCTGAGCGATTCCGATTACATCTTTGCCCTCAACAGCGATAGGAATTGCCTTTTGTTGTATAGGAGTTGGAGTTTTAAATTTGAGATTCCATAAAATATCGAGCATCCTAGGCGCGATCCCCATTCCATAAAATCCCGGTTCTAACGGTGTTACGTTTTTCATATGAACCCAGTGTAGCCTAAATCAGCCAAAATGTCACCTACCTTGAGTTCATAAAGTAAAAAGTTCATAAAGTTCATAAAGTCACTCCCCGCCGACTTTACAAACCTTACAAACTTTATGAACTTTACAAACTAGTATCTATTTTATGGTTTTATTCAATTCACTCCCAACAATCAACAATCCAACAAATTCCGGCATGTTGGCACTATCCAAATAAACGTGCTGTAAAGAAGTGTTTAATGCCGAATTTTCCATACGATAATAATCAAAAGCATTTTGCGGATCCTTAACCAATTCCGTGTTACCCCAGCCAAAAGTTGATCCAACAGCCTTATACCAATTCTCTACCTCATCTTTGGAGGCATTGGTTAAAAAAGCCTGCTCCACATCATAATCGCCTTTTAGATAATTAAAACTTACCGCCCCCGGGTAACTCAAATATCCTTTAGGAAAAGTAATCTCATTAAACATAATCTCCCGCGAAGAATCCGGTTTATCTTCATTAGCGATGATGACGGACCTATGCGCGAAAGAATCCCCCACAGCCTTGGAAAAATTCAACAATCTAGCTGTCCCCGATGCGTGACCATGAAAATAATCCATTTGCATCTGCCAATCCGCTGATTCAGCTTTAAAGAAATTATACAATTCATCCATCGATAAAGTACTGGATGCGGAATATCCATGCTTTGTCACATCGATAACCACTATTCCTGCCGGATGCACAAAGTCATCAATATTTCCTTTGTCAGCATCTATAAGAAATGATTTTAAAACCGATGCATAATACGGATAAGCAATTTTTACCAAAGTCTTCCAATCCTCGTTATACTCCGCAACATCTGTCACAGGTTCTTCGATTTTATAATCCATAAACAAAGCATCCGAAACATCCCTAACTTGTTTGGCCCAATCCGCTCCATAAACAGCAACTGCGTCCTGTTCGGTTTGTATCCATTGTAATTTATTGTTTTCAGTCACCATGTATACTTTTGGATCTGAAACTATTTTCACCAATCTTGCCCCTGGCTGATAACTGACATTCCCACCAAGCGGAACCGATGCCAAAGTCGCGTCCGTTACAACATTCACATTATCAAAATTATCATACCAAGAAAAAAACACATCTTCGTTTGGAAAAACATACCTCTTTCCATCAAAGTAATAATAAACCGACGGGCTGGAAGCTTTAATCAGCTCGCCCGAATCAATCGTCTTCGCATCCGCACCATGTACGGAAATTGCCATCGTGCAAGCTAAGACCATTAAAGTTGAAAGTATATAACGCATATAATTACATTATAACACAACACCATGAGTTAAGTCATAGTGTTGCAAGCCCCAGCCAAATTTTTAGTTTTTCGATTCAACAGTTCTTTATTCTCCAATTGGCAGATACTTCATCAGAAGCATAAAAAGTATTCCCGAAATAAAGACTGAAAAATTTAATGCTAATCTGCTCGCTTTCTCACCATGCTTAATCTCGGGTACAAGATCAGACGCCGCAATATAGATAAACCCTCCGGCCGCAATCGGTAATAAATAAATTGACGCTTTACCGCTAATTTCCGCAAAATAAAATCCGATCACACCTCCAAGAACCGCCGTGAGCCCGGACAAAAAATTAAATATCAATGCTTTAGATCTTGTATACCCGCCATAAACCAACACCCCAAAATCTCCAATCTCCTGCGGAATCTCGTGCAAAGCAACCGCAATAGTAGTGACGATTCCAACTCCCGGATCAACGCTAAATGCTGCAGCTATAATCAAACCATCAATAAGATTGTGCACGCCATCGCCAAACAATATCAAAGTTGAAACCGGCTTTTTGTGAGCATCTTCATGTGCGCAATGCCCTTTTCCATCAGCCTCGCCGTGGCAATGGTGCCAATGCAAATATTGTTCAATCAACAAAAACAATAGGAATCCGCAAATAACAAAAATAAAAACATTCTGTAATTCCAACGGATTATGACCAATCTTCTCAATCGCTTCAGGAATCAAATGCAAAAATGCACCTCCAAGCAACCCACCGCCGGATAAAGCAACCAAAACTAACAGCAATTTATCCATTTTTTGCTTTGATAATGCCAACCCAACAACTCCCACAAAAGATATGAGGCTAACCGCAAGTGTCGCAAGAATGATGTATATAAGTGTCATATTGATAGAATCCTAGCACAAATAGCTAAATAAATCGAGAGTATTAAGCTCGTACTACACATGTGCCACCCGATTCATTTGTGAACTTATAAACCTCACTTCTTCTTTAGATAACAATCCTTTTCGCTCTGCTTCATCTAAATAATTATAAAACCTTGAGTAGCTATCCCCACCTTCCTGCTGACCCACTTTTTGCGCCACTTCATCCAAAAGCAATTGAATCTCTTCATCAAACTTTTCCGGATATGGCAACCACCTACGCCAATTCGTTCCTCCATCAACAATCAATTCCTTAACCATAAACGTCTCACGATTTCCTCCAGATCCGGACAACGACCCAAGTTCCAAATTATTAAATGCTAAACTATCTTGTAAATGCCTAAAAAAACCTCTGACCTTAAAACTCGGAGCTTCATCTTTTTGATCAGTATAAACGATGCATATCGCCGGACCAAAACCGCCATCATAAGAAATACTTTGAACAAAATCAGGCAATTCAAAACCTTCAAACGCTTTCATGACTGCTATCTCAATTCTCTGTTCTTTGCTCTCGATCACTTTTACTTCAAAAGGATTTCTTTCCATAAAATCATTATACCTCAATTACAAAAAATATTAATTATATCAATCAAATCTCCCAACCAATCTTTTAAAAGCCTCAAAACCTGGAATAGTATCAAAAGATAAAGACTTATACCAAGGTTCCAAAACAGTCTTGGTTTCATTTTTTTGCATCGATTGAATTTGTGTTTTTAATTTACCTACCCTCTCTTCTGTAGATCCAAAGCTCACCCGTAAATCTTGTTCATCTGGATTAGTAGGCCATTTGGGACTATTTTGACGAATTTCAAAAAAATCATCTGTCTGAAAAAAAATTCTATAAACATGCCCATTAGCCAAAAGTTCAGCTGTCATGCCATGCCAAAGTGAAACACGGGATTCCGATTTTCTGTTATCTTCAAAAGGCTGATGACCATCCTCATCTTTTTCCGCCTCATGAATCATCTCCCTTTCCATCGCATCATCCACTGACACAACTTCCCCCAAATAATCTCGCATAGCCATCTGAAATACACTGGGGTTTTCGATGTTAGTCGGATAATTTGTATCGATACCTGCATAGTAACGCATCATAGCTAAATCTTCTGGACTTTTCACAACTTCATCGATCAATACCGGATTCATGCGCACAAAAAACTGCAAAGCTTTGCCTCCCTGCAATTGAGTTAATTTACTCTCATCAATCTGAACACCATCTTTTTCTAAACGTATCCAACCTCTTTCAATGGCTGTAAAAAATGCTCTAACCACAATTCGATTCATACGTTGCTGTACTTTTTCTCTTTTGATCTCTTTCTGCCTGGCATTTTCCAAAACTTTAATCGCTTCTGCCTTTTCATCTTCTGGTAATTCGTTAATTCGTTTATCAACCATATCACGAAAAGCTATAATTTCATTCAAATCTTTATCTAAATTGTAAACTTCTATCTGTTTTTCCAATCTTTCTTTCGCGCCGCCTCCATCTACAAATCCATCCGTTCTATCAGCGGTTAAAACTCTTGGCGTAGAGCTGGTAACCAAACGGCTCGTTCTTAGAACCGCTTCTTCGATTTTCTGTTCGGAAGTAATTTCTTTGTTTACTTCAAATGGATTTCTTTCCATAATTATATTCTTACTTTGGTTCAACCTCAAACATTTTTACTCCAATAAACTTCCGTTCTACTCCTTTATGCACATTCATATCCGCTTCCATGGATTGAAATAACACTTTCCCATCCGGCTCAATAGTGTAACCCGGCAAACATCCCATAACATCATAATCTTCAATCGCTTGTTTATCCGATGCGGCCCGACCTGAAAATCTCGAAATCTTACCCATTCCTTTATTCTCTTTCCCCTCATTATAATATGCATTTCTACTAATTCCCAAACGCTCGCACAACTCTTGTAACGGTTTTGCGACTTTTTCTAAAAATCCCGGATGCGGATTCAAATCCTCATCATAAAGAAATATTGCTTGTAAGTGCATAGGGGGCTTAATCTCTTTATCAGTTGCTAAATCTTCTTCTGTTGCACCCGCCAGTGTAATTAAAACATTTCGCATATGCTTATAATATCCTTCCATATCTTTTCCATAAGTCCGCTCGAAAGGGGTAATACTTATCCTTCCACCAATTAGATCCGGATTCTCTCTCGCAATACTTACCAACTTTTCCGCAGCCCGTTGCGCAACTTTATCACCCGGTTTTTTAACTCCATTTTCATCCAATGCCATCTGCCAACCTGCCGTAGTAAACTGCATATCTTTCCTTCCCGATTTAATATGTAAAGCAACTATATCCGCGTAATCCGCCGGGCTGCCATTATCATGCAAAAAAGATGTGTCCCTATAATCAAACGGGTCACTATCCGCGTGATGCATCAAAGGTATTAAAAAATCTTGTATGGAAAGAGGTATCGTATGACCAAAAGATGAATCATTCACGGAGCTTGCCCTGCTTTGCAGCAATCGATGAATTGGATGCTCCGCATACTTTTTCTCGGCAATACTCCTTGCTTTATTATATGTATCTTCCAACTCATCAAAAATCTCCCAAAACACTTTAGGTAAAAAATCATTTCTCTCTCTATAAAGATCAAAAAAATTAGTGGATAAAGCAAAATATGATGGTATTCGTTTTTCAAAAAAATTCAATTGATTTTTAAAAGAAAAAAAAGATGTTCCCAAGGAATTCAAATCCGGATCGGCTTCAATCATGGATTTCAACTTTTGCGCCAATTCCCAGGTTTTATCCATGAGAGGTAACGCCTCCCCCTCGGGCAGTTTACTTAGCTCCTCTTCCCATGATGGCCAAAGTCTTTCAATTTTCTCTTGATTTATGCCTATCATTTCATACAGCTTCACCGCACCCATATATGGCATATACCCCACTTTTTTACCCGCACTGGCTGCACAATGCAAACAACCATGCCTGCAACCTTTGCTGGTCTGTATTGTTGTAAGCCTGCTACCTAAAATATCTTCACAATCCTCCTCTCCACAAATCAACTCACGAAACAACTCAGATCGAGGATTCTCAATCGTAGGTAATTCGTCACGCAATTTTCTTAATGCATCAAGATCCCTCGTTTTCATAGCCAAAGAAACCCTGTCTTTCAACTCTAAACCCTCCTTGGTTAAAGGATAACGTTGGTGTAAAAAAGCCTTAGCCAATCTAATCTCCAACGGGACTTCATTTTCAGTTTTTGATTTTTCCGGATTTTTAAAAATATCCTCTATTTTTTGTTGTTGAATCGGCAATACCGTTAAACGAAAAGGGTTTCCTTCCATACTTAATCATTATACCTCAATTACAAAAACGCATCACTACTGCTATAATCTAATCAATATGCCGGATTATTTGTTCTTCAAATCCATCTCATCAACTTTCTCTGATTTAGACCCCAAAAACGATAAAGATAAAATCGAAGATATCTACTACGATGCTCTAACTCAATATCAAAACGGTGTTAAAGCTTTGCGTAATTTTGATCTTAAGAAAGTTGGTGATAGTAAAATTACCGCCATCGACAATGAACGCAAGCGGTTACATGATCAAATAAAACAATTGGGTCAACTATTAGGTAAAAGCGAGCAAGAAGTATATGCGGAAATTATTATACTTAATCACGATCTAAAAGAATACGAATTACCCGAATTCAAACTCATCTCACGTGATGAACTTAATGAAGCGCGAATGGAAGAACATTTCCATGAAATCGCATCACAAAACACCGATTTAAGTGAAGACGAAGAATCATATACCGCCGACTGGGAAGAAGTCGCCGACATAAACGACGAAGGTAAAGAGCTTACAACCGTATTTGATTTGAAAAAAGGAGAATTCGGAATAATTTTTGAAAGACATGTGTCTAAAGCTGTTCGCACACCAAATCCCGAAATCATCACAACTCGAGGCACACTTGTAGATATGGATACACATGGTACTCAAGAACGCATCCGCCGAGCCAAGCGCTTTGCCGCAGATCAAGGTTTAAAATTATTGCACTATGGCTCATTTGCTCATGAATACACCGAAGACACTTTCGCCGTTGTGGTTAACGAAGAATCGCTTGGAAAAGCTGTCGACGCAATAAAGCGGAGCCGTTCCGAATACGGTATTCGTCTAACCGACATGGATCAAGTAATTATCGAAAAAGATTGGGAAGAGTATAAAAAAGCCATCGATGAACAACTGAATAATAGAATAGAACTCGGCCCTTTTGCACAAATGATATACGAACACGAATGGAAACAAGCCCATGAACCAGGCTACAGAGGGACTGATTTGGATATAATCAAAGAAATTCAAAAACAAGGATACGAATTACGAGGTACTTCCATTGTACGATCCGGCGAGCAAACCGAACATTTAACACGTAAACAAAGACGCAAGCAAGAACGCGAACAACAAATGGAAGATGATTACCCGGAATCCGAAAAAAATCCTTTTAAATTTAGGTGATGTAATTAAAAAGAACATTAAAGATCAACCCCGTAAAAACAATCCCCGCACTTACAATCATTGCAAAAATTACAATCAACTTAACCCTCATCACTTTTTTCAAAATCATAAACTCCGGCAAGGATAAAGCTGTAACCGACATCATAAAAGCCAGCGTCGTGCCCATAGCCACGCCTTTTTCTGTTAACGCTGACACAAGCGGGATTATTCCCGCCGCATTGGAATAAAGCGGAATCCCTATCAATACCGCCAAAGGCACCGCGTACCACTTATCGCTTCCCGCATAACTCGCTAAAAAATCACCCGGCACATAGCCGTGTATCCAAGCTCCAACTCCCACACCCACCAAAATATAAGGCCAAACTTTTTTAAAAATATCGAGTGTATAATTTTTAGCATAATCAATTCTTTTCTTAACACTCATTTTAGGTAGATTCACCCCATCTTTCACTGAATGTTCATAAACAAATGGCTCCACCAAATCCTCTACCTTCATCTTCCCAATCAAAATCCCTGAAATAACTGCGATAACAAGTCCGCTAGCGACATAAATTAGCGCTATTTTCCAACCAAACATTCCCAAAAGTAAAATAAGCGCCACCTCATTTATCATCGGCGATGCTACTAAAAAAGAAAATGTAACACCCAGCGGAACTCCGGCCTGAACAAAACCCAAAAACAAAGGAATCGCAGAGCAAGAGCAAAAAGGTGTAATGATTCCTAAGAGTGAAGCGATAACATTTCCAGCGTAAGGATTTTTCCGAGCTAATACAAACCGGACTTTCTCCGGTGGTAAATAAGATCGAATAATCGATACCGCAAAGATGATAACCGCAAGCAAAATCAAAATCTTTAAAGTATCATATATAAAAAAATTCACAGCACTTGCAAGCAAAGAACCGTCAGCAATTCTAAAAACACTAAAAGTCAACCAATCAGCTAAAATCTGTAATGGATAAAAAATATCCATATCTTAACAATTGCCACCGCAAGTACAACCCGAACATTTTTTCGGCTCCTCCTCACTCTCGCCGTTTGATAACAATTCTCTTATTTCATCTTTACTTGGTACTGACCCGGCCATAACCGGCTTACCATTCACAGCCAAAACCGGGCTCGACATAACCCCCATCTCCGCAATTTTCTGAAAATCTGTAACATATTCCACCTCCGTATTCAAACCCATCTCAACCACCACCTCTTTAACTGAATTATAAAGCCTTTCACATGTTGGGCAACCAGACCCCAAAACCTGAATTTGCATATTATTTTTCATATGTTACAAATCTTAGCACAGCAATTCTAAAAATGTACAATACATCTAAGTTTTCCGAAAAAAACTTTCAAGCTTCTCTTTATGTGTAGATAAATATTCAATCGCCAGAGTAATATTGTCTTGTGGGTACCAATAAATATTGTAACTATTTAATAGTGTTTCCGCATCTAAATTAGCAACATCGACACCAAACATTTCCTTTAGTTTTGATGAATGCTGTTTCATATCTTCAATCACTTTCTTCAATGATTCCAGCGCCTGTTCTCTTTCGCTAGTGGGTATTAAAACCAAAGTATCCGAAACTTTCATACGAGGATATCTATCTTCTTCATCTCTGGATATATGAATTTCAACCGGATGCTCTGCGTCTAGCCTTCCCCATTTACGCGCAACATTCAAAACATCAAGAATGTGTTTTTTTGATAAATACTTTACAAAAGGATTGCCCTTTAAAAACGAAACCGCTTCAGCAAAATCTTGTTCATACGCTTCACTCTTAACAAATTCATTATATTCAAATAAATCTCTTGAAAAAGGCTGCCTTAACTGAGCCTCACTGTCTACTGTATCTGATCTTGATAAAAAAGTATCCGCCAACTGCACAAAGCCCAACCCGCCCTTTTTTAAAATTTCAGTGCTGGATTCTGACGCGTATTCACATAACGGCAAGCCTATGGCAAATGAAACATAATCATTCTCCGGTTTTTCTTCCCACGAACCAAGAGATATGTACTCTCTATGAGTTTTCACAAAATCTTCCGAAAAACTTTCACGCAATTCTTCCGAAGATGCAATCTCACCTGTTATTAAAGTTTTAATAAAAGCATCCGGTCGCGTTAAATGAGACACTAATAAAGCAAAATCCTTAGACGGCATTTCTCTAAACAATCGTTGATTCTTCTCAAAATCCATTTCATCTTTTACCGCATCATAAACACTCTCTTTCTTGCCAATAACGCCTTGCGGATCATCAAAATTCATAATAATTAAAGTATAACAAAACACTCGCCTAATGACGAGTGTCCTACGTGGCAGGGACGGCAGGAATCGAACCCGCGCTAGAGGTTTTGGAGACCCCTGTACTACCATTATACGACGTCCCTATGTTTACAATTACCAAAATCGAAATGTTGCGTTATATTAGCAATATCTATTAAATTTTGCAAACTGGCATTATTGACAAATTAATCGGTTGCGTTAAGGTAAATTCAGGTCTTTAGACAAAAGGAATAATCAAATGGACGAAAAAATTTTTGAGCGTCTACGGTATTTGATCAATGACAATGATGGTTATACTCATGCTCATGTTTTCGATATAGATGGCACTTTGGTAGACGACAACCTACTTTTAAGGACAACCATAGCGCTGTCCAGGGAAGTCGGTATAAACCCTTTGGCAACCATGGAACATGATGACTACCCGGCCATTGCCTATAAGTATTGGGGACCTAATTTTGCAAGCGATATCCAGAAAATTGCCATCAAAATGTGGGACAACAATTTCTTCAGCGGTATGCATGTTTCTCAAATTAAAGAACTGCAATACCTTGGCCTCCCTCGCATCATTAAATCATGTCTAAGTTTCCCAAGACTCTTAATTCTGGCATTACGCAGACAAAAACCAAGGCCTCTGCTCATCGCAATTTCAGGCATGTTGCAGGAAATCGCCGACATAGTATGTTTGCCTTTAGGGCTTGATTTAGTGATTGGAATAGATAGACCAAAAATTGATGGCTACTTTACCGATGAAAAACCTAATCTTGACCCGGGGATGGACAAGGGCAAGGTAATGGATTTGTTGAGTCGTGAATGTCAGATCAATTGGACGGATTGTATAGCATTAGGTGATACGTTGTACGACTTACCCTCATTCGAAAGGGCACGCTATCCTATCGCCATCAACCCCAAACCGGATTTGCAAAAAAAAATCCGTAGTTCAAGTTCCGAAACCTGGCATGCAAAAAGAATAGCTTGGGTAGACCAATTTGCCGGAGAAAAAGCCAATTCCTGCAGTATTTGGCTGCCTAACGAGCGCGGCAAATTGGTATCATGTGATGCGGAAAATATCTTACCGCACAATGTGCTTAATGAAATGGGAATTGGTTTGGAAAGGATTAATAACTATGCCGTTTGATAGGACAAACCGTTGGTTACTGGAAAGCAGGTATACAACCCTCGAAGT
The DNA here is from genome assembly GCA_963816085.1 of Candidatus Uhrbacteria bacterium. Classification (GTDB taxonomy): domain Bacteria; phylum Patescibacteriota; class Patescibacteriia; order 2-12-FULL-60-25; family 2-12-FULL-60-25; genus MWCR01. The sequence goes on along the minus strand of CAWFIX010000003.1, from coordinate 134,212 downwards.
CCAATTACAAACTGCTTTAACATATTGCCTAAAAAGCCGCTCTAAACTAATTGATATAGTTGATTTGAGGAATGCGACTCCCAGCAGAAAATTTATTGCTTTTGCTCTTGAAGAATTTCTTCTGGCAAAAATTCGCCAAAATCCGGATGATGAAGATGTACACACGAAAAGAATCGACTTTTACAAACTCTTGGATTCTTGGCCTGAACCAATACTTCTGGGTTATACAAATGCCAACATGTTCCAAGCGTTGGATTTAATAAAACCACTAGCCCTTGAATTTTTCGACCAATGGCTATACAGCATAATCTTGCATAATAATCCTTTTGCGGTAGCATGGTTAAAATCGGCCCCTCGCGAGCGTTGCTTCACCTTGATTTTAACTGATCTACCCATGCTGCTAGCTTGGTGCTTGCGGATGTTCATGCAAGCTGATCGTATCGAAGCGTTCGCTCCACTATCAAATTTCGGAGACAAAGACTACAAAGTGCAGAATGCAATTTTAAATCAACACAAGTTTAGTGATGCTCAATACCTTTACGATGGCAGCGACTACAGAGTGTTTGATGTAAATATTTTTGGTTCGTGCAAATACTTTTATTTGGTGAATGCGCCAAGATTTTATTCCAAAGAAATTGCCCAGCACAGTCCAAACGCCATAGAAAGTGCTAGAATAGTATGTAGCGACAAAATGGGAACCAGAGTTTTTTCCGTACGTAATAGGAACCTTGAAGAAATGGAACACGAACAAGACGAAGAACTTGCAAAAATTGTTAATAAAGCCAATGAACTTTGTGGCTTAATCTAGAGCTATACAACGAACATAATATGTTCGTTTTTATATAGGCATAAAATACATTCTTTGTAACTGCTCTTATCCAAACCAAATGTCTTAAATGCGATTTCATGTTAAACTATCGCTGTTATGCGCCTGGAGCAAGTACCAAACCGAGCCGTTCAAAATAAGTCAGCAATCCAAGATTCTACAGCATCTAATTCTGATGCGGACTTTTACTATAAAAATCCCTTTGAAAAAAAGGTAACCGATTCCATTCTCTACGGCGAATATGATGCCGAAGATGAACAGCCCGAGGATGAACTAGAAAAAAGAGAATTACTAAGCCGAGCCGATCGTATTGTCTTAAAAAATGGATTTTCAAGCCTATTTGATAAGCTCTCAAAAATTGATACTAAAGATTTCCCAGATATCATCGCTTTCCCGGATACTGCATCTCGCCCACTATCTCCCGGCATTAAAATTATGACCGATATTTTAGCAGCTGAAAAAGATGTTCCTCGACCCGATTATCAATATATTATGCTATTCCATGAAACCGAAATATCCGATTATGGTGAAGCTAGAAATAACGGAAAAATCCAAGAGTGGGAAAATACTGCGATACAAAAAATGTTCACTCCCATTCTTCTAAACGAACAAAAATATCGCGAAGGCAGGCCAAGTACAAAAGAAATGGTAGATCAACATAGAATCGCTTGGGAGGCCTGCTATGAACGAATGTGCGATGTCGTAAAACAAGCCACAAAGCGAACCGAAAAGAACGAAGTGACTTTATTAATTACAGATGAATACTATTCTGAAGGCAGAACTCTTAAGCTACTCAAAACTATTCTTGAGGCAATGGATAAAGACCCAAACCTCCCAAAGGTCAAACCTATGTTCTTTGCCTTTTATGCAAACCTAACTTCTCCCGATGGCGAAAAAATATCCGGCTCTGAGCAAGATGCCCACATATCTCAACAAATCAAAGGCATTGCTTGGCACGGCTCTGACGCAACTACCGACTCCAAAATAAAATCTTTTGGATCTTTTGCATATGCCCATACATTTGCTTTCTCCCCCGATGGTCAAGAAGAACTAAAGATATATAAAAGTCATAAAATTGGCGTAAAAAAAGAACTGGGAAGCAAATTTTCAAAACGAACAAATACTTTTGACCCTGAAAGATTACAAAGCTTAAAGCAAATCGATCCCGATTATAGCCCTACAAAAAACATGCGTTTACTAAGGCAAGGCATTACAAGCATAGCCTATGATGTCTTAGACGAAAAATTTGGCATCGATAATACAAAAATCAATAGAGAGCAAACATATGATTTAGCCTCATGATATCGCCATGCAATCATAGCATCAGTCTAACTCTTTGTATTACAACTTCAATCTTTAAATTTTATCCGCTTCGAATGGATTAACGTTTTTCTCCAAATAAATTTCTAAAGTCTGCGAAGCGGCACTAATCGAACCTTCGCTATCTTTTAGAATATCAATGAGTTGTTTTTTTGTCATTCCTCCCAAGTCCCTACATTCATCTGCCAATCTAATTACATCGTTAAATCTTTGACCTTCTTTAGCACTCGGTACAAATCCCAATTTAATCAACTCTTTACCACCTACAAAAGGTTCCGGCTTTTGCTGATTAACGCCAACTTCCTCCGCTCTTTCCCTTACCCAAGCGGCAGCCTTTGTACCTCCACGCTCAAAACCCGCAAGCAAAAATTGCTCGGGATTCTCGGGGTCAAGATACGGACCGGTTCCCAAACTATCCGCCTCACTAACGTAACTGAGTAGCTCAATCGTTGCCGGATACAACCGCTTAGCCAATCGTCTAAAAGCACCATCAGTCACACTGCCATGGTCATAACTTACTTTTGGCCACAAATGCTCGCCAACAATTCTTATAACTTTTTCGATATCATCTTTTCTCGCACCAATCTTTTCTAAAAACTTTTCCGCAGGTTCCATCCCCGCTTGCTCATGCCCACGAGATCTGATCCTTCCATCAACAAATTCAGTCATTTCAGGTTTACCCAAATCATGACAAAGAGCAGCAAGGATAACAATCCGAGCTTGATCTGTTTTTAATTTATAGATATTTATTAACTCCCTGGCGCTATCTGTAACCATCAACGTATGCACCCAAACATCGCCTTCTGGATGCCATTCCGGCTCTTGCTCGCAACCTATCAAAGCCTGAAGCTCCGGATAATACTCCTCCACCATCCCGATCTCACGCAACAAATTCAATCCTTTAGATGGTTTCTTGGATTTCAATAACAACTTCTCCCACTCCTCACGCACACGTTCTTTCGAAATTGTTGCCATCTCCGGCACCATGCTTTTAAAAATTTCCATCGTCTCCGGCGCGGCTTTTAAGCCAAATCTGCCAACAAACTGCGCTCCACGCAATAATCTTAACGGATCATCCCTAAACCTATCTTCATCAGTCACCCTGAGTACATGCTCACGCAAATCATCCATCCCGCCAAATGGATCAAAGATTTCTCCGGTCAGTGGATCTTTGGATAGGGCGTTAAAAGTAAAATCTCTTCGCCTCGCCGCGTCAGCAATAGACATATTCGGATCAACCTTAACTTCAAAACCTCTATGCCCCTCACCAATCTTTGAGTCAGTACGTGGCATCGAGATATCCAACTCCACTCCACCTTCATGTTGCAACTTTAAAATTCCAAACGCTTTACCAACATCTTTTACAGATCCAAACTCTTTTGCAATTTCCTCAACTCGATCCGGCTCTAACCCGTAAACCTCAATATCAAAATCTTTAGCGGCAATTCCCAGCACCTCATCCCTAACAGCCCCGCCAACGATAAGAGCTTTGCCACCAGCATCTTTAATAGCTCGTGCTACATCAAGCACCATCAAAAAAGCATCGCGTGCTTCCGCTGAGTGAATCTTGCCTAAACTTTCCGCATATTCCTCTGCTTCTAAACCCTTATAAACTTTATAATCCTGCTTCTCCTCCAATAATTCCGGCATATCCCTCAAATCCGATTCCGCAATATCAAAACGCCGACGATTATACACCGACTTAATATCTATATCTGGATTTACTTGTTTTTCTTTCATATTTTTATTTTATCACTTTGTTAATTTTATTACTAAAAAGATCTCAACCCCCATCAATTTAGATGGAAACTAAGATCTCTTGAGAATTTAAAATATAAATTCTCATGTGCCATGCCATCTATATTCATATATAGAATTCATAGCGAGATGCATCATCCAACAAAGTTGGTTATGATGCGGTGCAAGTTAAGTTGAAAAGTTCAGTCCAAAGGAACAATCAAGCGCAAACTTTGATACGGATGCGTCATGTAGAAAGAAGCTGTCGCTTCCAGAACCGCATACCACTTTTCCATTTTTACATCGCGCTGCAAAGCACGAACCAACTCCTCCCAATTTCTCTGGCCCCAGGCAAAACCCACAAGCCAGTAAAGCATAATATTCGAGTGCGTTGCAAACACGAACTCATACTTATGCGGATGTCGTCCATCGCGCCGATCATCAATCATTACCCGATGTCCCGCAGCTTTCAAGCCCGCCGCGAAACTAACTATGCAACCCATTCTGGTAACATTGCAACCGGTTGCCCTAACAATCTGCGAGCGTGGATTTACCCACCAAAACCTGCCATTCTCAGATTGTGTAACTCTCACGGCGCGCTCTGCCCTAGGATCACCTTCTCTTCTGATAATGAGCATCCCAACCTCCTTTCATTGTTATGCTGGGACGTATGAATATAACATAAATAAGCCAAAATGTCAATACTCAGAAAACCAAGATTTGCTTTGATTTTATTAGAGTTTATAGAATCATTTACAAATTTTCATAAATATAATTAAACACAATACCTTCTCCAATCAATATTCACAAATCATTGTTCAATCACCTTTTCCTCATCTATGACCACGGCTAATAACTACGATTTTAAATGAATGTATGGTAAAATAAAACAAATCTCGCGCAAGCGATTCCAACTTTGTAATTTATTATTTGTTATTTATTATTTGTTTATGAGCAAACCTGCTTACGTACTCTCCGTAAACATGGGCTACGGCCACGATCGTGCTGCTTATGCCCTAAAAGAACTCGCCGAGGGTGGCGTTATCAAAATGGATGATTACCCCGGCATCCCGGCCAGAGATAAAAAACTTTGGTTGGAAAGTCGCAAAGGATACGAGGCTGTTTCTCGTTTAAAACCTCTTCCCATAATCGGTGATATTGCTTTTGCGATCATGGATAAAATACAAGAAATTGAAGATTTCTATCCGCGTCGTGATCTCTCCGATCCAACCTATCAAGTTCACCAAACTTATTACATGATAGAAAAATTGGGGATGGGCAAACACCTAATCGAAAAACTCGCAAAAGATCCAAAACCTCTAATATGCACTTTCTTTACAGGCGCATTCGCTGCCGAGGTTTTCGATTACCCCGGGGATATCTATTGCCAAATCTGCGATGCGGATATGGCTCGAGTTTGGGTGCCAAAAGATCCTAAAAAAAGCCGAATCAAATACTTTGCACCAAACGGACGCGTAGTAGAAAGGCTTAAGCTATATGGCGTGAAAGAAGAAAACATTTACCACACCGGTTTTCCATTGCCACGTGAAGTTATTGGCGGGTTAGATAACAGTATATGTAAAAAAGATTTAATGCAGCGTATATGCAATCTGGATCCTCAAGGAATTTTTCTTAAAAAATACTTTAAAACAATTGAAAGCGAAATTGGAATTGGATCTTGTAGCGCTAAAAAAGATCATCCACTCACAGTAATGTTTGCCGTAGGCGGAGCAGGTGCGCAACGCCAATTGGCAGTCGATATCTTAACCAGTGTAAAAAGCCGCCTCAAACGCGATGGTTTCATCCTCAGATTAATGGCCGGCACAAAAAAACAAGTTGCAAAAGATTTTACTGCAGCCGTTACAAAACTTGGAATGAAAAATCTTCTAGGCAAAAAACTCTTTATAGATTATTTTCCCGATCGTGCCACCTATTTTAAAAACTTCAACAAAATATTACGCAAAACAGATATCATTTGGACAAAACCAAGCGAAATGTCTTTTTACTGCGCTCTTGGTTTACCAATTCTAATGGCACCAACCATAGGCAGCCAAGAAGATTTTAACAAAACTTGGTTAATGTATATTGGAGCAGGTATCGAACAAGCCGAACCAAAATATACAAGCGAATGGCTTTTCGACTGGATCAACTCCGGGGGCATGGCTCGCGCGGCGTGGAATGGTTATATGGAAGCCCCTCAACATGGTGCATACCGAATCGAAGGCATAGTAACCGGCGAAAAAATGACAGTTGAGACCCTGCCAATGATAGTTTAGATAATAACAAATAATCAATAACAAATAACAAGAGTTAACTAAGGAACTCTTGCTATTTGCTATTTCGTGTGTTTATATATCGCCAGCCCCTCGACAAAAACAACCAACGAATTGCATGATGCATTTCACACAATGCGCGAGGTAAAAAAATGAAACTTCGAGGTATTGAATTTGGAGATGTATTTTGCGCCTCAGGTGCGCGTAATTTTTTTGGCGAAGGCTGGAGCTACCATGCTCCGTTCAAACCCTTTGGCTTGAATTATGAAGGCTCTACGCTCATAACGAAGACCACAACCATCGATCCCCGACCCGGCAACATGCCTCTAAGAAAAGGATCCACTCAACCGGTTGAACGCATTCCCAAATGCATAGTTGTCAAACCTATTGCCGGAGTCACTCTAAATTCCGTCGGCCTAAGTGGCCCCGGATTAAACTGGCTCTTGGAACAAAACATTTGGCAAAAAATAAATGAACCATTCATTATTTCGTTCATGGCCGTTGGCAAGAATCACGATGATGAATATCGTCGTTTTGTCGAAACATTATTACCGGCATTACGCTTTTTCAAAGCTCCTGTAGCCATCGAGACAAACCTATCTTGCCCAAATGCAAATGTTCACTTTGATGATATTGTTGCCGAAGCATATGGCTATCTCAACATTCTCATCGATCTGGATGTTCCCATCATTATTAAGGTCAACATTCTTCTAGATCCTGGTGCTGTCTGCAAAATAGCAGCTCATAAATCTTGTGACGCAATTGATGTATCCAATACAATTCCTTACGGACAACTCCCCAACCAAATCCCCTGGGATAAATACTTTGGTAATAAAGGCTCACCACTCGCCCATCTTGGTGGTGGCGGGCTTTCCGGCAAACCTCTTTTGCCTATTGTTGCAAAATGGATTAAAGAGCTAAAAGAAAAAACCAGTTACCATACACGAATAATTGGTGGCGGTGGCATTCTATCTTGCTCCGATGCGGACATAATGCTGGATTCCGGCGCTGATGCCATATCGCTTGGTTGCGTTTCCATGTTGCGTCCTTGGCGCGTCCAAAAAATAATCAGATACGTCATAGAACACAAAGGCTACGAAGACAAGTATACTCAAGCAGAGTTTTTGAAACAACAACAAGAACTTGAAGGAGATAAATGATGATCATTAAGCGCTATCCACTCGAAGCAGTCCACGATTTTCATGTTCATCTTTGTCGTGGTGAAATGCTCAAACTTGTGGCACCCGAGACAGCTAGGCTGTTTTCCTTGGCCCTGGTTATGCCCAATACCGACCCGCCGATTCTAACTGCGGCTGACGCAAACGAATACAGACGAGAAATATTGGAAGTCTGTAAAGAATATCCCAGTTTCTCGCCGCTGATGACAATCAAACTCACGCCAGCGACCGAAGCAAAAGATCTCATCGCTGGTAAAATAACTGAAATCGTAACTGCCGGCAAATTCTATCCTGAAGGAGTAACAAACAACAGCCAAGACGGCTTTGGTAAACTCTCCGATGCAGCTCATCTTCTAGCCATCATGCAAGATTACGACCTGCCCTTAAGCATCCATGCCGAGCGCCCCGGTGCAGACCCATTAACCGCCGAACAGCAATTCTTGGAGGAGATCCTTTGGGCCGCAAACACTTTCCCAAAACTCAAAATCATCGTTGAACATCTCAGCTCATTTGAGGCGGTTGGGTTGGTAATGAGCTTACCTGCCAATGTTGCAGGAACAATAACCGCGCATCACCTTGTTTTAACAAATAAGGAAGCAAACGAAAATCCCCATTGTTACTGCAAGCCGGTAGCCAAAACCGAGACAGACCGCGCGGCACTAATAGGAGCCGCAATAAGCGGAAACCCTAAATTCTTCTTTGGTTCAGACTCCACCCCGCATCCACGCCTCGCCAAAGAACGAGCAAATCCCGTAGCCGGTTGTTTCTCTGCACCTGTAGCCCTACAAATTCTTGCCGAAATCTTCGAGAAAGAAGGTGCCATCACCAAACTAAATGACTTCGTTGGCAAGTTTGGTGCTGATTTCTATGGCATGGAAATAAAAACACGTTGCGTAAGCCTAAGCCCGATACCGCACGGTTCTCTGCGTACACTCGGTGAAGTTGTACCGTTTACATCAGGAACGATCTTGCATTGGCAAGCCGAACCTTGTATCAAATAATATAAAAACCCGGCAATTCTGCTGGGTCTTTTTTTATCATAGATAACTACATCTACCACTCAGTTCCACCTGCTTCAGGTGCACCTGCAATAGGAGCCTCTGGAGCCTTTTCTGGTTCGGGCATTGGCTCTGGAGCTGTTTCCAGAGCCTGAACAGGTTCTGGTTGAGGGGTGGTCATAGCCATATCAACACTCTGTTCAATCGCTGGTTCTGTTTCCATTTTCTTACTAAATAGTTTTTGCCAAAAAGACATATATTTATACATTAATTAAATAAAATCCTCCTAATTACTTTTTGTCTTATTTGTCTTATTTATATTCTAACATTATTTTAACAATGATGAAATGTCCATAAAATTGGCCGTCTGCCCCATCACAACCGGCAATTTACCATCCCAAGCTTCTATAAATCTCATCTCCAAAATCTTATCATTGGTTTTTAGTGCTTCAGATTCAATTCTAATTCCCTCAGCCCTGCCTTTTGCCTCGGCAATTTTCTGCTCTGCTTCAAACTTCACTTGTTCCAATTTATTTCTAGCGGCTAAAGCTTGTTGTTCAGCAGTCACCTTTTCTTCAATAGCATGATTAAAAGACGTTGAAAACGCAAAATCCACAATATTAAACTCATCTACCAAAATACCATGCGGTTCTAACTTTTCTTTAAGATTACGCTTAATCTCATCTCTAACCTCTCCACGTTTTGTAATCAACTCTTCGGCAGTGTACTTTGCGGTTGCAGCTTTAACTGATTCTTGAACAGATGGATCTATTAAACGATCTTCATAACTTCTGCCTACGGATTGATACAAATCAGCCACCTTATTCGGATCTAATTTAAAATTCAACGCAACTCTGCTATTTACAACCTGTAAATCCTTACTGGATGCATCTGCTCCAACCTCCGATTTTTGAACTTTAACATCGATTCTTACAACTTCCTGCACAAACGGAATCTTGAAATACAAACCCTCATCAAAAACCTTGCCCGTGACGGCACCAAATTGCACCAAAACACCTCTTTCACCAGCATTAACCGTTCCAATAGCGGAAAAAACCAAAACCAGTAAAAACAATCCTAAAACAACCGCCCCAATTGTTAATGAAATCTTTTTATCATTCATAATATGTGAAATTTTTAGCATAATTTAGCTAAATCAATCTAATCACAAGGCACTATTTGCGTCAAACGTAATCAATTATTATCAAATGATCTCAAATTCCTGATTATCTTAACAATCCTCTTTTGTGGATATTTATAAGTTTAGGCTTCACGTCTATGAAGGAGCACATCCTTTGCCAAAAGAAAATGATCATCTTTAACATGCGGAAAATTTATAATGACACTTTTATAGCCTTGTTTTTGTATAAGTAAACGATATTGTCCTTTCTTTACCACAAATGCATATCTCCCCTTTCCTGAGGTTACTTGCGTTTCCAATAATTTTCCAAATTTTTGTTCAAAAATTCTCACCATCACCTTATCTATAGGCATCCTGCTTTCAGCATCACGCACTGTACCATATGGTGGAGCGGGAGGTTTAAAATCCAAAAACCTAACTATAAGAGCCAACAGATACAACCCCAACAAAAGCCATACAATCCAAAACTCCCGCAAAATATAAGCTAAATAAATCGCCAAAAATGGTGAAACAAAACTAACAAACTCCTGCATCCGTTTACTACGCAAAACCTTCCTCTTAAACAACGAGGTTCTTCTCGAAACGTTATCGGGATCAATTGGAATATTAAGTGTAATAGATCCATGATCCGTTACAATAATATGCTTAACACACAAAATATTTTCGTACGCCGAATCATTATTTTTTTTGTTTAATATTTTTGAAGGAAAACTATAACCCGCCCTACGAACTTCCAAGATATAATCACCTTTTGGTGCTACAAGATTATACCTCCCATCTCTATCCGTGGGAGCCGTCCTAAAAGTTTTACCGCCCAGAGTTTGCAGTGAAACAATAGCCATTGATTCCGGCTTGCCTGTAACACTATTAAACACAACGCCGAATCCACTTTTCCTCCGCCTGAAAGATAAATACGCTGAACGAGTTAGCCTTAGCAACATAGCCAAAAACAAACCGTAAGCCGCGGCCGCGATTGCATGATAACCAATAATTTCTAACACGATTACATTGTACCTCGTACAGCGTACTTCGTACAACAACCACCATCAACAATATATTATAAATTACAAATACTAAATAACAAAGAAATTTTCTCCGCTCGCTTCATTATTTGCTATTTATTGTTTAAAGATTAAAAAACCCCAGCTTCCGCCGGGACTTTTTCAATCATCAGTTCTAAGTACTAAGACTTTATGGATGTTTTTAAGTAATTCACAACTGCGCCAAGCGCCACAAGCGTAAACACCATACAGAACACCCAACCGATGAGTGGAATTAGCCAAATGATATTTAATACGACCACACCAAGCAACGCGATCTTCCAATCCAGCTCGAGCGTCTTGCCTTTTGTGACAAGCTTCCACAACCACATACCAAATCCGATCATTGCCATTACCTTGGCTATGGCCATAGTTAGAACATATGCAATTAATCCAAAACAACCAATAATCGATCCAAAAATAGTAAAGATTAAAATCACAGATGCAATGGGCACAAGTATCGCCCAAGCGAAACCCCAACCTAGTTGTGCCGGGAATTCATTCAGCATTATCCTTGCCATCGCAAGCATATGTTTCTTAAAGAAATATAAACCAACTAGTACCGTCACGATTCCAATCAATATCTTTAACAAAAATACTAAAATTCCCAATCCAAACAAAGCACCTTTATCTATATCCGGCTTTTTAAACTCAAATTTTCCAGACTTCTCTTTTGACACCTCGGGTATCTTATGTTCCACTCCGCCCGCAACAACGGCCGCTTCATCTATTTTCGCATCATTAGAAGAAGTGTATTGAATCATCCCCCCAATATTTGCCGAATTGCCTAAAATAAGCTCATCAGTTTCCAAGAGAACAGATCCTTTAACATCACCATTGATAATGACTTGTCCGCCACCACCAATAACATTACCTTCAACCGTTCCATCAATCATCACTGATCCACCACCTACCGTTAAGTCCCCCTTAATAACCGACCCTGGCAAAACTCTCACCATTCCTCCAAGGGCAATTAAATCGTCCTCTACTGTTCCGCCTACGCTAACCATGGAACCTGCAAGCCTGGCATCATCACCAACATTACCAAACAAATCAACCATGGACCCAGCCATCACCACATCCTGGCTAACATTGGAATTACACCTAACAACTGCACCAGCGGCATATAAATCTCCATTAATATCGCCATCAGCAAAAATATTTGCCCCAGCCGCATAAACATCATCATCGGAGGATGGAATAGTAATTGATTCCCCTCCCTGAAATTGCGCAGCAGATGCCGGCACAGCCCACAACACAGCCAAAAACATGGCCGCGAGCGATAACAAAAGTTTTTTATACATAAATAAATTATTTAAATACGTTAGATTACTTAACATTATATCATGATTGCTCAAATATTACGGATGCATAAAAAGCCGCACTCACTTAGCGGCTTTTGGAGGGGCTGTGCCACGTGAAGCCGCGACTATATATGACTAGCCCCGTAAAATTCAATACGCACTATTTTTTCTAATGTTTCTTTCATCACGGGGCACGTAAAAAGCCGCACTAACTTAGCGGCTTTTTACGTGGTAGCCCGTAGGGGAATCGAACCCCTATTTTCGCCTTGAGAAGGCGACGTCCTAACCGTTAGACGAACAGGCCCTGGATAAATCCTTAACTTGTTTTAGGATCTCTTAAAATAGAACGTTAGCGAAACTTCATCAACCAATCCGGAGTTTGCCTTACAATCAATTCCTCGGCGCGAAGTGGTTCTGCCATGAGCTCTTTAACTATTTTTTCCATGCGAACTCCTTGCGAACCCTTTACCAAGATAATATCTCCCGGATGAATCACTTCTTGCTGTAGATAATATCCCGCTTCTTCACTTTTTTCAAACATGCGTATTCGAGATTCATCCATGCCATTAATAATGGCTTTCTCAGCAATTACACGGCCAAGTGTACCACAACAAATTAAGATGTCAATATTGGAATTCGCCACTGATTTTCCAATTAATTCGTGCTCATGCATAGCCGTATCACCTAGTTCCAACATATCGCCAAGTACCGCTATTCTTTTGCCACCTTCTGGCACTGGAAACTTTTGCAAGTCATTAATCGCAGATTCCATGGCCTGCGGTTGAGCGTTGTAAGTATCATCTAAAATTATAGTCTTTTTTATGCCCTTTATCATCCTAGTTCTACCGGCCATCCCACAATAATCTTTTTCAAGTTTATCAATTACCGGTTTTAAATCGTAATCCATGCCTAAGCAAAAAGCCAAAGCTGCTGCAACCGCATAAGCATTCGGCTCTCCAAAAACTCCTTTTAAACGAATCTTAAAATCGTGATATCCCATTATCTTATAATCAACTTCCAACCCGGATTCTTCAAAATTATTCTCATCATAAACAACTTGCGTAGACTCAATCCTTGCCAAGGCCTCTGCTCCTTTGCCAAATCCCACGGATTCCCCCTTTACCAAACCCCTGGAGTCCCAAGTAAAACCATCGTCAGTATTTAAAATTGCTTCTCCATCCTCGGGCAATGCTCTGAGTATTCTGCGCTCTTCCTCAATGGCACTTTCCACTGTTTTAAAAAACTCAATATGCTCTGCACCAAGTGCTGTTATGATTGCAATAGAAGGTGGTGCAATTCTTAACAAATAATCCAAATCCCCGGGATGATCCGCTCCCATCTCAAGAACCAAATATCTCATCGTCAATTTTTTTAAACCAAATGCGTACATCGTAGCCGTCACCATTAAATCCACCCACCTGCTTATGTACCTGCCCGGCATTGGTTTTGCAAAAACGGAAATTGGCACTCCAATCTCATTATTATAATTCTTTAAAGATGTTCGATATTCTTCTGGTTTAAATAATGCCGATAAAGTCAAAGTTATAGCATTTCTTGTTGAGGTCTTTCCCACCGATCCGCCTATGGCAATAACTGCGGGTTTATCGCGTAAAATCGCCTTCTGTGTACACCAACCAAGATAAGCCTCGAGTATTTTTCTCATATAATTCTAAGTTACGCCAAACCTCAAACTACGTCAACAATATTACATTTAAAACATTCATCGAGATAAGCTCGATTGAGAACAAGTTATGTCGTTTTTAAACTAAGAATAAAAATGACGTATCTATCTTGTAGGCTTAATATTCAAATAATTAAGCAAATACTTGGCCATGTCTCCAAAAATTGGGGCGGATGATGTTGCTGCCCATTTGGCAGTTTTTGGATTATCAAGCTTAACCAACATCACAAATTCAGGTTCATCCGCTGGAGCGTATCCTACAAATGTAGTTATTACCTTACTGGTATCATATCCACGGCTACCCTGTTTTGCCACCTGGGCAGTGCCGGTTTTACCAGCCACCCAATACCCCGGTACCTGAGCCAAATGTCCATGAGAACCCTCCACAACGCTGGTTAGCATTCTGGTAATTAATTGTGCTGATCTTTGCGTGATAACCTCACGCACAACTTTGGGCTCAGTTACCTCTCGCGATCCATCAGGATTAACAATTTCTGAAACAATATACGGCCGCATAAGCTTTCCGTAATTCGCCAAAGCACCAAACGCTGCAATAAGTTGTATAGGTGTAACAGTTATGCCCTGTCCGTAAGATGCGGTTGCCGCAAAAATCTCACCCTTATTATCCAAACTCGAAATATCTCCGGCAGATTCCGGACGCAATTCTATACCCGTACTTTCACCAAAACCAAATGCTTTCACATAATCCTGAAAAACTTTTTTACCCAACTGCCTCATCACAAAAACAGAACCCGTATTCAACGACTCATCTAAAACCTCGGTCATAGTTTTTACTCCATGAACCAAACCATCGGAATTTTTAATAGTAAAATCATCAATCTCCAAAAACCCCTTATCCTCATATGTGGTATTGGGGTTTACTTTATCTTCATTCAAGCCACCTGCCATTGTAATTGCCTTAAAAACAGAACCCGGTTCGTAAGCAATAAACGTTGCCGGATTATTAAAAACTCCCACATCTTCCACATCTTTCAAATTCGATGGATCAAAATCCGGAAAAGAGCACATTGCCAAAATCGCACCCGTATCGGTATTCATTACTATCATCGTACCGCTATCAGCCTGATAAGTTAAAACACCCTGTTTAATTCGTTCACAAGCCTGAAACTGAATAGATCTATCTAAAGTTAAAATTATATCCGCCCCATCAGTTGCTTCCAATAATTTACTCTGACCAAAAATAATTCTTCGACCCGCCGCATCGGTCTCCGCGGCCAAACTTCCCGGATGTCCCGCCAAAAGCTCATCAAACGTATATTCAACACCATATCTACCCTGAAGCGATCCTTGTTCATTCTCGGTTACAACTCCAATCACCTGCCCACCCATATTTTTCTCGGGATATAATCTGGCAATACTACGTGCATAACCGATACCCTCTAGTTTTTTTGATTTCAACTCTTCCACTACCGCAGTTTCAACATCACGAGAGATGGGTTCATAAGGATCATCAGGTTTATCGGCTAACTTTGCTATCATGTCCACATCCGGTATTCCCAAAACAGCCGAAAGCTCATGTGCTACGACCACCGGATCCTTTATGTTCTTAGGTTCCGCAAAAACCTGCCATGCATCCCTATTTGCGGCTAAAGGATACAATTTCCCATCCATCGGGTCTTTAATCAAAATCCTACCACGATTTGGTAATAATTTAGCCTCTAAATCATATTGATCCGATGCCAAAACTTGATAAACCTCCTTATCTAAAATCTGAAATTTAGCTAAACGAAGTACAAATATAAAACCAATAACGACTAAAATAAATAACAAAAACAAAAATCTCCTCCCCGTATTATGCGATTCTATCTTTTCCTGTAAATATCTCTGTCTCATCCGGATCATTGTACATCGTAGTTCGCAATCGATACAACTCTATAAAGAAAGATATTTTTTCCCTTTTAACTCCTCCGGTAAATAATCCTGATCCACGGGTTCGCTAAAAGACGGATTATATTTATAATCCTTCTCATATCCCAAATCTTTCATGAGAGATGTTGGAGCGTTCCTCAAATGCAACGGCACGCCAATATGCGACGTTTCCTTGGCATCGCGTGCAGCTTTTCCATAGGCTGTATAAAGCTGATTGGATTTTTTTGCTCGTGCGCAATAAACCACCGCCTGCGCCATATGCACATTACACTCCGGCATACCTATCAATCTCGCCGCCTGCATTGCACTCATCGCCTGCACTAAAGCTTGCGGATCAGCCATACCAATATCTTCTGATGCAAATCTAACCACACGTCGTGCGACATAAATCGGATCCTCCCCAGCCTCCAACATCCTAGCCAGCCAATAAAGCGCTGCATCAGCATCCGACCCACGCATGGATTTATGCAATGCACTTATAACATTATAATGCTCCTCCCCACCCTTATCATAAACCATATGCGACCTCTTCAAGACTGTCTTAACCGTCTCGTTTGTCACTGAACACTGATCACTCACTGATTTACTCGATTTACCGTCAGTCATTTTGGGGTTGATTGAGTTAACACACATCTCCAGCACATTTAGCGCCGCCCTCGCATCCCCATCCGCAATCTGCACAATAGACTTTAAAGCAGTCTCATCAATTTTCACTTTGACTTTCCCCAAACCCCTCTCCCCATCTTTTAGTGCTCGCTCCAAAATCTCTTTCAAATTATTCTCACTGAGTGCCGACAAAGTAAAAACCCGCGCACGCGATAAAAGAGCGTGATTTACTTCAAAACTGGGATTCTCTGTCGTCGCGCCGATAAATATAACTGTCCCGCGCTCAACATGTGGCAACAATGCATCTTGCTGGCTTTTATTAAATCTATGTATTTCATCAATAAACAAAATCGTCCTCTTCCCCATCTTTAAACGATCTTCTGATGCCAAAACTATTTTACGGATATCCGACACTCCCGCTGTTACAGCCGAAAGCGGCACAAACTCTGCCTCAGTTGTCCGCGCTATCACTTCAGCCAAAGTCGTCTTCCCCGTTCCCGGAGGCCCCCAAAATATACAACTCGGCACTTTATCTTGTTCGGCAAGACGCCTAAAAGCCGAAGCTTCGCCAACAAGCTCCTCCTGCCCATAGACCTCATCAAAACTCCTCGGCCGCATTCTATCCGCCAAAGGCTTATGCAAATCCGACTGACCCGCATCATTTGTAAACAAACTTTTCTGCATAAAAACTTACAATAATCAATAATCAAGCTCCAATCACCAATTGATTATTGGAATTTGGTTATTGGTTATTCCTAATTTATAGAACAAACATAGAACACTAACAAATGTAAGTCAAAAAAACGAAGTCTCAACTTCGTTTTAATTCTTAATCACAATTCACAGATAATTTTTTTTATCAACGCAATCAATTTCCATCATAATAAAATTTAGCGCCCATGCATAATCTTTGAGTACATGTTTGTTCTATTCTTTTACAAAGCTCCATCGCGTTTACATCATATTGTGCCGATCCTGTAGTACATATCACACTTAAACGTCTACACTGATCCATACAATACGAATCCGGCATAGCCGATTCATCTGATATTTTGCATTCGTCTAATAAACATTCCCTGTTTTGTGTTCTGCAACCATCTAATGCAGTTTCCTCATCTTCGACAACCGTAGATTTAGGCGCAATCACTCCTTCTACGCAACCACCCA
Source organism: Candidatus Uhrbacteria bacterium (assembly GCA_963816085.1). Lineage (GTDB taxonomy): Bacteria > Patescibacteriota > Patescibacteriia > 2-12-FULL-60-25 > 2-12-FULL-60-25 > MWCR01. The sequence continues at coordinate 117,051 of CAWFIX010000003.1, read as the reverse complement.
AAGCAACCGCACAACGATCTTGGCAAGAAACAGGTGAACGCGGTGTATCATTACATGCTGTTACGCATGCGCTAGTCTTTGCTAAACAAGGATGTGAAACACCTGGTGCAACATCTCCATCATACTCATCAAAACAAATAACTCTTTGCGTTCTGCATTGATTTAAACAGTCAGATCGTGCATCATCAAGCTTGGCACCAAAATCCTGAGACCCTCCAATAATCTCGGTCTTAGTTGCAACCAGTGAATCCAAAGACTTTTGCAGTTCATCAAGTTTCGTTTGCAACTGGCTAAGCGCCCCCGCATCCACATTCACACGATGAGGTGCATCGTTGGATTGAGCCCAAAGCATAACCGGCACACCAACAGCCAAAACAGTCATTAGCGCTAAACCAAATAACCACGCTTTTAAATGATGAGTATAATTTTCCGGAACTTTCTTTGCTCTCGAATAACTCTTATTTGAAGTATTTTTCTTAACCATAGATATTTACGCTAATTATACCATAATTATGGCTAAATTATTTATCCACATATCGCTGCGATAAACTCGCTCAAAATCTCTCTCTTAAGATCAAGAGAGAGACTTCAGACAACAGTTTTTCGGAACCCCCTCTATTAATCTTAAGAGAGGGGGCAGGGGGTGAGTTTATCCAACACTATAAATATAAAGCCTCCTCCCACGTTTCCCTTTTGGTCTATTTAAATCAATCAACTGCACCGACTTAAACTCTTCCGGAAACTCAAAATCGCAAGAGACGACTCTAGTCCCCGGCTTAAGATCTTTCTGTAATTTTGGTAAAAGACTTTTCAAAAGCCCCGGAAATAAATAAACATAAACATGTGTCGCATCACTCAAATCCTGTCTAAAAAAATTCTTATGCAATAACTTAATATTACGCGCTGGAATTTTTCTCCAACGCAATCTTAACCCCGCATAAACATGCGGTACTATCGCTTTATCTATCCCAACATACTTCGCATCCGGCTGCTCGCGATAACAAGCCACCAAAACTCTCCCATCCCCACTTCCCAAGTCATAGACGACGCTCCCAGGCTTAACATCCAATGCCTTCACAATATCCCCCAATATCTCCTTCGGGATCTCCACAAACGGCGCCCGAGTAGCAAAAAGACTCCACTGATACATGAAACCAACAATCATCACGATCAAACAAATGATGACTATAAAAATCTGCCCCGCGAATATTAGTGTTTCCATTGAAGTAGTATAAAACAAATGCGACAATCCTCGTAGGGGCGCATCCTTGTGATCGCCAGTTCTAAAGAACTGTCATACAGTTCCGCCTGCGGCGATAGAACGGGCAAACACCACACTCCACCTAAAGGTTGCGAGTGGCGCCGCAAGGTATTGCCCCTACAAATATTTCAGCACCTATGACTAAGTACTACGACTCGATGATTTTATAAACTTCATCACTCTTCCTAACAATGAAACTAGTTTCAACAGTCACTTCCTGATCCGGATGCGATTCAAAAGATCCAACAATCATCCTCTCTACCCCGGTCGTTGGCCCTTGAAACTGCAACACATCACCAACATTAAGTTCACCGTTCAAAACCTTCAGCTCGGCGATATTTGTCTTTCTATAATAATTTTGTACCTTACCCAAATATTCCTTCTTCTCCGTAGCCTGGCTATTGCGCACACGCGACCAAGCCTCGTGTGCCGGCCTGCCAAACATAAACCCGGTCGAAAATCCTCGATTATAAACTTTCTTTAGTTCCTCAAGTAATTCATCTTTAAGCTCATCCGTATATTCTCCTGTATCAATCGCATTAACAGCTTTGCGATAGCAAGCGACGGTTGTCTGAATATATTCCGGCGATCTCCCCCGCCCTTCTATCTTCAAATAATCTGCTCCGGTTTCTACAATTTCATCCAAGATCTCTATCGTGCACAAATCCTTTGGGCTCATCACATATCCATTGCTAACATCAAGTTCATGCCCCGATTCTTTATCCCGAACCGTATACTCACGCCTGCAAGGCTGAAAGCACTCTCCGCGATTAGCGGATTTACATTCCAAAAAGTTAGACATGAAGCATCTGCCCGAAACACTCACGCACATCGCGCCATGCACAAAAATTTCAACCTTGGCAGTTTTCATCTTACTCTTAATCTCTTTGATTTGCGGAAGTGTACACTCACGCGCCAGCACAATGCACCTCGCTCCGAGATCCTCATAAAACGCCCCCGCCGAACTATTGGAGATGCTTGCCTGTGTCGATATATGAAAAGTCATCCCCATCTCTCTACAAAGCTTGATAACAGCAAGATCCCAACAAATAACCGCGTCGACTCCGGCATCTTTTAAAGATTGTATGATTTCCCGCATTCTCTCTAACTCATGCTCATAAACAATTACATTCAATGTAATAAAAACCTCAACTCCCCGCTCGTGAGCTCTGGCAACAATCCGCGGCAATTCCTCCATGTCGATACCTTTGGAGCTAACACGCATATTCAGCTCGCCTACGCCAAAATAAACAGCATCAGCACCCGCTGCAACTGCCGCTGTAAACGATATCTCATCCCGTACAGGAGCTAAAATCTTAGGTTTCTTGTTCATATTTATTGTCGGCCAAGTATAACACAAAAACGCCATATGTCCAGGCGTGCAATGCAATCTAATGTTTTATTTTGCAGATGAACCTCGAGCCAAAGCCTGATCCAACAAATCAACCTCCCCGGCTGGCAATTCAGTCAAAGCAATAGTTATTTCCACTCCGCTAAAATCAATCTGCTTTCCCATCTTCTTTAAAATCGCCAGTGCGGTCGCTCGATGATGCCCTTCGATACAAACAATTTTACCACTATCCTCTCTTTGCAAACCTATATATTGAGTTGTAAACGGCAACCCATTCATAATCGATTTCACACCATCATGATTGCTAAAATGCTCGAACTCTTTTGGAATTTCTACAAGCTCATCGAATGTGTGAACATTCTTCTCATCAAATCTTGATTGCCAACCCGAATAAGGCCCCAGCAACATCACAGGTATTTCTTTCATTGGGTCGGTAATCTTATACAATTTCCACTTTCGATTCTGCGCACCAAAATACTCGGCCGTAAATTTCCGCCAAGATTCCCAATCCGGCCAACCCTTTATTTCGGTCGCGCATTTGATCCATCCCGGATTATTCCCCTCACACTCCTGCCAACCCTCAAACACTTCTTCCCAGGTTATATCTCTTAAATATTCCATATGATTTTAGTAATATAATAAATACGTAAGAAAGATAAAAGCTTCCTTTTTGTTTATTATTATCTCTTTCGCGATTTCAACTCCTTCCTCATCATGGGCTTATATTTTTTTGGCGGATTTTTAAATGTAATCTCTGGTGTTTGGTTATTAATCACACTAAACGGAATACCCAACTTTTTCATATAAACAACATCAACCGCTCCAAATATGGCTTTTGAAAAATCCAATCCTAATTTTTCGGTTACTTGTTTTACCGCACGCTCAGAGCTCCCCTCAATTTCGACAAAAGATTCAAGGCCTGGCCATGTATCAATTTCAACCTTAACCCCCATATACTCCCAAGATTCACGTTTTGTTTCTTGATAAGATTTTCTCTTGGCGGAAATACCCTCTAAAAATTTTATACCCTCTTCAAAATCATTGATAATTAATTCAACTTCTTTTTGTTCCTCAATCTTTGCTCCCGTAACTTGTTTGAGGCTCATTGTAATTTTATTTCCTTCATCACGAACGCGCATCCAACCGCCCTTAATATGCTTAGGCGGATGAAAGACTACTCGACGCATCAAGGTCTCGGGTTTTTTTAAAACCGCTTTTAATTTTTTCAGTTTCTTGCGCATGACGTTGATATCAACGTCAATATATGTTGCTTCAAATTCAATATCCATATAGTTATGATTTTAGTATCATATCACGCCATTTTCAATACCGCTCGCGGAGCCGATCTTGTTTATAGCAAAAAAACACAGTTTCCTGTGTTTTTTAAATGGTCGGGCTAGCGGGACTCGAACCCACGGCCTCATCGTTCCGAACGATGCGCGCTACCAACTGCGCTATAGCCCGACGAAATGAGCGAAATGTTAAATAGTAGATTTAACAATTTCCGAATGAGGAGGAGCTATATGAGCATAAGCCATATAGCCCGTATAGCTCGCAGACTATAGCAAAAACCTGTCTGGTTGGCAATATTAATGCACACGTATTATCATATTTGCATGCAAAAGTTAGGTGGGTATAAACAAACCATGCAAATGTGTCTATTTGGCATTTTTGCTGCTTTTTTTATATTTTTTCCGTTTCTAACTAACGCCCAAGTCCCCGAACTAACCGGATCCAGCACACAAGGCCTCCTCGTCCCCGGTGTTAATATCGATACACCGGGCACAACACAACCGGCACCCGAGGTTAATACAGATCCAAACCAAATACCCATCATTACAACAATTGCCGAACGTTCTCGTTATGGTAATTACGAACGGGCCCTTATAAAAGCCATAGATCAAATCAACTCCCAAACCGAAACCGGTGCGGAACTTAGATTCAATTACACGATTCAAATTCTCAGTGGAGATTTTAAAGATAAAACTTACAACGTTAGGAGTACATCCCAAGATAACATCAAACCAGCCAATGGAGATCTGATAATGGTTTTTGTTCAACCTGGTGGCAACGACCAACCGCAAATTTTTCTCGAAACTTACGATCGAAAAAACATCTACATGTTTAGCATCGGAATTCTAATTATTTTACTGATTGCCTTTTTTGGCCTACGCGGCCTCATAATCGCCGGCGCATTATCACTCACCCTTTGGCTCGCAATCTACACCACCATCCCGCTTTATCTACGCGACTGGCCATTACTTTTAGTGATTACGCTCGCATCTTTACTTCTATCTTTAATTAGCTCGCTACTCTTATTTGGTTGGCATAAAAAAGTAATCGCAACAACAATATCAACAACTATTGGAACTATTGTAACCACAATCATAGCCGAAATCTTTGCCAAAATCATGCACCTAACAAATGCTTATGATGCTGTTGGCCAATCGTTCTTTAAAGATCACCCTACTATAGATCCTGCTAAATTAATTCTAATTGGATTAATACTGGCTTGCTTCGCTATTATCCAAGACATCTCAAGTTCAATCAGCTGCGGCGTCGCGGAACTTAAAAAAATCCGCAAAAATGCAACTTGGAAAGATTTGTTTACCTCGGGCATGAACATTGGCCGCTCCCATATTGCCACAATGTCTTTAGTTTTAGTTTTAACCTGGGTTGGCGCATCAATCTACATCTTCCTCTTCCGCTACCAAAACGACACCAGCTGGCTCCATTTCTTAAATCAAAATGATGTCTCCGCAACATTCTTGCTCGCAATTGCCGGCACAATCGGCATCATCACTTCAGTTCCAATCTCAGCCCTAATCTCCGCCATTGCCTGGACTCGCATCACCCCACCCGAAGATCCATCCAAACCCGTTCCATCCTGGAAAGAACAACTGCATAACTAAAAAAAATCTAAGAATCTAGAATCTAAGCATTTTGCACAGATTCTCAGATTCTTATTTGTATTCCGAAGGAATACCAATTTCCCAAGGATACGGCTCGTTGTAAGTCGTGAGTTTCCTAGCATAAGCCCGGCACCAATCGGCGAGCACAGCCGTCGCTCGTACGTCATCCTCATTATAGAGGATTATTTCATTTAACAAATGTTCATCCCCTGTCTGCAAATATTCCTCAAAAACATCAACCGATTGCCCGCCGCTTGATACTTCTCCGCGCCAATGAAAACCAAAAAACGGAGTCACATATTTTAATCCATAAAAATAAAGAGGCAAAACGATTGAGTGCGTAACAATCTGCTTCATATCTATCATGTTATCGCGGAATCTATCCAATGCTTCACTCCCGCCATAACGCCTCTCTAAAACAGCCAAACGAATTCTCTCATATGCAGCATAATGAATAACTTGATAGGGTTCTTCCAAGGTCTCTATCCAACCCAAAAACTCTTTCCACATCTTCCCTTCATCTTCAAGTCTTTTAGCTACAAATGGCCGATACTCTGACTTTTCTCTAGTCCTAATCAAACAACCCAAAAGATAATCCACATCATTCGGCGGATCGCTTTCTATATCAAAATGAATTTCGATTGGTGGTGTATCCAAACCAACAGCATCTCTAATAATCACAGATTGATTCAACAAAGATTCCGCCTGATATTTTGCGACCTCAAGCCCATGTTGCCTCAATCCCGAAGCTTTTCCATCCAAATCCACCGGGTCCATCTTAGCCGCATCATCTATCGTCCTAATTCCCAAATCCCTAAGCGCACGCAATTTCTTCACATCTACATTAAACAACAAAGCTATATCATTTGTACTTCTGGCATGTTCCTCGCAGAGTTTTCCCCAGGGTCCCACATCAAAACAACTCTTCCGCAAAACCGGATCCGGTTTTTCCCCGGCACGTATCTTTTCCAACTCCTCGGTAAACTCGTGAAACTCCGCGACATAATCACCCAACATCACTTCATGTTCATCACCATCTTTATTGATAATGTATCCTCGCGATGGGAATCTGCCCTGCAATTGCTCCAAAATCACCGCATAAAACATCAACTGTAAGCGATGATATTTATTCACATTGTGAGCACTTTTAATATCCATCGGCACATAATGCCATTCCCCAAGCGCACTCTCACCATCAACTTTTTTTAACAAATCCGGCCTGCCCTGCCAATCATCATTTGTAATTGTTCCTTGATAAATAAAAGGCACACCCCGGCGCATAAGCTCCAACGTCGCATCCGAATCCTTCTCTGCATCTCGAGTAATCTCCGCTGTTTCCAAACCCGTATCTTTAAACAACTTCTCTATTACATCCTTTTCATGCGCAATGCCATCTTCCAATCTATTTTTTTCAGCCTCCGTAAAATCACGCTTAAACTCCCGTTCCTCATCTGAGGCAAAACGATCGTAATACGGCCAATGTGGACAATTCAAAAATCGATAATAATCCGAAGCTGTTAAGTAATCTTTATATTTAGACATATTTTTTCATCGCAACCTCCAAATCATTTACAGACGATTCAAATTCTTGTGCCAATTCCGATCCATCTAATTTTTCATTAAAGATGGCAACCAGCTCTCGTTCATGAGCAAGCCTTTCCTCTATCCCAATTTTAAATAAAGACTTGATGCTAATTCCCGCATCAACCGTCAACGTCATACTCTTAGTATTATGCAAATGATCCGCACAAGCCAGCGCGGCAGCATCAGCACCCGATTCACTTATCTGCTCACGATACAACCGCTTTCTCTCCGTCCAAGGATCCACATCTTTCTGCTCACTAACCGCCAAAACCAATTCTGTCACTCTTGCGCCAAACTGAGATGTCATCTGCTCGGCAGTATATTCAGTATCCTCAATCGCATCATGTAACAATGCGGCGGCAATAACCTCATCATCATAACCCGCTTTTTGCAAAACAAGCGCAACATAAGCCAAATGCGAAAAATACGGAGTCCCCTCCGGATGTTTCCTAAACTGCCCCTCATGCAACTTAGCTGCAAACTCCGCCGCCTCATGAACTAACTCGCTATAAATGCTCATTTTCATTCGCAAAATTAAGAATTAAGAATGACTGATGCAACAAATTAAGAATTAAAAATTAAAAATGATCGAGGCTACGACATTTATTATATAATAAATGTCGCGACAGCGATTCCTTCATTCTTAATTCATAATTCTTAATTCATAATTTAGATTATCGGTCATAATTTTTAATTCATAATTAGTGTTTTAAAGCGATATCTCCCTCCGCAATTCCCTGCAATATTATGCCATTTACAAGCTTCGATGCTATAAACATTCCAAACATAATAGAAAATGCAACAAAACCAACCATAAACAATAGTTGATAATTGAATGATATCACCGCACCCAAAAAAGGCAACAATATAAACACAATAAGAGCTCCAATGCCGGTTATCAGAAATATCCAAAAAACAATACTTCCAAAATATATCCAAGCAAATAACCCTCGATTTATTCCTTCGGGATATAAATATCTAAACCTCTTTTTTGGCTTTATCTTTAGCGGTGGTGGTTCAAAAATATCCATAAAACAAGTATAACCATCTAAACCACTTACGTCTAACACAAAACACATTATCAATTCATCGTAGGGATAAATCTTGCTAGTACCAATCGAGACTGGAATAGTGTAGTTTGGTATTTATCTGTACTAATGTAACGGTTACACGGTTCCGCCTACGGCGACAGTACGGATAACCACAAGGGATTATCCCTACTAAAAACCGGGTTAATAAAAAATCCGCCTAAGCGGATTTTTTATTTTGTTTCTTTGTGTGGTGTGCGCTTTTTGCAGTGCTTGCAATACTTTGCCAGCTCCAAGCGATTTTTGAGTGTCTTCTTATTCTTGCTGGAATGATAGTTCACCTGCTTGCATTCCGTACACTCAAATTTGATTAAATTATCTTGAGACATATTTTACGAATTATCCACGCCTCGGCGGGATCGCGCATACATTAATTTTTTATATTTATTGATGCGGGACGAATTTGAGCGAATTACGAATCTGTACCAACTACGTTATTAGTAATTAGCGCAGATTCGTAATTCATATTGTTAATTGATGATGTGGAGCCGAAGGAGGGATTTGAACCCACGACCTACGGTTTACAAAACCGTCGCTCTAACCAACTGAGCTACTTCGGCCTAAATCGCACTATTAAATATAAATATCCAACAGCGCGAAAAGTATAACCTAGCTTTAACTACTTGTCAACAAAGCCAATTTTACAAATTTCCCCTAGCTTTTTCGGCATCTAATATCCTACGTAAAGCCAAAATATAGCCGGCGGTACGAAAATCCACATGTCCCTGTTTTTCCTGATAAACCGCAAAAACCCTGTTCCAAGCATCCTCCATCATTTTCACCAATTTCTGTTTCAAGTAATCCTCATCCAAAATATTACCCGTTCTATTCATCGCCCATTCAAAATAGCTCACGGTAACTCCGCCGGCATTTGCCAATAAATCAGGAATCACATGAATTCCTTTTGCGTGTAACACCCGATCCGCATCTGCTGAAACAGGTCCATTCGCCAGCTCAACAATAACTTTAGCTTTAATGACATCGACATTCTCACTTGTAACTTGATTCTCAAGTGCAGCTAAAACCAATATATCAACTTCCAGCTCAAGCAATTCATCATTAGAAATAACCGTCCCCATACCCAGTTCTGCAATTGCTTTACCCTCCACTTTGTCTGCAATAACCTTCGCTACATCAAAACCCTGTTCATGATAAATCGCTCCCTTACTATCACTCACGGCCACAATATTATGCCCCGCTTCTGCTAAAAACTGTGCCATATATGAACCCACGTTTCCAAATCCCTGAATAGCAACTTTCAATCCGGACTCCGGTAAATTCATAGATTTTAAGAAAGCCTTAATCACAATCGAACCACCTCTTGCAGTCGCATCCCCGCGCATTGCGATTCCGCCAAGCGCGAGTGGTTTGCCGGTAATTACACCGGGCTCATGATAACCTTTAACTTTCTCATATTCATCCATCATCCAACCCATTATTTTGGCATTTGTATAAACGTCCGGCGCCGGCACATCCACATCCTGCCCAATCACATCAGCAAAAGCCCTGGCATAAGCTCGGCTAACTTTTTCCAAATCAGCATCAGTCATGCCTTTTGGATTTATCTTTACACCACCTTTGCCCCCGCCATAAGGCAAACCTAAAAGTGAATTCTTTAAACTCATTAAAAGCGACAAAGATTTAACCTCTTCCTCACAAACATCCGGATGAAATCTTATACCGCCCTTACCCGGGCCCAGTGCATTACTATGTTGTACTCTCCAAGCGGGGTATACAGCATCACCAACCTCCAACTGATGGTACGACACCCTATAAAAATCCTTAATCAAATCCATTTCCGCATCCGAAAAATCCCCGGATGCCTTTAATCCATCAATACGTTTCATCAACGCCTCAATAAATGCATTGCTCATACAACTAAATTTAAAGTTTATAAAACGACAAGTTCATCAAGAATTACTTCAGTTTCTCTTTATAAACTTGCCACTTTATGAACTTGTTACTGTATTATGTGGATAATTTATATCACTTCAACATGCAGTTGTAAAAACACTTTTCCACTTGTTTTCATCATCATTAAATTTCAACCATTTTTGAAGGAGTGATATTTATCAATCTTAAAATGCACCCCATACTGATTTTCTATTTCTTTTGACAATGCCAGCCCGCATATAATAAATTATGTAAAATGTTCTTTATTATGTGCATGTTCAAACGCCATCTCCACAGATATCCTCCCGGATTCCGTTAACTGTTTTAAGTCACGATCCAAATCTACCATCTTCTCCTGCATTGATGAGAAAATTACATTTGGAATTTGTTCAGTTTTACCTTCTCTAATAACATTAGCAATTGCTACATTGCCAATCATAACTTCACGCACAGCCACCAAATTCCCTTCCACGGTTGGAATCAAAATTTGTGATATAGCGCCACGTAATACTAAAGACAGTTGCAAACGTATTTGATGCTGCTGTGCGGCAGGAAACGAACTAACGATGCGATCAATTGTCTGCGAAGCACTGCCTGTATGCAAAGTCGCAAATACTAAATGCCCGGTTTCCGCCAATGTTAAAGCCGTGCTTATTGTTTCCACATCTCGCATTTCACCAATTAAAATAACATCCGGATCTTGTCTGAAGCAGTGCCTCAATCCTTCGCCAAAAGAATTAAAATCCACTCCCAATTCTCTTTGACTGATTAAACATTTTTTAGGTGTATAGATAAACTCAATCGGATCTTCAAGCGTAACAATATGTTTTGGCCTTGTCTCATTTATCTCATCTATCATGCTGGCGAGCAATGTCGATTTACCGGCGCCCGTTGGCCCTGTAACAAGCACTAAACCCTCATGTAAATTAACAAAATCCAATGCGGCCTCCGGAGCTTCCAAATCATCAAGTGTGGGTATCTCGGTTGGAATCACACGCGCGGCAATAGCCGGCTCTCCACTTTTCCAATATGCCGCAAATCTAAACCTACCAATCCCATCAAACTCATGCGAAAAATCAACATCCCCATGAGCCATTAAACTTTCATAAGCCTCTGGCAACAATATTTTTTTTATCTCTAATAAAAGAGTATCTTTATCTACAGGCTCTATTATTGTGCTATCTTGCAGCATTCCCTGTATACGAAAAATCGGTGGATTTCCGCACGCAAAATGAACATCCGAAGCTCCCGAGTTTACAGCCAAAGTCAAAGCTTTAACTATAAAAGATGTTGTTGTGTCTGGCATACAAAAAACATTATACTACGATAACCAATCTTAGAACATCAAAAAACGCCCAATATTAAAATAACTATTCTGAAACCGGGTCCGATTCCTCACTATTATCTTTTAGCTCTGCATCGTCCTCTTTCTTTATCCTCAGATATGTCTTAATACCCCAAAATATCAAAAGACCAAAGATCAATATTGACGGTACTAAAAGCAGTACACCATAATAATTATAATATGCCGTTAAAGGAAATTCCGAATAAACAATATTTTTAATTTTACCCAACTCTATCATTGTTCTGTATTTTGAGCCCAAAGACTCATCTTCATTTTTACCAACAATAAGAACGAACGGCTTCTCATTATCAGGCTCGGAACTGATTAGTATTGTTTGCGTTCCACTGGCAACCTTTACATGCGCTTCGGGACCCAAATAATAACCGTTACCACTAAACTCATCGCGATAATATTCCCATTCTGTAGCCGGTTTAATTAGATCCAATTTCTTAAATTCTCCACTCTCATCTTTATATCTCAAACTGGCTGTTACATTTTTATCCGCATCCGGGACATCGGGAATGCGCAAATAAACGTCCAAATCAGCTGATTCCTCTAAATTGAATCTAAACTTCATCGGAACTCCAATCAACCTGGAATAATAACCCTTCGCTGTTTCAGAGTATTTTGTTTCATAACCCGCACCCCCCAAAACCAAAACCGGCTCATAAGCCAAACCCAAAAGAGGCGCTGATAAAAAAATCGAAAACGCAATAAAAAATAAAATCTTTTTTCTCATATCCAACATATCTTTATATGAATGCATCAAAAAAGCAATTTCACATTATTGTTAAATAAAAAATACAAAAAAATCGCCAAATTTTACTTATAGCGATTTTTGCAGGGGATGTGCCACGTGAAGCCGGCACTTTAAATACTTAACCCCGTAAAAATTAATTTCGCTTATTATTTCTATTGCTTCATTAATCACGGGGCACGTAAAAAGACGCCTATTTATCTAAGCGTCTTTTTACGTGGTGGGCAGACCAGGATTCGAACCTGGGAAGGCTGAGCCAGCAGATTTACAGTCTGCCCCGTTTGACCGCTTCGGTATCTGCCCCAATTCGCTGAAGCTTCGTGGGGCTTGCCCCAAGCTACTTTAGCGTATTTAATTTTACTTTCGCCGTTTTTAACTTCATCCTGCAAACTTTAGCTGATTAAACTAATAGCTTGCCACCCGAAGCTCGAGCGAAGGGTGGAGCCGTCTTCGGGACTTGAACCCGAGACCCCTTCCTTACCATGGAAGTGCTCTACCACTGAGCTAAGACGGCAAAAATGCTCGGCAAGTATAATAAATTATCTCGCTTTCGTCCAGTACTGCCAAAATAAGGGCTTTTTTACTCATTCGAGCTCTGCTCCGCGGCTTCTAAACTCTGTGTATCGGTTGGTCTAAGCGCGTCAATCCGCTCTCGATATTTTTGCATTTTCGGCTTATCGTCCATCATCAAACGTAATTTATCATATCGTCTTTTCGCCTCAGGCCAGTCTCCCATCTCTATTAAACACTCTAAAGCGATCTCTTGATATTTTGGCGATTTTGGATCTAGATCGGTCGCTCTTTTGGCAGAAGGCCATGCTTCTTTAAAATAGCCATGTGAACTATAAAACCTAGCTAATTCAGCATGCCTATTTGCCAACCTGGGACGAATTTCAATGGCTTTTAAACGCATCGTTTCTTCTGTACGCTTATCATTCTCTAAAACAGCGATATCCGCCAAACCCGCATAAACAATGTCATCAGCTTGTTTAACTTTTACCAAATAATCAAAAGTCTCCTTTGCCTGTGGTAAAAGTTTCTGTTTTAAATAAATAATCCCAATACCTTTATAGGCATCTGAGTTACGATTATCAATAAGCAATATCTCAAGATAACGTTTCTCGGCATCCGCCCATTTTAAATCCCTCGCTAAACTTCTTGCCTCATCCAATAAAAGTTTAATTCGTTCATCCTGACTTGGAGCAACGTGCAAAAAAGGCTTTTTTGCTTGTTCGTAAAGTCTATTGATCTTGATTAACCTAAGATAACCTCGATGAAATGATGTTTTTGCGGAAAATATTACACGTCTGTAAAAAGTCTTAACCGGCTCCACTTTACCGCTTTTTAAGCGGTTAAAACGCTCTTTAACCAAGTCATCACGACGAAGCCTGTCTTTCTCTTCTTTAATTGAATTTGGATCTATAAGCCGAATTTCGTGCCAATGTCTGACAAACAAATATAAAACAACAGCTAAGCTTAACCCAGCTATTCCAAAAGCAATCCAAATTAAAATTTGATTCATGTTAGCTGGGAACCGCGGTGCGGCATAAAAGCCCAAACACACGCGGGTCTAAAGACGCTCCTCCAACTAGTGCACCATCAATACCTGTTGTTGTTATATACTCTGTAATATTATTGGGATCAACAGAACCTCCGTATAAAATTCTAACTTTTGCCGCAACAGCATCACCCATCTTTTTTGCTATAGTTCCACGAATCACTTCATGTGCCTCGCGAGCTCGTTGTGATGGGCAAGGTTTACCGGATCCAATAGCCCAAATCGGTTCATAAGCAAATACAAATTCTGTCTTTGATTCAGCATCTAGTTTTGCGATAGCTGCCGTAGTCTGTTGTCTTAAAATTTTATTAGTCTCTTTCTTCTTGTTCTGAGCAGCCGTTTCTCCCACACAAATTACAGGGACAATACCCGCTTCTTGTAATGCGGCTGCTTTTTTAGCAACCATTTCACTTGATTCATCCAGATATGCGCGACGTTCGCTATGGCCAACCAAACAATACTGAACTCCAAATTCATCCAACATTGATGCGGAAACTTCTCCGGTAAATGATCCGTCTTTCTCCCAAAAAACATCTTGTGCCGCAAGCGAAGGTATCGATGCGCGACCCAAAGAGGCTCTGGCGGCCGCAAGCGAAACATGTGGCACCGCTACAGCAATATCCACATCTTTAGGCAAACGTTCTCGGCGAAACGCGCGAACCCAACCCCCGGCTTTGATGGGGCCGTAATGCATTTTCCAATTGGCAATGAGTAAAGCATTCATATTTAAATTTATTTCCAGTCAATAATTTTTGCAAATTTTCCTTTCGAGTCGATAGGGCCAATTGCCGCACCCACCATTTTCGAGGGGTTTAACATAAACCTGGCCACTCTTTTAATATCCGACGGAGTTACAGCATCAATCTTTTTTAACAAGTCTTTTGGCGAATCAAGTTTATGTTCGTAAGCCCAGCCCCATCCATACCACTTGGCTTGTGAGGCAGTATCTTCAAAAGCTAATGACAAGCTGCCACGCACATAATCCTTTGCTCGTTGCAGCTCATCCGCAGAAACAGTCTCAACAATTACCTTATTCAGCTCTTCGTAGATGGCTTTTATCGCTTCTCCTAGCCTTGTCTTATCTAATCCAGCCCAAATAGTCAAGACACCGGTGTCCTCAAGCGACTCATGCGAGGCCCGAATCGAGTAGCACAAACCACGTCTTTCACGTATTTGGGTAAATAGACGCGAAGACATGTTTCCGCCTAAGATAAGCGATAATAAGCCTGCCGCATGCCTATCTTTGTGGCCATATGGATAACCATAAAAACCAAAAGCCAACTGCACCTGTTCCGTATCTTTCTTCTGAAATGCAACCGAGTGCTTTAACTTTTTAGGAGTCTTGTAACAAGTAAACAGATCATTCTGTCTTTCTTTGGATTTTGCAACCGATCCGAACGTCTTTTCAAACTGTTTTACTGCTCCCGGAACAATCTTGCCCGCCAAAACAACCGTCATTCTCTCCGGTACATAATATTTTGCATGAAATTGATGAACATCTTTTCTCCTCATTTCACGGACCGTTTTTCTAGTTCCTGCAATATTCATACCCAGCGATGAACCATGAAACAAAGATTCCTCCAACAAATCCGCGATATGATCCCTGGGGCTATCCTCATACATATTAATCTCCTCCAAAATCACAGTCCGCTCGCGCTCTATCTCTTCTGCATCAAACTTAGAGTGAAACAACATGTCATAAAGCATGTCTATTGCGAGGTTCGTGTGCTCTGCATCCATCTTTATGTAATATCCTGTTATATCCTTCCCCGTATAAGCATTGTACTCAGCGCCGTAACGATCCAATTCTTTTGAAATATCAAGCGTGGTTGGCCTCTTAGCCGTTCCTTTAAACATCAAATGCTCAACAAAATGCGCCGCTCCATTTATCCGTGGTGTTTCATAACGCGATCCAATCTTAACCAATGTCAAAAGAGTCATCGATTGTGCACCTTCCTGAGGAACAAGTATCAACTGCATTCCATTTTTCAATTTTTTGCTTTGTATATTTTTCATAAGTTCTTTCCAAGCTAAGCTACTAAGGGACTGAGCTGCTAAGGGTCTAATCTTCTTCCAAAAACTGTAAGCTCAGTAGCTGAGTAGCCATGTATCAATAAATAATACGTTTTCTATTTTCCATCACTTTCGCATCAATTTTTAAAGATTGTAATTACTAGCCGAATCTCTCAAATAACCAATTTTGTAATTCATCAAGTTTAACGCGAACTTGCTCCATAGTGTCTCGATCTCGTACTGTCACAGAATCATCTTCCAACGTATCAAAATCAACAGTTATGCAGTATGGCGTACCAATTTCATCTTGCCTGCGATAACGCTTACCAACATTTCCATTATCATCAAACTCGCACATGTACTTGATCTTTAGCGAATCAAACACGCTCTTCGCCTTTTCCACCAATTCCGGCTTATTCTTGAGTAATGGAAAAACTGCAACTTTTACCGGAGCCATCTTTTTACTGAACTTCATCACAATCCTCGTGTCGCCATTAACTTCTTCTTCTGTATAAGCCTCGGTCAAAACAGCCAAAACAGTTCTACCTACTCCAACCGACGCCTCAATTACATGTGGCACGTAAGACTCATCTGTTTTTTGATCGTTATAGGTAAAATCAACTCCCGAAAACTTGCCATGCTGAGTTAAATCATAATCTCCACGGGCGTGGACTCCCTCAAGTTCTTTAAATCCAAAAGGAAATTCATACTCAATATCGTAAGCTTCTTTGGCATAAAAAACCAAATTCTCATGTTTATGCCATTTCAACTTAGCTTCCGATAAACCTAAGTCTAAATAATACTGCCAACGTTTCTTTCGTAATTCTTCATAAAGATCCATCTCAGCATCAGGCGCCACAAAATACTGCAATTCCATTTGCTCAAACTCCCGAGTTCTAAAAATGAACTGCCTGGCCGTAATCTCATTTCTAAACGCTTTACCAATTTGAGCAATGCCAAATGGAACCCTAACCCTGGCCGAATCCAAAACATTTTTATAGTTTACATAAATGCCTTGGCAAGTTTCACCACGCAAATACACCGGATTTTCATTAATATCATCCGTAAAATTACCCAGATTAGACTTTACCAACTGATTAAATTTTTTAACCTCCGTAAAATCAGTTTTCTTGCAATTTGGACAAACAATTTTACCTGTATTTTCTTCCACTAATTTATTCAACTCCGCAACATCCATTTTCTCATCCGCAAATACTCCAATTTCCTCAAGCGCGTGGTCAACCCTGATTCTTACATGGCAACTCTTACACTCCATTAAAGGGTCAGCAAAACCACTAACATGCCCCGATGCTTCCCAAGTTTTTGGATGCATAAAAATCGCGGCGTCCAAACCCACGACATTTTGATTCTCTTGCACAACCCTTTTCCACCAAAAATCTTTTACCGCTTTTTCCAGCTCAACGCCATACGGTCCGTAATCATAAACCGCTGCAAAACCACCGTAAATTTCCGACGAAGGATAAATAAACCCTCTGCGTTTGCAAAGAGAAATTATTTTTTCCATTAACTCGTTATCTTGTTTCGACATATTTTTTAGCTCTAAGCAATTAGCAATTAGCGCATGCTATCTGACATCAGCTATCAGCCATCTGCTTATCTTTTAGTTAAATCGTCATCACGTCCTTTTCCTTATCAGCCACAATCTCCTCAATCTTTTTATTCCATTTACCAACCACTTCATCCAATTTCTCTTGAGCTGAATATTTCTCATCTTCTGTAATCGTTTTAGATTTTTCATCCTTTAATATCTGATCTCTAACCTCTTCGCGAAGATTTCTGACAACAATTCTTGTCTGTTCCGCCTTTTGATTAATAAGTTTTACCAGCTCTTTACGATTTTCTTCTGTCATGGAAGGTAAATTCATATGAATCACCGTACCCGCAACCTTTGGCGTAATACCTAAACCCGAACCCATGAGTGCTTTTTCTATATCTTTTACCAAATTTTTATCCCACGGTTCTATCTGAATTGTTCGTGCATCCGGAATAGTTATGGATGCAACGCCCTTTAAATCCATATTTTGGCCATAAGCCTCCACCCGAATATCCTCAACTAACTCGGCAGTAGCACGGTTAGTCCGTAAATTCTTTAGCTCTTTCGAGAAATGAGCAATAGCCTGCTCAAACCCCTGTTCTGCTTCTTGTATATAATTAGACATATAATTTAACCTTATTTTGCATTATTTTAAGCTTTTCGTCAATAAAATCTCTAAAAAGACTCAAAAACTGAACTCTATTCAAATTTCAAATATAGAGAACATAAAAGTTTTAAGTAAACACTCACTCTCTAAAGCCTTTGCCTACACATGTTAGTACTAAGTACTACGACTAAGTACTACGACTTTTTTAGTATTATTTCTTCTTTTTTGCCGGTAACACACCCAAATAAACAATATTTCCATCCGTCGGATCAATTAGCACCACAGTGCCCAAATTTGCCGTTGGTAATTTTTTAACCTCCCATGTAGCCCCTGCATCTTTTGTAAAAACAAGTGCTGTTGGGCCGGTATAAACAATTTGTTTGGGATCATTGGGATCAACCGCTAAGTCAGAAACCTTATTCTCGCCAATATCGGTTACAAGCGACATGGCTTCCCAGGTTGCACCCTGGTCTGGTGATTTAGCGATTCCATCTCGATGTAGCAAATAAATCAAATTCGGGTCAGATGGATCCGGCACAACTCTAATAGCTCTTCTTGCATTGCCGATATCACCAAACTCTTTCCTAATTTGTATCCAGGTGATTCCTCCATCCAAACTCTTCCAAATACCATCGCCATCGGTACCTGCATAAATCAATCTCGAATCATGCGGGCTAAGCACAAGTGATGAAACACTGGCATTTACACGCTTAATCACCGTCCAAGATTCACCCTCATCGGTTGATTTAAAAATATCGCCATCCGATGTGCCCGCATAAACCAAAGTCGGGTTAAACCAGTCAACCATAATTTGCGTAAAAGAAACATCTGTACGAGGATCAAAAAATGCTACATCCCAATCTCTTCCACAAGTATCTGTTTTATAAATCTTATTCATACTGATTGCATATAATGTACATTTATTCTTCGAATCCACAGCAACATCTTTAACATCCGTTGCCTCTAGTGAATCAAACGAACTCCAAGAATCTCCTCCATCGTACGAATATACCAAGCCACTTTCTTGCGTTCCCAAGTACAAAGCCAATCTATCCTGTGGGTCAACGGTTATGGATTGCACAGAAAAATCAGCTGCCGCCGCTGTTAAAGTTGGCCCCTCGACATACGCTTTTTTATGCACCCAGGTCAATCCTCTATCGGATGATTTCCAAACACCCAAATCAGGGCCTGTAGTACTGGTAGTTTTAGTTGTTCCAAAACATCCTTGTCCCAAAAGAGGCAAAGCCAAAATCAAAGCCAGCCCCCAAATTATTCTTTTAGAGAAATTTATATTCATATGAACCCATTATACAATAGGAATAACCAATAACCAAATCACAATCATCAATAAACATCCAATTATACCAATAACACAAATTCCAATCTGTCATTGTAACTCGCTCACTTGTTATTTGTTTGGTTATTATTAAAAATTTGATTATTGATTATTTATTGGTTATTGGAGCTTGATTATTGGTTATTTATTGATTATTCGTAAGTGATAGTGGGTACCCCTGTGGCAAATGTGATGGCAAATTAAGTTGATCCTGTTCCGCAAGCACCGCAGCTCCCTCAAGTAATACCCTTGGTCCAATCGATCCATTAAGTGCGGATAGTGCATCAATAACTCCCTGCCCCAAAATCAAACCCTGTTTTTGATTAGATGGTAACTTGGCACGAATAGCATCCATGCAAGCCGAAAGCGCACTCACCCAAGCTTCCCTGGGTTCTTCTTCAGATTCAACTCTTTGCCTCATTGCATCAATTGCTGCTAAACGCACACCTAAACTATTTGCCAAAACAAACTCTTCCGCAATTTTGCGATACGGCGCCAAAATATCCTCGGCATTAAGTGCCAACCCGGGTTTACCACGTGAAATCTTTGCCAAATTTTCCGCATCAGATTTAGATTTTCCTCGTTCAATCAACCCACTTACCAGTTCATCATGCGAAACAATCCCCAGTGGTATATGCACCATCCTGCTAAAAATAGTAGCCGGTATTGCTGAAAGCTGTTCCGCGACGCCAACAAACACAGCTCCGGCTGGCGGTTCTTCGATAACTTTTAATAACGCATTAAAACCCTCTTGATTCAACCAATCCATTCTTGGCAAATACACAACCATTCTGCTCGCGACCTGCGGACTCTCGTACAATCTGGCTCTGGCTGCCCTGACAGACTTAACGGAGACTTCCTTTTTCCCTTCTTCCGGCAAAAAAACAATAATATCCGGATGTACATCAAGCGATTTATTTATATCATGATCTGCGAGAGCATAAACAAACCTCTCGGCCAAAAGAGATTTGCCCAAATGTGCCGGGCCACTAAACAAATAAGCAAAAGCCGGTGCCTCCACCCACTTCATCATCATCTCTTTCACAGGCTCATGCCCAATAATATCTGTTAAATCCATACACCCCGAGCTTATCACACCTGTAAAAAAACGATAATCTACACGCCATCCCAATTTTGTAGGGGCGTATCCTTGTGATCGCCCGCTCTGTGTCTACGGCTATACAGTTCCGCCTTCGGCGACAGAACGGGCGAACACGAGGTTCGCACCCTACAACGATCGAAGGTGAGTTCACCCCAAAGCAATAAAAAAAACCCTCTCCAAAATTTAGAGAGGGGTTGAGGTGAAGTTACAGAATCGGAATACCTTGTATTCCGAGACTGAACGTGAAGGGCACATCAAACCGGCCTTGCACCGGTTCGTACTTGGGATCCAGGATCCCGTGGCGCCCGTAGCGGTAACCGACACCGATTCGTGCGCCGAGGAAAAGGTACGTGCCCTTCACCTTCGCATCCGAATCGCTGAGGTCAACGACATTGAGTTTGCCTTCGATCTCAGGACCAACCCAGAAAAGCCGACCTTGTTGAACATTCGTCAGGCTGTAGCGATTGACTCCCAGGCCAACCGCCAAGCTACCTTCTTCAGCATAGTAGCCATAACCGCCAAAGAGATGATGTTGTACCATACTCTTCTCAAAATAGTTGGCCGCTTTACCGAATCCAAGGTTGATAGCCAGCCGATGACGACCGTTGGCAGAAAGCGAAGGGTAGACCCCAAGCTCCAAACCACCGGCGTATTGCGTTTCGCCGTAAAGGTCGAATGCCTGCACTGTGAAGTATGGATTCACACTCCATCCGGTAAGCGCAGGTCTAATACCTGCCGATTGCTTCCGATCAAGCTCGCCGACTTTGCCGGTGAGACCAAGAATGTTTGATTCATTCGTGGTTACTCGCCCATCAAGCTCAGCCAACCGCTGATTGAAAAGATTCGCATACTCGATGATGCGATTACTCATCTCGTGCAACTGATCGCCCATATCAACCAAACTTCGGTCGATATCCATGAGCAATTGTTTCTCGCTTTGGTAATCGCGTTGCAAATCAAACGGAACAGGCTCACCCTGATCCACATGAGCTTTTGCTTTGCGCTCGAGCTCCGCCAATCGATCCTCGATGGCTCGCAAATGTTCATACATCGCTTGATGCGTGTAGCAGAACTTCTCGGTTCCGCCAGGCTCGGTTAGGTAAAACCCACCGGCCGCTTTGCACGCATCCTTTGGAGGAGGTGCTCTGCGTGTTTGTGTGGATGGAGATTTCTTTGTGGGCGTAGGTGTGGTCGTGGCCGTCGTTCTATCGGCCGGTGGGCAGTTGGAAGGACAGTTGTTGATCGTGCCCTGGTAGCAAGCACCAAAAAGTGCCGAAGCTGCCGCCTTGTCGCCGGCACCCAGATTCTTGCATGAGTCAACCGACCCGCACATTGCGGAGATATCTCGGTTTGATTCATCGAAGCAAATCAGCTTGAGCTGTGCTTCGCAATCTTGGACGCATTGGCCAAGTGCAGTATTGTCTGCAACCGGTTCTGCTTGCGCAACCGTTGTGAACAACAAAGAAAAAACAAATGTCGTAATAATTGTGAAAGTCCGTGCCATTGTGAAACTCCTTTTTTGGAGAAAAGACCTGGTTCGTAGCCTCATTTAGGCAAATTTTCCCACTTTTGTCAAGCCCGTACGCGCCCCCTCGTCAAAGGGGAACATTTAACGCAAAGCGTTAAATTGAGGGATTTACCTAAACATACACAAAAAACTATATTCACAATCCTGTTAATCCCGTAAATCCAGAAAATCAAGGTAAAAAAATAACCCCCTTTAGCACGTGCTAAAGGGGGCCAAGACACACAAAGAACAAATATCTATTACAGCGCCGGGACGGCGTTGTAATAAGGAAAGTAGCCGGATTCAGAACAGCTTTGGGTAGCGTCCTGAACGATCACGGAATTGGTTTCCCACTTCAACTCCTGGGGAGCGCCGTCCTTCCAAAGACGGACGGAGCAAAGGAGGGTGATGGTAGTGCCATGCAACGCTCCAACTTGCGCTGGAGTGTAACACGGTGCTGGACTATCACCCGAGGCATCGCCCGCGTATTTGCCGTAACCCGCATGACCCTGGCCAACAAAGCTGGGGTAATCGGGAGCTGGCATGGTGAAGGTACAAGCAGTCTTGCCCGTACCCGTGCTGGAGCAACCAACAAAACCGCCATAAGCACGCCCCGCCCAAGAACCCTGCGGTTCCGGGTTGAGCGCCCACGGCTGCGAGCTGCAATCCACCTCGAACTTGATCGTGGTGGTGCCACCGCAAACACAAGCTGCCCAGTCCCCATCCACACAAGACTGCGAGCCGTTAGCTCCGCCAGTGCAGACGCACGTTTGGGTTGCGCCATCGGTACAACCGGTTGTGCAACCCTCGTCGACCACACCATCGCAATCGTCGTCGACTCCATTGCAGAGCTCGACGGCATTCGGATGACGATTGGGATCGTTATCCGCACAGTCATCCAGGGTGGACTTCTGTGCTCGATATCCGGTCGGGGGCGTGGGGCTCGTGAACTGTTGTCCATTTCCCACCGTATATGTATCGCTGTCGTTGTCGAGGTAATACGTGTAAGTGGGGTTGGTGCAACCTTCGTCCACCTGACCGTTGCAGTTGTCGTCGATGCCGTTATCACAGATCTCGGTCATGCCGGGATTACGGTTCGGGTTGTTGTCGTCGCAGTCCTCCAAAGTGGACTTCTGCGCGCGGTAACCGTTCGGCGGAGTTGAACTCGAGAATTGCTCTCCGTTCCCAACCGTGTACGTATCACCGTCGTTATCACGGTAGTACGTGTAGGTCGGTCCGGTACAACCTTCATCCACCTGCCCATCGCAATCGTCGTCGATGCCGTTATCACAGATTTCGGGCATTCCCGGATTCTGGTTAGCATTCCCGTCGTTACAATCCGGGGGATTGGACTGCTGTGCACGCCACCCATCAGGCGGTGTCGCTGTCGCGAATTGCTTGCACTCGGACGTTGTCCAAGTGTCTTTGTCCGCATCGCGGCAGTAGGTGTACTGCGGGCCTTCACAGCCCTCGTCCACCTGTCCGTTGCAGTTGTTGTCGACGAAATCTCCGCAAATCTCGGACATACCGGGATTCACATCCTTATCGTCATCATTGCAATCCGTTCCCGGCGTGACTCCAGCAGGGGGGTCATCGTCCCCGTAGCCGTCATCGTCCGCATCTTGCATACACGCCGACTTGGAATCCTTCTCGGCAGAACCGGGATACGTATCCTTATCGTCATCGTCGCAGTCATCGCCGTTCCCGGCATGACCTTCAGGCAAGTCGGTATCGGTGACAGGATCTGCATCCTCATCACCATAACCGTCGTCGTCGACGTCCGGGTAGTACAAGCATTCGCACTCACCGAACTCGCCGTCCTCGCACTTCTGTGTACCGCTCGTGCCATCGGGGCACTTACAGTCACCCTCGACGCCTTCTGGTTCGCACGCGGGGCTTTCGCCACCCGTGCCGCCGCTTCCGGCTTCACCCGCCGCACCCGCCGAAAACATTGCCGGGGAGGATGTATCCTCCACACAACCGAACGCGAGTGCCGAAAACACCAAGGCTGCTGCAAAAACAAAAGACTTCATGATTTTCTCCTTATTCCTTTTTCGATGTTCTTGCGGCTTATTGGGGCCGCATTGTTTCTATTTTGTTATTCAAACAACTGGTCTCCCAGCCCGAGTAACAATCCCCAAATCACACTTTGTGTGATTATCCCCCTTTGACAAGAGGGCATTGAAGAGATGGTTTCTCGGGAAGAAGGGGTGAATTCAGAACGAATCCACCCGATAGACTCACAGCGGGGATGCTGCGAGGATGTAGAACTACTAGAACTGACCGAGGATGCCGATACCGGCTCCCAAAGTCACATTTGATTCCCCGCGATTGAAGGCGGGGGCGGTTTCTGTTGCTGGCATCTGGAAGGTTGACCTTCCATGAGTCAGGTTCAGATGAGGCACGATGCAGAAGCTGCTCTGAGAGCGCGCTTCTGCAAACGGGCAAATTGACACGGCCATTTCTGCGCCGTACCTGCGCCCTTGTGCCTTGAAACCGTCCATGAGGAGCAACTGCTGCCCCATGCCTCGAACGTGGAGCTTGTATTGCCCCTTCTGATCGAGATCGATGACCGGCCCTGCATAGACCGTACCTTCGAGAGAGAGCGCGGAATCGCCACTCTCTGTCATTTTCTCAGCACTGCCAACGCCGAGGCGTCCACCGAGTTCCAGCCGAAGCGGGCTCTCGGGCGTCATCCGCTGAGTCATCCAGCCGCCTTCAAGTGCGCTGCCGAAATAGTTCCGCCCGGGATATCGCGAGTAAGTACCCGCGGCACCGAGACGAAAGATCTGACGCTCGTAAGCTTGGCGATCCAGCTCATCGACCTTGTCACACAAGGCCTTCCAATTGGCCGGCAAATTGGAAGCGGAACACGCGCCTTCCATGAACATTTTGAGGTTGTCCACGTCCGCGCGCAGCTTACCGATTTCCTGGCGGTTGTACTCGATCATCTCGGTGTGACCACCGATTACGACCTTGATACCAGCCACCTCTCCATCGGTGTTGATAGCCATCTGCTCCACGCGAGAAATGAATGCCCGCAAATGATTGAGACCATCCGCGATCACTTCAGCGTTGGGCTCGACGGCCAAAGGCAAGCAAACTCCGGCCACATCCCACTGCTCGTAGACCTTCCCGTCCTTTTCGGACTTGCTACGAAGGCGATACGACTTGGAGCGGCTGTACCCGTCGGGGCATACGCACTCTTGCCCCACCTTCCAAGTTGGCGGCGGAGACTTCTGAGTGACATACGTCCCGCTTTCGTCAACAATCTTCACTTCGGGCGGAATGATGCATTCCACCCAACGTGCCGACTTGACTACCGCCTTGCGTGCCTCTTCGGCGCACCTGGCCGCGTCAGCACAATTTTGCTGTGTATCCACACCATCATGATCCGCCTTGGTATACGAAGCCGACGCACCGTCACCCGCGGGCTTCGCTTCCTCGGCGGGATTAGCCTTTGCGGCGAGAGAAAAGGTCAAAACAAATGCTGCAACCAAAATCGTCCAAAAACTCTTCATGATCGTTCTCCTCTTTATCTTTTGCCTCACATGAGGCGCTTTTTGTGAGCGCCCTTGTGGGGCATTGTTACGTTCGGAAATCTCTCTAAATCTCTCTTTGCTAAAGAGAGACTTGTTCCTTTAGTTAGTAGTTCAAAATTTAAAGTACAAACCATCATCACCATCAGCTCTTGTCCGCCTTTGGCGGGAGGAGCTGTTAGCAGTGAGGCCTTTAAATCGTCCCATGGATGATGAGCTGAGGAGGAAGACATCCCACCGCCCATGAAACGACTTAAAAACCACACACAATTCGTCTTCGATTCATCGATATTTATCGGTTTCACAGAGACCTTGCAGAAGTTACGAATGAATGACTATATCACAAATAAGCCAAAATGTCAAGAGATTAACCTTGATTAATCAGGATTTGAAAGGATTGCCAGGATTGAAATTTTTGAGCTATTTTTATATATTTTTCAATTGACTTTTTTTAAGTTAATTTAGCCAAAAATTTGACCCTATATGTTGTCAAACATCTGACATAAAATAAGCAGTAAATACCAAAATCGAGTCAAAAACACCAAACTGTCAAAACCATCAAACGAACACCAAAAACAAAAAAAACCAGGTTTAACCTAGTCTATAATTCTTAATTTTAAATTCTTAATTCTTAATTTGATTATCGTATCTGCCGTACCCTGGCAAGCACCCACGCCGAGCCAACCAAAAGGCCAAGTATAAAGCCAAAGCCCAAATTTGAGACAAAATCCGGTTTTGCGTAATAACGGCTGGGTAGTGGATCATCGATAATTTGCACACGAACCGAATATCCAAAATAATTGGGCGCCTGCTCGGCCAGTTGATCGGCAACCGCTATGGCAATTGCTGCGGCCTGTGCCCTATCGGGGTGGTAGGCAGTTACATACATCACGCCCGTACCGGGGGTTACACCAACACTTACAGTTTGCGCCCACTCTTTACGTTTATCAATTTCATCGTTTAAAGAAAAATAATTCGCGTCCACACCACCCTGATTTATCACGCCATTAAAAAAGCTTGATGAAAAAACCAACTCCGAAAGATTTTGCCCAATCCGCTCTGTTGATTTTATGGCTGTATAAGGATCTACACCCGTTACATTTGTTTGTGTAATAAGTAATCTGATTTGTGATGAATACTTTTTTGTTTGCACAAGTGAAAAAACCAAAGCAAACACAAAACCCAGCGACGCTAGAATAGCTATTAGTCGCCAGCCGCGAATGTACAATTGAAATAAATTTATGCTCGGCATCCCCTCTTTTAGATTAAAGTTAAAAGATTAAAGTTTATCAAGAGTGACTTATAGGACTCTTGATGAACTTGTACCTTGATAAACCTGCTACTATTTAGTTTAAAGTTCTTTACTGGTAACTTGTGAACCGAGTGTTACCGAGATATCAATCTCTGTGCCATCGCGCAAAACACGGAGTGTTACTTTTGCACCGGGGTAAAATTGTAAAATAATATCCCCAAGGTCAACACTTTCGTCTATTATATCACGATCGACCTGCAAAATCACGTCGCCATTTTTTATACCGGCTTTTTGTGCCGCGCCGCCCGGTAATACAGAAGGTAAATTTGGATTTGAAGAGAACACCCATGCACCGCGCTCCGGCAAAGTTAGAGTTTTATCCAAAGACCTGACGAGTGATGTTGGTATTGCACGAACTCCCAATGTTGCATGTTCAATTTTTTGTTTGGATATCAAACTCTGTAACGAACCGGATATTGCGGAGCCCGGAATAATTTTAAGTTTATTACCATCGCCGGATTCAATAATACCAACCAAAGAACCATTGGTATCCCAAGTTGGAGCGCCAACCTCTTTTGCTTCTATTTGTCCTATTGCGATCATACGCCTGGCCAACTCATCGCTAACCCTGGATTCCCCGGATGTTAATGCACGCATTGATGATATGGACGAAGGTACAAATTGCATTGGGCCCACTTCGAGCCAAACCGCAACACCTGTACGATTAGATATTTGTTGTGCAAAAGATGCGACCGATAAATGCGCGGCCTCAACCTTAATAAACACAACACCGGTTGCACTATCTAAAACTTTTTTCTCCACGCTATAAACTTTGGAATCATGCCAAATATACCATTCCAAATTTACTGATGCTTTTACAGATTCGTAAGGCGCCACAAACCAACCATCAGAAGTCATAGCCACAACTCGGGAAACAGCTTCTTCCTCAAGCAACATTGTGGATGCTTTCTTTGGCCTTGCGTACAAAACGCCAACCGATGAACGTCTATCCAAAACCGATTCCGGAATTAATCGCGGACTCACATCCAGCATCGATAAAGGCACCAATCGAATCGTTGATGTTTCATTTAATCCTAAATCCGTATTTGTTGCCGATAAACCGGTACTAGTTCCATATGGCAACGTAAAACCGCTCTGACTTAAGATAGTTTCTTTGGCAACTTCCTTTGCAATCAGGTATCCCGATACAGATCCACTGACCACAGACACGATCAATACGCTAACCGCAATTAAAATAACCCACCCGATTTGTTTAGAATTTATATTCATAGAATGCCTTTAGTGTAGCACAATTCCATCAAACTTCAATACTCAATTGATAATTTTATTTGATCGTCATAACCACCTCGTGGTTGATAGAATAGCAACAAATATTCCGGCCGCCGACACACCTTCGAGCCAAGCCTGTTTTTTACTTGGTAAAGGATGATATAAATATCTTCTTAAGCGCAGTAAAACCGAAAACAACAACATAGCAATTGCCCCCTGCGTATACATCGAAAGTGGCAAAACAGCCCCCATGAAACCCAAATGCAAACCAAGTATCACACCAATCAACATCCATCGCATATTTTGCTCACGAGTAGCTTCCGGATGACCCGTAGTTCGAAACAATACCAAACCCAAAACCGCCATTATTGCTATATGTATCCAAGAAGCCGTATGTAGAAATGTCATCAAACCAATTGATGTAACCGTGACATAAAAAATGATTAACGGTACATAAGCAATATTCACACGCGACAACCCATGAACCGGATATCTTGGCGGAGAAAACGCATACAAAAACAGTAATTCTAATGAAAAATATGTAGCCACCGTACCCATCAAAATAATTATCCATCTTTCGATAACCCCCTCAGATAACAACAACGAAAAAACTAAAGTTGCCACCAAAATAAATGTTGGTAACATTTTTTCGATAAGATCAAAAATCTTCACGCGGCTTCTCGCCATTAAAAATGAACTGATCAAAAGAATAGCCAATCCAAATACACCAATCCACGGATATTGGAATGGATATTGTATCTGTAACCAAAAACTTAACGCGACCACTATAGCGCTTAATACAGGCAATAGACGATATAAAAAAATCATTTTACATTCACCGGTCCAATAAATAAATCAATAAATCTGGTAGATAAAGTTGCCGATTGAATACCATAACCATTGGATAAAATAATTTGCCACACACCCACATCACGGGCAAAGAAATAACCTATTAAATTAATCACCCATGAGCCGGGTAATGGCAAATCGCCAAATCTGGCATCAACAACCTCCAAACGCAGTGTTCCATCATTCTCTACGACAGGTACAAGATGTGTCAAGATTTCAAACGTTAGATAGTCATGCCACGTTAAATAAAAGTATAGCTCAATGGATTCGGGCAGAAAAGTAACCTGTGCTACCTCCGCCTTATACTCGCTACTTCTCAGACCATTCAAAACCACTCCTTGCAATAACCCGGTAAACTCTTGTTCAGTTAACTGTAAATCCAAAGGCGGCTCCGAATCCAAACCCTCTTCAGTTAATTTAGTTGAAACAATTTTATTGAAATCACTCCAACTCATCGTATTTGCAACCACAAAATGATAAGGCAAAGGCGGATTATAAAATCTTTCGCTCAAATAAGGAACATTAAGGATGCCGGCTTTAACTACAACAAAAAGTAAAATAATTAATAATATCAACAATGTTGCCACGCCTAACACCCAACAGCTTATAATGTCACCCCAAATAATTCTACTTTTCTTTTCAACCTCTTTTTTCTTCTTGATTATTGGAGCCGGCAGCGGCGTTACCTGTACATTCTCCGTTGCGGCTCTTGGAGGCAGTGTACCCTCGGGCAAAGGTGGTATGGGTGTTACAACAGGCTGTGCCACTTGGGGCTGCACCTGCTCTGTTGGTGGTTGAGACGAAGTCGCATCGTTCACCGGCTGATTCACCGCATTTAAATTTTCATTAGATACAACTTGCCCGGATGATGGCAAAACCTCTTTAACCCCTGAAACCATCTCCTTATTTTCAAGATCCGGTAAAATATTTTTGATATCTGAATTTACACTTTCCACTTTCGTGTCTGGAACAATTTGATCATTTAAATCCGCCATAATTTGTTTAACAATCATTAAAAACTTACTTTAGCATTTTTCACCTTCCAAAACCAAATTCTACTGATTACCTAAATATTCTCTCACTTCTTTAACAACAACCATAACCGCAGTAGCAAAAGGTATGGCCAACAAAGCACCAGCAATACCAAAAAGTTTCGCTCCAACCAACATCGAGATAATACTAATGAGAGGATTCAACCCCACAGCCTTCTGCATCACCTTTGGCACAATAATATGATTTTCCAATTGCTGAATAATAACCAGTGCTCCAAGCGCCAAAACACCATGCAGAGGTGATTGCGTAAACGCAACAAAAACAATCGGTATACTACTAAGTATTGGCCCTAGATATGGGATAAATTCCAGCAACCCGGCAAATAATGCAAAAACCAAAGCTCCCTCAATACCCAAAATCGTTAAAGCCAAATAAACCAAAATACCAATTATTAAACTCAAAGTCGCCTGCCCAACAAACCACCTGCTCATTTGCGCCTGTAATTCATCAATCAACTTCAAAATAAACTTTTGATGTTTTTTCGCAACCCAATCTCGTACAAGTGTTTTTGCTTTGTCATCTTGAGCAACCAGATAAAAAGTAATAACAAGAACTATTACAAAAGCCGCGATTCCACCAAAAATTCCGGTAAGCGCACTTAATAAACGCGATATCGCCTCAGCCGCTTGAGTTTGCATCGAAGCAAAACCATTGGCTGGCAATAAATCATATTTTACTGCCAAATCCTGTACTCCAACAATCACATCTTGCAACGATTCCCATCTCGCGCCAAAAATCGGCCCAATCTTTAAAGCTTGATCTATCAAAGTCGGCACCATCAAAGTTATGGTTAAAGCCAACAACCCAAGTCCAACTATATATGCCAAAATTACAGTCACACCTCTTGGCACACGGTACTTATGCGCCCAATCCGCAACAGGCTGTATCAATGAAGCTAAAAACAATGCCGCAACGATAATAAACACTATCTGCCAAGCCTTCCAAACCAAAAACACCCCGGCCACAACAGCAAGTATCTTTAACAACGTCACCACTGTGATATTTACTTGAATCTTTTGCATATAAATCTTTAGCTTCATTATAGCATAACTTAGTTTATCAAGTTTAAAGTTTATAAAGTTTTTAAAGTAAAAATCCATCATGGCCACTTTACAAACTTTATAAACTTTAAGAACTAACACTTTAAAACCACCTCCTAATCTATTATAGCTTTCACTTCTTAACCCTCGAGGCTTCACGCGAAGAGAATTTTGCTTTAGACTGTGGTATATGCCAACTTTAGCCACTAACCGCAAAGCCAGATATGACTACGAACGCCTGGAATCCTACGAGGCTGGCTTGGTATTGACCGGGCAGGAGGTTAAGTCTGTTAGAGATGGTGGAGCAAAAATCGATACCGGCCATATTACTATTAAAAAAGACGAATTATGGCTCATTGGAGCGAATATTGCACCCTACAAACGTGTATCAATATTGGAAGATTACGACCCCGCGCGCTCCCGTAAGCTCATAATGCATAAAAAAGAAATCAAGCAATTAATAGGTAAACTAAGCGAAAAAGGCTTGACAGCTATACCCGTTTCACTATATACTCGCGGTAATCGTATAAAGCTAGAACTATGGCTTGCGCGGGGTAAAAAGGCCTTTGAAAAGAAACAAAAAATCAAAGAACGCGATATTAATCGCGATGCCCAGAGAATCCTTCGAGATCACGATTACTAAAGATCAAAGTTTATCAAGACTAAAGTTCATAAAGAGAAGCCTAAGCAACTCTTGATGAACTTGCATCTTGTAACTTGTCACTAAGTTTGGGGATGCCGAGCTTCGACGGTGCGTTTCAACCTATTTTGCAGGTCGAGCTGATACAACTCGTTAAACTATATCAAAAACGATAATTGCCAACATCGTAGAAAAAGCTAAGGCTGCTATTGCTAACGCAATGCGCATGCCACAAGCTGTACCGGTTCTCGCTTAAGACAACCGCGATCCCCACAATGCGCCCGACGCTGTGGCCAGATCGTCATATTTCGGGCTAAGGTTTAAACTATGATACTGGTTTAAGCACAAAAAGGCATGTATCAACAGCCATTGCTACTCGCTTGCTCTGTGCAATTGCTGTATATATGAGCAAGCCAAACCTGTAAAGATAAATATGCTGTGCGTTTCCGGACAGGGGTGCAACTCCCCTCATCTCCACCAAACTATCAAGAATAAAGATAAAAGATCAAAGTTTATCAAGAGCAAACAAAGTTACCAAGGTAACTCTTGATGAACTTGCAACTTTAAACTTGTTACTCAAGATAAAATGCGTATACACTACAAACGTCATCGAATGACACACAAATTCGACCAAGTAAAATACCGGTACAATCAAAGGATTCGAGTACCGGAAGTTCGTGTTATTGATGATGAAGGCGTTGCACGCGGTGTTATGTCAACGGAAGCTGCACTTGCGTTGGCAGAAGAGCGCGGCCTTGATCTTGTAGAGGTTTCTCCAAAAGCCGAACCCCCCGTATGTAAGCTTTTGGACTATGGTGCATTCAAATATCAAAAAGAAAAAGAAATGAAGCAGCAAAAAGTGCATGCTAAAAAAGTGGAAGTCAAAGGAATCCGCCTCTCCGTCAAAATCGGCTCGGGCGACTTGGAAATCCGCAAAAAGCAAGCACTCAAATTCTTAGAAGAAGGTCAAAAATTGAAAATCGAAATCATCCTTCGCGGCCGCGAAAAAGCCCATGGCAACATAGCTGTCGAAAAGATACAAGAATTCATGAATGCAATCGCTGAGCATTACGAACTCTTTATTGAACAAGCTCCCAAACGTCAAGGAGGCAACGTCTCAGCTATCATCGGAAGAAAATCCTAATAACAATTATAAGTCTTAACGTCATAAAGTCATAACGTCATCATGGGTCAATCCTATTCAGACGCATTAAGACGTTACGACGTTAAGACTTGTACCTAATAAATAATTCGTAATTCAACTAGCCATCAGCTATCCGCTATCGGCTAAAAGCCAACCCCAAGTATGTCCGGCAAAATGAAAACCCATAAAATGATCAGCAAGCGCATCCGCACCACCAAAACCGGTAAAATCATAAAACGAGCCGGCGGCCAAGATCATTTTAACAGCCACGAATCTGGCAACACGACTCGCAACAAGCGTAGTGATCTCGAAGTATCAAAAAAATTCGAGCGAACAGTAAAGAATCTAGCCCAAACCAACCGATAATTAACTTCAAATATCAGCCGTTGGCTGATAGCTAATAGCAGATAGCATGCTATTGGCCATCAACTATCCGCTATCAGCTTTAAAAATAGTATGCCAAGAGTAAAACGTGGTACACATCACATCAAACGCCGCAAAAATATTTTAGCCCGCACAAAAGGAATGATGTGGGGCCGCAAATCCAAATTAACCCAAGCCAAAATCGCTTCCACTAAAGCAGGTCTTCATGCTTTTACCGATCGCAAGATCAAAAAACGCGTTAATCGTGGGTTACAAAATATTCGCATCAACGCAGCCGCAAGAATGCTTAACACCACATACAGCAAATTGATCAACCAAATCAAGAAAAAGAACATTGCCCTAAATCGCTTGGTTTTATCACAAATAGCAGATAAATACCCTGTGGTTTTTGAAAAAATAGTTAAGGCATAAATATCCACAACAAAAAATTAAAGCTCCGCATCATTGCGGAGCTTTTTGTGCTATAATTGAGGCAATAACCAATCACCAGGTTCCAATAACCACTTGGTTAATTTATTAATTGATTATTGATAATTTATTGGTGATTGTAATATTGATTATTGGTTATTTATATTTTATGCCCAAAAACTACGAGTCATCCCCAAGCGAGATGCCAAAAACTCCCGAAGCAGAACTCTCAACTTCTACTGTTTCAGAACGAACCCCTGAGGATCTTCAAGCTTTGGATGTACGTCGTAAACTAAACCGGCTTATAGACCAATACGAAATTAAACGCTCCAAATACGAACTGGTTTTAATATCTCAAGATAAAATCGGCCCACCAACAGCAGAACAAATCGAGCTCAAACAAGAATTACACGCCCTTTGGAATGAAATTCATGACATGGAGGGTGAAATTGCCGAACATGAATTCATGGCCCAAGATAAAGGTATATTAAAAAGTTTAACTTTAGCACGTAAAGAAATTACCGCTTTACCTCAATTCACAGGACAAGAAAAAGCCCCTGCCGAAAAAGACAAGGCCCATCTTGAAAGAGGCATCCAAGCGAAACTAAGAACCCGAGAAAACGTTGCCCTAAATACTCAAGAAATAATTCGCAGCAAGGATCAAATCAAAAAACTTCGTGTCAAACTAGCAAAACTTAAGTCAGCTTTTGCTGGGGCCTACAAAATATCACCAGCCAGAGCTCAAATCCTGTTGTCTCAACCAACAGGTTTTCTTGGTGCACTCAAAGGTCTCTCCGAGGGGAAAATGCCATCCAGAGAGGAACGCAAAAAATTAAGTTCTATCCGTTCGGAAGATGCTCAAGAATTATTAAAAAATATTCAAAGTCTCGAAGCAAACATCGACAAGGAATGGAAAAAAGCAAAAAAAGAAGAAGCTCTTGTCGACTTGGATGTTAGTGACACCATAGAAGAAATTCCTCTCGACGACACAGTCTCCATAAAAACTTTAAGAGAATCTTATAGTGCTCAAATTGATATCGCCAAAGCCGAGGGCGATAATAAACGAGCCAGTGAGATACTAAATGAATTAAACAACCTAAAAGCATCATTAACTGAATATTTCCCCGAACTTCTTCGCTCCGAAGAAGGATCTGAAGAGCCAAGAGAACGCATAACCATACTCCCACCAGAACCAATCGATTTGGATACTGCGGACACTCTTAAAGAAACAAAATTTACACCACCTACTGCACGAACGCTAAAACAAGAAAAACAAGTCATCATTCCCGAATTACAAGCACAACGTGAAACTCCAACACTTCGTGGCATCAAAGAGATGGGCGAAAGGCAATTACAAACAAATAACTCTATAGAAGCCTTTGGCGGAGGCGAGGCCGGCCGCAAATACGCAGCCGATTTATGGGACCATGCTAACAAAATCATTCAAGAAAAAGGCAATATCTCTCTTCAGGGTGAAAAGGGTAAATTTAAAGACGCCCTAGAATACGTGAGTGCATTTGCCAAGAATACAAAGTTAAGCGCCGAAATCCTCGGCCAAAAACGCTCCGGTGAAATCTGGCAAGAAATCTTCGATCACAAAACAGAGCTCCTAAAATCACCATCCATGGATGATGCTGAAAAAGCAAAACTCGAGGCTCTAGATCCCATTTATTACGTCACCCAATCAGCTCTCCGCGATAAAGCCCTGCAAGATAAAGACCTGGATGCAGCCGGTAAACACAATGCCAACATAGATGAAATCAACAAAATTTTAGGCTATCCGGAGGGAATGAATCCATCCACAGGCGAAGGAATGGGCAAATCTCCTCGCAAAGAAACTCGTAGTTTAGGTAAAAACCGCGCCCGCTCCGACATGTCGCAGATATCAGAGAAAGCTTCGGGTATCAGTGCTAAATCTATTGAAACCGGTGGCAAAAAAAGAGAGATAATCAACGACATTCCTTATAGCGTAGAATGGGCGGCTCGTTTATTGCCAAGTGCCAAAGCAGAATGGGATAACATCGGTAATATGATGAAAGGCAACGAAACAGCTGCCAAAAAAGTTATAAACAGTGAGATTAAAGATATCGCCTCGCACATCCAAGACATGATTGATGCCAGCAGTGCAGTTTCAGATGAATACCGTGGCATCAAACAATTATCTCGCATGCAAATTGGTGACCCGGCAGAGGCGACTCGTTATGTAATGCTAAAAGCAGCTAGCGAACTAACACCAGTCACAGAAGATGATAAACCCATCCAAAGAGCTTTAGTTGAGGCTATCGCCGATATTGACCGTCAATTATTAGCACTTAATATCGAAAAATCCAGCGGAAAGGAACAAGTTAAAAATCAAATATTTAAAGCTCTTAAATCCGCAAGCGAAGATGTAAAAAAAGCCATAAATCCGGATATCGAAAATTACTTCAAAGCGATGAATAATAATAATGAAATCAAAATAAGAAGTCTACTGGGCAATGTTTCAAGAAAACTTAGAAAAAACAATGTCGACAATCAAACAATAGACCAGGTGAAAGCATTATTAAAAGAAGCCAGAGAGAATCTACAACAAGCCGCATAAAACAAAAAAACCCCGTTCTACCGGGGTTTTTGAATATCTGAATTTTAAAAATTTTCTAGTACGGGACGACCATGCGAAGATAGTTCCTACAGCAAGTTAGGTCAAATGATCATCAACCTCTTTTTGCAGTGCCTCAATAAATTCACCTTTAATTAATCCATATTGATCTTTTACCCCGCGTTTGCGAATTGTTAAATTTCCTTCCATTTCTTTATCACCAAACACAATCATAAACGGTGATTTCTTCATCTCCGCATTACGAATCTTTTTACCAACCGATTCAGCCGCCGTATCAACCTCAACTCTAAATCCCTTTTGAATCAATTCATGTGCAAGTTCCAGCGCAGGCTCTGCATGTCTATCTGCCACAGGTAAAATCATCACTTGCACCGGTGCAAGCCAAGTTGGGAAAGCGCCGCCATAATGCTCGATCAACAAACCAATAAACCTCTCAAACGACCCAAATAACGCCCTGTGCAGCATGTATGGCTGCTCTTCTTGACCTTCTGCGTTAATATAAGTCATATTAAATCTCTCCGGCAAGTTGAAATCAAATTGCAATGTCGAACACTGCCACTCACGTCCTAAACAATCTTTAATCTTAAAATCCAGTTTTGGCCCGTAAAAAGCCGCGCCTCCAACGTCCTTAGTAATGTTCAAACCTTTTTCATTTGCAACTTTTTCCAAAACGTCTTCCGTAAATTTCCAACCTTCATCACTTCCGATGGATTTTTTAGCATTCGGATCTCTAACTGAAAGATAAACATGTATATCTTTAATATCAAATCCAAAGGACTTAAACATAAAGAGAGTAAAATCCACAACTTTCTTCAACTCATCCTCAACCTGATCAGCTCTGCAAATAATATGCGCATCATCTTGAGTAAAACCTCTAACTCTAGTCAAACCCGATAATTCACCTTTTTTCTCAAAACGATACACAGTTCCACATTCAGCCCATCTCATCGGCAAATCACGATAAGAATGCATTCCATTCTTATATATCTGCACGTGAAACGGACAATTCATCGGCTTCAACAAATATCTCTCCGAAACAACTACTTCTTTCTCTTCTTGTTCATCTTTCAAACTCTTACCAACCTCTAGCGGCGGATACATCGAATCATTATAAAATCCCCAATGCCCGGATGTTTCCCAAAGCTGTTGCTTGCCAATATGCGGTGTACGCACCAAATCATATCCATTCTTCAAATGCTCCGCATACCAAAAATCTTCAATCACACGCCACAAAATTGCGCCCTTAGGATGCCAAAGCGGTAAACCCAAGCCAACCATCTCATCAATGTGAAATAAATCTAATTCTTTACCAAGTTTACGATGATCACGTTTTTCGGCTTCAAGGAGTAGGGCCTTATGATTATCCAATTCCTCTTGCGTCGTAAAACATAAACCGTATATTCTTTGCAACTGTGGATTATTCTCATTCCCTCTCCAATATGCACCTGCAATCTTATTCAGTTCAAAAGCACCAATCTGATTCGCTGTTTCCACATGTGGCCCACGGCAAAGATCGGTAAATCCCCCCAAAGTATAAATAGTTGCTACATCTCGTTTCGTTGGATCAATATCCTGCGTTTCCTCATCACTAATCTTAGTAGTCCCCTTTTCTTTAAGATCACGCAATAACTCAACCTTAAACGGCTGTTTTAAGCCTTCAAATAAAACAATTGCATCATCAATGCTCATTTCTTTGCGGATAAATGGCTCATTTTCCTCAACAATCTTCTTCATCTCAGCTTGTATCGCCACCAAATCCTCGGGTGTCACAGTCCTCCCAATTTCCACATCATAATAAAATCCAAAATCCACTGTAGGCCCAACACCAAACTTAGTATCCGGAAACAATCTTTGAATCGCAGCAGCCATCACATGCGCCGCACTATGTCTCATCAACTCAATATCCATACTTAATTTAAATTACAATTAATAAATTATAAATAATAAAGATTTAAAAAACCGACCAGATCTCTGTTTTTTTCAGAAAACTCGTCGGGACGATCGATATCATTATACAGACACAAACCGCGGTTCCACCCGAATTCCATCCGCTTTCACCAGAGTCTAGCGTCTAGAGTCTTGTGATTTGGAATGGCACTCTTTATCTTTACTTGTGGCCTTAAAACTATTAAGAACCCTCGGTTGGTAGCCGATAGTATTCATAATAGTTTACAGTAAAAAATCCGTCAAACAAGTTCTGGGATGAACTCACCCCAACCCCTCTCTTAAACTAATAGAGGGGCTTAAAAAAACTTAGTAACAAAAATCCCCCTTCTCTTAATCTTAAGAGAATTGGGGGTTAGGGGGATGAGTTTACTCTAAAGCTACTGAACGCTGATAGTAATCTTATCCTTCATACTCGGCAACCTATGCACCCAACTTGGTTGTAACTTAACATCAACTCCTTGCACTCCATCTATTGCCGACCATTTGCGAATAACCTCGTCCATTGGCAACCCAACTATCGCATCCTTGCGGAATACTGTACTAGTCTCGGTCAACCTACTCATCGCCTCAGCAGAAACAGCAAGCTTGGCTGTGCTATTTGCTTCATCCGCATCCTCTAACTTAAACGAAATCTGTGCCATATCCACATCTGATAACGAATATCCCTCCGGTAACTTTTCCAAAAGTTTAGATCGCACAAGCGCAGCCACATCTTCTTTTGGAAAAAATACACCTGTAACCGACACTCTCACCTGTGCCATAAACATATCCATCTTTTGCCCCGGAGCTGCATTGCTCTGCTTCTTAGTCTCAGTAACTATAAATACAGACTCCCAATTTGGATCTGCTCCAGCCTCTAACACTAATGTCCGCTTTGCAGTCTCGAGTGCTACCGTATACAACTCTTCTTGAGCTTTTGCGATCGCATCAGCCGTAACCATCGTAATCGGCCCGGTTTCTTGACCCTCACCGGCAAAAGCAGTGATGGTTTCTGCGTAAATTTTATCTTGAATGCCTTCCCAAAGCCCAGGTATGGTTAACCTCTGACCTTTTGCAATCTCAAATTCAAAACCAGCCTTATCAGAAGTAGCCTCCACCTCAACAGAACCTCCAACCGGCACAGTTACCGATTTATCAAGCCTAAATAGTTTTCCATCTTTTGTTAAAAGCCTTGTCGTAGCCACCAACGGCTGATCTTTTGAATAATTATTAACCAGTTTAACTTTACCGGTTGTTTTTGTAGGTACCTTGGGAACCGTTGCATCAACCTCTACAGGAGTTACCGCATATTCCTTTGCTTCGACATAAGACCCGGCCACAACACGACCACGTATTTGATTAGTTGCGGGAGACGGCGCTATCTCGATAACCGCATCAACACTAACAGGCTCTTCAGTAGCAGTAACCGTTACCGTTGCCTTAACCGAGGATGTCCACAGTGCCACTGCAATAACCGCGATTGTTATCAAAACAAACGTAACTGCAATATTTCTAAACATCTT
The DNA here is from genome assembly GCA_963816085.1 of Candidatus Uhrbacteria bacterium. Lineage (GTDB taxonomy): Bacteria > Patescibacteriota > Patescibacteriia > 2-12-FULL-60-25 > 2-12-FULL-60-25 > MWCR01. The sequence continues at coordinate 77,535 of CAWFIX010000003.1, read as the reverse complement.
TGGTGCCGGCGGCTGCGGAAAAGAGCCCCGAGACATGCCACGTGATAATTTTATCGCCATAATAACCGCATTATATCATAAATGCGGAATAATCAATAACCAAATTCCAATATCCAATCCGCGGAACTTATATTTGATTATTGAGTTTTGTAAATTGGTAATTTATTGATTATTGGAGCTTGGTTATTGATTATTTAAAAGGATACAGTCCTCGGTCCCAACACTTCCTCTATCTGTTGAGTCACCTCCGGAGCTAATCTAATGAGAGCTGATGATCTAACTCTTCTTTTGCCACCAACATCATCAATCACAAAATCCACCTTCATATTTCCCGGATTAGCATCAAATATCTGCCTCAATCTCCTAATCGCAGTCTCGGGCAATGTCGCTCCCACACTCAAAGCAATTATCGTCTGTTCTAACGGCTTAGTGCAAACATCATCCTCAACAGGCCGACTGTTAGCAGAGCAAATCCCACCCTCTAGTTCATTATCATTTGTAATTTGCGGTGTTGAAAACTGATTCGCGTCTGCAATAATTTGCTCAATATTCTGATCATTAATAACATACGCATTCTCCGCCAACACTTTCATCTTACCACCGTCCTCCGAAGGCCTGCCCGAAACCATAACCATATTCTCCGGTTCCCAGCATGACTCGCTCTCCTGCAAAACTCTAGGAAAAACAACTATTTCACAATCCGTATAACCATCTTCAATCTTAACAAAAAGCATGGGCTCATTCTTTTTCTTTGTGTAAATTCTTTTAGTCGTAGAAATTATCCCCGCAACTCTGACTTTTTTCTCTTGTTTATATTGATCTAACTTACCAAGCGGAATAAACGCATCCCCCATCCTCTTGGCATATTCCTTAAATGGATGCTCAGAAACATATAATCCCAAAAGCTCTTTTTCCCAAGCTAACATATCCTTTTGCTGCAACTTAGGCGATGGTGCCAAAACCAATGCATTCTGCGATGCATCCTCGCCACCCATTGCGAACAGATTAAATTGCCCGCTCGCCGCTTCTTTCTCGTGTTGCTTATGATAATCCAATAATCTCTCAATGTTATAGTAAAACTCCGATCTATCCCCGAATCTATCAAAAGCACCTGACCTTATTAGAGCTTCTAAAGATTTTCTATTAACATACTTTCCTTTAATCCTGATTAAAAAATCCGCCATGTCTTTAAACAATCCATTCTCTTTCCTCTCTTTAATTATTTCCTCTACAACATCGTAACCAAGCCCCTTAATCGCCAAAAGACCAAACCTAACAGTTCCCCTATCACCATCTTCACGCTCCGCAGAAGGTTGCACAGTATTTTTAACCACAGAAAATCCAGCGTAAGATTCATTCACATCCGGTGCCAAAACCTCTATCCCCATTCTCCTACATTCTTCAACTTCAATCGTAACACGATCCAAGTTCAAACAATCCGAATTAAGTAGCGCTGCCATAAAAGCCTCCGGCCAATGCGCCTTTAGATACGCCGTCTGATATGCAATATAAGCATAACAAGCTGCATGTGACTTATTGAACCCATAAGCCGCAAACTCCTCGAACTGAGTAAAAACCTTCTCCGCCTTATCTTGCGGAACTCCATTTTTAACAGATCCTTCGATAAACTTAGCACGCATTTTAACCATAAGCTCCGCGATCTTTTTACCCATCGCCTTACGCAAAGTATCAGCTTCACCACCGGTAAAACCTGCCATATCTTTAGATACTTGCATGACTTGCTCCTGATAAACCGGGATTCCATAAGTCTGCGCCAGTGCGCTCTCCGTCAACGGATGAATATACTTAACTTTTTCCCTGCCATGTTTACGCGCAATAAACGAATCAATAAACTGCATTGGCCCGGGGCGATAAAGCGCCACCATGGCAATAATATCATCAATACAGGTCGGTTTAAGCTCACGAATATAACGCTTCATTCCATCAGACTCAAGTTGGAAAACACCAGTAGTTTCCGCTCTGCCCAAAAGGTCATAAGTGGTTTCATCCTCTAGCGGAATTTTATCCAAATCAATCACATCGCCATGCACAGCCTCAATAATCTCGAGTGCTTCGCGGATAACCGTAAGGTTAGATAAACCCAAGAAATCCATCTTGAGCAAACCAACTGCTTCCGCCGGCTTAAGAGAATACTGAATAACCTGCTCCACATCCCCACCCTGAGCTTTTTGCAGTGGCGCATATTCCTCAAGCGGCCTCGGCGCAATCACAATGCCGCAAGCATGTTGGCTGGCGTGCCTCGCAGTTCCCTCAAGCTTTGAAGCCAAATCCAAAAGCTGAGTCACTTTAGAATCCGATTGATCCAAAGCCTTAAGCTCGGGGTTCTCAACTCTAGAAATAGCAATTGGTTGATTCTTACCTTGCACCGGGGGTGGAATAATCTTCGCCACTCTATCCACCTCCTGAAATGTCCAGCCCAAAACCCGCCCAACATCTCTTACAGCAGCCCTGGCCGCCATAGTTCCAAAAGTAATAATCCCCGCCACTCTATCTGCGCCATACTTCTCAGTTACATATTGAATAACATCCTTACGCTTCACATCATCAAAATCCATATCCACATCAGGCATACTGATACGATCCGGATTCAAAAATCTCTCAAACAGAAGTCCGTATTTTAAAGGATCCAAATTAGTGATATGTAGCGCATAAGCCAAAATCGACCCGGCTGCGCTTCCACGCCCCGGCCCCACAATCACATTATTTTTCTTAGCCCAAACCGTATAATCGTTCACAATCAAAAAGTACCCCGGGAACCCCATATTTTCTACAACCGAAAGCTCATACTCCGCTCTTTCCGTAACTTCTTTTGGCACCGGGTCACCATATCTATCCTTCACACCCTCCAGAGCCAACTTCCGCAAATAACTCATCTCAGTCTCTCCTTCAGGCACAGGAAAAGTCGGCAACAAATTCACTCCTAGCTCGATTTTAACGTTACACCTATCGGCAATCTTCCGAGTATTCTCTATTGCCTGTGGATTATCAGCAAAAGCTTTCACCATCACCTCCGGAGATGTAAGAGAGTGATCCATAGTCCTAATCGTAAATCTATTTGTATCCGATAATAACTTCCCCGCATGAATACATTGCAAAGCATCCTGAGCATCAACATCATCAGTTTCCAAATAATGTGAATCACGAGTAGCGACAAGCGGCGCCCCGGTCATCTCCGCAAGCTTGATGATATTATGATTCACATGAATCTGCGTCGGCGAATCAGGGTGATGCACAAGTTCCAAAAAGAAATTTTCTTTCCCAAAAATATCTTGATAAACCTCTAAAGCTTTCTTAGCTTTATCAAAATCCCCCTCATTGCACGCCATTGGTATTTCACCTTTTAAACAACCCGATAGAGCGATAAGCCCCTCATGATTCTCTTTCAACACTTGCTTATCCATTCTCGCCCTATAATAAAAACCCTCCAAATAAGATATGGAAACTAACTTTAATAAATTTTGATAACCCTTAAAATTTTCAACTAAAATCGTAAGATGATTCGTCCGCTCATCAATACGCGGTCTTCTATCATGTAAAGTATCAATCGCTATATCCGCCTCTACCCCAATAATCGGTTTCAATCCCTCTTTTTCACAAGCCTGATACAAATCAATCGCCCCATACAAACTACGATGATCAGTAAGAGCTATCGCGTCATACCCCAAACTCTTAGCTTTCGCGACTATTTGCTTAGGACTGGATAACGCATCCGAAAGCGAATACATAGAATGCACATGCAAGTGCACAAACGGACTTTTTCTGTCGTCACCCGTCCCACGTCCCACGTCCTGCGTCGTCGAACTTAAATCCTTGGTCTTTAATCCTTGATCATTAGTCATAGTGTTTAGCCCTTGGCTGACGGCCTAAAGCCTGCCAAAAAACTTATTAACAATTTTGCATTATCTTACCCACCCAACCAAAAAACGTCCACTATGGGACGTCTACGACTACGACTGAGTACTAAGACTTTTTCTTAGTTCGTTTCTTACCCTCCGGTTTAAACTCATCTATCAACCCTGATATTTTCGATGCCCCTTTTGCCATCCCAACAACATTCCCAATCACAGCCCCAAACTTATCTTTTAATTCTTCAATGTCTTCTTCTATACTCGCAACAATATCCCTAACATGTAAAACAACGTCATTACTTTGGCGCACAAGCCGAGCTACTTCGAACAGTACCCAGCCCAAAAGGACCAACACAATAAACAGCCCGGTTCCAAAACAGAGCCAAAAGAATGCTTGCGCAGTTTGTAAATCTATCATACTACTTTAAGTATACCACGTCCTACGTCTTACGTCGCTCGTCCTACGTCAAAACTGTGAATAAACCAAACAAGCTTGCAATCCACCATCCATAAGAATAAGATAATAACACAAACAACAAACTTTATTATTTGTTATTTATCCCGCATCAATAATTAAAATATATTAATGCATGCGGGATCCCGCCATAGGCGGTGATTAATTGTTATTTATTAAAAGTATGATGAGCAACATCCCAAATAATCTTGATGGATTAAATCCTGATCAAATTGATCAAGAAATCTGTCGCGTAGGTATTATCGCCGAACTCGACGCAGTAAATCTTTATGAGCAGATGGCAGCCAAGGCACAAGATCCAAAACTAAAAGAGATGTTAAAAGAAATCGCCAAAGAAGAAAAAACTCACGTCGGTGAATTCCAAACCCTGCTACTCTCAAAAGACACTGAACAGGTAGACGAGTTAGCAAAAGGTAAAAAAGAGGTAGAAGAAATGTAATAACAAGTAAAAACTACAAACTGCAAAGAGTTAATTAAAAATCGAAGCACATGCTTCAATTTTTAATTATGATTACTCTTTATAGTTTGCACTTTATAGTTTTGAGTTTACCTCAACTCCGCCCCAAATTTCTCCTTAGCCGCAAGCAAAGCCTCTTCTAAAACACCATCAATCTCTTCGCTCGTTAGCGTCTTTTCTTTTGATCCTATCGTCAAATGCATTGCAACAGATTTCTTACCTTCAGCAACTCCTTTACCTTGGTACGTATCAAACCATTCAATACTTAGAAGTTTTTCATTAACTTTTAACAACGCTAATTCAATATCACGATACTCAACATTTTCCCCAACCACAATCGCCAAATCACGTTTTGATTCAGGGAAAGGCATTGGTGGAGTGTACGATTTATGAGTTTTCGCGAAAGTGATCAAATTACGAAGTTCCAGCTGAGCAGCGCCTACTCGAGACTCAATTTTAAACGCTTCTGTATATTTTGGAGAAATCTCACCCACAGTCGCAAGCAAAATATCATCCTTATAAGCCTGCACACCACGGCCCGGATGCCAGATATCATCTTTGGATTCACGCTTCCATTTCACATCTTTAATATCAAATGTATCAAATATGTACTCAACAATGCCCTTGGCCTCGCGCCATGGTGAACCATTTTTGTGTTCAATGTAACCAATCACGCACTGCGGATCCTCATCCGGCAAATCTGTCCAAACACCTTTCTTACCAGTCTTTCCTCAAATACACATTCGAGCATTCAAACAACCTCAAAGTATCCGCACGCTCCTGATTATTTGCAACCGCCTCAAGCAACTGCGGAACAAGTGATGGACGCATAACTTCCAAATCAACAGTCAGTGGATTTTGAACATGCAATAATTCCTTTGGCATCAAAACCGACTTTGCCAACAAATCCTTTGACACAAATGAATAACCATAAAGCTCCGTATAACCGGCGCCAGCTAAAAGATCTTTAATCTCTATCCTCCCAAACAATAATCGCATCCGACTTTCGTGGAGCAATAGCCATTGGAACAACTGCTTCGGAATTTTTCCATAACCGTAAATCCGAGCTATTTCCTCCACCAAATCACGCCCAAGACTCAATATCATGATCCCTCCACCATGGAACTTCCGCAGTCAATTTCTTTCCTGAATCCTTAATCTTGAATCCCAGACGCTTTCAAAACGTCCATCATCTCTTTCTTAGAAATTTCAACTCCAATCAAAGCATTAACTTCATCCGTAGTTATCGAGAATGACTCCGGTTTGTATTTCTTTGTCTGCACATCAACCGACACTCCCCACCACTTCCCCGCCTGCAAGTTCTTTAACAAGTTCAATCGCTCGAGCCATCGCTGACTCTGGTCCGATTTGCGATAAACCCTTCTCAAACCGCAACTGCGAATCTGATTGCAATAAAAGCTTACGTGATCCTTTACGCACAACAACCGGGTCAAAAGCCGCAGCCTCTAAAACAATATTTACAGTCTCTTCAGTTGAACCCGTATCCTCCCCGCCCATAACACCGGCTATCGCAATGGGTTCTTCTCGTCAGCTATCACAAGAACACTCGAATCAGGCAATTCATACTCTTTGCCATCAAGGCCAAAATCTTCTCCCCCTTCGTGCATATCGCACATTAATCTCCTTTAGCAAAGGAGATGTCTCGTCCGACGAGACAGAGGATTTGGCTTATCCGCATCAAAAACATGCATTGGTTGCCCGGTCTCATACATCACATAATTTGTAATATCTACAAGATTATTAATCGGACGAATACCGGCGGACAGTAAACGACGCTTTAGCCACCATGGAGATGGACCAACTGTCACACCTTCGATCCTTGTTCCAATATACCTTGAACAAGCATCCTTCGCATCAATCTTTACTGTTAACTTCCCCTTTACTTTCCCCCTTTGACGGTGGACTCAAGTTTAGCTCGTTTCCATAAAGAAATGGAACATCAAGAATCGCCGCAGCTTCACGTGCAATCCCAACCATACCCATGGAGTCAGGACGATTCGAAGTAACCTCAATATCCATTACAACATCACTATCCAATCCCAAAGCTTTCGCAAGAGTTGTACCGGGTTTTACATTTATCTCAGGTATTTCTTTACCCAAATCCAAAATTTCATGATCATCATTAACCGGAAAAGCCTCTCCCAAACCAATCTCACTGGCCGCGCAAATCATGCCTTCACTCTTCTCGCCACGAATTTCCGTTGGTTCAAGTTCTATCAAATCCCCTTCACCATGCCATCGAACTTTCGCTCCGGAAACGGCGACAGCGACAATTTGGCCTTCGTAAAGATTGGAACCGCCGCAGACAATTCGAAAATCCCCCAAATCACGCTTTGCGTGATTGTCCCCCTTTGCTAAAGGGGGTTTTGGTTGCCGAGGTCGACGGTGACAAGTTTTAGTTTATCGGCTTTGGGGTGATTTTTGATGGCAATAATTTTGCCCACATAAATTCCGTCTAAATCATCTCCCTGCGGAAAGATCTTTTCCACCGATGGCCCGAAACGAAATCCTAGCCGCAAATTCCTCAGGAGTTTGTTTCAAGCTCACATATTCTTTGAGCCAATCGTAAGATACAAGTAAATTCATAAATATAATTCAAAATTAATCTCAACCCTTTCCATCCGGTAAATTTTTACCAATATAAAACTGGTTCCAAAAACTAGAACATACAAAGTAAACAACAAGCAACCGAATCCTACAAGCGCCAAAATCCACCTAACATATCTATATACAGGGTGCAATTTCTTAACTGCAATAATTGGTTTAACCAATTTTACGATTACTAAAAATTCAAAAATTATTACTACAACCGAAGTTAATAATAAAAGAATTAAAAATATATTCATCGCTATACTGTTTTCAGCAAACATTGATAACGACAAAAGCACACCGGGTATTGCCGGTAAATAAAGCGGCTCTAAATAACCTTCAATGATATCACTATCGTATGTTTTCATATCTAAAACTGTTTCAAAAACCTCACATCATTCTGATAAAGAATGCGGATATCATCCAACTGCGTGCCCTCTTTCATCATCGCGACTCTTTCTATTCCCCAACCAAAAGCCAAGCCCGAGTATTTTTTAGGATCAACTCCGGATGCGATTAGAACATTTGGATGAACCATTCCGGCTCCACCGATTTCCAACCAACCGTGTTTGCAGACTTTGCATTTCTTTCCATCCACAACTCCCGTTCCTCCACAAACTCCACAAGAAATATCAACTTCAAAAGATGGTTCCGTGAATCTAAAATGATGCGGGCGAATACGTGATACGCGACCCGGTCCAAAAAACTGTTCTGCAAAATAATCCAAGATGCCGCGTAAATGACTAAGGTTTACACCTTCATCGACATACAAACCCTCAAACTGATGAAACATCGGCGCATGTGTAGCATCCGACTGACGACGGTAACACTTTCCTATGCCCAACATCCTAACTGGAAACTCGTGTCTCAAAAGCTCATGCGCTTGCCCATTAGATGTATGTGGAGTCAAAACCATTCTCCCCTCTTTTTTCTTATCACTCGATTCCGCATCCATAAAAAAAGTTTCCCAATCATCACGTGCGGGGTGATCCGGTGGCATATTCAAAGATTCAAAAGCAAACCAATCCCAATCAACCTCCGGATAACGAGTACGATAAAAACCAATTCTTTCAAAGATTGTGGTTATCTCGCGAATTGCCTGTGTTACAAGATGCAAATGCCCTTCGGCCGGCCTATTCCCCGGTTCTGTCATATCCGCACGCTCCGTATCTGCCAATGCCGCAAACTTACTGTTAGCGAGTTCCGCACGTCTCTTCTCGAGCAATTCCATGCCAGCCTGCTTAACATCATTAGCAAGTGCACCCAAAACCGGGCGCTCCTCTTTTGTGACATTGGCTAAACCCTTAAGCATAGCCGTAAGCTCACCCTTACGTCCAAGATACTTAACCTCGAGCTCATCCAAAAGCTCAAGCGTCTCCGCTCCTCCAATCTCTTTCACTATTTGCAGCCTCAAGGCCTCTAATTGATCTTTCATAAAATAAAATTAGCTGATAGCCGATAGCAATTAGCTGTTCACTGGCTATTAGCCATCAGCTACTCGCTATCCGCTTTGATTTTATATTCCTATCAGATTCTTAAGTCCTCCCAATATTGCGCCTCCATATTTACCCAAATCCCTCAGCGTTACCAATAATATTAAGATGATAAGCGTTAAAAAGGCAATCTGGTGAATCATAGCCTCTAACTTTGGCCTAAGTGCCTTACGGCGCACTTTCTCAATTAACAAGAACACAACTCTGCCTCCATCAAGCGCCGGAATTGGCAAAAAGTTAATTACCGCAAGGTTTATCGATAAAATCGCAGCGAATTGCAATAGCGGTACAATTCCTTGTCTTGCAAACTGACCTGTAAGCACCGCGATTCCAACCGGCCCCGAAACATCATCACTTACACCTTTAAGAGTCACAAGATCTTTAATAATTCCTCCAAACGCTAAGATGATAACTTTTGTATACGTATAAGTTGCAACTCCTGCCTGCCAAATCGCCTGATACCAAGCAAACTTCACAACTCCCACATCAGCCATCGCAACTCCAATCCCTGCCTTATCGATCTCTTCAATATATCGCGGATGCAAAGTAAGAGTCAGATCCTCATTATCACGCTTCACTTTTATATCAAATTCATTCTCACCCTGTGCCCCAATCAAATCTACAGCATTCGGGTAATCAGTAGGTTCCTGCCCTGCTATAGTCAAAATCTGATCACCGGCCAGCAAACCGGCTTGCTCCGCAGGTTGACCTTCGAGCATGTGAGTAATATTTATTGTTCTGTTTTCCACGACTGCTCCCTCGGGCAAATCTTCCAACATTGCCGGCGCACCAATCATGAATATTGATGCAAACAATACAAAAGCTAAAAACCAATTCATGGTAACCCCTGCCGCTAAAATTATAATTCTCTTCCAAATTGCCACACTCTGAAATGAATCCGGGTCATTTGGTGAATCCTCGGGGCTCTCACCCTTAATACGAACAAAGCCACCCAGAGGCAACCAATTCACAGACCAAATGGTATTTTTATATACCTTTTCATCTTTTCGCCCTACAAACTTCCATTTTCCATTCTCTCTTACAAACCCAAAAGCTCTGGGTGGAAACCCATAGCCAAACTCATCGGCTTTAACCTTAAAGATCCTGGCTGCAAAAAAGTGCCCAGCCTCGTGGATAAGCACCAAAACCGACAAAACTAACAAAAATAAAATAAATACAGACATGAAGGTATCTTACTTAAATAACACAATTTTGTGAAGATGATGCCCTATGCCGCAATTCCCTTATCTTGCAATAAAAATTCATTTCTAATTTTATCAGCCATTTCCATATTTCCTGCTTTTACATATTTATCATGAGTAGACGTTGCCGCCTCTCGCAAATCAGGATCTTCCAAATAGTTCAAATCCTCTAAATACATATCCTTTATATTTAAAGCATTATCCGCTTGATCCTCTTTAAATGCTGTTAATATACCCACTCTTACCGCCTCCTGAAATTCAGCCGAGGAAATAAACTCCGGCGTTGCCGTCATTAAAAGCTTATCTAAACCAAAAACCCAACCCCTGGCGATATATTCCATCGCTTCTTTCAGCATTTTCTCATTTTCTTGCTCTGAAAAATTTGTCTTTTTTGCAAATACTCCTCGTTTTTCCCTAACCTCCGAAATTATCTCTGATCCTTTTATCCCTAAATCACTTTCAGAAAAAGGTTCCGAGAGTTGATTAATTGATTTACGATCCGCCACTTGTGGGCCAATACCCAAATCACTTATCACTGTATCCTTATTAGCCGATTCAATTTTTGGGGCGAAAGCATTTTCCATAATAAAATTAAATTAATTTAATGAAATTATAATTAAAATATCACAAACTAGCTACATCTCCAACAAACGCTCTCCCCAACCATTTAGATGCTAACTTATCCAAATGCGGTGAAGTGTCAGTAAATGATATTTTCTGTTTCGCATCCTTTGATTCCCTAAACAATTCCGGATATAAATCAAACGCTTTATCAACCACAGCCTCCGCAGAATTAATCACTTTAACTTTCTTTCCCATAAATCTCTCAATTAAAGGCTGTAAAAAAGGATAATGTGTACAACCTAAAATCAAAGATTCAACATTTTTCTGGCGCAAACTCATGAGATACTTCCTCACCATAATCTTCGTCACCTGATCATCAATCATCCCTTCCTCAACCAACGGCACAAAAAGCGGACATGCTTTTTGCAAAACTTTAAGTTTTGGATTCAACTCTTTTATAACTTCTTCATATATTCCGGATCCAACAGTCGCTCTCGTCCCAACTACACCTACAAATGATTTACTTTGCGTAACAGCCAATGCGGCCGCAGGTTTTATAACTCCCAAAAAAGGCGTATCAGGATATGTAGCACGCATTTTATCCATAGCTAAAGAACTTGCGGTATTGCACGCGACGATAACCAATTCCGCACCTTTATCGATCACAAACTTAGCATCCTCCACAGCGTATCTCTCCACAGTCTCTTTACTCTTATTCCCATAAGGATACCGGGCAGTATCACCAAGATAAACAAAATCCACCCCCGGATATTTTCTAATAAGTTCCCTAACAACCGTCAAACCTCCCACTCCGGAATCAAATAAACCAATCATACTCGTGCTTCACCGCGTTTCGCAAAATAATAAATAACAAATTACAAATAATAAAGATTAATCCCTCCGCTCCCTTTATTATTTATTATTTATAAATTGAATTAAAATCCCTCCGCTCCCTTTATTATTTATTATTTGTTATTTGTTAATTAAAATTGTTAATTCTTTCATTTTTTCATTTTTCAGTTCTTCCGTAGTCGCTTCCAGATTTAATCGAATAACCGGTTCAGTATTCGACTTCCTGAGATTAAACCACCAAGCATCCCCATCTTTTGGATCTCCAAACTCTAAACGGATACCATCAATGTCAATAACTTTCGTTGCTTCACTCTTGTACTCATTGACCACCCTATCAATCACCTCATCCTTATCTTTAACTTCAAAGTTCATCTCTCCCGAATGATGATATTTATGAAATTCTTTCCAATAACCGCTCAAGGTCTGAAAAGGGTTAACCAGCTCTTTTAGCAAAACCAACATTGCATAATCCCCACATTCCATATTCCAAAACTCACTGAAATAATAATGCATACTCATCTCCCCGGCAAAAATCGCACCCGTCTCTTTCATTTGATTTTTAATGTTAGCATGTCCAACTTTGCACATTATCGATTCACCATCATGTTTTTTAATAGCTTCAGCAACAGACCATGAAGATCTAACATCATTTAACACCTTACCCGCACCGTGTTTCTTTAATTCAATATCAGCAAATAATGCTGTCGCGATGTCGCCTCTAATCTGTTGTGCTTTTTCATCAACAAAACCAATTCTATCTGCATCACCATCAAATGCAATTCCCATTAAAGCCTTTGTTTCTATAACTTTTTGCTTCAAATCGACAAGCGTTTCGGGTTTGATTGGATTAGCTTCATGATTTGGAAAATTACCATCTAACTCAAAATACAATCGTTCTGCTTTAAGCCAAGGTAACTTTTCTAAAAGTTTCGGCAAAACGAAACCACTCATCCCATTCCCAACATCAATTACAACATTCACCTCCGGCATATCTTTTGGAACCTTCGCTTTCTCAATAACAAAATCCACATACCGCCCCAAAGCATCCGGATCCTCCTTCACAGTTCCGGCTATCCGCTGTCCGCTATCAGCTATCTGCTCGTCAAAGTTATCTCTAATTTCCTCAAGCCCTGATCCCAAACCCAATGGAAGCATCTCCCCCGTCACAAACTTAAATCCATTATAGATCCCCGGGTTATGACTGGCTGTAATCATGATGCCCAAATCAAACTCTTTATTTGCCATTCCCATGAGTATATTGAACATAGGAGTTGAACAAAGGCCAATTTTGGTAACATGGACGCCTTGCTCTGCAAACGATTTGATGAGCGCATCCTCAAGCTCTGGCGAGGTAAGCCGCATATCTTTGCCTACCATCACTTTTTTGGGATTTCGAGCCTTTACAACCGCTATACCCAATTTTTCCGCAAAATTAGCGTTTATTACAGCCGGAGACTCCCCACGGATATCGTACGACTTAAAAACTGAAAAAATCTCTTCTTGCATATACTGCATATTATTGACCGAATGCAGCATTTCGTCTACACTAAGCGTATAAATCAATTACAAATTACGAATTATCAATTACGAATTATAGTCGCTTTCTGCACTATTTATAAATAAATATAGTGAGGCGATTCCTAAATTCTTAATTATTAATTCTTAATTATTAATTATTGAATATTATGATGATTTTTTGGGTACTACTTTTAGCTATCGTGGTCATCGGCGCATGGTTGATTGCCGTATATAACGGTTTAATCAAAGCCAAGAACCGCACCGAAGAAGCTTTTTCCGATATCGACGTACAATTAAAACGTCGCCATGATTTAATTCCAAACTTGGTTAACACTGTAAAAGGCTATGCCTCACACGAGTCATCCGTCTTTACACAAGTTACCGAAGCCCGTTCCAATGCAATGCAAGCCGGCACAATCGATGAAAAGATCCAAAGTGAAAACCAGCTAATGGGCACACTTAAAAGCCTTTTCGCTGTTGCCGAAAACTATCCTGAGTTAAAAGCTAATCAAAACTTTTTGCATTTGCAACAAGAATTGGCCGACACAGAAAACAAAGTCCAGGCCTCACGCCGCTTTTACAATGGCAACGTCCGCGACTTCAACACCAAGTTACAAGTTTTCCCAACCAATATGATTGGCAACTTACTTGGGTTCAAAGCTTACCAATTCTTCGAAGCAGAAGAAGAAGCAAAGGCCGTGCCTCAAGTAGATTTTAACAACACTGCACCTGTCGCAACAAATCCAACCATAGAAACCGAACCGGAAACAAAAACCGAAGCTTCGGCCGAAGAGAAAAAAGAAGAAACTATAAACTAACGTATAGTATCACCGAGTTCCGAACCAAGCGTTCGGAACTTTAGACACCATAAGTTAATAATCAATAACCAAGCTACAATATCCAATAAATCTCCAATAACCAATTAAACAAAATATTCAATCGGTAATTGAGACTTGATAATTGGTAATTAATTGGTGATTGGATTCTTGATTATTGGTGATTAAAGTCTATGTATAGTCAAATCGATTCCAACAAACGTAAAACAACATTACTCGTAGCCCTATTCATAGGTATTTTAGCAGCGACCGGTTACGTTTATGGCCAAATCAACGGAATGGGCAACGCGGGGCTTGTACTGGCACTCATCATCTCAACGATTTGGACTCTTATTTCATATTACGCCGGCTCAAAAATAACACTCACTAGCTTAGGTGCTAAAGAATTAACCGATCGTGCTCAATTCCCAACACTTTGGAATACAGTTGAAAACCTCTCAATCACAGCCGGCATACCTCGCCCACGAATCTACATTGTAGACGATCCTTCGCCAAACGCATTCGCCACAGGTCGCGACCCCGAGCATTCCAGCGTTGCGGTAACAACAGGCATTTTGCAAATCCTTAAACCAATCGAACTCGAAGGAGTCTTAGCTCACGAGTTGTCGCACATAAAAAACTACGACACACGCCTCATGGTTTTTATAGGTGTTTTGGTCGGCGCCTTGGTCATGCTTGGCGATTGGATGTTTCGTGGTGCCTTATTTAAAGGCGATAAAAAAGATGGCAATGGCATTTTCATGCTTATAGGCCTCGTTTTCATCGTTCTCTCCCCAGTCATCGCTGAACTCATTAAACTCGCTATCTCACGCCGTCGTGAATACTTAGCCGACGCGTCAGGATCCCTGCTTACACGATATCCCGAAGGTTTGGCTAGCGCTCTCGAAAAAATCCGCGATAACGCCTCCCCAATGCAAAAAAGATCTAATGCTACAAATCATCTCTGGATATCAGATCCTAAAGCTAAATCATTAGGTGAACGTGCAGCCGGCATCTTCGCCACCCACCCCCCAATCAACAATCGCATAAATGAACTCCGCTCCATGCTTTCTAAAGTATAAATACAATATTGAGTCAAAGTTCTATCCCAAAAAGTATGTTTCCCAACGACCTAATCAACAGATTCACCACGCATTTAAAAGAAACGCTCCAAAAAGCATTGGGCTTTGCCGTGTCTAATGGGCGCGAACTTGTTGAGCCTGGTGATATTATAGTTGGATTGCTTGGAGAGAAAGGTTCGCTCGGTGGCGAGCTATTAGCTAAAGCGGGATGTAACATAGACCACGCCACAGATGCCTTTCGCGGAACACCTTCACATAAAAAATCCGTGATGGCTTTGGATCTCTCAGAGCCTGTTAAAAAAATAATCGAGAAATGTGTAGTCACCGCCCACTTACGCGAACACAAATTCGTTGGCACCGAACACTTGGTAGCGGCTATTTTAGATTCCAATGATAAAACCATTAACGATTATTTTATCTCTGAAAATATCGATCTTAATGATTTAAAAGATCAATTAGAGATAGTCCTTAAATCAGAATCCAATTTCCCCAGCATGGAGCAAATGCAAAATCATAGCATAAATCCCGATGACTTCCCTCCTCCGATTATGCCCGAAAACGATTTAAACCAGATGCCCATAATCCCTGGCAATAAACTTCGGAGCACTTCCGCTCTTGATTCGTTCGCACGCGACATAACACACAGAGATATTGTAAACACACTCGATCCGGTAATAGGCCGCGATATGGAAATCGATCGTATGATTGAGGTATTAATCCGCCGCACAAAATCAAATCCCATCTTGTTGGGCGAGCCCGGAGTTGGTAAAACCGCAATCATCGAAGGCTTAGCCAAGCGTATTGCCGATGGTGATGTACCCGATGCGCTTTACGGCCACAAAGTCTTAAGTTTGGACTTAGCATCAACTGTAGCCGGCACCATGTACCGCGGTGAGTTCGAAGCCCGCCTCAAACAAATCGTCGACGAAGCCAGTAAAGACCCGGGCATCATTCTTTTCATCGATGAAATTCACAACATTGTTGGCGCCGGTTCTACCTCCGGCTCTCTTGATGCTGCCAATATTTTAAAACCCGCGCTCGCTCGCGGTGCGATCCGCTGTATTGGTGCCACAACCTGGTCTGAATACAAAAAATACATAGAACCCGATGCCGCACTAGAGCGTCGCTTTCAACCAATAATCATCGACGAACCAACAACGCTCGTTACCCTAGAGATGCTCCGCGGACTCGAGGAAAGATACGCCAAACATCATAAAGTCAGCTATCAACCCGAAGCACTCGTCGCAGCTGTAACTTTAGCCGAGCGCTTCATAACCGATCGTCTTTTTCCGGATAAAGCCGTTGATCTTTTAGATGAAGCTGCTGCTTCAGCAGTTGCCAAACGCCAATCCCGCGAATTCCACGAACGCTTGGCTGTAATGGACGCCGCTATTCAAGAAAAGATTTTTGCTTCCGAAAAGCATCTACAAAATCAAGAATTAGATAAAGCCGAGACTCTCACCAACGAGGCTGATGAACTGATGGAAAATCGCAAAAAAATGGAAGACGAGCAATTATCATCAACCAACAAATCTTTACCAAAAATCACTGCAGAAGATGTTGCCCGTGTTGTTGCCAGGATCGCCAACGTTCCGTTGGAGATGATTCTCGCCTCCGAGCGCGAACGCTTAACCGGTCTCGAGGAACGTTTACAAGAAAAAATCTACGGTCAAAGTTTAGCACTTAGTGCCGCATCCGACGTAATCCGCCGCGCACGCCTTGGCTTACAAGCAAAAAACAGGCCTAAAGCCACAATGTTATTCGTTGGGCCATCCGGCACAGGCAAAACAGCTCTGGCTCACGCAATCGCCGAGGAAATCTTTTCTCGCGAAGATGCTCTCATCAAACTCGACATGAGCGAATTTGCAGAGCCTCACACAATCTCCAAACTAATCGGCTCCCCGGCTGGCTATGTTGGCTACCGCGAGAG
The DNA here is from genome assembly GCA_963816085.1 of Candidatus Uhrbacteria bacterium. Lineage (GTDB taxonomy): Bacteria > Patescibacteriota > Patescibacteriia > 2-12-FULL-60-25 > 2-12-FULL-60-25 > MWCR01. Next base: position 60,668 of record CAWFIX010000003.1, on the reverse strand, counting down.
TACAAAACTTACCGATGCCATCCGCAAGCGCCCTCACGCGGTTGTTTGCTTTGATGAAATCGAAAAAGCCCACCCTGATGTTCAACACACTCTTTTACAAATCCTGGAAGATGGCAAAATCACCGATGCCACCGGCCGCAACATCTCTTTTGCACACGCTTACATCATCCTAACCTCCAACGTCGGCTCAGATAACATCTCCAAAAAATCCCTGGGTTTTGGTGACGAAAAATCCGCTTTAAGCGCAGTAATGAACGAAGAAATCAAAGAACGCTTCAAACCCGAGCTCTTAAACCGCCTGGATCGCATTATCACCTTCCAATCTTTAGACACAGAACATCTAAGAAGCATTCTGGATCGTGAAATCGAAGAAGTTTGCAAACGATTAGAGGAGATGCAAAAAATCGCCTGCGAAATCCCCGAATCAGTCCGCGAATGGCTTATGACCCAACCTTTACCCAGTGATGAAGGCGCCCGTGCAATCCGCAGACTAGTGGAAAGAGAAGTAACTTCCGCCATCAGTTCTTTCCTAATTTCCCACCGAAAAAAGAACCACATCACCTTCTCCACACAAAACAACAAAATTCTGGTAAAATAACCCCATCAGCTGACAGCCGTTAGCCGATAGCTGTTAGCTATAAAAAAATGCTATCCGCTATCAGCTATCTGCTAATAGCTAGATTCAGTATGCCCCAAGGAGGAGCCGCGAGAAAATCAGACAATTCATCAAGCACCAAAAGACGCTCTTCTTCTAATTCCGCAAAACGGCAAAATTTTGGTGTACAACAACCGGCTAACGATAACAACATTTTAATACCTGCAAATGATAACTCTGCAATCGCTCCGTCAATTTCTACCCTTCGTGGCATCGGTCCATCCTCACCAAAACTATCTCCGCGGCCAACCGGTTCCGCATCAGCTTCAGCAATCAAACCCCGCTCATCCAGAAACAAATCCCGCTCCGTTGGCCCGCAAGCAATTGCTCGACCGGTTAACCCCGCTCAAATCGCAGCGCGCTTAAACTCCGATCAACAACAATCACGGCGCGATCAAACTCCGGGATCAGGCCCAACGCGCGAAGAGATGCTAGCCGGTTCAGGTGGAGGCGGAGATGTACTTTCCGGGCAATATGATCCACTCGAGGGCAGCAGCGCCTATGGCAGAGAATCCACTGCACCCCCCGGCTCCATGGCGGAAACTCCCGAAATAGACACTGAACGTGGTGGTGGCCAAATGGGATCCGATTTGGAACGCCAACGCGCCATGCAATTACAGCAAGGTAAAATGGCAGCCGTAAGGCAAAGCGCGGGTGATACCGGTTCTGCAACAGGCTTGCCATCCTTATCTGGTACAACAGCCCAAACTAAAACCACCGAAGAGCAACCGCCCGCACAAGGCACTGTTGCCGAAGCGGCTGGTAAAGCATTCCCCATGGGCCGCGAATCACAGGGTAAAGACTCCGAACAATTGGACAAAGCCCAACAACTTGCTCAAGCGGTTGGAGCAGAGCGTACAGCAAAAGTCATCCAAACCGCTCAAAATGTAAAAGGTAATCTTGAAGCTTTAAGAAAAGCACAAAAAACATTAAAAAATTTCTGGAATTTGATAAAAGCTGGCGAGCTGGCCGCAAGTGTTAGTATTGCCTCACTGGTTTTGTTAATTGTTACAGCCAATCTTCAGATGATCAACAAATACACATTTAAAAATAATCTGATACCTGAGACATATTTTGTAGAAGACGGTGCAATAGTTTGCACTGATTGTGGGCTGTGTGGTGCATCTTGTATATCCGTTTTTGTGATGCCCATGGTCCTTATTCCTTTCATTGCCGCCGTTATAGTAATGGGTGGAGTATTCGGTTTAGATTACTTTGGCGTCATAGATATGACCGGCCTTATGTCCGGTTTATTCTAGCATTTGAATTATCAACAAAAAAACTATATAATAAGTATATCCATGCTTATATGATTACTATATCCGAAACTCAAAAAAAGATAATTTTTATTATTTTTTTTGTTTTGTTTACACTAGGAACCGGTTACGCTCTGTATTACTTCTTCTTTCGGCCGCTCTCCCCCATAATTCCCGGAACAGAAACAACAGAGCCAAGCTATACAGGCAGTTTTAACGAATCCGGCGCACGCGATGAAACAACGCAGATTGATACCAACTTGGGTACCGCACCATTACCAATCGCAGAAGGGACTCCCGGGCTAGGACAACCCACAGATACAAACATCTTGCTAAACCAAGTAACTCAAGCGGTCAGCCTTTCCGCGGATGGCCTACCACGTTACTACAATCCCGAAGATGGACGCTTCTACAAACTCGAAGATGATGGAAGCTCTCTATCTCTATCCGATAGGCAATTTCTAAATGTTGATACGATCAGCTGGTCAGCGGTTAAAGATGAAGCTATTTTGGAATTCCCTGATGGTAGTAATATTTATTATGATTTTGAGACAGAGCGTCAAGTAACTCTCCCATCTCACTGGGAAGATTTTGAATTTTCACCCACCGAAAGTAAAATAGTGGCCAAAAGCATGGGCCTCGATCAAAACAACCGCTACCTCGTATCTGCCGATGCTAATGGCAACGAGTTAACTGCTCTATACAAACTTGGAAGCAATGCCGACCGTGTAATTCCCAGTTGGTCGCCAAATAACACAGTTGTCGGCTTTTCCAAAACCGGTGATCCTCAACCCGATAACGGCGAGGAAATCTTATTACTCGGTAAAAACCACGAACAATTCCGTCCGCTTACTGTTGCCGGTAAAGGTTTTCTCCCATCCTGGTCTCTCGATGGTAAGCAATTGCTATACAGCGTTTATCACGAGCGTGACGCTCTTAAACCCATGCTCTGGATATCCGATGCCAGCGGTAGCGAGGTTGGTCAAAACCGCCGTAAATTAAACATCAACACTTGGGCCGATAAATGCGCCTGGGCCGATAAAAACACCATATACTGCGGTGTTCCTATTTCGCTCCCAGCCGGCGCGGCACTCGATCGCAAACTTGTAAGCTCTGTTTCAGATGATATTTACAAAATCAATCTACAAACAGGGTTGGCGCAAAAAGTTAATAAAACTCCAAATACATACTCAATAAACTCCCCCGAAATCAGTAAAGATGGCAACAGATTAATATATACTGATAGTTCTACCGGAAAGTTAATTGGATTTGATTTATAAATATATGCAAACCCACCTTTCCGCACAAAAACTCGCAACCATAATTATTATTTTTGCCATAGTAATTTTTACAGCCGGAGCCGGCTATTCCATTTACCTTACCAACACAAAAAACTATTTGGCCGGCGCTCCTCCCAAAGAGCTCACGCAAAAAATCCCGGCAAAACAAGTGCCGTATAGCCAAATAAAACCCCCGGCGATTAACCCCGATGACTCTTTTCTAATTGGCGCTGCCTCATCTACATATGGCATTATTTTTTATGGTGATTATACAAATTCCAAATCCAACGAGCTCTTACTCAGCCTCGTATCTGCTCTCAAACCTTATAGCGACTTGGTACGCCTAAATTATAGGCATCTGCCCAAAACTACAGATGATGGTGATATGGGCTATGAAACAGCAATAGTTTCCGAGTGCTCGCGCCTTTTTGGTTCAAGCTGGATCTTGCACGATTTATTAATCAATACCGAACCAAAAAAAATCACCAAATCATTTTTGCGCCAACTCATTCAAGAAGCCAGCCTCGAACCCGAGATAATCAATGTCTGTGAATATAACACCACTATCCGCGAAAAAGTTGGCACCACAATCGACACAGCCAAAAGTGATGGCATAGATGTAGCACCCTTCATTTTCGTTGGTACGGAAGCTATTCCATCCGAACAAGCAACTACTGATAACGTATTAAATGCCGTCAAATCTTACATCAATAAAAAATAATTTTGATTTACGGAACAAGAAAAATCTGTTCTTGTCGATTTTTGGTTTATCGCTTTTTCTGATAGTCACAACCTCAAACCACGCCAATGCCGCTTGTTGCAGATGCGCCATTCCCGAAATCGATGGCACGGTGTGCATCCAAAACGATATAACACCCTGCGCCGATTTAGCCCAAACCAATAAAGATTTCAAAGATGCAACTTGTACGGTTGAAACTAAAGATGCCTCATGCAAACTCATCAAAGATGGTGGCATCTGTTTTGCCGGCCCGATGAATGTTCTTAGTTTTAAATTAACCGATTACGTTAAAAAAACAACCGAAACAAAAAAAGAAGAAACAACATACACCCCGGCTTTAATAAAACTAAACGTTGATATACCCGGTTTAAGCTTCACCGACCCTTATTTAGATGGTAATCAGGTAATAATCCCCTATCTTGGTCAATACATTCAAGCATTATATAAATTTCTGTTAGGCGTGGCACTTATTGCTTCAGCGATAATGATCGTGCTCGGTGGCTATAAATACATAATCGCCTCAACCGGCGCCAAAGTGGAAAGCGGTAAACAAATGATCATCGACGCTCTAATGGGTATGGTCATCGTCTTGGGAGCTTATGTAATATTATCAAACGTAAATCCCAATTTAACGCAATTTGGTAGCTTAACTGTGCCGTTTGTAAAACCAACCGAACTGGACCTTGGTAATTATGGTGGTACCGCCCCAATGGGGCCAATGGATGGTTCAGTTGGCATAGGCAGTGATGCATCTAAAAACGATATAGTTGAAATAATTAAAAAAGTATCAAGCGAGTCGGGAGTCGACCCATGTGTAATGCTTTCTATCTGCGAACATGAAACCGGGCTCAGATCGATTTGGAGCGGCTATCCAAATAGCGACAAATACAACGCAGTTGCTTATGGACCCTGCCAAATACATAAAATGCATGTTTATGAAGGTTCTGACTACACAGGTTACTGGGCAAAAAAAGCTCGTGCCAAATTCCCCGATTTCCCTCCCGAAATCGCAGGCTCAAAGATAACCGAGGATGAAAAAAAAGCCCGGATAGATTGGATGCTGAATAACCCCGAAGGTTCTATTTGGATAGCCACCAATATCTTTCGCAGTATAAGTTCTACTGTAAATAACAACGAAGTTCTAGCAACAGCCTCGTATGGCAGTGGATACGGATCAATTAAAAATTGGATAAACAAAACCAGTTGCAAGACACAACCCTTAACAATTAAAGCTGCAACATCGATGAGTGTCGATAATGCTTTAAAAGTATCTTGCGTTCCAAAAACAGTCACTATAGCAAAAAGTGGAGAAGAATGTGCGAGCGACAACTTCGCATGTGCAGACATGAAAGCCGATCAAAAAGCGGTTTTGCGCGGCCATTGCCCATCAGATCCTAATAAAAATTGCGTCGGGATGAAGACTGGAGATTTCGCCACCTATGTCATTAAAGCATATCCCAGATTTAATAGTACTTATAACTGCACGGAATAGTTCACAATTGTGTTATAATTTACATAAAACATGCCAAATACCTATCTCAATAAAATAATATCTACAGTAAGCATATTTTTTGTTTTCTTTTTTATTTGTGCTGTTTCATCAGCAAATGCCGCCGACCCACAAACTCCTTTTACTTGTTGTGATTGCACAACTACAGGAAAAACTAATCATATATGTTTGCAAACCCCCTCTACTCAAGGATGTAACGTAGCAACAGACGCATTAAAAAAGAAATATCCCGATGCCGAATTCAATTGTTCGGCGCTAGATGCAGACAAATGTGTAAAACATAGTACAAAAGCCTCCGGAATCTGCATAAATGATCCCACGTCTTATAAAAATCTGACCGGGTACGCTGTTACCCTCATGCTCGATAAAATCGTAGATAAAAAAGAAACTCCGGAAGAAACCACGGAAGCGGTTATTGTAGGTGATTTTGACGGATTAAAACCGAATTTAAATGTAGATATTCCGGGTGTAGTCTTTCCAGATAAACTCTTAGAATCAAATGGAAAAATTTACGCGCCCTATATTGCTATTTACATTTCGGCTGTTCAAAAATATCTTTTTGGAATTTCTTTAATCGCCGCTGCAATAATGATTATTGTCGGAGGGTTGAAGTATATAATCGCAAGTACAGGAGCCAAAGTTGAAAGCGGCAAACAAATGATGGTTGATGCGCTTATGGGTATGGCTCTCGTTATTGGAGCTTATGTAATTTTGGCCAACGTTAACCCCAATACGGTAACCCTCGGCTCTGTTCCTATCGAAAGTATCACCCCACAACCATTCCAATTCATGGGTTTAAATTCAACCGCCTCGGGACAGCTTGGTCGAGCGGGTATTTCACCAAGGCCAAATCTACAAAACGTAGCTGTACCCGATACGGAGATCGCACCTCCTCCACCCGACCCTTCGTTACAATTTCCTACTTACTTATCAATACCTAAAGAATGCCCAGGCAGAGAAATCGACGAAGTAACAAAGCATACCGGCAAACTTTCTGAAGAAACAATACAAAAATTTCTTGATTACCAATCCAGAACAGGTGTACCCGCTGGTGCTTTAATTGCAAATATGATGAGTGAAGGCGCTGGTAGATGCCATATCCAAAATTTTTGGAATGATCCGGCAGCTGCCTGTGGATGTAAGGGTAAAAAAAATTACTGCGAATATTACAACTTTGGCGGTGTTGGTTGCACCGCCACACAAATGCCAACGGGTTATAACGGCGCGAACTGTGCTTTCCCCCCAGCTTATGACACAAATCTCAATGGTAAAGTTATCGGAACCTATTCTTGCTTTTCGGATGATCCAAAAGACTTAGCGCCAAACAAATTTTGGAATAATATACCTGCCGTAGGTAGTGATTGTATGCAGATATGCGCCATTGCTGACAGAGATACTTACAACTGCGGTATGGAAGCGGGTGGTAAATGTTACCCTCAAAAATCCTACACAACTGTCAATAGACCCGAAGGTATCATCGCATACCCTACGGTACAGTGCAGCAGAATCTTTACAGATGTAGAAGATTTCTTAAGATACACAGAGCCATTTCTTAAATACTGCATGCCATACAACACAAGTGTATACGATTTTGCCTACTGCATTGGTGCCAGCACTTATGCCAGTGAAGTTTTAAAAGGGCCAATGTTAGCGGACATGATAGAAAAAAACTGTTTATGCGGATCCAGAGACGCATCGGGTTGCCTTAGAAACAGTGATGTAGAAGAAAAACTTATTAAAGAAAAAATTAAAATCAATTTTAACACTATTGGAAAACTTTGCATCGAATATTATGACGCAAAGCAAACAAAATGTAAAAAATACGCAGATAACCTTGATTATGAAACGGTTGTTCAAAAAATCTACGAAAAAATGTCCGGTGCATTTGCTCCAAGAATACTGGAAGAATAATATGAAGCTAATTTACAAAAAAATTATACCAATATCCGTGCTTCTACTTTGCTTTTTTTTATCATATTCAAAAACAACTTTAGCGGCGAGTAATAGTGAAATCATAGATCTTAACTACATACCAACGGGTCAAGAAAAAAATTACCCGAAATTACAACTACAAGATGGTACTTTATACAATTTTCAAAAAATCATCATTTCACCAAAAGCAATAAACTTTTCCGGAGCAGTTCCACTCGTGATTTTCCTTCACGGAAATAACATGTGCAACACAAAGTTTTGTAATACAATAAAAGATCCAAAACTACCCGCATATGCCCAAGGTGGTTTAGCTCCACCTGTAACCAACTTTTCCAATATACTAAACGGTTCCAGTGCACTTTGGGGTTCTAGCGTACCAGATATTCCGCCTGTTGTTATTGCGGTACCGGCTTCAGTTGGCGCGTCAGCAACCCTGTTCCCCGGTATGCAATTAGGAGAATTAATCTCCGCCATACAAAATGACCTAAAAAACAATCCTTCAACCAAAAATATAAGTTTTAATTCTGTATCCATCGTTGGCCATAGTGGAATCGGTTGCAATAGTACTGTTTGGGGAGAACAAGTTTCCAGCATAAATCCCTGGGCAATAGTCTACGCTGATACATGCTTCAGCAAATATGACCAAAATCAAAATCCCACAAAACTTGTAGGAATAATCGGCTCGATGGTCAGCCAAGACTATCCATCGTTTTTAACTTCAAAAGGATTAGTTAAAACGCCCAAAAAAGAAATCCGCAAAGCTTACAGAAACAGCTACCAGTGGGGCGCTCAAAATCCCGAAAAAGATTATTATTTCTTTTATCAAGGAGATGGTAATCACGGTACACCCATCACTTATGGCATGATGTTTCTTATCGAACACCTCTTAAAAGACGCAGTTAGTAGCATACCCAAAGGAACAGAGCAAACAACAATAGAATTAGTCGAGTGTGGTGAAGAAGATTTAGTGTCACCCGATTTAATAGTACCAATTCCTGGGCTAACTTTTAATACAAAATCCACAGTAACAGATTGTGGCAATGGTAAATGCTTAGATATACCGCTTCTAGCACAATATATTTCAACCTTTTTTAAGTACACTGTAGGTATTGCCTTTATCGCCAGCGCGTTAATATTAATTTATGGAGGTTTTTTATATTTACTTGGGTCTACCGGCATGCAAGTCCAAGACGCTAAACAAAAAATGGTAGATGCGCTAGTTGGCTTTACAATTTTTTTAGGGGCCTATGTTATTTTAACTAACGTAAATCCAAATCTTACGGCACCGGCAACACTTAGAGTGCCTTGCATTAAGGGTAAACCCTTTGTTTTAAATGATTCGGTACCCGTAAATCTGCAAGGCACAAGTATTCCTACGCCTCCCAATTCAACACCGGTAACTCATCCAAAACAACTATGCAGTTCCGTATCCGAATGCAAACAATACTGCACAAAAGGCGGCAAAGCTTCTCCACAAGAAACTGAAGGCATGGCTAAAATTTCCGATATGAAAGTAATCCCCGATACACCTGGCGTAAAAGGAAATAAACAGCTATTAAGACCTGATGCGATTGAAGCTCTACGCATTGCAGGTCTCCAAGCTCAAGCTATGCAGGGCGGTCCTTATACTTTAGTTGTTACAAGCGCTTACAGACCACTATCCGGGCAACTCTCATTAGTTTGTTCAGCTATTAACAAAGGACAAGAAAACAAAGTAGGTGCCAACATAGCATTTCCCGGAGGATCTTTACACGGCACGGGCGTTGCAGTAGACCTAATTTTACAAAAAGACGGCAAAAACCTCACCCAATGTTGCACTGTAAGCACCCAAACCCAAGATAACAAACAAGAAAATGCCGAATTGCTACAAAAAATAATGTCCAGTGTTGGCTGGGTAAGATACTGTCATGAAATTTGGCATTTTGAATGGAACGTATTAGAGAGTCCAACTCGTTCAAAAAATTGCCCCTGGCCACCATCGTAAACAAAAATTTACAAACATCATCAAGACACAAGACGCAAACTTCTAAACCCTCGATAATTTATTGTTTGTTTTTTGGTAGATATTTGTTAAATTCTTGTATCTTGGTTTATATTTGGTAAATTGTTAATGATATTTGTTTGTATCTTGTATCTTGGTTTATATTTGGTTAAGATTTGATTCATATGCCCAAACCAACCCCCATCCACACCTGCTCCAAATGCGACGCCCAATTCCCCAAATGGAGCGGCCGTTGCGAATCCTGCGGAGCCTGGGGCACAATCAGCAAAGAACCAACCCTCCCAAGGGCCGTTGGCACTCAATCCTCCGAACCAAAATCCGCCCCAGCGAAATTAACCTCTTTCAGCCAGTTGGAACGTGGGACGAGCGACGTGGGACGAGCGACGAAAGTTAAGACCGGTTTATTAGCAATCGACACCATCCTCGGCAACAACCTAGTCCCAGGCTCTGTCACGCTTATCGCCGGCGAGCCGGGCATGGGCAAATCAACGATTCTCACAGAACTTGCTTTAAAGATGGCCAAGGATGGCAAAAAAATTATCTACGTCACCGGCGAAGAATCCCCATCTCAAATCAACCTCCGCCTCAAGCGCCTCTCAGAAAAAATTCCAGACAACCTCTTCTTTGTAGAAGATACAACCGCCGAAGCGATCTCGGCTACATTAGAATCCGAAAAACCGGATCTCGCCATTATCGACTCCATCCAATCCATCAAAACTCAAGAAGCCACAGGCGAAGCTGGAAGCATCACTCAAGTAAAAGCCTCAGCCGCAATTCTCACTCAAACCGCCAAAAAAACCTCAGTCCCAGTCTTCTTTGTAGGCCAAGTCACGAAAGATGGTGACATTGCCGGCCCCCGAGTCCTAGAGCACGTTGTAGACACCGTTTTAAGCCTCGAGGGCGATAGATTACACCGCTTTCGCATCCTCCGTGTCACCAAAAACCGCTTCGGCTCCACAGACGAAACCGTTCTTTTAGATATGACAGAAACCGGCTTAAAAATCGTCGAGGATCCCTCGGCTGCCATGATGCAAGATAGGCCAGCCACAGCCCCCGGCTCCGCAATTGGTTGCGTACTCGAAGGCCGTCGTCCATTACTGGTCGAGCTCCAAGCTTTAGTAACTCCAGCCGGCTACAGCCAACCAACTCGCAAGGCAACCGGCTTAGATAGCACTCGCCTTAACATGCTCCTCGCTGTTCTCCAACGCCACGCCGGCCTCAAGGTTTACGATAAAGACGTTTACGCCAACGTAGCCGGCGGCTTCCCAGTCCGCGACCCGACCACAGACTTAGCCCTTGCCGCTGCAATCAGTAGCGCAGTCAGTAACAAACCCCTCAACCCAAAAACAGCCTACTTTGGCGAAATAGGCCTCACAGGCGAACTCCGCCCCGTCCCCCTCCCCGACCTCCGTATCAAAGAACTAACACGAATGGGCTTCGACACAATCATCTGCCCCAAGATGAAAAACTTAAAAACTCCCGAAGGAGTTCAGATTGTGCAGGTTAAAACGATTCAAGAGGCATTGCAATAATCAATAACCAACAAAACAATCACCAATAAATCACCAAAAACTCAAAATAATCAATAACCAAGCAATATGAAAGATTTTGATCTGGAAGAAAGAACGTTAAAATTCGCGAAAAAAATAATCCGTTTATGTAAATCGCTGCCAAACAATACAATCAATGAGCAAATAATCAAACAACTCATCAGATCTTCCGGTTCGATTGGTGCAAATTATCGTGAGGCAAATGATTCTCTAGGTCAAAAAGACTTTATTTTTAGATTTAAAATCTCACGCAAAGAAATAAAAGAAACCCATTATTGGCTGGAACTATTGTCGGAAGCAAACCCAAATAAATCTGACGAAATAGATACTGAGACGCAAGAAGCTTACGAATTAAAAAGAATTTTTGCCGTAATAATTTACAAACTAGAAAATAAAAAATAAACACTTCTCAGCAATTTCTCATTTGATTATTTTTCGTTATTGATTATTGGTTATTTATTGATTATTGTAGCTTGGTGATTGGTTATTAAAATTACTCCCCATGCTCCGTCTCCGTCAAACTCTCCGCAGTTTCACGAAGCTCTTTATAATTATCCAGCATCGGATCCAACTCCATCAACTTCACCGCTTCATCGCGGGCTTTTTGCATAACTCCAAAATCTTCCCATGGCCTAACATGACGGAATATTGATTTCCCCGATTGCTGAGTCCCAATAACATTCCCCGAGCCTCTCATCTTCAAATCTTCCTCAGCAATAACAAATCCATCATTAGTCCTTTCCATAACTCTCAATCTATCAGTCGAAACAGAGTCATCCGTCGCGACAAGGTAACATGTACAATCTTTATCCGATCTTCCTATGCGCCCACGAAGTTGGTGTAATTGCGCGAGCCCAAACCTTTCAGCAGACTCAATCAACATTATCGTAGCATTAGGTATATCAACACCAACTTCAACAACAGTTGTCGCGACTAAAACATCCGCCTCACCATTTTTAAACGCATTCATAGCTGTATCTTTATCCGCGGCATTCATCTTCCCATGCAAAGTCAAAATCTTTAAAGCTCTAAGCGGCCCGGCTTTTAACCGCACTACTTCCGACTCAACACTTTTAGATCCTAATTTATCGGAAGGGTCTATGAGCGGACAAACAATAAAAGCCTGTTCACCGCGAATCGCTGCATCAACAATGGATTGATACGCCATCTTTCTTCCCACATCACCAACCAAAACATGCGTTGATATCGGCTTCCTACCGGCCGGTTTGGTTTTGATAATGCTAACATCCAAGTCCCCCAAAAACGTAAGTTGCAAAGATCGCGGGATCGGCGTGGCTGTCATTGAGAGTAAATGCGGCACCATAGCATCAGGCCTTTCTACAACGGTTAGCGCCTCGCGCTGAGCTACGCCAAACCTATGTTGCTCATCAACAATCGCCAGCGCCAAATCCGGGGGGCACTGCCCAATTTGCAAAAGCGCATGAGTTCCCACAGCCACAATTCTCCCCTGTTCCAATCTCTCTTTCGCTTCCGATAATTTCAATGTTTTCTCTTCCCCATTTTCATACAAAATCCTCGTCGACGAAGTCATAAGCATTACCGGCATATGATGCTGACCTAAAAACCTACTGAGCGTAATCGCATGTTGTTTTGCTAATATTTCCGTCGGTGCCATCATTGCTACTGAATATCCTTGCCTATAAACCATAGCCGCGCAAAAAGCCGCCACAGCAGTCTTCCCCGAGCCAACATCCCCCTGAACCAAGCGCCTCATTGGCCGCGCCGCTTCCATATCTTGCAATGCAGCCCAAACTGCCCGCTTCTGATCTGCAGTCAATTCAAATGGTAATTTCTTAGCAAAACTTTTAGCAAACACCTCATCAAAAGCAACTTGCGGTGCACCACCCTCATCTGCTTTTGCCCTCGCTAATCGCAAAGCTAATTGATAAAGAAAAACTTCATCAAAAGCAAAACGCTGACGCCCAAGCTTTGCCTGATCCTGAGTCTCCGGTTTATGCGCGTAGCGGATTGCATCTAACAGTTTTGGTTGCTTAGCACTCCTCAAAACCGCCTCAGGTATCACCTCCGGCGCATCATCAAACTCATCTAACGCAGCTTTCATTATCTTACGCAAAGTCTTTTGCGTAACCTGGCCAATGAGTGGATACACAGGTGCAATATTCCCAGCCGCCACAGTCTCTGCATTCGCAGGCTCCCAAATTGGACTGGTAAAACTGCGCCCATATTTTGGATGTTGCCTCACAGTCCCCGAAATATAAATCTCATCGCCAATTTTAACTTGTTCCAACATCCAAGGCTGATTAAACCAAGTAATAGCAATAGAACCCGTATCATCCTCCAACATCCCGCGTATCATTACAAACTTCTTTCGAAAAGTTGGTATCTTCCCAAGCGATCTGACTCTGGCTTTAATGGTAACCGATTCTCCAATTGGAATATCAGCGATTGGAACAAGCTGAGAATAATCATCGTACCTCCTCGGCAAAATCAAAAGCAAATCCCCTACACTCTCTACTTCCAACTTCTTTAAAACCCGCCTCTGCTGAGCCGTTAATCCATGAATATAACTTGTGGGGTCGTTCCAACTCAACATAATTGCTTCACTGCGTTCCGCAAAATAATAATTAACAAATTACAAATAATAAAGAAAATCCCAACCGCTCGCTTTATTATTTATTATTTATTATTTGTTAATTAATTGTAACCGCTCGCTTTGTTATTTGTAATTTGTTATTTGTAATTTTTTCAGTGATTCAGTGTCCTGCACTCCCACAAGATACAAAATCTCCGGCCCGGCGAGATATAACGTTTTAGCTCCGGTCTGGTTTTCCATATACGAGAAAAACTTAGGCTTATCTATCTTTCCTTGCTGATATTTAATCTTTTCAGATATAGCCTTAACTCCAAACTCAATATCAGGGCCAAGTACATACTTTAAAAATGCTAACCCTTGATAACGATCCATGACCTTAACTTCTTCGATCTCTGAGAGTGGAATTTTTAAATCACGATATTTTTCCAAATAACCTTTCCCCAAATGTAAAATCAAATCATCTTCTTTGACCTCAACCTTTGGATACTCTCCCAATGTCTTCTTAAATGTTTCTTGTGTTAACTCAATTATCCGATTCTTGAACATTCTACGCAAAAATATTACGTAGATTATCAGCAAACCAACATAACCGGTTACCCAAGTCACATCAACCGCAGACCAATCCGTAATTAAATATTTCATTAAAAAATAATAAGCCACTCCAAAACCCGCGATCGCGAAAATTATTCTGATGAGGGTAATACCAAATAAAAGCGTCACGGCTGCTGATGCTGCCTTGGCAACGAATCTTTTTGGTGCTTGAATTTTAAAACCATCTTTCATTTTATAAAACCGTTTAATCCAAAAAACACCGGCCTCAACTCCGCTTATTGCCATTATTAATATTAATAACATTAATAACGGGCTTTTATCTCCATAAAGCATTGCCACAAAACCTAAACCGTAAATTAACACTCCCAGCAGGATAAAACCCACCCCTGCGGATATTTCCGACATTTTTGCAATACTTATACGTTTCATACTATCTAAAGCTTAGCAGGTATAACAAATATTTTAAAGCTCAATTAAGCAAATTTAACGTATTTCAATTAGTAGCCTTGAATCCTTGACAAAAAGTTAATTTTCCGCTAAGTTAAGTTATTGTTCCTTGAAAAAGGAGTTTGATTTTGACAAGAAAAAACACAGACAAATCCGGTTTTAGGGTAACCCTGGCCGATGTAGCACGGGTAAATATGCCCAAGAAAAAAAGAACGAAAGGGGAAAAGATGCCAAGCGCGAGCGATAATGTACTTTCTGTTCTATCGCAAGACAAGCAATTCGCACTGTTTTTGTTGCCGGATGAACTATTTGTTTGGACAAAGATGCTGGAGCACCTTCGTCTCACCGAAGACGGCGAAGTCCGGCTTCCGGTTCCCAAAACAAACGCGACAATCAAAGAGAAGTGGCAACCGCCAAGCGATATCGATTTCCAATTCGAACTCGATACTTTGGTAGAACAATTCGTGGATTCTCGGATAATCGAAAAGGTTGGTCCTTCGGGCAACGGCCACGAGACTTATCGTTTCTTACGCAATCCCGGTATCTTCCATGTGATAACCATCAAAAGCCGAGAGCTGAAGGCCTTGCAACCCGAATACATTCAGGCAATTCGCAACCTGCAGAGCTTGTCTGGTGACTTTTTCAAGCAAGCGCCTTTTCGCAAGCGCCTCAGGGAGTGGCTGGCACGCAATCACGCTGCCATTACTCCCAGCTCCGCCGATGTAAACCTGGTAAACTACCGACCCGGTGGCCAGGGCGGCTGGGGCGTGCTGGTTGGCAATCCCGAAATCGATAACATCGGCGCGTTCTCAATGAAAAAAGAACGTCCTGATATCCAACTATACCTTGTTGCCTACCCTGGTTTCGAGGCTTATTTCTTCACAACAAACGAAGAAGTCGGCTCTGTGGAATCAGACGCGGGTAATGGTACAGCCGAATCGGAGAATGACGAAGAGTTGGATAATGAGGAAGATCTCGAACAAACGAATGCAAATCCGGATCCAATCCAAAGCCAACCCCCAATCATCACTCCGGCACCGGTGCCTTCCGCCGCTCTCCCACCTGCACCCCCGTCGGTGGCTCCGATCGAATCCGAAAAAAAGAGCACCTCAACGCAGGAATCGCTGCAGGTCGAAGAATATGATGACAGTCATCATCTAAGTCTGACCGACGAACAATTGCGCGAGGAAATGCAAAAGGCGCAAAACGAAACCGTGCAGTTGGAAAGGGATCTTCGCAAGGTAAGGCATGTTTACGCCGTGTGTAAAGCCGAACTCAAGTTGCGGCTCGCACACAGAATCAAGGCAGTCACAGATCGCGCCTCTGAACTCCAAAAAGAGCGCGATCGTCTGGAAAGCGAACTCAAGGGTCTCTAAACCCATCAAAACCGACACTCGTCGGTTTTTTAAATAATTTTATTTTCATTTATCTTGTATATCTATCTTCGCCTTTTCTGATAAGATTATGTTCCAAAAAGTGCATAATAACATCCGCCAAAATTTTTAATCCAAGAAATGCCACTATTGCATTACCAAACATTGATCCAAATATAATCGTTAGATGCATAGGTAAAATTCTGGCATATGGATAAAACATCAAAGTACCAATATTCTGTTTTTCCGTATCTCTGGGTTTATTGTATAAATATGAAAACAAATGATTTAAGAAAAATCCCAACGAAGTCAGCAAAATAAATTTCCACGAAACATCCCCCATTCCACTAACATTATTTTCCGCAGAAGTACCCGAAATAATAAATAAGAAATAAACCAAATGAAAAAACCCATAATGTGCTGCAAAAAAGAAAGCTGTGGTCATTTTTGTGGCTCGTGTAGGGTCGGGTTGTTTGCCGTTAATTGTAAAGTCTTGTGTTGAAAATTCTTTTAACTGAATAATCCTAATAAAATTAAAAAAACCAATCGTAACGCTCTGAAACCAATATATAAGCATTATTACCGGCAAACTCCATCCTTCGGCTATGGCATAATATGCGGCAATAAGATTAAAAACCAATAATAGCCACAAAGATGGATCGCTTAAAAACCGCCTTGGAGATTTTATGGTGGACATATATAGTAATATATCACGCTATTAATAATCTTTGCCATATTAATAATTTATCACAAAACCAAAATCCCCACTTTTTAGCGGGGATTTTAATATGGCGGAGAGGGCGGGATTCGAACCCGCGGTACCTTTTGGGGTACACCAGATTTCAAGTCTGGCTCATTCGACCACTCTGACACCTCTCCAATACATTTAGTCCATAAAGTCTATCAAGCAATAAAAGTCCGTCAAGCTGAACTTGTAACTTTTAGTCATAATTGAACTTGGTAGAGTGTAAAATATTTACCACTTTTTGTCGAGAGCTTAATTATCAATTTTGATCATTAATTGGTTATTGGAATTTGGCTTGCCCCTCGAAGTCTGTAAGGCGTAGTGAGGTTCTTGGTTATTGCTTATTATGTGATATAATAAGCCCATATGGCCTACACACCCGAGACATTGCGAGAAATTGCAAATTCGCAAGATACTTTTGTTTGGGAAATGCCCGAATATGAAACCAGGGAAAGATCTTCAAAATGGTATCTGGTTGTAAGTGTAATTGCACTTATAAGCGTAATTTATGGTGTTTTGGCGCAAAATTATTTATTCGCCTTAATTATCTTGATAGCTGCCGTTGTATTAATTTTAGCAGGCAATGATGAACCCCAGAATATCTTGATTCAAATGGGCCATAACGGAATTGTAGTGAACGGCCAATATATAGAATTCGATAAATTTTCAGACTTTGCCATAATCTATCATCCACCGCTTACAAAAGTGCTTTATTTAGAAAGAAAAATGAGTTTTAAGCCCAGAATTAAGCTATATTTGGAGGATGAAGATCCAATAGCCATCCGCAACCACCTAAAAACCTACCTCCCCGAAAACCTGGAGTTGCGCGAAGAACATATTTCTGATATTGTTGGGCGGCTCCTTCGAATTTAACAACGCGCGCAAATTAAGAATTAAAAATTAAGAATTAAAAATGATTGAATCGAGCTAAGCTCGATATTCATCATATAATAGATGCCAAAGGCCACCCGCATTCTTAATTCATAATTTTTAATTCTTAATTAATAGGTTATACAGTAAGCAGCCGTAGCTCAGCTGGATAGAGCGCCTCCCTGCGAAGGAGGAGGTCAGACGTTCAAATCGTCTCGGTTGCACCATCGCGTTTAACGCGACTATAAAAAATCGCTCATAACATATGAGCGATTTTTTATATTCTTTTTTCTATTTCCCCTCACCTATTATATAACCATCAAAATACATCATCCCAACACCTTGTACACTGACAGAAAATCTAACTAGCGGACCTACAACGCTAATATCAAAAGGATCATTGGATGTTTCGGCTTTTGCACCCACTCCATAACTATAACCACCGGCCGATACTGTACCGGCTCCACCACCCGACATATTAACCTTTCCATTACCTATTAAATCTGGTTGCTGCGCAGGTTCCAGCGGTGCCAGTGGGTCATTCGGATCCTCGGGTACCAAGGAACCTAACTCAATATAAGGACCGAGCTGAAATGACACATTATCATCTTTTACCTGAAAATCAGCATCAATCTTACCTCCTCCCACTTCCGCATCATTGCTGGTATTGGCATGTGCGTATCCCTTATATTCACCCGATATATTTCCCGAAGTATTCACAGCCATAAAATCCAAATTCACTTTACGTTTCATTGCCCCAAGATCTACATCATAAGAATCCTTAACATAAATAACCCAATTAAAATCTTTTTCACTCTGAGCATCTTCATCCATTACCTTTTGTTTTGCCTCGGGATCAACTTTACGCGCACTGTAATCGGAAAAATGCTGTATCTGTGCGATTAAAACCGTTTTACCATCTTTTATACTCACATTCGTAGGAATAATCTCGAATGAACCATCTTCTTTATTGTTAACAATAGAAACATCTTCACCCAAATCTTTACCCGCATAAAAATACAATAATGCCGGATATTTCAACGCCGGGCTTTGCCCTGTACCCTTTTGCTCCAAACGAAAACCGGCAGACAAGATATCTTCTCCCTGATCATTCAAAGTTGCTACTTCTAATGAAGCATCATTCTCCAACGACCCTTGAGGAAAAACGATTTTAACACTAGACCCATCTTTTGGTTTTAAAACGATTTCCCCACCTTCGGCAGCTTTGAAAGAAAATTCTTCTACTGGTTGACTGCTTTCATACCCAGTATCTCCCGAATCCTGTCCACCACTCTTAGGCGACCCGCAGCCCGTTGCACCTATAACTAACGCCCCTATCAAAATTATTGAATATACGTACTGTTTATAATCCATAGGATAAAAATAAATGAATATTCCAAATATAATATAGATAAAGCCAGTCATTAGCAAATCAACTATTCTGAACAACGCCACATGAACCACGGCTTAAAAAAAACATTAAACTAAAAATCGCTCATTTTACTAAGCGGCTTTTGGAGGGGCTATGCCACGTGAAATCGCGTACTAAAAGGTTACTCACCCCGTAAAATCCGCCAAGGCGAATCACGGGGCAAGTAAAAAATCGCCAAATTTTACCTATAGCGATTTTTTACGTGGCAGAGAGAGATTCCCCTTCACTCCGATTCGGGTACCAGGTCGGCTTCGCACCGCCCCTCGACTCGCTCGGGGCTCTCGCTCCCCTTCGAATCCCTCTACATTGGCGGTGCCACGTGAAGCCGGCACTTTAAAAACTTAGCCCCGTAAAATTAATTTCGCGATTATTTATATTGCTTCATTAATCACGGGGCACGTAAAAAGCCGCCCAATAACTAAGCGGCTTTTTACGTGGCGGAGAGAGAGGGATTCGAACCCTCGCGGGCTGTTACACCCCTAGGAGATTAGCAATCTCCCCCCTTCAGCCTCTTGGGTACCTCTCCAACAACGCGTACTTCGTACAACGTACATCGTACAACGTTCTGGAAGAGTCTATCAACTCAGAGTAAAAATATCAAGATGCAAACAAAAAAACGGACCGAATAGTCCGCTAAATCAGCTTTTGACTCCCTTGCTTCACAATACCAATATCACGAGGCCCAAAAGCATTTGGCAAAAGTACGCTTAGATTCACTACCTCAATCTTATCTAAGTGTAAAGTTGCGAGAGTAATCCTGAGGTCACGATCAAACAAAGAAGCGAACTCCCATAAATATTGCCTGCAAGAACCGCAAGGTGTCGAAACTTCAGACGTACTATACCCATTTTTACGAACCACTATTGCCAAGTTCGCAAACTCTTGTTCACCTCTGGAAACCGCATGACACACCGCAGAGCGCTCTGCACATATGGAGCTGCCATAAGCAGAATTTTCAATATTCACGCCTTCAAAAATCTTCTCATCCGGAGTTGCTAGCGCCACTCCAACTGCAAAATTTGAATAAGGACAATGCGCACGATCTAATACCCCTATAGCAACTCTCAACAATTTTTGCTGAATAATGCTCAACCCATCAAATTTTACCTCTTCCATGAACTACTCCTTTCAATGTGCTGGCTCGACATTAGCTGAAATATGATAAATAATCAAGCCCCCACTGCCAAAGTCACCAAATCCACTCTTTTCGCTCCAGCGTCAATTAAAACTCTCGCCGCTTCCTCAGCAGTGGCCCCAGTCGTCACAACATCATCAATTAACACGACATATTCTGGTGATTCCTTCTTAACTTTAAAAGCTCCCTTTATATGCCCCGCTCTAACCCCAAAATCATGCGCTAACGAGGATTGCGGCTCTTTATATTCTACACGCTCCAATAAATCCAAATCCACTATATTTGGCAGATCAAACGCCTCCTTCAAAGTTTCGAGCACAAACTCAGCCTGATTAAACCCTCTTTCTTTAAATCTTTTTTGAGCCAACGGCATAGGCACCAATACCGCATTACTAGAAATGATTGGCAATTTTTGAGTACACAAAAAAGCCAACAAATCAACTTTCAATATAGTAACACCATTAAACTTTAACTTCGTGATCAAAGCACGTAATTTTGGATCGTGATAATAACCAAAAGATTCTACAGCTCCAAAAGGTAAAAATCCTTCACACTCATGTTCTTCCACTTTCAAACACTTTGCACAAATCTCCCCTTTAACTAAATGCACTTTGCTTCGACACGACTCGCACCACCACTCCCCCGGGGTGTTACAAGCAACGCAATAAGGTGGAAAAACCAAATCCCACAATTTAACCTTAATTCGCATGATCATTATATTAACACGATTATTTGCTACTTAGTCACTCAGACTATGACTAAGTACTACAACTAATCCAGTATTTCAGTCTTTATAAAATCTATCAAATAATCCCCACCTGCTTGCCGAAGTAATGTTACTTCGTGTTTTTCATATGTTATATTTGTTGGTTCCGCTCTATTGCCCGCATCCTCGGCTTTTTGTGTCTGAATCAAAACCATAATCTCTGAAGCCCCGTTCTCTCCATCTAACACTTTTGATGAAACTGAACGCGTAGTCACACCGTAAAGATCCCCATTCATAGGATGCATTTGCTTCATCTTCAATTGTTCCGTTTGCAAATATGCCTGAAACTTTGGCGTCCCAGCAGCCATAGCATCACTATAACCCAAAAACCCATTCTGGCTTGTACCTGATCCTATTCTGGCGACAGTATCCGAAGCTAAGTTCTGAGCTTCCGTTAAGTCTGTGCCACGTGAAGTATTGTTAAAATTAGAATCTCCCTCTATCACTACAGGCGCTTCATAAGTTTGAGGCTCTGGTATTTGTCTGGAGTTTACATTCAAATCATTCCCCGCACCCGGCAAATTCAGATTCGATGACGGTTTGCCAAATAAAAGCCCATATAAAAGCCAAGCGCCAAATAAAAAAGCCAAAATACCGATTATTATCAGTATCAGCGCAAAAATTTTTCTGTTATTAGTTTGCATAATTTAATCTAAGTCTTAACGTCCTAACGTCTTAATGTCTTAACGTAGTTCTTTTGCACCTCCCGTTATGACGTTATGACGTTATGACTTTTACCTATTTCATTAGTTCGATTATTCCTTCTCAGCAAAAGCCTGTTTCTCTGCTTCAATTTTAAGTAATTGCTTCGGATCCGTAGTAACAATCTGATCTTCCGCATATGATGCCACGATTTGAATAGCTGCGTGTTTATTACCGGCAAAAAATATTCCTTCACCGCGCCCAGCCTCGAGCAACAAATACTTTTCCGATTGTGTGAGCAAAAACACTCTCGCAATCAAATCAATTGCCGCCGGGCTCTGCCTAAGCAAAAGCTGAATAGATGAATTAGTCACAATCGCTTGCCCGTAAGGTGAAGTCAAAAAGTCGTTCACATCCTGAGTAATCGTTGTGATACCAAGATAGTATTTGCGGCAACGTTTTACAAGCGCGTGCACGAACTTGGCCGAATCTTCATATTGCATTAGCCACCAGGCCTCATCAATAACCAAAATCCTACGCTTGCGTTCGCTCCTAACAGTATTCCAAATAAAATTGATAACCGTGTAGATGGCTATTGGCCTAAGTTCATCCTCCAAATCACGTACGGAAAACACAACCAGCTGATTACTCATTCTCACCGAAGTTTGCGAATTCAACAATCCGGCAAAAGTACCCTCCGTATATTTCTTTAATCTAATGACCAAATCCTCCGTTCCTTCCATACCTTCTAAAATATCCTGAAAATCTTGTAAAATTGGCGGCTCAATCGCTGTAAGATCCGCCCCCGGCACAATATCTTTCTTAGCAAAAGTCTCTAGCAAAGCTCTATCCAATATGGAATCCTCGGCTACAGAAACCTTGCCCAACATCAATCGCAATAAACCCTTCAAAGTAATAACCGCACTTCTAATAATATCCTCTACTGAAAACTCCCCTTCCATCGGCCTGGGCAAATCAAACGGGTTAATCTTGGCATCCGAAGATAAAGAAATATTAATATACGTGCCATTTACCGCATCTGAAAGATATTTGTATTCTTTTTCCGGGTCAATAATAATCACATCTGATCCAAGCATCATAGAACGCAAAACTTCCAGTTTAACAGCATAAGATTTACCCGCACCGGACGTAGCAAAAATAACCGCATTGGCGTTTTGCAGTGAAAATCTATCAAATAAAATTAACGAATTATTGTGGCGGTTAATTCCATACAAAACCCCTTCATCAGATGATAACTCGGCAGAAGTAAAAGGGAATGATGACGCGATAGGCGACGTACTCATGTTAAATGTAATCATGAGTTCATCATTACCAAGCGGCAAAGTGGAGTTAAACCCTTGTTCCGCCTGAAAATATGCACGCCTGGTATAAATCAACATTGATCCAAAAGTTGATTCCACATGCGAAGATAATCTTTCAAGTTCTTCTTTGCTGGTAGAGTAAAAAGTTGTATAAAAAGCGAATTGAAAAAAGTGCTCAACTCCTTGCGTTAAATCATCTCGTAAACCCTCAATATCACGCAAAGCTGTTTCTTCCGACGGGTCACGAGGCTTACCCTCTTGTGCCGCAGTGTTAATATTTGCCTCCAAAATACCCACCTTTTTCTTTAACTGTTTTAATATTACATCCGATTTTATTGGATAAAAAAACATCGCAATATCCATCATCGCATTCAAATTAATGATAGGTGATGCCCAACCAACCGAAACATAACGTGGGTAAGTTACGATAAAAATCGTACGAGCATAAACATTGCCAAGAGAAACAAAACTCGATTCTATCTTCATTGCAGATGGAGAGATTAAATCTTTGATGCTGGCAACACCTTTACGATATATTCGCTCTTCCTCGAGCACAGCTTTTTGCTCCTTCTGCTGCTTTTGCAGCTCAACCTTACTAATGCCCTTATCCAAACCAACCCCACCCTTTGTGAGCTCGGAGGCATCTATCTTTTTTTCATCAGTGGTTTTAAAAGCCATAGTGCTTGTAATTAATTGATAATTGGAGTTGATTATTGTTTATTAAGATAGGTTATTCTTCAATTTGCAACTTCTCCACCTCAACCATTCTCTCGCTTTCAAATTGTTCAGGATTATAAGCTGTGTAATATAACTCTATTAAACTTTGTGTATCCAGCTGTACCGCAGAAAGCGACATCCCCTGCAATCCCGAAATTATATTATTAGTCCTAAGCATCAACGCTTTTTTATGTTTCTCAAAGCGTTCATCTGATAAGCGTATTGTTACCATTGGTGTAAAAATCGATGTTAATCTATCCACAAAACCCTTTTGTTGCTCGGCCGCCGGGTCATAAGGCACGGTTATGTAAAAACGTTTTTGCATAATCTCCGCCAAATCCACCAATTGTTTAACGTAAGATCTATAATCCGATATCTGATTGCGTAAAAGCTCATTGTCTTGCCTTCGCTCAGCATCTTTCAAGCGCTCCATATAATCATCAATGTTCATGCGCCTGGATTGAATAACCACCTGAATGGGAAAATCCATGGAGTTCAAAAATTGCATGTATGCCTGCACTATAGCATTTTGCTCATCTTCGGATTTGAGAGCAAAATTTATACTGGACACTAACAGCACTGTACGCAATGTAGCGTCTTTCATTACCACAACGTCTTCCTTAATTTCGGCAATATCCAAATATCGTTGTGCTGGCACACCGGGTTTTGCACCCGCTAGTTTTTTACTTTGCATAATTATTATTTTGATTAACAGGTGCAACTTCACCTTCTTCGGGGCGATAAACCCCTCCCGTGTTCACAACCAAGGCTAAATCTCTTAGCCTTGTTGATGAAGGCCTCTTTTTATGAGCAATTTTTTCAACAGCCGGTAAACCAACTACTTTTTGGGCACTTTTTATTTCTTCTAAAGATAAAGATTTGTTCCAAACTCTTAATTTGGGTCTAACTTGAGATTGTAAAAAATTCACAAAAAATAAATGAAATGGTTGGCCGTTTATTTTTAAAAACGCAAACGTACCCGCCAAAGCGGCCGTTGGAATTAATGCCAGTATAAAAAAAGCCGTTGTTAACAATTTATACTCTACAAAAATAATTCCTGCCGATACCAAACAAATCAAAAACTGCCTAACCGTTATTGGGCCGATAATCCTGTCTTCCTTATCTATAAATTGTGGCACAATAAATTGTCCTGGCATACTTTAATTCATTTACAATCTCTATACAATTAATAATCCTGTTAATCCTTGAGAGTTAATCATGGTAATCTTGGTTAAAAGTGAAGTTCATTATTAAGTGCAATTAAAGCTTCCACCTCATCCCCGGTTAAAGTATCCTCCCCGGCCTTACGCTTTTCATCCGCTATCTGCACCAATGGTCTTCTTGACTTAAAACTTTCCGTAACCAACCCTACATAAGTCTTCATTACAGGAGAAGCTTGCCATGCACGGATTCCGGCCACTTTTTGCTCGAAAGATTCCTGTTTCAATGTATCCAAACGCTCAATTATTTTTTTTGTCGCTTCTTGAGGCGTACTTGCCATTCTTCTAAATTGCGACAAACTCATAGTTTCCAGCTCACCCACCAAACCCCTAAGATGTGGTGTAGCCTTAACACCATCCACCGGCGTTTTTGGCGCCATAGCCATCTTAGCCGTAGACATCGAGACTTTTACACCTTGATTTTGAATTGGTGGCAAATTCACCATACCCGTGCCTGCCCTTACATTTGCTTTAATCGGAGCCGCCACCATCTCCCCGTATTTCTTCTTTTCAACCGCAGCTTCGGCTGTCATGATCTGCGATTTTACAACTGGTTTACCTGCCAAACCCTTTTTTAACGCCTCAGCCAACTGCTGTTGCTCTACCTTTGAATCTTGTTTTGACTTAATCTTTTCCTTATACCACCTTGCGTGCTCTTCTGCCTCAAGCCTACGCCTCTCATCTATCTTTTTTTTCTGTTCGGTTAATTGTATATCCAATTTCTTCTTCTCCTCCATCTCTATTTGTCCATGAAAATCCGCATAAGTCTTTTCAATCACATCAGCAATCTCCTTAGCCTTTTCCCTATCCAAACCAACTCCACCTACCTTAGTCTCTCTTTGTAACAACTGTAAAAGCTCCTGAGCATTTCTCACATCGCGCAATCGTGAAGATATAACATTCTTCAGCCTTCTTTCTATGTAATCATCATTTGGTTTATCCTTTAACTTGCCCCATGCATCTAGAACCGCTTTATCTAACTCTGTTAACACCTTGGGTACCGCCGGCATATTGGCACGTATTGTGTTTATCTCCTCTTCATTATCATTCATCTCTCCCTCCGCCTCACTATCACCCTTCATTTTAACTGATTTACTGGTTAAATGTTCCGCATAATCCTCTTCACTTAAAAACTCAACCTGTTTAGATAACTCCTGGATCTCTACTAAAGCCTTCTCTGCCAAATCTTTATCAAAACCCAATCCCCCAAACTCAGGTAATCTTATTAACGTTTCTTTTATCTGATCCGGGACCATCTCGCCTTTGGAAAATTTTAATATTAGTTCACGTAAACTTGTTCTAGCTTGTTTACCCAGTGAGTGCATCCCGAGCCTCGCAATAACCTCGGATGCAGCACCCGAATAAGAAACCGGTTTAAACAGAACCCTTTCCTGAGACCAGGATGTATATCTTATAGCCAATTCATCTAAATAATTCGTTAACTCACTTCCAAAAAGATCCCTAAGTGGCCAAAAAACTTTTTCTAAGATAGTTTTAATGATAACTTTCTGCGATTCCTGTGGCACATTTGCATTTATCAAATTCTTAAACAATACATTCAAACCATCCGGCACAGACTTAAACCCCAAAGTGGTATTCAAAACCGGAGTTTCCACAATATCAAAAAAGTGTTCTTGAGAAAGCTGTTGTTTTTCGATTAAATCAGAGTAAACTGCATCTGCGGTTTCCATAAAAAAATCCTGCACTCCTTGAGGCAAATCAATAAATCGTTTGTAAATCTTCCTCCCTGGCATATTTTTTTACCCTTTACCCTCGAATAAAATACGATGTACTGCCGAAGCTCGCTTAAAATCATCCCCCGGGCTTCCGGGCGGTGGCGGCTTAATTGCAGCTTCTCTAAGTTTAATTGCCGGCGAATCACTCAAACCATCCTCTCTATCTCTATCGGCCTGAGCAACCACGTTCATAAACATATTCCTTATATTCTTCTTCTGTTCCGGCATTCCGGCATTCATGGAATTCAATATCTGACCTTGATCCATGCCACTCATTGCCTGTTGCATCATCTTAAATCCTTCACCCTTTGTGCCTACCTGTTTAGACAGAGATGATAAAGCTGCCATTGTTTCTTGGCCATAATCACCATCTTCAGTGATCTTGCGCGATAAATCCTCCATAGTCTTACGGAAAGCTTCTCTGCCCTCATCATCAGCAAAATCCCCAGTCTTCGCATCATGACCAAATAGTGCCGAAGTTGAAATATCATGTTGTAAAAATTCATTTGCGATTTCCGCCCTATGCTTAACAATCTCATCTTTATCTTCACCACGTGCACGTTCCGCTTGCAACGCAGCTACTTGTAAACCCAAACTCTGCGCAACTTTGGGGCTAATCTGCCTACCAAGATCTGAAACATTAGCAGACCTAAGATTTCCTTTTTCATCTTTAACCTGACCCATCGCTCCCATGTTATTGTTAATCAATTGCTTCGATCTATCATCCGCATGGCGAAGTATCTGCTCCGGATTCTTGGTCGTCTTATCAAATCTTCCTACGGTAGCCGCTTCTGTTACTGCCGTCATTCCAGAAGCTTTAAAGTTTTGATTTTGCACCACCTGGAATTGTTCACCGTCTTTAGAGACGTTAATAGTATAATTGGATGCTTTATATGCTTCATCTGCAACTTTTTCTCCTGCTGTATTCTTACCTGTAATTATTTGCTTAATCTGAGCCTTACCCGCATCTGTACGCGCGTATTCCATATGCGCACTCATAAACTGCCCCTGTTTACCGGTCATAAATTTCTTGAATTCCGGGTCATTATCTGCCCCAACAACTTTTCTACCTTCATCATCTATCCATTTTTTGGAATGCGCATAATTTAAAGCATAGGTTGCATCCATAAACGCATCCGGTTTAATCTTGCGTTCACTTTGAGTATCTGATGCATCTTTCTTTGCTTGTTCCGCACGCTTCTCACCAGACACAACCAAGGCGGGATTTTTCTCGCGCATCTCTCTAATCTTTTTCAACATTTCTTCGTCCTGACCATCTTTGGCAAAAGTTTCAGCCCGTGCTAATTGTTCAGAAATTCTTTCATTGGTTAGCTCTTTAGCACGTGCCGCCACAGCATCATCCGACGCTTCAACGCCTAATTGTTGTCTTGCTATATTTTTATTTTCATCATTCAAAGAATCCTGATAAATTGAACTCATTGCTAATTGAGCCTGAGCCAATTGGACACCTTTCATATCACCCTTACGACGCCCTGTCTGAATTTTACCCGCTTCATCATCCAAATATTTTGCATATTCTAAAGATGTCATTGTACTACCAATATCTTTAAGCGCACCTGCTCTCTCTTTTGCAGCCTTGCCCGGGGCTGAAGCGGCACCCGATATCGCTTTTTGTACACTAATTGGTGCATAAGCAAACACACCGGATTTTTGTAATTTTTTAGCCTGTCCGGCAACTAACCCAGTCCTGGCTTCAACCTCACTTCCAACCGCAAGTACACCCCTACCGGCCAACTTAGCTCCCGCTCCAGCCACTCTGGCACCCCTTGCAGCAGATCTACCTGCAAACCTTCCCGCTATAACACCTGCAGCAACTCCAAAACCCGCCTTACTTGATGCTAAACCACCAACAAGCTTCTCAGTTCCCGGTGCAACCGATGAGGCAAACTTAACCGATGTTTGTACACCTAAAAGCATAAATGCCACCATTATAATAAATGTGGCAAAAACAGTTGGGTCACCAAACTCCGATGGAGTAACATTTTGTTGCGATTTCGCGCCCTGTTGAAACTGAGTAACCTCCGTACTGACTTTTGTATTATCGTAAATACCACCCGGCCCAATCAGATCCGCCTGCCTTTGTGCCATGGCTAACGAGAGCCACAAAAAGAAAGCCATTGTAGGCCCACCCACAAGCGCCGAGCTAAGCCTGCTCCACCATTCGTTGGTAAACGACCCAAGTGCACCCTTAATACTTCCCGGTAAAGACCAGGCAAAAAATGCAATAGGTGATGTAATAAGCAAAAACCACAACATGATAATGCGTGCCAAAAAGAATATAAGCATTATCAAAATCAAAGTTATCGAAATTGAAATAATCCAAATCGCGAATATTGAAGCCACAACTATATTCATAAGGCTCCACGGGCTGGTGCTACTTGCGTTTCCACCTGAAAGTGTTATCTGGATCTCCCCATTCGCACCCTCATCAATCATGCCGGTTGTATCCGATAAACGCATAATTTTTGCTATACCCAAAGCGCTCACAAAATTACCACCGGCCGCTTGCTTAAACCCATTTACAAAAGTAAGCACAATCACCTGTGAAAAATCGATAAGCAACCCAATTATGGTTTTGGAGAAATTAATCAGGATCGCCATGATTAGCAATTTTGGCAAAACATCTTTATAGCGAAAATCTTTTGGATAGCCAATTATGGTTGCAAATGCGGAAACCAGAACAATAACGATAAAGAACATGTTCACCGTATCGCGGATAAGCGGCCAACCAATTTGAACAGGTACAGCTTTAACAAAATTATTATACTGAACAACGCTAATTAAAAGTTCAATCAAGAAAATTAAAATATATCCCAGCTGTTCTGCGATCCAAACAATAACTTTAGCGATTCCACCAATAGCCCAATTGATAATGGTTTTAGACATGCTGGTAGAACTTTCACCCACTGCAAACGAAGGTTCAACAACTAAAAACAAAACCACCACCAAAACCAAAAAAGAACTTATCAAGAATATTCGTTTACGCCGCGCGCTTACACTTGGTTCCTGAACCCGATTTTCCTCTTTTGTTTTTAACAATTGGTTAGACAAAAAAGACCATAGCGATCGCTCCCTCTTAGATTTGGAGTTAAACCATCTCTGCATAAACATCTTTGCACCTATTGTAGCATAAAAATCAACCTTAGACTCTTTTTTAATCCACAACCCAAACTAACAATAATCAATCACCAATATTACAATCATCAATAAATTATCAATAACCAATATTTCAATAACCAACTGACGATCAGGAATTAAAATTTACTTATTTATTGATTATTAGACCGTAGTAATTGGTTATTGGAATTTAATTATTGGTTATTCATTGGTTATTGGAGCTTGGTCATTGGTTATTATCTTGTTCTTGATAGCAACTCGATTCTCTGATATTCTTATCCGGTAGCAATTGCAATCGAAATGCTATCAGCCATCGGCTATTTGCTATTGGCTAACTTTGCATGAGTAATGAATTAAGCGTTGATTTTTTAGAGACTTCAACAGACCGCGGAGCTCGTAAAAAAACCATGTTGATCGCGGTCTTTTTTGCCTGTTTCGTTGGCGTACTTGCAACACTTGGCGCCGCCGCTTCATATCGCGCAGCCAGCAATGGAACCAGTGTCTTTGCCGAGTTCGGTCGTTTGCCGGGTATCGCGGAAATCAGAGAATTTACTGGTGGTGATGGAACTGCCGGGGCAAATGCATTTGGCCGCACACCCGATGACCGCATCAACATCCTCTTTCTTGGCATAGGCGGCGAAGGCCACGATGGCGGCAACCTTACAGACACAATCATCCTTGCCTCTTTCGATACCAAAGAAAATAAATTCGCGATGCTTTCTATCCCTCGCGATCTCGCCTACCCGGTTGGTAACAGCCAATTCAGAAAGATAAACACTGTCCATGCCCTCTACGAAATAAACAATCCCGGCGAAGGCGCTGAAAAAACCGCCGAAGCAATGAGCAAACTCTTAGCGGTCCGCATAGATCATGTTGTCAGAGTCGATTTTAACGGCTTCTCAAAATTCGTGGATGCGCTTGGGGGTATTGATGTAGAAATCGAACGCAGTTTTGTAGATAACTCTTATCCCGCCGAAAACCGCAAATACCAAACAATCAGTTTCGAAAAAGGCCCCGCGCATCTTGATGGTGATGAAGCGTTAAAATATGTTCGCTCGCGCCATGGCACAAACGGCGAAGGTTCTGATTTTGCCCGCTCTCGTCGCCAACAAATTGCAATCTACGCAATTCGCGACAAACTGCTCTCCATGGGCACGCTCGCTAATCCTAAAAAACTAAGCGAACTCTACAGCGTTGTCTCCGATCATATCCAAAGCGATCTCTCGGCCTGGGATATGATGTCACTCGCTCCCGAGGCAACCAAGCTCGATAAAGATAAAATCACCATGCGCGTTTTAACAGACGCGCCCGATGGCGAATTAGTACCCGCTAATGTTGATGGCGCTTACATGCTTTTCCCCCGCAAACCCGATTGGTCGGAAATCCGCGCCGTTGCCGCCAACCCGTTTGTAACCAAAGAAGAAGAAAAAGAGCAATTACAACCAAAAACAGAAGTTGTCATCGAAATTAAAAACGGCACCAACTACGAAGGCTACGCTTTTCGCGTTTCACAGCAAATGAAATCCCTCGGCTACCAAGTCCCCAATATCGACAATGCCAAACACCGCGGCTACGAGCGCAGTATAATCTACGATCTAACCGGCGGCGCACTCCCCGAAGAACTTGTTCGTCTTAAAAAACTAATAGATGCCGATATATCCAGTGCCATTCCACGTGATGTAGCCGATTCCGATGAGCGCACAATCACTACAGAAGACATGGCCACAGAAACCCTAACCTCACCCAAAACTCAATTCCTAGTCATTTTAGGCGAATCCAGCTTAGGCCTCATCCAACCCTACGCAACACCGAGCCAATAATAGCGTTGATAAACTCACCCCCCCTACCCCCTCTCTTAAGATTAATAGAGGGGGGCTCTAAACAAACAATTTTCTGAAATCTCTCTCTTGATCTTAAGAGAGAGATTTAGAGTGAGTTTATCAATGCTGATTTTACTCTTGATAAACCCGTAAAACCATGCTAGAGTTCCCCTCATGAGTATCCAAAAAACAAAGATCCCCAAAGTCGCTATAGTTGGGCGCGCAAACGTTGGCAAATCCACCCTGTGGAACCGCCTCTCCGAAACCTCCCAAGCCATAGTCTCCAGGATTCCAAATACCACCCGCGATAGAAACGTCACCAACTGCATCTGGCGTGGCGGTATGATTGAAATTGTCGATACGGGCGGCATGGATACGGATTCCAAAGACGCCATAGAGCGTGGAATAATCACTCAAGCCGAGCTCGCCATAAAAGAGTCTGATTTGGTTTTGTTTTTAGTTGACGTAAAAACCGGCCTACTCCCACAAGATAGAACCTTGGCCGAACGCACAAAATCTTTAAACAAGCACGTAATCTTAGTCGCCAATAAAGCAGATAAAGTCGGCGACCTGGGTGAAGCGCTAGGTAAAGATCTTTGGAAGTTAAAAATCGGCGACCCGGTCACAATCGCCGCCTCAAACGGCCGCGGTGTTGGAGATCTTTTGGATTTGATTTACGAAGACTTGGAGAAGCGCGACAAAAAACCCGTAGATCCTTTGGAAAACCAATCATTAAAAATAGTTTTGATGGGTCGCCCCAATGTTGGTAAATCTTCTCTAACAAACGCCATCCTCGGACACGAGCGCTCTATAGTTTCCCCTATCGCACACACGACCCGCGAACCTCTCGATACAAATTTCCTTTGGCAAGATAAACCCGTGACACTAATCGATACTGCCGGTATGCGTAAGCGCGCCCGCATATCATCACGCATCGAACACGAAGCTATCACCCGTAACCGCGAAGCTTTGCATCGTGCTGATGTAGCGGTGTTAATTTTAGACGCAGCCGAAGACCCTCGCAAACAAGACAAAACTTTAGCCGGCCTTCTCAAAGATGCTAACCGTGGTTTAATCATTGTGGTTAATAAATGGGACTTGGTTAAAGATAAAGACACACATACAGCAAAAAAATACGAAGAAAACGTACGCGACGCTCTTCCGTTTTTGGATTGGGCGCCAATCATCTTTACTTCCGCCGTAAAAAATCAACGTGTAAATGAGATAATTAAAACAGCTTTTATAATTCAAGAAGAACGTCATCGCATAATCACGGATAATGCAATGGACAAATTTTTAAGAAAAGTTTTAGCCAAACAATCACCTCACGCACAAAGCGGCTCCAAGGCACCATTCATCCACTCCGCAGTTCAAACCCACACCGACCCGCCGCGTTTTACCATAATTATCCGCGGAAAAGAAATCAAATTACAAGAATCCTGGATTCGCTACTTCACAAATCAAATTCGAGAAAAATTTGGCTTCGGAGGTTGCCCCGTAATCGTAAAAACCGAGTTCGACTCAACTCCAATCGAAACACCAAAAGGCCACAAACGCCGCAAAAAACCAATTGGAAGAAAAGGGTTTAGGTATTAAAGCATGGCTTAAACTCACCCCCTTCACCCCCTCTCTTAAAATTAATCGAGGGGGTGCTTTGGAATCAGTTTTCAGAACCCCTCTCTTGATCTTAAGAAAGGAGCAAGGGTGAGTTTAATCGCAGCATCTTGAGTTTGTTTTTCTATTGCTTTATATTATAAACATGAAATTGATTATAGGCTTGGGCAACCCAAGCAAAGAATACGAAAAAACCCGGCATAATGCCGGTTTTTGGGTTTTGGATAATTTTGCGGAAAATTTATCAGCGGATTGGAAAAATTCAAAAGCTCACAAAGCAGTTATCGCCAAAGCAACGATCGGAGACGAAAAACTTATCCTCGCTAAACCGCAAACTTTCATGAACTTAAGCGGCGAAAGTGTACTATTAATCATGCAATACTATAAAATCGCCGCTGAAAATATTCTCATCGTCCACGACGAGTTAGATCTGGAACCCGGCTGTTTCACTTTCACAAACGGCGGCAGCTCCGCCGGGCACAATGGCATCGGTTCTATTTACGAACTCACAGGTAAAAAATTCACTCGCTTACGCATCGGAGTCGGCCGCCCGCCCAAACCCGGCCCTGCTCCCAAACAATGGGTTCTGGAAAAACCATCAGGCGAAGATCAAAAACTTATCAAAAAAGTTATCAAAGATTCCACCGCCGCCATAACTGATTGGATCAACAACGGAACCTCAGAAGCGATGAACAGCTGGAACTCCCACAAAAAAGTCCCTCATGCATAAAGTTCATAAAGCTTACAGCAACCGCTTGATAGACTTGACGGACTTGATAGACTCTCAGCTTTGTAGATTTTGTAAATAAAAAAGCCGCTCTATTCTGCTCACGAAACGAATACGACGGGATTGGAGGGGCGCTCCCAAAGCAACCGTCCGCAAGCAGAACACAACAGCTTTTCAATCAATTTAAAGTTTTTTAATTTGTTTGTATCTTGTATCTTGGTTAATATTTGATAATATTTCCTCCAAGTTCGTGTATGTCTTACCAAAATATCACTAAAATTGTCAACACCCCCTGGAATAGCTCACGACTTGGTTGGCTGGGGTTAGCTTGGTGCGAAAAAACTGGCCCTGTGAGTTTGGCTAAATTGCACAATTTCTTCGGCTTTGACTCCGGTGATAAAGCTTGGCAAGCAGGCAAAAAAGAACTCATAAATGCCGGCCTCTCAGAAAAAATAGCCGAAGATATTTGCTCATGGAAAGCCAACATCAATCTTGATGATTTAAAAAATCAGCTCGATCAATCAGGAATCGATTTCATTTTACCCTGGGACAAAAACTATCCCACAATCTTAAAACAATCTCACACTCCACCCGGAGGTCTTTTTTGGCGCGGTACTTCTATCGACAATCGCCCTTGGATTGCTGTCGTTGGCACTCGTAAAATGAGTGCCTATGGCGAGCGAGCCACAAAACTCATTGTCATAGGTTTGGTCGAACGCGGAGCGGGCATCGTATCCGGCTTAGCGCTTGGAATTGATGGAGCCGCGCATAAAGCCGCACTTGAGGCAGGTGGTAAAACCATCGCCGTCTTAGGCTCCGGCATCGACGACGCTTCCATTTACCCCGAATCCCACAAAAACCTCGCCGAACAAATTTTGCTTAGTGGTGGCGCAATAATTTCCGAATTTCCGCCTAAAACTCCAGGTTTACGCCATCACTTCCCCCAGCGCAATCGCATAATCGCAAGTCTTTGCCGTGCCACGGTCGTTGTAGAAGCTGACCTCAAATCCGGCTCCGTGCTAACCGCCAAAAATGCACTCGATGAAAACCGCGATGTCTTCGCCGTCCCCGGCCCAATCACAAGCGAAGGTAGTAATGGTGTTCACGATCTAATTAAAAACGGTGCATCAATCTGCGAAAACGCGAGCGACATATTGAACTCTCCAACTAAACAATCTACTCCAATTCCAACGCTTGGCCGCGAGTTATCCATGGACGAGCGCAACATCTTAGATCTCTGCCGCACCCCAACTCATGTCGACGATCTCTCCCGTCATCTAAACACTTCCCCCGCCTCAATCGCCTCCACTTGCATGAGCCTGGAACTGGCAAACGCCCTTACCGACACAGGCAACCAAACTTATGAGCTGACCCTAACAGGTAGAGCTCTATTACAGAAACAACCATCGTAGGGATAACCCTAGTGGTTATCCGTGCTATAGCTTCGGCTTTTAGCACGGGCGATCACAAGGATACGCCCCTACAAGATAAAAATTTACCTCTTATTATTAATAATAGTGATTGATTTAAGTTCCTCATAATTTTTTGGCTAATTTTAGCCTATTTTCTTAATCTTGCTTGTTGTATCCTCCTTTCTCTGATATCTTTCTTTGTGTTAGAACCCTTAAAAACCATCGAATCAAAAATTAATCGCCTACTTCGTTAACTCGTGATGAACGTTATAAACGTGTTAACGTAAATCGTATTTATGAAACTAGTCATCGTTGAGTCCCCTACAAAAGCCAAAACAATTTCCAAATTCTTGGGAAAAGATTACAAAGTCATGGCCTCTATGGGCCATGTTCGCGATCTTCCAAAGTCCAAACTGGGTGTTGATGTTGAAAACAATTTTGAACCACAATATCTGATTCCCCGCGAGCACAAAGCTAAAGTTAAAGAATTAAAAGATATTGCCAAAAAAGCAGATGAAATCTATTTCGCAACTGATGAAGATCGCGAAGGAGAAGCAATAAGTTGGCACTTAGCGCAGATTTTGGATGAAGATCCGGAAAAGCTCAAGCGCATCACCTTTCACGAAATCACCAAAGAAGCCATCTTGAACGCTGTAAAAAATCCACGTGCTCTTGATCTTAAACTGGTTGACGCGCAACAAGCTCGTCGTGTTTTGGATCGCCTCGTTGGTTATCAGCTCTCCCCATTCCTTTGGCGCCACATGAAACGCGGCCTCTCGGCCGGGCGTGTGCAATCCGTTGCAGTACGCTTAATAGTAGAACGCGAACGCACAATTCAAGCCTTTAAACCCGAAGAATACTGGAGTATCGAAGGTTCATTTTTAGATACTAAAGAGCAAGCTCTCGAAACAAAGTTACAAGGTATCAAAGGCAGAGCTTTGGATAAAATGGAAATAAAAGATCAAAAACAGGCTGATGGAATAATTGATGCATGTAAAAAAGAATCTTTTAAGATTGTAAATATCGAGCAAAAAGAAAAAAGCAAGGCCCCACCAGCGCCATTCACCACTTCATCTCTCCAACAAGAAGCGAACAATAAATTAGGCTTTTCCGCAAAGCAAACGATGACTTTAGCTCAAAAACTTTACGAAGGTTTGGACATCGGGTCAGAAGGATCCGTTGGTCTTATCACCTACATGCGTACCGATAGTTTAAACTTGTCACAAAAATTCATCGAAGATGCCACCGCTCACATCGAAAAATCTTTTGGCAAAGAAATGACCTTAGATAAACCCCGTGTTTACAAAACCAAATCCAAAGGCGCCCAAGAAGCTCACGAAGCAATCCGCCCCACAGATCCGGCTCGCACACCCGAGAGCATCGAGCAGTATTTGGATAAAAATATGCTCCGACTCTACACACTGGTTTGGCAACGTTCTTTAGCCACCCAAATGGTAGACGCAAAACTAAACGCAACCAGAATCGACATAACCGGTGGAGATTACAACTTCCGTGCCACCGGTCAGCAAGTTGTAAAAGAGGGTTACTTAAAACTATATCCTGATCAAGAAAAAGATAAACTTTTACCAGTTGTTTCCGAAGGCGATGAAATGAAAATTAAAGATATTCTTGGCTCCCAACACTTTACCGAACCTCCGGCACGTTACAGTGATGCAACCTTGGTTAAAACCCTGGAAGAAAATGGCATCGGCCGCCCAAGTACCTACGCACCTACGATCTCAACCATCATAGATCGCGGCTACATCGAACGTGATGATAAGAAAAGATTACAACCCACGGATATTGCTTCCGAAGTTACTGATATGCTAGTAGCAAGATTCCCCGATGTTGTTGATGTTGATTTCACTGCTCGTATGGAAAGCTCCTTGGACCATGTAGCTGAAGGCGATATGAACTGGCGCCCCCTCATCCAAGCTTTCTACGGCCCATTCCATTTACAACTCGAAAAACAAGAAGCAGAGCTTGATGCAGTGGCACAAAAAGAAGCTTCCGGCGAAGTCTGCGATAAATGCGGCAAACCCATGTCAGTTAAACACGGCCGTTTTGGCAAATTCCTCGCCTGCACCGGT
This sequence comes from Candidatus Uhrbacteria bacterium, assembly GCA_963816085.1. Classification (GTDB taxonomy): domain Bacteria; phylum Patescibacteriota; class Patescibacteriia; order 2-12-FULL-60-25; family 2-12-FULL-60-25; genus MWCR01. The sequence continues at coordinate 23,411 of CAWFIX010000003.1, read as the reverse complement.
TACCCCGAATGTAAATCCACACGCCCTATGGCCGGTCAAGATCCCTTGCCCGAACCCGAACCAACAGACGAAAAATGCCCCACCTGTCAATCACCAATGGTTAAAAAAGTAGGGCGCTATGGCCCATTTCTTGCTTGTTCCAAATATCCCGAGTGCAAAACAATTGTTAATATCGAAATCCCGGCATTAGATCAAAATGGAAACGATATAACCTGCCCCAAATGCAAACAAGGTAGAATTTTAGAACGTAAATCTAAACGCGGAAAACTTTTCTATTCCTGCAACCGCTACCCCGAGTGTGATCAAGCATTTTGGGATAAACCCACCGGCGAACCCTGCCCATCTTGCGGATATCCCACTTTGGTTAAACGTGGCAAAACAATTTACTGCCCCGATAAAGACAATTGCAAATACAAAACAACAATTGAACTGGAATAGTCTTACAAATACTTCCCAAATATTCACCAAATCTAAACAAACAATACCAAACACTCACTATCGTTGTTTGGTATTTTTGTATCTTGGTTAATATTTGGTTAATATCTAATTACTCAGTTGTAGAATATTTAACTTTTTTCCTACTCTTATCTTTCGCTTTGTTCCCTGCATTGTGCATCTTATCATCAAAAAACTTTTCAGCACTCTTTACCGTATCGGATATCGCACCAAGCGGGTCGCCTTTGACCAAAAACCTATCTAAAAATTTAAAAAACTTATCCGTGGCATTACCCAAAAACTCCAATGTTTTAAATGGATGAATAATGGGAGTCAATAATTTTGATGCCACCCAAGCCCCGGCAAATAAACCGGCGCCACCCACCACACCTCCGACAATTGCCTCCTTCCGCATTTTTGAATGCTCTTTCCACCAAGAAGTTTTTGCCGGGAATTCTTCGCTTTCCCAAGCTTTATCCGCATCTCTCCAACCAGAGATATTCTGTACCACGCTTTCTATTGTGCCTTGTCTTTCTTTCAATCTTTCCTGCGCTTTCTCTTTCAATAATCTTTGTTCATTTTTATTTCTAAGTATTAAAACCTCGAGTTTATGAATTTGATTTGATTTCTCACGCAAAGTTTTTTGCGCCCTGGCGCTAACCTCAAATTGATCACCATATTGAACTCTTAATGCTCGTTCCATGGCATTTTTTGCATTTTTCAAATTACCCAAATCATGTTCTTGATTATCAATCTCCGAATAAAGTTCTAAAATTCTATTTTGTTCCTCTAATGTTAACTCGCCCCAATACGCGCGTGTAAAATCTTTAGTAATAATGGTGTCATCAAACGACCCTCCATCATTTCCTTTATCTCTATAATCATCCCCCTCACGCAATGTTTCACCGCCAATCTCTATAGCCTTTGCTACTGCAACAGCACCAGCCGCCGCCGATGCACCCTCCAAAAAAGGTGAAGAAGCATTCTTAACTGAGGCAACATTCCTAGCATTTGTATCATCCAGCAATTCACCTAATTTATCAACCCACTTCTCGGCCATTTTCTGCTTTTCTTCATCGCCATATTCATGGGCATACTCTTGCAACAAATTTTCTCCATTAGCTATTATTCGATCTCTATCTTCCTTACCTATCTCGCTCACACCCTCAAAAACATTTAGCAAATCCATCAACTCTCGTTCTTTCAACATCTTTTCTTGGTCAAACTCGATAAGTGTATCTACATCTTCCTCACCAACGCTCGGCTCTGGTGCAGGCTCCTGTTCCTGAATATCCATAAGTTCTCTCAGAGTTAACGGCTCCTCTTTTTCAACTACCGTATCATCAACTTTTCGTGATGCACCACTAGGCACTTCTCCAAATTCTTCCATTTCTTCCTGAGTTAAATAAGCCAAGCCAACAGTATTTTTCCTATCATCAGGACTTGGATACGGAATATCTTTAAGCAAATCAGGGGTAATAGAAACTCCTGCATTAGAAGCCATCTCGCTCTCATCATCAACTAAAGTACCGGTTGGCCCGGTTTCTGCGACTTCCGTTTTACCCTTACCTCCCTCAATCACCCTTGGCACAAAACCTCCACGTAGTGTTTTTCTATCATTAGTAAGAGTGTCATATGCATTCTCTGCAAGCTCAGCTTCAACAATAGTATTTAATTCCGTTTCTTCGCCAACACTCGGCTCCGCGCCAACCCCCGTTTTTTGATCAACCCGAGGTTCATCCGCGCCCTGAATCTGATCATATTTCGACGGATCGGCGCACCCTTGAGTTAAACTCTTAACGTCTGTAAAAAAAATTTCATTTAAATAAACAAGTTTTTCCACAGCTCCCTCAACCTCAAAATCACCACGCTCTGCCATTTTTTCCGCATCAATTTTTAACGCTTTTATTTTTTGCTCTACTTCGCTCTGAAACGATTTCCTAAATTCACCAAATTGCACAGAAGATCCTTGCAACGCAGCTAAACTTTCTGTAATTTTTTCTTCGGTTGGATCAATACTTAAAATCCCCGTAGCTAAATTATTTAACCCTGACACAAGAGCTTCTAACCTAGCCCCTCCTTCTTCATAGCTTTGCAACAACTTTCGCAAACTCTTTGGTACCACACCGCCATTTGCAATTGCATCATCAACAACTTCTTGCAAACCCTTTATTTGAATTTCAGCCTCTTCAGCATCTGCCATTATTTTTGCTACCGCTTGTTCTAAACTCTCTTTTTTTTCTAAGACTTCATTTGTTACTTCTGCGTCCGAACTCTTCTCCGCAACTTCTTCAAGTTTAATCTCTGTAGACTCCATATTGGCATCCAATGCTTGTTCCGCCTCTTTATTAATATGCTGAACTTCACTACTTTTTGCCACAGAACCAACAGAAGCAACCTCAGCTTTATCAGATTCGGCCGCCTCCCTAACTTCCGATTTGGCAACTTCAATACCGGCCGCTTTTAATCGCTCCCCCAAAGAAAACCCCATTCGAGCCTCTTTTTTTTCCAATTTTTTCGCACCTTCAAATCTACCCATAATTTACATCTATTTTACCACTGTTATCTCCAACTTAACAGTAAATCTGTTGATGAAACCAAACTAGTCTATCAAGCTAAAAGTCCATAAAATCCATCAAACCGAAGGAGTGATTATGTTTATATTTGCTCTAAATTTGGTCAATATATAGTAATATTTAAATAATCCTGTAAATCCTTTATAAATCCTGTAAATCCTGGTTCGCACGCCTTGCCTTGACATTTCTCACTTTTTATGCTATATTAAGCCGTTCAGCATTCTTTGGCTGGATTTTTAAACGGACATTTTGTACAAAAAAGGAGTCAAGATCATGAACGCACCTTCAGGCGTCAAAATCTCAGTATACAACTTGGACACAAAAGAGAACGGCGGCCTAGTTGAAGTAGCCAAGGATGGTTACTTGGGCAATGTAAAAAACATTGCGCTCAAGCAGCTCAAGTCCAAAACCATCATGGGAAGCGACGAGACCCTAAAGCAGTGGCAATCACTGCTGGTAGAGGTCGAAGTAGCACCCGGTGTAGAGGTTTACGCCTTCAACGTCAACGATCACAAGGACGTTGTGGCGGCGCGTAACTGGCGCATCAAACCATTGGACAACGAAGACCCTGCGCTGGACGCCCCCGAAGGCGCCAAGGTGTACCGCCGTTTCGTGCCGGTCACCGAGAGCGAGCTTCGTGTGGTGCCAACAACCAAGTTCCCCAACAACAACATTCGTTTGTTGGAGGCGCTCGGTGATGGGTACTTCCAGTTGTGGAGGGTTGCGATCGTTTCTCAATATGGGGATTTCTTCCTCACCGTTGAGAAAGTTCGCGAACCCTTCCGCTGTTACCGCAGCGGAGAAATCTCGGTAGTATGCCCGGCGCATGTGGAAAACGAGAAGCAAAAAGGCTGGCCTCGTCTCCTCACGCTTCTCAACAGTGTCCTGACCGGTGAGACCTTCCAAAGCCTTCCACCGATCAAGGAGCTGACCAATCCCACTAAGCCAGCGAGCGTCCCAAGCTCGCACAAAACAAACGGCATCGAGGATGGTGAGGCGCGCGTAGCGTTCTTCGCAGATGCCGAAGGCTGGGGCATGCTCCACACAAAGGAAGGCGCCGCTCGAGTTCACTGGCAGAATGTGAATCGGCCCGGCAGCCGCCGCACCTACCTCAAGCCCGGTGAGCTCGTGAGCTATACCGAGCTCACCAAACCACACCTCACGCGTGAACGCGGCACGGGCTTCAAGCTCGAAGCCGTCGGCGTCACGCTCAAGGAAGAAAAAACGGAGTAGCCACCCGGCAACTCCGCACAAACCTCTAACCCCCGCTCTCTGGAAAAGAGCGGTTTTTTTATTGTCGAACCAGGATTGCCCCGTCTGAACCTTGATTCGCTTGATTATCCTGCACTTTAATTTAATATACATAATTGTTTGCAAGACCCCGCCCAAGGCGGTGGTTTGTTATTTATTATTTAGTCGCATCCGCTCGCTTTATTATTTGTTATTTATTATTTGTTATTTTATCAACGATTTTGTCCGCTTGCTTTTTTCCTGAAATAATCATATCGTAATAGAATCCTTATGCCGGAAAAATTAGCCACGCTCGACGACCTGATCAAAGCCGTCAAAGAAGTACGCCCTGATGCGGATGTTACTCTTTTGGAGCGGGCTTTTGCATTTGCGGACAGCGCTCACAAAGGCCAACTGCGCATGAGCGGTGAGCCCTACATTATCCATCCATTACACACAGCCATTAACCTCGCCGAAATGCACGTTACAGATAACATGATTGCCGCAGGTCTTTTACATGATGTAGCCGAGGACACTCCAATTACCCTGGATCAGATCAAAGATGAATTTGGCGAAGATATTGCCAGCATGGTCAATGGTATTTGCAAAGTTGGTAAAATCAAATATCGCGGTGTCGAACGTTATATCGAGAATCTGCGTAAAATGTTCATGGCCATGGCCAGCGATGTCCGCGTTATCATTATCAAATTTGCCGATCGTTTGCACAACTTGGAAACTCTGGATTGCATCCCGCAAAAAAAAGCCTACCGCATTGCTCTCGAGAGCTTAGAAATTTACGCGCCAATCGCCAACAGGCTTGGAATGGGTGATATCAAAGGCAAACTAGAAGACGCTGCTTTCCAATGGGTTATGCCCAAAGAATATGCATGGGCCAAAGAACTGGCCGGTGAATCCATGCAACTAAAGCAACCTCAAATCGAAAAAGTTATCACTGAAACAAAAGAAGAACTCGATCAAACCAGTATTCCCTATGTCACAGTCCATGGTCGCCAAAAGCACTTATATTCCCTTTATCGCAAACTTTTAAAATATAATCGCGACATCACAAAAATCTACGACCTAACAGCCGTACGCTGTGTTATGCCATCAACAGCCGATTGTTATGCTGCTCTTGGTGTTATCCACTCGCGTTGGACCCCGCTTAAAGGCCGTATCAAAGATTACATCTCCCAACCCAAACCAAATGGTTATCAATCTTTACATACCACCGTTTTCTACGATCGTGGCGCTATCGTTGAATTTCAATTCCGCACTAAAGAAATGCATGAATTGGCCGAATTCGGTATCGCCGCTCACTGGGCTTATGATGAGCACAAAATGATGCAGGTTGGGCAAGATCGTATCAAAGAAATGATAGATGAAAACCAACTCGATTGGATGAACCAAGTCGCCAATGTTCAGGCGGAGATAGACAATCCCAAATCCTTCCTCGAATCGTTAGAAGAAATGAAGCTCGATGCTTTTAACGACCACATCTTCGTCTACACACCTAAAGGCGATGTTATTGATCTTCCTGAGGATTCCACTCCAATCGATTTTGCCTACAAAATCCACACGGACGTTGGCAACACTTGCGTAGCCGCCAAAGTAAACGATGCAATTCACCCATTAGATCAACCGCTAAAAAGTGGCGATATCGTAGAAATCCGCACCGATAAATCCCGCAAAGCCCCTAACCCCGATTGGCTAAAATTCGCCAAAACCCGCCACGCCCGCTCTAAAATTCGCCAATATGCCCGCGTAGGAATCGCAGGTTGGTTGAAGGATATAATGCCGGGGTCGATTAAGAAGAAATAACTCCCTAACTGGGAGTTATTTAATAAACTATTTTTTTAAAACTATTTTGCTTCTGCCGCTTTAGGCTCTGGCCCATATTTATTATCACCTCTAGTTCCTGCAGTAACCGCCAAAACCAAATTATAAATAGGAATTAAAATAAACCAACCACTCTTATTCACATCATGCATTCTACGTATACCAACAGCAATAGAAGGGATGATCACTGCCAACTGATAGAGATTCACCATCAAACCGGATCCTGAATTGGAATTAAAACCCAATAGTATCTCAATAATCATTAGACCAATAATTATAAGAATATTAAACAAAAAGAAATACCAATACTCCGCCCTGCCGGCACGACCTGTAAATATTGCGTATTTTTTTAATACAGCTATATAATAATTCATAGTTAATAAAAATAATCAATTAAATAATTTAATTTATATCACTGATAATCTTTTCTCACTCATCTAAAAAGTATTGACATTAATCAAAAACCCACCGACTCACAATGAGTCTTTTATATCGTATCCACTATACACTGGCAATTATTAGCTAGAAGTTACGTCTTCTGCATCCGATTCAAAATCCTTTGCAAATCTTCATCACTCCCAAATTCAATTGTAATCTCACCACTTCCCTCAGGTTTGCGCTTCACAGATACTCTCCCACCAAAATAAGCACGAAGTTTCGCCTCGAGTTCGAGCAAATTTGGATCAATGATTTTTGGGCGTTTATTTGCAGCCGGTATTTTCGATTCTGCTTGGCGCACCGTAAACTTACCACTTTCCATCTGTTGAAAAACTTTCATACGCTCTTCCCTATCCGGTATGCCTAGTAGCGTACGAGCATTTGATTGTGAAATTTTTCCATACGATAACGCGTCCTGAATCACCTGCTCTAAATCCAAAAGACGAATTATATTGGCAACTTGCGAACGGCTCTTGCCAACTTTCTTGCTAACCTCTTCTTGTGTTAAACCAAATTCATCTTTTAGTTGAGAATAAGCACGCGCTTCTTCGATAGGATTCAAATCCCTGCGTTGAACATTTTCAATAATTGCCAGCTCCAACTTCTCTTGTTCATCCGCAACTCTAACGATTGCCGGCACGGTATCGAGCCCTGCGAGCTTTGATGCGCGTAAACGTCGTTCACCGGCTATCAACTCATAATCATCCTCATCTCTCTTGCGGACTATAAGCGGTTGTAAAACTCCATGTTCCTTTATCGATGCTACCAACTCCTCTAAGCCATCATGATCAAAAAGCAAACGTGGTTGTTTAGTATTGGGAACAATCTGCTCAATTGGCAATTGATAAACCCTCTGACCATCATCCAAAACTTTAACTTCTTCAATCTGCAGAGCTTCGTATCTGCTTGGAGGTGGCACAATATCTTCACGGATAGATTGTTGCGTTGTAGCTTCATTTTGTTTTTGCGGGATTAGCGCGCCTAAACCGCGGCCTAAACCCGACTGTCTTTTCATTATCATAGTATTGGTGATGTGGTGGGAGTTGGTGCAACAAACACCTCTGTTCCCATAACTTCCCTAGCCAAACGTTCGTATGCTTTTGCGCCCGGGTTATTTGCATCAAACGCCGCGATAGACCTACCAAAAGATGGTGCCTCAGCTAACCTAACACTGCGTGGGATGACAGATCTAAAAATATTATTTGGAAAATATTTATACAGCTCTTGTAAAACATCATTTGAAAGTTTTGTACGCTTATCGTACATGGTAAGCACCGCGCCCAATATTTTGATATCCGGGCGAATACGATCTTTTACCAATTGCAAAGTCTGCAACAAATCTGCCAAACCCTCGAGAGCAAAATATTCTGCCTGAACAGGTATTAAAATTTCATCGGATGCAACGATTCCATTTAAAGTTATGTAACCCAATGTCGGCGGGCAATCTATCAAAATATAATCGTAATCATTTCTAATTTCACGAAGAGCATCATGCAACTTAAACTCTTTCTCTTCCATGTGTGGCAACTCAGCATTCAAGCCCGCAAGCGACGATGTAGCCGGTGCTACGCGCAAAGTTTCGTGCATGGTTGGTTGGATGATATCACGCATGGAAACTTTATTAAGCATCGCATCATAAACACTGCGTTCTATAGCACCAACATCAACTCCAATACCGCTGGTCGCATTTGTCTGCGGATCCAGATCCACAATCAAAACAAACTTCCCTTGCTCGGCCAAATAAGCCCCAAGATTAACTGCTGTGGTGGTTTTACCAACTCCACCTTTCTGATTAACTATACCAATAATTCGAGCCATATAAGTGCCAACATTTTACGCAAAAAGGAGTAATAAAACAAGGGCTCAATTTACGCCTATTTTTACCCCACCTGGGCACAAAAGTTATTCTATTTGAACTTAGAGCAAGACGCTCTTTGAGTACTTTTGGAAATGACATCCTCCCCGGGTTCCGCTTCGCTGCACCCGGGGTTTCCATTGGTTATACTTCATGACAATCCAAAGCCCCGTGATTCTCCGGTTCGTTTATAACAACCTGAGCATCTGGGGTTTTTCTTTTTCATCTTGCTGTTCTATATAGGCTTTTATCCTTGCCTCATCCAAGCCTATACTCGAAACGAAATATCCAACACTCCAGATGCCGTCCTTATCGAGGTACATTCTATCTATAAAACCAAACTTTTTCCTTATACGCTGGCTTGATTGTGATTTTAAGGCTTGGACGGCATCGGATATTGCGATGTTGGGAGGTATCTCTATTTGTAGATGTACATGATCATTATCGGTATTAACTGCTTTAATGTGTAGTGTTGGATATTGTTTTACAGTTTTAAAGAGGCTTGATAGCAATTCTTGCTTCACATATTGCTTTAGCCATTTTCTCCTACACTTAGTACCCCAGACAATATGATATTGAAGTTCATAGGTTGAATGGTTTAGGCTTTGTATTCTCATGCAAGCTAGCTTGCCAGATTATTATTTATATTTCTAGAGTAATGAAAATCATGGCAATCTACCCGCCCGTTCATCCCCGGGTTACGGTTTCTTGCTGAGAAGTTTCACCTTTCTGCGACCGCCTCCACCCGGGGTTTCCTGGGATATAAAAAAAACATCACTTTTGTGATGATTTTTTTTGGTTGCGGGGGTAGGACTTGAACCTACGACCTCCAGGTTATGGGCCTGGCGAGCTGCCAACTGCTCTACCCCGCGATAAATTTGATTAAGCGAATCATATACAAAATTCCCCTTTCTGTCAAATATCCCATATACCCACACAACAATTCCGCTAATCCCGAGCATCCTGAAAATCAAGATAAAAAAAAGACAGCAAACGCTGTCGAGAAGACTACATGGAACAGACTTTTTTGTATTGCTTGTACATTGGCTGTGGAACCGACTTCGGAAGGATACGCAAATCCCTCTTTACTTCAGCTTCAAAGCTATACTTGCTGATTTTCATGTCGATTCCTGTCCATTCAAAACGAAATGAAATTCTGACAGTGCCCTTAGGAACAACGTGTCTACCTATAGGTGGAAGACACAATCTGATGGATTTTTCTTCATTGATGGCTAGCACAAGACGCGCAACCAAATCTTTTGGACCCTGGGCAAAAATCCATTGCTTAAAAGAAACGCTTCCAAGCGAATGACCCTGAGAATCAAGATAAAAAATCGTACACTGTTCAAAATCTTTTGCCAAATGCGCTAGCAAAAAGTTTCGAAATTCTGAACGAAATTTTCGAGGATCCTCTATATCTCTTACTACCATATGATGCGGAATTTGATTCTTCCGTCGAAAGCTTTCGTGAACAAATTCCATCCCCCCTCGAGGAGTGATGGTAATATCGAACATACCGTTTTTCTCGATCCACGCCCTGCTGATATACCGCAAGTTTGTATTTGTCATCTATACCTCTGCTAGAAATGTACCATTCCTACTCTATCAAACTATTTGGCTTTGTCAAGGGTAAAATCGTCAATATTTGTCATAAAATATTAACACAATATTATGTTATTTTTATTAAAAATTTTAACCAATTTCAAAAATAACTATATATTATATAACATTTAATCCACATAAAAAATCGCCTATTGTTCTAAGCGGCTTTTGGAGGGGCCGTGCCACGTGAAGCTGGTACTTTAAGATGCTTTGCTCCGTAAATCTGATATTCATCAGATCCACGTTTATTTATAATCACGGCAGCGCCGCGTGGCGACAAAATCGCTTTACGCGGGGCACGTAAAAAGCCGCCTATTTATCTAAGCGGCTTTTGTTGTGGCGCGCCACGTGAAATCGCGAACTAAAAGTAACTTGCCCCGTAAAATCAGCCAAGGCGGATCACGGGGCACGTAAAAAGCCGCCTATTTATCTAAGCGGCTTTTTACGTGGTAGCGAGAGTGGGGATCGAACCCACGACCTCGGGCTTATGAGTCCCGCGCTCTAACCAACTGAGCTACCTCGCCACGTTATTCTTTGATTGTTGGCAAATAATAACCAATTATTGTATTTTTTGCAAGTCCCCATCTGGTATAATAAGACTAATGAATAAATCTACCGAATGGCACATATATATCCTTCGTTGTGCGGATAAATCTTTATATACCGGTATTACAACAAATCTAAGCCATCGCCTACAAACTCACAATCTGGGTAAAGCCTCCAAGTACACAAGATGCCGTCTCCCCGTCAAAATCCTCTGGACAGAAGATGGCCACACGGAATCCTCAGCGAAAAAACGAGAGGTGGAGATAAAAAAACTTTCCAGACAAGAAAAACTTAAACTAGCAACTACGACTACGACTTAGCACTAAGACTAGTATTTAAAGTTTGATAAACAACCTCCGCACTTTTCTCCCAGCTAAAATTCTCCGCTTGTTTAAGCCCCATTTCGATCGCAACTTACAAGCCCTCTCATCCGTAACACAAGTTAAAAAAGCCGAAGCCCAAGCTTCCTCATCCTCCGCCTCAATAATCATACCCGCTTCACCAACCACTTCTGGTAATGCTCCCCGTTACTGACTACAACCGGCGTACCAGCCTGCATTGTCTCAAGTGCAACAAACCCAAACCCTCATCCAAAGATGGCACCATAACCATAGTTGCCGCGAATAGCAAAGTTCTTTTTTGATCTTCGGTTAAACTTTTATAACGATAAAAAAACTGGCTCTCTATAGCTGTCAGATTTTTAATTCCTTCTTCAACATCCTCAAATTTCCAACCATTAGCTCCGGCCACAACCAAATCAGGTGCATTCGCAGATTTCCTTTTCGCCTCTTTCCAAGCTCTCATCAACATTGCCACATTCTTCCTAGGCTCCATAGTCCCCAAACACAAAACAAAATCCCGAGTCAACCCAAGCTCATTCTCACAAAACTGTTTCGCTTCCGCTCTTCGTATTTGGTATTTGGTAATTGGTATTTCGCCAAGTACAGAATCGCCGCCTTCGTGAGTTACAACAATCTTTCTAGAATCTATCTTAAGCAACTTCACAATTTGTGACTTTGTATATTCTGAAACCGCGAGAATTGCCGACGCACGTTTTAATCCTTTTTTAAAAAGATATGTAGTTATATGTCTCTGCGACCACGATTGATCAAAAAACTCCGGATGTTCAAAAATTATCAAATCATGCACCCAAGGGATTGTAGGAACATTCAAAGCCGGCGCAATCGACCCGCCTGGCACAAATAACAAATCACAAGATTTATCCATCATCGCATTCCGCAAAGATCTCCCTGTCGCATCTTTCAACTTCACAACATCCCCAATCTCCCAACTCGCCCCCTCCGTCACATAAAACCTCAAATCAAACATCGAACTTCGAACATCGAACTTCGATAAATGCTCACAGAGCGCCCGAGCCGCATGAGCAACTCCAGCCCCATCAGATCCATCCGCCGGCAAACATCTTAAATCTACTCCAATTATTTTTTTAGACATAGAGCATACATTCAACCCATCAATTTTTAACTTAATTTTCTGAATCTTTATCCAGTTTTTCAATTGAACATCCAATATAACTTTGTTTTTCCGGGTTATTTCCCGTAGTTTCTTCGTAAAGTTTATCTGCCTCTAAAATATCATTGGCCATACATTCAAAAACAACTTTCCGACCATCTGAATTATCACGATATGTATATTTTCTTAATTTTTCGTGGCCAACATCCTTTATAGATTCAGGCTTGATTGTTTCCATAAAATTATTTTAAATATTTATTACCTCCAAGTATACGCATCAAACGCCCACGCTGTAAGCGCCTTCACATCATCATATCTGGCAAAATGGTTATTACTTCCAAGTAAAACAGTCACAATCTCATTACCATCGCCATCGCTTGTTACCTGCGCTAAATTATATCCCGTGGTAGGCAACGATCCTGTCTTTGCTCCAATAATCCTGTATGGCGCTTTATTTAAATATGAAAACATTAACAAGTTAGTTGTATCTATCGTATATTGCCTCGCAACCTTAGTAGTTAAAATCAAAGACGATTCTTGCATCGCATCTCGTATCTCTGCCTTTCTAATGGCAATGGTTAACAAAGCGGCGACGTCTGCGGCATTGCCCATGTTACCCTCATCCAACCCCGTAGGATCTACAAACTTCAAAGAATTCAAATCAAGCTCTGCCGCTTTTGCATTCATTTTCTCAATAAACTCTGCACGCGTCATACCACTGGTTCGTGAAAAAGCATTCGCCAGCTCATTTATCGAACCAACCATAAGTGCGCGCAGAGCATCTTTACGAGGTATGGTATCGCCGATTCTAAGCGTATCGCGGCTTTCATAATCAAAATCTTCTTTAACGAGTGTAATATCTCCATCCAAACCAACATCACTGTCCAAAACAACTAAAGCAGTCATCAACTTAGTCAAACTAGCTATCGAGTGCACATCATGAGCTTTATAAGAATACAAAACTCCCGCACTCTTAACATCGGCAACAAATGCACTTTTACCGCTCTGGCGTACACCCAAATCTCGCGGATCTTTTTTAACCGGGGGTAATACAATTTCATTTGCAACTTTCGTATCAGCAACTTGCACCAACTGCGGTTCCACAGGCACACTTAAACCATACATCTGCATTGGATGTATTCCCGTTCCAGGAGAAGGAACAAACGACAAAGTCGCCAAAAGCGCAAGTAAACTATTCAACATATACCTTGATTAACAGGATTTCAGGATTAACATGATTGAAATATAAGTACTATGACTAAGACTAGGTACTATGACTGATTATTAAAATTAAACAGCTAATTCCTCCCCTTTTTGTTCATCCTGATCTTTTTCCGGCTCTTTAAGTTGATCCAGCATGTCCGATATCGCTGTATGCCCGCGCAATTCATCATAATCCGGCAGATCTTTGATAGATTTAAGTCCCAGATGATTCAAGAAATCAAACGTCACTGCATAAGTCGCTTGCCCTAAACGCATATCCTCTTTTTGCTCAATCAACCCTCTAATCATCAAATTCCTCAAAATCATCGATGATTGCACGCCACGAATCTGCTCCAACTCTGGCCTGGTCATTGGCCCGCGATATGCGAGGATGGTAAGCGCCTCTAAAGACGCGCGTGTCAGCTCACCCTGTTCCTCATCTTTCACAACCTTCTGCACAAACTCCGCAGCGTCCGGATGAGAAACAAGTGTCACCTCTTTTTCATAGCGTTGCAACAAAATACCACGATCTTCGAGTTTACTTTCCAAAAGATCCAAAGCCTCAGAAATCTCTTCCGCTTTTTTCTCAGTTATCTCCGCAAGCTTACGCTCTGACAGAGGTTTGCCCGATGCGAATAGTATCGCCTCAATTGTTTGTTCTAGATTCATAATTGCTTTGCACGTTCATCACGTTTTTAACGTTTATAACGAGTTTAGTGGTTTGTAAAAAAATAATCCTGTTAATCCTTATAATATCCTGGCAAATCCTGGTTCAAACTTCCGAATACTCCGCCAGTGGATCCCTATCCGGCGCATCTGGGTTTGCACTGATGTCGATGTCTTCAAAGATAGCTCCTTGATTAACAATAATAAACTTTTGTTTGATCAATTCCAAAAGCGCTAAAAAACCAACAATAGCTTCCTGCTTATGTTTAGCTCCTTTAATAAACTGACTAAACTTAACCTTGGCATGATTGCCAATTCTGCCATACAAATCCCTAATCTTTTCATGGATAGATACCGCCCGCTCCACAGCCGCTTTTGGTAACCTCACAATCGGCTCAATACGTGCAATAACTCTATTCATCACCTCGAGCATCAAAGTAGTATCAACATCCTTCGGTGGCACAAACGAAATATCTCTTTTCTTCTGCATCACGATCCTACGCGGATATGACATCTTCCCCGAATTCCATCTTTCATCCAACTCTTTCGCTGCCGATACAAACATTTGATATTGCCTAAGCTGCGCCTCAAGATCCAAGCCATCCTCCATCTCCTCATCTTGAAAATCAGGCATGAGTAATTTGGATTTGAGATACACAAGTTTAGATGCAACCACTAAAAAATCCGCCATCTCTTCGGGCGGAACTGTTCGTGCTTCCATGTACTTAACAAATTGATCCGTAACTCCGGCAAGCGAAATATCCGAAATCTCCAGCTCATTCTTTTCAACAAGCTGAAGAAGAAGGTCCAAAGGACCCTCAAAGTGCTCTACTTGCACCAAATATGCCATGCTGCAAATGATACAAGAATTCCCGTTTTTTGGCTAGATCTTGACATTTTTGCCATTTTATGGTGATATTACACATCGCTTATTTAGTTTGGCTATCAGCTACCCGCTATCCGCCAACAGCTAAAGGAGCAACATGCCGTACGTTTCACCGCCACCTGAACCCATTTTGAGAGATGTGATCGAACAAAACCAACTCAACAATTTTCGCGGCATCATCCAACTTTTTGGCTGGGATGTGATACCATTTCGACTCTTCCAACGCAGCCTAACAGCCAACCCTTTGGCTACTCAATTCAATTTGCAGTGGCTGCATACTTTCTACGAAGTCTACGCGACTCCTCTGGAAAAAAAGGAAATGCTCGTCTCCGGTTACCAACCAAGGAGCTAAAATGCCAGAAAATGGTTTTCATATTTCTTGGGAGCTAATCCGTATCAACGCCGCTTCCATGGGCTGGCCCTATGTAATCGGCAAAGAAACACTGTTGCACATGCAGGCAATGGCCAACGAGAGCGACCTTTCGCACTATCAGACCTTGCACATGTTTTACGAAAAAGTAGCGACTCCCGAAGAACGCAAGCAAATGCTCAGAGCGTGTTACAAACCCGTTTGCTGAACCAGAAAATATATAACAAAGAAGGGCAAATCAAAATGAAGTTTTTCATGAAACAAAACAACGGCGTAATTGCGGTCATCTCAGAAGAACACGCAAAAAAGGAAGCATTGGTAAAAAAAGGCGGCGGCAATCCTCAAAGGGCAGGTGTCCGCATTTTCACCTTTATCAAACCCGAGCTGTTCGACGACATTCCCAATGCACGCCTGTTCTTCACCGGCACAACCGAAGACCTGTACGCGCTCATCGAACAGGGTGGGCACGAGCTGGTAGATAGCAGCAATAGCCCCGACTGGAGCTGTAAAGTTCCTTTTTCCAACAAAGAGCAGTACGGACCTCGTCATGACAATGACGACATCCTGTGCTTGCGCAGGTCAGCCCTCGAATACGTCTGCAACTTGCACGATGTAATCGAGGTCTTCGGTATCAAAGCCGTCACCAGCTAATCGCCAACCTCAGCAAAACTCAAAGCCTCCGAATCTCGGAGGCTATTATTTTTTGTTTTTCCTCCAGGATGACCACATGGAGTCATCCCTACAGAAAATGTAGTTAATATCGCGTTAGCGATTCCTAAATTGTTAATTGGTAATTATTAATTGGTAATTATTTCCCAATCACATCCACCCCAATCGCCTCCCTCACATTCTTAAACCCATCTTCTTTTAGCTTCGCCGAGAGCTCCATCATCAATTGCGATGGCCAAAGCGGTCCGTGATAGATAAGCCCTGTAACAATCTGAACAGCAGATGCACCCAATCTAATTTTTCGATACAAATCATCAACAGAATCAATTCCTCCAACTCCAATGAACTCAAATCTATACCCTCCATTTTTTGCCATAAAAGCCAGCACAGCATCTGCCTTATTCTTAAGCCCAGGCCCCGAAACTCCACCCTTTGTCAGCTCATCTTTCTTTGGTGAAATTAACCCTTCGCGAGTATGAGATAAATTTGTTAAAACAAATCCTTTCGCCCAAGGGTAAATTTCCGTGTCACGAAGTATCTCAAGCATTCTATCTTCCGATAGCTCTGGAGAGAGTTTAAAAAATACAGGTTTAAAAGGATGCAAATCATTTATTCTTCTTAAAAGCTCCCTGTACAAATCCGGGTCATCACAATATTGGCAACTATCTCCTACATTGGGGCATGATACATTTACCGTTACGTAACTTGCGTATAATTGCAATTTTTGAAACGCCATCAACAAATCCTCTAACCCGGCTTCACCTGATAAATCCGGAACATTTGATTTAGCTACAGAAATTCCAACCGGTATCTGCCAACCTTCCGATTCTTCAGCAAACCTCTGCCTGCAAACATCCGCCCCAGAACTAACCAATCCATAGTTCACAACCAATGCATTATCCAGAGGTAACCTCCATAATCGCGGTTTTGGATTCCCGGGGCTCATTTGCCCGGTAATAGTCCCGGCTTCCACAAACGAAAAACCCACTTCTTTCAAAATTGGTATTATCCTCCCCTCTTTATCAAACCCGGCCCCTAACCCAAGCGGGTGCATGAGTTTAATCCCCGCAAGATCAGTTTCAAGAGTCTCATCAACAACCGGCCAGCAAAAACCTCTCACCAACCACTTTGTAAGCCTGGTCTTCCCCAACATCCTGCCAACAAAATTAAAAAAATGATGCATGAGCTCCGGGTCAAACAAGAAAAAAAACGGTTTCAAAATCTTTTCGTAAATAAACGACATACAACTTTATGAACTTTATGAGCTTTACGAACTTTTAGCTACATTAATATTCGCTTCCGCTATCTGTTCCGTAGAAAGCTCCGAAGGCGCTCCCATCATCAAGTCCCTAGCGTCCCCTGTTTTTGGAAAAGCTATAACCTCGCGAATTGATGGTTCATTGCAAAGCAACATCGCGAGGCGATCAAGCCCTGGTGCGGAGCCGCCATGTGGAGGCGCACCAAACTTAAACGCTTCGAGCATATGCCCAAACTTTGACTGCACATCTTCATCAGATAATCCTAAAGTTTTAAATATTTTCGTTTGAATATCCGGCTTATGAATTCTAATCGAACCAGACGATGCCTCATATCCATTCAATACCAAATCCCAAGTATCAGCTCTAACTTTAAGCGGTTCGCTATCTAACAACCCCTCATCCTCCGGATTAATCATACAAAACGGATGATGCGCTGTTGTCATTTGTCCTTGTGAGTTTAACTCAAACATTGGAAAATCCACAACCCACGCAAAGGCTAACTCATTAGGATCATTCTTATCTTCACGTAAATCCGGCTTATCGGTGCCATATTTTTCCATTGATTCTGCGTAAGTCAAAATCTTAAACGGCTTAAAAGTTAATTTCTTCTCTGGCACAACCTGCTTTACCATCTCAGTCATCATCCCTTCCAAAACCTCTAAAATATCTTCGCGATCCACAAAAGACATCTCAAGATCCAGCTGAGTAAACTCCGGTTGCCTATCTCCACGCGCATCCTCATCTCTGTAACATCGTGCGATTTGATAATATTTCTCCATTCCGGCGACCATGAGCAACTGCTTAAACTGCTGTGGTGATTGCGGCAAAACATAAAACTTACCCGGGTGCTGGCGCGATGGAACCAAAAACTCACGCGCACCTTCCGGTGTTCCTTTAACCAATGTTGGAGTCTCAATTTCCAAAAATCCCCTATCATCCAAATACTTACGAAAACTAGTAATCATTTTTGCACGAATCTCCAAATTCTTCTGCATTCTCTCTGTGCGCAAATCCAAATAACGATATTTAAGACGCAACTCCTCACTTACAGCCGAAGTATCACCATCAACTTCAAATGGTGGAGTCTCCGCATGATTATAAACTTCGATATCCTTAGCTAAAACTTCAACCTCACCCGTAGCCATATTTGGATTGATCTGTTTTTCACCACGTTTATTTACAACACCTGTAATCGCCAAACAATCCTCTGGCCTTAAATTCTGCATCACCTCTTTACCACGGTCCGATAATTCGCTTGGTACCAGCACAACCTGAAGAATACCCGATTTGTCGCGCATATCCAAAAAGATAATCTTGCCCATGTCACGCCGCACATTTACCCAACCTTTTATAACCACTTCTTCGCCTATTTTCTGCGAAGTTTCGGTATTCATAACTCTTTTCATATGCCCAAAAGAGTACCTAAAAAACCTTTAGATGACAAGATGCTCGCAATTACCACTAATCAATATAACAATCACCAATAAATTACCGACGCCCTAACAAAAAACAACCAATTGGATATTGAATATTTGGTTATTTATTGGTTATTGGAGCTTGGTTATTGGTTATTTCCATCAGGTGGCACTGCTTTCCCCGGGTCATCCGTAACATGAACGCAAACACCCTCTTTTGTTTCTGAATTATTAATATCACATTGATTACCCGGCAAACACGGCAAACGCTTATCGCCACCGCAAAGAGCACCCTCCATTCCCAAACCAACTTCCGGATTTATCGTAGGTAGCACAAACTCTGGTTGCTGTTGTTTTAACAAAAATTGATATGCTAAAAACCCGGCGATTATCGCCACGCCAATAAATATCAAACCACCAATCACGTTATTTTTCATTTCATTATTCATAAATCAATACAAATAGGATACAGGATGAAAGCTAAACCTCCAAATATCCTTTATCCTTTATCTCGACTCATTAATCAAACCGAACCCGATCCAAATAAAACAAAACCGCATCTTTTGCTTCAAACAATCTTTTTGGTTCCGCGCCTTCCGACCTTATTTCCACACTATCTCCCGCCCGACACAAAATTTCTCCGGTGGGTAAAATCATAAGTGGCATACAGTGGCCAATTAAAGTTTCCGAGCTACCGGTTTTTTGATACATGCTTTGATCAACCAACGAATAAACAATTCTATCGGCGCTTAATGCATAAGCCTGAATTACAGAATCTTCATTTTTAACAAGTTCCTTAACTTCACCTTTTAGTCCGACGCTATACAAAGATCCAGGTGCAATCTTCGAATCCTCCTCATCACCATTTTCCGCCAAATTTGAACTGAGACAATATATCTCTTTGGCAAATATTTTGTAATCCCAAGTATTCTCCAAGGCAGACCCGATATAACCAACAACTCCGCCTAAATCTAAATAAAAAATTGCTTTGGTGCCTGTTGCGCTTCCCGTAAAAATAAAAGTTTTATCATCCATCCAACCAAGCAATTCAACCTCTTTAATCAAAGTACCTCCGGTTCGCAAAACCCGCACGTCATCATCATTACCATAGCTGATTATAAGTGGCGTCGATCCATCCCTGCGCTTTGCCTCTATTCTCGCCTCGCGTCTACCATCCGGCGACCTAAATTTGGTACTTGTCGATATCGCAAATTCATTTTTAAGCCATCTGGATTCCCCGGACATAATATCGACGCCCATTAATTGCGAAACCGGTTTATCTAAAATCCCCGTATCATCCGGCCATTTCATCTGCTTAATAAAACTGCCATCCATTTTATACAAAGATGCTGAACTATCATCCACCATCAAAAAAGCCGGCTCATATCGACCTGTCGATGTTGCTTCACCTGCAATTTCCTCCACAATCTTTGGCATCGTATCTCTGGCTAATAACCCAATTACAGCCACGCCAATAACTACAAAAAAAGTCGCAAAAACTGCGACGATTCGTTTAACGAACCCCTGTAACCCCTCCTGCGCTTTTTCCTCTTTCTTCTTTAGATTCTCTTTAGCCTTTTCATTAGCCATAACACCATAAGTTTACAGTCCAAACCCTATAATTACAACGCTATAGTAACAATCCTGTTAATCGGCCCGCAATCCTGTTCATCAAGGTATAAAAAGACCCCTCCGTAGAGGGGCAAGAATCAATGAATCGTCTTAGAGGCGATCATCTGTGTTTTGAAATCACTACGGCCAGACCTTTTGGACCGGCCTTGCTGTTTACGCGGTTCACTCTTTCCATCGCGCTGAAAGCGCTTCAAACCGCGGCGATACTCGCGTGGAGTTTTGATGGTAACCACCAGTTTGCGTTTGGATGCCGGATCCACGATAAGCATGAACTTGCGACTCGGGAAACCGCTCACATTACCCAGAACAACCAGGTAATCCGCATGACTGGCTTTGCGCAAATATCTACCGTTTTGGGTTGTTTCAAGGATGTACTTGCGGATGTCGTCGATTGCACGCTCCGCCTCCAACTCAAGCCAACGTCTCCAGCCAATTGCCGGCTCGCCATTGCCATGCACATCACGGCGTTTAATCTCGCGTTCAACACCGGCACGATTTTTCTTAAGAACCTTCATCTCGGCATTTGCATGCTGAACATTCTGCTCCATCCAAGAAATCTGCTCGGTGAATTCCGCTTGTCGCTTCCAAAGTGAATCAAGCGTTTCGATACGCGCGCTCACCGCTTTTTGCAATTGGAGGTAAATGTATTGCTCAACTTGAAGTTCATGATCATAGAAGCCCATCGCAAGACCGCAATACTTTTTAATCACTCTTCCAGTCCGAGTAAACCCGGGCCACGTATAGTGCTTCTTGGCCTCCACGGATGCGATACCTCGTACCAATCCATCCTGCGGCAATCGCAAACCCTTCGCTGCAATAACCGGCACGGAGAATTCCGCAACCGGCCGCGGAATCTGTCTCACCCCCGTATCCTCTTTACCGAATTTAACCGGCTTAGAGAGCTTTGGTGCAGGTGCGGCGTGATTCGATCTCAGCATTGGGGCGCCCATTTCTGCTCCTTTGTTTGCAAACAAAAAAGTCCCGTTAAGAAAGAACGACTTAATTTAACCACAAAAACAGCCATTTGTCAATTGTCTTGAACCTTGATTCGCTTGATTAATCGATTAACATGATTATTCAATTATATAAAAGAATCGAGCTCTGCTCGACTCCCTCATTGTTAATTGGTAATTGTTAATTGGTAATTGATTTACGGTTCCAACCTATTCATCAATCTCGGAAACGGTATCGTCTCCCTAACATGATGCAATCCACAAATCCAAGCTACAAGCCTCTCAAGTCCGTAACCAAATCCACTATGCGGCACACTGCCATACTTACGCAAATCCAAATACCAACTAAATGCTTCTTCCGGCAAATTATGCTCGCGAACTCTTTTTAACAGCTCATCGTAATCATCCTCACGCTGAGATCCACCGATAACTTCTCCATAACCCTCGGGCGCCAAAAGATCAGCATTCAAAACTCTCGTTGGGTCAGATGGATCGCGCTTCATATAAAACGCTTTCACAGCCGATGGATACTTCTCAATAAAAATCGGCTTCTCATACATCTTAGTCAAAGTTGTCTCATCATCAGCTCCCAAATCATCCATATCACCAATATCACTCCCCTGCTTACGCAAGATAGCGATCGCCTCTGCATGCGTCATCCTCTCAAAAGGCGCCTGAACTTTCTTAAGCGGCTCAACATCTCTCTCGAGAATCTTAAGCTCTGCTGCGCGATTCTCGAGCACTCTTTTTACAATGTAAGATACTAACTCTTCCTGAATCTTCAAATTTTCTTCATGCTCCACAAAAGCCATCTCCGCATCCATCATCCAAAACTCTGTGAGGTGGCGTCTTGTCTTTGATTTCTCCGCGCGGAACACCGGCCCAAAATCAAAACAACGACCCACAGATGCAATTGCAGCTTCCAAATATAATTGACCGGATTGCGACAAATAAGCTTTACGCTCTTCAAAATAATCTACTTCAAAAAGATCCGTAGTCCCTTCGCAAGCACTCGGAGTCAAAATCGGTGAATCAATCTTTGTAAATCCATGTTCATGAAACCAATCATAAGTTGCCGAAATAATCTCATCACGCACACGCTGAATAGCCCACTGCGATGGAGCACGCAACCAAAGATGCCTGTTATCAAGTAAAAAATCCGGTCCATGCTCTTTCTTACCAATTGGATACTCCTCCGCCTTCTGTACCAACTCCAGCTTCGCAACTTGTAATTCATAAACACCCTCTTGCTTTGGATGTTTTGTAACTTCACCCGTCACAACAAAAGACGACTCCAAAGTCGCTTCCGATGCAACCTTCCAGCTATTCTCATCAACCACCACTTGCACCACAACAGCCTGCACAAAACCCGACCCATCACGAATCTGCAAAAAAGCAATCTTGCCACTAGAACGCACATTGTACGCCCAGCCTTTTATTGTTACTTGTTCACCAACTTTGGATGAAAACTCACTAATCATTGTTTGCATAATTGAAGCTATTTTGGCGGAAAAACTTGATTCCGTCAAACAATATAAATTACGAATTTACACTGATTACGAATGACATACTATTTATCCCAAGGATAAATTGAGACTGGACGACAGATTCGTAATTCGTAATTAAAAAGACCCCCGGATATTCCGAGGGCCAAGCGACCAAGTAACAAAGAACCTAAACCCAGAACCTAATGACCTAGGATCCGAGTTCTACCCCCAAAGCGAAGACGCCGAGGCTGTCGCAGCGCTCGTCAGTTAAGAACAAGCCTTCGCAGCGCATGCCGAGCCCGTTAAAGTTGCCAAGGTGGATGCGGCCGCGATCGGCATAGCAGATATCGGTACGGGTGTACAGCGTGTTAAGCGGAACCCGCTCGCCTGTGGTTTTGAAGTGCGCCAGGATAAGGCCAGCCACGAGTGATGCCTCACCGAAGTTGGTAAGATGACGATCCGGCAACTCCAGGTGTTGCCGGAGATCGGTAAGTAATTGCCGTTGCTCATCCACGCTCTTAGAGGTGCTGCCCTTTACGAGCCGCGGCACCCAGAAGATCAAGCAGTTCTCGGTCGGCTTGTCTTCGAACTTCCAGCATTGAAGATACTGGGAATCTTTGTAACAATGGCCGGTTTGGGGCGCGTGACTCTTCAAGGTGAAACCCGCGCGGACTCGGTAACAGAGCGGGGTGCTCGCCGCGACTCCGTGCTCTTCTGCGAGCTTGCGGTACTTGGCGAGCGTGGTTTGATGCTCAGCCGGTACTTCCGTGTCGACGAGAGGAGTGAAATAATCAAATGTACCCTTATTCAGATTTTCAACCCTCGACAACTCCCCAGCTACAACGAGCGTTCGTAGCAAAACTGCACGTCCCTCATCTCC
>CAWFIX010000002.1:0-70922 GCA_963816085.1 Candidatus Uhrbacteria bacterium | reverse complement strand
CGATAGCTTACGAACCAAGTCGTAAGAAACGAGACCCTCATCAACCAGTGCCATAATGTTCGTCACCAATCCCTGAAACACACCCGCGGCACTCACCAAATCACTTGTATTCTTCTTGCTCATAACTCAAACCCTCCTTGGCTTGTCCCTCACCCCGCAACATTGCCGGGCCCCAGACTCGCCATTTGTGGCTAAGATAAGCTATCATTTCTAAGGTTCAAGATTATTGTTTTTAGCATAAAAATCAAAAAATGTCAATACTAAGCAAGTTTTTAAATAGCCAGAATCACTAAATCTACTCTTGCCATTTGCTATTTGATATTTGATACTCATTTTCGAGTTTTAAAAAATAAAACCACCGCCCAAATCACAATCCCAACCTCAAACAAAAACGTCGGGTGAAAAACAAAATTCCAAACCCAAAAATCGTATCGCGCCGACACATCAAACAAATAATAACCTTTGTCGGTAATCGGATACAACCACTCAATTTTTCCCACGATAGTATCTAAAAATAAATGTAGAAAAATATTACTAAAAAATATTATCGACGCGATGATACAATCTTTCTTTTTAAATATCCAAAAAACAAAGATGGCTATCAATGCAATTATCATCCAATAAAACGGAATATGTATCCAATAACCATGATGCAAATTCTGCCTGTTATCTACGAAGTAAAAATATAAAATATCCAAATCCAAAATCACACTTCCCAATAAACCGATAAAAAGATACTTGGTAGTATTAAACTTTTTCTGAAGTGTCTTTGTTAAGATGTAACCCGCGGGCAAGTGTCCGATAAACATAATTTACGTTTGTAACGTTTGTAACGTTCGTAACGAGTTCAGATGTCACTTTTGTCTAAACATTTGACGTTAGAAACTTGTTGTAAATTGATTATTGATGATTGAAATTTGGTTATTAATTGGTGATTGGAGTTTGGTTATTGGTTATTGTTTCGATACCAGCTTCACAATCGAACTAAACCCATGCGGTTCCCTATCTAGTGGCGTATGCTTGCAAATCTCCCTAGTCATCACAATCACAGTCTCTATAAGCCCAACCTGCGCCGTCACCCTCATCACGTCACTTAGCGCTGCTGACCTCAAAAATTGCATCAAGTTCATAGCATGCGCCGGTACTCTAATTAAAGCTTCGCTGACGTTTGGTTGGCAGTCCAAACAGATGAGCCCATTGCGGTCCGGAGCATAATAAACTTCTGTCGGACCCGTCACCTGCCCACAATGCGCGCAAGCCCTAAAATAAGGCCCATACCCCAATAAATCCAATAAACGAAGACTTACTGCTGAAAACAACAACTGGGCTCTGAGAGGCGAAATTTCGGCTTTAATTTGAGCTAAAATACTTACCAATTCCTCCCATAATCGATATATCCTCTCATCCGCCACTCCAGGCTTCAAAAGCTTCAAACAAAGGTCGGAAAAAGCCCCAGCCACAGCATAAGCCCCAACCGCTTCAAACCTCTTATTCGCCTTCCCGCGAACCGCAACTGCCAGATGGTCATAAGCTCTCCCCTTAGCAATCATCACATCCGCAAACGTAAAAGGCTCAAGTTGTGACGCTTGTTTAGCTGATGGTTTCATAGCACCACGCGCAACCGCATACAAAAGCCCATGCTCTTTCCCATATAAAAAATACTGCCGATCCCACTCACGAATCGACATCTTCTTCAACACAACAACTTCATCACGTATGTAACTCATCTCAATGGCCAATATCAAATAGCAAATAGCAAGAGTAACTTTAGCTTCTCTTGCTATTTGGTATTTTATCAAGATAACTCTGAAGTATTATCGCAGCTGCTACGGCGTCATCCTCTGCTTTCGATCCGGATGCGTGCATCGAGTGCTGTGCTTCTGCGGTTGTTAACATTTCATTCACTTCATCAACCGGGATGTTGATAGTCCGCAAATCTTCAATAAAAGTCCTAACTGCTTCTGCCTGTTTTGAATCCTGCGCTAAATCCCTGGTATCACGAGGAATTCCAATCACGACTCTTTCCGCACCTTCATTCTCTACAACAAGCTTAATCTGTTTCAACAATTCTCCGTGTCCTTGGTTATCCAAAATCATCCACGGACTGGCAATCCGTGATTCCGTATCTCCCAAAGCGATACCAACTTTGCGCTCCCCGTAATCTATTCCGAGTATTCTCATATTACAATGCTCTAATTACTACATCTTTTAAATACTGATTTTGAAAATCTGTTCTTTCTCCGATGTGTGATTTTCCATCCG
Source organism: Candidatus Uhrbacteria bacterium (assembly GCA_963816085.1). Lineage (GTDB taxonomy): Bacteria > Patescibacteriota > Patescibacteriia > 2-12-FULL-60-25 > 2-12-FULL-60-25 > MWCR01. The sequence goes on along the minus strand of CAWFIX010000002.1, from coordinate 68,660 downwards.
ATACGAAACGTACCGATAGTGCTTTTTTATGTTTATTCGACAATCCTTGCACAACTTTCAAAATATTTAAAATTCTTTCCGATGATTCATCGATGCCAATTGGATAAGTATCTATCCCCAATCCTGAATGAAGTGACAAAAACAAATTACGTTCAATCGAGAATCTTCCCTCGTCATATTCCTTCGCTAATTCAAAATCTTCAAGACAAGGAAGCATTAAACCACATAAACCAATCGGTTTAGGGTTTTCGTCCTTAATGAACTTTGTCATCTTCAAATAACTATCAGTTAAAACCGAAGCACCAAATGAACCGTAAATTCTTCGCACAAACTCAACCAAACTGCTATCGCCTTCAAAAAGCGGAGCAATAGATGAATCAATTCCTAAAAAATCTTCTTCATTAGCAAACAAATCATATATTTCTTGCCAAACTATTTTCATTCTTTCAAACCATTCTTCCAAGGTTGTGCAACCAACTGCCAAATCCGTGGGCTGTAATCCGATCGAAAAACCATCCTTCTCGTAAGCGGCTGATGGAAAATATGGGCTGGATGGAGAATTATTGAAAGAATAAGTAAAATTAAAAGTTTTCGAAGCTTTCCGCTTTATTATTCTCAATAAATATTCAACTTGATTCAAACCAATATCTGAATTTGTTAAATCCAAATTCAACGAACATCGGTCGATATCAATAAACTCATCAAATTGTTTTTCCAGCGCAACTTCATCAACCGAACCGATACTTAAAAGAATATTCTCGTCATTTACCAACGAATTTAAATCGCGAATCGACTGTTCGGAAACACAAATTCGCTTTGTCTGAACAACAAAACCCGCATCCTGCAGTTTCTTCTCTAACACGACCAGACGTTCTAAAATTGATTCATTTGGAGTATTAGCAAAACAGCAAACACTGCGTATAACTTTATTCATAATCAATTCCTAAAATTCTCATAGCCCTATCGTCGCACGTCAAACGTCAAATGTCTAACGTCAAAAGTTTAATTAAAATAATATCGCGAAGCGATTCCTAAATTGGTAATTGTTAATTGGCGCGCCCCTCGAAGTCCGTAGGACGTAGTGGGGTAATTATTAATTGACGTTTGGCCACGGTGTAATCAACTCATACCCTTCTTTAGTGACTACAACGGTAACCTCCCAATGAGCTGCTAAAGATTTATCCAGTGTGACTATCGTCCAACCATCATCTTTTTGTGTAACTTGCCAATCACCGGCTGTAACCATAGGTTCAATCGCAAGGCACATCCCGGCTTTAAGTTTTATCGCCTGCATTCGCCTATCATGATAATGCGGAATTTGCGGTTCTTCATGAACTCCATGTCCAACTCCGTGCCCAACCAAATCCCTCACAATTCCAAAACCTTTTGGCTCTAGATAATCCTGAATAGTTTTTCCAACATCATGCAACCAAGATCCTTCACGAACCGTCTCAAGCGCCATTTCTAAAGATTTCTTAGTCTCTGCCGATAACTCGCGAGCAACCTCGGGCACATTACCAACCAAAACCGTACACGCCATATCAGTTGCCATACCCTCGTACCAAAGCCCAATATCCAGCTTCACCACATCACCATCTTTTATAACTCTATTCGGAGTCGCCGGCCCATGTACAACCTCATCGTTTATAGAGATACAAACTGCTGATGGGTATGGCGGGTCAAAACTATGAATTTGATAATTCAAAAATGATGCCTTACCGCCGGCTTTTTCAAATTCATCTCTCGCGATCTTATCCAAATCCTCCGTATTTGCCCCAGGTACGCAATCTTTAGCAATCAAACTCAAAGTACGTGACAGTATTTCACCGCCACGCTTCATCTTTTCTATCTCCTCCGCTGTTTTTAACTTAATCATAATATCGTAGCTCGTACTAAGTATCTCGTACTACGTAGTACTTAGTACGATATTAAGGCAAAAACCCTAATTTTGCAATTTTATTGATAATATCCTCAAAAACGTACTGTATTGATTGTTCTCCGTTTATAGTAAGCAAAATACCTTTTTGACGATAATAAGTTGCCATGGGCGCAGTTAAAAGATGGTAAGCCTTCAGCCTTTGTTTGATAACCTCTTCCGTATCATCAGATCTTTGCGTAAGCGGCTTGCCGCAAAGCGAACATATTCCTTTTTTAGAAGGTGGGGAATGTTTTTCATGATATACGGTTTTACAATTCGAACATTGAGTTCTGCCACCCAATCGCTGCACTGCCTCTTCATCTGAAATCTTAATTTGTATTGCAAGTTTTATTTTTACAAGTTTATCCAAATGCATCGCTTGTTCCACATTTCTTGGATATCCATCAATAATATAACCCTTTGATAAATCGACTTTCTTAAGCTGCCTCGCCATAACCGCATTCACCAAATCATCCGGCGCGAGTAAACCCTGAGTTACGTATTGCGAAACCAAATTACCAAGAGTGGATTGTTGCAACATTTCGGCGCGGAACAAGTCCCCTGCTCCAATAAGAGGTACATTAAAACGCTCGGCTAAAAGTAAACCTTGTGTACCTTTACCCGAACCTTGCGGACCAAACACTATAGCCTGAAGATTTTTTTGCTTCATAGCAAATCAATAAAATAAAACACAGTAAACATTAAAATCGCACTCCCCAAAAACACCCATGCCCTAAGATTAAACCTATCATCCATCCCCTTGTAGAGCCCCAACAGAATAACAAAAATACCGAAAAATAAAAAGTGCCAGATGGAAAAACTAGTAAGTAAATGAAAACACATTCCCGAAAGGGCAACAAACGGCAATAATCCAACGATTTGCCCCTCACCCGGCCCCCAAACAATTTTTCTAGATTTTATCCATCCAATCATACTTACCGGTATCAAAACCCCTGGAACAATGCCCGATTTTCTGGCTTCAAAATACAAAGTAGCCATTCCCATCTCTCTAGATCTGTAATAATCATAAAGTAAAACTCCCATTGCAATAACCATCATTATTAATTGTGAAAAATTCCATACTGCAAGTAAGCCTATACCAAGGGATCCTATAAAATAAAAAATATTCGAGATGTAAGTATTCTGCCAAAAAAATGCTCCCAACGTAATAATCGACGCCACTAACACTGCTGCCCATATTGGAAAAAGCGCAATACTAAAAATCCAAACACCGGCAAATGAAATTACAATTAGCATCACCTCCCACCACATGGTCGAAACTTTCTTTCGCACCATCGATAAAATCATGAGGCAAATCAACACAGCTCCAAGCACAGTCTCTATCCAAAAAACCTCATTAGGTAAAATATATAACTTCTGCTTTAAATACTGGTGGGCAATGAAACTGAATACAAAAATATGGGCACATGCTAGCGCATAACTATACTGCCACATCGGCTTGTCATTCACTCTCCCATCTATCATAAAGCCCAACCATCTTAACATATACTAGCCAAAGACCCTAGACACTAGACTCTAGCAAATCCACAAACCCAATACCTAGTTTCTAGTGTCTAGTATCTAGTGTCTAGTAATCTTATATCAAAAAAGACACCCAAAGGTGCCAAGAAGAAATACTACAAAAAATTATCTACTAATAAGTACCTCGATTTTTTCCAACTCCTCCTGTTCGCTTATCTCGGCAGATGTGAGATCGCGCAAAGGACCACAAAATTTTGGCACCATCCTCCATCCACCCATTACGCCCGGTCTCCTTAGACCCTGGGGTATTTGCACATTATGGCCTTCAACGCTCGTCAAATCTCTTGCGGGTTCAGGTAACGAATTCGAACCCATTGCACAAAATTTCTTCAATTGGTTATATTGCTCTTCCGTTTGATTCGGCTTTGTAATAATCTGGCCAACTCTTACGATCTTACCGCACTTTGTACACTTTTTCATTTTTCTCCTCCTTCAAACAATCTAACAAACCATCTATTAAAATGCAACCAAAAAAAACCCTAGCTTCTAGCGTCTAGTGTCTAGAGTCAAAAAAAGACCGAGCAATCCTCAGTCTTTATTATTTATAATTTATTATTTGTTATTTAGTACGAATCGTACTGCCTCATCGTAACCTGTGCTTCAATTTGCTTAACAGATTCAATTACCACCGAAACGATAATCAAAAGTGATGTACCACCGATTGCTAGTGCTGCAGACCCACCGCTTCCTTTTATAACGATTGGCATAACCGCGATAGATCCCAAGAACAAAGCTCCGAATAAGTTTAGACGTGTAATAACAATCTGCAAATACTCGGCTGTTGGTTTACCTGGGCGAATACCCGGGATAAAGCCGCCTTGTTTTTGCAAATTCTCGGCAATCTGATCCGGATGGAAAATAACCGATGTATAAAAGAATGTAAAAGCAAATACCAAAGTAAAATACATCAAGCCATAAATCCACTGCACCTGCATGGTCGCCAGCACCCAACGAGCCACATCCGCCAACCACTCGGTTCTTGCATTTACAAAAAATTGAGCGATAAGTGATGGAAACAGCATGAGTGAAATGGCAAAAATGATAGGAATAACACCAGCCATAATAAGCTTTAATGGTAAATGTGTGGAAACGCCACCCGATAGTGTACCCACACCTCTAACCTGTCTGGCATACTGTACTGGGATCTTACGTTCGGCTTCATTTACAAACACAACACCAACAACCGTTAATACACCCACTGCAACATACATTAATACATACAACCATTGAGATGAATCATAGGTTGCAATAAATTGCGATACCGATTGTGGCAAACTTGCCAAAATACCCGCAAAAATCATGAGGGAAATACCGTTGCCAACTTTCTTTTCTGTTATTAATTCACCCATCCACATCAAAAAGACTGTTCCTGCCGTAACCGTGGCGATAAGTGCCACAATATAAAACATCGACGAGTTGGATAAAATCTGTACTTGCGATTGTTTCAATAAAGAGATTAATGCAAAAGACTGCAAAACTGCTAGTGGCACAGTTAGCCAACGCGTCCACTTCTGAATTCTCTGTTGACCCTGTTCACCCTCTTTTTGAATCTCTTCCAACTTTGGCACAATCATCACTAAAAGTTGAAAGATAATGCTAGATGTAATATATGGCGCAACACCAAGCGCGACTACAGAAAAATTACTAATGGTTCCACCGGAAAACAAACTAAGCATTCCTAAAACTTCATTGGCATCAAAGAACTGCCTTAATGCAACCAAATCCACACCCGGCAAAGGTATATGCGCAGTTATTCGAAAAAGCACCATCATGGCTAACACAAACAGTAAGCCATTCCGTACTTCTTTTACTTTCCAAGCCCTAAATAATTTTTCCCACATAATAATTTTATAATACAGACTTTATCACGATTGACTCAGCTCTTCCAGATGCACCTCACGAACACTGTTCACTGATCACTCACAAAAAATACCTATACAACCTTTATCATCGTGAATTGTAAGTTAATTATTTGACGGTTCCCCCAGCTTTTTCGATAGCTTCCTTTGCAGTTGCAGAAACTTTAATACCCTTAAGATTAACAGCATTTTTTACTTCTCCACCTAAAACCACCTTAGCTGCTTTAGCTTGTTTAGGAATCATTTGCTTCTTTTTCAAAGCCGATAAAGTAACAACCTCTGTGGCCTTAAAAGCCTCCGCTACCTTGCCCAAAGTCAAAGTCTCAACGTTTACATGCGTAGATTTAAATCCACGATTTTTTGGAAAGCCTAAAAACATCGCTCTGATACCCTTGAGCTTTAGTTTGTTGCGGCCGCCGGAACGTGCGCGCTGGCCCTTATGACCACGACCTGCGGTTTTACCTAAACCCGAGGCGTTACCACGTCCAACTCTTTTTACGGTAGTTTTTGAACCGCGAGCCGGTTTTAAATTATGCTTTTCAATCATATTTATACATTAGTTGTGTCAATCTCATTTTCGACTGGCTTTTCACCTTCCTTTAATTTCTTTTTAGGTGCTTCAAGTAAAGCCAATGCCTTAAAAACAGCCTTTACATTGCTAACCTTATTGGTTGTGCCTAAAATTTTAGCGGTAATATTTGGAACACCCGCAAGCTCTAAAGTGGTACGCACAGGTCCACCCGCTTTTACACCGGTACCTTTAGGTGCCGGTTTCATTATAATCTCGGCAGCTCCATATTTAACACGGATAGGGTGTGGAATAGTCTCGAACACTATTGGCACATTAATCAAAGCTTTACGTGCCCGTGTAGTGGCTTTCGCCATAGCGGATTGAACATCCAAACCCTTAGCCATACCAAAACCAACACGTCCTTTGTGATTACCAATAACTGCCAAAACTCGAAACCTCATGCGCTTACCACCTTTTGTAACACGTGTAACTCTGGAGATCTCAATATTCTTTTCTTCGTAATCTGATTCTGCCGGTACATCCGCTTTTGGTCCGCGTCTATCATTCTTGCCGCGTCCACCCGGGCGATTACCTCTACCACCAGGGCCACCACCCGGTCGCTTGTTGCGACTTGCCGGTGTAAACCTTGGTGAATTTGGCTTTCTGGCATCGGCTGGTTTCGAAACATCCGCCTCCGTCTTTGGAGCCGTTGCTTCGGATTCTGGTTTTGCGTCGGTTTTAACCTCTGCTTTTACCTCTGGTGCTGCCGCTTCTGTTTGCGGCTGCTTGTTTGTTGCCTCGTCAGTCATAAGTTGTATTTATTAAAAAACAAGTCCTCCTTCGCGCGCACCTTCGGCTACCGCTTTAATTCTTCCATGATAACGTTTATCTCTACGGTCAAAAACCACAACATCAATCTTTTTAGCCTTTGCGCGCTCTGCGATTAATTTGCCAAGTTCAGTAGCCTTTTCAACTTTAGTGCCTTTTGATTCTTTCAAATCACGATCCGATGCCGCAACTAAAGTTTTTCCGGCTGCATCATCAATCACCTGAACCGTAATATGCTTCAGAGATCTAAAAACAGCTAAACGTGGGCGTTCACTTGTTCCGGTTATTTTAGAGCGGACTCGCTTTATTCTGCGTACTCGCTGCTCTTGTTTTTGCATCATTTTATTCATAAACGTTTTTCTTATTTACTAGCGGTCTTACCGGCCTTGCGTCTTACGACCTCATCGGTATATTTAATACCTTTACCTTTATAAGGTTCCGGTTTGCGAATCTTTCTGATTCTGGCCGCTGTCTCACCAACTAATTGCTTATCTACGCCTGTAAAAGTAAGTACATTTTTTTCTACAACGGCATCAATTCCTTCCGGTAATTCAAAGATAACTGAGTGCGAAAATCCAACATCCATCTTAACATTGCGTCCCTGAAGTTCCACCTTAAAACCAACTCCAACAAATTCTAACGCTCTTTGAAAAGGTGCAACAACTCCGGTTACAGCATTCGATATAAGCTGTCTTGCCAGCCCCCAAAGCGCACGTTCTTTGCCATCTTCCGGATTCGAAACATTAATCGTAATGATTTTTGTTGCGGAATCTTGAATAACTTCCACTCCTTTGGGTATATGAACAGCCACGGATCCTTTAGGTCCTTTAACTGTCATGCTCCCATCAAGGAGGGTGCAAACCACTCCATCTGGGATATTAATAGGTAATTTTCCAATGCGAGACATAAGCTTTAGTATATTTCACAAATAATTTCACCGCCTAAATGACGTTTTCGTGCTGCCTTGTTTGTCATGAGTCCTGCTGATGTTGAAACAATAGCAATACCCATATCAGATAACACTCGAGGTAATTCAGTCGATTTTCGATAAACGCGGCGCCCTGGTGTAGAAATGCGTTTAATGAAACGAATTCTTGGTTTTTTGCCATCGTAAATCAAACCCACATGCAATGTTGCCTTTGGGCCGTTTTGGTTAACGATCACTTCGCTGAGAAAGCCTTCTTCTTTCAAGATTTTTGCTATCGCAAACTTGACCTTGCTCGAAGGCGCATTTACAGCATCGTGACCGGCCATCTGCGCATTGCGCAAACGGGTCAGAAGATCGGAAATTGGATCAGTATTCATACAATTTTTTACCAGCTTGATTTTTTAACTCCGGGTAAATCCCCTTTTAACGCAAGCTCTCTAAAGCAGATACGGCAAAGACCGAAGTCTCTGATATAGCCGTGCTTGCGTCCACAACGCCAACATCTATTCTGTGATCGTGTGGAGTATTTGGGTTTACGCCGTGCTTTGGCGATTTGATTCTCAGTTGCCATAGATTATTTTTGAAATGGGAAGCCTAATGCTTTAAATAATGCGAGTCCGCGCTCATATGTTCCCGCATTAGTTGTAACAGTAACCTGAATGCCACAAACACGCTCAACTTCATCAGGACTGATTTCCGGAAAAGGAAGATACTCTTTAAAACCAACCGACAAGTTACCTGTTTTATCAATTATCTTAGGTGAAATACCTCTAAAGTCTGTTACGCGAGGGAAGGTTACATTAACCAGTTTCTCCAAAAACGACCACATCTTCTCTCCACGCAATGTAACGTGCTTACCAACCAACATGCCATCTCTAATTTTAAAGCCTGCAATTGATTTTTTTGCTTTTGCCTCAACCGGCTTTTGCCCGGTAATGCGGGATAAAACCTTTTCAACCGTCTCAAAATATTTTGAGTCTTTTTGATTGGCTGAAATGCCAACCGAAACCGAAACTTTAAGAATTTTTGGCAATGCCATTACATTCTCTTCATTCAGTTCTTTCTTCAAAACTGTGACGATCTCTTTATTGTAGCGTTCTTGTAAATTCATAAACTTTATTCGTTAACACGTTTATCACGGCGGATTCTTTTACCGGTTGCATCCTGTAGCATCACATTAGACGCGTTAATTGGCATAAAAAACTCAACGATCTGGCCTTTATCTCCGCTGCGTTGTGGCCTAAGATGACGTTTGCACTTGTTTACACCTTCCACGACAATACGATTCATAACCGGAAAAGCTTGCATAACCTTGCCGATTTTGCCTTTATCTTTGCCGGCGATAATCGTTACCGTGTCGCCTTTTTTGATTCTAAATTTAATCATATATTTACAAAACTTCTGGAGCTAAAGAAACAATTTTCATATAACCCTGTCCACGAAGTTCACGTGCAACCGGGCCAAAGATACGAGTTCCTTTTGGCTCTTTATTCTTTTTGTCTACAATAACGGCGGCATTATCATCAAAACGTACATAAGTACCATCCGGGCGTCTGGATTCTTTGCGTGTTCTCACTATAACCGCGTGAACAATATCGGATTTCTTAACTGTTCCATGTGGAATAGCTTCTTTTACAACGCAGGTAATCAATTCACCTACGCCGGCTGTGCGCTTTTTGTAACCTCCGAGTACGCGAATACATTGAAGCTTTTTAGCTCCACTATTATCTGCGACTAGTAACATTGATCTGTGTTGAATCATAAACGTTTAATTATGCAATTGCCGGCGTAATGGTACGCACATATATAAAGCGTTTATCCTTTGAAAGAGGTCTGATTTCCGCAATTTCTACCAAATCACCCATATGCGCATCGCCTCTTTCATCGTGTACTTTATATTTTTTGGATACATTATAAGTTTTTCCGTATTTAGGATGCCTAACAGAACGGTCAACTCGAACTGTAATGGTTTTAACCATTTTGGTGGAAACTACCGTTCCCTGTAGTCTGCGTTTTGTTGCAGTACTTTTTTGTGTGGTTTCTTTTTCCATATTACGATTCGATTTCTTTAATCGGTTCATTAGTCTTAACTTCCTTGTTTAAGAGAGTGAGCACGCGAGCCAATTCTTGCTTCGCCTCTCTTAAATCTCTTACCTTAGAGTGTTGCCTTGTGGTAACTGTAAAACGCAAATCACGAATCTTACCTCGAAGTACTCCTACGCGAGTAAGCAATTCCGCTTGTGTTAATTGTCGTAAATCCTTAACTTTCATATTTAGAATTGTTTAGTGATGTAAACAGCCTTACATGGCAATTTATACGCTGCATCGGTTAATGCCTGTTTGGCCTTGTCTTCAGGGATACCATCCATCTCAAACAAAACTGTTCCCGGGCGAATAACAGCAACGTAATGGTCAACCGAGCCCTTGCCTCCACCCATGCGGATCTCATTACCTTTCTTGGAGATTGGTTTATCCGGAAAAACCCTGATCCAAATTTTACCTCCGCGTCTTGTATATCTTGTAAGTACGCGACGACAAGATTCGATTTGCCTGGATGTTAGCCAAGTGCCCGTAATGGCTTTTAAGCCAAATGGACCAAACGCCAAAGTTATTTTATCCGAAGCAATACGGATATTCCTCCCGCGTCCTTTATGACATTTTCTATGCTTTACTTTTCGTGGAATTAACATAATTTGCTTTTATATTAAGAAACCTGAGCCTCTTGCCTTACTCCGTGCGCTTGCCCCGGTCTTGCATTCTGGTTGCGCGGTGTGCTGGGTTGGTACTTTTGTAATCTGTCTTTTGCAAAAACATCACCTCTGTAAATCCAAATTTTTACACCAATGGTTCCCATTTGAGTTTGTGCAAAATCTTGATAGTAATCTATATCAGCACGAAGATTCGATAAAGGAATTTTACCCCAAGCCAACCATTCTCTACGCGCGATTTCTGCGCCATTCAAACGACCGGAAACTGAAATCTTCACACCAAGAGCACCTGCCTTTTTAGTTCTTTCAATGGTTTGCTTTAAAACACGGCGAAAAGGCATACGTTTTTCCAAATCCGCAATTACTTGCCCGCATACAACGGTAGACTCCAAACCCGCCTTCGCTACTTCTTGTACATTTAGTTGTAACTGTACCTTCTTACCCTGATAAAACTCATGCATGAATTTCTTTTTAAGATCTTCAATACCTGCTCCGGAATGACCAATGATAATACCGGGTTTAGCAGTTGTAAGAGTGATTGCCAAAGTGCCTCTGGATCTATCTATAAAAATGCTGGCAAGCCCCGCATCACGTAGCTGCTTGCGGAAAAACGCACGAATGTTGTGATCTTGTTCGATCTGTGTACGATACGTCTGTTTTCGCGCAAACCACTTCGACGGCCATGTTGTGGTCGTTCCGATGCGAAATGCTTTTGGATGAACTTTGTGTCCCATAGATTTAAATTATGATGAAAATTACTCTTGATTCTCTGGTTTTTTAGCTTCTACTTTTGCCTTTGTGACCGGTTTTACAGTTCTTGCTTTACGTGGAACGTAAACTTTTTTAGTCTTTTTCTCTGGTCGAGGACCATCGGAAAGTTTCAAAGTTATATGGCTTGTACGTTTTCTAATCGCTCCCGCTCTGCCATAAGCACGCGGTCTCCATCGCTTTAATACTTTGCCACCATCAACTGTAATGTGTGAGATCCAAAGAGTATTCGAATCCAGTTTATGGTTATGCTCCGCGTTTGCCATTGCACTTTGTAAAAGTTTTAGCACAGGCCTTGCTGCAGCTTTGTTTAAAAACTTAAGCTGAGTTTCCGCTTCAGAAACTTTCATACGCCTTATGAGCCCGGCTACTAGACGGACTTTTCTTGGTGCGATTTGCAAACGATTTAATTTGGCGATTACTTCCATATATTTATAATATTATTTTGAACCTTGCTCAATTGTTTTTTGCATCTTACCGCCATGACGGACAAATTTACGTGTTGGTGAAAATTCACCCAACTTATGTCCAACCATGTTTTCCTGAACGTAAACCGGTATATGATCTTTGCCGTTATGCACGCCAAATGTAAACCCAACCATCTCTGGTGTTATTGTACAGCTCCGCGACCAAGTTTTGATCACGACCTTATCTGTTGGGTTAAGCTTTGCAACTTTGGCAAGCAATTTTGGATCTGTATATGATCCCTTTTTTAAACTTCTAGACATATCGATTATTTCTTACGTTTATTGCGGCGACGCTGCAAAATTAAACTATCCGACTGGCGGTTCTTTCGGCGTGTTTTAACACCAAGTGCCGGCTTGCCCCAAGGAGTTTTTGGATGTTTCAAACCAATTGGATTTTTAGCCTCACCACCACCATGCGGGTGATCAACCGGATTCATAACTTTACCGCGCACAGTAGGCTTAATACCACGATGGCGTGTTCTGCCAGCTTTACCCCAACGCACCAAACGCCAATCCAAATTGGATACAGTACCGATTGTTGCCATGCATTTGCGGCTAACATTCCTAATTTCACCTGATGGCATTTTTAAGGTGGCGTACTTACCCTCTACGGCCATAAGTTGGATAGAGGCACCTGCTCCACGTGCAATTTTCGCTCCATCGTTAGGCGCAAGCTCTACAGCATGAACAACCGCACCAAGAGGAATACGTTCCAATGGCAAACGATTACCAATCTGCATTTCTATATCAGCTGTTTTTGTTGTAATTATCTGATCTCCCACTTTTAGTGTATCCGGAGCAATTATATATCGCTTTTCTCCATCGGCATAAGCAACAAGGGCTATACGAGCTCCGCGATGCGGATCGTATTCAATTGTTTTTATTGTTGCCGGTACATCCATTTTCTCACGAATATAGTCAATTACGCGATATTGTTTTTTATGACCTCCTCCACGATGACGCACGGTAATACGGCCAAGGCTTCTGCCTCCTCGTTCTTTCCATGGGCGAGTTAATGATTTTTCAGGCTTTGTTGCCGTTACATCATCAAAACGTTGCACCGATGATTTACGGCGCCCAGGTGTAGTTGGTTTATACTTCTTAATCGGCATATAATTTTATACTCCTTCGTACAAGTCAATAGTCTGTCCTTTCTTTACTACAACAAATGCTTTCTTCCAATCATTTCTGCGGCCCTTCTTATGCCCTCTGTAAACCGGCTTTCCCAAACCACGCGCTGTTCTAACACTTAGTACAGTTACACCATAAAGCACAGATACTGCATTTGCTATTTCAATTTTTTCCGCCGTTAGTGGCACATTGAAAACATAAACGTTATTCGAAGCCAACTCTGCAGCCTTTTCACTTACTTTAGGCGAAAGAAGCAAACGATAAGATTCACCAGCTTGTCCCTTTGCCGCTTTTGTAACAACCGTTTTTTTAGATTTAGCCGCAGGTGCACTTGCCTGAGATTCCGGTGTTATAACCTCATCCTTAACTACAGCATCATTTTTTGGTGCCGCCTTCTTTGGCTTTTTTATCTCGTCTGACTTAGTTGTATCGTCAGATGGTTTTTTAGAAAACAAACCCATAGATTATTTATATAATGATTCAAAAGCTTCTACAGCATCCTTCTCAAACAAAATTGTAGGATAGTTGACCATATCAGCCACATGCAACGCATTTACGGTAGTTAATTTTACACTTGGAATATTTCTAACCATGCGTAAAAGAGCAGGATTTGATTTTGCGGTGACGATCATTGTACGACGCCCAACCGGAAGCTGCTTTAACCATGTTGCTGCTATAGCTGTTTTTGGCATTTCTACAGGCAACACATCCACCAAAAGCAACTGCTCATGATTTACCTTATCAGAAAGAACCATGAACAAGGCTTTCTGTTTTATTTTACGGTTAATTTTAACTGAAAAATTTCTGTTGCCACGAGGACCAAATGTAACACCGCCGCCCTTCCAAATTGGTGAACGAGTGGATCCGTGACGTGCGCGACCAGTTCCCTTTTGCTTCCATGGTTTTTTACCACCACCCGAAACTTCACCGCGTGTTTTTGTATTCGCTACTGCATTTCTGCTGTTAGCTTCTTGAGCAGTGACAACCTCATGAACCAAAGAATTTTTTGGCTTAACGCCAAAATGACTATCGGATAAATCCGCCTGGCCCACAACGTCACCTTTTACATTGTAAACTTTTACAGATGGCATATTTAGACGGTTTTTATCTTAAGAATTGAATTACGTGCACCTGGTACAGCACCTTTAATTGCCAATATTCCACCATCACGAATCTCCACAATCTGTAAATTTTTGACAGTAACCTGAGTATCACCCATGTGCCCGCCCATGCGCTGACCTTTAAAAACTTTTTGCACACCACCGGAACCAATTGATCCAGGCATGCGTGATTGATCTTTGTGACCATGAGAAGCCGGCCCGCCTTTAAAACCATGGCGTTTTACAACACCCGCAAAACCCTTTCCTTTGGAAGTACCGGTTACATTAATAACTTCTCCAGCTTCAAACTGAGTCGCCTCAATGACATCTCCACGCTTAAGTTCACCAGGTTCATCCAATCTGAACTCTTGTAAAACGCGAACTTTTGGAAGTTCACTCAAATGCCCCTCAAGCGGCTTATTCAAACGTTTTGCATTCAAAAAGCCAACTTGGACAGCTGTATAGCCATCCTTTTCTTGCCCCTTTACTTGTGTCACAATACATGGTCCTGCCTGAACAAGTGTAACTGGTACAATATGTCCATTAGACGCATATACTTGCGACATTTCTAGTTTTTTTGCGAGAATAAATTTCATATCTTTTTCGTCTATGATTGACGTACCGGCTCATCTGATTGGTCAATGAGTTTTTTAATTAGATGACTCAATGACGTCGGATGGTGCTTAAAACACAAAAGCCAGAAATCCGTAACCGCTAACACGACGTTAAACTCGTGAAATAGTTAAAAATTCCTGACCTCTGAGCGATTCTATAATTGCAGAGGAATATTGTAATACCTATAAACTTTAGCCTTATGGCAAAATAATGGATTACCCACTTAGTGACTCGCTACAGGGAGGTTATGTCCACAGGTATGCATTCGCAATGTATACTTGCCCTTGTATGGGCGGACAACTTTCTCCTTGGGAATATTAATGGGGGTACGATTTTTGTGTGTTCTTTTGTTTGCTCCGGATCCTGCGTGGGACAATCTTAAGACATTTTTATCTCAACGTCAACACCGGATGGTAAATTGAGTGATGTTAGCGCTTCAATAGTTTTTGCGCTAGCCTCAACTATATCAACGATTCGTTTGTGAATGCGCATCTCGAATTGTTCGCGAGCATTCTTATGGACGAATGTAGAGCGATTAACAGTCCACTTTCTTTTTTCAGTCGGCAAAGGGACGGGACCAATCACCTGCGCGCCCGTTCTGATAGCGGTTTCAATTATCGTACGTGTCGCTTGGTCGATGATTTTGTGATCATACGCACGAATCTTAATGCGGATTCGTGTTCCGGCTTCTTTCGCGACTTTATTCGATGTTGCAGCTTGTGCCATGATTGTTCCCGTCCCCCCGACCTATCCGACAAATCCTTTTACGGATGAATCGGAGGTCGAAGTGGACATTTTCAGTTTTTTAAATAATTACTTGATAATACTTGTTACCACACCAGCGCCAACCGTTCTACCACCCTCGCGGATAGCAAAACGCATTTGCTCTTCCATAGCTACTGGCGCGATAAGTTTTACATTGATTTTTACTTCATCACCAGGTTGAACCATGGCTACACCCTCTGCCAAAGTTACCTCACCGGTAACATCGGTTGTACGGATATAGAATTGTGGCTTGTAACCTGAGACGAATGGCTTGTGGCGACCACCCTCTTCTTTTGTTAAAGCATAAATTTGTGCTTCGAATTCTGTGTGAGGTTTAATTGAACCCGGCTTTGCTAAAACCATACCACGTTCTACCTCTTCTTTGCGAATACCGCGAAGAAGTAAACCCGCGTTATCACCGGCACGGCCTTCTTGAAGTGATTTATTAAACATCTCAACACCCGTTACAACAGTTTTGCGAGTTTCACCTAAACCAACCATTTCCACCTCTTCGTTAACTTTAACCATACCGCGTTCGATACGACCTGTAACAACAGTACCTCGGCCTTCAATGGAGAAAACATCCTCAATTGGCATCAAGAAATCCTTCTCTGTTTCACGAACAGGCTCTGGGATATAAGTATCGAGAGCAGCCATAAGATCTATAACAGGTTTGGAAGCCTCTGGGTCTGTTGGGTTCTCTAAAGCTTTAAGAGCAGATCCACGGATAACAGGAGCATTGTCACCATCAAATTCGTATTTCTTGAGCAATTCACGAACTTCTTCTTCAACTAAGTCAATAAGTTCAGCATCGTCAACCATGTCTACTTTATTTAAAAATACTACAATGCTAGGTACACCAACCTGTTTTGCAAGCAAAATATGCTCGCGAGTTTGAGGCATGGGGCCGTCTGTTGCGGCAACAACCAAAATAGCACCGTCCATCTGGGCAGCACCAGTAATCATGTTCTTAATGTAGTCAGCGTGTCCCGGACAGTCTACGTGAGCATAATGACGATTTGCCGTCTCATACTCAACGTGAGCTGTCGCGATTGTAATACCGCGACTCTTTGACTCAGGTGCTTTGTCTAATGCATCCACGCGCTTTTCATCGGCTTTAAAGCCATTAGCGGCCAGCACTTTTAAAATTGCTGCCGTTAGCGTGGTCTTGCCATGGTCGACGTGACCGATAGTACCAACGTTCACGTGTGGCTTATTGCGTTCAAATGATTCCGCCATACAAAGTTCTTGTGTAGATGCGTTCTGCTCGGTTTTTAGAGACCGAGTCCCCGTTTAAACGAGGTGACGCGATTAAGATAATTAAAGGTTAAATAAGCAAAAAAGACTATAACATTTCCTATAAAATAACGCAAGAGATTAACTTCCGATTTCCTCATCATCTACCGGCTCAAAATAGAACCTATCCTCAACCGCCAATTCTTCGCTAGATTTAGATGATTTTAGCTCCACAATACCCTCACTTTCCTTCTCCGTCACACCAATTTCCAATTCATTGATTTCCGGAATATCCATTGGTGATAACTCTTCCGAACCCAAGCTATCATCAAACTCAAACGCCGGAGCCGCCTTTTCATCTGGTTCGGACGACCTCGAATTGTTCCATCCAAAACCTTCTTGATCAAGCTTTTTCACAATCTCACTATCCGAATAACCTTCTGATCGCTTCTTGCGGTATTGATTCATATACTCCGCCTCATCCCAGTCATCATCATCGTCACCATCATCAAATTTAATATCCGGTAAATTATTAATATCTTCATCAAAATCAATGTCCTCCAGATATTTTGAAGCATCAAAATCCTCTTCAACATCATCCTCATCCAACAACTCAAAACCTCGATCATCTTCAATCAAAGCTTCATAGATATCGAGCGATAAAATTACCTGCGGCCTCTTACCATCCTCATCTGCGATTATAACCGGCGCACCAACTTTACGCGCGGTCTTAAATATACGTTTCCATGACATAATGACCATAGTTCACCATGCTTACACGTTTTCATCAAGAGGCTTAACCAACCAGCAACTAATAGCTGATAGCTAATAGCAATAAATCAGATTAAGAGTGTGCTAGACATTGACTTTTCAACTATTTCCTGCTTATATAGTCTCGCAAACAAAAAAACCGTCAGGAGGAAAAATGGCAACAAAATACAAAGCATTCGTAGTAAGTCTCGACGATCTGTCTGACGAGGGAGGTAACACAACTCTAGAAAAGTTTCTCGAGAACAGGGTCAACGAGTGGCTTGAAACCGTTCAGACAAGTGCCGGAGGCATCATATATTTCAAATTAAAAGAAACTCTTCAATCATATGCTGATCGTGTGCTCGTCCTAACAATCTTTTACGAAGTTGACGAAAACTAACACAAAATACACTTTCTAAAACTATCTAGACCCCTCTCTGGGGTTCTTTTTTTACTGGAAATTTTTATCATCCATTCAAACGAAATGCTGAATTTATTTCAGCAAAAAAGAGCCTCAGTTTCCCAAGGCTCTTCCCGTTTCGGTTTTAGTGCTAAGTACTATAACTAAGTACTATGACTTTCTATAAGTTTATTTCTTTCCCTTTCCCTCTACAAGCTCCTGTTGAACCAATGCCGGCACAGGTGCATAATGATCAAATTCCATAGTGTAAACACCGCGGCCCTGAGTCATAGAGCGAAGGTTTGTTGAATAACCGAACATTTCAGCTAGCGGCACAATTGCGCTGATAATTTTCATATCATAACGATCTTCCATGGATTGGATTTGTCCGCGCTTAGAGTTGAGATCTCCCATAACATCTCCCATATATTCCTCGGGAACAACAACCTCAACTTTTTCTAATGGTTCCAATATACTTACACCGGCTTGCTGACAAGCTGCTTTAAATGCCATTGATGCCGCGATTTTAAACGCTGCTTCGGAAGAGTCAACCTCGTGGTAAGAACCATCGTAAACGGTTGCCTTAAAATCCAAGATTGGATAACCGGCGGCCACACCACGTTTTGCAGCTTCTTGAATACCTTTATTGATTGGCTGAATATATTCACGAGGGATAGCACCACCAACAACCTCACTGCTAAATTCATAACCCTTACCTCTTTCGGATGGTTCGATACGAATCCAGCAATGACCAAACTGACCACGACCACCTGATTGACGAACAAACTTGCCCTCGCCCTCAGCCGGGCCCTTGATAGCCTCTTTATAGGCCACCTGTGGCTTACCAACGTTGGCTTCTACACCAAATTCTCGTTTCATGCGTTCAACGATAATTTCCAAATGCAACTCACCCATACCGGAAATAATTGTCTGCAACGTTTCTTCATCCGTTCTAACACGGAATGATGGATCTTCCTCACCAATCTTTTGCAAAGCAACACCCATTTTCTCTTGATCGGCTTTAGTTTTAGGTTCAATTGCAATATCAATAACCGGCTCAGGAATAATAATCGTTTCTAGTAGCAAAGGATGATCTTCATCGCAAAGTGTATGACCCGTAAAAGTTTCTTTTAATCCCACAGCAGCGGCAATTTCTCCGGCATAAACCGCAGGCACTTCTTCGCGACTATTTGCATGCATTCTAACAATACGTCCAACACGCTCTCTTTTTCCATTGGTTGCATTATAAACATACGAACCCGATTCCAGTGTACCGGAATAAACGCGAAAGAAAATAAGTTTACCAACATACGGATCGGTCATCACTTTAAAAGCTAATGCGGAAAACGGTTCTTCATCAGATGGCTTTCTAATAATTATTTTCTCCGGATCATCAACATCATGACCTTCCATTGGTGGCACATCGAGTGGTGATGGTAAATAATCCACCACGGCATCAAGCAGCATTTGAACACCCTTATTCTTTAAAGCTGATCCCAAAAGGATAGGGAAAATATCCATACTGTTTACCGCCTTACGAAGCGCAGCCTTAATTTCCGCTACCGACAATTCCTCACCAGCGAGATATTTGTTCATCAAATTCTCATCCGTCTCTGACAGAGCTTCTAAAAACTCACTGCGCCATTTTTTTGCTTCTTCCACCCTATCCTCCGGAATATCAACTTCATCTATCTCACGACCCAGCTCATCCTTGTACATGTAAGCCTTCATGGTGATCAAATCAATAATGCCGATAAAATTTGACTCAGTGCCAATTGGAAGTTGAATTGGATATGCGCGCTTTGCCAATCTATTGCGGATCGATAAAACATCTTTATAAAAATCCGCACCCATACGATCGAGCTTATTCACAAAACACATGCGAGGCACTCTGTATTTATCTGCCTGGCGCCAAACTGTTTCGGATTGAGGCTCAACACCTGCAACACCGTCAAACACGGTTACGGCGCCATCCAAAACACGAAGTGAACGTTGCACCTCGATTGTAAAATCGATATGTCCCGGAGTATCAATCAAGTTCATGCGCTGGCCTTTCCAAAAACAAGTTGTAGCAGCGGATGTAATTGTAATACCGCGCTCTTGCTCTTGTTCCATCCAATCCATGGTCGCTTCACCCTCGTGAACTTCGCCGATTTTATGTTTACGTCCTGTATAAAAAAGCACACGTTCGGAAACAGTTGTTTTGCCCGCATCAATGTGGGCTATAATCCCGAAGTTTCGGGTATCTTTTAGTGAATATTCTCTAGGCATAATAATTTGTGTTAGAAGACAAAAAAGAGGCGAGCCATTGGACGCCCCTCATTTATATTAAAATCTTTTTGTTCCTCCATCGCCATCATCCATATTTAGTGGGCGAAATGAGCAAAGGCGCGGTTTGCTTCTGCCATGCGTTGCACGTCCTGCTTTTTCTTAACAGCTTCACCCTGATTACCCATAGCTGCTAAAAGCTCTTCTGTAAGTTTTACAGCCATTGGCTTGCCCTTTTTAGCATGTGCTGCGGCAATAATCCAACGAAAAGCCAACTGTTGTCTGCGTTCTGCACGAACCTGAAGTGGGATTTGATAGTTAGCACCACCAACACGACGAGATTTAACCTCGAGCATAGGTGAAACATTCTTTAGAGCTTCTTCAAAAGCTTCAAGAGCTGGTTTTTCCGATTTCTTTTCCAAAATCTCAAGTGCATCGTAAACAATACGTTGTGATGTGGATTTTTTACCACCATCCATTATGTAATTGATAAACTTGGCAACCGATGTGGAGCCGTATTTAGGATCTGGTTCAATTATACGCTTTGGCGCTTTTTTGCCTCTCATATTATGATTTCGCTGCCTTAGGTTTCTTAGCACCGTAAATGGAACGGCTTCGTTTGCGACCATCAACTCCTTGAGTATCGTAAACTCCACGAACAATGTGATAACGCACACCAGGAAGATCTTTTACGCGGCCACCTCGGATCATTACGATCGAGTGTTCCTGTAAATTGTGACCTTCACCAGGGATATACGCTGTAACTTCTTGTCCGTTTGATAAACGAACACGAGCAATTTTACGCATAGCCGAGTTAGGCTTTTTAGGCGTTGCTGTAGTTACTTTTGTGCAAACACCACGCTTAAAAGGAGAACCTTTGGAAAGCTCTGTACGCGTGCGATGTAGTGTATCGCGAGTGTATTGCATTGCCGGGCTCTTTGATTTGGCCTTGGCACTTCGACGTGGATGTCGAATCAGTTGATTTGTAGTAGGCATGTTGTGCCGCTGAATATACCAAAGTGCCCCATGTGCGTCAAGTCGATCTGCAACCAAGAATTAGGCTAAGGCTAGGCTAAAAAAAGAAATCCCCAAGCTAAGGGGATAATTTTTTATAAAAAATACCTTATTTTTTACCTCGGAATCAGTTCCGGATGAGCTAATCTTGGAAGCCAAATGACCACTAAAAGCACGACAATAGCCACACACCAGACTAATATTTCCGGATCCCAACTATATTGTGTAATCTTTTGCCAAAACAACCACATAAACACCCCAACCAACAACATTATTGCCGCCGGTGAAAATACCCCCGTCACAATCCATAATAGTCCGGCAATCACAATCCATCCTATTATCATCCATAAATTTTTAAAATTTACTCTTTTTGCAAATCCAATAAAACCGGCCAAAAGTGAAAAAAGACTAAATATAAACACTACTTGTAGCATAACCGGATCCATCGCCACCCCTCTTCTCATAAATAAAACAAAAAACAAAACCATGATAGTTGGCGAAAAAACCTCAATAATCCATTGCCACTTAACAACTACATTTAAAGTTTTTATCTGATCCTTACAATATAAGACTGATAAAAATAGTAATCCTCCCAATAAAACCGGCCAACCAAGCAACATGAGCCCCAACATCCATAAAATCAACATCGACGCATCAGGCAAGGCAATCGATAAACTATTAGTTCTCTGATAAAGCCAACCTAAAAATAAAACCACTGCAAAAACACCCCAGGCTGCTGCATCCAAACCAATCCACCCCTGATGGCTGGTACCTGCCAAATATCCAAATAACACGATGGTAACAGCCGATATTCCCCAAGAAATTTTAAATCCCGCAACCAACTGCTTAACTAATCCAAAATTCAAAAAAGTCCAAAATAAACCACCTAAAATAAATATCCATGATGCCGTATATAACAACAAAGCATTCGTAGCCTGTCCGCCAAAACCCGTAAACCATCTCAACAACTGCCCATCTCCCCAATACGAAAACAAATTCAACCTGGTAAACTCACCCACCATTTCTGCCCCTGATGTAGCAAATGGGAGTGAACTAAAAGCCATTGTTATCATCAAAAACAATGATGGCATCAAAAAAACCAAAGTCATCGCCGCCCAACTCAATATAGCTAAAAAGATGGATCTAAATAAATCCTTTGTATCTTTATACAGATAAATAGCTAAAATTATCCCCACGACCCAGGCAATTCCACGCAAAAATCCGTCCGGCCCAGCCGGAAAAGGATAAACTCCCAAAGTCAAAATATAAGTAACAATTTGAGATAGTGACAATGGCATTCCCGCAGCAGATCTCCCCCAAAAAGGCAGTAAAGATGTTAAAAAACCGACAAATATCGTAAAAATACCAGCAATTGGTAATACTCTGGACTCGAATACTACCCAACTGCCAAATAATTTCCTGACAAGTATTTGCACAAATAATAATCCCGTAAAAACCAATACTGGATACCAAATAAATGCTTCAAGCGGAGTCGTAAACGGTTCGCTAAAAATCAAACCCCTTAAAAAAACAGAGACAGCTATCCCTATAAACACCAATCCCCAATTTAATCCAGTTTGATTATTCAAACTACTCAATACTCGCGATTTGATCATAACTACTTTTTTAGCATATAACCGATAGCGGATAGCCGATAGTTTTTTTCTATGCGCTATCTGCCATCCGCTAATAGCTTCGATTAAAAAATTCCGCCAAAGCCAAAAATATTCATTATCCAATTAAGAGGTTTATCCAATAAAAAACTAATTAACCCTAAATTAAGTATAATATCCGCAAAAACAATAGCCATCAGTACATAAGGGCCGTAATGCTCTATTTGAAAACGTAAATCATGCCATTTATTCTCATGTAAAATCGCGAACAAAAATTTTGATCCATCCAAAGGCGGCAACGGGATTAAGTTAAACAACATCAACGCCGAATTGATAAAAAAACAAAATATCAAAAAAATTACCAACAAATTTCCGCCCCCAAGCAACGGTATGAATATTTTAAGCAAAACCCCTGAAATTATTAGTAAAATCAAGTTACTAACAGGCCCGGCAATCGCTACTAAAAACTCACCCCAGTGTCTATATTTTAAATAAGCCGGATTATATGGAACGGGTTTTCCCCAACCAAAATGTACAAAAACCAGCGCCATTAAACCAAAAAGATCAACGTGTGCCCATGGATTTAAAGTTAACCTTCCCATTCTTTTAGCCGTCGAATCCCCTAGCTTATAAGCAGCTAAAGCATGCGAAAACTCATGCACCGATAATGCAACTAATACCGAAGCTATCCAAAGTATAAATATCGCCGGATTTGTAAATAATGTAGTAAATGGCATAAATAACCGATAGTTACTAGTTGATAGCCGATAGCGTATAGCCGTTATCAATCGGCTATCGGCTATCAGCTAAAAAAGATAGCACTTGCCAATCATACCGCATTTGGCTATACTTACGCCAATCAATATGTCTCGAATCTGTCTACTCACCGGAAAACGCGCTAACAAAGCCAACAACCGGAGTCACTCAAACGTCGCAACCAAGAAAACCCAAGAGGTGAATCTTCAAATGCGCCGTATTAATGGTGTAAAATTACGCCTTTCTTCGAGCGCTCTCAAATCTCTCAAAAAATTTGAGGCAATCGCTAAAGGTGAAATTTTAACTAAACGCCAAAAAAAGATAAAGAAAACAACTGCTCGCAAAGAAGCCTCAAAAAAAGCGGAAAAGAAATAACATTTCTACAAAATCAAAAAAAAATGACCAACGTGGTCATTTTTTTTAACTTATCCTAATATAATCAAAGCTTCCTCTCTTCTGTTCTTTCTATAATTCTAAATGCTTCCTCCGGTGTATCTACTATTTGCATCAAGTCAAAGTCAACTTTATTTATGTATTTATTTTTTAACATATGTTTTTCCACCCAATCTTTATATGGCTGCCAGTAATCTTTTCCAACAAAAATACAAGGCACGGTTCTTGGTATTTTACCCGTTTGTACCAAAGTAATCATCTCCATAGCCTCGTCCATCGTACCAAAACCACCCGGAAAAAATACATACGCCTGTGCAGATGCGGATAACATCACTTTACGTGTGAAAAAATAATGGAATCCCATAGCACGAGTTACAAATTCATTTCTGCGTTGTTCGGTTGGCAGCTCGATATCAATCCCAATCGACTCACCTCCAGCTTGATACGCACCTTTATTGCCCGCTTCCATTATTCCCGGCCCGCCACCGGTAATAACAGTATAACCGGCTTTTGCACAAATTTTACCCAACTCAACCGCTTGTTTATATTCTTTTGCTTTTGGATTGGTTCTAGCACTGCCAAAAAAAGTAACTTCGCGATTTAATTTTGATAAAAATTCAAAGCCCTCTACGAACTCTGCCATTATCCTAAAAATCCTCCAATAAACCTGATCGGTAAAAGTACCCGGATCCTCCACCTGCTCACAATCGCCACTTGGAGAACAAACCCAATGAATATATCTTTTATTTACGCTAAGCAATTTGACTGCCCTCTTCTTAAAAGCCGTACCTTTATAAAAAGGCCTGCCATATTCCGGTGCTAATACTTTTGCTTTTTCGAGTACCTTTTTAGATTCTTTTTTAATACCCATCTTTTTCTTAACCGACTTAACAAGTTTTTTTCTCATAATTTCTTTAATTATTGATTTTTCAATACCCGATAAATCAAAACATTGCTTTTAGACTTTATAAAAAACTAAGAATTAATCTCATCAAGTGCCTCACCTAACGCATTGCAAAACATTGCCAAATCCCCTCTCTTCCAACACGGACTCAACCATATCTCTTCCGGAGCATCTTTTTCTTCGTGTTCTATTTCTATAAGAAACATATTACCATCAAGCCGTAAACCAAAATTTGTTAATTTATAAGAATCCACAGAAACAAGTTCAATATGAATGGTTTTTCCTAACATGGATTTAAACTCCAAATAACCATCCTTTATTGCCAAACGCTCGGTGGCGCAATTTATAAAAAACCCCCAACCTACGATTGTTAATGCGATGATGATAACAAATTGCAAACCATTTCCTTGCGGAAAAAAAAGCGAAAAGATCAAAACCAAAGTTAAAATTATCGTAGCAGCCAAAATAATCGCTCCCCCCATGGTCATCATCTGCGCCCGAACGTCAGTCAGAATTGGTCTTTCAACAACTTTACGTTTTATATTTTTACTTGTAATTACCTGCTCCATAATACAAGTATACATTATTGTTTAGTAAAAAAAAATGCCTTCATCTCGAAGGCATATAGTAGTACAACCTCATTTAGGTGGGACCGGAGTTTCCGTCCGACCCCTCATGAAGCTTTTTTTTTAGTATCATTCAAGAGCGATTTAACTCTCGATAACGTAGGACGAACTTCACTTGAAGGAGGAATCACGAAACGGAATCTGTGATCTGAATGTTTCCTATTTCCGTTTTTATTTCGGTTGCTATCTTTACGGAACTCCTCTATCGACAAAGCGCTACAAGCTTCATCAATTACATGTTGAGGAGTTGATTCCTTAAACCGAAGGCGCCTACCAACAATCTCAAATTCCGGAGGAATACGGTTGGGCTCGCCATCCAATACAAGATACCCATCCTGCTCTGCGTAGAAAGTCATCCCCACATGCGGAGGAAACAGAGGTGGACCCTCGGCATTAATCATCTTGTCCAATTCATCGTTTGAGAAATCCTCATAATACTGCCTAGCTGCTAGGATAAAGTAACTATGAGAAACGATGATTGCAGTCGCACCCGAACCGATTTGGTTCAGCGAACGTACGAAATCCTCGTTGAATTCAGCTGCACGTTGATGGAGCTCCACAAAACTTTCACCCGTAGGAGTTTTTCGTCTTTGATTTGGCTCCAACTCTTCTTGCTCGAAGAACCACTCGGTAAACTCTGGTGCAATTCTTGAACCGAAGTCGCTTAAAGCCATACTTGCAGCAGCTTTACGAAGATCAACCAGCTTTGAGGGAGCTACCGCTCCATCACTAGCCAAGGCTCTTTGATAGAAGAACTCCAAGGAATCTCTGAAGCTGGTTAGCAGAAATGCGATTGCCAGATGCATATCGCTATTGGTTGTGAGGATCTTTGCCAATAAAGGCTGATGGCGAATCAACTCGCGCATGTCGGACATGTCCGTGTGCACGATTTGCTCTTCCATGTTCACACTCAAGCCAAACTCCTGAGCCTTCCCGTATGATGCCTCTTGATTCAACATTTCGGTTGCTTGTTCATGACCAACGCCATGAATGTAGGCATAACGAGCATGAAAACGCTCCGCTAGTAAATCGCTCTGGAAAACACGTGGCGTAGCAAAACCACCGTGCTCTACGATTCCGCGTGCGGTCTCTTTGGCACGTACATGGAGCGAATGAGCAAGAATTCCCTTACGAGCAAAAAGCTTTGGCGATATTTCACGCGCAAGATATTTGGCGGCAAAATAGGACTCCAAATGTCCCATTGCCGAAAGTGGAGCATTTCTTTTACCGGGCAAACGTGGCGGCTTCTGCCGACCCGTAAGAAGTGCCCTTATCGTCTCTTCGTTCCAATCTGTTATCGCGTGGCGCATCAGCACCACGCGCGTTCCCTTTGGTACAGGGATACGATGCATGGTGACCTCCTTGCCAGCACGATTCCTTTTTTTCAAGGTGCGGTTAAAATTTTGTGTTTGTTAAGCAAAGTACATTTAATATCAACATACCAAATTATCACACAAAAGTCAACCATAAAAAGTCAAAAAAAGCAAGCTATTATTAGCTGCTTAGTACTTTTTTAATTTTTGAGAGCAGGTGAGGAAATTCGGCTAAAAATATAATCGAGCGATGCTCTAGCGTAAGCTCAATGTTAAAACATACGTAATTGGCAGAAAAATCCACCGGTAACGCAGCCGCATTGAAACGCTGCAAAGGTCTAATTTCATTTACCACGGTAATTGAAACGCCGACCTCTTAGACCGAAAGTTGTCCCGAATCCTCACCCATCTCTCACAACAATCTTCCCTCAATCGAGCCCCAAAGTCAATCACTATTGTTATCCACCATTCCTTCACTTTTTCATTTTTTAATTCTTTCATTTTTTAAATCATTTCCCATCATTGACATCCACCGCTTTGTCTCGTATCTTTACATCTCGCCCTTTAACAAGGAGAAGAACTTGGAGCCACACTCAAAAGACTGCGACTGCAAAGCACCACTTGCACCTCAACCGTTTTTTTATTCTTCAAGAGACACTAAAACCCTGGAAGCGTTACGAAGAGTAATCAAACAAATCCCGCATGAAATGAGCCGCGAGGAATGTTTGGAACTTATTGAAAACGAAAAGCAAAAAGCCGCAACTCGCCTGCGCGAGGAGCAAGAACAAAAAGTGCTTAGAACTTTTCCCAATCTTCTTTGCTATGCAGATAATACCTCCGACAATCAAGAAGATGCCGTTTGGAAGCGTTACCTCTACATTAGGCACAATTCTGTCTTGGTTGGCGAACTGAAACGATTTCGTGGTATGCGTATAGCCTTGGAGCGTGCAAAAGAATCCGTTCCAAAAAATCTTCCAAAAGCCGAGTATCGTGAAGCTGTGGCAGAATCCCAAGACCGCGTTCTATACAATCTATACCTGGAAAAATATTCCTTGGACAGAATCGGCTTCGAAGAATCACGTAAACTAATGCAAGTTGCGATTAGCAATGTCCGCGCTTACATGGATGAAATACTTAAAGAATACTTTCCGATAAACCGTCGTCGACAAATGGAATTCGCCGCAAACGTTTACGCCGCGCACACGATGCCGCAATTAATCGAGCTCATTTATTCAAAACGCGGTAAAGGTGTAATCTCGAGGCGAATCCCATTTGAAGCGCGCATAATTGCTGTCTTAGCTCAACTCGAATTCGAAAGCCTGATCGGTTCTCACAACCCAGATACCCTGGATCAGATCCGCAACGAGCTAATCAGCCGTTTGGAAAATGATGTATTCAGCGGGTCCGAAAGTGCTCGTGTAATCGTTGTCGCTAAACTGGATCCCGAAAACCACTACCGCGTTAAACAGAATCCTAATGGCGAGTATGATGTAAAGTGGTTTTACGAAAACGATCCCGGAGCTAATCAACAAACCAGTGAAACGGTTTTTGTTTTACCGCTTGATGTTCGAGTAATCAAAAAAAACGGCCACTCCATTTTGATTTACTTCGACTCACGCCGCAAACAACGCGTTTTCGCAAAGCAACTTCGCAAAAATCAACGCAAGCCCGATCAAATCACCGATCTCTCGGGCATTGTGATGGTTCTCCTTAACAATAGCTTGCTTGATGAGGAGTACTTGGCTAACCGCCTGCGCGCCACGATTGTAAATTGCCCCGGTCTCGTTTCCGCACAACAATCCAATGCCTCGCGCGCCGGAGCAATTGACCCCGACAACCCACACTCATCTCCCAATCGCCGTGGCGAGAAGTACGAATTTCTCTGGGCAACTTGGCATGAACTTCAAATTCTCGCCTTGCCCGACTTTATTAATTCACTGGTTGCGCACGCTCAAGATGGCCACCCATTCTACAAACTTGTAACCTATCTCGACACTCTCTTCCCCTGGATTTGGCCCAAAGCCATTTACGGGCTTGATTGGTACGAACAAGATGTGCGCGACATGCTATGGCGCCACCAATGCCGCATGTTACAAGCCGCCTAACCCAAACTCTCGCTTTCGTGAGAGTTTTTTATTTTAATGATTGACACTTACAATCAAATTCATTAAAATCCGCCTTAACAAAGTTAACTCTTTTATCTTTTGTCCTTAATCTTTAATCAAATTTTATGAAACACCCCAGTGAAACAATCCAAAGATCTTTAGTACTCCTTAAGCCGGATGCACTGAATCGTGGTTTGATTGGTGAAATTATCACCCGCTTTGAAAAAGTTGGTTTAAAACTTTCCGGTCTAAAAATGGTATGGTCATCTGAAGAAACAGCCAAAAAGCACTACACAGAGGACTTAGCCATACGCCGAGGTGAGCAAGTGCGCCAGCTTATGGTAGACATGCTCATGTCCGGTCCAATCGTCGCCATCGTTTTAGAAGGTGTAGAAGCTGTAGAGGTTGTTCGGAAAATGGTCGGCGGAACAGAACCAAAAACAGCCGCCCCTGGCACTATCCGCGGCGATTTCGCCCATGTTTCGTTTAAACACGCCGATGCCAAACAAGCCGGTGTATTTAACCTCATCCACGCATCCGGTAACGCAGAAGAGGCTGAAACCGAAATCGATGTTTGGTTCGATGAAAACGAGGTCCACTCCTTCGAGCCCGAATACATAAAAAGAACCATAATCTAGCAAAAAAAACCGGCCTCAAGCCGGTTTTAAAATGCTATCAGCTATCTGCCATCAGCTATCAGCTATTTTCCTCTTGCGTTTTTAGCATTTCTTTGCTAAACTTACCGCGTTATTAATCAACTACGTTACAACGTTTATGCGTTACGACGTTAAACTTTTTACTGATTTTATATGTCATTACCCGGACATCGGAGGACAAGTAGCGACAAACGCCGCCGCGCAGCGCACTTCGCACTAAAAGAACAAACAATTACAGAAGATAAAAAAACCGGTTTAGAACACCGCTCTCATCGTGTTGCCCCGGGCGCAACTGAATATCGCGGACACGAAGTGCATGTTAAAGGCAAAGAGAAAAAACTCGAACGCTTGCTAAAAAAATCCAAGCAACCCGAATCAGAAACCCCGGCCAAAGCTAAAAAATAATTCGTAAAAATTAAATTTCGAACCTTTCGCACCTTATGTCAAACAGACATTTAGCTAGAACAATTGTACTTCAATCCCTTTACGAATGGGATTTTCATGCAAGAAACAAAGATGAAGCCATCGAAATAACCGAACGGAATCTCGATGAATTCGCTCCGGATTTTGACGAGCGTTCTTTTACGTTATCACTAATGAAAGGCATCATGGATCACAACGATGAAATAATCGCTTCTATAACCAAGTTTGCTCCGGATTGGCCAATCGAAAGAATCACCACTGTCGACAGAAATGTTCTCCGCATCGGCATATTCGAACTAATGTACGACGATCAAATACCATCCAAAGTTGCTATCAACGAAGCCATCGAACTCGCAAAAACTTTTGGCGGCGAATCTTCCGGCAAGTTTGTGAACGGAGTTTTAGGCGCTGTCTTCCGCGATCTCTCGGCCAGTGGCAAAACCAAAGAAGCCGATAAACCCAAAGAAGAAAAACCTAAAAAAGAAAAAGTTGAAGCAGATAAACCAACATTAGAGGCTGAAACAAAAACTGTCCCAAAAACGGAAGAAGTTATCGAACAACCTCAAGCCCCCAAATTCAACTTCAACCCCGAGCCACCAAAAGAATAAACCCAAATAACTTTGCTATTTAACAATTATTATTAATTTATTTTCGAGTAGAACGTTTTTGACGAAGCGCACGGATCCCTCTTTTTATAAGACTAGGGAAAAATATTCCGTCATCTTCGTTAGAATCGTTCGCGAAAAAAAGCGAACATATGTTAACGCACAACGAAATAGATTTTAAGCCACTAGAGAGTCGGCTTGGTTATGAATTTAAAGATAAAACAATTCTTCTCCAAGCTATTACTCACCGTTCTTACTTAAACGAACATTCCGATTTCCCCTACGATCACAACGAACGTTTAGAGTTTTTAGGTGATGCTGTTTTGGAACTGGTAGTTACGGAAAATCTTTTTATTAACTATCCAAATCCCGAAGGCGAACTAACCAACTGGCGCGCGGCACTTGTAAATGCAAAAACTCTTGCCGGGATCGCAACTGATTTACAATTCGAAGAATATCTATTGATGTCTAAAGGCGAAGCTAAAGATAAAAACTCCAAAGCTCGCATGTACATCTTGGCCAATGCTATTGAAGCAATCATCGGCGCAATTTATATGGATGGGCAATGGGATGCAGCTAAACAATTCATAGATAAACACATTCTTTCCATCCTCCCAAACATCCTGGAAAATAAACTTTACATCGATCCCAAAAGCCGTTTCCAAGAAACATCTCAAGAGCTCATGGGTACAACACCTACCTACAAAGTACTTAAAGAAGTTGGTCCCGATCATAACAAAGAATTTACAGTTGGTGTCTTCCTTGATAAAGAGCTTATCGCCGTTGGTAGTGGCACCAGCAAACAAGAAGCACAAATCGCAGCCGCCGAAGCAGGCTTGGAAGCAAAGAACTGGGAAATAAAATAATCCAAACTCACAAAAAAATCCCGAAAGAGTTTTTTTATTTCGTGACCGTGCCACGTGAAGCCACAACTAAATATGACTAGCCTCGTAAAATTTAATACGCTCTATTATTTCTAATGCTTCTTTCATCACGGGGCACGTAAAAAGCCACCTATTAATCTAAGCAGCTTTTTACGTGGTGCACCCTGAGGGAATCGAACCCCCATCGCCGGTTTCGAAGACCGGAGCTTTATCCGTTAAGCTAAGAGTGCCTATTTGCCAATCGATAATAACCTGAATATGTTTTTTTGACAATGCCGACATAGCGATAGGAATTGACTAAATAATAAATTCATGATAACTATAGCCAACCAGAACTTTTAACAAATCGAGGTAAGATGAGCAAAGTACATTATTTTGCCGAACAACTCGTACAAATTCTTCTTGAAAAAGGGCTGCAAATAACCACCGTAGAATCTTGTACAGGTGGTGGCTTAGCCAATGCTATCACCAATGTTCAAGGCGCATCAGGCGTGCTGACCGGTGCTAAAGTTTGCTACTCAACCCAAGAAATAATCAATTTCGGTGTTCCTGCTTCGATAATTTCTCGATACACTGTTTACTCCAAAGAAGCCGCAATCGAAATGGCCGAAGCGGGTATTCGTAACGTTTTCGGAGCAAACATCGGCATCGGAATCACGGGAAATATTTCTAGTAACAATCCTCCACTTGCAAATATAACACCTGGAACAATATACATTGCCGTAAAATACGGCAATACCACCTTTGCTGAAGTGCATAATTATGCAACTTACCTAACTCGACCACAAATGAAAGAAGCGATTATTATTGATGCAATAATATTGATTATCCATATATTAACTTAAAACCCTCGAAATAAAACCCTAAATTTCAGAGAAACTCTAAAAATCCAAAACTGGATTTTTTTTATTTGACTCAATTCCCTGTTTAAGATAGTTTAAACCCAGTCCTTTAGAAAAAGGGGTTACCATGTTTCGCGCTGTTGGCAATCACTGCGCCGTAAACTTAGCTAAACTTAATTTACCGATATCGGTCGATATGGCAATTTCCGCTCTCAATGAACGCGATTTCAGAATCATCAAAGTTGACTTGGTAAAAATAGCCAGATCTTGTATCGGTAAAGCCACGTACAAACTCGGAGCAACACAAAAACAAGCGCCAGATATTTTTGACTGTAGTAGTTTCACCAAATGGATCTACGGTCACGCAGGCATCAACCTTCACCGCAGAACAATTCAACAATTTGAACAATCTTCACCAGTAAACCAACAAAACATTCACGCCGGTGACCTTGTCTTCAAATCCGGGCAACGCCACAATTGGTTTCGCTTGAATCCAAAAATAAACATGGGTCACATTGGCATCGCAACCGGAGAAGGAACGGTAATACACGCCGCAAACCACGGCCGTGGAGTAACCGAATGCTCGCTTGATGAATTCCTAGATCCAAAAGAATTCCGAAGCATTGGACGCATAATTACAGACCCACAAAACACGCTCACATTTAAAACTCCTCCTCATCGTGAAATCGAATCTTCAGACGATTTCTTCTGGGTCATAGTTCAAACCCTACACTAAACTTAAAATCTGCCTTTTGGCAGATTTTTTTTATAATTTCGAACCAGAATTGTACCAGGATTTGAAATTGATTTACATGATTATTATTTTATCTAGCAAACAATTACATCATTGGTAGTTGGTAATTATTTTAGACAATCCGAAACCATGCCCTCTGGAAAATCATACGGTTCCACAAACTTGCATTCATACGATCCATTTCCATCAACCACAACATCCCAAATTCCCTGATCTTTTACAGCTAAAAACAATCCTCCACCCTGCTCTCCGACAAATTGCACAGAACCCCGTGCATGAAGCGCATCATATTTATCAACCTTAATAGTAATATCTTCAATACTCTTATGATAGATATCTGCAAAAGCTCCTTGAATCTCTTGAGCATCGGCAATCGTAAATTCAACATCCGGCTCTTTGCATCCTCCCATCATATTTTCCGGAAAATTATACTGCCTTAACAAATCACATCCGTAAGATTTTTGATCCGGATCATAAATAACCGACCATTCATTATCTGCTTTAAAAGCCATAAAATCATTTTTATCCGCATTCTTCATGCTAACATAACCCCTAACAAAATCTCCTTCATCCTCATTTATTTCAACCGACACATCATTAGCACCATTTTGATAATTATCAGCAAACACTTCTTCGAGCGCAACAACAACCGAATTATCACTACTTACTCTTTGTTCGTTATTTGATGATTGATTACACCCCGCTCCCAATAATACAAAAATCCCCAAACCTGTTACAAGATATTTTGTACGATGTTTAATCGAGCTCAGCTCACCCATGTACGATGTACGATTTTGTTTATTCATATTCGTCCATTCTACCTTCTAGGACTATTTAGTCAAATATCCTCGCCCGATGTTAGACGTTAAACGTTAGACGATGTACGATAAGATAAGAACCTTTAACAGGAGGAGAATGTCATGGGAAACAAAATCTATATTCCGCCAAAACGCAATATAAGAATCACAACTTCGAACAAACCACACATACCTTCGAGTCATCAAAAACCATATCATGAAAATGACGAATTGGTTCGAGAGCGTACAGTGCATCCGTATGAGGCTCAACGAGAGGCTGCCGCCGAGCTTAACCCCGCTTTCGTGAACCCTGATGGTTCTATCAATTTCTGGGCTGGAATCATGACCGCTCAAGAACCTGCAAGCTACACTGATGATGACCCCGAGGACAAATGAACATCAAAACCCTTTCTAAACCGCCGTACGCTCCGGCGGTTATTCTTTTGTCCATCAAGTTTTGACAAAAATACATTATTTCAAGTTTTAGCTTATCTTAGCCAAAATGTTTATAGCTTATTTTTTTGCTAATTTTAGCCATAAAAACAGGCTATTTTCTTGTTACTCAATTTACAGAATATTGACCTGGGGGGCTTGACAAAATCCTCAATTTGTGATATAGTATCTCGTTAAGCTAAAAGATCGATAACTGTGTACGGCTATTCGCTTTCCCCTGCCAAACTCAGTTACAACCTAAAAAACCGCTTAACCTTCAGAGGAGAGAGGATTTGAGCTTACTTGTCGTAATCCGAATCTGAGTATCGCCAGATACTAACTGAAGAACACAATATGAGTGCCCTGCCCCGCAGAACACCTATTTTGTGCAACCAAACGTCTAGAATCTAGAGTCTAGAGTCTCAAAAAAGCACCTCGACAACCTACCGTCTTAACCCCTCATGTCAGCCCTCAAAAAAAGAGTTAGGGCATGAGTGGCTGGGACGGACCCGCGAAACATCTTCGTAGGTAAAAACAAAAGGATCACAAAGATGGAAACCATCGTCATCGTTATCGTTATCGTCGCCTCCGCAGTCCTCGCTGTTCTCGTCGCCCTCCCCCTGACCGAGCTCGTACTCGCGAGGAACTTCCTTGCTCCGATCTGTGGTGAGGCGTCGGAACCGATGACCATCAAGACGGACGGTTCTGCAACTGTCTTCCTGATGATGGAGCTGCGGCTCCTCGAGGAGCGACAGTCACACTTCCAAGAGACGTTCGTCCTTGGAGACGCGTGCGTCATCCCCCCGCTGTTCGCTCCCGCGAACAGCAACAGCGAGGCAGCCACAGGCTGACCTCGGGTAGAGCAATTCTACCAACCGGGTTTCTACGTTCCCGGTTATCAAAGAACGTTCCTTAGTGGACCTAGTGTCCGATGCCTGGTGGTCAAGGCAAATCATTAGCTCCCTTTCACGGAAAGGGCGCAACCGCCGAAGGCTATTGACCCACAATTCGCGCAAGCGAAGTATGAGGGGTAGCACAGGCGGCAAACTTCTAACGCTCACTAAACACTTGTTTAGTGAGCTCCCGAACCGAGATGTTGATAATCATCGACCTCTTAGTTCGGAAATCTCCCAAATCACGCTTTGCGTGATTATCCCTCTTTGTTAAAGAGGGTTGTGTGAGACAACGAAACATGCGCTAGGCGTAGGGATAACCCTTGTGGTTATCCGTGCTGTAAAACCAGTGCGGACGATCAAAAGGATTATCCCTACAAACAACCCGTAGAGACAGGTTTCAAACCTGTCTCTACCAAAGGAGACAAAAATGTTGAACATCGCCATCACCGCCATCGTCACCGCCATCGTCCTCGCTTTCTGGAGCCGGTGGGGCTTCCGGGTGATGGGGATGCTCTCAGCATTCCTCACCCCGGCCGAAACCGCCCACCTCCATGTCGAGATCTCGCGCAAGCGCGATCGGTGGAGCGAGTGGGAACTGACGGATAAATACCGTCAGCTCGAGTCGGCAGAGCTCCTCACCGAGCTCAAAGCCGAACTCGCGGCTCGGGATGCCTCTGACGATGAGCTTGCGCGAGCTTACCTCGCGCAACTCAAAACCCGCAGTCGAAAGACTGCATGATGCTTGGCGCAACGCCAAGAAGTCGCCCCGAAAACATTCGGGGCGCCGAACCAACCGATGTTCGTAAAAAAGAGGTCGTAATATCACGGGGTAGCTCCGTGACGCGTAGATAATACGCGGTCAATATTCGTACATTATGGCATCGACCATCGAAAAATGAGTGGGCAGCTCAGCCGGACCTCCGGTGGATGGTGATGTGTGTAGGTTCGACTCCTACCGATGCCACTACTTGCTCTCCTTAACACTGTGTTAAGGAGAGCGATTCAAATGGCTGCACAATCCCTAAAAATTGCGCGACCTAAGAATTATGAACCGTAACATAGAGCCTCCCATAGGCCTAACAGGCAAATGGCTCCTTAAGATGTATACGACGAATTTACCCAAAAATCTGGTCCACCGCTTTTTAGCACAGGATCTAGTTGGTAGAAAAATCAAAAACATCTTAAGTGATTCCAAATGGCAACATGGTGTTGCTGTGCGGAAACGGTTCCCCGGTGAAATTCCGGGTTCGTGAAACGCGGTGGCCGCAAGATGCGGACACCAACTATCTATGGTCGATCTAAAAATGATCGACCTCAGGAGATTTTCCATGTCGAAGTTCGCTTCCTCCGCCTCCATCGCCGTTTCCCCCGCCTCCACGACCACAACCCCCGCCTATGAGATGAACGAGTCCCTCGCCCTCATGTACGAGGCGATGGTTGGTTCCGAAGAGGCACCCCCCGCTTCCGAAGAGCGTCCGTCGCTCCACCTCGTGACCCCGCCCCCCGCGGTGATCGAGGTCGAGCCGGAAACCGCTCCGGACGTCGCACCCTTGGCGCATACCTGCCCCGAGTGCAACGCGCAGGTCGCAAACCTGCCCTCGGTCTGGTCGTTGAAGCACGAGAAGTGCAACCGCTGTGCCTACGATCTTATCTGTAAGGATGAGAAAGCAGAGCGCATCGCGGCGCGCACGTGTGCTTGCGGCAACTGGAAGCACGAAGACCTCCCCCTCTGCCGCGATTGCTACGAGAAAGCAAAGGCGGATCGGGAGGAAGCACGCAAGGCAGCCGAAGCCAACCGGCTCATCTGCCCCAAGTGCGGCGAAAAGAAGGACGAGGCGTACCACAAGGTATGCCGCTCGTGCTTCACTGCCTCCCGCCCCACGCCCGCCCCGCGCCCTCAGGTTCGCAAGTCCACCCGTCCCGGTACCCCCGAGTACACGGTGAGTCCGGCCGTGCGGGCCAAAACGGCCGCGCGAGCCAAGCTCGCCCAAGAACTCCTCGCTTCCCTGCGCGCCGGAACGCTCGAAAAGAGCTTCCCCGGAGCAAAGGTGACAAGCGATACCGACCTTTCCTCGATGTTGTGCATTGCCTACCAAGGTGATTCGTACACCATCAAGGATCCGTGCAAGGTCTCGGCGATCGCCGAAGCCAAGGTCGAGGCTGCTCGCAAGGCTGCCATCGACGCCGCGGAAAAGGCCCACAAGGCCGCCGCCGAGCGCAAGGCTGCCGCGGAAAAAGCGAAATTGAACAAGTCCAACGAGCCCAAGAAGGGCAAGAAGGACAAGTCCGACAGCAAATCCGGCAAGTCCGGCAAAAGCGGCAAGTCCGACGGCTCGCCGGCCACCAAGGCCGAGCGGAAGGCATCTCGAGACCGCTAGCTGGTACACCTCCAGGTAAGTGATGTAACCTGATTCTTAATTCATCACACTACGTGCCCGATCAATCTTGATCGGGCCTTTGACTAAAATCCCCCGAATCACACTTTGTGTGATTATCCCCCTTTGACGAGGGGGCGTAACTTGGAGGGTTTTTGAGAAGATTCCCCCTGACCCCTTTCATAAAGGGGGTTAGAAACAAATCCGCCGCATCGCGACGGATTGTACGTAGAGACTTCTCCGCTGGAGCGTCTCTACCCAAACAACGCAACAAAATCCCGCAAAAAGCGGGGAGGAGATTTCAGATGACCAGCACGACTTCCAGCAGCAGCACCACCGCCAACCGTACCCTCAACACCCGCACTGAGCGCCTCGCTAGGGAGTTCGTTCGTCTCAACACGAAGTTCTCCAAGCAGAACGAGGACGGCTCGCTCAACCGTAAGGAGATCGCCGACCTCGCTCGGAAAGCGGTTGTTCAAAACGAACGCCGCGATTTTCCGAGTTTGGATCCCATCACGACCGAGGACGTGGCAAACGCTGTTCTCGAAATGATGGCGGCCGAATGCGAGCAACGCCAAGCTCAAATCGAGGAGCAACGTAAAGCTCGCCTCGTCGAGTGCCCTGCGTGCGGCATCCGCCGCCGCGACTCTCGCTTCGAGCACTGCGCAGCTTGCACCAGGCTCGACGCCGAGAACGAGGCACTCATCAAGGCCGGCAAGTTGCGACCCAACGCGCCGCTCTCCCTCGAGGAGATCGATGCCATCGCGAATCGGCAACAAACCGCGGCGTGCGAGGAGCTCTACAAGCTGTTCGAAGCCGGTCAGCTCCCCGAGGGCTGCGAGATCGTTTCGGTCTCCGCAACCGAGGTTCGAATCCAAGCTCCGAACACGTTGTTCGTCTTGGATCTAACCGACGTACGCGCCGCCGAGGCCGCGTCTGCCCAACCCGCAAAGGGCTATGGCAAGCGCAAGCGCACCCGCCGCCCCCGCGCCGAAGTCCACGAGCTCAGTATCGAGCAGGTGGACCAAGGCTGGGACGACGAGACTGTCGCCGCCTAGCGCACACCCCCAGGTAAGTGATGAAACCTGTTTCTTAATTCATCACACTACGTGCCCGATCAATCTTGATCGGGCCTTTGACTAAAATCCCCCAAATCACACCTTGTGTGATTGTCCCCCTTTATTAAAGGGGGTGACGACGGAGGGTTTTTGAGAAGATTCTGCAAGAAATCGTAAGGGCGTATCCTCGTGATCGCCTGTGCTAAAAACCACAGCACGGATAACCACAAGGGTTATCCCTACAAACAACGCACAACCGTAGAGACGTCTCCGCTGGAGCGTCTCAACCAAGGAGATAAAAATGACGAATCCGAAAAATCTCCCCGACCTCGTAGGTCTGGGACAGTTCCTAGTCCGTAAAGGAACAGATTGGAAGCCCAAGGCGGCAATCGTCTTGGCGTTAACCTACCTGTTCTTCCCCATCGACATCTTACCGGACGCTCTACCTGTCGCGGGATTGTTCGATGATGCTGGCCTCATGGCCCTCGCGTTGTGGTGGCTCTCATACGCCACCAAACGTTACAACATCTCTCTCCTCGGATCAGGCGAGGCTTCGAAGCTCGCCGAACTCAAGGAGAATCCGCCCGCAAGCGTCATCGACACTACGGGCGTGGAGGTCAAAAAACCCGCTTCGGGTAAGTGACCTCCAAAGCTACAAAGGTTTTCGAGAAGTTCCCTGGCCCTCGCCAAAAACTTCTCCATATCATTTGCGCATTATTTTAATGAATAGATGATACTAAAAAAACTCCTAACGGAGATTTTTTATTTCATAAAATTAATTACTAAGTACTACGTCTATTTTATAACAACCCCTTTACCCGCCGCGTTCTCATCTCCTTGTAAATCCGTATTAATCTGTTTTATAACTGATAAAATCGATTCTTTAATATCTTCATCCGTGGCTTGAAAAGTAACATCTTCCATTAGCGTTGCAAACCTTCCATCATCCGCTACTACCGGTGTAAGCAAAACATTAAATTGAATCTCCGCCTCTCCCACATCTGTTGGCAATTTATTTAGCGACCAATGTAAAGTTCTATCCTCATCATTAAATGTCATTTCACCTGCTGTACTGGTTGCAACTTCTTTAAACGAAACACTTCTTGGTATCTTGGCAATCACTTCCACGTCTTTTAATGAATGAACTGTTTTATTTAATTTCCATATAATCCTATAACCCGTTGGAGTGCCAACTTTTGGTGGAATTGGACCCGAACCAACCGGTGCACCCTCCTCCGAATAATATCTAGCTTCGGCAGATAAAGATGCATCCGACAGCAAAACGAAAGTCATTGGAGCCATGGTAACTGTACGATTTAATTCCGTGTCTCCAACGGCTTTAATATCAACAGATACGTTTACTCGAAGTGCCACAGCACCTTTATCCGGCGCCGCGATGACAATTGGCAAACCAATATCGATACTTCCGTTTCCCCTTGATGGTAAAGATTTCAAATCGTTTAAATTATCTTTATTCCATACAATTTCCGTGCCGTTAAAAGTTGTAGTTACCGAAGAAGTTATTCGGTTCATATCAACCAATTGCTCGCCAGCCAAAACCTCGCCTGTATCCAGGTCTATTGTTTCCAATTTCATTTTTATTACCACATCAGAAAGTGCCTCATTGGCCATATTCTCATAACCAATAATACCTCTCAATTCTTCACCATAAGATACAGCGCGTTCTTTCTGTTCCGATCCGTTAACGATAAAATTCAAAGATAAATCTCCTGCCAAAACCGGCACGACAGCCTCTGCTTTGTGCATCGGTAAAAATTGATTATCTGCACTTTTTCTACCCACTTGAGCCAATACCAATGCATCACCTCCATAACCCGAAGCGAAAGTTCCCACAAGTATAAACTCGGTTTCTGCCCCAGCATCTAAATCCCCAATAAACTTTTCAATAACTCTGCCCTGTATTGTTGAAGTATTAATACTGTTCAAATCCGGAGTAAACCCTTCGGGCACGGTTAACTGAACCAGTAAATTCTGCAATGTATCTGACCCGGTATTTTTTATATGGTAAATTAAAGAAATGTTATCACCTGGAACAGCTTTTTCGGGAACTTGCACAAAACCCTCTATTACTGTTTCCGAATATTCAATTCTTTTAGTTGACATTGCTTCAAAATTACTGGAATAGTTTGCCGGTCTATAAGACGCAATAGCCTGAACAGCGGAGACGCTTCCAAGCGCACCTGTAAAAGTACCACGGATTTTGATAGTGCCCCTTTCCTCGGCTGCAAGTGCACCCAATTTCCAAACATGCCCTTCTTCCGTAGGGATCGGCTTCATATCTGTAATAACAAAATCCGTAGGAAAATTAATTCTAAGATCAACAAAAGCTAGTGGCTCTTGCAAGGGATTTCTATAATTTACGAAATAAGTTACCTCCTGCCCTAAAGCAATTTTCTCCGGCCCCTGTACCTCGAGCTCCAAACCTTTACCATTAAATCCTTGAAAGGTTTTAAAGAAAGCAAAGCCCAACCATGAAATCAACAATAATAAAAATAATCCACCCGTAACTCCTGCAAATATCCAAATCCAGCGCTTACTTTTTATTTGCTCAAACTTTGTCATGTCCGGCATCTCACCTTCCTCGGCTTCGTATATTGTACGTAAACTGGCATCAACAGATTCTTCGGAGATATCCGCTTCATCTAAAACATCATCAAGTTTTTTTATTGATTTTTTTTCTGTTTCTTTTGGCAAACTTTTCTTTCTTACCATATCATCTTAAATTAAGAAGTAGAGCCGATGCCGCATCTCTATCCCAAAGCAATTCTTTCTGCACTCCATCTTTAATATTCCCATCATCCGCCGCCGAACCTCTTTCCCAAACAATATTCCATACAGGATCAACATTTACTACTCTTGTAAGTTCGCGCGGTTTTCCTGATTGACTTGTATACAGCATTAAATAGGCGGCTCGAATCTGTTCATTATTCGACGGCTCGGGCATTTCATCATTCAAAGAAGTTAAAATATCTCGAATTGTAAATGGTAATCTATAAGAAATAATTACATCTTGCGATCTACCCGGGTCAAGCTGCAACCACCCTCCAACAACCGTATAACAATCCTCCATTGTTATTGATATCGAACCGGGGCCCACGGCAGATGAGCCATCAATAAGCGCCAAATCAGAATCCAACGCATCAGTATCAAGCGGTTTTTTAAATAAATTTTCAGGAGGTGTTAAAAAACCTTCCGCGGAAATCAGCTCTGATCCTTTAGGTAAATAAAACCTCACATAACTGACATTTCTCACTCCATAAAACAATTCGTTTTTATTGCCTTCATGAACACGGTTCAGATGCACTTTATTTGTTATGCTTCCATCGGCTGCAATATTAACTTCGTGCAAAACCGATTCTTTTACCACTCTATCAGTTTTCTGCCCTGCAATATTAGCTTCTACAATCGCTAAAAAATCACCGTTAGTTTCTTTAAAAGTTCCGCTCCAACCAAATTGTTCAACAAAATCTTGTTCTTCCGATTTAAACATGGCAATTTGAATATCCTTTGTGCTCAAACCCTCTGAAGCCGCTGCTGCCAACTTAAGCCACTCATCTTTTGATAAATTTTTAACCCTAACTAAAAGTTTATCAAATAAATCACCAATAAACTTTTTAGGTTTATTTTCATCTTTATCATATTCCAACTCTACAGCTTTTTGAGTTTCCAGATAAAAATTTTCTGCAGTAATTGTTTTTCCATACTCAGGCATCTCGATGGGGCCGGTTACTAACAAAATATCTTCCATAAAAGATGCGTTAACAGCGATAATACCATCAACCGTCGGCTGCCCGGATTTACTCCAAAACCAATTTACTTTTTGTGCCGTTTTATAAAAATCGCCAAACCAGTTTGAATCCTGAAATTGCCATAATGGATTTATTAAATGCATTGGCTGCGGTGACTGTACTCGTGCCGTAAGCTGACTTTTTAAGTCATATGGCCCGCCTTCCGGAACATAAATAGAATTAAGCTCGCCGTTTAACAATCTAACCTCTGCTATAGACCCCATAAATCCACCACTTGGTCTTAATTCGGAATCATTTTGAAATACTAGTAAATAATTTCTAAGTTCGTTTTTTCCCAAAAACCCAACCAAAGCATCCGACACCAGCTTTAACTCACGAACAGTTTGTTTTGCTTGGGCTAACTGCAACGGCAAAGATTCAATCGCGTCTTGGTATTCTTTTGGCATTTGCTTGGCATCTACCGAAAGCGCCGCTTTTTCCGCATCTTGCAACAACGGCATCACCGCCTCCGCATGCGCGCCCATAACTTCAATTCTCTCAATCAAAGGCCTCTTCTCCGCATCAAACACTTTGCTGAAACCAAGTGATAATATTTTTGCAGCCTCGCTTGTTTTTTCACCAACTTCTAATAACGCCTTTGCACCACGATATTTTTCGGGCGCGACAGCGGCGGCGCTCACTGCCAACAACCTTGATTCATCCAACATTGTAGATGCCTCTCGAAACTTACCCGAAGCTAACTCTAATTGACCCATGGAAACCGATAAATTCTCATTTGATGCCATTGCGGCAAAAGCATTAACTGCCTCATTTCCCTTTTGACCTATTGCTCCGGTTTGCCCGGCAAACGATTTATAAGTTGTAAGCGCAAATGCCGGCACTACAGCCACAAAAGCCAAACCCAAAAAAGCTAAAAGAAAACTTTTTACTTTAATTCTTTGCAATA
The DNA here is from genome assembly GCA_963816085.1 of Candidatus Uhrbacteria bacterium. Classification (GTDB taxonomy): domain Bacteria; phylum Patescibacteriota; class Patescibacteriia; order 2-12-FULL-60-25; family 2-12-FULL-60-25; genus MWCR01. Next base: position 25,704 of record CAWFIX010000002.1, on the reverse strand, counting down.
TCGGCTCATGAACCACTTTCTCTTCTTGTTGTAACTCTTCTGGCTCAAAATCATCACCACCTATATCCTCACTTCCCGGGTCTTGAACTAATTGCACCGGTCTAACAAACGTTCTGCTGACTTTACGCAAACCACGCTTAAATCTATTTAAATTAAAATCATCGTCACCATCTTTTTGCAAATTAACCATCCATGGTTCTGCATCGCTTGTAAGCAAAGTTGACGAATAAGCCTCAAGCTGTACCGTATCTTTGGAAAAATCTTCAGAATAATCCAATTGCTCGGTTGGTAAAACTCTTTCTTCATTAAACCTTGGGCCAACAAAACAATCTTTCAATGAAACAACATAATCACTACGTTTATGCGGTTGTAAATTTACAGCCACACAAACCGCATTTGGAGGTTCATGCGAATCAACAACACAGGCTATTGTTTTTAAATCCATAGCCTCAACCGCAGATGCACTATCAACCGCATTATCTGAAACTTTAAAACAAAAAGTATCTTTTTTATATTTCTTTTTAGATGGACGCCTGGCTCTTTTATGTATTCCGGTTGCTGTTAATAAAATCACTCCATCTTGTTCAATAACTCTTTCCAGTGGAGACTCAAAATCACGCACGTGCTTTATGCGGGAAAATTCATTTTCGTTTAATTGTGGTATGCCTTTTGTACTCATGCCACGAGGCAAAGCGGTATCAAAAAATTAATCTTTAAGTGCCAAATCATACGCTTCAAGAGTCCGTTCGGATGCATTTTTCCAGGTATATTTTTCCCTAAAATCATCCCCCGCTATTTTTGCTTGATTGCGCATTGAATCCGAATTATCCACCACCGCTTTTACAGCATTAATCATATCATCTCTGGAACCGGATTTGAAGTAGACAACCCCCTTCGTACCCAAAACATCGGGCATTGGCCGGCTATCCGACGAAATTACCGGCGTTCCAAGTGCCAATGCCTCAAGTGGAGGCAAACCAAATCCCTCAAATTCCGATGGAAAAACAAAAGCTTTCGCATTCTCATACAACACCCGGAGCATTCCATCTGAAACTCTCCCTTCAAAATGAACACGCATTAAGTTCATTGATTCCGACATTGTCTTTATTCTTTGCATAAACACATCCGTCTCCCCCGCTATAACCAAATGCATATCCGGATATTTTTCCGATATATCTTTCCAAATTTCCAACAACAAATCCAATCGCTTGTGCGGATACGAACTGCCCACGTAAAGTAAATATTCAAAATCCGGTCCATTACTTCCGTCATTTTGCAAATCCGACACTCCCTCGCCTGTTACAACAATCTTATTTTTTTGCGATGGATAAAAATAAGTAACATCATCCGCCACAAACTGCGTCGGTACAGATATTGCCTTAGCGCCTTTTATCGCATGACTCAAAACCGCACGATACCCAACTCTTTTTGTTACGCGATGAACCAATGATCTTGTGCTGGATTTCGAACTATTTTTCTGATGCCTAAGCAACAAATCATGAATCGTTACCACATAAGGCTTGTTATAAATAAGTGGCACATTCCAATGCGGAAAATGCATCACATCAACATCAAGGTTATTCAAAATTTTCGGCAAATACATTTGTTCCTTCGAGCTATACCAAGGAATATCCGCAACAATTGTCTTTACACAAGCATGATCTTTTAAAGCATGACCCAAACTTCGTGTAACAAAATAATACTCATTCTCCGGATGATCATTTATCATTTCGCAAAATAACTCTTCGATATACCTACCAATCCCCCGAGTATTTCCCGCGCCCATCATTCTGGCATCAATACCTATCTTCATAAAATCCATCCTATCTAATTTCTACACAAAACACAACATATCGTGTAAGTAACAACCACCGGCTATAACGCCGGTGGCTTTTATCATGCGGACTACGTCCGCGAAGTCATTTCTACTCCAATTCAACTAATTGCAATATATTCGATTTGAAGCTCCAAGGGGTCTGGGGGTAGCGTAACCGTGGTGGATAAAAGAGATTATTGCAACCCATGAAATGAGAGGGCATCGCGGACCCCAGCGCTTTTGCTTACTTTTGGCGACAAAAGTGAGTCGCCGAAGGCTAACCCCTCATTATGAAAAAGTTACTTGGATAAATAGTGGAGGTATGTAGAATTGTGATACTTCGCAACTTACCCACGAGCTACGCTTTTAAACGCACACACCGGCTGACGCCGGTGGTTTATTTGGATAAATGACATCCTCCCCGGGTTCCGCTTCGCTGCACCCGGGGTTTCCATTGGTTATACTTCATGACAATCCAAAGCCCCGTGATTCTCCGGTTCGTTTATAACAACCTGAGCATCTGGGGTTTTTCTTTTTCATCTTGCTGTTCTATATAGGCTTTTATCCTTGCCTCATCCAAGCCTATACTCGAAACGAAATATCCAACACTCCAGATGCCGTCCTTATCGAGGTACATTCTATCTATAAAACCAAACTTTTTCCTTATACGCTGGCTTGATTGTGATTTTAAGGCTTGGACGGCATCGGATATTGCGATGTTGGGAGGTATCTCTATTTGTAGATGTACATGATCATTATCGGTATTAACTGCTTTAATGTGTAGTGTTGGATATTGTTTTACAGTTTTAAAGAGGCTTGATAGCAATTCTTGCTTCACATATTGCTTTAGCCATTTTCTCCTACACTTAGTACCCCAGACAATATGATATTGAAGTTCATAGGTTGAATGGTTTAGGCTTTGTATTCTCATGCAAGCTAGCTTGCCAGATTATTATTTATATTTCTAGAGTAATGAAAATCATGGCAATCTACCCGCCCGTTCATCCCCGGGTTACGGTTTCTTGCTGAGAAGTTTCACCTTTCTGCGACCGCCTCCACCCGGGGTTTCCTGGGATATAAAAAGACCACTCATGTGGTCTAAATTTAGGCGGGGATACGCTTGATATCATTTTCCGTATCCGCTTCAAAAGTATCAAAAGGAACATTAAAAACCGGCACAAGCACCAATAATTCTTCGCCACGCTCATTGTGCCAAGCCCTGGGAGGAGGCCAACTCTGATAAGAACGGTTGCGATATGTATGATGCAGATATTGGCATGTAACCCCCAAGTCCTCATATCCCAGCTCAATCAAAACAACTCCCAGTTTGTAATAAATATCAAACAAATCACCGCACTCATGACCCTCAAAAGCCATCTCTGTGCACTCTGTTGCATTTTCTAAAATATTAAATATCACCCGTGAAACCGGCGTGACACAAAATATTTCTCTTATTCTCACTAAGAGATCACGCATTATTTTACACACGAGAACTTCATCATCTTTACCCGCGATACGCATCATGAAGCTCTCACTAATATCAAACGTTTTATTCACTTCTCCGTTTTGTTTATGTTTCAATTTTGATCCCCTCTTGAAAGAACTGCGCGTAATATTACGCGTTTATTAGTATAATCCATTTACACTCATATTGAAATACAAAAAAGTCGCTTTTAATATGTATGCAACTTTTTAAGGGGCCGCGCCACGTGAAATCGTGAACTGAAAGAGGGTCTGCCCCGTAAAATCCGCTGAGGCGGATCACGGGGCACATAAAAAGCCGCCTATTTATCTAAGCGGCTTTTTACATGGTGGGCGTGCCTGGATTCGAACCAGGGACCTTTACATTATCAGTGTAACGCTCTAACCAACTGAGCTACACGCCCAATATCTTTGTGGGCATTATATTAACGCATATTAAATATCTTGACAAGATACTTGCATCTTTTGGCTATATTAGCTATGATACTCACGCTTTTTAACCATGCCGAGGTAGCTCAGTGGTAGAGCGAAAGACTGAAAATCTTTGCGTCGCGAGTTCAATCCTCGCCCTCGGCACCATCAAGTTAAGCTTGATCACATAAAAACTCCCAAATATTGGGAGTTTTTATTATCCCTACAAACTCTTGGCTACGCCACGTGAATCATGACTGTAATATTCAATAAAAACAAAAATCACCTTATTACTAAGATGACTTTTACGTGGAGCGGGTAACGGGAATCGAACCCGTCTCTACAGCTTGGAAGGCTGTCATAAAAAACCACTATACGATACCCGCAAATTCTTTGCGTGGCATTAGATTACCAAAATGTGTGCAAACTGGCAAGATATTAGCTTACTTGGCAAATATAGTTATTAAGTGTATTATGCACATCACAAATTATCGGGCCATGGCGCAGTTGGCTAGCGCGCCTGCTTTGGGAGCAGGAGGCCGTGGGTTCGAGTCCCACTGGCCCGACCATCGAGCAGAGCTCGAGTGAATAAAAAAGACCTTTAAGGGGTCTTTTTTTGTATCTAACCATTGACCAAAACTCAAATCCATGTATAATGCAGCTCACAGAAAAACAGGAGAGCACAATGCCCAACATCATCCCTTTTATTGTACATTGTCCCATCTGTGGCGGAAACGGCAAAATCATTATCAATGAATCCGGCTCTGGCAACACGGTTACAGGTGTAAATCTTCCGTGCTGGCGTTGTAAAAGCGTTGGTATTTTGCAAAAAGGAAAACTTCGTTTAGACAAACTCAGCATATTATATAAAAGAATAGTTTTTGAGGACACAATATGCAGAGTTTGCCATGGCACAGGAAAACGCAGCGATAAACCCCGTAGAAAATGCCGCGCCTGTGACGGCCTCAAGCTTAACACTCATGGCATCATCCTCGAATTCCCTGATCACAAGATATCTATCTGGGAATACTTCCACCATAACGACTAAAAAACCCAAGCAATCGCTCGGGTCTTTTTTTTAAATTTTTGCACGAAGTACAATGTGCGAGGTACAAAATTTATTTTTTTATTCCGCGGACCAATTAATCGAAATCATACTTCCACCCTCTTCTTCATTTGGACCAACAGTAACAAGCACCTGCTCATTACCTTTTTCAAAACCACGCATTTCTGCATCATTTATCGTAACGGTTTGTGACTTCGTCCAACCCGCATCAACATACTCTTTCTCATACCAATCCGCAATATCCTTCATCTTATCTTTTGAGGCTAAAGTAACCATCGCACCTTTTGACCCGCCTAAATTGCGAATTACACTCTTAGGAACAGCATCCGAATAAATTATAACTCCCTCTTCGAGATCACTGGGCAACTCAACCTCATCGCCAAACATCATCTCTCCCCCGCCTTCGTCATCTTTAATATTCACTGTGGCGCTATCTCCATCAATATCAACATCAACATTATCTCCACCCAACTTTTCTAAAAAACCTTCCGTCATCTTTTCGGCAACTTTTTCCTCCGCCTTCTCTTTAGCAGCTTGAAATGGATTGCAACCGGCCCCAAAGAAAGCTATTGACATAACTGCCAAAAACGCTACCCCAAACGTAAATTTTTTATTCATAATTGCAAATAGTAAATTCTTAATTTTTTAATTCTTAATTATATTGTTTCAGTATCTCTCCGCGCGCAACTTGGTTTTAATATCAACTCCATTTGTCTCCAAAATTTCCTTCACCTTGTCCATCATTTCCACAGGACCGCACATAAGATACCCCACATTGGAAAGCTCAGTCAAATATTTCTTCACCATCACTGCATCAAACCTGCCCGTCTCGCCTTGCCAATCATCTAAAGATTCTCGAGTTAAAATAGGTACATAAGTAAAATTTTCATTCACTTTAGCCAGATCCAAAAACTCTTGATGATAAATCAAATCTTTAAGTGTTCGCCCCGAATAAAACAAAATAAGTTGCTTATCTAATTTCCCAAGCAATTCATCTCTTATCATTGATCTGAATGGCGTTATACCAACTCCACCCGAAAAAAACACAACCCTCTTATCACTTGGCACGCTAAACATACCAAAAGGCCCCTGTACTCCAAAAACATCACCAGGCTTTGCATCAAACAACATACTCGACAATCTACCCTGTGATTTTATTCCAAGCTCAATAGCATCTTGTGACTCCAATGGAGCGGAAGCAATAGAATAAGATCTTACATAAACAGATTCCCCCTTCTCATCCAACTCATGCACCATCACAAATTGCCCAGCTTTAAACCGAAACATCACTTCTCCATCATCCGGAGCAAGCCAAACCCGGCACAACTCATTTGTTGGGCAATCATTCTTAACAACTTTAAACTTTCTAATTAGTTGGACAGACATATTAACTACGACTACGACTTAATACTACGACTTTCTGGCAAAGTATACAGTAAGTACCTCATCTTCCTGAAACTTAATAACATTTTTCTTGTATTGTGTCCAAAATGGTGGGTGATGAATCATGTATTTTAACGTAAACCATTCTCTGTAATATCTGGGTGGTTTTTGATGATGAGCCAGTTCATGCGCAATTACTCGCAAAATCGCATCTATCTTGCGAGGCTTCATGGTTTTTGGTGTATACAAATCAATAACCACCCACTTCTCTCCAGGTTTTGTATAACCATAAGTTATCGAGTTAAACTTCCCTACTCCGCGCTTTCGACGCCGTAGAGGTCGTAACTCAAACCCCGACATATCAAGCGCAAACAAACATCTTTGAAAAAGATGCTCCACTATAGCCTCATGTCGCGGATCCAAAATATCTGACATGTGCTACAGGATACTGTGAATGCAAAAATGGTTCAAGAATCCACTCAATCAAAAAAAACCGGCATGTCGCCAGTTTGATTTTTTGGTTATATATATTAGATGTCGGTTGTCTGTTTTTTCAGATTCTCCGCATATTGTCTCAAAACATCTTTCATCGCCTCCTCTGTCGGCCGCATATTAATCCCAATTTCCACCAACCTCGTATTTTGTAAAACATTCGTCGATCGTTTCTTTGCAGTCAATCCCCCACTCACCATCTCCTCCTCGGTTATCCATTCATTCATATGGTTAGGATCCACAATTTCCTCGTACCATTTCATTAGATCTCGATACGTGAGCGGTTCAGGATTCACCACATGAAAAACACCCTGAGCTCTTTTATCTATTAACTGCTTTAAAACATCCAAAAGATCCTCAATTACCGTTACGGAGTTTTTAACATCAATCACGTTTGGATATGATGCAATTTTTGTAATTGAATTCTTAGCGGATGGCATCGGATCCATCGGAATTCTAAGACGAGCTATAACAACATCCTTAAGATCACCAAGTACAAAATCCGCCGCTGCTTTTGTTTTGGAATAATACGCCACAGGATTTGGGAAATCACTTTCTAACCATCCCCTTGGATCAGGCGAGTCACCATAAAACATGCAACCACTCGATAAATGTGTAAAATGAATACCAAGTTTTGCGCATTCGTTAGCCATCAAAATTGGCAACCAAGTATTTGCCATCGCAGTTTCAAGCTGATGCGTTTCGCACCAATCAACGTTTGGCATCCCGGTTAAACCCGCACAATTTAATACAGCATCTGGCTCTTCGCGCTCCAAAACCTCTGCCATATCACTTGGCTTTTCTATCATTATGGTAGACATTCTTGCCTCCGGGTAACGCTCGATGAATTTGTTACCAATCCATCCGTTACCAAAAACTAATATTCCCGACATAGGACTAAACTATACAATTACAAATATCAATTGGCAACCCACTACGCTCTATCGAGCTTCAAGAATCGGAAATAGCAAAAGTTACTATTGCTTCTCTTGCTATTTGTTATTGTTTATTAAAAGTATTGACAATCCCATTCCCTGCCAAACACCCCTCATGCTAGGATAAAATCAAGAATTTTTAATAATGTCATTTTATATGAAAAATATCCTCTTGGGTCTCAGCCTCATTTCTCTACTCAGTATCCCCGCATTTAGCGCAAATGCACTTCTACCGCCAATAATGCCCGATCCTATAGATACATCAAAGGTAATTTTTGCTCCGGAAATTAAACCTATTTTAGAACCTATCGCCGATCCGGATCTCATAATTCCCTACGTACCCATCAAAATCCCCGATCTAGTTATCCCACCAGAACTTTTAAAGGGTCCTTCCATCACAGATATCAAGATGGCAACAAACGATAATAGCGCATTAATCGAATGGAAAACAAATAGGCCGGCAACCAGCAAAGTAGAATACGGTTTAACTTCAACTTATTCTAAATCCTTAGAAGATAAAGAACTCGTAACCGAACATGCAATGGCAATACCCGCCAGCGCAGGCGAGCTCCACATTCGCATCAGTTCTAATGATTCTCTTAGTCGTCATTCCGAGTCTCAAGATATTACAGTCCTTATCCCGAAAGCACAGGAACCAGTTGTACTTAGCGATGACAATGCAACTACAACAAGTGATATTGCAGAAAATTTAGAAACCGATTCAGATGCGACCACTACAACACAAAATGATGCCAAAACCGACATCAAACCAATTTTGGAAATCAATGGTGTCGACGCTCCCAAAAAGCAAGAAACCGGCCTATCTGCAACCAATGCCATTCTTGGCGGACTCGCTTTATTACTAGCAGGTGTACTTATTGGGGTATTGGTTAAAACAAGCAAAAAAGAATAACCCCAACCTAGCTGATAGCCGATAGCAATTAGCGGATAGTATAAAAAAATACTGTCCGCCATCAGCTATACGCTATCAGCTTTTGTTTATGAAAATCTCCGGCATCCGCAAAGCACGCCGCTCTCCGCTTATGGATGAGTATCGCTTTATTGGGGTGGACGAAGCCGGACGCGGCCCGGTTATTGGTCCAATGGTAATTGCCATTTGCGCGCTCACGGCCCGTGATAAACGTTGGTGCGCAAAACATAATGTTACGGATAGTAAATTGGTAGCACCCAAAAAAAGAGACCATCTGGCAAACGCGCTTCGAGATAGATGCTGGCACAAAGTCGCCATCATCCATCCTCCGGAAATTGATGAAGCTGTAACAAACCGAAACATCACCCTAAACGGATTGGAAATCAAATACATGGCGCGTCTTATCAAAGATTATCAAGCCGAGTTTCCCAACACTCCGGCAGAGGTAATGCTCGATGCCCCGGTTCGCAGTTTAAATAAATTCCGCCGTCTACTCAGCCATCTATCTGGTTGGAAAGATATAAACTCGCTTAAAGCCGAGAATAAAGCAGATGTTCATCATCGCCACGTTGGCGCAGCTAGCATCATAGCCAAATCCATTCGCGACACTCACGTGCGTAAAGTCATCTACGAACTAGGTTGCAACATCGGCAGCGGCTACGCCAGCGATAAGTTGGCACGCAATTATGTAGCACAAGCTGAACCCGGCGATCCTCATATCCGCTGGAGTTGGGCGACTTGCGATAAGCTAAGAAATATTATTTCTAATGATTCTACAACCCGCCTGCTCTAAACTTGTCATTTCGATTAAATTGAGATATTATCAGCCTACAATTCAACAATATAATTTAATTGAAATATCGCAAATGCGATTCCTTAATTGATAATTGATAATTGAATACCTAGGGCGCGTAGCTCAGTGGTAGAGCAGGCGTCTTATACACGCTTGGTCGCAGGTTCAATCCCTGCCGCGCCCACCACGTAAAAAATCGCTATAAGTAAAATTTGGCGATTTTTTGTTTGACAAGCGGACACTTTACAATGCACTTACCATCCTTGACACAAACCCCAACTTATGGTACGGTCTGCTATTTTTCAAAATTAAGTAATTTTTCGCTTAATTGCTATTATACTTAGCTTTATATGTAACTAATGTTTACTTTAATAAACAATACTGTAAATCAAATTAATCCTGTAAATCCCGGTAAAAAAAAGAGCCGATATTGGCTCAAAAAGCAGTCATCCCACCCTGCGTTTCTCCGAAGAAACGTCAATGCAAGTTGCATTGTCGCCATATTTTTCTTGTATGATCTTAGACGCATCATCAACAGTTTTTCTGTCTTTTTCTGCCAGTTTTTCATAAATATGACTATCGTATAAAGTGCGAAACCTTCTAACCAACTCAAGGCTCGGATACCCTCGCAAAATCCTTTCGGCACAAGTGATTAGCCGAGCTGCCCCTTCTTCTTGCATGCTCTGCATGAGCCACCTCCCTTGCCTGATAAGGCAACACAGTACTCTAAACCAAAATCACCGTCAATACTTTATGAGTCTATACTGATTTATGTCATAAAATATGCCGTAAATCACAGTATTTATTAGTTTATGTATTGACAATTAGGAAGGTATTTGATATCTTGCAAATTATCGTACTTTTCTTCATCTTTTGGTTTTTGGGGCTTTCAACCATTGGAGATACAATCATGCCGAGACTGGATCGCGACGTCAGCGGAAGCACGACACAACGAGTCTCACAAACCGAAATCTTGAAAGCGAATTCGCGAGACAACGACGACGGCCGTTCATCAAAAAAACCTATTGCTGGTGAAAATGATGATTCGTGGTATGCCGAAGCATCATCTTCACCGCTTCATGTGAAACTGGGTGATTTCTTGAAACGGAGTTCTGCTCACTAGCTCATAGTGGGCAAAGACAAGACTTACTCCGCTCTCATTTCGAGAGCCTTTTTCTTTTCTATAATATAAGCTAAGCTATAACCATTGTAATAACCAATCACCAAGCTCCAATAACCGATCAAATCTCAATTGCCAATTGTTTATAAAAATTTTGGTTATTGATTATTGATATAATATATATGATACACAAATTTACCGTACCGGATGAGCAACCCAAAACACGCTTGGATATTTTTTTAAGTAAACAATTACCCGAATCCACCAGAAGCTCAATCGCTAATAAGCTCAAAAACAATGCCGGTACGGTCAACGACAAGGCCGCTGCGGTACACACCTTTATTAAACCCGGTGATATCATAACTTTCAATTCCGACCAACCTAAAAAAGCCACGACCACAAAAAAAATGTCCCACACCGGTAAAACGGAACGCGCTTCTTGGGATCTTAAAAAGATGATCATCCAAGAAACCAATGATTATATTGTAATCAACAAACCATCCGGCTTAATAGTCCATCCTGATGCAAATTATACAGATGGCACTCTTGTAGATCTTTTGGTTGAATACAATCCGGCGATTGCAAAAATCGGCGAGGATCCATCGCGCCCCGGCATTGTGCATCGTATCGATAAAGACGTTAGCGGCCTTATGGTTATAGCTAAAAATCAAGATACTTTCGATAATCTAAAGCAACAATTTAAAGACAGAAAAACTCACAAAAAATATCTGGCACTTGCTTATGGCACACTCCCTCAAAAGGAAGGCGAAATTAAATTCCGCATTGCACGCTCCACGAGCAAAGCCCGCATGGCAGCGCGCCCTGAACACGAAGAAAAAGGCAAAGCCGCATGGACACATTATAAAGTGGTGGAAAATCTAAACGGAGCATCGCTAGTAGAGCTTGATATCATATCCGGTCGCACTCACCAAATCCGCGCCCATCTAAACGCGCTTAAATGCCCTGTTATCGGTGATCCACTTTATATTCAAAAACAATACAAACCAATCCCCACAACCCGCCTCATGCTTCAAAGCACCGAACTATCTTTTTTAGATCCAAAAACCGGCGAAAGAATAATTCTAAACGTACCAACCGCACCGGTCTTTAACGAATTAATGAAAAAACTAGGCTTAAAACAAAAAACAAAAAAAGTGTCCGTTCAACCATAAACCAAATACATCAAACATATTATATTTTCAAAATTTCAATTTTAATCTTTTCATGGTTTAATTCTTCTAATCCCATTTTGTTTCCTAATATATAATTCGTAACTCATTATTGTTTAATTGTTATCGAAGTATGCCCGCTCCTTTAATTATACTAACCGGCCCATCAGCAGCCGGTAAAACCACAATAGCCAAAAAGCTATTGCAAAAAAAATCTCTGAATTTAAAGAGATTTATAACTTGTACAACTCGCCCAAAACGCAAAGGCGAGGTGAATCACAAAGATTATCATTTCATAAGTGAGGAAATGTTTAAAAAAGCCATCCAAAATAAAGAAATGCTGGAATGGTCAAAAGTTTACGATAACTATTACGGCTCCAGAAAAAAAGACCTAGAAAAAGATCTTTCCGGTAAAAAACCGATTTTGCTTATCGTAGATTCTCAGGGTGTAAAAAAATTAAAAAAGATAATTCCGTCCTGCTGTATTTTCTTCATTGATATCCCAAAAAAGACATTGCTAAAACGCCTCAAAGATCGTGCGTCCAGCATCAAAGAAACAGAGTCCAGAATTAGCAAATACGAAATTGAAAAAGGTGCGGAAAAATTAGCCGATAAGACATTCATTAATAAAGATGGTCAATTGACCGAGACTGTTAAAAACATAGCGACCTGTATAAATTTTGGTATTTTACTACAGAAAAAAGGCGAAAAGGCTTAAATAAGGGAAAACTTGACATATAACCCTGTTTTGGGTATTATTTGCGCACTTATATGGCTAGACAAATCAAAATGCAAATCGCTCCGGGAGACGTGCAAACAGGCATGTTAATTCGCGTGCACCAAACAATCCGCGAAAAAAACCCAAAAGGCGAGGAAAAAGAACGCATCCAGGTCTTCGAGGGCTTGGTTATCCAAGTTCATGGCAAAGGCGTTCATAAAACCATGACTGTCCGCAAGGTCAGCAATGGTATCGGTGTAGAAAAAATTTTCCCACTCGAATTACCCACTATCGCCAAAATCGAACTGGTAAGCCAAAGCAAAGTTCGCCGCAAGGTTCTAAGCTTTGTTCGCGATACCAAGAAACGCTTTAAAGAAATTGTTCCTAAAGTAAAAGCAATGATAGAAAATACCTCCGATGAGTCCGTCGAAGATACTACCGAAGAAAACGAATCCGAAGTTACCGAAATCGCAACAGAAACCTCGGCCAAAACTACGGTCGAAGAAACTAAAGAATAATACCCCCAAAATTTTAAAAAAAGACCTGATGGTCTTTTTTTTATTTCATCCCCCTTTTACACAAATTGGCTTTGTTTATTTTGGTTGAATCATCGAGCTCATATCGACTCGTAATTTGTAGTTTGATATTCGATATGCGTGGCTCGAAATCAATGTTCCAAGTTATAAGTTCAATATTCTAAATCCGCAATCAGCTATTGTATGGATTTATCCTTTGCTATTGTAGAAAATTTATTGTAAATCGTATCCGGTGAAAAATCCAATCTATGTTCGATAGGCATACCAAAGGTATAATTTACATAAAACGATTCATTGATATCATCCACTTTCGATGCCCAGCCATCTCCATACAAATCTTTGGCCAACTGCTCGGTCGGAACCCAGCGAAGCTCCCCATTCTGATAAACCGCATAAACCTTATTATCTGTCTGAAACTTCACAAGTTTCGCACCGGGCCTATATGTAACATTCCCTCCAATCGGAATCTTAGTCATATCCTCAAGCGAGAGAATATTTACATCTTCAAAAGTTGGATACCAAGTAAAATATACCTTCTCATTAGGAAACACATATCGCCTGCCATCCGATGCAAAATAATAAACCGCCGTATCCGAATAAGTATTCGGATCACTATCGCTGGGTATCTTGATCAAACTACCGGCAGGAAGCGGTAAATTAAATCCATTCTCAAAAACAATCGCAACAGAGTTTGTTGATGGATAGTCATCCGCAAGAATAGCTGAAAAATTCGATGTTCCATTCTTTAAAGATCGTACATAAAACTTTGCCTCACCAAATGAATTGCTTGTTCCTGTTTCCGGAGTTATCTGATCCATATTACCGCGAGACGAAACCAACTTAATCTTAATCCCACCCACAGAAACACGATTCACGTTCCTAACTCTCACGGTCACAATTGCCTGATCCACCCCATCCGCCGTTACACTCTCTGAATCTGTTTTTATAAATGTGCTGCTTGGATCAAAATCAATAGCCCGTGCCGCATAAACCGGCAATATAAGCGCAGTAAGCGCAAACAAAAATACAATATAACGATTTTTCATATCCAAAACATTATACAGCAATAACCAATAACCAACAAAACAATAATCAATTAATAACCAATTACCAATCAAAAAATCACCAACCGTCTATAATACGTATTGATGATTATTGGTTGTTGGTCTTCGACTCTGAGGGATGAGCCCTCAGGCTCAGACTCGAAGAGAATTTGATTATTGGTTATTACTTAAGTATATCTTTCAAATACTGCCCGGTTAAACTCTTCTTATTCTTCACAATATCCTCCGGCGTTCCTTCGGCTACAATGTAACCACCTTTAGCACCTCCATCCGGACCCATATCAATGATCCAATCTGCATACTTAGCAACATCTAAATTATGCTCAATTACAAGGATTGTATTCCCCTTCTCTACCAAAGCATCTAAAACCTGTAACAAGCGATTAATATCGTCAAAATGCAAGCCTGTGGTGGGTTCATCTAAAATATAGAGTGTTTTACCCGTTGCTCTGCGTGATAGCTCTGTGGCCAATTTTACGCGTTGTGCCTCACCTCCAGACAATGTTGTTGCCGGCTGGCCTAATCTAATGTAGCCAAGCCCAACTTCATGCAAAACTGTGAGCTTATCAAATATCAAAGGCTGATCGGAAAAGAACCTGCGAGCTTCCTCAACCGTCATGTCCAATACATCGGCTATATTCTTCCCACGATAATTGATCTCAAGCGCTTCGGCATTATATCTCTGGCCATGGCACTCTGGGCACTCCGCATAAACATCTGTCAAAAATTGCATCTCAATTCTAACGTAACCATCACCTCCGCAAGCCTCACATCTTCCACCGCCTTTAACATTAAAACTGAATTTACCTGCATCATACCCGCGCATCTTCGCCTCCGGTATATTTGTGAACAAATCACGTATACCCGTAAACACTCCGGTATATGTCGCAGGATTCGATCTTGGAGTTCTACCAATTGGTGATTGATCAACCGAAACAACCTTATCCAAATTCTCAATCCCCTCTATCTTTTTATGCTCACCCGGCAACTCTTTTGAGTTGTAAAAATGATGCGATAAAGCACGCCCTAAAATATCCAGCACTAAAGTCGATTTACCAGAACCGGATACACCCGTTACACAAACAAACTTTCCCAGTGGCAATTTAAAATCAACATTCTTTAAATTAAATTCCGATGCACCTTTAACAGTCACCGATTTACGATTCCCATTCCTGCGCTTCTTAGGAATTTCGATCTTTTTCTTACCCGTCAAATATTGCGCTGTGATGGATTCTTTATTTTTCTTGATTTCAGCCAAAGTACCCGCCGCAACAATCTCCCCACCATATTCACCCGCTCCAGGCCCAACATCAATAACATGATCAGCCGCCTGCATAACCATCTCATCATGTTCTACGACGATAACCGTATTTCCCAAATCGCGCAGTCTTTTCATTGTCCCAATCAATCGCTCATTGTCACGCTGATGCAAACCAATCGAAGGCTCGTCCAAAATATAAATAACACCCGATAATTCAGATCCTAACTGCGCAGCCAATCTAACACGTTGTGATTCACCGCCGGAAAGAGAGACGGCACTGCGATCCAAAGTTAAATAACCAAGTCCAACATCTATAAGATTCACCAAGCGGCGTCTTATCTCAGGAACCACTTGATTCACAACCAATCTCTCATGCTCAGAAAATCCAAGCGGATCAGTAATTTTTTCTGACTTTGCTCGCGCGATTTTGCTCGCAGGTTTCTTTGTTTGTTTATGCTGGCCAATTTCTTCGATAAATACCAAAGCATCCTCAAGTGATTGTTCAACAACACTGGCAACAGTACGATTAGCGACTGTAATTCCAAGTGCTGTTTTATTTAATCTTTTTCCATGACATTCCGGACAGATAAGCACTCTCATATAACCTTCTATCTCTTTCTGCACGTAATCCGAATCTGTTTGCCTATACTTATCTTCGAGCATTGCCAAAATTCCAGAAAAAACTTGGCGTTTAGTATCAATTTCATACATCTCTTCACCCGTTCCTTCCAACAACACCTTCATTGCTTTCGCGGATATCTGGCCAACTTCCTGATGAATTGAAAAATCATGCACCTTGCCAACCGCTTCAAGCAACTTCATGTATCCGGTTTGATTACCTGCGATCCTGGTCCACGGTTTAATTGCGCCCTGCGCAATTGTTAGCCTCTTATTCGGCATCACCAAATCAACATCCAAAACAAGTTTAGTGCCGAGTCCCGTACAAGCCGGGCAAGCTCCATGAGGTGAGTTAAAACTAAACAGCCTCGGTTCAACCTGAGGCAAAGAAACATTACAAACTCCGCAAAACAATGAATTGGAAAATAATACTTCATCTCCATTATCCTCGCTAACCGCAACCACCATTCCGTTTCCCAGATCCAAAGCAGCCTTCAGAGTTTCAGCGAATGCGGCATATACAATTCCCGATCCTTTGTTGATACGTGAAACCAAAACCTCAAGGTCATGTGGTTTGGTCTTATCTAATTTTGTATGTAGTAACTCATCAATATCAACGAGCATTCCATCGTATCTGACTTCACGATATCCGGCATTTTCCGCACCCTGTAATACAACCTTATGCTCACCTTTTTGCTGGCGAACCATTGGTGCCAAAACCAAAGTATCAGTCTCCTGTGCCATAGTTAAAATCTTCTCACCAATTTCTTCCATTGTCTGCTTGCTCACAGCTTGTTCGCAACTTGGACAATGCACTCTACCAGCTCTGGCATAAAGCAAACGCAAAAAGTCATAAATCTCTGTTACGGTTCCTACGGTAGACCTGGGATTATGCGATGAAGACTTTTGATCGATGGCTACCGTTGGGGATAATCCCTGTATCTCATCCACATCAGGCTTATCTTGCAACTCTAAAAACTGCCTTGCATACGAAGAAAGACTCTCCATATAACGTCGCTGACCCTCAGCGTGTATCGTATCAAAAGCAAGCGAAGATTTGCCCGAGCCAGAGAGGCCGGTTGTTACAATTAGCTTATTTTTAGGTAAATCTATGGAAATGTTTTTAAGATTGTGAACGCGTGCGCCCTTTATGCTAATCACGTTTTGATTGTTTTTTTGTGCTGGCATGATTTGAAAAAATTTACGTCCCTACACGCGGGGACAGATTGTTCTTGAGGCTACCATATATTAAAAAAGCTGGCAAGTGTGCCGTGTTCTCCCAAAACCATTTCAAAATTGTAAAACCGATGGTTAATCGGTTTTATTATGTTAAATACGAATGTAATACCAATTTTTTACGGATTTATGGTCACTCCACAGGCTTGTTTCATTCCATTATTTATAAAATCTCTAGCCTCATCAAAACTCCAAACTGCACTCTCGCCAAACAACACATCAAAAAACTGTTTACTGTCTATATTTTTTTCAACCTGATAATCAAACAAATTCTCCATAGCTCCCGAAACACCAGATTCATCAGCCGCAACAAGCTCCTTAAAGAAAGCTTTTGTAAATGGAATACTGGTTTCCACTAAATTTGTATTACACGTATTCTTATTCACTGGATAATAAATATTATCTGCTTGAGTATCATAAATAAATGATGCAATACCCGGAAGTATTCCCATTGTATAACCCGCAGTTCTCATTACCGTCTGCAATGGATTATTTTGAATTTTATCTTTAATACCCAATATTGCGGCGCCTGACAATGTGAACTCTTCATCGACTCCAACTAATATAAACATTCCCTTATACGCGGCATTTTTAGAATCACAAGTTTTCATGAATTGATCCGCCCCTGAATCCAATTTTTTTGCACAATAGTTTGTAACAATACCTCCTGATGAACCGGTACTTCTTTTATTCGAATCCGTATTTTCAATACTTTCATCAAATAATTCATACAACTCAAAACTCATAGACAGGCCATCCGGTACGCCACAAAATAAATACGCATAAGAATTTCTTGGTTTAAATCTATCAGCTAAAACCACTTTGCCACCGATCTTACAATCCGCACAACCATGTTCAACCGTTGAATCTGACTTACAATCCGGGCTTAAACCATTACTGCAATTCATGCAGATACCTTTCTTACCATCTCCACACCCCTGCCCCATACAAACCGCCAACGAATCACCGCCTTCGATAAAATATTCCGTTCCGCATTTAGCATCTGCTATAGATTGTTTAAAACCAATCTTTTTAAACTGTTCTGAATAGCTTAGTGGCGCCATCGGAGTACCCGCTTCCATCAATTTTGCACTCTTATTAATTAAATCGCCACAATAAACCACATTGTAAAACGAAACCCTGTTAATCATGTAAATTTTCCCGGGATTCAAAGTTAGTAGATTGGGATTCACGTTAGCAAGTATCGCGTAAGCACCAAGACCCAAAGCCAAACCCACTAATGAATCGACCATTATACTCTTTGAACTTTGAATGGATGTTGCAACCGAACTCACCAAATACTTAAAAGACCCCCAAATAAAAAATATAGCTGATACGATAAGCAAAATTCCAATAGACCCATTAAAAATCAAACCGATAAAATTACGCAAACCGGAGATTTTACTTGCGCCAAAAATTGGATACTGCAATTCATACTCAGCCTCGGGCGCAACACAATAGCCCTGCGGTAGATCGCCTTTAAATGGGCACCCGTTGCCATTCTCAAAAGTACCACCACCCTCTGCACATTCAGTTTGAATAAAACAGAAATTATCGATATATTCGTATGCCCTGGCAACTTTTATAGCCGTTGGCGTACTACCACTACTAAAAAGATCACGTTGTGTCCCCGATGGATCTATAGTTGTACCAATTAACAAAGGTTCACCGATTATTTTCATTGGAGCTTTTGCAGAATCCGGAATCTCGCAACAAGTATTATATTCCGCACCATCACAAGCCCCGCCCACGGTATCTATTTTACCTAACGACTCACATTGTTGCTTTGTGGTACACAAATAAACTTTACTTGGGTCATTGCTTGCCTTACATCTATTCTTCGAAGTTCTGCAACAAAACAATTCCGTTCCACCAGCATCACTGCAACCCGCCTTATTGGCACCATCTGTAGTGCCACCAGCCTTACCGCAATCACTTTCACTCAAACAAGCGGTAAAATATAAATAGCCATCTGTACGACATTGATTTAAACCGCATGGCATTGGCCCAATCCCGGGTGATGGTTTTGTATATGTTTGCCCTGCAGGGCAATTTGGTTCCGATACGTCAAACTTTTCCAATGCTGCGTTTGCCCGAGAAAAACCCAAACCAGACACTCCCAAAAAAAGTAAAACGAATACTCCGATTTTAATTGAAAGTGATACAATAAATTTCTTCATACTATTTTATTAAATCCAACATTTTACCGGCCTCGTGTACTCCCTCAACTTTGATACCATCCACAAAAAAAGTTGGAGTGGCTACAACCCCGGCATTTTCCGCATCCAAAATTGATTGATTTATAAGCACCGTAATATTCTGTTGTTGCATGCATATATTAAACGCGGCTCGATCAGCGCCAACATCCGTAGCAAAACCCATTAATGAATCCAAATCCAAAGTGTCTTGGTGCGCATAAAGAATTTCGTGATATCTATTAAATATATTGATGTCTCCTTGCTGCCAAACACATCTTGATGCTTGCGCTGCTATCATCGCGTTTGGATGTAATTCAATAATTGGATAATCTCTGTATGAAATTTTTACATCAGGCCGAAGTTTTTTTAAGTCGGAGATAGTTGCTTGAGCCATCTTGCAATACGGGCATCCAAAATCTTCAAATATTACTATTTCATATTTTGCGTCTTTCGGCCCCACAAACGGATCCGCCTCTTTACCTTTTACATTTTGTTTAACCCTATCCCTCTCTTTTTGCACCATCAAACTGTTAACCTTCATTTCTGCTGTTGGCTCCGCAATTGGCATAAAACTACTCACGAACTGACCGCTTTTTATTATTTGATAGTAGTTATATGTTTTATACAAAAACTGCATCAGACCCAAAAAAACAAAGACCGCTAAAATTAAACCTAAAATAACCCAAATATTTTGGTACCAACGCTTCTTAATAACAGCCCTGGATTCCTCCCCCATTTTCATACTGATATTATAGCATAAACCGCTAAATAAAGCGCACATCTTGACTAATATATATCTTAGACGTAACATTTGTCCCATGCGTCAACTAATTTTACCTATTATCCAAATCGTTTTAGCCGTCCTGCTAACTGCGGCAATTTTATTGCAACAACGCGGTTCCGGGCTCGGTGCGGCATTTGGCGGTGATAGCACAGTATTCAGAACAAAGCGTGGCATCGAAAAAGGTTTGCATTATGCAACCATCGTTATTGCCGCTTTATTTTTTGTGACCGCCGTTCTAAATGTAGCACTAGCATAATCTATGATCGATTTGGCACGTATTCGTGCATGGTTTCGCGCCGTATTTTTTTGGCTCACTCCTGATAAAAAATCCGGCAGTGAGCAAGGCCCCGAAACCGACAGGGATCATGCATTGGTATTATCTGTAACTAAACCAACCGCCATACCAACGTGGCGACAATTTCGTTATCTCGGGCGTGTAATGCGCGTAAACGAAATCAAACTTTTAATAATCATTTTATCGGTTGGAACACTGGCTCTTCTTACCGGTATCATTTTAATTGCTCGTGACCATCTAACGATAATTCCAATTGTTGGCGGTACTTATACTGAAGCGGTAATTGGCGAACCTCATGCAATTAATCCGGTCGACGCCCCGGCCAACGAAACTGATACGGATATTGTAGCTTTGGTTTATTCCGGCCTTTTTAAGATGGATGGCCTGGAAGCAATTCCCGATATAGCCGAATCTTACGCGTGGAGCGAGGACACTAAAACTCTCACAGTTAAACTGAGAGAAGATGTTTTATTTCAAAATGGAGAACGCCTAACCGCAGATGATGTTCAATTTACTTTTGAAACAATTCAAGACCCGGCACGTGCCTCTATAATTGCACCCTTATTCCGCGGTGTTCAGATTGTTGCCAAAGATATCTACTCTGTTCAATTTATTCTGGATCAACCAGATACTTCTTTCTTAAAAAGTTTAACCGTTGGTATAATGCCCGCCGCTTTATGGCAAAACATACCGGCGGCGAATGCGAGACTTGCCAACATCAACTTAAAACCAATCGGTAGCGGCCCATATCAAGTAAAATCGTTCACTCGCGATCAAAGAGGTGTTATCAGATCCTACACTCTGGAGAGATCGGAATACTACTATGGCATTAAACCTTTTATCCAAACCATCACATTGCAAATCTACCCGGATATAAGCCCTGCCGAAGATGCATTAAAATCAGATCTCGTAGATGGTTTATCCTTTCTGACTCCAATCGAAATGGATAAATTCACCGCAGTCACCAGATGGAACACCGTTACTTTAGATGCACCCCAACAAACAATCGCATTTTTTAATCTAAAAGATAAAACTCTTTCAGATATCAAACTCCGCGAAGCACTAACTAAAGCCGTAGATAAAAACGAAATAATTACCGCGCTTGGCAACCATGCAACAATTGCTGATGCCGCATACCCATTTCTTACTCCAACAACAAGCACTCAAACCGATATCGAAGGCGCACGTGAATTATTGGAAAAAGCCGGTTGGGTTTTACCTGAAAACGAAACAATTAGAGTCGCAAAAGCCACCAAAGACAGCGCATCATCAACACAACTCACTCTAAGTATCTTGGTTCCCAATCAACCCGACCTCATTAAAGTTGCTGAAACCTTAAAAAGACAATGGTCTTTAATCGGCGTACAAGTAAATATTCAAGCCGAAGACATGCCCACAGTATTACGCAGATCTTCACGGGACCGCGATACGCAAGTAGTACTTTGGAATGTTTTATACAGCCGTGATCAGGATCTCTCTCCTATTTGGTGGAGTGGCCAAACGGGCGAGCGTGGCACAAACTTTTCCGGTTTATCCGACAAAGACGTAGATGAACTCATCAACAAAACCAAAGCCGCCACATCCACCGAAAGTTTATTACAAGCTCAAATCGCATTATCGGATAAATTGCTACAAAAATTCCCCGCAGTATTCTTGGCACGCCCAGAATATGGCTATATTCTCTCAACTCGTATCAAAGGAGTTCCCGATAAACTGCAAATTCTAAAACCCTCCGATCGTTTCCAGCAATTAAACAAGTGGTACATAAAAACCGGCTGGCAATGGAAATAGGAACATTCCCCCAAAATTCAAAAAAAAGACCCTTGGGTCTTTTTTTTGAATTTGTCCCCCTTTCATTAAAGGGGCTTTGTATCTTAAGAAGTAAAAAATCACCAAATTTTATTTATAGCGATTTATTTAAGGGGCGGTGCCACGTGAAATCGCATACTAAAAGAAGTTTGCCCCGTAAAATTAATTTCGCTAATTATTTCTATCGCTTCATTAATCACGGGGCACGTAAAAAGCCACCTATTATTCTAAGTGGCTTTTTACGTGGTGGGCGGAGAGGGACTTGAACCCTCACAGTATTGCTACCGCTAGCACCTGAAGCTAGTGCGTCTACCAATTCCGCCATCCGCCCTGACGCTGTACGAGTATGCCTTAAAAACATAATTGCGGTCAAATTATTGCTCCAATCCATGTAACCATGTAAGCTATTATTAAGATTAATTCATAACTATTTCATTATTTAATTGTTTCATCGAGCTTAGCTCGATTTCATTCTTTAATTGTTTAATTAATAAGTATGCCCGACGTTTTCACAAAATCTACTCATAACTCTTGGGGTAGCCGCATCGGCGGTTCTTTTAAAGGTATTATCTTTGGCCTCTTACTGTTCGTCATCGCATTTCCGTTGCTATTTTGGAACGAAGGCCGTGCAGTAAAAATGCAAAAGAGCTTAGAGGAGGGCGCAAATAGTGTTATCTCAGTTTCTGTAGATTCCGTAGACAGCGCCAATCAAGATAAATTAATTCACATCACAGGCAAAGCGGATACAACAGACACACTAAACGATTCTGCTTTCGTTGTTAGCTCAACAGCCATCAAACTAAACCGCATTGTCGAAATGTATCAGTGGGAAGAAGAAACTTCATCCGACACATCAAAAAACTACGGCGGAAGCTCTGACACAGAAACAACATACTCATACGATAAAACTTGGTCAAAAACTTTAATCGACTCCGGCTCTTTCGAGTTCCCTGCCGACCATGAAAATCCAAACTCCATGCCCTACGATGGCCAAGAGATTTATGCTGATAATGTAAATGTTGGCGCATTCAAACTCTCCCCTGCTCTAATCAAACGTATCGGAGGAGAATCAAAGCTTCCCCTTACCGATGACAACATGGAAGCATTATCCGATGAAGATGTTTGGAGTGCAGAAATTCAAAATGGCGTCCTCTATATCGGCGATCCCCAATCCCCGGAGATTGGCGATGTACGCATCAGCTTCGAAGTTACCAAACCTGCCACTGTTAGCATCGTCTCGAAGCAACAAGGAGAAACTTTTGTACCATATCACGCCAAAGCAGGTGCCGATGTGGAGCTATTGGAAATGGGAACTGTCAGCTCTGAAGAAATGTTCCAAAACGCAATTAATTCCAACAAAGTCCTAACTTGGATACTTCGCATACTTGGATTCTTCCTCATGTTCGCCGGCCTCGCCATGATGCTCAAACCTCTTAGCGTTCTTGGTGATGTAATCCCTTTCCTGGGCAGTGCTATTGGTATGGGCACAGGATTACTTGCTGGTTTGCTAGCAGTTGTTTTCTCATTAATCACTATCGCCATAGCCTGGCTGTTCTATCGCCCACTACTCTCCATAGTACTTATAGCAATAGCCGTTGCAGCTATTACTGCAATCATCACAATGATGAAAAGGAACAAAGGCAAAAAATCCCCACCCGCTCCGGAATCAGAAACTCCACCTGCGGTGTAACTTCCCCTAAAATTTAAAAAAGACTTACATAAGTCTTTTTTAAATTTATCCCCCTTTATTAAAGGGGGTTTTTGTTATTATGGTTTATATTGACGATGCATGAGGTGCGATGTACTTTATAGATATGAATAAAATCATAATCGCCTCAGGCGTAGTACACAAAGTTCCAGCGGATTTAAAAGAAGCTCTTACTAATTCTGACAGTGTACTCAAAACCTGGAACAGCCTTACTCCACTCTCCCGCAATGAGTGGATCTGTTGGGTTACCTCGGTTAAAAAATCCGAGACAAGAAAACAACATATCGAACGCGTATCCTCAGATCTCCTAAAAGGAAAGCGTCGACCTTGTTGCTGGCCCGGCTGCCCACATAGACAGAAAACTTAAAAACCCCTCTCATGGGGGTTTTTGTTTGTAAAAAATAATCTTAAGCCGGCGTAATCCCGCAATGCTTTTCCAAAACCTCAACTCTTTCAGTTACGCGAAACATACCGTGCGATATCATCGTAATCTCATGGTCATGCTTTTCGCCAAGTTTAACTAAATAATCTAAGGTTTTGGTAATTTTGACCATATCATCCTTTGTAACCATGTTAGCTATCAATATATCAAACTTTTCATCATGCTCTAATGCCTTCTTAGCTAAAAAATCAAGTTGATCTTCATGATCATCCAAACATTTATCTATGGCGTCAAAACGCCGATCATGTTCATCAAACCTGCGATCATGTTCATCAAAACGTCTATCATGCTCAATAAACTTCGCATCATGCTCTATTAACTTGTTTAAAATCTCCTCTGACATATGTTTGGTAACTTAATAATAAATCGTCAAACGCCTAACGTCAAACTGCACCGGTCTTAACGTCATAACGTCGTAAAGTCATAACGTACAAACCAACCGAAAAACCCCGTTAAGACGTTATGACGTTAAGACTTGTCCCTAAATAAGACTTGTTCCTATAGCGGACTCTGTATCGTTTTCAACTTATTCGATGTCACTTGTGTATACAATTGCGTAGTCCTGATATTTTGATGGCCTAAAAGCGATTGCACATAACGCACATCCACCCCATTCTCCAAAACATGTGTGGCAAAGCTATGTCTAAGCGAATGAAAAGTCGCCGGCTTAGTTACTCCCGTAGCTTTAATCGCCCTATCAAAAACATTCTGAATCGACCTCTCCACCAACCTCCCTCCCCTCTCACTGTTAAACACATATTCACTTCCGGATTTCCCAACAGCAAACATTTTCAAGTCCACTATCAATCTCTCCGGTAACAAGGTCAACCTATCTTTCTTCCCTTTTGCCTGCTTTATATGAATCGTCCCCTCATCAAACTGCAAATCAGCCACCCTCAACCTCACCACTTCACTCACCCGCAAACCCGCACCATAAGCCAAAGAAATCATAGTACGATGCTTATGATTAGTAATAGACTCAATAATCCGCCCAATCTCTTCGTGAGATAAAACAACAGGCAATTTCTTAGATCTCTTCGCAAACTTAAGATCAATCCTCACTCTCAACTTTAAAGTTTGCAAGTAATAAAACTTCACCGCCATCAAAAACAAATTCACCGTCTGCGGAGCATAACCCTTCTCCTGCTTCTTTAATAAAAACCCCCTCAAATTCTCCACATCACAAAATCTCTCACCTTCGGGATGATAACTAAGATATTCCCGAATCGCCCCACAGTAAGATTTGATGGTCTTACGGCTATAATTCCGCAAAACCATCTCCTCCTCCGCCCGCTTCAAACATTCATGTATCATAAAAACCTCGTTAATAATTACACGAGGCTTAAGCTCCTACACCATATTTACATGATACACACCTTCCTATATTATGCAAGATGTGGACATCTAAACGAATTGTTTTCGTATAGATACGAGTTA
>CAWFIX010000001.1:0-25091 GCA_963816085.1 Candidatus Uhrbacteria bacterium | reverse complement strand
TTGGATATCCCTCTTTGCCCCACCCGCCTCGCAAGCGAAGCGTTGCGGGCAGGTAAAGAGGGTAACCGGACGAGTTCTGCTTGATATTCGTCAGTATTGACTCAAACTCAATTTTCTGCTTAGATCCTTATACGAAACTTGAAAACAAAGGCGGATGAGATGAACGAAGAGGATAGGGTAAAAGAGCTAAATTCTAAAGTTCTTACAGCAAAGGATTGGATTATTAGAACTGAAAATGCAGCATATTTTCCGGATCAAGCGTGGTACAACATTTTTCACTTTTTAGGATTCTATTTATTGGGGCTGGGGATTCTCGTAACTGCTATCGAAGGAATCCATTATTTCATTCTGATTTTTTTAGCATATCTGATTGGTTTGCTGATAATTAATGCAGTAACATATTCTGCCAAACGTAAAGCGAGGCGCCAACCTCTCTACATCCGCGCCAAGCAAATCATGCAAGCGTGGGAAGATTATAAGGTTTTGGTGGATAAGGTATACATCTGGAAAAAAGCTGTTGAGTTCGGTGAATGCCCTCATGATCCGGAATACGCTACATCCTGCCACTCTCAACTGATAGCTGCCGAAATCGATCTGCTCGCGGCTTGCGACATCTTCCTCAAATACGCCGAGCTGGATAAATTGGAACGCGCTTTCCGCAAAACCAATCCCAACTCCGCCTTTGTGGGCGAGGTTGACTTGGCACAAAGCCTGGCTCAGCTCCGCCTGCCACTTGCTACGGCCAAATACCGCGTCACCGAAGCCGACGTGCGCGCCGAGCAAGCCAAGCTCCTTGCTGAACTCGCCCAAAGCCCTGGCGCAGAAGAAGTTGAGTTGATTGAGAAAATCGATGAGCTCAAAGTACATTAAACTTGCCCCCATGTGATGTGGGGGTTTTTAGTTAAGGAAAAATCTCCCAATCCGACGCTTTGCGTCGAATGTCCCTCTTTGTTAAAGAGGGTTTTTTGTACTCATGATGAAAAAAAGACAATTTTCTCATCAACAACTTGTTAACACAACAAATTTCTGAGAATCAGTCTCATGTAGTAAACTGGATTCATATGTTAAAAACAAATGTTGGAATCTTGGATCGCTTACTGCGTGCCACATTCTCTGCCATCCTTTTGCTAGCCGGATTATTCTGGTTCGAAGCCGGTTTAAAGTTTATTGCGATAATTATTGCAATCATACTTTTGATCACCGCTATTGTTGGCTTTTGCCAAGTTTACACACACTATAAAACCGATACGATTAACTTTGGCCATCGCATCCCCAAATGGGCAATCATACTTTGGATATTTGGTTTATTCGTACTCATGTTTGGAGGCGCTTACGGAGCCAACTTTTTTACCAAAAAAGCTTTCATGGACGATTATAACCGGATGAATAATCCATATAAACAAGTTTTGTTTCAAACCGGGCAGGGGAATGCCGAACTGGCACAATCAAATCTAACCGAATGGCAAAACGAATGGTCTGCTTTCACAAATAAATATTCCAGCTATCGTCCTTGGTCTATTGCTATGGATAAACAATTCCCAGCCGACCTTGCTAAAGTCACCGAAATCCAAAACACAGCCGCTACCCAAATCGCAAATCAAAACTTCCCAGAATCTCACCTAACCCTAGAACAAGTCCGCCCCGTATTTAACGACATGCTAAAGCGCAACGGTTTTAGTTTGGAGGCAGTTGCATTAGTGGATTTTCACGATGCTATGGAGGTTGTGCTTGATGCGGCTAATGCTAAAAACGGGGAAGAAGTTTTAAGCTCGTATGTTGATGCGGATATTAAGTTAAAAGATGTGGAGGCTATCTCTAACGACGAAGAAACTCAAGAAATCAGATCTAACTTGGAAGTCGTAAAAACATCAGCTACGGAAAACCTCGACGCACTCCCTGATTTGGCTGCCAAGTTAAAATCATCCTACGTAAAAGTTTATTTAAAGAGGGGATAAGTATTATCCTCCCAACCTCCTTACTAAGGAGGCGCTGCGATTTGATAGAACCCCTTAATAAGGGGCAGGGGATAAACTCAAAAACTAAACACGACGCCCAACCCACAACGTGGTATTATATTGTTATTATGTTATTCAAACAAAACGAAGGAACGTTAGATAGATTATTACGTGCCACACTTGGTACAGTTTTATTGCTAGCCGGATTGCTTTGGACATCCGGATGGCTAATGTGGTTGTCGCTCATAATCGCAGTTCTTATGTTCTTCACTGCAATCCTCGGCCACTGTGTCCCATACACCTGGCTAAAGTTCAATACTCTTAAGCTCGGCCTTGGCATCCCCAAATGGGCAGTATGGCTCTGGCTAGCTGTATTGGTTGTTGGGTTTTTGTACGTGTATTTTAGGTAACTAAAAACGTCCCGCATCGCTCATCCTGCGTCCTATGTTGCAACAGCTTTTTGAAAGTTTTTTAAGATTATCCTCCCAACCTCCTTATTAAGGAGGAGTTGCTGTCTGTCAGAACCCCTTAATAAGGGGCAGGGGATAATCTTCAACATCAACGCAAAAAAATCGAGCTCAGCTCGATTTTTTTGCTTTTACATTTTGATTGAATCTATGACTAAGACTAAGTACTTCGACCAGTTATTTTATTTCTACATTTATGCTCTTCCCTTCAGCCACGTACCCCAACATCTGCTTAACCTCTTCCTTGGCTCTGTCTGTAGCACGAGTCACAAACTCTTCCTGAGTTGCCGTCTGCTCCGCGATCTTCGACAGTTCGCTAAGTGCTTCGTTGTATCCATCTTCATCCTGCAATAGTTTCTTCAAGATTCCTTGCTTATTCTCAACTTCAATCGGCCCCACGAGCCTAACATTAAACAGAGTCGCTTCAGGAATCTTGATCGTAATCGCATCATCCACTATCGTCACATCATCACTCGATACATTCGCCAAATCAATTCCCATATTAACTTCCATGGCTCCGCGCGCAGTAATAGTTTGCCCAAAGAAAAAATCCTTTAGTGCACTGCCACTCGTCTTTTCGATTGTAACCGGTTGGTCAAATATATAAGTCTGCGTCACTAAAAAACCTCTGTCGCGAAGTGCGGTCAAAATCACTTGGGCATCAACATTACGTGTATACTCGGCCGGCCGTGAAACAGTCCAACCCGCATAAAAACCAAGACCCGCAAGTAATATCATCGATAAACTTAAAACAATGTAAAAATCTCTTGTTTTCATATATAAGGAATTTAGCTTAAATAAGTAGAAAAAGCAAGCTATTTGTCATCTTCTATGCTATAGTTGGTTTATTAGTAATCATTCTTAATTTATTTTATGCTCAAAAAGAATTTCATTTTCTTGGCTCTGCTCTCGCTTTTATTGGTTCCAATAAAAAGCAACGCAGCCGAATCATTAAATGCCGGTGACCTTATTAAAGGTTCCGGTTCAGCTGTTTATTATTTTCATACGGATGGCAAACGTTATGTCTTCCCTACTGAAAAAACATTTTTTAGTTGGTATGGTAATTTCGATGCGGTTAAAACAATCAGCGATGTAGCGTTAGGCGAAATCATGATTGGTGGGAATGTAACATATAGTCCGAATAAAGTGATGTTAAAGGTTACCACCGACCCGCGAGTTTACTTGGTCAGCTTTGGCGGAGTTTTGCGCCACATCGATAGCGAGGCACTTGCCACAGAATTATATGGTGATGATTGGGCAAAAAAAGTTGACGATTTACCGGATGCATTCTTTATTAATTATACAGTTGGGGAACCATTGACCAGCATCGATCAATTCAATGATAGGTCAGTTTACAGCATCTCAAAAGAAATAGCTTTGCGCGGCGAATCGCCATCTATTGTAATGCCGACCAATGATTATTACTACGATAAAAATACCGGTGAGGTAAAACGCAAATCAGATGATTCAGTATTATTTATTAATCCGAAACATACACACGAACTTGCCGCCGACTCAATTGTTTGGGATATCATGGGAATTAAGGATAATAAATTGATAGTCTGGGAAACGTATTATGATAATTCACCGGGACCGTGCTGGAATCCGTTCGTAGAAGAAGATGGAACCACTCCGAGTATCTTCTACGCAATAGACTTAAGCAATCCATCAAATTGGACCGGCTATACTCCAACAGCATTCGAGCACCAAATCGCTAATTTGGATATGTATGCTTGCGCGGCAGAATTTTAAACAATCATAAGCTAACCAAATTCCAAAAACCTCCCATGCGGGAGGTTTTTTAGTACATAAAAAAACAAATTAAGTGTTGTGGCACTGGGGTTATATCCTCCCAGCCTCCTTACTAATGAGGTGCTTTGGTTTTAGCTATCTTTGTTTTTTATGTAGTTCTATATATACAGCCTCTTAATAAGAGGGCTGGGGAGATAAACTTCTATTTGCTCCATCATCACAATCTGTGATACTTTCTTACTAAGATTATTAGCCCCAACTTATGAAAAATATTTTTTCGATAGCGCTCATGTCGCTTGGCATCGCGTTGTTCTTTCCCTCTATCGCCTCTGCTCATCCCGGCTCAACAGATGCTAAAGGCGGCCACTACTGCCTAACAAACTGCGAGGCATGGGGATTGTATGATAATGAATACCATTATCACAATTCCAACGGCACATCAGTTTTTACTTACGATAACAATAAGGGGTATTACGACGAGTCTTTATCGGAACGCCTAAAAGGGCGAATTCTTTTGCAGGTCGAAGATCACGGCGAAGCCTGGTATATTCGCAAAGAGGATGGCATGCGCTACTACATGGCTGATGGTAATGCCGCCTATGAAATGATGCGCTATTTTAGCTTGGGCATCTCCAATGCGGATTTAGATAAAATCCCCAAAGTCAACGATTCGCTGGCCATGAATAAATCAACATCAATTTGCAAATCCAACGCGCTCGCTAATCGTTTAAAAGGTGAGATACTTTTGCAAGTTGATAATCACGGCGAAGCTTACTACGTTGACCCTGTAAAATGCCGTGCAATATATATGGCTGATGGCGCAGCCGCATATCAAATCATGCGCTACCTGGGCCTGGGTGCTAAAAACGAGGATATCAATAAAATTGTTCTCGGTATGTCTGATACAATTCTTGAATACATTTTTGCGCCAGATGAACCAGCTATGGAGCCGGTACCGGAGCCTACTAATCCTGTTCTCCCGGCAGTAGACTCGTCTCGCGATCATGTTTGGGGCATGGATAACGCAAGAGTCACCATGATTGAGTACTCTGATTTTGAATGCCCATTTTGCGCACGCCATAACGATACAATGGACGCTATTAAGGCAACATATCCAAATGATGTTCGTATCGTGTATCGCCACTTCCCATTATCATTTCACACATACGCGCAAAAAGCGGCAGAGGCCTCCGAGTGTGCTGCAGATCAAGGTAAATTTTGGGAAATGCATGATAAGATATTTGAGTTAAGTAAAAGCGGTT
Organism: Candidatus Uhrbacteria bacterium; assembly: GCA_963816085.1. GTDB lineage: Bacteria > Patescibacteriota > Patescibacteriia > 2-12-FULL-60-25 > 2-12-FULL-60-25 > MWCR01. The sequence goes on along the minus strand of CAWFIX010000001.1, from coordinate 19,655 downwards.
ACATTAGCATAGACAGCCTTAAACAAGCGGCAACAGATCTAAGCTTGGATCGCGGTCAATTCGACCCATGCTTGGATAGTGGTATCAAAGCCTCTCGCGTTACTGAAGATCTAAACCAAGGCATGGTGGCAGGAGTCCAGGGTACACCGGCAACATTCATAAACGGTGAACTTGTTTCGGGGGCAATGCCGCTGGAAAACTTCACAGAGATAATAGATAATTTAATTGCAATTCGAAATGATCTGGCTTTCCCGGGAGTATTACCGGATGAACAAATTAAGAATAAACAAATCCGTATTAAAACCACAAAAGGAGATATCGTTTTTGAAGTCTTACCAGAAGATGCTCCAAAGGCCGCGTCAAATTTCATCTATCTCACCGAGCAAAGCTTTTATAATGGTTTAACCTTCCATCGCGTCGAGCCGGGTTTTGTGATCCAGGGTGGGGATCCATATGGTAATGGCACAGGAGGCCCGGGCTACACATTTGAGGATGAGGCAGTCAATCTTCCATATAATGAGGGGATAGTGGCGATGGCTAATGCTGGTCCCAATACAAATGGTTCACAATTCTTCATCATGTTGGCCGATCATTCTCTTCCACCAAATTATAGTATTTTTGGCCGCGTAATAGCCGGTATGGATGTCGTAAAACAGATATCAGCAAACGATATTATGACATCCGTAACTATAGAATCTTTAAAATAAGCTGATCAAATTACATTAATAAATCCCCCTAAATTTGGGGGATTTTTACTTGTTCGTAATTCGTGCAGATTCGTAATTCGCACCGTCTTAAACATCAACAGTTGCTTTCTTTGCATGAGTCTGAATAAACTTCTTACGCGGAGCAACTTCGCTACCCATGAGAATTGTAAATGTTTCGTCAGCCTGCGCCGCATCCGAAACCACAACTTGTTTCATTATTCTGGATTCCGGGTTCATTGTAGTTTCCCAAAGTTGATCCGGATTCATTTCACCCAAACCTTTGTAGCGCTGTAAATTGATCCCCGCCATTTTCTTTCTATCTTCATCAACTTCTTCGCCAGCATCTTCCTCTGTAACCTCAATTTCTTCCGCTAGTTCTTCATCAACATCGGCTTTTTTGCCCTTCTTCTTAGGCTCCTCTTTCAACTTCTGCAACTCAGCTACGATCTTATCCTTTTCTTCCTCTGCATACGCATACTGAACATTCTTGCCCTTGGCGATGCGATACAGTGGAGGTTGTGCTACAAAGATATGACCTTTTTCAATAAGTTCCGGGAAATATCTGTAAAATAAAGTCAGCAAAAGTGTGCGGATATGCGAGCCGTCCACATCAGCATCAGTCATGATAACAACTGTGTGATAACGGAGTTTTTCCATATCCAAATTCTCACCGATTCCCGTACCAAGTGCAATCACTAAATTTTTGATTTCATTATTTGCGAGCATCTTATCCAAACGCGCGCGTTCCACGTTCAAGATCTTACCGCGAAGTGGGAGTATGGCCTGGTGCTCACGGTCGCGCCCTTGCTTGGCCGAGCCTCCTGCAGAATCTCCCTCAACAATGTAAAGCTCAGAATCAGATGGGTCTTTACTCGAACAATCAGCAAGCTTGCCTGGTAAAGTTAAACCCTCTAAAGCGCCTTTGCGAATAACAGTGTCACGTGCCGCGCGAGCTGCCGCCCTGGCCCTTTGTGCCAGCACACACTTACCGATAATCGCCTCAGCGTCTTTAGGATGCTCTTCCAAATAAACTGCAAAAACCTCGTTCATGAGCGATTCCACGGCCGTTCTTGCTTCCGTATTACCGAGCTTGGCTTTTGTTTGCCCTTCAAATTGTGGCTCAGGAATTTTTACAGAAATAACTGCGGTTAAACCCTCGCGCACGTCATCACCACTCAAATTATCATCCTTTTCTTTTATGTATCCTTTGTTGCGGGCGTATGTATTTAAAACACGAGTCAATGCAGTCCTAAAGCCCATCACATGCATTCCACCTTCGGGGTTATAGATATTGTTAGCAAAAGCCATCACGGTTTCTTTATAGTCATCCGTATACTGAACGCCAATCTCTACGCCGACTGCATCCATCTGGCGCTCTATGTAAAAAATATTATCGTGCTTTCGTTGCTTTTTGCTATTCAAATGCTTTACATAAGATTTCACGCCGCCCTCAAAATAAAAGCCATGCGCTATTGGCTGCTTCTTATCGCGTTCATCCACAACCAATAATCTAACTCCTTTTGTTAAATAACACTGTTGGCGCAAGTGATCCAAAATATATTTTAAATCAAAAATTGTCTCGGTAAAGATCTTTGTATCCGGTTTAAATGTAATTGTAGTTCCATGTTTTTTACTGGCGCCAACCTTCTTAATCTTAGTTGTGGGTTTTCCGTATTCAAACCTCATTTCCCATTTCGCTCCATCGCGCTCAACCTCAGCCACCACCCACTCAGACAAAGCGTTTACAACAGATACACCCACACCGTGCAAACCTCCGGAGATTTTATAGCCGGATCCTTCTCCGCCAAATTTTCCACCCGCATGCAATTTTGTCATCACCAATTCCAAAGCCGAAACTTTATATTTCGAATGGATATCAACCGGAATGCCGCGGCCATTGTCGCTAACGCCAACACTGCCATCTTCATTCAATACAACGGTTACCAAATCGGCGTGCCCGGCCATGGCTTCATCAAAACAGTTATCGACAACCTCCCAAATTAGATGATGAAAACCCTCGGACCCTGTTGAGCCGATGTACATGCCGGGGCGTTTGCGCACCGGGTCCAAACCTTCCAAAACAGATATCTGTTCGGCTCCGTAAGAGCCTTCTTTAGCCTTAGATTTTGGCTTCTTTTCCTCAGTATTTTTTGGCATATTTCGGACGTATATTAGCAAAATTCCCCCAACTAATCAAGAGCATTTGTCAATACTATCCAACCATTGTCTTGAACCTTGGCCGCGCCCCTCGCAGACTCGAAGAGTGTAGTGGGGTTCGTACGATTAACCGATTAACTTGATCATCTGTTTATATTAATAATTCGGTTTAAATCGCCAAGGGGTCTGGGGGTAGCGTAACCGTGGACGGTAAAAGAGGATAAGTATCCCATGAAATGAGAGGGCATCGCGGACCCCAGCGCTTTTGCTTACTTTTGGCGACAAAAGTGAGTCGCCGAAGGCAATTACTAAAAATCAAAGCTATAAAAAAACCGTCACAAGAGCGACGATGTAAGAATGTGCTGAACGTGATTTCTATGACCCATCTCACATATCCCGGCCGTATGTACTGCAATGCACAGACGTCGGCCTAAAACGAACGTGCATGTTCCGGGCTGTTCAGCACTTGTGCATCCACGAAATCCTTGTATAGCTTTCCGAGAAGTTGCCTTGGGTTTTATGCCTCGAAAAGAGTTACTTTTTTGGCGTATTGTATGGATGCGGACTAAGAGGCTTGATCACGGTTTTGATGTTTGCTTTTTGTTGTCTTCCGATAAGTTTCCATAGGCATAATTTCTCGGAAGAAGTTGCCCAAATTAACCGCGTCAGAGGCTTGATAATAAGCTTAGCGTATAGCGATGGATGATACAAGTAACAATCCAATTGTCTGAACCTTGATTCGCTTGATTAATTGATTAACTTTATTATCTTTTTATATTTAAGATTATGCAATCCTGTTAATCCAGAAAATCAAGGTAAAAAAATAACCGCCTTTACATAAAGTATCGGCGGACAAACGTCGCAACGTAAAAGGGATAAACGTCGCAGATAATTTCCACGACGTAAAAGATGAAAAAGGCGCACTGCATTCCGGGCGATCAAAGGTGTGGGCCAAATGGCCCAGAAGTTCCGCCCGATCAAATTGCCGTGCGCCAGAAAGTGGCTCGTAAGGGAGTTGAATAACTCCCCCCGGACAAGTGATGCTAAGCGGCCGCATCAAATAGTCTTCGCCCCCCGTTGGTTGTAAATACCGCTTGTCCAACGATTGTTGGTAAGCTATCACAAAATTTAAGTTTTGTCAACCCCTAAGACCATTGTCTGAACCTTGATTATCAAACCGATTACCTACCTAATTTACTTGATTACTCATTGAATAATTATTTATATATATCGACTCCTACAGTAATCAAGTAAATTTGTGGGTGAATCATGCTTAATCAAGGTTTAGACAATTAATTTGTACGATGTACGACGTACAATGTACGATATAAGAATTATGAAAGTCTACCTCATCCGCCACGGCGAAGTCGAAAACCCCAAAGAAATAAATTACGGCACATTGCCCGGCTGGCATCTTTCGGAAGAAGGGATTTATCAAATTTCTGTACTTGGATCAAAGATAAAGGATGAAGGACTAAATACGTGTGCAATCATCGCATCACCTCTCGAACGCGCTCATGAAACGGCGTCAATTTTATCTCAAACGCTAAACGTGCAAATCAAAACCGATAATCGTCTTTTAGAATGGAAGATGGGGGATTGGATGGGTAAGCCTTTGAAAGATTTTTACGAAACATCCGGCTATTACTCCGGCGAGATGAAAACCGATGGCATGGAATCACTCGAAGATCTCGCGGGTAGAATCATCGAAGCGATAGAAGATGCAATCAAATCTTGCGAAGGCGATATCATCATCTGCTCGCATCGCGAACCAATGGCCGCGGCACTCGTAAAACTCCAAAATCTACCCTGGCCCGAGATCCACAACATCGACATGCCCATGGCCAGTATTTGGCAACTCAAATTCGAAGAAGGAGAATTTCAATCCGCTAGAAAATTATTTTAGCCATCAGCTATCGGCTATCTGCTATCAGCTATGTTATAATGGTTAATATGTCAGAAAACATTGTAGTTGGTCGTGGCTTCACGGAAGGCGAGCTAAAAGCCGCAGGCTGGTGGGTTCGTAATCATGTCGCAATCCGCACTTGGTCGCGAATTATTTTGATAGCTTTAAATGTCATCGTTTGGGGGTATTCTTCCTGGGGCTTGCTCGATGCATATGCCATCTCATATCCACGTGAGTCCGGTATTACGATGGCAATAGCCATAAACCAACAAAACTTAGATCGCTTAATGCAAGATCGTCCTCAAAATGTTGGTACATCGGCAGTACTCGTTTTTCCTAATACCGAAGATCGTCTTGATATAGCGGTTGATATAGAAAATCCAAATCCATCTTGGTGGGCTGAATTTTCTTATAAGTTTAATGTAGCCGGCGAGCAAACTTCTGCGCGCCAAGGCTTTGTTCTTCCTGGTGAACTCACAACACTTACTGAACTTGGCTTTAAAGCTTCTTCGCCCAGTGCCCGCAGTGCTCAACTTTTAATAGATAATATTCGCTGGCATCGCGTAGAGCCCGGTGAGGTAGAGTTGGATTATGATAAATACATAAATAAACGCTTTGGTGGGGTTAAAGTGGAAAATGTGCGTTTCGATCCTTCGTCCGTAGCCGCAAATCGTACCGCATCGCGTACAACTTTTGATGTCGTAAACAATGGTGCTTATGGTTACTGGTCTATTGATTATATAATCAAATTAATGCGTGGCAATACAGTGGTTGCTGTGAATAAAGTAAATATTCGCGAACTCAAACCCGGCGAAACCCGCAATGTCGATCTCTACTGGTACGATACCATCCAATCCGTCACAAAAACCGAGGTTATCCCGGTTGTCAATCTGCTCGACACAAATTCATATCTACCATCCGGTCGATTGACCAACTGACTTAAGTCCATCAAACGCAAAGTCCATAAAGTCCATCAAGCACCTACAAAAAATCTTGATGGACTTTGTGGTTTGACGTTCGACGCACATGGTGTAAATTGTTTCTCATGGTTCATTCGTGGCTTGAATATTTGCGCAAAACTGATTGGTTTTTAATCGGCGCCCTATTCGCTTTGTCCGCAATAGGCTTGCTCATGATTTATGGTATCGGCAATTCGTACGAGGTTTCTTCACTTTTACAATTTCGCAAACAAGCAATCGCCGTTATTTTGGGTTTGGCGGCCATGATTGGGCTAATGGCTTGGGATTACCGTCAGCTCCGTAGCTACGGGCTTGTTGCTTATGCAATTGGCATTGCACTTTTGGTTGGCGTTTTAATTTTTGGCACCGAGGTACGTGGAACACAGGGTTGGTTTCGTATTGGTACAGTCGGCATTCAGCCCGTCGAGATGGCCAAAGTTTTGTTTGCACTTTTTTTGGCATCATATTTTTACCGGCAAGTGCATCGCCGTTTGGATTGGATAACTTTCTTTGGGAGTTTTTTGGCCATGGTGGTTTATGTTGGCCTTATCATGTTGCAACCGGATTTTGGTTCCTCAATGGTTATTGTTGTTATTTGGCTTTCGGGTATTGCTTTTGCCGGTTTGCGTAAACGCACGTGGTTGTTATTAATCGGTGCAACAGCAGCAGCGATTTATATCGCTTGGAGTTTTTTTCTTGTTCCATATCAACAACAACGCATAACCTCTTTTTTAAATCCCGAAGCTGATCCGCTTGGTGCGGGTTATAACGTTATCCAAGCACAAACCGCAATCGGTTCGGGCGGTTGGTTTGGCAAGGGGATAGGGGAGGGCAGCCAGTCACGCTTACGTTTCTTGCCCGAGGCTTCTACTGATTTTATGTTCGCCGTGATGGGGGAAGAGCTCGGCTTTGCGGGCATCGCACTAATCCTGGTTCTCTTTGGTGTAATCCTGGTCCGCATTCTTTACATCGGCTACTCCTCGAGAGATGTCTTTGTGCAAACCTATACAGTAATGATTGCTGGCATGTTTGGTATGCATATATTAGTTAATGCGGGCATGAATATGGGCATAATGCCGGTTACAGGCATCCCGCTTCCTTTTGCATCGGCTGCCGCATCTTCCCTCGTGGCTGGCTATGTGGCAATCGGCATAGCGCTCAATATGCGTATAAGTGCCCGATCCGCCGATCACAAGGATTCTTACAATTGACCAGGCGCCGGTAAAGCGATATTCTTAAAGCATGAATCTAGGATCCATGATGCCGCTTATGACGCATTGCCCAATGTGCAAATCGTTATATGCAACCGAGTCGGTAAAACTTGTTCGTGAGCAATCTCATGTACGGCTTTATCATTCTACATGCAACTCTTGTAAACATGGGCTTTTTTATTACGTTGTTCAGTCCGAAGGGGGAGTTAGTGCGGTTGGCCTAATCACCGATGCTTGCGGATCCGATGCTCTCAGATTGGCCGAATCTCCTACAATCTCGGCTGATGAGTGTATAAAAACTCACCGTATTATCTCAAAACAAAGCAAAGCTCTGTGCCAAAACCTACTTGACATTAGGGAAAAACTCGCCTAACATACGCACACTAATTAGCTTATAGCTATTAGCAGATGGCAGATGGCAAAAGCTACCAGCTATCGGCTATCGGCTAAATTAAATTTTATGGCTTTATTAACAGCAAAAACACGCAATCTTAAAGAAATTGCAGAACCAATGAACGGCCACGAGCCAATCAAAGGAGTGGTGTATGGCAATGGCATACCCTCGGTATCGATCAATATCGGTCAATCAGATTTCCTTCATTTATTTCGCGAAGTAAAATATTCGTCTTTATTTGATTTAGTGATTGATGATGGTGAGCCGGTAAAAGCGATTATTCAAGAGGTTCAGGTACATCCTATCAAAATGAATCCTGTCCATATAGATTTCCGCCAGATTCGCATGGATCAACCAATTACCGTCGAGGTTCCATTAGTATTTATCGGTGAATCTGACGCTGTAAAAATGGGTGGTACACTTATTAAAAACTTAGACGAAGTAGAGATCGAATGTTTACCTGGCAAATTGCCAAAGGAATTGGTTGTTGATCTCTCGGTTTTAAAAACTTACGAAGATCGTATTGTTGTCAGCTCTCTCGATATACCCGAAGGCGTTGCTTTACATCACGAGGCCGACGAACTGATCGCTGCCGTAGAAGAACCTCTCTCCGAAGAAGAACAAAAGAAACTTGAGGAACAGGATATTGGTGATGTAACAGCTGTTAAATCCGAAGCTGATGAAAAGAAAGAAAGTGAAGCCGCTGCCGAAGGCGAAGCTCCAGCCGAGGAAAAGAAATAATGTTAAAACTGAAAGTGCAATGATCAAGCGTCAGGAGGGATCACAAAAAAACACACAAACCATCACGGCAATTGCGGGATGGGTAAAGCGTCACTGGCCATATTTGGCCGGCGGCGCTTTTTTGATTTTTGTTTTAAGTATTGGTTTTTTAGTTTATGCTTTGCGCGGTGATAATAATCAACCTTCCACTAATAATCTGGTAGCTCCAACCAGCACCGAACCAGACGATGGGTTAACGGCTCGATGGCTCGATGGCATACGTGTTCCCGAATCTGAGTCGCGCATGCTACCGCGCGCTGTTATGATCGAAAATCATGTAGATGCACGTCCACTTGCCGGCATAGCTGATGCTAGTTTGGTTTTTGAGGCACCTGTTGAAGGCGGTATAACACGCCTCATGGCTATATTCAGCGCATCTACAACCGTGGATGAAATCGGCCCGGTCCGCTCTGCGCGTCCTTACTATGTTGAATGGGCACAGTCACTTGATGCAATTTATGCTCATGTTGGCGGAAGCCCCGAAGCGTTGAATCGTATTGGAGGCCTAACCAATTTCCGCAACCTGGATGAAATGGCAGGTGAAAGATATTTCTGGCGCTCCAAAAATCGTCCAGCTCCTCACAATGTATATACAAGCTCAGAAAATCTCAGCAAAGTTCAAACTGATAAAGAATGGAAATCCGGTGAGTTTACTCCGTGGATTTTTACAGATGAGGAAACTGGGTTTACTCCCGGTAACGTCCGCAATGTCACAATTCCTTTTGATGGCAGTTATAAGGTAAAGTGGGTATACGATGAAGAATCAAACTCATACGAGCGTTATCTGGCCGGCTCTCGCGATAAAGATAAAAAAGGAACACCTGTTAACGCAAAAAATATCCTGGTCATCTCTACTGATGAAAGCGTTTTAGATGATAAAGGCCGCCTTTTTATCCGCACAACCGGTGAAGGAAAAGGGTGGTATTTTGCCGGAGGCGAAGTAAAAGAAATCGTCTGGAGTCGCACGGGCAGTAATTTTTATAAAATTAATACACCTGATGGCCGTGACGTTGCTTTTCTGCGAGGCAATACCTGGATAGAAATCGCATCTTTGCCAAGATACGAACCAGAGTTTAATCTAGAGGAAGAGTAAGAGCCCTCGTCAAACTTCAAATTTGAAACGTCAAATAATTTCTTGATGTTCGACATTAGACGTAAAGTTTTTTATGAAAAAAAATTCCAACCCAGCATATATCGTAAACGGTGGAAAACCTCTTCGTGGTGTTGTTAAAGTTAGCGGAGCAAAAAACGCGGCAACCAAACAATTAGTGGCATCGCTCTTAACCGATGATGAAGTAAAACTCACCAACGTTCCGCAGATTGGCGATGTTGATGCAACAATCGAGCTCTTAAAAGGCTTGGGTGTTAAGGTCGTGCAAAAAAATGATGTTGTCACAATCAACGCCAAAGGAATTAAGAATGGTGATGTGGCCTCCGCTTTCAGTCGCAAGAATCGTATACCCATTCTACTCATTGGTCCGCTTTTACATCGTTTTGGCGAAGCTCGTATCCCAATGTTGGGCGGATGCAAAATAGGTGCTCGCCCTGTCGATATTCATCTCGAAGGTTTTAAAAAAATGGGAGCGGAAATTTTTTACGAAGAAGATTGCTACACTGTTAAGGCTAAAGAGCTTAAGGCGGCAATGATAGAACTTCCATTTCCATCTGTCGGCGCTACGGAAAACTTAATGTTCGCCGCAGTTCGTGCCAAAGGAACAACTACAATTTCCAACGCAGCCATCGAACCCGAAATAATGGATACGGCCAAACTTTTACAATCAATGGGAGCCATTATCAATCTCGAAGCTAACCGCACATGGGTAATCGAGGGTGTTGAAACTCTCACCGGTGCCGAGCACAGTGTTATACCAGATCGTATTGAGGCCGCGTCGTTTGGTATCACGGCCGCAATCACCGGCGGCGAAGTTTTTGTAGAGGGTGCCGAGCAAGATTATCTTTTATCTTTCCTAAATGCACTTCGCCGAGTCGGTGTGCCATTTGTTATTAAACCAAACGGCATCATCTTCGGTTCAGCTAAAAAATACAATCCAATAACGCTCGAAACTGATGTTCATCCCGGTTTTATGACCGATTGGCAGCAACCATTTGTGATGCTTCTAACTCAAGCAAGCGGCGTTTCCATTGTTCACGAAACTGTTTTTGAAGATCGTTTTGGTTACACTGAAGCTCTTAAAAAAATGGGAGCAAGCATTCAGCTCCATTCCGATTGTTTGGGCTCAAAAGCCTGTCGTTACCAACATCAAAATTTTAAACACTCTTGCATCATCGTCGGCGCAACCCCTCTCACAGCTGCAGAAATCACAATTCCCGATTTACGCGCTGGTTTCTCTTACATTCTCGCCGCACTCATGGCCAAAGGTAAATCTACCGTCACTGGCGTAGAGCACATCGAACGCGGTTACGAAAATCTTATCGAAAAACTTAAAGGCTTGGGAGCGGATATTAAACGTGCCTAGTCACCGTCATGAACCTCATCCTTCCACACAAATCTTTTTCAAATTTAACTTTTGTATTTTTAAAAGTTCCTTTAACAAATTTTTTTAGACAATCAACTTGTCTCGGATCAATCTCAAAATACAAATGCCAGCTTAATCTCGAAGCAGAGTAGGGAGTTAAGAATTTTTCCAATTGTTGAATACATTTTTTAATCAATTCCATACCATCATCATCCGCGAATAGCGCATTTTTGGGTTCATATTTTACTACATTTTTTTGCATTGTCTCCATATCAGAATAGGGGAGGTAGGGGAGGTTGGCTACCACAAAAAGTGCTACACTCTCTTTTGCAGAAATTTTTCTAACTAACGCAGAGCTCATTTTTTTACCAAAAAGATTACCGGGGATAACTTCTAAGGCTGTGGATAATTTATTAGCATTATATTTTACGACGCTTAGTGTAGTAGGGGAATTATCACTCGCTATCACCTCTGCCTTCGGTTGGTTTTTCTTAATCGCACATGCAATGCATCCTGAGCCTGTACCAATATCCACGGCAATCAATTTTTTCTTGCGCTTCACTTCCCTATTCATGTCCGTAATAATTTTTTCAACCAAAACCTCGGTTTCCGGTCTGGGAATCAGCGTAGTGCGGTTCACTATAAAATCCAGCCCATAAAAAGGTTGGTATCCAACCAAGTACGCAATCGGTTCATTTTTTTGCCGGCGCTTAACCAAACTCAAAAACTTTTTGACTCCAGCGTCACTCACAACCTCATCATCATGCGATATAACGTGAGTCTCGGATTTTTTCAGTACATATGCTAAAAGCAACACCACCTCGCGCTTATCCAAATCTTTCGCATCACTTAAAAGTTTTTTGATAGTATCCATAAATGTATTCATATAATGCCGTCAGAAACCTCTAACGTCAAAGTGTTGTACGATGTACAAGGTTGGTGTACGTGTCTTGACCTTAAACCATGGATGTGATAAGTCATTCTTGTGCAAAGGAGGCACCTTAAAACATGGCGAACGATGCGGAACTATCAATGAAGTCTTTTAATCAGATCCGGCTGGATCATCCATACTACATCGTTCCTGCGTACCTTGAAACTCCGGTCTGTGAAACCAAATCAATGTATCTGCTAAGACAGGATCTAAGACTGCGCCGTAAATCAATTGAGCGGGTCAGGGTTGTACAAAATCCCGGAAGTATTTTTCATTTTAGTGGAACCAAAAATCGCATTTTGGCCTGCGTGGTGCTTGCCGTCTCACCGGAAACTTTAACATACGAGTCTCTTCGCAAGTATGTCGCTAAAGCTGTTCTTCGCACCGTCGAGGATGCAGCTGTAATTGGCGATGGTTTCCAAATGTCATCCAAAACCAAGAACCGAGACGATGTTCATCATGGCTTCGAATTACTTTGTCGCGTCTTGCGTCGTCTTGGTTATACGGGAACATTGTACGAACCCCCCGAGTATTTAGAGCGTCCCGATCCATTAGCTGGTTTTGCTGATGAACAGATAACTGATACCCATACCATTTTAAGATGGGATGGGTCGGTGTCTCCCTCGTTGCCTCCGGCCATGTTGAAACTGTTAAAATCCAAGTCCGATTAAAGTTATGCTCCGCCCTCCAACTAATGGAGGGTTTTTTTGTGTTATAATGTAAGTATGAGTTTATTGGCCATTTTCGATGGCATGGCAGGTGGAGTAAACCGCCATTTTTATGTTGAAAAAAAACCCTTACAATGGACTGTTATTAACCATGTCGACGAATTACAAAATTTGAAAAAACTTCCCATCGAATTTCAATATTCCATCGCCATACACCCATCAAGATTTTCTGCTTTGGAATCTTTATTAAATGATGGTCACGGAATTGCTCTGGGGCGTCAAAAACAAATTCCTAAAAATGTTTTGGATGCTGTTAATCATATTGCAAATACCCATCATGGGGCACTTTACCCTTGGCTCGAAGACTTGGTTACCAAACAAGCCATCCCCCGTTGGAGCGAGTCTGATCTAGACGATGCGGCCGATGAAGGCATTGATCTTAAAGAGCAGGCTAAAATTATTAATGATCACGTGGCAAGCAGCATTCAAATAAAATTAATACAGGCTCCAACCGCAAGCATTGGTTATCAACCATCGGCATTGCTGCAAGCGATGGAAAAAGATATTCAGAAGGTACACTCACTCGAGGTTGCGAATTCGCTTTGTGGTGAACATTTAAACAGAAGTAAAGATTTTAAATTTCTTTTTATTTTAAGTCTCGTCTTGTTTGCACCAGTCGCGCATGTTTTGGAATTTTTATTGGCTGGGCTGGGTAAATTTGCAGCAGTCATACTCCCGGGCTTGTACCATGAAAGTCTGGTGCATAAACGTTCGTATTCTCTGGGAGCGGCTTCATGGCAGGTTGTCGATAAAGTCAAAGCGAAGTGGCCGGAAATACTGACAATGATCGTCGCCGGAGTTTTAATTCAACTTTTTCTAAATCTTGGTTTCGCAATTTTAGCAGGCATAAGCTTTTCAATCGCCAGCTGCGCAATCTTTACCGGTACTGAATTTAGACGCTTAAAGAAAGCTCGCTTGGTTCATGAGATATTAAGTACCCAGGGTAAGATTTCGCAAACTTCAAAAACCATTTGGTTAAAACTATACTATGGTCCGATTTGGTGGATTCACGGTGTTAGCATCATTTCATCCATCGTTGCCAATATCATAATATTCGCTACCTTGGGCACATATTTAAATAACGGGTGGATTCTTGTGATGTTGGCCATTTTGCCTATGGTTACCTATGAGTTATTGCTTCTCTTGTGGCATTATACACTTGGCTGGCGTTTCAGTTCTAAGGTTAAGATTATGCTTTCAAATGCAATTATTTCCTAAATTTAGCCATTTTTACCACTAGACAAAGAGTGTCCAATGCTGTAATATACCACTTACTATTGTTGTTACGACTTAATAAATTACTTAATATATATGGGTATTTTTACTAAAAAAAGCAATCAAGGAGCTGATCTGGCCGGCGAAACGCCAAAGGTGGCACTCCACTTTTTCCTGGAACTTGTCCAAGTGGTCGCCATCTCTTTGGCAATCATTATCCCTGTACGTTACTTCTTGATCCAGCCTTTTTATGTTAAAGGCGCTTCCATGGAACCAAACTTTTTCGATCACGAATATTTAGTAATAAACGAAATTTCATACCGCTTTTCCGAACCAAAACGAGGTGACATCTTGGTTTTTCATTATCCCAATGACCCAAAAAATTATTTCATCAAACGTCTTATAGGCTTGCCGGGTGAAACTGTCGAGATTGCCAACGGGCAAGTTAAAATTTATAACGATGAATATCCAAACGGTATCGTTCTTGATGAGTCTTTATATCTATCTGATAAATACACTGCCCAAACCAGGCGCGATACATTGAAAGCAAATGAATACTTTGTTCTTGGTGATAATCGCGCCGCAAGCCTCGACTCCCGCTACTTTGGCCCCATAGAAGAAAATGTAATAGTCGGTAAAGTATGGGTTCGCGGATGGCCGCTTGATCGTTGGAAAATTTTTCAATCCACAGATTATAATTTATAAAATATGAGCACTGATAAAAAACCCGTTGTAAAAAAAGCCGGCGATGTAGCTTCAAAAAAAGCGCCGCAACCCCTATCCTCTGTTCGTGGCATGAGAGATATCTTACCCGCGGATCAGCATTATTGGCGCCAAGCATTTGAATCCGCTCAAAATATCTGCGATTCTTATCGCTTCGACCGTATCGAAACACCTGTTTTGGAAGAGACACCTCTTTTTGTTCGTGGCGTAGGTAAACAAACAGACATAGTTGAAAAGGAAATGTACAGTTTTGATACATCGGGTGGCGACAAGGTAACCATGCGCCCCGAGAATACTGCTGCGATTTGCCGATCATATATCCAACATGGCATGCTCAATCTGCCTCAGCCGGTTAAGTTATGGTATTGGGGCCCGATGTTTCGTCACGAGCGTCCGCAATCGGGTCGTTATCGCGAATTCTGGCAATTCGGTTGTGAGATGATAGGAGATGACGATGCAGTTGTCGATGCGCAAATAGCTCTTTTAGCTTGGAAATATCTACAAAGCCTGGGGTTAGATACAGTGGTTCGCATCAACTCAATTGGTACACCCGAAAGCCGCCTCAATTATCGCAACGCTTTAGTCGCTTACTTCCGTCCCAAACGCAACCGCATGTCCGAGGATGATAAAAAACGCTTGCTCAAAAATCCACTGCGTTTGCTCGATTCCAAGGATCCGGCAATTATGGAAATGAAAATGGAAGCTCCGCAAATTGTGGATTGGCTCGATGAATCATCAAAAAATCACTTCATGCATGTTCTCGAATACTTGGATGAAGTCGGCGTTCCATACCAACTCGATCCATTCCTGGTACGCGGACTCGATTATTATACACGTACCGTCTTCGAGTTATACGAAGCAACAGACGATCAGAATCAACATCAAAATGCACTCGGCGGCGGCGGTAGATACGATGGCTTGATTGAACTTCTTGGTGGTAAAGAGACTCCGGCTGCCGGATTCAGCATCGGCGTAGATCGTGTGGTAAGCCTTCTGAAAAGTCGCGAAGTCACCCCACCTCCGGCCGAAGAAACAGAAGTTTTTGTAGCACAACTTGGTGAAAGCGGACGCAAACGTGCACTGGCTCTGTTTGAAGAGTTACGTTCCGCCGGTTTTAAAGCCGCTGAATCATTTTCAAAGAGCTCTATCAAAACTCAGATGGACAATGCCAATCGCATGGATGCTAAATGGACAATAATAATTGGTCAAAAGGAGGTTTTGGACGGCACTGTTATCATCCGCGATATGGATGCCGGTACTCAAGAAATAGTTGATGCTCAAAAGATGGTTCAAGAGTTGAGGAAGAAAATGATCCAAAAAAGCTCAGAAACCGCAAATTAAAGCCAAATTTTAATGTTCACAATAGAGCGCCTTCGGTCGCTCTTGGATTTGACGCAAAGTCCTAGATGGGCTATCCTGTAGTCGTATCCAAGCAATGGATGCATAGGTTTGATATTACATAGAAAGGAGCAAAAAACATGATTGAAGTTAAACGTAAAAAAGGCGAAACATTCGAATCTCTACTTCGCAGATTCCAAAGGCGCCAACAACAAAGCGGAGTTATTTTGGAAGTTCGCAAAAACAGATTTCGCGCGCAGTCCAAAAGTAAAAATAAGCTTCGTGAAAGCGCTTTGCGCCGCGTAACTAAACGCGATCAGTATGAGTATCTTCTCAAAACCGGTCAGCTCAAAGATACCCGCAAGTAAAGTTAAATTTCAGTAAAAAATTATTACCAAAAGTCACTATGCGACAAATTTCATCAAACTCAAATGTTTGTGAAAATTTGTTAATATTTGTGAAAGTTTGGTAATATTTTTTTTGTGATTAATAAAAACTTAAATCTTTTTTAAATATCGAATATGTCCCTCAAGAGTCAAATTAAAGACGAGCTAATAACTGCCATGAAAGCAAAAGACGAGTTTCAGACATCTATTTTGCGAATGTTGAGCTCGGCATTTAAAAACAAAGAAATCGATCTTGGCCACGAGCTTAGCGATGAAGAGGCTTTAGCTGTAATCAAAACTATGTTGAAACAAGGTAAAGATGCATTAGTGGATTATCAGTCCGGTGGTCGCGAAGATCTTGTAGTTAAACAGGAAAAAGAAAATCAATTCTTAGAGCGCTTCATGCCCGAGCAAATCTCCGATGAAGAGATCGAAAAGCTGGCAACTGAAGTTATTGCCGAAACTGGTGCTACTTCTCCTGCTGACATGGGTAAGGTCATGGGTACTGTTATGAAAAAAGCCGGCGGCCTGGCCGATGGTAACCGTGTCCGAGAGATTGTGCAAAAACTTCTGGCATAAATTATCGCAAACATACACTAACTGTGCTATAATATCCGCATGGGGATTAAGGTAATGTTGGGTTATCTCCTTTAGCTTTCTTCATCCATGCAGAGGAAGGATTTTGTAAAAAGAATACTAAAATTTTTATTTGTGAAACGGCCAGTTACATCCGTGATTATTTTGTTTGTAATTTTGGGCGGCTTATCTTTTGCGTGGCCTTCGTTAGCGCAATTTGCAACAGGTCAAGAAAACGTAAATACCGTTGCAGCATCTGCCGGGGTGACTCAATCCGCTGATCTAATCACCATCATCGGACGCATCATAAACGTAGCTCTTGGTTTTGTGGGAGTTTTACTGCTCATTATCATGCTTTATTCGGGCTACGAGTACATGACGGCTGGCGGTGACGCTACAAAGGTTCAAAACGCAACCACGCGCATCAGAAATGCGATTATCGGTTTAATAATAATTTTCCTTTCCTTTGCCATAGTCAATTTTGTGCTTGGGATTTTTGCTCCGGGTGGAGGCGGAGGTTTCTTTCAGCCATCTGGGTTTGGTTTTGGGGGTTCCGGTGGTTTTGGGCAATGGGGAAACTCCGGTTCCTTGGGTGAAGGAGTGATAGAATATCATTTTCCCGAGCGTGATCAAAAAAACGTGCCTCGCAATACTGCGATTTCCATAACTTTCAAAGAACCAATTGATCCGGCGTCATTCATCACGGGTTGGGATCCGGCCGCGTCACCCGTGCCATATCAGCTAAATAGCGATATCATCAAGATCCACCCACAAGACAATGCGTCGCAAAATTTACTCGCCGATCAAGCGCGCGTTACGATTTCTGCCGATGGCCGCTCCGTCATAGTTAAACCCAACGAACCTCTTGGTAATTCAATCTCCAATACTTGGTACGAAGTTGTTCTCTCTGGTGGCGCGGACGGCATCAAAAATGCATCAGGTACGGCTATGTTTGTGGGTAGTTTTGATAGTGGTTATTCCTGGAGCTTCGAGGTTTCCACTGAAATCGATAACACTCCGCCCAAAGTAACATCCTACATTCCCTATTCCTCTGGCACATATGCTCGCAATATTGTAGTCCAAATCAACTTTAGCGAACCAATCTTGCCAATGAGTGCTTCCGGTTTCTTCGATCCAAATGTATCCAGTGGCAATTTTCAAAATATCACAGTTTCTGCAGATCAGGGTGGCACGAGCCAGCTGGTTGCCGGCGAATATCGTATCAGCAACGGTTACAGGACTGTTGAATTCATCACAACCGATGAATGCGGTACTAATTCATGTTTAATAACCATGTATTGTTTGCCGGGCAATAGTGCCATTGATGTCACCGTTAAGTCTGCAACTTTAAGTGCGACTCCTCCGCTTGCCGCCGAGGTTGGTGCATTTGGCTTTGATGGTGTTGTTGATATGGCTGGCAATTCTTTAGATGGCAACAGTAACGGTATCGCTAAGGGTCCGCCCCCCGGTGGCAACGACGATAACTCTTTTGCATTTGCAACTAACGACGAAATTTCTTGGATCCTCCAATAATCACCAAGATTTTACCCGAAGTGCTCGAGGGCAACGTAGCAGCCGATCTCCCAGCAGTGGTCACTTTTGATTCAATTTTATTGGGCTACTCGGTCAACTCCGGCAATATCGGTATCAAGCGCAGCGGTCCCGCTGAAGACGCTCTTGGTGCTAATACCTGGTACTACTATTCATCACTCGAACAACTAAATGCCGCGGGCGACCCTGTTGCTACGGGCGAAGAGCCGGTAAGTCCCCGCATCTCTATAAAACACAGGCCATTCTTGCCTTCCGAAATTCCAGCCATAAATCAAGATCCATGGAAAGCCATGAGTATCTATGCACCGGTTGTTACACATCGGATCATGAATGTTTATCAAAATTGTTTCAATCCGGCAGCATCGGATCTGGATAAAAACGGAGTGCCTTTTAGTGGCGGGCCCAACAATCCAAATTTGTGCAATGAAACACCTTGGAATAAAGACTGCGAATCATCGCCAGCCTGGAAGCCGGCTCCATAATCTATGAAAAAATTTCAAATTCTTAGTCTGATTTCGATCTCCCTGTTGGCAAGGATGTGTTTCGACTACCGGTTTATGCTAGCCCTATCGACATAGGTCAAAACGCTTTATCCGAATGGCTCAATCTCTCCGAAAAAGATCCACGAATCATTGTTGCGGAACTTATTAATGTAGTTATCGGCTTCCTGTCGCTTATATTCGTAATCCTCATTCCTTACGTCGTTTTCTCTTCATGATCTCGGGCGGCGACAAAGAAAAAACCGATTACGCGAAACGTGCTATCGGAAATGCAATCATCGGCCTCATTATTGTCCTCTCTTCTTGGGCTATAACCACCTTCTCAATTGACGCGATAATAAACGCCCTCAAGTAATCTAACCATGAAACTGCGATCGTTCTTTGCCGCTCTTGCGGTTATCACAAGCCTCTGCATCTTTGGTGGAGATTTTATTGCGCCCGCACACGCACAGATAGATACGGGCTTAAATTCAATTGGTCAAACTATAGCATTACCCGATACCGACCCGCGCGTTATTGCAGCCCGCTTAATCAACGTCTTTTTAGGTTTACTTGGAGTCGTCTTACTCGTCATCATCCTTTACGCCGGTTTTCTTTGGATGACTGCCGGTGGCGATTCAGCTAAGGTTGATAAAGCCAAAGCCTGGCTCCGAAATGGCATCATTGGAGTGGTAATCGTTCTCCTTTCTTGGGCTATAGCATCATTTGTAATCAATTCATTAATTAATGCGGCAACGGGTGGAGCGGGTGGAGCGGGTGGCGGAGGCTCGGGCGGTGGAGGCTCGGGCGGAGGCTTTGGTTCCGGTGGAGGTGATGTCTTTCGCGTAGTCGCAAAAAGCCCCGAGGGGTCGGTTGCAAACGCTGATCTGATTGTCAGAATCCTTTTTAATAAAGATGTCGATGACGCTACACTTGGTGCTTTATCGATTTCACCACAAGCCAGCGGAGCCTGGGCGGTAGACCAAACCAATCCCAAACGAGTTATCTTTACTCCATCTGATCCTTGCCCTGGCGCTCCACAAAAAACCTGTTTTGTTTTTGATACGCAATATACGGTTACGATTACCACTGATCTGCGTTCCACTGCCAACCAACAATTGCGTTGCGGCGGTTTCT